>NZ_CP109583.1:5867500-7305000 GCF_036250755.1 Streptomyces uncialis | reverse complement strand
CACTTCGGCGGTCAGCACCTGCGGGGGATGAACATCGGGGTGACGACCGAGCTGGAGATCGCGCGCGCGGTGGACTCCGGTGACCTGGACCCCATCCAGGTGCACCCGCTGCCCGCGCAGCAGGCGATCCTGGACGCGTTCGCGCAGCTCGGGTTCCGCTTCAAGAACGCGGACATGGAGCGCGGTCACATCCGGGGGACGCGGCAGAAGCTGCCGTTCTACCAGGAGATCGAGTTCCTCCCGCCGCAGCAGTACCACGGGCTGAACCAGGTGGAGCTGAGCTTCGTCGCGGACGACCGCGAGATGGACGTCATCCTGGAGATGGACAAGAAGCCGGGTCTCTTCAGTGAGGGCAGCGACACCTTCCGTTCCTTCAAGGTGGGGCTGCACGACTTCCAGGGGACCGACTGGTCCGCCTATCTGAACCAGTGGCTGTCGGAGGTCGGCGGCAAGCGCAACTGGTTCTAGGCTCGGCGCGCAGCGTTGTCGTCGAACGTACAGAGCCAGGAGGTACCGAGGTGACCGAGTCCGAGTCCAAGAGGCCGCCCCTTCCCCATGACTTCCATCCGCCGGTGCCCTCGTTCACGCTGGTGAGCGAGGACGTCGAGCCGGGCGGGGTACTGAAGGACGCCCAGGTCCACGCCGCCGGGAACACCTCGCCGCAGTTGCGGTGGGAGGGGTTCCCGGAGGGGACGCGCAGTTTCGCGGTGTCGTGCTTCGACCCGGACGCGCCGACGGGCAGCGGGTTCTGGCACTGGACCGTGTTCGACATCCCGGTGTCGGTGACGGAGCTCCCCGCGGGTGCGGGCAGCGGCTCCTTCGTGGGGCTGCCCGCCGGTGCCGTACAGGTGCGCAACGACTACGGGACGAAGGATTTCGGTGGCGCCGCCCCGCCGCCCGGTGACCCCGCCCACCGTTATGTGTTCACGGTGTACGCGGTCGACCAGGAGAAGCTGGGGCCGGACAGTGACGCGTCGCCGGCCGTGGTCGGATTCAATCTGCGGTTCCATACGCTCGCGCGTGCGCGGTTGATCGGTGAGTACGCCGCTCCCGCCGAGAGCTGAGGATTCCGCGAGGAACCACCGAAGTCCGTCGTTCACGCGACGTTTTGCCCGCCTCTGGTCTTGGAAGTGATCAGAGGCGGGCATTTTTGTGCCGGGGCAGGATTCCGGCAGCGCCGCTGGTGTCAGCAGTCCCGGGTACGCGTGGATATTGCGTTGTTCATCTCGGCGCACCCGGCCAGAGTTGATCCCAGCCCGCCAGGGGGGTGGGCCGGTGCGTAGGGGAGGTGGGCTCAATGCGCGACACGTTGGTGCTGAACGCGAGCTTCGAGCCGTTGTCGACGGTGACGCTGAACCGTGCGGTGGTCCTGGTGCTCCAGGACAAGGCCGTCGTCGAGCAGGCCCACCCCGAACTGCTGATGCGGGCGGCCGCCGTGGAGCTTCCGGCGCCGCGGGTGATCAGGTTGTGCCGGTATGTACGCGTGCCGTTCCGAAGACGCGCTCCGTGGTCGAGGCGGGGCGTGCTGGTCCGGGACCGGCACCGGTGCGCGTACTGCGGCCGGCGGGCGACGACCGTGGACCATGTGGTGCCCAGGTCGCAGGGTGGCGCGGACGCCTGGTTGAACACCGTGGCCTCCTGCGCGGAGGACAATCATCGCAAGGCCGACCGGACACCGGAGCAGGCGGGGATGCCGTTGCTCCGGGACCCGTTCGAGCCGACTCCGGCGGACGCGATGCTGCTCGCGCTGGGTCTGGAGGAACAGGACGCGCTGCCCGCGTGGTTGGGGCGCTCCGCCGCTTAGCCGGTGTCCCCGATGGTTCCCGCCGGGCTTGCGGCGTCCGGTCACCGCGCGTCGCCGTTGCCGCGCCCCGCTGGGGGCGCGGCCGTTCGGGCACGCCGTGCGTGTCGAGCCCTACGCGTCAGTCCGTACGCGTCAGGCCGTACGCGTCAGGCCGTACGCGTTCAGTCCAGCGGAGGGTTCTCGCGACGTTCCTTGGGGGACTGCTGGGCGCCGCCGCCGAGTCCGCCGAAGTTGCCGAAGGCGCCGGAGAGGCCCTTCAGGGCGTCGCCGATCTCGCTGGGGACGATCCAGAGCTTGTTGGCGTCGCCCTCGGCGATCTTCGGGAGCATCTGGAGGTACTGGTACGCCAGGAGCTTCTGGTCGGGGTCGCCCGCGTGGATGGACTCGAAGACCGTGCGGATGGCCTGGGCCTCGCCCTCGGCGCGCAGGGCCGCGGCCTTGGCCTCGCCCTCGGCGCGCAGGATCGCGGACTGCTTCTCGCCCTCCGCGGTGAGGATCTGGGACTGCCGGATGCCTTCCGCGGTGAGGATCGCGGCGCGCTTGTCGCGGTCGGCGCGCATCTGCTTCTCCATCGAGTCCTGGATGGAGGTGGGCGGCTCGATCGCCTTCAGCTCGACGCGG
This sequence comes from Streptomyces uncialis, assembly GCF_036250755.1. Classification (NCBI taxonomy): domain Bacteria; kingdom Bacillati; phylum Actinomycetota; class Actinomycetes; order Kitasatosporales; family Streptomycetaceae; genus Streptomyces; species Streptomyces uncialis. The sequence goes on along the minus strand of NZ_CP109583.1, from coordinate 7,302,575 downwards.
TTGACGCGGATGCCCCACTTGCCGGTGGCCTCGTCGAGGACGCCGCGCAGGGCCGCGTTGATCTCCTCGCGGGAGGTGAGGGTGCGCTCCAGGTCCATGCCGCCGATGATGTTGCGCAGGGTGGTGACGGTGAGCTGCTCGATCGCCTGGATGTAGCTGGCGACCTCGTAGGTAGCGGCGCGCGCGTCGGTGACCTGGTAGTAGATGACGGTGTCGATGTTGACCACCAGGTTGTCCTGGGTGATCACGGGCTGCGGCGGGAACGGCACGACCTGCTCGCGGAGGTCGATGCGGTTGCGGATCGAGTCGATGAACGGGACGACGATGTTGAGGCCGGCGTTCAGCGTGCGGGTGTAGCGGCCGAAGCGTTCGACGATGGCCGCGCTCGCCTGCGGGATGACTTGGACGGTCTTGATCAGGGCGATGAAGACCAGCACCACCAGAATGATCAGGACGATGATGATCGGTTCCATCGTGGCTCCCCGTACCCTTCGTACCTCGGTGTTGACGGACGATCGGAGGATTGTCCGGCTACTTGAAGATCTTTCCGGTCGAGTCTGTCAGACGGCCGCCCGGTGCGTGGGGCGTTCCGGTGACCGGACGCCCCCGATCCGCCGGATCGCGCGCCCAGGGGCGGCCGTTGGCGGTCCACCGGGCCCGCGGGAGGCCGAGTGAGGCCGGACGGCGGCGGGTTGACGGGGCGTCAGATGACGATGGCCGTCGCGCCTTCGATCTCGACCACGTCGACCTGCTGGCCGACCTCGTACGTCTGTCCGCCGTCGAGCGCGCGGGCCGACCAGATCTCCCCGGCGAGTTTGATCCGGCCGCCGCCGGAGCCGTCGACCCGTTCGGTGACGACGGCCTGTTTGCCGCGCAGCGCGTCGATCCCGGTCGCCTGGTCGGGCCGTCCCCCGCGCTGTCGGGCCGCGATGGGGCGCACCACGGCGATCAGCGCCACCGAGACGACGACGAAGACGATCACCTGAACAACGATGCCTCCGCCGAGCGCGGCGGTCACCGCGCTCGCCACGGCGCCGGCGGAGAACATGCCGAACTCCGGCATCGCCGTCACCACGAGCGGAATCCCCAGCGCGACCGCGCCGATCAGCCACCACACCCATGCGTCGATGTCCACATCGTCATGGTAGGACCACGGGGAGTGCCGGGGACAGGGCCCCTATCAGGGCAGATCGGGCGCATCTCGGCGAGCGCGGGGCGTTTGCCGGGTACGGGGGCCGAGGAGGCTCCCGTACCGGCCGGTGGACGTGGGCCGCGGGCCGGTCGGGAGCGTCACCGCGGGGGCCCGGGTGCGGGTCCCCGCGCGCGGGGTCGGCGGAGTCAGGAGAGGGGCAGTCCGTGGGCCGTCCAGCGGTCGCCGCGCTGTTCCACGACGAGGGGGAGGCCGAAGCAGAGCGAGAGGTTGCGGGAGGTGAGTTCGAGTTCGAGCGGGCCCGCGGCGAGCACCTCGCCCTGACGGATCATCAGGACGTGGGTGAAACCGGGGGCGATCTCCTCGACATGGTGCGTGACCATGATCATCGACGGGGCGATGGGGTCGCGGGCGAGCCTGCCGAGCCGGCGTACGAGGTCTTCGCGGCCGCCGAGGTCGAGGCCGGCCGCGGGCTCGTCGAGCAGGAGCAGCTCGGGGTCGGTCATCAGCGCGCGGGCGATCAGGGTGCGCTTGCGCTCGCCCTCGGAGAGGGTGCCGAAGCGGCGGTCCAGGTAGTCGCTCATACCGAGGCGGTCGAGGAACGCGCGGGCGCGCCGCTCGTCGATGTCCTCGTAGTCCTCGTGCCAGCCGGCGGTCATGCCGTACGCGGCGGTGAGCACGGTCTGGAGGACGGTCTGGCGCTTGGGGAGCTTCTCCGCCATCGCGACACCGGCGACGCCGATACGGGGGCGCAGCTCGAAGACGTCGACCTTGCCGAGCTGGTCGCCGAGGATGGTGGCCGTGCCCTTGGTGGGGAACACGTAGCTGGAGGCGATGTTCAGCAGCGTGGTCTTGCCGGCGCCGTTGGGGCCGAGGATGACCCAGCGCTCGCCCTCCTTGACCGACCAGGAGACCTGGTCCACCAGTGCCCGGCCCTCGCGGACCACTGATACGTCCACCAGTTCCAGTACATCGCTCATGAGCGCGTTGTCTCCCATGCAGATCGGCCGTCGCGTGCGTCGGTGGACGCAGCCCCCGGACAAAACCTACGCCACGGCTCGTGCGCACGGTTCGCTCGGTCGGTCCTTAGGGTGTTCCCATGCTCTCGGAACCACGATCTGGACGGTTGGCGGCTTGGGGAAATGCCCTGTTGGCCGGTTTTGTTTCGCCGGACGACGCGGCGGAGGCGGTGGTCGGTGAGGACGCCGTCCACCGTGTCGAAGGCGTTCCCGGGGAGTCCGGGCCCATCGGGCTGACCCTGGCGCTGGGGCGGTTGCGGGCGCTCGGGGTGTCCGGGCTGCGGGTGGCGCTGCCGGTGTCGGGGCATCCGCTGGGGCTCAGCGGTCCGCCGGAGTTCAACGCCCGCGCGCTGGAGGCCGAGGAGGCGGTGGTCTGCCAGGGGGCCGCGCTGGGGCTCGTACCGGAGGTCTTCGAGGCGGGTCCGCAGGGCGATGTCCATGTCGAGGTGGTCTGGCACTGTCTGCCGGTGCGGGTGGCGCCGCCCGCGGACGTGCCGTCCCTGAGCGAGGCCGAGCGGGAGCTCGCGGAGGCCCTTCGGGAGGCGACCCGGGTCCTGTCCCGGCTGGACCTCGCGGGGTCGGGGCCCGTCGCGGAGGCGGCGGTCGACGCGTACCGGGCGCGGGCCGAGCGGGGGCGCGAGCTGCTCGCGCCGGGGTACCCGCCGCGCGCGGTACGGGTGTTGGAGCTGGCGCAGCGGGTGGGGGTGCTGGTGTCCGTGGCCGGTGAGTACGAGCACGGGCACGGGGGCGCCGTCAGCGCGGCGGAGCTGGCGGCCCGGGCGGAGGTGCTGCGGCCGGTGGAGCGGACGGCCCGGCGGGCGCAGGTGGCCGCGTACAACGCGTATGTGGAGTCGCGGGAGCGGGGGTAGGGGCATACGCCCCGGGAACGGCCGTGGCCCCCGGATCTCTCCGGGGGCCACGGTCGCGGTGGTGTCAGGTCACTGGTTGACGCCGGCGTTGCCGAACGCCGGGTTCAGCAGACCGATGACGTTGATCGTGTTGCCGACGACGTTCACCGGAACGTTGACGGGCACCTGGACGACGTTGCCCGAGGCGACGCCCGGGGAGTGGGCAGCGACGCCCTCGGCGCCCGCGTCCGCGGCGGCGGAGCCGGCCGCGGCGCCGGCCGCCATGCCTGCGGCGGCGACTGCCAGGACGGCCTTCTTCGCGATCTTCATGGGGTTGTTTCCTCCTGGGTGAGCGTTTCGACCCGGCCGCGGGTCGCACGCTGAGAAACGTGCGCCCCCGGGGGATGACACGGGGGAGCACTCCGATCGGCCCGATCGGAGCAATAGGCCCATGGGCCGACCATCGGACCGGTGCGCCCGGCCGCCGCGGCCGTCTGCCCCGTACCGGGTGCGGTGGAGGTGACGGTGGCGTGCCGGGCGCCGGTGGCCGATGGGGCGCCGGACGGTGCGGGCCGGGTCCGGGGTGGGCACGCGCGGGCGGCCCCCCGGTGGGGCCGGGGGCCCGCGTCTGCCGGGGTGACCCGTCAGTGGTTGAGGCCGAGGTTGCCGAAGGCCGGGTTCAGCAGGCCGATGACGTTCACGGTGTTGCCGACGGCGTTGACCGGGACATGCACGGGGGCCTGGACGACATTGCCGGAGGCGACGCCCGGTGAGTGGACGGCCTGGCCGTGCGCGTGGGCGCCGCCGGTGGCGGAGGCCATCCCCGCACCGGCGGCGACCAGGCCACCGGCCACCATCGTCACGGCTGCGGCACGCTTCAGGTTCTTCACTTCTGGCTCCTCCTTGGCTCGCCGCGACCGTTCGCCGCGGCACACCATGGAGAACGGCCGGGACTCCCCCCGGATACGCCGTTCGAGTGACATCCACACGATGGTATGAATCTCATTCCGGCGGGAATCCGGCGCCCCTTCGCGCGGTGGCGTGCGCCGGGGCGCGCCCGTGCGGAAGGGTGGCGAAAGAAGCGCTGGTCAGCGGATGGGCGCGGGGCGCGGGGTCAGCCGGCCACTCCGTGCCGGACGGCCCAGAGCGCGGCCTGGGTGCGGTCGGCGAGGTCGAGCTTCATGAGGATGTTCGACACATGGGTCTTGACCGTCTTCTCGGAGAGGACGAGGGCGCGGGCGATCTCGCGGTTGGACCGGCCGTCGGCGATGAGGCCGAGCACCTCGCGTTCGCGTTCGGTGAGCGAGCCCGCGCGGCCGTGGCCGCCGCCGGTGCCCTCCTGGCTGAGCAGGGCGCCCGCGACCTCCGGCTGGAGCAGGACATGTCCGGCGTGGACGGAGCGGATGGCTCCGGCGAGGGCGTCGGGGTCGACGTCCTTGTAGACGTATCCGGCGGCTCCGGCGCGCAGCGCGGGAACGACGGTGCGCTGCTCGGTGAAGCTGGTGACGATGAGGACGCGTGCGGGGTTGGCCAGTTCGCGCAGCCGGCGCAGGGCCTCGACGCCGTCCATGCCGGGCATCTTGACGTCCATCAGGACGACGTCGGGTTTCAGCTCCTCGGCCTGGGCGACCCCCTCGGTGCCGTCGGCGGCCTCGCCGACGACCTCTATGTCGTCCTGTACCTCCAGGAAGGTGCGCAGTCCCCGGCGGACGACCTGGTGGTCGTCCACGAGGAGAACACGGATCATCCTCTTGTCAGCCACCGGGAACCTCCATCGTGATCGTGGTGCCCTCGCCGGGCGCCGATTCCACGGTCAGCCTGCCACCGACGCCCGCGGTGCGGTCACGCATGGACACCAGACCGAGATGGCGTCCCGCGCGGCGTACGGTCCGGGGTTCGAAGCCGCCGCCGTCGTCGCGGATACGCAGGAGGGCGCCCTTGCCCCGGGGGTCGAGGCTGACGTCCACCTGCCCGGCGCCGGAGTGGCGCAGGGCGTTGTGCAGGGCTTCCTGCGAGACGCGCAGCACGGCTTCCTCCTGGGCTGCGGGAAGGGCGCGCGGCAGATAGCCGCTGTAGGTGACGCGCGCGGAGTGGGCGCGGTCGAGGACCTGGACATGGGTGCGGAGCGTGGCCACGAGGCCGTCCTCGTCGAGGGCGGCGGGGCGCAGCTCCACGACGGCGGCGCGCAGTTCCTCGACGGCCTCGGCGGCGAGGGCGGCGACCTGGGTCAGCTCGCCCTTGGCGCGGACGGGGTCACGGTCGACGAGGGCGGCGGCGGCCTGGGCGGTGAGACGCAGGGAGAAGAGCTTCTGGCTGACGGCGTCGTGCAGTTCGTGGGCGAGGCGGGAGCGTTCCTCGGCGATGGTGAGCTCGCGGCTGCGTTCGTAGAGGCGGGCGTTGGTGAGGGCGATGGCGGCGTGCTGCGCGAGGATCGTGAGGAGGTCCTCGTCCTCCTGGGTGAAGCCGCAGGTGTTGTGCGGCTTGGGGCAGTTCTTGTTGGCGAGGAAGAGGGCGCCCATGATCTCGTCGCCGTCCCTGATCGGCATGCCGAGGAAGTCGGACATGTCGGGGTGGGAGGCGGGCCAGCCCTCGAAGCGGGGGTCGCGGCGGACATCGGCGAGGCGCTCGGTCCGCGCGTCCCTGAGCATCGCGGCGAGGATGCCGTGCTGTCTGGGGAGGGGGCCGATGGCGCGCCACTGCTCGTCGCTCACGCCGTCGACGACGAACTGGGCGAAGCCCCCGTGGTCGTCGGGGACGCCGAGCGCGGCGTACTGCGCGTCGAGCAGGTCGCGGGCGGAGGCCACGATCGTCTTGAGGACGTCGCGTACCTCCAGGTGCCTGCTCATCGCCAGCAGCGCGGTGCTGACCGCGGCGAGGCCGGATCGTGGGCCGTGACTCATGCTTTCACCGTACCGGCGGGGGGTGACACTGCGTATCGGTCCGCTGGTCGGGGCGGGGTAGGCCGAGCGGACTAGGGCCAAGGGACCCGGGGACTGCGCCCGGCGTCCGAGGCGGGCGGGGCGGGCGGGTTCCTACGTTTGGGGGTGCCGCGCCCTATGTGCGGCGGACCGTCCCGCCGTAGGGCAGGAGCCGGCTGTACGGCGGGGCGGTCGGGCTTCGGACGGGGACCAGAACAGGGAAGGGGACCGACTGCCATGCCGGTGGCGATCATCACGGGGGCGTCCAAGGGACTGGGGCGGGCGCTGGCGATGGCGCTGGCCCGGCGGGGCTGGGACCTGGTGCTGGACGCGCGGACCGCCGGGGTGCTGGAGCGGACGGCGGACGATGTGCGCACGCACGGTACGCGGGTGACGGCGCTGCCGGGGAGTGTGACGGACGGGGCGCACCGGGCGGAGCTGGTGGCCGCCGCGCGGGCGCTGGGCGGGCTCGATCTGCTGGTGAACAACGCGAGTGTGCTGGGCGCCGAGCCGCTGGTGCGGCTGGAGGCGCAGCCGCTGGACGGGCTGCGGCACGCCCTGGAGGTGAATGTGGTGGCCGCGCTGGGGCTGGTCCAGGAGGCGCTTCCGCTGCTGCGGCGGGCGCCGCGGGGGACGGTGCTGGCGCTGAGCTCGGAGGCGGCGGCGGAGCCGTTCGAGACGTGGGGCGGTTACGGGGCGTCGAAGGCCGCGCTGGACCATCTGGCGGCGGTGCTGGCGGTGGAGGAGCCGGGGCTGCGGGTGTGGGCGGTCGATCCGGGGGACATGCGGACGGATCTGTACCGGGCGGCGGAGCCGGCGGAGGACGAGTCGGGGCGTCCGCTGCCGGAGCAGGTGGTGCCCGCGTTCCTGCGGTTGCTGGACGAGCGTCCGGCCAGTGGGCGGTACGCGGCACCCGGGCTGCTGGAACCGAGGTGACCGTCGGCAGGGGCGCGGCGCCGGTGTTCCGGGTGCCGGACGGGCTGCCCGCGCGGCTGCCGGTGGAACGGCGGGGCGGGGGCGCGGGCCGGGACGCGGTGCGGTTGCTGGTGTCGCGGGGCCCGGAGGTGTCGGGTCATATGTTCCGGGAGCTGCCCGCGCTGCTGCGGGCGGGTGACGTGCTGGTGGTGAACACCTCGCCGACGCTGGCCGCCGCGGTGGACGGCGAGGTGGGCCGCGCGCGCGTGGTGGTGCATTTCTCGGTGTGCGGGGACGACGGCCGGTGGGCCGTCGAGTTGCGGGAACCGGACGGGACGGGCACCACGCGCGCGCGTGCGGGCTCGCGTGTGGATACAGCGGTACGGCTGCCGGGCGGCGCGCGGCTGGTACTGGAGGAGTCCGCGGGCGGCGGGGACCGGCTGTGGTGGGCGCGGCTGGTGGCCGGTGCGGCGGGGCGGGCGGCGGGTACGGGGGTGCCTGAGCTGTTGCGGCGGTACGGGCGGCCGGTCCGGTACGCGTACACGGAGCGGGATCAGCCGCTGTCGGCGTACCGGACGGTGTTCGCGTTGCGGTCGGACGACGGTTCGGGCAGTGCGGAGATGCCGGCCGCGGGGCGGCCCTTCACGGCGCGGGTGGTCACGGACCTGGTGCGGCGGGGGGTGCAGTTCGCGCCGGTCCGGCTGGACCGGGGGGTGGCGCCGCCGGAGGCGGTCGGTCCTCCCCCGGCGGAGCGTTTCGGCGTGCCGGAGGCGTCGGCGCGGCTCATCAATGCCGCGCGGGCGGGCGGCGGCCGGGTCATCGCGGTGGGGGCGACGGCGGTGCGGGCCGTGGAGTCGGCGGTGGAGCCCCTGGGGGCGTCCACCGGGGCGGGGGCCCCGGAGGGGGTGTCCGGGGGCGTGAGGCTCGGCCAGGGGGCCGGGGCGCGGGGTGCGGCGGACCCCACTCCCCGGGACGGCGGGGCGGCGGGGGCGCCCGCGGTGGTCCGGGCGGCGCGGGGATGGACGGATCTGGTGGTGGCCCCCGGGCGCGGGGCGCGGGTGGTGGACGGGCTGCTGACCGGGCTGCACGGGCCGCGGGCGCCGCAGCGGGCGCTGCTGCGGGCACTGGCCGGTGAGCGGGCCGTGGCCCGCGCGTACGAGGAGGCGCTGCACGGCCTCTACCTGTGGCACGAGTTCGGGGACGTGCATCTCGTCCTGCCGACGGAGAACCCTCACGGTGAGCGTTGCTCCAGCAACTCAAGGTGAGATCGGGGTAAGGGCGATGTGAGCCCCGGCATAGGACGCACGTCACGTACGAAGGTCCCTAGTGGTCGGATAAAGGCCATGTGAACGGGACGGGTGCCCGATTCGGGGCCTTCACCGGCCCCCCTGATCCACTATCCGGCTTCGTACGTCACATGATTGCCACGCGATTTTGCGGCCGCTAACAATGGCTGCCGTCGCTCGACGCCGCGGGAGTCTGCCCGCGGCGTTTGTGTCGGAAACACCTGTCCCCTGCCGGGCCCGAGCGACCTCCGCTACTCGAAGAGGTCCCACTGCCATGCCGAAGAACAGCAACTCCTCCGGTGACAGTCGCCTGAAGCTGACCCGGACGCACAAGTACTCGATCGCCGGTGTCGCCACCCTCAGTGCCGCGGCCCTCGCGTTCACCCTGATCCCGTCCGGCGGCTCCGAGGCCCCGGTGACCGAGGCCGCCGCCCCCGCGGCCTTCCAGAAGCAGCAGAAGCTCCAGGACGTCAGCACGGACGTCACCGGGCAGCGTGCCGTGGCCGACCAGAAGGCCAAGGCCGCCGCCGACCGTCTGAAGGCGCAGAAGGACCAGCGCGCCGCCGAGGCGAAGCAGGCCGTCGACAAGACGAAGACCGAGCGTGCCGCCGAGGCGAAGGCCGACGCCGAGCAGTCCCGTCAGCAGCCGACCTCCGCGAGCCGCGCCGCCGCCCGCACCGTGTCGTACGCGAACAACCTGGACGGCTGGATCCGCGAGTCCCTCGACGTCATGAAGAAGAACGACATCCCGGGTTCGTACAACGGGCTGTACCGCAACATCATCCGTGAGTCGAGCGGCAACCCGCGCGCGATCAACCTGTGGGACATCAACGCCCGCAACGGCATCCCCTCGAAGGGGCTGCTCCAGGTGATCCCGCCGACGTTCAGCTCGTACCACGTGTCCGGTACGCCGTTCGACATCTACCACCCGGTCTCCAACATCACCGCCGCCGCCAACTACGCGGCCGACCGGTACGGCTCGATCGACAACGTCTTCGGCGCCTACTGAGCCCGGCCGGGACCTCCGGAGCTCCACGCCGGCACGACGAAGGGCGGCACCCGCGCGGGTGCCGCCCTCGGCGTCTCTCGTGGGGCCGGCCGTCCGGTGGGTCGCCCTCCGCGGCCGTCCCGGGTCGGTCGGTGACCTACTTGCGCATGACCTCCGGCTCGTGGCGCCGCAGGAAGTGGGCCACCAGAAGGCCGCACAGCGCCCCGAGGAGCAGCAGGACCCCCATGTCCAGCAGCCAGGTCCCGGCGGTGTGGTCCCACAGCGGGTCGGTGTTGCCGGGGTCGTCGGTGTTCGGGGTGACGACATTGAGGTTCAGCGTGGCGCCCGCCGCCGCGACGGCCCAGCGGGACGGCATCAAATAGGACAGCTCGTTGACACCGACAGCGCCGTTCAGGGTGAACAGGCAGCCCGTGAAGACGATCTGGACGATCGCGAACATCACGAGCAGCGGCATGGTCTTCTCGGCCGTCTTGACCAGCGCGGAGATGATCAGACCGAACATCATCGAGGTGAAGCCGAGCGCCATGACCGGCAGACACAGCTCCAGCAGGGTGAACCCGCCGAGGACGACCCCCTCCTCCGGGATGTCACGCATCGTGAAGCCGATACCGCCCACGATCGCGCCCTGGAGCACGGTGATCATCCCGAGCACGACGACCTTGGACATCAGATACGCCGACCGGGACAGACCGGTGGCCCGCTCCCGTTCGTAGATGACCCGTTCCTTGATCAGCTCACGGACGGAGTTCGCGGCGCCCGCGAAGCAGGCGCCGACGGCGAGGATCAGCAGGACCGTGGTGGCGGTGCCGTTCGGGGTGATGGTGCCGTCCGCGTCCGGCAGATTGGGCAGCATGGCCTGGTCGGGCTTGATCAGCAGACTGACCGCGCCCAGGACCGCCGGCAGGATCAGCATCAGGGCGATGAAGCCCTTGTCCGAGGCGATCACCGTGACATAGCGGCGGATCAGGGTGAGCAGCTGTGAGCCCCAGCTCTGCGGCTTCGGCGGGCGCACCGTCTGCGGGGACGGCGGCTGCACCGACTGCGGGGCCACGGCGTCGATGTCCGCGGCGTACATCTGGTAGTGCTGCGAGCCCTTCCAGCGGCCCGCCCAGTCGTAGTCGCGGTAGTTCTCGAAGGCGGAGAACACATCGGCCCAGCTGCTGTAGCCGAAGAAGTTCAGGGCCTCCTCGGGCGGGCCGAAGTAGGCGACGGACCCGCCGGGCGCCATCACCAGCAGCTTGTCGCAGAGCGCCAGCTCGGCGACCGAGTGGGTGACCACCAGGACCGTGCGCCCGTCGTCCGCGAGCCCGCGCAGCAGCTGCATCACATCGCGGTCCATGCCCGGGTCGAGACCCGAGGTCGGCTCGTCCAGGAAGATCAGCGACGGCTTGGTCAGCAGCTCCAGCGCCACCGACACCCGCTTGCGCTGGCCGCCGGACAGGGAGCTGACCCGCTTCTCCTTGTGGATGTCCAGCTTCAGCTCGCGCAGCACCTCACCGATGCGCTGCTCGCGCTCCTGCTCGCTGGTGTCCGCGGGGAAGCGCAGCTTCGCCGCGTACTTCAGCGCCTTCCGGACGGTCAGCTCCTTGTGCAGGATGTCGTCCTGCGGGACCAGTCCGATGCGCTGACGCAGCTCGGCGAACTGCTTGTACAGGTTCCGGTTGTCGTACAGGACATCGCCCCGGTCGGCGGGGCGGTAGCCGGTGAGCGCCTTGAGCAGCGTCGACTTGCCGGAGCCGGACGGGCCGATGACGGCGATCAGGGACTTCTCCGGGACGCCGAAGGACACGTCCTTGAGGATCTGCTTGCCGCCGTCGACGGTGACCGTCAGATGGCGGGCCGAGAAGGAGATCTCGCCGGTGTCGACGAACTCCTCCAGCCGGCCGTCGACCAGGCGGAACGTCGAGTGGCCGACACCGACGATGTCGGTCGGGCCGAGCAGGACGGTGCCGCCCTTGGCGATCGGCATACCGTTGAGGTAGGTGCCGTTGTGGGACCCGAGGTCCCGCATCTGGAACCGGCCGTCGGGAGTGGCGTGGAACTCGGCGTGGTGGCGGGAGACCTGGAGGTCGGAGACGACCAGCTCGTTCTCCAGCGCACGGCCGATCCGCATGACCCGGCCGAGGGCGAGCTGGTGGAAGGTGGTGGGGCTGCGGTCGCCGTACACCGGCGGCGCGCCCGCCGCACCGGCCCCGCCGGGCCCCTGCTGCCGCGGTACCTGCTGAGCGGGTGGCTGCTGGGCGGGCTGCTGGGCGGGCTGCTGCTGCCAGTCCTGGGCGCCCGGGGCCTGCTGCGGCTGCTGTCCCGGCCACGCCTGCTGCTGCGCGGACGCGCCCTGCTGAGGGGCGGCCTGCTGGTGCGCGGCGGCCGGGGCGCCGGCGGTCCGCAGATCGATCCGCGGGCCGTCGTTGCCGTTGCCGAGGTGGACGGCCGCTCCCGGGCCGATGTCCGCCTGATGGATCCGATGGCCCTGCACAAAGGTGCCGTTGGTGCTGCCGTGGTCCTCGACGACCCACGTCCGGCCGTTCCAGCTGATCGTGGCGTGCCGCCAGGAGACCCTGGCGTCGTCGAGCACGATGTCCCCCTGCGGATCACGTCCGAGGGTCAACGGCCTGGACGGGTCGAGCGTCCAGGTCCGTCCGTTCACTTCCACTACGAGTTCCGGCACTCCATGCCCCACTGCTGTGTCCCCCGATTAGTCCCCCGTCATGGGGAGTTTAGGGATGGCGAACAATGTGGGGAACTATTTCAGGCTCAGCCCTCTATTCGAAAGTCGGGCCATCGGACCGGGGCCCGGCGGACGGTCGGACGGGTGCCGGGCGGACGGTCCGACGGGGCCTCGGGTGCGGGCACCGATACGGGACGCGGGGTGCGGGGTGCGGGCGGGGCACGCGGTGCGCGGCGGGAGGCGCGGCTGTCCGGCAACCGGACCGCTCGCGCGTCCGGCGGGGGCGCCGGATACCGTGGAAGCACCATGAGCGCTTCGCAGACCTCAGACGTTCCCACTCTCCTGGTCAAGATCTTCGGCAGGGACCGCCCCGGTCTCACAGCGGGGCTCTTCGACACCCTCGCCGCCTACTCCGTCGACGTGGTCGACATCGAGCAGGTCGTCACCCGGGGCCGCATCACCCTGTGCGCCCTCGTCACCGAGCCGCCCCACGGGCTCGCGGGCGATCTGCGGGTGACCGTCCACGGCTGGGCCCAGTCCATGAAGATGCAGGCCGAGATCATCTCCGGCCACGGTGACAACCGCCCGCGCGGTGTCGGCCGCTCCCTCGTGACCGTCCTCGGCCACCCGCTCACCGCGGAGTCGACGGCGGGCATAGCGTCCAGGATCACCGCGGTCGGCGGCAACATCGACCGGATCTTCCGCCTCGCCAAGTATCCGGTGACGGCCGTCGAATTCGCGGTGTCCGGTGCGAGCACCGAGGCCCTGCGCACGGAGCTGGCGACCGCGTCCGCCTCGCTCGGCGTGGACGTCGCGGTGGTGTCGGCGGGGCTGCACCGACGGGCGCAGCGGCTGGTGGTGATGGACGTCGACTCGACCCTGATCCAGGACGAGGTCATCGAGCTGTTCGCGGCGCACGCCGGCTGCGAGAAGCAGGTCGCGGAGGTCACGGCCGCGGCGATGGGCGGGGAGCTGGACTTCGAGCAGTCGCTGCACGCGCGGGTGGCGCTGCTGGCGGGGCTCGACGCGTCGGTGGTGGAGAAGGTCCGCAGCGAGGTGCGGCTGACGCCGGGCGCCCGGACCCTGATCCGTACGCTCAAGCGGCTCGGCTACCAGGTGGGGGTCGTGTCGGGCGGGTTCACCCAGGTCACGGACGACCTCAAGGAACGCCTCGGACTCGACTTCGCGCAGGCCAACACGCTGGAGATAGTGGACGGCAAGCTGACCGGGCGGGTCACCGGCGAGATCGTCGACCGGGCGGGCAAGGCGCGGCTGCTGCGGAGGTTCGCGGCGGAGGCGGGGGTGCCGTTGTCCCAGACGGTGGCGATCGGGGACGGGGCGAACGACCTCGACATGCTGAACGCGGCCGGGCTCGGGGTGGCGTTCAACGCGAAGCCCGTGGTGCGGGAGGCGGCGCATACGGCGGTGAACGTGCCGTTCCTCGACACGGTGCTGTATCTGCTCGGGGTGACGCGGGACGAGGTCGAGGCGGCGGACATCCACGACGAGGACTCCGTCCAGGTTTGAGGTGGCGTCCCCCGGCGGGTCGCCTTCGCTTGCGCCCCGGGGTTTCCTGTGCGGGGCGTACTTGTCCCTGTGTCGTCGCTCGTGGGGTGCGCAGTTCCCCGCGGGTCGCCTTCGCTCGCGCCCCGGGGTTTCCTGTGCGGGGCGTACTCGTCCCTGTGCCGTCGCTCGTGGGGTGCGCAGTTCCCCGCGGGTCGCCTTCGCTCGCGCCTCCGGGTGCCTGTGCTGGGCGTACTTGTTCCCGCACAGGTCGTTCGTGGGTGCGCAGTTCCCCGCGCCCCTGAGGACGTGCCGCTTCCGGTTCCCGTTCGGGTGCGGGTGGCCCTTGGTTGCTCGCGCAGTTCCTCGCGCCCCTGGATGCTGCCCCATTGCGGTCGCTCTTCGGGGGCGGGTCGCCCTCGTTTTTGCGCAGTTCCCCGCGCCCCTTCGGGGGCGCCTCTTGAGGCTGTCGGTCGGGTGCGGGGCCGGCACCGACCCGAAGAACAAGCCGGGTGCGCCCCAAAGGGGCGCGGGGAACTGCGCAAGACGAGAACCGGCCCGCACCCGGGAAGGAACAGCACGAGGCACCCACCTGGGGCGCCGCTCAGCCGCAGGTACGGACGGGGTGGGTCAGGGGGTCCGGCCGGGGGCCCAGTACCCCGTGAGGGTGGCCGACTCGGGTTCCAGGGTCTTCCAGGAACCCGTGAACGTGAGCACCGCGAACGCGGAGGTCGGGAAACCCCGCCCCGCGAGCCGCTCCGCGGCGTCACCCTCGGCGGAGCCGGCGAGCACCTGGGTGAGCCCCTGCGCCCCAGGATTGTGGCCGATCAGGAGAACGTTCCGCGCCTCGTCGGGGGTCTCGTTCAGCAGGGTGATCAGCTCACCCGGCGACGCCTCGTAGATCCGCTCCTCGTAGACCGTCCGCGGTCGGTGCGGGAGCTCGTGGACCGCCAGCTTCCAGGTCTCGCGGGTACGGACCGCGGTGGAACAGAGGGCCAGGTCGAAGGAGATTCCGGTGTCGGCGAGCCTGCGTCCGGCGACGGGGGCGTCCTGCCGTCCGCGCTCGGCCAGCGGGCGCTCGTGGTCGGCGACGTCGGGCCAGTCGGCCTTGGCGTGCCGGAAAACGACGATCCTGCGGGGTTCTGCGACGCTCATGTGTTCCAGCTTCGCATGAAACCTGTTACCGGGCGCAGGGAGTTGACCAGCCGTTCCCCACGGTTTCCGGGGGTGCCACGAGGGCTATCGGGCCAGCAGGTCCCTGACGCGCTCCAGCAGCTGGGTGGCGCCCGGCTCGGCGGTCGCGGCCTGGGCCTCGGCGGGGTTGAGGATCAGCCCGAGGAGGATCACGAAGGCGGCGGCGGGCAGCAGCAGGGCCCACCAGGGCAGCCGGATCCCGGCGCGGGGCGTGGACACGGGGCTGGATGTCCGGGCGTACGGTCGGACCGGCATGACGCCTCCGTGGATCCTCGACGGTCGGTCGGCCGCAGGTCCGCGGCCATGGTTCGACAGTACGGAGCGCGGCGTGCTCAACCCATCCGGAGATCCACCCACTTGACCCTGACCCTGGCCCCCTAGGGGACAGGGGGGCTACCCCCACCCCCGGGCAGATCCCGGGGGCCGGGGCGGCCGGGGTTCCGGGTCAGGGGGACGCGATCGTGGCGATGACGCCGATGACTACGGTGATGGCCAGCATGGCGCTGAAGACGAGCACCAGCTTCTTCTGGCCGTTCTGGGGGTTCGGGTCGAGAACAGGCATGGGCCCAGTCTCGCACCGGACCGGCGCGGGCTCCCTCCGGGGGTCGCCCCCGCGACTCCCCAGGAGAGGGTCAGCCCTTGGCCGCCGCCAGCTCGGACTCGACCGTGCGGTTGCGTCCGGCGAGCACACCCATCGTGATCTGGGGGATCATCAGGCCCGCCATCAGGGCGATCGGCAGCCCCCAGCCACCGCTGTGCTGGTAGAGCACACCGACGAGCAGCGGACCGGGGATCGACAGCAGATATCCCGCGCTCTGCGCGAACGCCGACAGCTTGACCACTCCGGCGGCGGTGCGGGCCCGCATCCCGACCATGGTCAGGGCGAGCGGGAAG
This sequence comes from Streptomyces uncialis, assembly GCF_036250755.1. NCBI lineage: Bacteria > Bacillati > Actinomycetota > Actinomycetes > Kitasatosporales > Streptomycetaceae > Streptomyces > Streptomyces uncialis. The sequence continues at coordinate 7,287,171 of NZ_CP109583.1, read as the reverse complement.
GCGCAGTTGGCGATCCCGAGGAGGAGGGCCCAGGCCCAGGCGCCGGAGGCGGGGGCGAGGTACAGCCCGGCGTATCCGGCGAGCCCGCAGACGCCCAGTACGGCGACGATCGGGCCCTGGTGGGGCAGTCGGGTGGCGATCCGGGGGATGACGAACGCGAGCGGTACGCCCATGGCCATGGTGACCGCGAGCAGCAGCCCGGCCGTACCGGCGGGGACGCCCGCGTCGCGGAAGATCTGCGGCATCCAGCCCATGGTGATGTACGCGGCGGTGGCCTGGAGGCCGAAGAATCCGGCGAGGGCCCAGGCGGTGCGGCTGCGGGTGATCCGCAGCCCGTCCGACGCGGGCGCGGCGGCGGCCGTCCGTCCGGTACGGGGCTCCCCCGTACGGCCCCGCTCGCGGACCAGCGGCAGCCAGGGCACGACGGCCGCCACGGCGAGCGCGCCCCACAGGGCGAGTCCGGTGCGCCAGCTGCCGCCGAGCGCGTCGGTCAGGGGGACGGTCACGGCGGCGGCGCCCGCGGTGCCCAGCGACAGCGCCATGGAGTAGAGGCCGGTCATGGAGCCGACCCGGTCGGGGAACCAGCGCTTGACGATCACCGGCATGAGGACGTTGCTGACCGCGATGCCCATCAGCGCGAGGGCGCTGGCGGCCAGGAATCCGGCGGTGCCGCCCAGGAAGGGGCGGATCGCGACCCCGAGTGCGACCGCGGCCATGCCCGCGCAGACCACGGCGGCGGGCCCGAAGCGGCGGGCGAGGCGCGGGGCCATGATCCCGAACACGGCGAAGCACAGGGGCGGGACGGAGGTGAGGAGTCCGGCGAGGCTGCCGCTCATACCGAGGCCCACCCGTACCTCTTCGAGGAGGGCGCCGAGGCTGGTGATGGCGGGGCGGAGGTTCAGCGCGGCGAGGACGATGCCGATGATCATCAGCCGGACGGTCCAGCGCCGTGCGGCGGGAGCCTGGCCCGTGCGCGGGTCCGGACCGGTGGGGACGAGCAGTTCGCCGCCCGGGGCCGGGGAGGCGCCGGGGCGCGGGGCGACGGGTGTCCCGGCGGACCGCGGACGCGTCCCGGTGGTCGGGGCGGTCACGGAACCGGCCGTGGAGCTGCTCGTGGGGATGTCCTCGCTCTGCATGACACCCATCATAGAATCATGGGATGATTGGTCGTTCCGTTGCCTGCCTCACATCACCGAGCGAAGGACCGACGCCGTATGCCGCTCAGCCATCCCAGACGATCGGCCCTGTCCGAGCAGGTCATCGCGGCCTTGCGGGCGCAGATCACCTCGGGTGAGTGGTCGGTCGGCTCCCGTATCCCGACCGAGCCGGAGCTGGTCGAGCAGCTCGGTGTGGCGCGGAACACCGTCCGGGAGGCCGTCCGGGCGCTCGCGCACAACGGTCTGCTGGACATCCGGCAGGGCTCCGGTACGTATGTGGTGGCGACCAGCGAGCTGGCCGGGGTGATGCAGCGCAGGTTCGCGGACGCCGACCCCCTGCACATCGCCGAGCTGCGCTCCACGCTGGAGTCCAGCGCGGCGCGGCTGGCCGCGCAGCGCCGTACGGAGCGTGACCTCGGGCAGCTCGACGCGCTGCTGGCGCGTCGTGAGGAGGCCTGGGGTTCCGGGGACACGGAGCGGTTCGTGACCGCCGACGCGACCTTTCATCTGGCGGTCGTCGCCGCGTCCCACAACGATGTGCTGACGGCGATGTACGCCGACCTCGGCGAGGTGCTGCGCGACCGGCTGCGGGAGGGTGTGGGCGCGGAGCTGACGCCGGACGCCCATATGGACCACGCGCGGCTGGTGGACGCCGTGCGGGCCGGTGACCAGGAGACGGCCGCCGCCGAGGCCGCCGCGTACGCCCTGAAGTGCTGGCATCGCACCCACGGCACGGCCCCGGCACCCGGCACGGGGCGGTCGGCACGCTGATCGGCACGGCTACGACCGGCCGGTCCGTCCGTCAGACCCGCTGCTCGGTGACCCACACCGACGCGATGCCCTCCCAGCAGCGGCCCGTGAGCCGTACCGTCCCGGCCGGACCCACCTCGACGGGGCTGCCGTCGACGTCGATGTCCCACCACTGGACGCACTCGATGTGCAGGCTGACCCGGTAGACGGCCGGGTAGGGGTTGTGGCAGTACGTGACGGCCTCGGCGCCCTCGACACTGGTACGGCACTCGGCGCCGGACCGGCCGAAGTCGCCCTCGGCGCGGGTGGACCGTTCGGGCCCGGGATCGGGGTCGATCCCGCCCGGGACGGCGCCCGCGGGCAGCGAGGTCAGGAAGATGAGTACGGCGAGCAGCGGGACGAATCCATGTGACAAGCGCACAAGGGAACCTCCTCGGCTGTACGGCGACGCACGGTGAGGTGTGCCGCGGCTGCACCACAAGGGAAGCACCGCGTCTTGGGCGGGACACGGGAACGCGTGTTCCAGCCTGCCCCGTTCGGCCCCCCGTCCGCCTGCGCTGCTGACCCGAACGGGCGACGCCCCGTCCCCGGGCGGTGCGGGAACGGGGCGTCGTCGGTGACACCGGAGGGCCGGGCGAGGGGCCGGCCGGGTGGTTCAGGCGCCGATGGCGTGCAGCCCGCCGTCGACGTGGATGATCTCGCCGGTGGTCTTCGGGAACCAGTCGGACAGCAGGGCGACGACGCCCTTGCCCGCGGGCTCCGGGTCCTTCAGGTCCCACTCCAGCGGGGAGCGGCTGTCCCACACCTTCGCCAGGTCCTCGAAGCCGGGGATGGACTTGGCGGCCATCGAACCGATCGGACCGGCCGAGACGAGGTTGCAGCGGATCTGCTGCTTGCCCAGTTCACGGGCCATGTAGCGGCTGGTGGCCTCCAGGGCCGCCTTGGCGGGGCCCATCCAGTCGTACTGCGGCCAGGCGTACTGCGCGTCGAAGGTCAGACCGACGACGGAGCCGCCGTCGCGCATCAGCGGCAGGCACGCCATGGTCAGCGACTTCAGCGAGAACGCCGACACGTGCATGGCGGTGGCGACGGACTCGAAGGGGGTGTTGAGGAAGTTGCCGCCGAGGGCGTCCTGGGGGGCGAAGCCGACGGAGTGCACGACCCCGTCGAGCCCGCCCAGCTCCTGGCCGACCACGTCCGCGAGGCGCCCCAGGTGCTCGTCGTTGGTGACGTCGAGCTCGATGACCTTGGTCGGCTTGGGGAGCTTCTTCGCGATGCGCTCGGTGAGGGTGGGGCGCGGGAAGGCCGTGAGGATGATCTCGGCGCCCTGCTCCTGCGCGATACGCGCGGTGTGGAAGGCGATGGACGACTCCAGCAGCACCCCGGTGATGAGGACGCGCTTGCCGTCGAGGATTCCGCTCATGCTGATCAGTGACCCATTCCCAGTCCGCCGTCAACCGGGATGACGGCTCCAGTGATGTACGAGGCGTCGTCCGACGCGAGGAACCGCACCGTGGCGGCGATCTCCTCGGGCCGCGCGTAACGGCCGAGCGGCACCTGCTTGACGATGCCCGCGCGCTGCTCCTCGCTGAGCACCTGCGTCATGTCGGTGTCGACGAAGCCGGGCGCGACGACGTTGAAGGTGATGTTGCGGGAGCCGAGCTCCCGCGCGAGGGAGCGCGCGAAGCCGACGAGGCCGGCCTTGGAGGCGGCGTAGTTGGCCTGCCCCGCGGAGCCCATCAGCCCGACGACGGAGGAGATCAGGACGACACGGCCCTTCTTGGCGCGCAGCATCGCCCGGTTGGCACGCTTCACGACCCGGAACGTGCCGGTGAGGTTGGTGTCGAGGACGGAGGTGAAGTCCTCCTCGGACATCCGCATCAGGAGCTGGTCCTTGGTGACCCCGGCGTTGGCGATCAGCACCTCGACCGGGCCGTGCTCGGCCTCGATCTCCTTGTACGCCCGCTCCACCTGCTCGGTGTCGGTGATGTCGCACTTGACGGCGAGGAAGCCCTGGGCCGTGAGGGCCTCGGGGTCACCCGAGCGGTATGTGATCGCGACCTTGTCGCCGGCCTCGGCGAACGCGCGGGCGATGGCGAGGCCGATGCCCCGGTTTCCTCCGGTGACGAGAACCGAGCGGCTCAACGGATCACCCTTTCGATAGCGGTCTGCTGACGCGGTGGTCCCGGCCGCCGCCGGTGGCGGCGGGTCCTGGTGACCGACCCTTCGAAAACCTATCGGTACCGTCCCGCACGGAGAGAATCGGCCACCGACAGCGACGGGGAGGGCCCGCTGTCGGGACCCTACAGAACGGCACCGTCCGGTACCCGCCAGGAGGTGGCCTTCGGGACCCCCGTCGGACATGATCGGGGCGGGCCGGTCGGCGGGGACGGCGGCCCGTCCCGTCCGTCCCGCGGAGTGCTCCGGCCGTCCGCCCGCACCACACCCTCACGCCCCTCGGGAGATCCTCCGTGCCACATTCGATCGACGAAGCCTTCACGGCGCTGCCCTTGCGGGCACTCGCCGACGCGGCGCTCGCGCGGGCCCGCTCGCTGGGGGCCGAGCACGCGGACTTCCGGCTGGAGCGGGTGCGCAGCGCGTCCTGGCGGCTGCGGGACGCCAAGCCGTCGGGGTCCTCGGACACCACGGACCTGGGCTACGCGGTCCGGGTCGTGCACGGCGGTACCTGGGGGTTCGCGTCGGGGGTGGACCTGACGATGGACGCGGCGGCCAGGGTGGCCTCCCAGGCGGTGGCGATGGCGAAGCTGTCGGCGCGGGTCATCGAGGCGGCCGGGTCGGACGAGCGGGTGGAGCTGGCCGGGGAGCCGGTGCACGCCGACCGGACATGGGTGTCGGCGTACGAGGTGGACCCGTTCGCGGTGCCGGACGAACAGAAGGCGGGGCTGCTCGCCGAGTGGAGCGCGAAGCTGCTGGCCGCGAAGGGGGTGAGCCATGTGGACGCGGCCCTGACCACCGTCCACGAGAACAAGTTCTACGCGGACACGGCGGGCACGGTCACCACCCAGCAGCGGGTCCGGCTGCATCCGGAGTTCACGGCGGTCGCGGTGGACGAGTCGACGGGCGAGTTCGACTCGATGCGGACGCTGGCGCCCCCGGCCGGACGGGGCTGGGAGTATCTGACCGGGGACCACTGGGACTGGGCGGGTGAGCTGGAGACCATCCCCGAGCTGCTCGCCGAGAAGATGCTCGCGCCGAGCGTCGAGGCCGGGCTGTACGACCTGGTCGTCGACCCGTCGAACCTGTGGCTGACGATCCATGAGTCGATCGGGCACGCCACCGAGCTGGACCGGGCGCTCGGCTACGAGGCGGCGTACGCGGGCACGTCCTTCGCGACGTTCGACCGGCTGGGCAAGCTGCGGTACGGCTCCGAGATCATGAACGTGACCGGTGACCGCACCGCCGAGCACGGGCTGGCGACGATCGGCTACGACGACGAGGGCGTGGCCGCGCAGTCCTGGGACCTGGTCAAGGGCGGCACCCTGGTGGGCTACCAGCTGGACCGCCGGATCGCCCGGCTGACCGGTTTCAAGCGGTCCAACGGCTGCGCGTACGCCGACTCCCCCGGGCATGTCCCGGTGCAGCGGATGGCGAACGTGTCGCTGCGGCCGGACCCGGCGGGCATGTCGACGGAGGACCTGATCGGCGGGGTGGAGCGGGGCATCTACGTGGTCGGGGACCGGTCCTGGTCGATCGACATGCAGCGGTACAACTTCCAGTTCACCGGGCAGCGCTTCTTCCGTATCGAGAACGGCAGGCTCGCCGGGCAGCTGCGCGATGTGGCGTACCAGGCGACGACCACCGACTTCTGGGGCTCGATGACCGCGGTAGGCGGCCCCCAGACCTATGTCCTCGGTGGCGCCTTCAACTGCGGCAAGGCCCAGCCGGGCCAGGTCGCGGCGGTCTCCCACGGCTGCCCCTCCGCGCTCTTCCGCGGTGTGAACATCCTCAACACCACGCAGGAGGCAGGGCGATGAGCGGGCGCAAGGGGCGGCTGGGGAAGCCGCACGAGCTGGTGGAGCGGGCGCTGGAGCTGTCCCGGGCGGACGGCTGTGTCGTCATCGCGGACGAGCACTCCACCGCGAACCTGCGGTGGGCGGGCAACGCCCTGACCACCAACGGGGTCACCCGGGGCCGCACCCTCACCGTGATCGCGACGGTGGACGGGGCGCGGGGCACGGCGTCCGGGGTGGTGTCCCGGTCGGCGGTCACCGCCGCCGATCTGGAGCCGCTGGTGCGGGCCGCCGAGGAGGCCGCGCGGAGCGCCGGGGGCGCGGCCGAGGACGCGCAGCCGCTGGTGTCGGGGCCGGCGCACTCCCCCGGCTTCACGGACGCCCCGCACGAGACCTCGTCCGCGGTGTTCGCGGACTTCGCCCCGGCGCTCGGTGAGGCCTTCGCTACGGCCCGCGCGGGCGGCCGGGAACTGTACGGTTTCGCCAACCACGAGCAGGTGTCGAGCTATCTCGGCACCTCGACGGGGCTGCGGCTGCGGCACGACCAGCCGATGGGGACGCTGGAGCTGAACGCCAAGTCGCCGGACCGTACCCGGTCGGCGTGGGCGGGCCGGTCGACCCGGGACTTCACCGATGTGGACCCGCGGGAGACGGACACCGACCTGGCGCGGCGTCTCGGCTGGGCGAAGCGGCGGATCGCGCTGCCCGCGGGCCGCTACGAGACGCTGCTGCCGCCCACCGCCGTGGCCGATCTGCTGATCTACCAGTACTGGTCGGCGGCGGGCCGGGACGCGGCCGAGGGGCGCACGGTGTTCTCGACGCCGGGCGGCGGCACCAGGGTGGGCGAGAAGCTGGCCGGACTGCCGCTGACGCTGCGCAGCGACCCCCATGAGCCGGGGCTGGAGACGGCGCCGTTCGTGCTGGCCCACTCCTCCGGCGGTGACTCGTCGGTGTTCGACAACGGGCTGCCGCTCACGGCGACCGACTGGATCAGCGAGGGGTCGCTGTCCCGGCTGGTGACCACCCGGCACAGCGCGGAGCTGACCGGGCTGCCGGTCGCCCCGGCGATCGGGAACCTGATCCTGGACGGCGGTGCGGACCGCTCGCTGGACGAGATGGTCGCCTCGACCGGCCGGGGCCTGCTGCTGACCTGCCTGTGGTACATCCGCGAGGTCGATCCGGCGACGCTGCTGCTGACCGGGCTGACCCGGGACGGCGTGTACCTGGTGGAGGACGGCGAGGTCGTCGGGGAGGTCAACAACTTCCGCTTCAACGAGTCGCCGGTGAATCTGCTGGGGCGGGCCGTCGAGGCCGGACGGACCGAAAAGACGTTGCCCAGGGAATGGAGCGATTGGTTCACTCGGGCGGCGATGCCCGCGCTGCGCGTGCCGGACTTCAACATGAGCTCGGTGAGCCAGGGGGTCTGACCCCCGAAGCTAGACTGACCGGCGGGGCGCCCGGGTATGTGCCGCCGCCCACCCCACACGCTGCGAGGAGACAAGAGAACCGTGACGGACATCGTCGACGAACTGAAGTGGCGCGGGCTGATCGCCCTGTCCACTGACGAGGACGCCTTGCGCAAAGCGTTCGCGGACGGTCCTGTCACCTTCTATTGCGGCTTCGACCCGACCGCGCCCAGCCTGCATCTCGGCAACCTCGTGCAGATCCTCACCATGCGCCGTATGCAGCGGGCGGGAAACCGTCCGCTGGGCCTGGTCGGCGGGGCCACCGGGCTGATCGGTGACCCGAAGCCGAACTCGGAGCGCACCCTGAACGCGCCCGAGGTCGTCGCCGCGTGGGTGGAGCGGCTGCGCGGGCAGATCGAGCCGCTGCTGGACTTCGACGGCCCGAACGCCGCCGTCATGGTCAACAACCTGGACTGGACCCAGGGCATGTCGGCCATCGAGTTCCTGCGGGACGTGGGCAAGCACTTCCGGGTCAACAAGATGATCGCCAAGGAGGCCGTCGCACGGCGGCTCAACTCCGACGCGGGCATCAGCTACACCGAGTTCAGCTACCAGCTCCTCCAGGGCATGGACTACCTGGAGCTGTACCGGCGGTACGGGTGCACGCTCCAGACCGGTGGCAGCGACCAGTGGGGCAACCTCACCTCCGGCACCGACCTGATCCACCGGGTCGAGCCGGGTGCGCAGGTCCACGCGCTGGGCACCCCGCTGATCACCAAGGCCGACGGCACCAAGTTCGGCAAGACGGAGTCCGGCACCATCTGGCTGGACCCCACGATGACCACGCCGTACGCCTTTTTCCAGTTCTGGCTGAACGCGGACGACCGGGACGTGGCCAAGTTCCTGCGGATCTTCAGCTTCCGTTCCCGCGAGGAGATCGAGGAGCTGGAGCGGGCCACCGAGGAGCGTCCGCAGGCGCGCGCGGCCCAGCGCGCGCTGGCGGAGGAGCTGACCACGCTGGTGCACGGCGCCGACCAGTGCGCCGCCGTGACCGCCGCGTCGAAGGCGCTGTTCGGCCAGGGCGAGCTCGCCGGCCTGGACCCGGCGACACTGACGGCGGCCCTGTCCGAGGTGCCGCACGCCAGGGTCACCGAGCTGGGTCCGGTGGTGGACCTGTTCGCCGAGGTGGGTCTGGTGGCGAGCAAGTCGGCCGCGCGGCGCACCGTCAAGGAGGGCGGCGCCTACGTGAACAACGTCAAGGTCACCGCCGAGGACGCCGTCCCGGACCCCTCGGAGCTGCTGCACGGGCGGTGGCTGGTGCTGCGCCGCGGCAAGCGCAACCTCGCCGCGATCGAGGTCACGGACGAGGCGGCCGGCGGCCCCGGGGCGGATGTCACGGGCGGCTGAGCCGTACGACGCACGACAAGGAGGGGTGGCCCCGCGGTCGAGGACCGCGGGGCCACCCCTCTCACGTACGGCAGGCGTGCCGTACGTCAGGTCGTCTGTTTCTTCTTGTTGCCCCACAACGCCATGTAGAGCATGTCGCCGAGTCCGACGATGATGATGGCGGCGACGATCTGGAGCGCGTGTCTGCCCCAGTCGATGCCCTTGGTCTCGGCGATACCGAAGGCAGAGGCCAGCGAGTTGCCGACCACCGCGCCGATGATGCCGAAGATCGTCGTCAGCCAGAGAGGGCTGTGCTGCTTGCCCGGCAGGATCGCCTTGGCGATCAGACCGAGCACGAAACCGACGATGATCGCCCACAACCAGCCCATGGGTGCCTCCTGATCTGGCGCGACGCGTGATTCGTCGCGAGCAGTTCCCTCAGTCTCGGGCCGGGTCCCGTACGCCGCATGCCGGCCGCGGCCATACGCGTGACGGGGGACCCGGGCCCCGCCTCGCGGGGCCCGACCCGGCCTCGTGGGAACCCGGGCCGGGGCGTACCGTGAGGGGCGGGCCGGACCGGTGGTGTCCGACGGACCAGGGCGGTGGTGGAACGGGATGCGGAAGCAGAACAGCGGCGAGGTCTTCCGGATCACGGGGGCGCGGCAGGGGCTGACCGAGGACGTGCGCCGCAGACAGCGGCGTTACATGATCTCGATGTCGGTCCGCACGGTCTCGTTCGTCGCCGGGGCGTCCCTGTGGAACGTGCAACGCCATGTGGCGATCGTGGCGCTGGTCCTCGGCATGGTGCTCCCCTATATCTCCGTGGTGATCGCCAACGCGGGGCGCGAGAACGCCCCTTCGCTGCCCTCGACATTCGTCCCCGCGCCCGCCCGGCCCGTGCTTCCGAAGGCCGCCGCGCAGGCCCCTGCGGAATCCCCGGCCGCGCCCGGCGGGGCTCCTTCCGGGGAGGCCGGGGGCCCGCCCGCGGGCGGTGTCCGGGACGGGTCGGACTGACCGGAGTCGTCCCTGGGACCTCAAGGGCGGCTCAGATCAATCATGCCGATCCGGTCCCGGCCGACGGGTGACGCGTGACATACTGCGTACGCGCTCCGCATCCCCCGTCGGAGCTATGTGACCGACGCCGGGCAGCTCCCCCCGTGGCTGCTCGGCGTCGCCTTTTCCCCGCCTTCCGCGGCCCCTTCATGGGCGCCCCGCCGACCGGGATCCGGCCATCCTCGCGGCGATCGGGCGGGGGGTGTCCCGGAGGGGTGCGGGCCGGGCCGCCTACTGTGGGGGGCGTGAACTTCCTTCCGCCGCTCTCCGGTCTGCCCGGCCTCCCCGGTTCGTCCCCGGACCCCGTCCCCGGTCCTCCGGTGTGCTCCGCCAAGGGGTGCCGGGCGGACGCGGTGTGGGTGCTCGCCTGGAACAACCCGAAGATCCATGTGCCGGAGCGGCGCAAGACCTGGCTCGCGTGCGACGAGCACCGCGAGCATCTGTCGCAGTTCCTCGGGGTGCGGGGGTTCCTCAAGGATGTGGTGACCCTCGCGGAGTGGGACGGGCCGACGGGGCCGGCGGAGCCGGAGAGCTGATCCGGCGGACCGCTCCGCGCGGGCGGCGGCTCAGCCGCCGATGGCCGACATCGGACGCTGGGGTTGCAGAAAGGCCGGGTCGTCCAGACCGGAGCCCGCCTTCTTGCCCCACATGGCCAGCTTCCAGAGCCGGACGATCTCGTCGTCCGAACCGGCGCCGGTCCCGTCCGCGTCGGTAATGGCCCCGCCCGTGTCGATGGCGCCTTCGTCCGAGGTGGTGCCGGTCCCGTCCGGAGCGCTGCCGTCCGTGCGGGGAGCGGTCCGCAGGGCTGCCCGCAGGTCGGTCTCCTCGCGGGCGAAGAGGCAGTTGCGGACCTGTCCGTCGGCGGTCAGCCGGGTACGGTCGCACGCCGCGCAGAACGGACGGGTGACCGAGCCGATCACCCCCACGCGGTACGGCCCGCCGTCCACGGTCCAGCGCTCCGCGGGCGCGGAACCCCGGACCGCCGACTCCTCCGCGTCCAGGGTGAAACGGGTGCGCAGCGAGGCGAGGATGTCGCCCGCGGTGATCATCCCGTCCCGCTTCCAGCCGTGCTGGGCGTCGAGCGGCATCTGCTCGATGAACCGCAGCTCGTAGTCCCGCTCGATGGCCCAGGCGAGCAGCTCGGGCGCCTCGTCGTCGTTGAGTCCGCGCATCAGCACGGTGTTGATCTTGACGGGGGTGAGGCCCGCGCGGTGCGCGGCGTCCAGTCCGGCGAGGACGTCCTGGTGGCGGTCGCGCCGGGTGAGGGTCTTGAAGACATCGGGGCGCAGGGTGTCGAGGGAGACATTGACCCGGTCGAGACCGGCCGCCTTGAGCGCGGCGGCGGTGCGGGCGAGGCCGATGCCGTTGGTGGTGAGGGAGATCCGGGGGCGCGGCGTGAGCCGGGCGACCCGGTCCACTATGCCGACGAGTCCGGGGCGCAGCAGGGGTTCGCCGCCGGTGAAGCGGACCTCGGTGACGCCGAGCCGGGTGACGGCTATGCGGACCAGCCGGACGATCTCGTCGTCGGTGAGGAGGTCGGGTCTGGCCAGCCACTTCAGGCCCTCTTCGGGCATGCAGTAGGTGCAGCGGAGATTGCAGCGGTCCGTCAGCGATACGCGCAGGTCGGTGGCGACCCGCGCATAGGTGTCGATCAGCATGTGCGGTCCCCTCCCCCGGTGTCCTCGTGTGCGTGCGGTTCCTTCGGTCCTTCGCGGGTTCCCTCTCGCGGGTCCGTCCGGTGCCTCGCGTGGTTCCCGTCACCTCCGAGCGTACGTGAGACCACCGACAACACCAGGAGTCCGGTGTCCCGGACGCGGCCCGGCCGTGCCGTACCGGTCCGCGGGAGGCGGACACGGGTGCGGCACGGCCGGGCGGGACGGGCCCCTCGGCGGGGTCAGTGGGCTCCGGTGCCGGTGAGCGAGCGGACCTCCAGTTCGGCGTACTTGCCCTGGTCGGCGGGCTCCTTCGACAGGAGGGTGCCGAGCCAGCCGAGGAGGAAGCCGACGGGGATGGAGATGATCCCGGGGTTCTCCAGCGGGAACCAGTGGAAGTCGGCGTCCGGGAACATCGAGGTGGCCTTGCCGGAGACGACCGGCGAGAACAGCACCAGGACGACCGCGGTGGTCAGTCCGCCGTAGATCGACCAGAGGGCGCCCCGGGTGGTGAACCGTTTCCAGAAGAGGCTGTAGAGGATCGTCGGGAGGTTCGCGGAGGCCGCGACGGCGAACGCGAGGGCGACGAGCCCGGCGACATTGAGGTCACGGGCGAGGGCGCCGAGGCCGATGGAGACGACACCGATGGCGACGGTGGCCCAGCGCGCGGCCCGTACCTCCTGTTTCTCGGTGGCCCGGCCCTTCTTGATGACGTTGGCGTAGATGTCATGGGCGAAGGACGACGACGAGGCGAGGGTGAGTCCGGCGACGACCGCGAGGATCGTGGCGAACGCGACGGCCGAGATGGTGGCCAGCAGGATCGCGCCCCAGGTCGAGTCGACACCGCCGATGTGCAGGGCGAGCAGCGGTGCCGCGGTGTTGCCCGCCTTGTTGGAGGCGACGATCTCCTCGGGTGAGATGAGCGCCGCCGCGCCGAAGCCGAGGGCGATGGTCATCAGGTAGAACCCGCCGATGATGCCGATGGCCCAGTTCACGGACTTCCGGGCGGCCTTGGCGGTGGGCACGGTGTAGAAGCGGATGAGGATGTGCGGCAGTCCGGCGGTGCCGAGGACGAGGGCGATCCCCAGCGAGATGAAGTCGATCTTCGAGGTGGCCGTGGCGCCGTACTTCAGGCCCGGCTCCAGGAAGGCGGCGCCTTGGCCGCTGTTCTCGGCGGCGCTGCCGAGCAGGTCGGAGATGTTGAAGTCGAACTTGAGCAGCACCAGGAAGGTGATGAGCAGGGTGCCGCCGATGAGGAGGACGGCCTTGACCATCTGGACCCAGGTGGTGCCCTTCATCCCGCCGATGGTGACGTAGAGGATCATCAGGACGCCGACGAGGGCGACGATGAGGACCTTCCCGCTGTCGCTGGTGATGCCGAGCAGCAGGGAGACGAGGACTCCGGCACCGGCCATCTGCGCGAGCAGATAGAAGATGGACACGACGATGGTGGACGTACCGGCCGCGGTGCGCACCGGGCGCTGGCGCATCCGGTAGGCGAGGACGTCGCCCATGGTGTAGCGGCCGGAGTTGCGCAGGGGTTCGGCGACCAGGAGCAGGGCGACGAGCCAGGCGACCAGGAAGCCGATGGAGTACAGGAACCCGTCGTACCCGAAGAGGGCGATGGCGCCCGCGATGCCGAGGAACGAGGCGGCGGACATGTAGTCGCCGGAGACGGCGAGTCCGTTCTGGAAGCCGGTGAACTGGCGTCCGCCCGCGTAGAAGTCGGCGGCGTCCTTGGTCTGGCGTCCGGCCCACACCGTGATGAACAGGGTCGCGACGACGAAGGCCGCGAACAGGGAGATGATCAGCGGCCGGTGCTCGCTCGCCTCGGAGGCGGCGAGGACGGCCGGTGCCAGCGCTGCTGCCTCGGCGCTCATGCGCGGCCCTCCATCCGGTCCTTGATGGCCTTGGCCTTGGGGTCGAGCTTCGCCGCCGCGTGGCGGGAGTACCACCAGGCGATGAGGAACGTCGTCAGGAACTGCGCGAGGCCCAGGACCAGGGCGACGTTGATGTTGCCGAACAGCCTGGTGCCCATGAACGCGCCCGCGTAGCTGGAGAGCAGCACGTACAGCAGGTACCAGGCGATGAAGGCCACGGTCAGCGGGAACGCGAACGAGCGGTACGAGTGGCGCAGTTCGGCGAACTCCGCGCTGCGCTGGACCTCGATGAACTCCTCGGTCGGCGGCAGATCGGCCCGGCGGGCGGGTTCGTCGCCGGGCGGGGGTGGTGCGTCGGTTGCCACGGAGTCTCCTCGCGGTGCGGATGCGATGGATGTGGGGTGTGACCCTGATGTGGGACTCGATGCGGTCGTGGTGGCCGCCGCGGTCGCTTCGGAGGGGTCGTCCGCGGCGGGGGACATCACCGGTGCCGTCGGAACCGGTGCGTGACCGAGGGGGGAGGACGGCTGGGAGGGAAAGGACATGACGGGTGGTGACCTCACAGTGATGTGGATCACGCAGGTCGCATGGATGTTAGGCCCATCGCGCGTGATCCGACAGGGGGGTGGGTGCTCTCGTACCGCTTGCCCAACGCCGCCGCCCGCCCCGAGGAAGCGGTCCGGAGCCGATCGATCGGCGGCCGTCCGCCGTCGGCGGTGCGGCGTTCCGGTCCCGGCCGGGTCCGCCGACGGGCTGCCGGGCGGGGACGGGATCGGGACGAGCCGCCCAACTGGACGCGCATAGAACGGCACGTTCAGCATTTCTTCCGGAAATCATTGAAGGCCGGGGACGGCTGGGGATAGCTTCACCCTGAGCCATACGTCATGTACCTGCCCGAGCACCAACCCTTGTGTTCGGGCTGTTCCGTTTCCGGATGATGTGGAGATCCCATGGTTCCGCTGCGCTCCAGACGCCGGTCGGCCCTGACGGTGCCGATCGGTCTGGCGCTGGTCGCCTCGCTCGGCTTCCTGCCGGGTACCGCGACCGCCACCCCGGCCGACGCGAAGGCCGGCACGACCGCGTCCGCCCCGACCGGCCCGAAGCTGGCGTACGTCGTCAACACCAGGACCGACCGGCGCACGGTCGACGCGGTGACCCGGGCCGTCGCCGAGGCCGACGGGACGGTCGTGATCGCGTACCGCCAGATCGGCGTGATCGTCGCCCACTCGGCCAACCCCGACTTCGCGAAGCAACTGCGCGAGGTGCGCGGGGTGAACTCCGCCGGCGCCACCCGCACCGCGCCGCTGAGCGCCGCCGGGACCACCCAGGAGGGCGGCCCGCAGTACCTGTCGAAGGCCGCTGCCGCCGCCGCTGCCCAGAGCGCCCCGGCCGCACGCGAGAGCGCTCCCGCGACGGAACCGCTGGAGGCCGACCAGTGGGACCTGCGGGCCATCGGCGCCGACAAGGCGGCGAAGATCAACCCCGGCAGCTCCAAGGTCACCGTCGCGGTCATCGACACGGGCGTCGACGACACCCACCCGGACCTCGCGCCCAACTTCTCCGCGGAGCAGTCCGCGAACTGTGTCGGCGGCAAGCCCGACACCTCGCCGGGCGCCTGGCGTCCGCAGACCCCCGAGCACTACCACGGCACCCATGTCGCCGGTGAGATCGCCGCCGCGCGCAACGGTGTCGGTGTCGCGGGCGTGGCGCCCGGGGTGAAGGTCGCGGGCATCAAGGTGGCCGACCCGGTCAGCGAGCTGTTCTACCCGGAGAGCGTCGTGTGCGCCTTCGTCTTCGCCGCCGACCGCGGGGTGGAGATCACCAACAACAGCTACTACGTGGACCCGTGGCTGTACAACTGCATGGACGACCCGGACCAGCGGGCCATCGTGGACGCAGTCAACCGTGCCCAGCTCTACGCCCAGCGCAAGGGCACCCTGCACCTGGCATCGGCGGGCAACTCCAACCACGACCTCGCCTCCGACGCGATCCTGGACGACTCCAGTCCTGACGACTCGACACCGGTGGACCGCACCATCGACCCGAGCGAGTGCTTCGACCTCCCGACCCAGCTGCCGGGTGTCGTGACGGTCAGCGCGACCGGGAACCAGGGCATCAAGTCGTACTACTCCTCGTACGGCAAGGGCGTCGTGGACGTCGCCGCGCCCGGTGGCGACAAGTACCAGATCCCCGACACCCCGTCGAAGAACGGCCGCATCCTGTCGACCATGCCGGAGGGCCGCTACGCGTACCTCCAGGGCACGTCGATGGCCGCGCCGCACGCGGCCGGGGTCGCCGCGCTGCTGAAGTCGAAGCACCCGTGGGCCCCGCCCGCCGTGCTCCAGGCGCTGCTCAAGGCGCAGGCCGACAACCCGGGCTGCCCGACCACGCCGTACGACCCGGACGGCAACGGGGTCGTGGACTCCACCTGCGAGGGCGGCAAGAACACCAACGGCTTCTACGGCCACGGCGTCGTGGACGCCCTCGACGCCGTCGACTGACCGTCCCCGGGGCCGGGTGACCGCCGCGCTGTCCGCGCGGCGGTCACCCGGCCCCTTCGCAGGTCCCCGGCCCGGCCCCTGGGTTCCCGGCTTCCCGCGCCGGGCCGCGCACAGCGCGCACCCGTGGGCGCCCGCGCGCGCCCGCGCACCGCACTCCCTCAGATCGTTACTCCCACCCGGCGCCCGCGCGCCGGTCCGACGAACTGGAGATCACATGAGCGCTCGTCCGTCACGCACGCGGCGTACCGTCACCATCCCGCTCGGCATGGCCGTCGTCGCCTCCTCCCTCGCCTTCCTGCCGAACACCGCCACCGCGGCCGACACCGAGGCCCGGGCCACCGCGTTCAGCGCCGCCACCGTCCAGGGCGCCAACCTCAGCTATGTCGTCAACCTGCGGCACAAGTACGCCTCCTCCTCCGTCAAGAAGGCCATCGCCGCCGCCGGTGGCTCGGTCGTCGCGGCGTACGACCGGATCGGGGTGATCGTCGCGCACTCCGCCGACCCGGACTTCGCGAAGAAGCTGCGCAAGATACGCGGGGTCGAGTCGGCGGGCGCCACCCGTACGGCGCCGCTGCCCGCGCAGGCCACCGGTGACCTCGGCGCGCCCAAGACCCTCACCGCCGAGCAGGTGCGGGCCGCGACCGAGGCCGCGGCCCCCGCCCAGGACCCGCTCCAGCCCCTCCAGTGGGACCTGCCCGCCATCAAGGCCGACAAGGCCCACGAGCGGACCCTGGGCAGCCGCGACGTCACGGTCGCCGTCATCGACACCGGGGTCGACGACACCCACCCGGACATCGCCCCGAACTTCGACCGCGAGGCGTCCGTCAACTGCGTCTCCGGCGCGCCCGACACCACCGACGGCGCGTGGCGGCCCAGCGCGGCCGAGAGCCCGCACGGCACCCATGTCGCCGGTGAGATAGCCGCGGCCAAGAACGGCATCGGCATGACCGGGGTCGCGCCGGGCGTGAAGGTCTCCGGCATCAAGGTGTCGACCACCGCGGGCTTCTTCTACACGGAGGCCGTCGTCTGCGGCTTCATGTGGGCCGCCGAGAACGACGTCGACGTCACCAACAACAGCTACTACACCGACCCCTGGTACTTCAACTGCGCCGACGACCCGGACCAGAAGGCGCTGGTCGAGGCGATAACCCGGGCCTCGCTGTACGCCGAGCGCAAGGGCACGGTGAACGTCGCCGCCGCGGGCAACGAGAACTTCGACCTCGCCGCGGACGAGCTCACCGACCCGTCCAGCCCCAACGACACCACCCCGGGCACCCGGGTGATCGACCCGTCGGAGTGTCTCGACATCCCGACCCAGCTCCCCGGTGTCGTCACGACCGCGTCCACCGGCGCGAAGGGCATCAAGTCGTCGTTCTCCAACTACGGCAAGGGCGTCGTCGACATCGCCGCGCCCGGCGGCGACTCGACCGCGTACCAGCGGCCGGAGCCGCCCGCCACCAGCGGTCTGATCCTCGGCACGCTGCCGGGCGGGCGCTGGGGTTACATGGCCGGTACGTCGATGGCGTCACCGCATGTCGCGGGCGTCGCGGCGCTCATCAAGTCCACGCATCCGCGGGCTTCCGCCGCGCGGGTCAAGGAACTGCTGTACCGGGGCGCCGACGCGACACCGTGCACCGACCCGTACGACATCAACGGCGACGGGAAGATCGACGCGGTGTGCGAGGGCGGCAAGAACCGCAACGGGTTCTACGGGGCGGGCATCGCCGACGCACTCGACGCAGTCCGCAAGTAACGGTCCCCCGTGTTCCCCGGGGTGCCCGGAGACCTGCCTTCGGGTCTCCGCCCCTGAGCCCACCTGCCCCTGTGCGGGTCGCCTTCGCTCGCGCTTCTGAGGTTCGCTGTGCCGGGCGCACTTGTTCCTGTGCCGTCGCTCGTGGGTGCGCAGTTCCCCGCGCCCCTGGGGTTCCACACCTGGACGTACCTGTTCCTGTGCGGGTACTGACGGGGGTGCGCAGTTCCCCGCGCCCCTTTGGGGGCACCCCTCTCCTCCCGCAGTCGCTCGGCTGCGGGAGGGGGTGGGCGGGAATCTCTGCCCGCAGAGCGCGTTGGAGCGAGGACGGAGAATCCCGACCGGCACCGACCCGAAGAACCGACAGGACGCGCCCCAAAGGGGCGCGGGGAACTGCGCAAAAGACGAGGGCGCACCCGCACCCGAAGGGCAACGGACCGGGGCAGCATCCAGGGGCGCGGGGAACTGCGCGAAACCACCGAGCGACGGCACAGGAACGGAGTACGTCCAGCCGGACGGACCTGGGAAGCGCAAGCGAAGGCGACCCGCGCACCGGGACTTGCCCCACTCACGGCTGGATGGCGAAGATTCGGTGTGATGTCCCTGTTCTCCGACTCCCGGGCGGACGGCGAGCCCGCGATACCCGCGATACCGCCGCCCACGCCCGGCCCCGAGCCGACGCCGGTCGCCCGGCCGACGCAAGCCCCACGGCCGACCGCCCAGGTCAGCCGCACCGCCGCCGTCCTCGTCCTGCTGCTGCTCGCCGCCCTGATCCCCCTGCTGGGGCCGTCCGCGGCCCTGAGCGGCACCGGCGAGGACCCGGCCCCAGGAACCGCCGGGATCGGCCTGCTGCGGACGGTCATGTTCGCGGCACTCGCCGTCCAGGCCGGTGAGGTGCTCGGTGGATGGCTGACCCGCCGGGTGCCTCAGGCGCCGGAGGACGTACCAAGGGCGTGGTCGGGATACGCGGCATGGGCGGGGACGGTCGCGGCGCTGGGGCTGGCGTCGGTGGTGGCCACCGGGAACCTGGTCCCCTCGAAGCTGTCCGACATGGACATCGGGGGCCTCTACCAGAGCAGGGACGGCGCGCTGGCCCTGATAGAGGTGAACGCGTTCGTCGCCGCCGGACTGCTCGCGCGCTCACGCCGGCCGGTGGTCCAGGCACTGCCGCTGGCCGCCGTCGTGGTGGCCGAGGCGCTGCGCGCGCACCCCGTCACGGAGCTGCGGCCGATGGTCGGGGCCGGACTGACACTGGTGCATCTGCTGTGCGCCTCGCTGTGGGCGGGCGGCCTGCTGTACGCGGTGCGCGCCGGCTGGCGGTGGCGGGTGTCCGCGCCGCACGCGGGTGCCGCGCTGCTGGCGCTCTACGCGCGCGTGGCGGCGCTGCTGATCGCGGGTGTGACGGCGACCGGGCTGGTCAGCACCTTGCGCCGGATGCCGCCGGACACCCTCTTCGAACAGTTGCGGACGACGTCCTACGGGCGCGTGCTGCTCGCCAAGGTGCTGCTGATGGTGGCTGTCGCCGCGCTGGCCCTGGCCGCGCGGCAGCGCCTGCGGCGGCGCGACCGGCGGCGGGGGCGGCGGTCGAGGCAGGCGGCCGACGCGCTGCACGCGTTCGTCCCCGCGCGCGTGGAGGTCGCGCTGCTGGGGCTGGTGGTGGCTGTGTCGGCGTTGCTGACGGCGTTGCCGGTGCCGATCAGATGGGGCGCTCTGTGGTGGTGAGCGGGCCGCTGCCGCGCGGACCTGTGCCGTCGCGGTCCCCGAAGGTGATGAGGACCTTGAGGGCGGTGCGTTCGTCCATCGCGCGGTAGCCGTCGGGCACCTGCTCCAGGCCGATCGTCAGATCGAAGAGGGGCGACGGGTCGAGAGTGCCGTCGAGCACGTCGGGCAGCAGTTCGGGGATGTACGTCCGGACCGGCGCGACGCCGCCGCGCAGGGCGATGTTCCGCCGGAACAGGACGGTGAGGTCGATCCCGGTGCCGCTGCCGTGCGGGACGCCGACGAAGCCGACGGCGCCGCCGTCCCGGGCGATGGCGACGGCTGTCCGCATGGACTGCTCGGTGCCGACGGCCTCGACGACGGCGTGGGCGCCCTGGCCGTGGGTGAGTTCACGGACCGCGTCGACGGCCTCCTCGCCGCGTTCGGGGACGATGTCGGTGGCACCGAAGCGGCGGGCCAGCGCGGTGCGCGGGTGATGGCGTCCGAGGGTGATGATCCGCTCGGCGCCGAGCCTGCGGGCGGCCAGGACGGCGCACAGGCCGACCGGGCCGTCCCCGACCACGGCGACCGTCGTCCGGGGTCCCACGCGCGCGCCGAGGGCCGCGTGATGTCCGGTGCCGAGCACGTCGGACAGGGTGACCAACGCGGCCAGCAGACGGTCGTCGGTGGCCGCTTCGGCGGGCAGCGGTACGAGGGTGCCGTCGGCGTAGGGCACCCGTACGGCCTCGCCCTGGCCGCCGTCGTAGCCGGGGCGGCCCCAGGCGCCGCCGTGCGCGCAGGAGGACGTGAGCCCCTCGCGGCAGTACTCGCACACCCCGTCCGACCAGGCGAAGGGGGCGACGACCAGGTCACCGCCGCGCACCCGGGTCACCTCGGAGCCGGTGTCCTCGACCACGCCGAGGAACTCGTGCCCGATCCGCTGCCCCGGCCGCCGCTCGGTCTCGCCCCGGTAGGCCCACAGGTCGCTGCCGCAGACACACGCGCGGGTGACCCGTACGACGGCGTCGGTGGCGAACTGCACCCGGGGCGCGGGCACGTCCTCCACCCGGATGTCACGGGTGCCGTGGATCGTCGTCGCGCGCATGGGCCTTCCCGGTGCGGATACCGCCGTTCAGGTGCGCTTCCCACGGTACGGCCGGGTCCCGGGCCCGCGCGCGGCGAAGGCCCGGAGCACCCCGGTGGCCAGCAGGAACTGCGCGGCGATATAGGTCAGCATCACCCAGAGGTCGGGACGCGGGAGCTGCGGCCAGTCGGCGATGCCGGTGGCGATGAGGGTGTCGGACAGCAGGAAGAGCGCGCCGCCGAGCCCCGCGACCAGGCCGAGGGCACCCGCGCGGAACGCGGTCACGGTGAGCAGCAGGCTGTACACGGCCACCGGGACACGCAGTTCGGCGGGCAGATCCGGCCAGAGCAGCGCCACGGTGCCCACGAGGGCGGCCCCGTACGCCACGCCGAGGGCGGTACGGCAACCGCGGGCGCGGCGGTCGGCGGGCCGGTCGCCGTGGCGCGCGAAGAGCACCAGGTAGCAGAGGTGGCCCAGCGCGAAGGAGCCCATCCCGGCGAGGAACGCGAGGTCGGCGTCGAGGAGCAGCATCACGTCTCCGCCCCAGCCGAACAGCAGCGCGACGGTCAGCAGCCGGGGGCCGCCGCTGACGGCTGCGTACGCGGCGAGCAGCGGCAGCAGCAGGGGCTTGAAGACGGTGTGCCCGGTGGGGGCGTCGGCGAGCAGGGCCAGCAGGTCGGCGCCGGCGGCGACGCCGTAGCCGAGGAGCAGGACGCGGGCGGCCGTGGCGCGCCGGTCGCCGTGCACGGTCGCGGGGGTGAGGTGCTGGATCACGCGGGTCCTTCGGGGGTGGTGCCGCCGGGGGCGGTGGCGGGGTGCGCCGGGGGCTCGGCGGGGCCGGTACGGGCCGTGGGGAGGGTGGCGGGCTCCGGGGCCGGGGGCTGCCAGCCGGGGCCCCGCAGGAGGTGTCCGGCGCGGTCGCCCCAGCTACGGGCGGCGCGGAGGTCGCGGGTGATGGCGGCGTACTCGTGGGTGGCGACGCGCAGCGGGTTGTGGGTGGTGATGTTCTTGGTGAGCCCGTAGACCGGCCGTTCGGTCTCGGGCGCGAAGGAACCGAAGAGGCGGTCCCAGACGATGAGGATGCCGCCGAAGTTACGGTCCAGGTAGCCGCCCTGGGACGCGTGGTGGACCCGGTGGTGGGACGGGGTGTTGAGCACGTACTCGACGGCCCGGGGCAGCTTGCCCACGCGTTCGGTGTGCACCCAGAACTGGTAGATGAGGTTCACCGACGAGCAGAACGCCAGCGCCGCCGGGTGCACCCCGCACAGGATCAGCGGCAGATAGAACGGCCATACGGTGAGGCTGGTCCAGGGCTGGCGCAGCGCGGTGCTGAGGTTGAACCTGCGGCTGGAGTGGTGCACCACATGGCACGCCCACAGCACGCGGACGACATGGTGGCCCCGGTGCGACCAGTAGTAGAAGAAGTCCTGCGCGAGCAGCATCAGCGGGATCGTCCACCACAGGACGGGCACCCGCAGCGGGGTGAGTTCGTACAGGGCGGTCCAGATCGCGACGACGGGGATCTTCCAGAGCAGGTCGAAGCCGATGCTGCCGACGCCCATGGTGACGCTGGTGGCGGTGTCCTTGGTGCCGTAGCCCGCCGCGTCCTCGTCGGGGTGCAGCCGGTAGCTCACGATCTCGACGACGGTGAGCAGCACGAAGGCGGGTATCGACCACAGCACGACATCGGGCAGATGGGGCATGCGTGCACCGTAAGGGCCCGCTCGGGGTCACCACCAGACGTGGTTACCCACAAGTATTACCGTCCGGTAGGGGGCGAGTTCTGTCCACCTCCGCCAATTGCCCCGCACGGCGGGCCCACCGCACACACGCGCGCGGGCGCACAGGACACGGGCGCACAGGACAGCCGTCGCCCCGGATCAGATCCCACTGGCACCCAGCAGCGACCCCACGGCGTAGGTGACGCCCATGGCGATCGCGCCGCCCGCGACATTGCGTACGACGGCCCGCCGGGGGTCGGAGGCGCCCGTCCGGGCGCTGGACCAGCCGGTGAGCACCAGTGCGGCGAGCACCGACACGACGGTCACACCGAGCCGCCGGTCGGCGGGCGGCAGCACCATCGCCAGCAGCGGCAGGAGCGCGCCGACCGTGAACGCCAGGAAGCTGGCCCAGGCCGCGTGCCAGGGGTTGGTGAGCTGGTCGGGGTCGATGCCGAGCTCCACGCGCGCGTGTGCGCGCAGCGCGTCCCGTGCGGTGAGCTGACGGGCCGCCTCCCGCGCCGTTTCGGGGCTGAGTCCCCGCGCGGCGAGCAGTCCGGTCAGTTCGGCGAGTTCCTCGTCGGGCTCGTCCCGCAGTTCGCGCCGCTCCTGGGCGATCGCCGCCTTCTCGGAGTCGCGCTGCGTCGACACGGACACGTACTCGCCCGCCGCCATCGACAGCGACCCGGCGAGCAGCCCCGCGAGCCCCGCCGTCAGCAGGGTGTCCCGGTCGCTCGTGGCGCCCGCGACACCGACCACCAGACCGGCCGTCGACACGACACCGTCGTTGGCGCCGAGGACGGCGGCCCGCAGCCAGTTCAGCCGACCGCCGAGGGCACCGCCGTGCGCCTCGGCGTGCGGCGCGGGCGGCGGGCCGCCACCGGGGGTCGTCGGTTCGCTCACGCGCGGAGCGTCTCACCCCGGGCCCCGCGGCAGGGGGAACGCGCCCCGGCGTGCCGCGCGGACCTCGGCTCAGGTGGGCCCGGGACCCGGCCCGCAACGTGATGTGGGCGCGGACCTCAGCCCTGCTTGGGCGCGGCCTGCTGGACGACCTCGAAGGACCACACGGACGACCCCGAGGCGGCGGGCTTGGGCCGCTCACCGCCCGCGGCGGCGCCGTCCCGGTGGGCGGACCGCATGGGCCCGTCCATCCACTTCTGGAAGTCCTCCTCGCTCCGCCAGCGGGTGTACACGAGGTAGTCGTCCGTGCCCTCAAGGGGGCGCAGCAGCTCGAACCACTCGAACCCGTCGGACCCTTCCACGGCCCCCGCGCGCGAGGCGAACCGCTGCTCCAGCACCTCACGCTGCTCCGCCGGGACGGTGAGGACATTGATCTTCACGATGCTCATACCCCCCATCCTGCCCTGCGGCCCGGTCGCCCGTGCCGGGGGGTCGGCGCGCTCTCATCGCTCCTGTGGCTCCCGCCGGGCTCGTGGCACGGTCGGGGTGATGTCCCTGGCCAGGGTGGTGAGCCAGGGGGGTGCGTACCGTTCCATGTGTCTCAGTGTCGTGCCCAGGCGGTGGCGGATGCGGGACGAGGACACATGGCCGAGCGGCAGGACCAGTTCCGTGAGGGCCGTCTCGGCCTCGTGCCAGGCCCCCAGGGCCACGAGCGCGGTCAGCTCGGCCACGGCGTGGCCGAGTTTGCGGCGGCCCTCCCCCGGCTCGACCAGAGTCGCGTGATGAAGTTCGGGGAGCGCGGCCCGGGTGGCGCCGAGCGACATCAGGATCTCGCCGTGGTGACGGGCCACCTCCCCCTCGTCGATCCACCACGTCCACGCGGGGTCCCTCTCGTGCACCGAGTCCTGCAATCCGCCGGTCGCCGTCTCGATGGCCGCCAGCGCGCGTGAACGGTCGCCCGCGTGCGCGAGTGCCGTCGCCCGGCGGATCTGGGCCATCAGAGCCACTCGGCGAGGCACCCGGGGGCGCGTGAGCAGCTCGTCGGAGATGCTGAGGGCCTCGGCGGTCCTGCCGGTGTGGAGGCTGTGCATCGCGACCAGGTCGAGCACGAACCACTGGAGCGGACCGTCACCGGCCAGCCGGGCGTACATATGCGCCTCCAGCAGTGCGTGCCGGGCCTCGTCCTGCCGGTCGGCGTCGAACAGGATCCAGCCCGCGACCTCCGCGAGTTCCGCGATCGCGGCCAGGTGCTGCTTGCTGCTCGTGTCGAGGGTGCGCTGTCCGCTCCGCCAGACCTGGACGGCCGCGGTGGCGACGTGATCGCCCCCGAAGCGGTTGTCGTGGTCCAGCAGATGCGCCACCGAGGCACGGGCGTGCTCCGTGATGTCCGCGCTGTCCTCAGCGGCGGGGCCCGGGGCCGAGCAGGGTTCGGTGAGGGTGTGCACCGAGACGTTCAACGCCTGGGCCACGAAGGGAAGCCACTCCCTCGGGGTCCGGCGCCCGTTCTCGTAGCGACTTACCTCTTGTCGTCCGATCGGATCACCTGCCACATCCGCCGCGATGCATATGCGCCGGGCGAGATGGGCCTGCGACCAATTCCGTTGTTCCCGGAGGCGTTTGATATTGGCGCCGACTACATTTCGCACAGCCTCCATTGTGGCCTACACCTGGCCTACACGAGGCCACTGGCGGGGAATTCCGGCGGGCGGGAATCTGGGTGGACCAACCACCGACGGAGGTGCGCCGCATGACACAACACCTGACGGACGACAAGCCGGAGAAAGCCGCGCCCGCGAGCGCCGTGGCCGGCCCGGCCCGGGGGCGGACCGGGGAGGTCCGCTGGGCACGGCGGTTCCTCGTCAGTGACGAGGGGCCCGGGGTGCCCGAGGCGCCGGTGCTCCAGCTCGTGTGCGCGGCGTGCGGCGCGCGCTCCCCCGCCGCCGCCTGGGACCGTGTCGACGTGGTGGACGCGTGGGCCACCGCGCACGCGGACGTCAGCGCGGGGCACCTGCGTTACCGCGCGGAGACGGTCGGGTTCTGGCGCGTGGTCGGTGTGGACGGGGCCGAGGAGCCGCTCGCCCCGGCCGCCCCTCCCGGCCCGCTGGAGGGGCTGTGCGGGGCCGTCACAAGGCTGCCAGGCGACATGCTGGCGTCGTACCGTGAGGTCACCGGACGGGATCTGTCGGACCTCATGGTCCTGTGCGAGCGCGAGCCCGGCCACGACCCCGGCGACGGACACCGCGGGGCGGTCGTCGACTCGGGCACGTACTGCTGGCGCTGAGCCCAGGGGCACCGCCCGCGCGGAAAGGGCGCGTTGCGGGGCGGGGAAATCCGCTGGTGCCCGGTGATCGCGCCCTCGTAGACTCAGGGACGCGGGGGCGGCTCCGCGGCGTGCTTCCTTCTACTTCTCTGCAAAAGAACCGTAGTGCGCGCACTCTCCGCCCCCGCTTCGTCATATCCCGGGGGACCCACCATGACCACGCTTTCCTTCGTCCTGCTCCGGCGTCTGCGCACCGTCCAGGTCGCCACCACGGGGTCCGGTCCCGGACGCCCGTCGGAGGACCTCCCGCTCGTCGCGCTGGAGGCGGAACTGCTGGAGCGGGGCCATGTGCTCACCGCTCCGCTGCGTGCCGCGCTCGCCGCGCTGGACCGCCGGGGACTGCGGCGCCAGGGCATGGCGCTGCTGCGCGATCTCGACCGGCTGACCGGCGCCGACCGTACCCACACCCCGCTGTTCCGCGGCTTCCCGCACTCCGTGCCGAAGAACACCCACGAGCTGTACGTACGGCGGGTGTTCGCGCTGCTGCTCCAGACGCCCGAGCAGCCGTGCGTGCTGTGCGGGACCACCGGCGTCGTGCACCCGGTCGCGCCGTGCGCCCACCTGGTGTGCCGGTCCTGCTGGGACGGCGCCGACTACTCGGGCTGCCCGCTGTGCCACCGCCGGATCGACCCCGCCGACCCCTTCCTGCGCCCCACCACGCCCGCCGACGGCCCGCCGCCCGCGCCCGTGAAGGGCCCCCTCCAGCCGCTCGCCCTCGCCACGGACCCCGCCGCCGACAGCGCGCGGGCCCTGGGACGGCTGCTGGGCCGCCGTACGCCGCTGTCGCCGGAGGACCGGGAGGATCTGGCCGTCCTGCTCGCCCACGCGCCCACCACGCCCGACTGGCTGCCCGAGGACATCCCCGTACGCGAGACCAAGGCCCTGGTGCTCGGCACCCTGCTGCGGAAGCCCGCGACCCGGGACGCGGTCCGGCCGCTGCTCGCCGCCCGGCTCACCACCGCGACCGATGTGCTGCGCCTGCTGCATGTGTGGTCCGGCGGCGGCGCCGACCTCGGTGAGGTCACCCCGCGCGTACGGCTGCGGACCCTGCCGCGTCCGCTGCGCCGCGAACTGCTGGCGGCCTTGGACGCGCTGCCCACGCGGGCGCTGGTCGAGGACATGTCCCGGCACCCGTCCGGCTGGAAGCGCGCGGCGGAACTGCTGCACCCCTACGAGCGCCACGAGCGCCACCCGAGGGCCGCGCTCGCGTGCGCGGTCCTGCGGGGCACGGAGCTGACGGACGACGGGCTGGGCGCCGCGCTGCGCCGTACCGCGTCCGAACACCCCGACGCCGTCCGTGTCGAGGGCACCCGGGTACGCGCCCGCACCTGGGGCGCCCGGCTGGAGGACGCGCTCCGCGCGCGGGACACCCGCACCGCCGTCGGTCTGCTGGCACGCCGGCCCGGTGAACTCGTCCGCAGGCTCGACCACCTCCTGCGGCTCACCTCCGACGACCCGAAGGCGGCGGACCGCGTCGCGGACGTACTGCGTGAGACGCTTCCGAAGGCCGGTACGGGGCCGCTGCTCAGCGCGTACGGACAGCTGCGGGCCCGTCATCTGCCCGCCGGGCGTCGGGTGTTCCTGCCCCGCGGCCGGGTCACCCGGTCGTACAGCACCGACGACACCAGGACGCCACTGCCGGAAGCCGTCACCACGCGCGCGTGCGCGCTGCTGGAGACCGAACTGCTGCGACGGCTGTCCGCGGCGTCCCGGGTGGACCTCGCCGTCCTGGACACGGACCTCGCCGACCTCGCGGTGCCGAGCGCCGAGCGGGCGGCGGCCCGGTCCCTGATCCGGGTCCCGCGCGGGAGCACCCGACCGCTGCCCGACGGACAGATCGTGCGGCTCTTCCTGCACTGGATGCAGGACGGTCACAAAGCCGTCGACCTGGACCTCTCCGTGGCGTTCTACGACGCGCGCTGGGAGTACCTCGGGCTGTGCGACTACACCAGGCTGCGGTTCCGGGACGCGGCCACCCACTCCGGCGACCTGACCTCCGCGCCCCGGCCGAACGGCTCCTCCGAGTACGTGGACCTCGACCCGGTGGCGCTCGGCGCGGCGGGCGTCCGCTACGCCGTGCCGGTCGTGTTCGCCTACGACAACACACCCTTCGACGAGCTCGCGGACGCCTTCGCCGGGTTCATGGCCCTGCCGCGCGTGGGACGCGACGCCCGCTTCGACCCGCGCGCGGTGCGCCAGCGCTTCGACCTGGCCGGCAGCTCACGCATCCTGCTGCCGATGCTGGTGGACCTGGAACGGCGGACGTGCCTGTGGACGGACGTCCATCTCCCGGCGTCCGAGGGCTATCACAGCGTGGAGCGCCACCGGTGGGACCTGGGCCGGATCGGACGGGATCTGACGGAGTCCTTCGGCCGGGGCCGCACCACCCTGTGGGACCTCGCCGTGTGGCACGCCGCCGCCCGCGCGGAGCGGGTCGCCGTCATCCACCGCGACCCGCGCCCCGAGGGGACGGACGAACTGTGGCACTACCGGCGTCAGGCCGGGGAGACGGTCACCGCCTTCGCCGCCCGGATCCGCGACGTGGGCACCCCGCAGCGACGGCTCCCGAGCAAGGATGTCGACAAGCTCGCCGCGGCCCACGCGCGGGGCAAGCGGGTCCTGTGCGCGCTGGTGCGCGGCGACCTCGCGCCCGACGACGTGACCGGGGAGGTGTACCGGCTGCTCCCGGGCCCGGTCGACGGCTGCGGGCTGGAGCAGCTCGCGGCCCAGGACCTGGTGGCGGCGCTGCGCTGACCGGCCGTACGGGGGCACCCGTACGGCCGCCGATGTGCCACGGACTCCGACCGGGCCAAGTGGACACATGTCCTGCGGAGTTGTGCGCCCCCCGCGCGCGAGGGGCGTTTGCCGCCCGAACACGGGTGGTGGCGGACAGAGTGTCAGTCCCGGGACGTATCCTCGTTGACCATGCTCGACGACCGAACGACCGCAGCGCACCCGCCCGAGTGGCCGACCGCGTATCCCGAGGGGTACGCGGTCGTCGACGTCGAGACGACGGGCCTCGCCCGCGACGACCGGATCGTGTCCGCCGCCGTGTACCGCCTCGACGCGCGCGGTGACGTCGAGGACCACTGGTACACCACCGTGAACCCCCAGCGGGACCCGGGCCCGGTGTGGATCCACGGGCTGACGAGCGCCGCGCTCGCCGGGGCACCCCTGTTCGCCGACATCGCCGAGGAGTTCGCCTCCCGCCTCGACGGCCGGGTCCTCGTCGCGCACAACGCCGTCTTCGACTGGTCGATGATCGCCCGCGAGTACGCCCGCGCCGGGCGCACCGCCCCGGTGCGCCGGCGGCTGTGCACCATCGCGCTCTCCAAGGAGCTCGGTCTGCCGCTGCCCAACCACAAGCTGGCGTCGCTGGCCGCGCACTTCGGGGTCGTCCAGCAGCGCGCGCACCACGCGCTGGACGACGCGCGGGTGCTCGCCGAGGCGTTCCGCCCGAGTCTGCGCGCCGCCGCCCGCGACGGGTTGCGGCTGCCGCTGCTGGAGTGCCGTCCGCTCACCGAGTGGTCGGACAGCCCGGCGACGCCCGTGATCGGCCGCCAGGCGTCGTACGGCGGCGGTTCGCCGGGGGCGCGCGCCGGGGGCTCCTCGTACGGCGCGGGCAGCTGGCGGCCCTCGCGCAAGCGCCCGGCGTGCCCGTATCCGAACCCGGGGCGGTACGTCCCGGGCGAGCCGCTCCGGCAGGGCATGCGGGTGGCGTTCTCGGGGGACACCTCCGTCGACCGGGAGCTGCTGGAGGACCGGGCCGTCGAGGCGGGGCTGCACATCGCGACGAGCCTGTCCCGGCTGACGAGCCTGCTGGTGACCAACGACCCCGGGTCGGGCACCTCCAAGACGGCGAAGGCCGCGCAGTTCGGCACCCCCGTGATCGACGAGGCCGCCTTCGGCCAGCTCCTCCTCGACGTGGCACCGGCCGCGCCGAAGCCCGGCACTCCCCCGCCTCAGGGCGGGTGACGCCTCCCACCGGCCGGCGGGGGCGGGACGGTGACCGGGCCCGCTCGGGGCCCCCTGGCGACGATCGCCCCATGGCCGAGTTGTACGGTCGTGGGGTGTACCGCTTCCTGTTGTCCCGGCAGTGGGTGATCCTCACCCTCCTCGCCCTCGTCCTCATCCCCGTGATGATCGAGCTGGGCTTCTGGCAGTTCCACCGGCACGAGAGCCGGGTCGCGCGCAACGAACGGATCGCGACGTCGATCGAGGCGGCCCCCGTTCCGGCCGAGGAGCTGACCTCCCCGGGGCACAAGGTGTCCGAGCGGGAGCGCTACCGCCAGGTGACGGCGACCGGCCGGTACGACACGGAGCACGAGGTCGTCGTACGCCGCCGGACCAACGCCGACGACCGGGTCGGGGTGCATGTGGTCACCCCGCTGGTCCTCGACAGCGGCAAGGTGCTGCTGGTCAACCGGGGCTGGATCGAGGCGAACGGGCCGCAGAACAAGGTCCCGCCGATCCCCGCGCCCCCGCGCGGCGAGGTGAACGTCACCGGGCGGCTGATGCCCGACGAGACCACCTCGACCAGCGGCATCAAGGACCTCAAGGGCCTCCCCGACGGCATGGTCATGCTGATCGGCAGCGCGCAGATGGCCACGACCCTCGGTGATCCGGTGCTCGGCGGCTTCGTCCAGCTGGCCTCGCCCGCCCCCGCGAACGGGACCCCGGAGCTGCTGCCCGCCCCCGACTCCAGCGGGATCGGCGCGCATATGGCGTACGCCGTCCAGTGGTGGCTGTTCACCGCGGCGGTGCCCGTGGGCTGGGTGATCCTGGTGCGCCGGGAACTGCGGGACCAGGCGGCGGCCAAGGCGGCTGCCACCTCGTCCGAGGACGCCCCCGCCACCGTCCCGGTCTGACCCGTCCCGTCCTCACACCCCGGCTCCCGTACTGACTCCCGGCGGGTTCCCGGGGCAGGATAGGGCCATGGATCTTGGACTGAAGGACCGTGTGTACGTCGTCACCGGGGCGACCCGGGGGCTCGGCAACGCGAGCGCCCGTGAGCTGATCGCCGACGGGGCCAAGGTGATCGTCACCGGGCGCGACGAGCGGGGTGCCGCAGAGGCCGCGTCGGCCCTCGGGCCGGGGGCTGTCGGGCTCGCGGCGGACAACGCCGACCCGGATGCGCCGGAGCGGCTGATCGGGGCCGCGCGCGAGCGGTTCGGCCGTTTCGACGGCATCCTCATCAGCGTCGGCGGGCCCGCGCCCGGCCATCTCGACGACAACACGGACGAGCAGTGGCGCACGGCGTTCGAGTCGGTCTTCCTCGGCGCGGTGCGGTTCGCGCGGGCCGCCGCGCGGGAACTGGGCGAGGGCGGGGTCATCGGGTTCGTCCTATCGGCGTCCGTGCACGAGCCGATCCCCGGACTCACCATCTCCAACGGGCTGCGGCCCGGGCTCGCGGGCTTCGCGAAGTCGCTGGCGGACGAGGTGGGTCCGCGGGGTGTGCGGGTGGTGGGGCTGCTGCCGTCGCGGATCGATACGGACCGGGTGCGGGAGCTGGACGCGTTGTCCGCGGACCCGGGGGCCACCCGGCTGGGGTTCGAGTCGCAGATCCCGCTGCGGAGGTACGGGACGCCCGAGGAGTTCGGGCGGGTGGCCGCGTTCCTGCTGTCGCCCGCGGCGTCCTACCTCACCGGGGTGATGGTCCCGGTGGACGGCGGCGCCCGCAAGGGCTTCTGACCAGCCCGGGTTGCAGGGGGCGCGGGTCGCCTTCGCTCGCGCTTCCGAGGTCCGTCCGGCTGGACGTACTTGTTCCCGTGCGGGCCGTTCGTGGGTGCGCAGTTCCCCCGCGCCCCTGGGTTCCCTGTGCTGGGCGTACTTGTTTCCTGTGCCGTCGTTCGTCGTTTTTGCGCAGTTCCCCGCGCCCCTGGATGCTGCCCCCTTGCGGTCGCTCTTCGAGTGCGTCGCCGCCCTCGTCTTCGCGCAGTTCCCCGCGCCCCTTGGGTCAGCCCCGGTAGGCGCACCCCGTTCGCGCGGGTCGTTCGTGGATGCGCAGTTCCCCGCGCCCCTGGGGTTCCCCACCTGGACGTACCCGTTCCCGTACGGGTCAGGACGGGGGTGCGCAGTTCCCCGCGCCCCTGGATGCTGCCCCCTTGCGGTCGCTCTTCGAGTGCGGCGCCGTCCTCGTCTTTTGCGCAGTTCCCCGCGCCCCTTTGGGGGCGCCTCGCTGTTGTCCGTCGTCTGCGGAAGCACCCTCCTCGCGGACCCGCGCTGCTGCGGGAGGGGGTGGGCGGGAATCTCTGCCCGCAGACTCCGATGCTCTTCAGTCGGGTCACGGAACGACTTACCGAGCGTGTCGGATCGAGGACGGAGAATCCCGACCGGCACCGACCCTAAGAACCGACCGGGTGCGCCCCAAAGGGGCGCGGGGAACTGCGCAAAAACGAGAACCGGCCCGCACCCGAAGAGCGACGAACAGGGGCAGCATCCAGGGGCGCGGGGAACTGCGCAAAAACGACGAGCGACGGCACAGGAACGAAGTGCGTCCAGCCGGACGGACCCGGGAAGCGCAAGCGAAGGCGACCCGCGGGGAACTGCGCACCCCACGAGCGACGG
The DNA here is from genome assembly GCF_036250755.1 of Streptomyces uncialis. Taxonomy (NCBI): domain Bacteria; kingdom Bacillati; phylum Actinomycetota; class Actinomycetes; order Kitasatosporales; family Streptomycetaceae; genus Streptomyces; species Streptomyces uncialis. The sequence continues at coordinate 7,255,378 of NZ_CP109583.1, read as the reverse complement.
CACAGCAGCGGAGTACGTCCCGCCGGACGGACCTGGGAAGCGCAAGCGAAGGCGACCCGTCAGGTCACGCGTTCCGGGGGGTGCTTCACCGCCCGGATCCGCACCGTGGAGGGCCACCGCGCGGACCCCGACGAGGTACGGGCCCCCGCCAGCACCTCCCCGTGCAGCCGCCGCACGGCATCCCGCGGCACCCCGTGCGGCTCCAGCACGAGCCGCACCCGTGCCCCCGGCTCACCCCGCCGGCCGACGAGCCGCACCTCCGCCCGGTCGACCCCGTCCAGCGCCTCCGCCTCCGTCACCAGGACGGACTCCAGCGCGCGCCCCCGCACCACCGCGCCCTCGCCGTCCCCCGTGTCGACCAGGACCTCCGCGAGACGCCGTCTGCGCAGCACCGCCGACAGCCACCACAGGGCGAGCAGCACCGCGACGGCGAGCGCCGCGATCACCACGGGCCACCACCAGCCCTCGTCGCGCCAGCGGGTCCGCCGGGCCGCGCTCAGCAGGACGTCGTGCTGATCCTCGTAGGGCCACCAGGAGGGCGGGCGCACCCCGAGGCCGATCGCGAGGACGCTGCCCCCGGCGATCAGCAGGACGAGCCCCAGCAGACCGAGCAGCACACGGTCGACGGTCCTGAGCACGGGCCTCACCCCTTCTTGCCGGGCCGCCGCACCCGGATGTCGAGCGACGGGGGCCTGGCGAGGCCCAGTTCGCGGACGCCGTCGGCGAGCGCGGAGTCGAGATCGGTGTGGACGTCGTCCAGCGGGCGGAAGTGCGAGACGGCACGGACACGCGCCTTGCGGCGCTTCACCCGTACCCGTACGGACTGCACCCCGGACACCTCGGCGGCCCGGTCCCGCAGGACCATCGCGGCGGCGCGGCGGTCGAGCGCCACGCGCATGGCGTCGTCGGCGCCCAGCATGGGCAGCAGGGCGCGCCGGCCGGGGGTGAGCGCGAGCACGAGCAGCAGCAGGCCGAGCGCCGTCGCGACACCCGCGCCGACAAGGACCCACACATCGTCCAGGGGACGTTCGGCGAGTTCCCGGCCGAGGACCTGCCGCCAGTGCATCGCGGGTCGTCCGGCGCGTACGGCGGCGATGTCGTACAGGAGGAGACCGGCGGCGGCGACGAGCAGGGCGGCGACGATCCCGGCGGGCACCCGGCGCGGCGACCAGAAGCGGCGGGGCGCGGACGACGCGGGGTACGCGCTGTCGTCGCCGGACGGATCGAGCACGGACACCGGGCCCGCACCACCATCCGCACCCGCACCGGCACCCGCACCGCCACCGGCGGACCCGCCCGCACCCGCCTTGGCGGAAGCCTTCGCGGGCTCGTGGGGCTCGCTCATCGGGTCCTCCCCCGGGTACCGCTGTCCAGCGGTGAGTGCAGCCGTTCCACCTGGACGGTGACCTCGGGCACCGTCATCCCCGCCAGGGTCCGCACCCGTTCGGCGACCTGGCGGCGTACGGCACCGCACTGGGCGCCGATGTCGGAGGGGTAGCCGAGTTCGAGGACGACCCGGACCCGCGCGCTGTCCTTGTGCACGACGACCGTGGCGTGCGGCGGGGCCGCGGCGCGGGGCAGTCCGGTCAGTGCTTCACGGGCGGCCTGCGCGGCGATCTTCGCGACGACCCGGTCGGCGATCGCGGTGGCGCCGCGCTCGGCGGCGTCGACGACCTGAGCGGGCACCGTCACCCCCGCCGGTCGCCACGGGAACGGGAACGGAAGAAGTCACCCGGTTCCAGGTCGCCCTCCAGGAACCTGCCCGCCACGAAACCGACGGCGCCGAGCGCCGCCACCAGCAGGAAGGCGCCGAAGCCGCCGAAGTAACCGGCGAAGCCCAGTGCCATTCCGGCGATCAAGCCGACCACGGCCATGCTCATCGTGCGCTCCTCTGCGCCTGTGCGCTGCTGCGGGGGTCCGGGACGGGACCGGGCCGCGCCCCGGGTCCGCCGGGGGCGGCGGTCCTCGGGGGTGTCACTGGAGCCGTGACTCCGGCTCGTCGTCCTCCTCGTCGGGGAGCTTCACATCGCTGACGGCGATGTTCACCTCGACGACCTCCAGTTCGGTCATCCGCTCCACCGCCGTGATGACGTTCTCGCGTACCGCGCGGGCGACCTCGGCGATCGCCACGCCGTAGTCCACGACGATCTCCAGATCGAGGGCGGTCTGGACCTCGCCGACCTCGGCCTTGACCCCTCGGGACACGGACTTGGTGCCGCCGGGCACCCGGTCGCGGACGGCGCCGAACGTCCGGGACAGCCCGCTGCCCATGGCGTGCACACCGACGACATCACGGGCGGCGAGTCCGGCGATCTTCTCGACCACACCGTCCGCGATGGTGGTGCGGCCCCGGGTGGCCGGATCGCCGCTCTTCCTGGCCCCGCTCTGCTTGCGCAGCGACTCGCGCTGCTCGTTCGAGGACTGCGCCGGATTGTCCGGGCCCTTCCGCTGCGTGGATTCGGTCATCGCCGTTCGTCCCTCTCACCGGAGTCGTGGTCCTGCAATCCACACTAAGCGCGGTTGCCGGGTGGCGCGCCGGGGATACGGCAGGCTGGGGCGATGACCGCTGACGGTTGGACACAGGTGGTAAGGCAGCAGCTCGGCCTCGGCAGACTGCTGCCGCTGGGCGGACCGGGTGACGGGGCCTGGGTGACGGAGGCCGCGGCGCGCGGCGCACTGCGACGGGCACTGGACACCCGGTCGGGAGTACGCCTCGGAGCACTGCGGATCGCCGCGGCCTCCCCCGTGACCTCGGACGATGCCCCTGGAACGGCCCGGGAACCGGCGGTTGTGGCGCCACCGGGCGCCGTGCCGCCGGGCCCGCTGCGGATCACCGCGGAGCTGGCCGCGACACTGCACACCCCGCTGCCCGTGACGGTGGCCGGGGTGCGTACGGCGCTCGCGGCGGCGGCCGGATCACTGGGGCTGGCGGTGACGGAGGTGGACCTCCGGGTGACCGGGGTCCTGGCCCCGGATCACCCGGACGGCGCGGCGAACGGCGGTCACCCGGACGGGGACGGCCCGGAGAAACGCCCGGCTGACGGACGAGCCGAAAGCGGCGCCGGTACGGGACCGCGGGCCGGGGACGACGCGGGTACGGACGGAGCGCCCGGGGACGAATCGGACGGTGAGGCGGGGCGGCTGGGCGCGGTGGCGGCGGCGGTGCCCGGGGTGACCCGGCTGACCGGCGCGCTGGGCGGCCGGGCCGCCCCGGTACGGATCGCGGAGCACCCGGGCGACGGGGACGCGGCGGCGCTGCCGCGGCGGCATGTACGGGTGGAGCTGGCCCTGTCGGTGGCGGCCGGTCCGTCGGCCGTGGTGCGCGCGGTACGCCGGGCGGTCACGGACGCGGCACCGGACCGCCCGACGGTCGCGGTACTGGTGACCGCGCTGGACCCCTGACCGGCCCCGGCCCGGTGGACCCGGCCCGAACGCACGGGACCGCCGGATGCACGGGACCGGATGCGCCGGACCGGATGCACGGACCCGGCGGCCCGGACCCCGGGGGCCCGACCCCGACGCACGGGATCCGGCGGCCAGGACGGCGGACGAGGGGCCGGGGGCTGAGGAACCCGGGGCGGGGGCGGGTCAGTCGCCGAGGCCCGCCAGGTCGCGGAGCCGTCGGGCCTGGGCGGCGCGTTCGGCGGCGCGCTGTTCCTCGTAGCCGCGACGGGTCGCGCCCTGGAGCAAAGCCTTGGTCTCGATGACGGCGTCCCGGGGCGCGCCGAGGAGCGCGGCGGCGAGGTCGCTCGCGGCGGCGTCCAGCTGGTCGGCGGGGACGACGAGATTGGCGAGGCCGATCCGTTCGGCCTCGGCGGCCTGGACGTAGCGGCCGGTCACACAGATCTCCAGGGCCCGCGCGTAGCCGACGAGTCCCACCAGGGGATGGGTGCCGGTGAGGTCGGGCACCAGACCGAGCCCGGTCTCGCGCATGGCGAACTGCACGTCCTCGGCGACGATCCGCAGATCGCAGGCCAGCGCCAGCTGGAAGCCCGCGCCGATGGCGTGGCCCTGGACAGCGGCGATGGTCACGAGGTCGGTCCGCCGCCACCAGGTGAAGGCCTCCTGGTACCCGGCGATCGCCGCGTCCAGCTCCTTGTCGGTGCCGCGCGCGAGATCGAGGAACGACGGCTCGCCGTCGAAGCCTTCCGGGGTGAACCCCTGCCGGTCGAGTCCCGCGGAGAAGGACGGACCCTCACCGCGCAGCACGACGACACGGACGGCACCCGGAAGGGCCTGTCCGGCCTCGACCAGGGCCCGCCACAGAGCGGGACTCTGCGCGTTGCGCCGGGCCGGGCCGGTCAGTGTGACCGTCGCGGTCCGATCGGTCACGACGAGCCGTACGCCGTCCTTGTCGAGTACCGGTTCCACCGACGTCATGGAGCGCCTCCGAGGTGTGCCGTCCGGAGGGTGCGGGACCGTAACACGCACGGCCGCACCCTTAAGTGACTGCACAGTAACCACCCGGTCGGCCCGGAAGCCGACCGGGTGGCCACACCGGAACCGGTGGAGCCGCCGGAACCTCAGCCCGCGGCGGACGCCTTCTTGCCTCGCGTCGCCCCGCCGCGTCCCCGCAGCGTGACGCCGGATTCGCTGAGCATCCGGTGGACGAATCCATACGAGCGGCCGGTTTCCTCGGCCAGTGCCCGGATGCTCGCACCGGAGTCGTACTTCTTCTTCAGGTCTGCCGCGAGCTTGTCGCGCGCGGCGCCGGTTACCCGGCTGCCCTTCTTCAGAGTCTCGGCCACCCGTGCCTCCTCATGGGAAGTGCGCTCTGGACTTCTCATGATCACCCCTCTTCGGCTTCCTGGCCACCCATTCGGCAAGGTCAGTACGACATCGGAGGCCGATTGGGAAGCGATCCACACGAGGGGAATCTTTGCCTCCGCTCGGGCTTTCACACCCCCTGGCAGCCGATCGGCGGGGAATCGGCAGGTCAGAACGGCGATGCCGGGCGGAAGTGGAAGGGACGGGTCCGCTCCCTGGGATCGGTGTAGGGCGCACCACGGCACTAGGCGATCTCACACCTTTGATGGATCACCGCTGGGCCGAATGATCCATACGCGGTGGATCACTGCTTGGATCACCCATCGAGCGGCCACGCCCTCCGGGGGCGGCGGCACGGGTCGGGGTCGGCCCGGTCCGGGGTGGCCAGGCGCTGTCCGACCGGACCGGCCGGTGCGGTCCGGGTCGGGGACCGGGGGCCCGGGCCGGAACGGAAACCGCCCGCCGGGGAAGGTCCGGCGGGCGGCGGTCGGCGGGCCGGGCGCGTGGGCGCCGGGCGGGCGGGGTCAGGCGAGGGCGACCAGGTCCGCGTAGTCGGCGCCCCACAGGTCCTCGACACCGTCGGGGAGGAGAATGATCCGCTCGGGCTGGAGCGCCTGCACGGCGCCCTCGTCGTGGGTGACGAGGACGACGGCGCCCTTGTAGGTGCGCAGCGCGCCCAGGATCTCCTCACGGCTGGCCGGGTCGAGGTTGTTGGTGGGCTCGTCCAGGAGCAGGACGTTGGCGGAGGACACCACGAGCGTCGCGAGGGCGAGCCGGGTCTTCTCCCCGCCGGAGAGCACACCGGCGGGCTTGTCGACGTCGTCGCCGGAGAACAGGAACGAGCCGAGCGTCTTGCGGACCTGGACCAGGTCCAGGTCGGGAGCCGCCGAGCGCATGTTCTCCAGGACCGTGCGCTCCGGGTCGAGGGTCTCGTGCTCCTGGGCGTAGTAGCCGAGCTTGAGGCCGTGGCCCTCGACGACCTCGCCGGTGTCGGGCTTCTCGACCCCGCCGAGCAGCCGGAGCAGGGTGGTCTTGCCCGCGCCGTTCAGTCCGAGGATGACGACCCGGGAGCCCTTGTCGATGGCCAGGTCGACATCGGTGAAGATCTCCAGCGAGCCGTACGACTTGGAAAGGCCTTCCGCGGTGAGCGGGGTCCGGCCGCAGGGCGCGGGGTCGGGGAAGCGCAGCTTGGCGACCTTGTCGGACTGGCGGACGGCGTCGAGACCGGCCAGCAGCCGGTCGGCGCGACGGGCCATGTTCTGGGCGGCGACCGTCTTGGTGGCCTTGGCGCGCATCTTGTCGGCCTGGGCGTTGAGCGTGGCGGCCTTCTTCTCGGCGTTCTGCCGTTCGCGCTTGCGGCGCTTCTCGTCGGCCTCGCGCTGCTGCTGGTACAGCTTCCAGCCCATGTTGTAGACGTCGATCGCGGACCGGTTGGCGTCCAGGTAGAACACCTTGTTGACGACGGTCTCCACGAGGTCGACGTCGTGGGAGATCACGATGAAGCCGCCGCGGTACGTCTTGAGGTAGTCGCGCAGCCAGACGATCGAGTCGGCGTCGAGGTGGTTGGTGGGCTCGTCCAGGAGCAGGGTGTCCGCGTCCGAGAAGAGGATGCGCGCCAGCTCGATCCGGCGGCGCTGGCCACCGGAGAGCGTATGGAGCGGCTGGCCGAGGACCCGGTCGGGGAGGTTGAGCGCGGCGGCGATGGTGGCGGCCTCGGCCTCGGCGGCGTACCCGCCCTTGGTGAGGAACTCGGTCTCCTGCCGCTCGTACTGCCGCATGGCCTTCTCGCGGGTGGCGCCCTGGCCGACGGCGATGCGCTGCTCGTTCTCGCGCATCTTGCGGATCAGGGTGTCGAGGCCGCGGGCGGACAGCACCCGGTCGCGGGCGAGCATGTCGAGGTCGCCGGTGCGGGGGTCCTGCGGGAGGTAGCCGACCTCGCCCGAACGGGCGACGGTACCCCCGGCGGGCTGGCCTTCCCCGGCGAGAACCTTGGTGAGGGTGGTCTTGCCGGCGCCGTTACGGCCCACCAGGCCGATGCGGTCGCCCTTGGCGATACGGAAGGTCGCGGACTCGATGAGGATGCGGGCACCGGCACGCAGCTCGATACCGGAGGCGGTGATCACGGACGTACTCCTGTGGCGGGTGGACGGCGAGGTGGGCGGCGAGGGCGGGTGACGCCGTCTAATGCACGAGGAGAACAGCCATGGAGCAATTCTAACGGGCGTACGCAAGCGGATTTCCCGATCGGGCCCCGGACGCCTTGGCGGGAAGCCGCAGCGGGGGTCGCGGCAGGGTCTCGGCGGGGGTCGTGCGGAGATCTCGGCGGGGCGCGGGGCGGAGCGGACGGGCGGGACGGCGGCCGTTCAGGAGGTCACTGTCAGTGGCCGGTGTCACACTGAGTGACAGTCCGGTTTCCGCTCGCGGAGGCGCCGGGAGCGGCCCGGTGCCGCACGACCGAGGAGGAGTCCCATGGCAGCGGCGAACGGCACCCCGCCGACCGTCTACCCGTCCCTGCTGTACGCCGACGCGCACGCGGCGATCAAGCAGCTCACGGAGGCGTTCGGCTTCACGGTGGTGAGTGTCCACGAGGGGGCGGACGGCCGGGTCGCGCACGCCGAGCTGGCCCACGGGAACGGCGCGGTGATGCTCGGTTCCAAGGGCCGCGGCGGCCGGTTCGACCAGGCGATGTCCGGCGCGGGCCCGTCGGGGACGTACGTGGTGGTGGACGACATCGACGCCCACCACCGGCGGGCCGTGGAGCAGGGCGCGCAGATCGTGACGCCCCCGGCGGACCAGGACTACGGCTCGCGGGACTACCTGGCCCGGGACACCGAGGGCAATCTGTGGAGCTTCGGTACGTACGCCCCCGCGATCGGGGGGTGATCCGGCGGGTCCGGGGCGGGTCAGCCTCCCCCGGTGTGGACCTGGAAGGCCGCGCGGCGCACGGCCTTGGCGAGCGCGGGATCGGGATGGGCGGCGGCCAGTGCCACGAGGACCTGCACCGTACGCGGATGCCCGACCTTGCGGATGTCGTCCAGCAGCGCCGGGACCGTGGGCTGCCGCGCGGATTCCAGATGGCGGACGAGCAGCTGCGCCTCACCGTGGTCGGCGACGGCCGCCGCGGTGTCGACCCAGAGCCAGGTCTCCTCGTCATGGGTGAGGACGGTGTGGGTGTCCTCGGGGTCGACGCCCTCTATCTCGGCCAGCCACAGCAGGACGTACGGCCTCAGCGAGGGCTCGTCGCGGACCTGGCGGACCTCCGACTCGGCGGGGGCGCCGACGACCCGCAGCGCCTCGAAGGCCAGCCCGCGCAGCAGCGCGTCCTCGCCCCGGGCCGCGCCGACGAGTTCGGTGACCGCGCTGGAGACCGTCCGGGCGGCGAGCCACGCGCGGTACTCGGCGCGGGCGTCACCGGGGCGCAGCCGCGCGCAGCCGCGCAGCATGTCCTCGGCGGACTGCTCGATGTTGCCCCCGGCCTGGCTCTGCGCGGCCACGCAGATCTGCTCCAGCTTGACCCACACCGCCCAGCTGCCGAGCGGGGTGAGGGTGGCCTGGCCGGGGGCGCAGGTGAGCGCGCCGACGGCGGTGAGCGCGCGCAGGGCCCAGTCCAGCAGGGCGGGCAGCGCGGTGGCGGCGGCGCGGGCGTCGGGCGCGGGGGGCTCGGGCCGCGGACCGTAGGGGATCTCGCAGCGCTCGGTGCGCAGTTCGGTGACGCGCTGCTCCAGCAGGTCCAGCAGCTGCGGCACGGGGACGGGTCCGGCGGAGAGCTGGAGGAAGGACAGCACCTGGGGCATCGCCTCCACGGCCTCGGCGACGGCCGCCGGGTCGAGTCCGCCGGGGGCGGGGTGGGCCAGCGACCAGGCGTCGAAGAGGGCGACCCAGCCGCGCAGCACGGCGGCGTCGTCCCGGTCCCAGGCGCGCAGCCGCCAGCCGGGGCGGGCGTAGTCGCCGTGCACCTCGACGAGTCCGGCGAGCCGGGCGGTGTCCCAGTCGGCGCGGATCTGACGCGCGGACAGCCCCAGTTCGGCGGCGGCGCGTTCGGCGGTGGGGTCGGAGAGGTTGCCGCCGCCGTCGGGCGTGGTGGCGAGGGAGTTGTGTGGGGTGCCCGAGGCGGCCGGTGCGGTCGGCGCCGGGGCGCCGCGCAGGCCGGGGGCGGGGTTCCTCCGGGGCCCCGTGAGGTCACCGCCGGGACGCAGTTCGGTGTCGGCCCAGCGGGCGACCCGGACCGCGCCGGCGAGGCCGGCACGGGCCGTGCGGGCCAGTTCGGAGGGCGCGGGTGTGCCTTCCGGGGGCCTGGGTGCGGGGCGGCGGGTGCGTCGCTCACCGACCGCCGGGGTGGCGGCGGCCAGGGGGCGCGGACGGACGAGTCGGAGCCTGGAGTCGCGCGGGATACGGGACGTCACGGGTGCAGTCTTCCGGTTGACGGTCGGAAAACCCAAACGGAATGCCACGCGGGTAGACAGCGAACCCCTGTCCCGTGGTTCGTGCCGTGTTCGAGAGAGGAGAAACGGAAGGCGCGGCCGGAGGTGCCCGCACGGGCCCCGTACGAGGTGCGCGTTACCGCAGGGGGGTATGGGTGGCGGTGGTGCCGCCGGGGCCGCGTGGAGCCACCGGGGCGGGAGGGGGGACGGGGTGCGCGTCAGCCGAAGGGGGTGAGGAAGCGGCGCATGGCCTCTTCGTAGCCCTTCGGGTCGGCGTTCCACATCGCGCCGTGCGGGGCGTCCGGGACGGTGTGCAGGGTGACGAGATCGGGCCGGGTGCGGGCGAAGCGGCGGGACAGCCCCCAGGGGGCGACGGTGTCCCCCGGGCCGTGCACCACCAGCGTGGGGACGCGCAGCTCGCGGATGTCGGCGCGCTCGCGGATCTGGTGCGGGCGCAGTCCGGTGCGGCCCTGGGCCGCGCGGACCGCCAGCGGGAGCAGGGGACCGGGCACATGCCGGGCGGCGGCGAGCGCGCGCACGGTCGCCTCCCAGTCCAGGACCGGGGAGTCGAGGACGATCCCGGCGATACGGTCCCGCAGCGCGGAGTGGGTCGCGGCGCGCAGGGCCATCGTGGCGCCGGTGGACCAGCCGTGCAGGACGACGCGTGCCGCGCCGTAGCGGACGGCGTAGCGGATCGCGGCGTCCAGATCGCGCCACTCCGTCTCCCCGAGGTGGCTGAGCCCGTCCGGGGGACGGGGCGCGCCGAGGTCTCCCCGGTAGGCCAGGGCGAGGACCGGGAAGCGGTGCCGGTGCAGTTGCTCCATGACGACCATCGGGTGCTCGCGGGTGGTGCCCAGACCGTGCACGGCGATGACCCAGGTGTCCCGGGCGCCCGGGACGAACCACGCGGGCAGGGAACCGAGTTCGCCGGGGACGCTGACGTCGGCGTGGTCGAGGCCCAGGGCGGTGCGGGGATTGCCGATGTGCACCTGGGGGGTGAGCCAGACCTTGTCGCCCGGCTCCAGGGTGCCGTGGGTGACCCGTTCCAGGCGGCGGACGACCGTGTCGGCGGTGTGGGGGGCCGAGGTGACCACGGGGCCCACGACGGCGTGGGTGCCGTCGCCCGCGAGGCCGTAGACGCCGGGGCGCAGGGACGCGAGGGCGCGGGTGAGGGTGACGCGGCCCGCCGTGGAGCTCGTCGCGGGGCTCCCTGCGGAGCTCGTCGCGGAGGCCGTCGCCCCGCCCGCCGCGTCGCCCGCCGTGACGGCGTGCAGGGTGAGGCGGGGTTCGGTGGGGAGGGGGCGGCCGGCGGCGGGTCTCAGGGCCGCGCCACTGGCGACGTGGCCCGCGGCCAGGGCTGCCAGGGCGGTGGTGGTTGCGGCGGTGACGGCCGCTGCCGTCGCTTGGGCGGTACGCACTCGTCCAGTGTCTGCGGTGGGGGTTCGGGCGGCCAGTCGACGGGGGGCCGGGCCGGGTGGAGCGGGGCCGGGCCGGGATGGAGCGGAGGCCGGGCCGGGATGGAGCGGGGCCGGGCCGGGATGGAGCGGGGCCGGGCCGGGGTGCAGCGGGGGTGCTCGGGCTTCGCCCTTCGGCGCGGGCCTCGGCAGCGGCCGATCCCGTCGCCGGTACCCGGGCTGCCGGTACCCGGGCTTCACCTCTCCGCACGCCCCCGCTCCCCTGCCCCGTCCGGCACAGGCCCTACGGGCCATGCAGCGGTAGGCCGGATCCCCGTCGGGGCCCGGCCTACCGGGTATGCGGGGGTCCTGCGGCTGGATGGCACCGGTGGGGCCGAGGGTGATCAGGTGACCTTCCTTACATACGGGGGCAAATCGGCTCTAATGTCAGGAGTTCGAGTCATGGGCCGTACAGTCGGAAGAGGTGTCGAGGACAGGCCGTGAGCGGTTCCGATCGACAGGGCGTTCCGGCACCGACGAACACCGCGGCGCGGACAGCGAGGTCCGCGCGGCCTGCCGCCGGGCGTCGCCCGGTGGGTGAACGGTCGGTGAGTACCGGTCGGGCGGGTGGTGGACGGACCCCGAAACCGTGCGTGACCAGGATCTCCTGGGGTCCGCGCCGGGGTCCGGAGGGTGCGTCCCGGGAGTCCCCCGGGAGCCCCGGAGTCCGGGATTCCGCGGCGCCGGTGCGGCACGCTCGCCGGGTTCCGCTATGCGGAATAGCCTTGCTCCAGATTGGGACACCGCGATGCCTGCCTCAGTTCATCTTCCGTTCACTCAGGTTGCCTACGTTCCAACCGCCACTGTCGTCCAACAGAAGCCTGGGTAAATGGAAAACATCACGCTCCTCCTCGGAATCGTGATCGTCACCGCTCTCGTGTTCGATTTCACGAACGGTTTCCACGACACAGCCAACGCGATGGCGACGACCATCTCCACTGGCGCAATGAAGCCCAAGACGGCGGTGGCCATGTCCGCCGTGCTGAACCTTGTCGGTGCCTTCCTGTCGGTCGAGGTCGCCAAGACGATCTCCGGCGGCATGATCAACGAACAGGGCCTCCGCACAGAAGTGATCTTCGCGGCGCTCGTCGGCGCGATCCTCTGGAATCTGCTGACCTGGCTCCTGGGTCTGCCCTCCAGCTCCTCGCACGCGCTCTTCGGTGGCCTCATCGGCGCCGCGGTGATGTCGGCCGGCTGGTCCTCCGTGAACGGCTCCACGGTCGTCACCAAGGTTCTGCTGCCCGCGATCGCCGCCCCGCTGGTGGCCGGTGTGGCCGCGATGATCGCGACCCGCCTGACCTACCGGATCGGCCGCAAGGCCGACGGCAAGGCGGCCTCCAAGGGCTACCGCGCCGGTCAGATCGCCTCGGCCGGTCTCGTCTCGCTGGCGCACGGCACCAACGACGCGCAGAAGACGATGGGCATCATCACCCTGGCGCTGGTCACCAGTGGTGTCCTCGTGCCCGGGTCGAACCCGCCCGCGTGGGTCATCGCCTCGGCCGGTATCGCCATCGCGCTCGGCACCTACCTCGGCGGCTGGCGCATCATCCGCACCATGGGCAAGGGTCTGACCGACCTGGAGCCGCCGCAGGGCTTCGCCGCGCAGACCAGCGCCGCGACGGTCATCCTGGCCTCCTCGCACCTCGGCTTCTCGCTCTCCACCACGCAGTCCTGCTCCGGTGCCGTGATGGGCGCGGGCCTCGGCCGCAAGGGCGGGGTCGTCCGCTGGTCGACCGCGACCCGGATGTTCGTGGCCTGGGGGCTCACCCTCCCGGCCGCCGGTCTGGTCGGCGCGCTCGCCGAGCTGCTCACCAAGCAGGGCACCTGGGGCGTCATCGCCACCGGCACACTGCTGATCGCCGGTTCGGCGGTCATCTGGGTGCTGTCGCGGCGTGACATCGTCGACCACAACAACGTCAACGACGTGGACGGCGAGCCCGCGGGTGTCGTCACCAACGCCATGGCCGCTGTCACCCCTCCCCCGGCGGGGCCGGCCGCCGAGACGGTGACGGTCACGGGTGACCTCACGGCAACCATCCCGGCCGACAACGGTCCCTCGACGGAGTCCGCTCCGCGGACCGCCAAGGTGTAAGGAACCCTCCCATGAAGATCGACTGGGTAGCACTGGGCACGGTGTTCGGAGTGAGCCTCGTGGCCACCGTGGCCCTGGTGGGCCTGTTCACACTCGGTATAGTCGGACTTTCCAAGCGTGACGCGGCCGTCGCCGCCAACGGCGGTGCGAAGAGCGGGGCCGCGGCAGTCGCCGCGACCAGCGCCTACGCCAGCTTCGCGCTGTGTGTGGCCGCGGTCAGCTACGGCATCTATCTGATCGTCATCTGAGCCGAGCCGTCCCACGGCCGGTCCCCGGCCCCCGCGTCGGCTCCGGCCCCCGTCGCCCTGTGCCAACAGGGTCGCGGCATCCGATGAACCACCGGTCCGGCCGGTCACCGCCTCCAGCGCGGTGACCGGCCGGACCGCTGTCGTCACCCCCAAGGTCCCCGTCACCCGGCCGCCCCGCTGTCGTATCGGCCGCCGTCATCCTCCCCTCGTCCCGGCCGGCGTCATCACTCCCGGCACGGCTCCCGCGAGGGCTCCCGCGAGGGCTGTCGTCACCCCCGCCGTCGCCCCCGCCGTCACCGAGTGCGTGTGGGTCTTCACACACTGCGCCGCCGCAGGTCAGCGCGTGGTTGACGGCTGTTCCGGGGGCGTGGTGGACTTCCGGGGCCATTACGGCGGCAGCAGAGGAAGCCGGTGCGAATCCGGCGCGGTCCCGCCACTGTCACCGGGGAGCGCTCCCCCACACCGGATGTCACGGCCCGCAGGGGCTGGAAGGCCGGGGGCGGCGCCGATCCGGAAGCCAGGAGACTCTCGCCGGCGTATCCGTCGACCCAGGGCGCGGACCCTGAGTGAGGACACACAGTCATGCCGGGGCGCCCGTCACCCGGTCCCACGCGCACCGGCGCGGGACCCACGCAGCGTACGAAGGTCCTCAACGGCCCGGCGGACTGAGCCGATGAGTGCCGGACGGATCTTCACGTACGGCGCCACCGCCGGTCTGATCGGCGACCTGCTCCTCGGCGATCCCCGCCGCGGACACCCGGTCGCCGCCTTCGGCCGTGCCGCGGGCGCCGTCGAACACGTGCTGTGGCGTGACCACCGCGGCTGGGGCGCGCTCCACACCGCGGTGTGCGCCGGGGGCGCGGCGGGTGCCGCCGCCCTCGCCACCCGAGCGGTGCGGGGCTCCCGTACCGCTTCCGTCGTACTGACCGCCGCCGCCACCTGGGCCGTGGTCGGCGGGACCAGCCTCGGGCGGGAGGCGCGGACCGTCGCCGCCGCCCTCGACGCGGGCGATCTGACCGCGGCCCGCGCGCGGCTGCCGCATCTGTGCGGGCGCGACCCGCAGGCCCTGGACGCCGACGGCATCGCCCGCGCGGTGGTCGAGTCGGTCGCCGAGAACACCTCCGACGCCGTAGTCGGCGCCCTGGTGTGGGGTGCCGTGGCCGGGGTCCCCGGGCTCGTCGGGTTCCGGGCCGTGAACACGCTGGACGCGATGGTCGGCCACAAGTCGCCCCGGCACCGCCGCTTCGGCTGGGCCTCGGCACGGCTCGACGATGTCGTCGGCTGGCCCGGCGCCCGGCTCACCGGCGCCCTCGCCGTACTGGCGGGCGGATCGCCCAAGGGCGCCGCCCGCGCGTGGCGGGCCGACGCGGGACGCCATCCCAGCCCCAACGCGGGCGTCGCGGAAGCCGCGTTCGCCGGGGCCCTCGGCGTCCGGCTGGGCGGCACCCTCTCCTACGGCGGCCGGGTCGAGCACCGGCCCGAGCTGAACGGCGGCGGCCGGGCCGTCACCGTGGCGGACATCGACCGCGCGGTCCGGCTGTCCCGGCGGGTGGCCTGGCTCACCCTCGGGGTCTGCGCGGCCGGACGGCTCGCGCTCGGGGCGCGGACCACGACAAGGACGGGGGGCCGCTGATGGGCGGCGGACTGCTGGTCGCGGGGACGACGTCCGACGCGGGCAAGAGTGTGGTGACCGCCGGGATCTGCCGGTGGCTGGTGCGTCAGGGGGTGAAGGTCGCGCCGTTCAAGGGGCAGAACATGTCCCTCAACTCCTTCGTCACCCGGGACGGCGCCGAGATCGGGCGCGCCCAGGCCATGCAGGCGCAGGCCGCGCGGGTGGAGCCCAGCGCGCTGATGAACCCGGTGCTGCTGAAGCCCGGCGGGGACCGCACCAGTCAGGTCGTGCTGATGGGGCGGCCGGTCGGTGAGATGAGCGCGCACGGGTTCTTCGGCCCGGCGGGCGGTCCGGCGGCGGGGCAGCCGGTGCCCGGTGGCCGGGAGGCGCTGCTGGGGACCGTCGTGGAGTGCCTGGAGGAGCTGCGGGCCACCCACGACGCCGTGATCTGCGAGGGGGCGGGCAGCCCCGCCGAGATCAATCTGCGGCGCACGGACATCGTGAACATGGGCGTCGCGCGGGCCGCCGGACTGCCCGTCGTCGTGGTCGGGGACATCGACCGGGGCGGGGTGTTCGCGTCGTTCTTCGGGACGACGGCGCTGCTCGCGCCCGAGGACCAGGCCCTGGTCGCGGGCTATCTGGTGAACAAGTTCCGCGGCGACGTCTCGCTGCTGGAACCCGGCCTGGACATGCTGCGCGGTCTCACCGGCCGCCCCACGTACGGGGTGCTGCCGTTCCAGCACGGGCTCGGTATCGACGAGGAGGACGGGCTGCGGGTCTCGCTGCGCGGCACGGTCCGGGAGTCGTCGGTGGCGCCGCCGGCCGGGGCGGAGGTGCTGCGGATCGCGGTGTGCGCGGTCCCGCTGATGTCGAACTTCACCGATGTCGACGCGCTCGCCGCCGAACCCGGTGTCGTGGTCCGCTTCGTCGACCGGCCCGAGGAGACCGCCGACGCCGACCTCGTGGTCGTCCCCGGCACCCGGGGCACGGTCGGGGCGCTGCGCTGGCTCCAGGAGCGCGGGCTCGCGCGGGTCCTGCGCGAACGGGCCGTCGAGGGGCGTCCCGTGCTGGGGATCTGCGGCGGGTTCCAGCTGCTCGGCGCGCACATCGAGGACGAGGTCGAGTCCCGCGCGGGCGCCGTCGACGCGCTCGGGCTGCTGCCCGTACGGGTCCGCTTCGCCCGGGAGAAGACGCTCGGGCGGCCCTCGGGCACGGCTCTCGGTGAACGGGTCGAGGGGTACGAGATCCATCACGGGGTGGCCGAGGTGCTGGGCGGGGAACCGTTCCTGGACGGATGCCGTTCGGGCGCGGTGTGGGGGACGCACTGGCACGGCTCCCTGGAGTCGGACGGGTTCCGCCGGGCGTTCCTGCGGGAGGTCGCCGCGCTGACCGGGCGGCGTTTCGTGGCGGCGCCGGACACCTCGTTCGCCGCGCTCCGTGAGGAGCAGCTGGACCGGCTGGGCGATCTGATCGAGCGGCACGCCGACACGGACGCGCTGTGGCGCCTGATCGAGTCGGGCCCCGCGCCGGATCTCCCCTTCGTCCCGCCCGGCGCCCCATGACGCACCCCGGCCCCGGCGGACGGGGCACGGAAGCCCGCGCCGGGCGACGACGACCGGCCGGCGCGGGAACCGGCCGAGACAGGCACCCGCACAGCAACGACAGGGAGGGCCACGGGTGAACACCCCGTATCCATTCACGGCGATCGTCGGCCAGGACGACCTGCGACTCGCGCTACTGCTCAACGCCGTGTCCCCCGCGGTGGGCGGTGTCCTGGTGCGGGGGGAGAAGGGCACGGCCAAGAGCACCGCGGTCCGGGCCCTCGCGACCCTGCTGCCGGAGGTCGCGGTGGTCACCGGCTGCCGTTTCTCCTGCGCTCCGGCCGCACCGGACCCGGCCTGCCCGGACGGGCCCCATGAACCGGGCACCGGCCTGACCCGGCCCGCCCGCATGGTGGAGCTCCCGGTGGGCGCCTCCGAGGACCGTCTGGTCGGCGCGCTCGACATCGAACGCGCCCTCGCGGACGGGGTGAAGGCGTTCGAGCCGGGCCTGCTGGCCGACGCCCACCGGGGCATCCTCTACGTGGACGAGGTGAACCTCCTCCACGACCATCTGGTGGATCTGCTGCTGGACGCCGCGGCGATGGGCGCCTCGTACGTCGAGCGGGAGGGGGTGTCCGTACGGCACGCGGCCCGGTTCCTGCTGGTCGGCACGATGAACCCGGAGGAGGGCGAGCTGCGGCCCCAGTTGCTGGACCGCTTCGGGCTGACCGTCGAGGTGGCGGCGTCCCGGGAGCCCGCCCAGCGGGTCGAGGTGGTCCGGCGGCGGCTCGCGTACGACGACGACCCCGCCGCGTTCACCGTCCGCTGGACGGACGACGAGACCGCGCTGCGGGCCCGGGTCGTGGCGGCCCGCGCCCTGCTGCCCCGGGTACGGCTCGGCGACGGCGCGCTGCTGCGGATCGCGGCGGCCTGCGCGGCGTTCGAGGTGGACGGGATGCGCGCGGACATCGTGATGGCCAGGACGGCGACCGCGCTCGCGGCGTGGGCGGGCCGGACGGCCGTCCGCACGGAGGACGTCCGGCAGGCGGCCCTGCTGGCACTCCCCCACCGCAGGCGCCGCAACCCGTTCGACGCGCCGGGACTGGACGAGGACAAGCTCGACGAGGTGCTGGACCGGTTCGGTCCCGACGAGGACGAGGACGACGTCCCGGACGAGAACCAGGGCCAGGAGCAGGAACAAGGCCGGGGCGAGGGGCAGGACGACGACGATCCGGAGCCCGAGCCGGACGGTCCCGACGGCGGCCCCGACGACCCGGACGGACCGGGCGGCCCCGGGAACGGCGACGGCCCCGACGGCCCCCCGCCGCCACGCCAGGCCCCGGACAGCGCGCCGGATGCCACCGGTGACGGCGACCCCGTGGACGGTCCGGCGCCCGCCGAGGGGGACGGCGCGGCCCAGCCCGTGGCCGCCGCCCCGCAGCAGGCCGCCGTGGCCGCGTCGGAGCCGTTCAGGGCCCGGACGCTGACCGTGCCGGGGCTGGGCGAGGGCGCGGCCGGACGCCGCTCCCGGGCGCGCACCGAGCACGGCCGCACCACCGGCTCGCACCGGCCCCGGGGCACCCTGACGAAGCTGCATCTGTCGGCGACCGTCCGGGCCGCCGCCCCGCACCAGCGGGCACGCGGCCGCTCGGGCCCGGGGCTGGTGGTGCGCCGCGACGATCTGCGGCAGGCCAGCCGGGAGGGCCGCGAGGGCAATCTGGTGCTGTTCGCGGTGGACGCGTCGGGCTCGATGGCCGCGCGACGGCGGATGAGCGCCGTCAAGGGCGCGGTGCTGTCGCTGCTGCTGGACGCCTATCAGCGGCGGGACAAGGTCGGGCTGGTGACGTTCCGGGGCGCGGACGCCGAGGTGGCGCTGCCGCCGACGTCGTCGGTCGACACGGCGGCGAACCGGCTGGAGTCGCTGGCCACCGGCGGGCGGACCCCGCTGGCGGCCGGACTGCTGCGGGCCCGTGAGGTGCTGCGGGTGGAGCGGCTGCGGGACCCCGCGCGCCGGGCGCTGCTCGTGGTGGTGACGGACGGCCGCGCCACCGGCGGGGTCGAGCCGGTCCGCCGGGCGTCCCGCGCGGCGGGCCTGCTGGCGGCCGACGGGATCGCGTCGGTGGTCGTGGACTGCGAGTCGGGCCCGGTGCGGCTGGGGCTCGCGGGACGGCTCGCCGTGGACCTCGGCGGGACCCCGGTGACGCTGGAGGAGCTGCGGGCCGATGTGCTCGCGGGACTGGTCAGGGATGTACGGGGCGCCGGAGCGGGCGCCCGGGGAAGGGTCGCGTAATGCCACAGGGACAGCCGTCCGTCGTCCCGGACGACGGACTCACCACCCGTCAGCGCCGCAACCGGCCGCTGGTGATGGTGCACACGGGCATCGGCAAGGGCAAGTCGACGGCGGCGTTCGGGCTGGCGCTGCGCGCCTGGAACCAGGGCTGGCCGATCGGGGTGTTCCAGTTCGTCAAGTCGGCGAAGTGGAAGGTCGGCGAGGAGAACGCGCTGCGGGTGCTGGGCGCGAGCGGCGAGGGCGGCACGGTCGACTGGCACAAGATGGGCGAGGGCTGGTCCTGGATCCAGCGCGCGCCCGTCGAGGCCGCGGACGGCGCCGACTCCAACCTGGTCAACGCGGCGAAGGCCCGGGAGGGCTGGGAGCAGATCAAGCGGGACCTGGCGGCGCAGACGTACCGGCTGTACGTGCTGGACGAGTTCGCGTACCCGCTGCACTGGGGCTGGATCGATGTGGCCGAGGTGGTGTCGGTGCTGCGGGAGCGGCCCGGGAACCAGCATGTGGTGATCACCGGCCGCAACGCCCCCGCCGAGCTGGTGGAGTTCGCGGACCTGGTCACCGACATGTCGAAGGTGAAGCACCCCATGGACGCGGGCCAGAAGGGCCAGCGGGGCATCGAGTGGTGACGGCGTGCTGATCGACATACCGAGACTGGTCGTCGCCGCGCCCGCGTCGGGCACCGGCAAGACCACGGTGACCACCGGGCTGATGGCGGCGTTCGCGCAGCGCGGGCTGCGGGTGTCCCCGCACAAGGTGGGCCCCGACTACATCGACCCGGGCTACCACGCGCTGGCCACCGGCCGTCCCGGCCGCAACCTCGACGCGTACATGTGCGGCCCCGAGCTGGTCGGGCCGCTGTTCGCGCATGGGGCGCGGGGCTGTGAACTGGCCGTCGTCGAAGGGGTGATGGGCCTCTACGACGGCGCCTCCGGGCAGGGCGAGCTGGCGTCGACCGCGCAGGTCGCGAAGCTGCTGCGGGCCCCCGTGGTACTGGTCGTGGACGCGTCGTCGCAGTCGCGGTCGGTGGCCGCGCTGGTGCACGGCTTCGCGTCGTTCGACCCCCAGGTGCGGATCGGCGGGGTGATCCTCAACAAGGTGGGCTCCGACCGGCACGAGGCGTTGTTGCGGGACGCGCTGGAGGAGGCGGGGATGCCGGTCCTCGGCGCGCTGCGGCGCGCCGAGGGGGTCGCCACGCCGTCCCGGCACCTGGGTCTGGTCCCGGTCGCGGAACGGCACGGGGACGCGGCGGACGCCGTCGCGGGGATGGCCGCGGCGGTCCGGCGGGGCTGTGATCTGGACGCGTTGCTGGCGCTGGCGAGGACGGCGGGGCCGCTGCACGAGGAGCCCTGGGATCCGGCGGAGGCGCTGGCGTCGGCCGCGGGGGCGACTTCGGTCGCGGGGGCGTCGGTCCCTGGGGCGCCTTCGGTCGCTGGGTCGTCGGTCGCTGGGTCGCCTTCGGTCCCTGGGTCGTCCGTCCTTGGGTCGACTTCGGTCCGGGCGGTGGGTGCGGGGCGTCGGCCGGTGATCGCTGTCGCGGGTGGGCCGGCGTTCTCGTTCCTGTACGCGGAGCACCCCGAGCTGCTGACCGCCGCGGGGGCGGAGGTCGTCGTCCTCGACCCGCTGCGGGACGAGCGGCTGCCCGAGGGCACGGCGGGACTGGTGATCGGCGGCGGGTTCCCCGAGGTGTACGTGGGTGAGCTGGCCGCGAACGAGTCGCTGCGGGCGGCCGTCGCCGGGCTCGCGGCGTCGGGCGCGCCCGTCGCGGCGGAGTGCGCGGGACTGCTGTACCTGGCGCGGTCGCTGGACGGGCGGCCGATGTGCGGGGTGGTGCCCGGGGACGCCCGGATGTCGGGACGGCTCACGCTGGGGTACCGGGACGCGGTGGCCGTGTCGGACAGTCCGCTGGCGGTGACCGGGACCCGGATGCGGGGCCATGAGTTCCACCGGACGGTGCTGGAGCCCGGTGCCGGGTCGTCCCCCGCGTGGGGGTTCCGGGGGGCGGAGCGCCGGGTGGAGGGGTTCGTGCGGGGCGGTGTGCACGCGAGTTATCTGCATACGCATTGGGCTGGGGCCGCGGGGGTCGCGGAGCGGTTCGTCGTTGCGGTGGCCGCGGTGGCCGCGGGGGCGGCGGGGGCGGCGGGGCGTGGGGGCGGGTGACCTTTCCGGTCGGGTGCGGGGGTGCGGGGGGCCGCGGCTCTGGGGTACGCCCGGGCTCGCGTTCGACGTTGCTGTGGCGTGGTCCGGGGTGCGCAGTTCCCCGCGCCCCTGAAGTACGCCCGGGTTCGCGTCTGACGTTGCTGTGCCGTACTTCGGGGTGCGCGGTTCCTCGCGCCCCTGGGGTACGCCCGGGCTCGCGTTCGACGTTGCTGTGGCGTGGTCCGGGGTGCGCAGTTCCCCGCGCCCCTGAAGTACGCCCGGGTTCGCGTCTGACGTTGCTGTGCCGTACTTCGGGGTGCGCGGTTCCTCGCGCCCCTGAGGTACGCCCGGGCTCGCGTTCGGCGTTGCTGTGGCGTGGTCCGGGGTGCGCGGTTCCCCGCGCCCCTGAGGTACGCCCGGGCTCGCGTTCGGCGTTGCTGTGGCGTGGTCCGGGGTGCGCGGTTCCCCGCGCCCCTCAGGTACGCCCGGGCTCGCGTTCGGCGTTGCTGCGCCGTCGTCCGGGGTGCGCAGTTCCCCGCGCCCCTGAAGTACGCCCGGGCTCGCGTTCGACGTTGCTGCGCCGTCGTCCGGGGTGCGCAGTTCCCCGCGCCCCTGAAGTACGCCCGGGCTCGCGTTCGACGTTGCTGCGCCGTCGTCCGGGGTGCGCAGTTCCCCGCGCCCCTCAGGTACGCCCGGGCTCGCGTTCGACGTTGCTGCGCCGTCGTCCGGGGTGCGCAGTTCCCCGCGCCCCTGAAGTACGCCCGGGCTCGCGTTCGACGTTGCTGCGCCGTCGTCCGGGGTGCGCAGTTCCCCGCGCCCCTCAGGTACGCCCGGGCTCGCGTTCGACGTTGCTGCGCCGTCGTCCGGGGTGCGCAGTTCCCCGCGCCCCTGAAGTACGCCCGGGTGGGCGTTTGACGTTGCTGTGGCGTGGTCCGGGGTGCGCGGTTCCTCGCGCCCCTCAGGTACGCCCGGGCTCGCGTCTGACGTTGCTGTGGCGTGGTCCGGGGTGCGCAGTTCCCCGCGCCCCTGAAGTACGCCCGGGCTCGCGTTCGACGTTGCTGCGCCGGGGTCCGGGGTGCGCAGTTCCCCGCGCCCCTCAGGTACGCCCGGGCTCGCGTTCGACGTTGCTGCGCCGTCGTCCGGGGTGCGCAGTTCCTCGCGCCCCTGAGGTACGCCCGGGCTCGCGTTGGGCGTTGCTGTGCCGGGGTTGGGGGGTGGGTGGGTCAGTGGACCGCTGTGCCGATGACCAGCCACATCAGGGCCGCCCCGGCCACCGTGCACAGCAGTGTCGAGCGCGCGGGGTGGCGGTGGCTGGCCTCCGGGAGGATCTCGGCCGCCGCGATGTACAGCAGGACGCCGCCGAAGAAGCCGAGGTAGCAGGCGAGGACGTCCTCCGGGATCGTCACCAGCAGGGTCGACGCGGCCCCGGCGACGGGCGCGAGCGCGTCCGCGAACAGCATCGCGAGCGCCTTGCGCCGGTCGTTGCCGTACGCGCTGGTGACCGTGTACGTGTTGAAGCCGTCCGCGAAGTCATGGGCGATCACCGCGATCGCGACAGCCGTACCCATCGCGGCGTCGACCTGGAACGACGCGCCGATGGCGACCCCGTCGGCGAAGCTGTGCCCCACCATCGCGGCACCGGCGCCGAGTCCGGCCTGCGGGACATGGCCGGGCTCGTGCGCGCCGTGCTCCGACTGGCGGAGCGCGAGAAGCCGTTCGACGACATGGGCGACGAGGAAACCGCCGACGAACAGCAGCAGCGCGACCGGCACCCCGTGCAGCCGCTGACCGGCGCCCTCCATCGCCTCGGGCAGCAGGTCGAAGCCGACAACGCCGAGCATCAGACCGCCCGCGAAGCCGAGCACGAGATGCCGACGGTCGACGACCCGCAGCGCGGCCCAGCCGCCGACCAGCGTCATCACGAACGAACCCAGCGCCACCAGCACGGCCATGGTCCCTTGCTAGCCGATCGGCCGCCCGTGCGCACGTACAAGATCCACTGATCACCCGACCGATACCTGTTCGCCCCGTACCCGGGTGCTCCCCCGCCGCCGAGAGGAACCGTCCATGACGTCTTCAGTGCCCGCGCCGTCGCCGTCCCCCGGCCCGGTGGTGGCCGGGGTCGGGGCCTCGCGCGGGGTGTCCGAGGACGAGGTGCTGGAGCTGGTCCACGCGGTGCTGCGGGAGGCCGGGGCCGACGGCTCCGCGCTGTCCGCGCTCGCGACGGTGGCGGCGAAGGCCGGCGAGCCCGGGGTGGTCGGCGCCGCCGCGCGGCTCGGGGTCCCGCTGCTGACGTACCCGGCCGACCGGCTGGCCGGTGTCCCGGTCCCGGAGCCGTCGGACCGGACACGCGCGGCGGTGGGCACGCCGTCCGTGGCAGAGGCCGCGGCGCTGATCGGGGGCGGGCGGCTGCTGGTCCCCAAACGCCGCTCGGCCGGGCGGGACGGGGGCCCCTCCCGGGCGACCTGCGCGCTGGCCCTCGGGGCGGGACTCCCGCAGGCGGCGGGGCTGTCCGCCGAGGCGCCCGAGTACGACCTGCGGCACCACGGGGACGCCGAGGTGCGCGACGACGGCCGGGAACTGACGGATCTCGCGGTGAACGTCCGGGAGCGGACGCCGCCGGACTGGCTGCGCGAGCGGATCGCCGCGTCGCTGACGGGACTGGCCGCCTACCCCGACGGCCGGGCGGCCCGGGCGGCGGTGGCCGCGCGGCACGCCGTGACGGCGGAGGAGGTGCTGCTGACCGCCGGGGCGGCCGAGGCGTTCGTCCTGATCGCGCGGGCGCTGTCACCGGAGCGGGCGGTCGTGGTGCATCCGCAGTTCACCGAGCCGGAGGCGGCCCTGCGGGACGCGGGGCACCGGGTGGAACGGGTGCTGCTGCGCCCGGAGGACGGGTTCCGGCTGACGGCGGGGGCGGTGCCCGACGACGCGGATCTCGTCGTCATCGGCAATCCGACGAACCCCACGTCCGTGCTGCACCCGGCCGCGGTCGTGGCGGGGCTGGCCCGGCCCGGCCGGACGCTGGTGGTGGACGAGGCGTTCATGGACGCGGTGCCCGGCGAACGGGAATCGCTCGCCGGGCACCGCGTACCGGGGCTGATCGTGCTGCGGAGCCTGACGAAGACCTGGGGGCTCGCCGGGCTGCGGGTCGGCTATGTGGTCGCCGACCCCGGGACGGTACGGCTGCTGGAACGGGCCCAGCCGTTGTGGCCCGTGTCCTCGCCCGGGCTGGTCGCGATGGAGGCCTGTGTGTCGCCGGAGGCGGTGGCGGAGGCCGGACGGGTCGCGGTGCGGGTCGGCGAGGACCGGGAGCGGTTGCTCTCGGGCCTCGCCGGGTTCGGCGCGGCGGTGACGGTGGCCGGGGTGCCCGAAGGGCCGTTCGTGCTGGTCCGGGTCCCCGATGGGATCGGGGTCCGGGAGCGGTTGCGAGGGCTCGGGTTCGCCGTGCGGCGGGGGGACACGTTTCCCGGGCTGGGGGCCGGGTGGCTTCGGGTCGCGGTGCGGGACGCGGGGACCGTGGGACGGTTCCTGGAGGCGCTGGGCTCGGCGTTGCCGTCGCCGTCGCCTGCGCCTATGCCCATGTCCTCGACCTCGACCTCGACCTCGCCGCTGGATGCTGCCCCCTTGCGGTAGTCCCTCGGGTGTGGGCCGCTCTCGTCTTTGCGCAGTTCCCCGCGCCCCTTTGGGGCGCTGCCCGGTGCGGTCGTCCTTCGGGTGCGGGCCGCCCTCGCTTTTGCGCAGTTCCCCGCGCCCCTTTGGGGGCGCTGCCTGGTGCGGTCGTCCCTCGGGTGCGGGCCGCCCTCGCTCTTGCGCAGTTCCCCGCGCCCCTTTCGGGGCGCTGCCCGGTGCGGGACGGGGGTGGTGTCAGGTGTTGCGGGGCTTGCGGGTGAAGTGGAAGGCGGCGGCGCCTGCCGCGAGGAGGGCCACCGCGCCGCCCGCGAGGTACGGGGTCATGGAGCTGCCGCCGGTCTCCGCGAGGTTCTCGCCGCCGGACTGGGGCTTGACGCCAGGCGCCTCGGGCTTCTCCTCGGCGGGGGGCGCCGACGGTTCGGCGGACGGCTCCGCGGGTGCGGACGGGACGACGGCGGCCTTCGCGGGTGTCTCGCACGTGGCGCCGACGAGGGTGACCGTGCCCTTCACGTCGGCCACGTTCAGCTTGAGCGGGTTCACGGAGACGTCGAGCTCCAGCGCGGTCGCCGCGGCGGTGCGGGTGGTCGTGGACTTCTGGGAGAGGTCCAGCCGGACCTCGCCGATCCCGGGGACCTTCACCTCGGTGGTGCCCCCGGCGGACAGGGTGACCTTCTGGCCGAGCACGGTCACAGGCCCGAGCACCTCGGACTCGGCGACGGGGCGCTGCCCCACCGCGCACACGGCCTTCGCGGTGACCTGCTGCACCTCGATGAGGGACAGCAGCGGCAGTCCGGGGAGGTGGACCTGGGCGCGGACGAGGTTGGTGAAGCCCTCGGCCCGCTGCTTGTCGACGGTGGCCTTGGCCTGGGCCACGTCCGCGCGCAGCAGGCTGAACGGCTTGCCGCCCCCGACGCCGTCGAGCCGCGCGGTCAGGGCGGTCCGGTCGGCGCTGGCGGGCGCCTGGACGTCGTTCAGGGAGACCGCGAGCGGGGCGCGCACGGTCTTGTCGAGCAGGGAGACGTCGAGTCCGGTGCGGAGCACGACGGCGCTCGCCTTGCCCTCGCCGCCGGTGGCGTGCGCGGTACCCGCTCCGGCCAGGACCGTGGGCGCGGCGGCCAGCACGGTGGCGGCGGCGGCCTGGGCGAGACGGCGTGCGGGCAGGCGGATGGCGTTGCTGTTCAAGGTGGTGGGACCCCCACAAGAGACATCAGGAAAGTGCGCGGCGGGGTCACCTCGGCACCGCGACGGGGGACCGTCGTGGGCGGTGACCGTGCCGTTGCCGGAATACTCGCGCACCGAGAGTGAACGGACAGCCACCTGGCGTGAGTTCACCCCAAAGGGGGGTTTTCGCGCTTTTGTTTGAATATGCGGGTACGGATGTTCCCTCCGGTCACCCGTGGGGTGCGGGAGACGGACCCGGGGAGGGTGGGTCAGGCCGGTGCCGGTGCGGTTTCGGGCAACGCGGACCGGCCCCGGACCGCCGGGGTGACGCTTCGTCAACAGCGTGCGCGCCGGGGGCGATGATCGGCTCAGCCGACGATCCGGCCGCGGAGCACCACCCGTCGCGGAGCCGCGAGGACCCGGACATCCGCCCGGGGGTCCGTCTCGTAGACGACCAGGTCCGCCGGGGCGCCCTCGGTGAGGCCGGGGCGGCCGAGCCACCGCCGGGCGCCCCAGGTGGTGGCGGACAGGGCCTCGACGGGCGGGATGCCCGCGGTGACGAGTTCGGCGACCTCGTCCGCGACCAGTCCATGGGGGAGCGAGCCGCCCGCGTCCGTCCCGACGAAGACGGGCACTCCCGCGTCGTAGGCGGCGCGCACGGTGTCGTACCGCCGGGCGTGGAGCCGTCGCATATGCGCGGACCAGCGGGGGAACTTGCTCTCGCCGCCGTCCGCGAGCCGGGGGAACGTGGCGATGTTGACCAGGGTGGGGACGATGGCGACGCCGCGTTCCGCGAACAGCGGGACGGTGTCCTCGGTGAGTCCGGTGGCGTGCTCGACGCAGTCGATACCGGCCTCCACCAGATCGCGCAGCGCGTCCTCGGCGAAGCAGTGCGCGGTGACCCGGGCGCCCAGCCGGTGGGCCTCGGCGATCGCGGCCCGGACGGCGTCCCGGGGCCAGCAGGCCGTGAGGTCGCCCGCGTCGCGGTCGATCCAGTCGCCGACGAGTTTGACCCAGCCGTCGCCGCGGCGGGCCTCCTGGGCGACGTACGCGACGAGGTCCGCGGGCTCGATCTCATGGGCGTAGTTGCGGATGTAGCGGCGGGTGCGGGCGATATGGCGGCCCGCGCGGATGATCCTCGGCAGGTCCTCGCGGTCGTCGATCCAGCGGGTGTCGGAGGGGGAGCCCGCGTCGCGGATCAGCAGGGCCCCGGCCGCGCGGTCGGTGAGGGCCTGCTTCTCGGCGGTCGCGGCGGGGACGGGCCCGTGGGCGTCCAGTCCCACATGGCAGTGCGCGTCCACCAGACCGGGCAGCGCCCACCCCCGTACGGTGACGGTGTCCCGGACCCCGGCCGGCCGCTCGTAGGTGATCCGCCCCCCGACCACCCACAGTTCGTCCCGTACGTCGTCGGGTCCCACCAGCACCCGTCCGCTCACGTGCAGCACCGTGCGATCGCTCATGTCCCGCAACCTACCCCTCGCCCGCGCGGGCCCGGCAGGCTCCTGTCCCGCCCCCGGCGACCTGCGGTTACGCTCATGTCGTTCCGTGAGCCGTCCACGGCTTCCCGTACCGAGGAGAGCACCGCCGTGAGCCATCCCCTACTCGACCTGGCGCCCCTGACCGCCGACCGTTTCGCCGCGATCGAGCGGCGGGTGGCGGGTCTGCTGGCCACCGAGCAGGACGTCGTGATCACCCAGGGCGAGGCCCTGCTCCCGCTGGAGGGCTGTATCCGGGGGGCGGCCGGTCCGGGCACGACCGCGCTGAACGTCATCACCGGCCCGTACGGGCAGACCTTCGGGGACTGGCTGCGGGACTGCGGCGCGAAGGTGATCGACCTCGCGGTGCCGTACCACGCGGCGGTGACGCCCGAGGAGGTCGAGCGGGCGCTGGCGGACCGTCCGGAGATCGACTTCGTGTCGCTCGTGCACGCCGAGGCCGCCACCGGCAACACCAACCCGGTCGCCGCGATCGGTGAGGTCGTCCGGCGGCACGGCGCGCTGTTCATGCTGGACGCGGTGGCCTCCGTGGCCGCGGAACCACTGCTGCCGGACGCGTGGGGCGTGGACCTGTGCGTGATCGGCGCGCAGAAGGCGATGGGCGGTCCGGCCGGGGTGTCGGCGGTGTCGGTGAGCGAGCGGGCGTGGGCGCGGATGGCCGCGAACCCGCAGGCGCCGCGGCGTTCGTATCTGTCGCTGCTGGACTGGAAGGAGCGGTGGATCGACGCGGGGCGCCGGGCGCTGCTGCACGCGCCCGCGCAGTTGGAGATGCTGGCGCTGGAGGCGTGCGTCGAGCGGATCGAGTCGGTCGGGCCGGACACCGTGATGGCACGTCACGCGGCGGCGGCACGGGCCACCCGGGCGGGGGCGACGGCCCTCGGCATCGGGCTGGAGCCGTATGTCACCGAGGCGCGGGACGCGGCCCCGGTGGCGACGACACTGCGGGTCCCGGCGGGCGCGGACGCGTCCGCGGTGGTGGCGCGGGCGCTCGCGCTCGACCCGGGGCTGCCGCTGGTGGCCGGGGGCGGGGCGCTGGCGCGGGAGATGGTGCGGGTCAACCACTACGGCCCGGACGCGACGGACGAGGTGGTCGAGCGCTCGCTGGCGGCGCTGGCCGGGGCGCTGTCGGGCTGAGCCCCTGGGCGGGCCGGGGCGGCGGCCGTCGGGCCTCCGCCGGGCGGGCGCCGGAGGGCCACCATGTCCGCCCGGCGGGTCCGTCCGGCGGGGGCGCCGAGCGGTCCGTACGGGCCTCCTGGAATCGTGGACGTAATTCACGGGGCCGGGGTTGCCTGTACGGGCATTAATATTCGGAATTAGTTTTCGCTCAGGCGCCCATATTCTCCTGCCCGCTTATCCAAACCCTAAACGCTAAGGTTTCGTGAACGCACGGCGGCGCAATTGCGGCAGGTTCCGCCAGGTCGACGATCCTGTGATCCATTCCACATCAAGCCCGTTTCGTACCATAAATCCAGTACGAAACGGGCTTTTTGCTGCCTCCTCGCGCGTCCGCATGCGCCCGCGTGATAACACAACGACGCCCTGGAAGTAACCCCACCGGGCCATGCAATCCAAGGAATTGCTCGGTAAATTAAATCCGCATGACCGCTGCACAAGCAGACCTGCGAACGCAATTCCGAGAAATGCCCGACGGACTACGGATCGACCGTCCGACGGTGGCCGACGGCGGTGCGCTCTGGCGCATCGCACGGGACTCCCGGACCCTCGATCTGAACTCCTCCTACAGCTATCTCCTGTGGTGCCGCGACTTCGCGGGCACCTCCGTGGTGGCACGTGACGCGGACGGGCAGCCGGTCGGCTTCATCACCGGATACATCCGGCCCACCCGTCCGGGCACGCTCGTCGTCTGGCAGGTCGCCGTCGACACGGCGCACCGGGGCCGGGGACTCGCCGCGGCGCTGCTGGACGGGCTCACCGGGCGGGTCACCGCCGACCGGGCGTCCGCGCCCGTCGCGCTGAACGCGCTGGAGACCACCATCACGCCCGGCAACACGGCCTCCGAGCGGCTGTTCCTCTCGTACGCCGAACGGCACGGGCTGGCCGTCGACCGGGAGGTGCTCTTCGGCGCCGGGGTGTTCCCCGACGGCGGGCACGACCCCGAGATCCTCTACCGCATCGGCCCGTTCGCCGGCTGACCGGCGCCGGACCCGTACCAACGGCGCCCGTCCCGCTCACGCCGACCCGCCCCACCACCTGTCACCCCGAACAGCCAGGAGACCTGCCGTGACCATCACCCAGCCCGACCTGAGCGTCTTCGAGACCCTGGAGTCGGAGGTGCGCAGCTACTGCCGCAGCTGGCCCACCGTCTTCGACCGTGCCCAGGGCAGCCGTATGTACGACGAGGACGGCCATGAGTACCTCGACTTCTTCGCGGGGGCCGGGTCGCTCAACTACGGCCACAACAACCCCGTACTCAAACGCGCCCTGATCGACTACCTGGAGCGCGACGGGGTCACCCACGGTCTCGATATGTCGACGACGGCGAAGCGGGCGTTCCTGGAGTCGTTCCAGAACCTGGTGCTGCGTCCCCGTGACCTGCCCTACAAGGTGATGTTCCCGGGTCCGACCGGCACCAACGCCGTGGAGTCCGCGCTGAAGCTGGCCCGCAAGGTGAAGGGCCGCGAGTCGATCGTGTCGTTCACCAACGCGTTCCACGGGATGTCGCTGGGTTCGCTGGCGGTCACGGGCAACGCCTTCAAGCGGGCGGGCGCGGGCATCCCGCTGGTGCACGGCACCCCGATGCCGTTCGACCACTACCTGGACGGCCAGGTGCAGGACTTCCTCTGGTTCGAGCGGCTGCTCGGGGACCAGGGCTCCGGGCTCAACCAGCCGGCCGCGGTGATCGTGGAGACCGTGCAGGGCGAGGGCGGCATCAATGTGGCGCGCGCCGAGTGGCTGCGGGCGCTGGCGGATCTGTGCGCGCGGCGGGACATGCTGCTGATCGTGGACGACATCCAGATGGGCTGCGGGCGCACCGGCGCGTTCTTCTCCTTCGAGGAGGCGGGCATCGTGCCGGACATCGTGACGGTCTCCAAGTCGATCAGCGGCTACGGGCTGCCGATGTCGCTGTGCCTGTTCAAGCCGGAGCTGGACATCTGGGAGCCCGGCGAGCACAACGGCACCTTCCGCGGCAACAACCCGGCGTTCGTGACGGCCGCGGCGGCCCTGGAGGCGTACTGGTCGGACGGGCCCGCGATGGAGAAGCAGACCCTGTCGCGCGGGCAGCAGGTCCAGGAGGCGCTGGGCGCGCTGGCCGAGGAGCACCGCGAGGAGATCAAGGAGTTCCGGGGCCGCGGACTGGTGTGGGGTGTGGAGTTCCACGACAAGGGGCGGGCCTCCCGGGTGGCGCGGCGCGCCTTCGAGCTGGGGCTGCTGATCGAGACCTCGGGCCCCGAGGGCGAGGTCGTCAAGCTGCTTCCCGCGCTGACCGTCTCCCCCGACGAGCTGGAGGAGGGCCTGCGCACCCTCACCCGCGCGGTCCGCGAGACCGCCTGACCCGGACCCGGACCCTGATCCGGCCCCGAACCCGGCCCTGAACCGGACCAGGCCCCACGCCGGACCCGGTCCCGGTCCCGATACCCGGCCCCCCTACCTGATCCATGTCCCGGCGCCGTCCCGGCCGGTCCCGGGCAGCGCCCGTCCGCCGGGGACACCCGTCCGTCCGGCGTCATCCGTCCGGCGCCGTCCGTCCGCCAGAGAAAGGCAGCACGTCACCGTGATCGTCCGATCGTTGAAGGACATCGAGGGAACCGACCGTCATGTGAAGTCGCGCTCGGGCACCTGGGAGAGCAAACGCATCGTCCTCGCCAAGGAGCGGGTCGGCTTCTCGCTGCACGAGACCGTGCTGTACGCGGGTACGGAGACCTCCATGTGGTACGCCAACCACATCGAGGCCGTGCTGTGCGTCGAGGGCGAGGCCGAGCTGACCGACGACGAGACCGGCGAGAAGTACTGGATCAGCCCGGGGACGATGTATCTGCTGGACGGGCACGAGCGGCACACCCTGCGGCCGAAGACCGACTTCCGGTGCGTGTGCGTGTTCAACCCGCCCGTCACGGGCCGTGAGGACCACGATGAGAACGGCGTATATCCGCTTCTGACCGAGGAGGTATGAACGATGGCCACCACGACCGACATCCGCGCGGACCTGTACCCGAGCCGGGGCGCCACCGAGGTGTCCGTGCCGCGCAAGGACCCGGTCGTCTGGAACTCCCCGGACGCCCCGGGCCCCGTCGCGCGCGAGGACCTGGCCTCGTTCGAGCGGGACGGCTTCCTGACCGTGGACCAGCTGATCACGCCCGACGAGGTGACCGGCTACCGCGCCGAACTCGACCGGCTGGTCGGCGACCCGGCGATCCGCGCCGACCCCCGGTCGATCGTGGAGTCGTCCTCCCAGGAGATCCGCTCGGTCTTCGAGGTGCACCGGATCAGTGAGGTGTTCGCCGCGCTGGTGCGCGACGAGCGGGTGGTGGGCCGCGCCCGGCAGATCCTCGGCTCGGACGTGTACGTCCATCAGTCCCGGATCAATGTGAAGCCGGGGTTCGGGGCGTCCGGGTTCTACTGGCACTCGGACTTCGAGACCTGGCACGCCGAGGACGGGCTGCCGAACATGCGGACGGTGTCCGTGTCGATCGCGCTGACCGACAACCTCGACACCAACGGCGGTCTGATGATCATGCCGGGCTCGCACCGGACGTTCCTGGGCTGCGCGGGGGCGACCCCGAAGGACAACTACAAGCGGTCGCTCCAGATGCAGGACGCGGGCATCCCGTCGAACGGGGCGCTCACACAGTTCGCGGACGAGCACGGCATCCGGCTGTTCACGGGTGCGGCGGGGTCGGCCACCTGGTTCGACTGCAACTGCATGCACGGCTCGGGCGACAACATCACCCCGTACGCGCGCAGCAATGTCTTCATCGTCTTCAACAGCGTGGAGAACACGGCGCAGGAGCCCTTCGCCGCGCCGGTCCGCAGGCCGGAGTACATCGGGGCACGGGACTTCACCCCCGTGCGCTGAGCACCACGGTGGTACGGCGGGGCGGTGACCGGAACCTTCCGGTCACCGCCCCGCCGCGCGTTCCCGTGGCACTTGGAGACGGGTCGGCGCTTCGTCAGCTTCCGTCGAGCGTCGGGTAATCGGTGTATCCACGGGCGTCGCCGCCGTAGAAGCTGGGGCGGTGCGGGGGGTTGTACGGACCGGCGGTCCGCAGCCGCGCCGGGAGGTCCGGGTTCGCGAGGAACAGTGTGCCGAAGGCGACCATGTCGGCGGTGCCGTCCTCGACGAGGGCGAGCGCCCGGTGATCGGTGCCGTCCGCGTCGTCGGGCGAGGGCGGATTGAGGATCAGTACGCCCGAGAAGAGCTTGCGCAGGGTGTGGGTCAGTTCACGTATCCGCGCGGAGCCCTCGGAGAGATGCAGATAGGCGATCCCGAGCGGCTCCAGCCGCCGCACCAGTTCGGTGTACACGGGCTCCGGGTCCGGCTCGCTGATGTCGTTGAACCCGTTTCCGGGCGAGATACGCAGCGCGGTGCGCGCGGCGCCGATCTCCGCCGCCACCGCCTCGGTCACCGCGACGGCGAACCGGGCGCGGGCCACGGGCGAACCGCCCCACGCGTCGGTGCGGACATTGGACCCGGCCGCGAGGAACTGGTGGATCAGATAGCCGTTGGCGCCGTGCAGCTCGACCCCGTCGAACCCGGCGTCCACCGCGTTGCGGGCCGCCGACGCGAAGTCCGCGACGGTCGCGTGGACCTCGGTGTCCGTCAGCTCCCGGGGGGTGACGAAGGCCTTGGCGCCCTCGGCGGTGTACACCTCGCCCTGGGCGGCCACCGGGGACGCCCCGACGTTCACCAGCCCGTCCGGCAGCAGGCTGGGGTGCCCGATCCGGCCCGTGTGCATCAGCTGGGCGAAGATCCGGCCGCCGCGCGCGTGCACCGCGTCGGTGACCGCGCGCCAGGCGGCGGTCTGCTCCGGGCTGTGCAGACCCGGTGTGTCCGGATAGCCCTGTCCCACCGCGCTGGGCTGGACGCCCTCGGTGATGATCAGACCGGCGGTCGCCCGCTGGGCGTAGTACTCGGCCGTCAGCGCGGTGGGCACTCCGGCGGCACCGGCGCGGCTGCGGGTCATCGGCGCCATCGCGACGCGGTTGGCGAGCCGCGTCCCGGCGAGGTCGATCGGGTCGAACGCTGTCGTCATGGTGACTGCTCCCCAGCACGGTGATCGGTACGAAGGTCGGGCGGTGCGAAAGTCGGGCGGTACGAAGGTCGGGCGGTGTGATGGTTGGCCGGCGCAATGGTCCGGCCGGCGCTCCAGGTGGTCGGCGCGATGGCCGGCCGGGGCGATAGTTGGTCGGCCAAGCAAGAGAACCGCGCGCCACTGTAACTCATTCCTTGGCCGGCCAAGGTAATCTGGCGGACCAACCCCCCACGCCCGTAACGCGGTTCGGCGGCGACCCCGCCACCACCGGCCCCCCGGCAGCCGGACCCCCCGCTGCCCCGGTCCGCCCCGCCCACCCAGGAGCCCTCCCCATGACCGCTTCCTCCGGCCCCGCCCCGTCCGACCCCGACTGTCCCCCGGCGGCCCGGGGCGGCCCCGTCAGCAACGCCCTGGCGCGGGTGGCGCGGCTGCACCGCGTCACCGCCCGCGAACTGCTGCGGGACCTGGACCTGTACCCGGGCCAGGAGTTCCTGATGATGCATCTGTGGAGCTCCGGGCCGGTGCGCCCGTCCGAGCTGATCAAGGTGCTGGACCTGGACCCCTCGACGGTGACCAGGATGCTCCAGCGGCTGGAGCAGGCGGGCCATGTCCGGCGCGGACAGGACCCCTGCGACCGGCGCGCGGTCCTGGTGGAGGCGACCGAGCCGAGCTGCGCGCTGCACGACCGGATGGCGGCGGCCTGGTGCGAACTGGAGACCCGGACCCTCGGCGGTCTCGACCCCGCGGAGCGCCGGGAGCTGGCCCGGCTGCTGGAGAAGGTCGAGACGAACCTGTGCGGGCAGGCCCCCCGGGAGCGCGGGGACGTGCCGCCCGGGGCACCGCCGCGCGAGGAGCACGGCGGGCCGTGAGCGGGCGTACGGGGGCGGGCGTACGGGCGGGGGCGGGCGCGTACGGGCGGGGGCGGAGCGTACGGCGGTCCGGGCGGCTCGCCTTACGGGTCCCGGGGCCCGTTCCCGGTCCTGTTCCCGGTCCCGCTGCCGGGTCCCGCTCCCGTTCCCGGGTCCCGGGTGGCCCCGGGTTCCTACAGGGCGCTCAGGAGCCGGTCGACGTCCCCTTCCGTGTTGTGGACGTGGAACGCCGCGCGCAGATTGCCCGCGCGGTCCGAGACCTCGATCCCGCCGTCGCTGAACTCCCGCTGGCGGGTCCCGAGCCCGGGGACCGAGACGATCGCGGAGCCGGGGGACGGCACCGGGGTGTGCCCGAGGGCGTCCAGACCCGCGCGGAAGCGGTCGGCCAGGGCCACGTCATGGGCACGGATCGCGTCCACGCCCACGCTCTCGACCAGGGCCAGGGAGTGCCGCGCCCCCACGTACGAGAAGAGGCTCGGGCTCTCGTCGAACCGGCGGGCCGAGCGTGCCAGCTCCTGGACCGGGCCGTAGCAGCTGTCCCAGGGCCGCTCCCCCGACACCCAGCCCGCGAACACGGGGCTCAGCCCGCCGAAGTCCTCGGGGACGGCGAGGAACGTGACACCGCGCGGGCACAGCAGCCACTTGAACGCGACGGACACCACGTAGTCGTACGCGTCGGCGTCGATCGGCAGCCACCCCGCGGACTGCGACGCGTCGACATAGGTACGGGCGCCGTGGGCGAGGGCGGCCTCCCGGACACGGGGCAGATCGGCGATCCGTCCGTCGGCGGACTGGACGGCGCTCACCGCGACCAGACCGGTCGTGGGGCGCACCGCGTCCGCGATCCGCTCCAGCGGCACCTCGCGCACCTTCAGATCCTGGCGGACACGGAAGGGGGTGACCAGCGAGCTGAAGTCCCCTTCGGCGGTGAGCACCTCCGTGCCCGGCGCCAGGGAAGCGGCGACCAGCCCGGTGTAGACGGCGACGGACGCCCCCGCCGCGACCCGGGACGCCGGGACGCCGACGAGCCGCGCGAAACTCGCGCGGCTCGCCTCCAGATCCTCGAACATATCGGCCGGCCGCCCCGCGGCCGTGGCATCCACCGCCTCCCGCATCGCGGTGACGGATCTGGCGGGGAGCAGCCCGGTGCTGGCGGTGTTCAGATAGGTCGCCTCGGGAGTGAACTCGGTACGGATCGCGGTAACGGCAAGTGTCTCCATGGCCTCACTGTGCCGCCCCTCCGCGCCCCGGTCCATGACGCCTCCCGGTGTATCCGGCCGGGGACGCCCCCGCGCCCGCCTTTGAACTGCGGAAACGCGGGCGTGACCGGTGGCGGGTTCGCGCCTGCGCAAGCTCAGGCGCGGCTGGTGGCCGGGTTCACGCCCGTGGAACCTCAGGCCCGATAGAGCCCAGGCCCGTGGCAGCTCAGGCGCCCGTGGAAGCTCAGGCCCGGTCGGCGGCCCGGTTCGCGTCCTGCGGTATCTCGCAGCCGTCGGGCCCGCACGCCTCGGCGTCGGTGTCCGCGCCGGCCGGGACGATCGGGGTGAGCGGGGAGCGGGCGCCCCACGCCTGGTCGAGGGCCTGGGCGAAGACCTCGGCGGGCTGGGCCCCGGACACACCGAACCGGCGGTCGAGGACGAAGAAGGGGACGCCGTTCGCGCCCAGCTCGGCGGCCTCGCGCTCGTCGGCGCGGACCGCGTCGGCGTAGCGCTCCGGGTCCGCGAGGACCGCGCGGGCGGCGTCCGCGTCGAGGCCCGCCTCGGCGGCGAGGGCCACCAGCCGGTCCTCGGCGGCGCCGTAGACGGACTCCTCCTCGGCGAAGTTCGCCCGGTAGAACAGACCGATCAGCGTGTCCTGCCTGCCGTGCTCCTTGGCGAAGTGCAGCAGCCGGTGCATGTCGAAGGTGTTGCCGTGGTCACGTCCCTCGGTGCGGTACGCCAGCCCCTCGGCCGCCGCGTTCCGCCCGAGATCGAGTTCGGCCGCCCGTGCCTGCTCCTCGGTCATGCCGTACTTCTTGCTGAGCATCGGCAGGACCAGCGACACCTCGTCCTTGGGCCGTCCCGGGTCCAGCTCGAAGGAGCGGTGGACCACCTCTACCTGCTCACGGTGCGGGAACCCGGCCAGCGCCTTCTCGAAGCGGGCCTTTCCGACATAGCACCAGGGGCAGGCGATGTCACTCCAGATCTCGACGCGCATGACAGACCGCTCTCACTTCTCTCCGGGACCACTTTTCCCCGGGGCAACACCGTGGCGGATCGGCACATTCCCCCCTCACGCACACCCGGGGCCCGGTCGCTGAGCCGGGTCGCCGAGCCGGTTCCGGTCCCGGTCCCGGTCAGCTGCCGTCGCGGAGGTCCGCGGGGGCGTGGCGGTGGAAGGCGAGGTCCCGGAACTCGGCCGGGCAGCCGTCACCGACCGGGGACTGGACCATGAAGCCGACCAGGGCGCGGGCCGTGTCCCCGGGGCTGCCGAGGGCGAACGTACGGACGAAGGTCCAGCGCTCGCCGTCGGTGGAGGCGTGGTACGCGAAGGCGTCGCCGGTACGGCTCACACGCAGCCAGACGCTGTCACCGTCGACCGTGAAGGAGTTGGCGTCGTCGGAATGGCCCCGGGTGACCACCGAGCAGATGGTGGGGACACCGGGCGAGCGCTCGAAGCAGAGCTTGGCCCACTCCCGTTCACCGACGTGGACGTACAGCACACCCGCGTCGAAGTCCCCCGCGAAGCCGACGGTGACCCGCGCGCTCAGCTGGAAGTCGCCCTCCGGGGCCGTGCCGAGCAGCCGGGGCGCGTCCGAGGAGGGGGCGAGCGCGTGGCCCCCCGGCGGCACGAACCGGTCCTGCCGGGCACCGGCCCGCGCGCCGAGAACGCCGTCGGCGTACGTCCAGTGGCCTTCGGGTCCGTAGGAGCGCACCACGAAGGGCAGTTCGGGTATCTGCGGGGCTGCGGAGGTGGGTGGGGTTCGGTCCATGACGGTCAGTGTGGCATTCCGGGGCGGGGGCATCCATCGGCGGCCGTCCGTTCGGCTGCCCCGGGCCGGGACCGGGACGGCCCGGCCTCCCCCGAGCGGCGGAGGCGGATCGTCGTCCGGCAGGAGGTGGACGAGGGCCCCGGCGCGGGAGGTTGGAGCCATGACACCGACCCCGGAGCCCACCGGCGGGCCCCGCACCACGACCGCGCCGCCCGACCGTGCCCGTCGGGTGCTGCGCGCCGTGGCGATCACCGCGTGCGTCCCGTACCTCGCCCTCAAGACCGCCTGGCTCGGCGGCAGTCGTATCGGGATGCCCGAGGACAGCCTGCTGCTCGACGACCCGGCCGTCACCGCCGTCGCGAACCTGGTCACCCTCGTCCTCGACGCCTGCGTGATCGTGCTCGCGCTGCTGCTCACCCGGCCGTGGGGGCGGCGCGTCCCGGCCTGGCTGCTGGTGGTGCCGATGTGGACCGCCACCGGGCTGCTGGCCCCGATCATGACCGCGTACCCGCTCCAGCTGCTGGTCCGCGCGCTCGGCGGGGGCGGACCGGGCGTGTCCGCCGGGGATGGCGAAGGCGGTGGGGAGGGGGCCGAACCCTTCCTGCACGAGTGGGTCTTCGGGATGGTCTACGGCGGCTTCATCGTGCAAGGGCTTTCGCTGGGCGCCCTGTTCGCGCTGTACGCCCGCGACCGCTGGGGGCATCTGTGGCGGGACCGGGTACGGGACCTGCCGCCCGCCGGGGCCGCCCCCCGGGCCGTCACGGGCGCCGCCGCACTGGTCGCCCTGGTCCCCGCGACCCTGCACACGCTGTGGGCGTCCGGGTCCGCCATGGGCGCGGACGGCACCAGGCTCGCCGGACGGAGCACCGGGGAGCTGGCCGTGATGGAGGCCACCAGCGCGGTGTTCCCGCTGGTGGCGGTGGCCGGTGCGGGGCTGCTGGTCCTCGGGCGGGACGGCGCGCGGTGGGTGGGGGTGCGGGCGCGGGCGCGGGCGCGGGCACCGGTGCGGGCGCGGGTACGGGTACGGGTACCGGTGCGAGTGCGGGTGCGAGTGCGGGTGCGGGTACGGGTGCCGGTGTGGGTGGCGCTCGCGGCGGCCTGGCTCGGCTCGGGTGCCACGGCCACCTGGGGCGGCTGGATCAGCCTCGCCTCGCTCGGCGGCGGAGGCATCGCCTCGGGGACCAGCGGTCCCATGTACCTCGCCTACGCTTGCCAGATGATCGCCGGAGCACTCGTCGCCGCCGTCGGCGCGCGGTTCCTCGCGGGGCGCGCCCGAGCGCACGCGGGCGCCACCCCGGCGCCCGTCCGCCCGACGGATGCCCCGGCCTCCGCTGCCGCCTCCACGCCGGGCCCCGCGTCGGCCCCCGCTCCGGTTCCCCGGCCCTGGACGCCGGACGGGCCGGACGCGGGAGACGCACCGGACGGGCGGGTGTCCCCATGACCGGAAGCAAGGCCGGAAGAATGGCCGGAAGCAAGGCTGGGAGCAACGCCGGGAGCATGACCGAGAACTCGACCGGGGCCATGACCCGGATCGTCACGCGGGCGCTGTCCGCCCCGGCCCGGGGGCTGTCGGCCCTGTACGGGCGCCGGGCCCTGCGCCGCTGGACCCATCTGGTCCTCGGCGGCGCGCTCTCGATGCCGTACTACCTGGTCGGCTCGATCGTGCTCGTCAGCATGGGCACGGAGATCGGCGGTCCCGCCTTCCTGGGACCCCCGCATGTGCTGGCGCTCTTGGCCGGACTGCCGCTGGCCGCCGTCACCGCGCTGTTCCCGCCGACCCGCCCGCTGTCGGTGACCGCCGTCCGCGCGCTCTGCGGCATCGGCGACGGCGACGGCACCGAGCTGGCGGACGGGCCCGCCCGCGGCGGAGCGGCCCGGGGGCGCACGGCCGTGTGGTTCACCCTGCATCTGGCGGTCGGCGCGGTGACCAGCGGGATGACCCTCGCGGTCGTCCCGTTCGCCTCGGTGGTGCTCCTGCTGCCGGTGGTCCCCGGGCTGCGGACGGGGCCTCTCGGGGAGCTCTACCGCGACGGGGGCGCGTGGGCGCTCGTCCTGTCACCGCTCGCGGGCGCCGCGATGCTGCTGCTGCTCGCCGGGTGCGTCGCGCTCGCCGGGGCGCTGCTGGCCCGGGCGGCGCCCGCGCTGCTCGGCCCGGCGCCCGCCGACCGGCTCGCGGAGGCGGAGCGGCGCGCCGCCGATCTCGCGGTACGGGGGCGGCTCGCCCGCGAGCTCCACGACTCGGTGGGGCACGCGCTCAGCGCGGTCACCCTCCAGGCGGTCGCCGCCCGCAAGGTCCTCGACACCGATCCCGGGTTCGTCCGGGAGGCCCTCGCCGCGATCGAGGAGACCACCCGGCGCACGGTCGGGGAACTCGACGCCGTCCTCGGGGTGCTGCGCGACACCGGTGAGCGGGGCACGACCGCGCCCGCGCCGACCCTGGAGACCGACCTGGACGGGCTGCTGCGGCGCACCCGCGCCGGTGGCGCGCTGCTGGACACCACCCTGGACCCGGGCCCGCACGGCTTCGGCGCGCTGCCGCCGCAGGTGTCCCGGGAGGCGTACCGGATCGTGCAGGAGGCGCTGAGCAACGCGCTGCGGCACGCGGGCGCCGGGGTCCGGGTGGATCTGACGGTCACCGTCGCGGACGGGAACCTGGACATCACGGCGCACAACCCGCTGCCCCGACCGGCGGACACCGCGTCGCGTCCGGGAGGCGGCCATGGGCTGCGCGGCATCGCGGACCGCGCGCGGCTGCTGGGCGGCCGCACCGAGTCGGGCGCCCGGGAGGACCGCTGGCTGCTGCGGGTACGGCTGCCCCTGCGCGCCCCACGGTGACCCCGCCGTTCGCACCCCGGGCCGGACCGCACCCGCCCCGCACCCCGTACGCGTCCACCCGTACGTGCATGTATGGGCACACGTATCCGCTGCCCGCCGCCCGCCGCCCGCTGCCCGCTGCCCGCTGCCCGCTGCCCGCTGCCTTAAGGAAAGGGACCCATGACGACCCCGTCACCCACCGGATTCTCCGCCGCGCCGCGCCCCCTGCGCGTGGTGCTCGCCGACGACGAGCGCATGGTGCGCACCGCGCTGCGGGTGATCCTGGAGGCCGAGCCGGATCTGACCGTCGTCGGGGAGGCGGCGGACGGGGCCGAGGCGGTCACCGTGGTGCGGGAGCTTCAGCCCGATGTGGTGCTCATGGACGTCCGGATGCCGGGCATCGACGGCATCCGCGCGACCGAACGCATCGTGGGCGCCCCCGTCGGCACCCCGCCCCGGGTGCTGGTGGTGACGACCTTCGAGAACGACGCCTTCGTGTACGAGGCACTGCGCGCGGGCGCCTCCGGGTTCCTGCTGAAGCGGACCGACGCGGACACCCTGGTACAGGCGGTGCGGCTGGTCGCGCGCGGCGACACCCTGCTGTTCCCGGCGGCCGTCCGGGCGCTCGCCGGGGCGCACGGACGGGCCGCGCCCGCCCCGCCGTGGGTGGCGCGGCTGACCGGCCGGGAGGGCGACGTACTGCGGCTGATGGCCCGGGGGCTGACCAACGCGGAGATCGCCGCCCGGATGGAGGTCGGCGCGGCGACGGTGAAGACCCATGTGGCGGGGGTCCTGGCGAAGACCGGGGCCCGGGACCGGACCCAGGCGGTGATCGCCGCCTACGAGGCCGGGTTCGTCCGGAGTTCCTGAACACTCCATGAGAATCGGACCGCCGCGCCGCCGCGCGCGGGCTGGCGGGGAACCCCTGAACTGCGCCGTTCGTCCTACCGGACAGGATGAACAAGATGATCAGACGTGCCTCGGTCTTCTCGCTGCTCCTCGTCCTCGCCCTGCTCGGGCGGGTCACCTGGGTGCAGTTCTACGAAGGCCAGGCCCTCGCGGACAACAAGGAGAACCGGCGCAAGGCGATCGAGCAGTACGCCTATCCGCTCGGTGACATCATCGTGGCCGGGGAAGCGGTCACCGGCTCGAAGCGCACCACGGGCAGCGACCTCGCGTACAAGCGCACGTACAAGGAGGGCGAGTTGTACGCGCCGGTCACCGGCTACAGCTCGCAGGTGTACGGGGCGAACCTCCTGGAGGGCGTCTACCAGGACGTACTCGACGGCACCTCCCTGGAGCTGGGCGGCCCGATGGATGTGCTGACGGGCAAGCGCGCCGACCCGGGCGGTGTCGTCACGACCA
Organism: Streptomyces uncialis; assembly: GCF_036250755.1. NCBI lineage: Bacteria > Bacillati > Actinomycetota > Actinomycetes > Kitasatosporales > Streptomycetaceae > Streptomyces > Streptomyces uncialis. The sequence goes on along the minus strand of NZ_CP109583.1, from coordinate 7,214,299 downwards.
TCGATCCGGAGGTGCAGCGGGCCGCGTTCGAGGCGCTCGGGGACACCAAGGGCGCGGCGGTCGCCCTCGATCCGGCCACGGGCCGGGTCCTCGGGATGGTGTCGACCCCGTCGTACGACCCGTCGGTGTTCTCCGGCTCCGGCCAGCAGGACGTCGCGCGGTGGAGCGAGCTGGGTGAGGACCCCGACAAGCCGCTGGTGAACCGCGCGATACGCAACCCGCTCGCGCCCGGTTCGACGTTCAAGCTGGTCGTCGCGGCGGCGGCGCTGGAGGAGGGCCTGTACTCCTCGGTGGACGAGGCCACCAAGAGCCCCAGCCCGTACAAGCTCCCCGACACCACCCGGGTCCTGGAGAACGCGATCGCCACGGCCCCCTGTGAGAACGCCTCGCTGCGCACGGCCCTGCGCTACTCGTGCAACAACGTCTTCGCCAAGGCCGCCGTGGACCTCGGGGAGGACAAGGTCCGGGCCATGTCGGAGAAGTTCGGTTTCAACGACGCCGAGCAGGACATCCCCGTCCGCGCGTACGAGAGCGTCTACCCGAAGGGCATGGACCGTCCGTCCACGGCGCTCACGGGTATCGGGCAGTTCGAGGTGACGGCGACACCGCTCCAGATCGCGATGGTGTCGGCGGTCATCGAGAACGACGGCGAGCTGGTCGAGCCGCATATGGTCTCCCAGGTCACCGACGCCGACGGGAACACCCTGGAGGACTTCACGGACCCGGCCACCGAGCGGGTCCTCAGCGAGTCCACGGCGCGGGGCCTGCGTTCCGCGATGGAGACGGTCGTCGAGGAGGGCACCGGCAGCAACGCCCGTATCCCCGGGGCCACCGTGGGCGGCAAGACGGGCACGGCCCAGCGCGGTGTGAACAACAGCGAGAAGCCGTACGCGTGGTTCACCTCGTACGGCCAGGACCCGGACAGCGGCAAGCAGGTCGCCGTGGCCGTCCTCATCGAGCAGTCGGACGCGGCCCGTTCCGAGGTCAGCGGCAACGGCCTCGCGGCGCCGATCGCGAAGGCCATGATGGCCGCCGCCCTGAAGTAGGGACGTGACGGCACGCCGTTCGCGGCGGCGGTACGGCCCCCGCCGGGGCCGTACCGGGCCCGTCACATCAGCGACTTGCCCATGTACAGCGCGATCTCGCCCTCGGACGGCGTGCCCACGTACAGACTGGTGTCGAGCCCGCAGACCTCGAAGCCCATCCGCCGGTAGGCCCGTACGGCGGGCGCGTTGACGTTGGTGACCTCCAGCCACAGCGTCCGCGCGTCGCACTTGCGCCCGTACGCCTCGGCCTGGGCCATCAGCGCGCTGCCGAGGCCCTTGCCGCGGTGCCCGGGGGCGACGGTGATCTGCTCGACATGCGCCCGCCGGTTCCACGCGGCGTAGCGGACGGCGACGAATCCGATGATCTCGCCGTCCGTGACGGCGACGACGATGTGCGGGGCGTCCGGGTCCCCGCTGCCGCCGCCCTCCTCGCCGGTGGGCGGGTACTCCTTGCGCAGTGGCGGCTGCACGGCCACGCTCCGGATCTCGAAGCCCGCCTCCCCGGAGGTCACATGCATGATCCGGTCCGTGGTGAAGGAATCGTCGAGGGCGTCGATCCGGTCGTAGTCGGCGGAATTCGCCACACGCATATCGATCATCCGGCCAGTCTCCCAAAAACACCGCGCCCATGCCGGGCGAGTGGCCCGAACGGTGACAACGGTGCGTACGGTGACGCTCCGCCACCGTCCGTGCGGGCGTCCGGCCCCGGGGTCCCGGCGGGCGGGCCGTGGGATCAGGCGCGCCATCCGGGGTCGCGCCCGCTGAGACCGATGACCCGGTCCAGGAGGGGCGCGCCGTCCGGGACGGGCACGGGCGGGCCGAAGAGCCCCGCACCGCTGGACGCGTCACCGGCGGGGTCGCCTGCGGAGTCTTCGGAGTCCTTAGCGGCGGAGTCCTTGGCTGCGGGGTCCTTGGCTGCGGGGTCCTTGGCTGCGGGGTCCTTGGCTGCGGGGTCCTTGGCTGCGGGGTCCTCGGTGACCGATTGCTCGGTGGGGTCGGCCGCCGGGTCCTCGACGGGGGTCAGAAGTGCCTCGCTCGCCCGCAGGGCCGCCTCGTCGGGCGCGTACTCCTGGCCGGTGGCCCGCGCCAGGTCCCAGCCGTGCACGACGAGTTCGTCCACGGCGACGAGCCCCGCGACGGCACCGGGCAGCGGCACCCCGCCCGCGCGGGTCTCCCCCTCCCAGGCGGCGGGGTCGCGCCACGCCTCGGCCATCTCGGCCAGTGCCCCGGGCAGCGCCACGCGCCAGTCGGCGGGGAGTTCGGGCAGGGACGAGCCGGGGGACGTGTCGGTGGTCGGCCCCAGCTCCCGCCGGGCCGCGTCGCGGAACGCGACGGACAGCGAGACGAGATGGCCCAGGAGGTGCCGTACCGCGTAGTCGGGGCACGGGGTGGGCGCGTCGAGCTGGTCCTCACGGACCCCCTCGGCGAGCCGGGCGACCGACCGGGCCTGGGAGGTGAGGTCGACGAACGGCGCGGGCGGGCTGGGCGGGGTGGACATGGTGGCTCCTTCACGGGGAGGGCCGGCGGTGCGTCGTACGTAGGCGGCCGGCGGGTCAGCGGTCGGGCGGCGGTGATGCGGTCCTGTGAGGTCCTGTGTGAGGGGTGACTCCCGGGTGACTCGGAACTCATCGGTACCCGCGGATACGGTCCGCCCCTCGGACCCGGCCGGATCTGAGGCAACCGCCTGATCCCGGCCGGGGGGTCTTAGCCGCACGATCGCCTCTCATGACAGGCGAGAAGTGCGGGACCGGCGGGACCGGAGCGACGGGCAGGGTGCTGCGCGACCGCGACGCGGCGCTGTATCTGGGCGGGGTGGTCGGCGCCGGATGCGGGGCGTCGCTGCTGTGGCTGACCGCCGGGATCTGGGTGAAGGACCTCACGGGATCGAACGCCCTCGCGGCGCTGTGCACCTTCGCACTCTGGGCGCCCGTGCTGCTCGGCCCGCTGCTCGGCACGCTGGCCGACCGCACCCGGCGCCACCCCCTGCTGGTCCGCTCGAACCTGGCGCTCGCCCTGCTCCTCCTGACCCTGTGCGCGGTGGACTCGGCGGACCGGCTGTGGCTGCTGTTCACGGTCCTGGTGCTGTACGGCGCGACCGGTGTCGTCCAGGACGCGGCGGAGGGCGCGCTGGTCACGCGGATCGTGGACCGGGATCTGCTGGGCGACTTCAACGGGCTGCGGACGACCGCCAACGAGGGGGTGAAACTGATCGCCCCGCTCGCCGGCGCGGGCCTGTTCACCGCGTACGGCGGCCCGGCGGTGGCCGTCCTCGCCGCGGTGCTGTTCGCCCTCGCGGCCGGTCTCTACGCGCGGGTACGGGTGGACGAACCCCGTCCGGAGCCGGGCACGGCGCGGGGGTTCGGCGCGGTGGCCGAGGGGGTGCGGGAGCTGTGGGGCCGTCCCGCGCTACGGCCCCTGCTGGTCGGCGGCGGGGCGGTGATGCTGCTCGCCGGGGTCAACGGCGCGGTCGTCTTCGCCGTGGTGGACGAGGGGCTCGGACGGCCACCGGGCTGGGTGGGGGCGCTGTACACGGCACAGGGCGTGGGGTCGGTCGCGGTGGGAGCGGTCGCCGGACGACTGCTGCGGCGACTGGGCGAGCGGCGGTTCGCGGCGTACGGGGCGGGTCTGTTCGCGGTGGCGGTCGCGGCGCGGGCGGTGCCGGACGTGTCGGTGGCGCTGGTGGCGTCGGCGGCCGTCGGGGCGGGGCTGCCGTGTGTGCTGATCGCGGCGCTGACCGCTGTGCAGCGGGCGGTGCCCGAGGCGTTCCTGGGCCGTGCGGTGGCCACCGCGAACACGCTGCTGCTCGCGCCGAACGCGGTCGCGCTGGGTGTGGGCGCGGGGCTGGTCGCGGGGGTGGACCACCGGGTGCTGCTGCTCGCGCTGGGCTCGGCCGGACTGGTCGTGGCGGGCCGCCTTCGCTTGCGCCTCTGAGGTCCGTCCGGCGGGACGCACTTCGTTCCGGTGCCGTCGCTCGGTGGTTTTGCGCGGGTCGCCCTTCGCTTGCGCTTCCCAGGTCCGTCCGGCTGGGCGCACTTCGTTCCTGTGCCGTCGTTCGGTGGTTTCGCGCAGTTCCCCGCGGGTCGCCTTCGCTTGCGCTTTCCAGGTCTGTCCGGCGGGGCGTACTTCGTTCCTGTGCCGTCGCTCGGTGGTTTCGCGCAGTTCCCCGCGCCCCTTTGGGGCGCGTTCTGTTTGTTCTTCGGGTCGGTGCCGGTCGGGATTCTCCGTCCTCGATCCGACACGCTCGGTACGACGTTCGCTGGTCCTACTGAAGAGCATCGGAGTCTGCGAGCAGAGATTCCCGCCCACCCCCTTCGGTGAGTCCGGCGGGTGCGCGAGGAGGGGGGTATGAACCCCGGCCCCGGTTGCTGACAGCCCGCAGACGGACGGCAGCCCCAGGTGGGCGCCCCTTCAGGGGCGCGGGGAACTGCGCAAAAACGAGGACCGGCCCGCACCCGAAGAGCGACCGTAATGGGGCAGCATCCAGGGGCGCGGGGAACTGCGCACCCACGGACGTACCCGCACAGGAACAGGTACGTCCAGGTGGGGAACCCCAGGGGCGCGGGGAACTGCGCGAGCAACCAAGGAACACCCGCAGCCGAACAGGAACCCTGAGGGGCGCGACCTCAGGGGCGCGGGGAACTGCGCCGCAACAAGGTGAACCTCAAGCGGATCGCCGCGCACTGGCCGGACATGCTCCGCGTCGCCGGATCGCTCATCACCAACCAGGTCCGGGCCTACGACCCGCTGCGGATGTTCGGCCGCGAAGGCCACCCGACCCCGCTCGGCGCCGCGTTCGCCGAGTACGGGCGGATCGACGAGGCCATGCGCCTGCGCCCGCCGCGCGACCCGGACACCGCCGAGGACGCTGACGACGAGCAGCCGTGAGGCGGCCTGCGGGTCAGCGAATGGCCGGGCGGCCGCGGATTTTTTCTTGAGCGCACGATCCAGATAGGTTACGGTGAGGTCATGGCAAGGACCCGGGAGTTCGACACGGAGGCGGCGGTGAGCCGTGCGATGGAGCTGTTCTGGACGCGCGGCTACGAGGCCACCTCGGTGCGCGACCTGACCGGACACCTGGGGATCGGGCAGGGGTCCTTGTATGCCGCGTTCGGCGACAAGGCCGGCCTGTACCGGGCGGCGCTGGAGCATTACCGCACCACCCTCGCGGCGGACGCCCTGCGCAGTCTGGAGGAGGGGGCGGACGCCCGGTCGGCGATCCGCACGATGCTGGTCGAGCGGGTCCGGATCGCCGTGGAGGACGACGGCCGGGGCTGCCTGGTGGTCAATGCCGCCTGCGAGCGCCTGCCGGAGGACGCGGCGACCCGGCGCACCGTGCGCGACATGCAGGACGCCGGCCGGGACGCGCTCGCCGAAGTGCTGCGGGTCGCGGCGGAGCGGGGTGAGATCGCGAAGCGGCACGACCCGTACAGCCTCGCCGCTTTCCTCGTCACCTTCCTCAACGGACTGCTGGTCTCCGCGAAGATCACGCCGGACGTCCGCGCCCTCGAACCCCTTGTGGAGGTCGCGCTGGCCGCCCTCGACTGAGTTTTTCATGCCCGGAATCTGTATCGCACGATCCAGAAAAGTCGCCGGTGCCCGCCCGGACACGGGATCAGGCGACCCCGCCCCGCTTCGGTCGAAGACTTCGGAGGACCCATGCCCCCCGCCCCCGTCCCGAGTACGCCCGCTCTCGGCGGAAGCCGCTGGAACACCTTCCCCGCGGCCGGCACCGCCCTGACCGCCCGCGAGTTCTTCACCGCCACCGAGCCGCTGCTCCAGGGCATCATCGACGACAACGCCCTCACCAGCGCCGACAGCGAGGTGCTGGAGGACCAGATCCGCGCGGCACTCGCCCTCGGCACCCGGGAGACCTCCCTCCCGCTGTCCCCCGGCCCGGACAGTGCCCCGGCAGCACGCGAACTGGGCGCGCAGGCCGAGACGATCGGCCAGGAACTTGCCTCCTGGTCGACCGAGGCGCTGGAGAGGCTGCTCACCGATCCGGTACCGCTGCCCGCCGGCCCGCTGGTCGTCCGCAGCCACTGCTACGGCCACCTGCTCACCCCTCCCGCAGCCGATCTGCTCCGCGGACGTCGCGGCGGACCGGTCACGATGCAGCTCTACAACGAGTGGCTCCACCAGATGGTCCTGCTGCGCGACGCCCTGCTGACCTTCACCAACTGGCAGGACGTCCCGCTCCTGATCACCCCGACCGGACTGCGGCACACCGAACCGGCCCGCGACGCGTTCCTCACCGAACTCCTGGTCCGGCAGATCCGGCACACCAGCATCGTGGTCCTCGCCCGCCACGTCGTCACCGGCACCTCCGGCCCGGCCGGCTACGGCTTCGAGGCGGGTGGCGGCACCGCCCTGCCCGCCGTCCTCGACCAGCCACCGCTGACCGCACCCCGGCACCTGCTGACCTGGCGCCCCGACCCGGCCGTCGGTGAAGCCGCCACGTACGTCCCCGCGGTGCGGGACTACTACGCCGCACCCCGCACCCTCGTCGAGGACCTGCCGCCCGCCACCACCACATCCGGCCCGTTCTCCGCCCGTACCGTCACCGCGCCGGTCGCCGACGGGACCCGCACCGCCCGCATCGAGGTCACCCACGACGGCACCACCGCCCGCGTCGACCTCGGCCAAGCCCTGCGCGGCCACCGCTACACCCAGCGTGAGGACCCCGCCGCAGGTGACGCGTCCGGCACCGCCGACGCCTGGTCCGCGCTGCGCGCGCCGGGACTGGTGTGGACGCGGAGCGGCGACGTCACCCTGGACGCCACCGGTCAGGACGACCTCGTCGTACTGGCCCTGCTCGGCCGGCTCTACCCGGAGAACGTCACCCTGCGCCCCGCCGGCCGTTCCGCTGCCCGGACAACCGCGGACGGCACCGGACCGAGCCGCCTGGTGACCCTCGTCGACCCCGCGCGAGCCCACTGACACCCGCATCGCGACGTACACCGAGAAGGTGGAAAAACATGATGTTCGACCATGACGGAACGCCCGTCCGCACGGGCCGAGCCGCCGTGAACGGAACGAGTCTGCACTACCGCACAGCCGGGTCCGGCCCCGCGGTGGTGCTCCTGCACGGCGTGCCCAAGACCGGCTACCACTGGCGCCACCTCGTCCCGAAGCTGACGCCCCACTGCACCGTCGTCGTCCCGGACCTTCGCGGTCTCGGCGACTCCGCCCGCCCGTCGGACGGCTACGACTCCGCGACGATGAGCGACGACATCGCAGAGCTGATGAACCACCTCGGACACGGGACATACGCCGTCGCGGGCGAGGACTGGGGAGCGGTGATCGGCTACCAACTCGCCGCCCGCCACCGCGACCACGTCACCGCTCTCGTGTTCGCCGAGGCCCTGTTCCCCGGATTCGGCTTCGAGGACCACACAGCCCTCACCCCCGAGAACATCTCCAGCGGCATGCACCTGTGGCACCTGGGCTTCTACTTCCAGCCGGACATACCCGAGATGCTGATCGCCGGACACGAGCGCGAGCTGATCACCTACATGATCAAGTACGAGCGCAGCCGGCCGGACAGCGCCACCCCCGACGCGGTCGACGAATACGTGCGCTGCTACTCCATGCCTGGCGGGATCCGCGCGATGCTCTCCATCTACCGGGCCATGCTCGTCGACGCCGAACAGAACCGGCGGACCGCACAGAAGAAACTGGACATCCCGGTGCTGGCCCTCGGCGGATCCGCGTTCATCGGTGACCGCAACGAGTCCCAGATGCGGCTCATGGCCCACGACGTCACCGGACACACCTTCGACGCCGGCTACGACCTCGCGGAGGAGGTACCCGACGAGATGGCCGACGTCCTCCTGCCGTTCCTGGCCACGCACCAGTAACCGCACCCGGCCGCCGAGGTCGGCGATCCGAAGCGGCCCGGCAGGAAGCCCCGGAGCCCGAGCGAAGGCGGCCTGCGGGGAACTGCGCACCCACGGACGGCCTGTGCGGGGACAAGTACGTCCAGCCGGGGGACCTCGGAAGCGCGAGCGAAGGCGACCTGGGGGTCCATTTGAGCGGATTCGCGACTTGTCGTGCGGGTGAGGGAACGGCGGTGCGGGGTCGTTCGTTACCCCGGCATGACAGCTATGACCCCCGGCTCGAACATCCCTCTCACCGCCGCGCGAGTGGCGGTCGACGTCGCCGCTCCGGTGCGGCTCGACGTTTCGGGCCTGCTGCTCACCGCCGACGGCAAGGTGCGCTCCGACGACGACTTCATCTTCTACAACCAGCCCGCGGGCCCGGGTGTGGCCTACCGCTCGGGCAACGGCACGGCGCCCGACGCGATCACGGTGGACACCTCGGCCGTCCCCGCGGGCATCGAGAAGATCGTCGTGACGGCCAGCCCGGACGCGGCGGGGCAGACCTTCCAGGGCATCGAGCCCACGGCCACGATCCGCAACGCCGACGACGGCTCCGTCCTGGCCACCTTCACCCCGCCGCAGCTCAGCGGGGAGACCGCGCTGGTGATCGTCGAGGTCTATCTGCGCAACGGCGTGTGGAAGGCCCGCGCGGTGGGCCAGGGCTACACGAACGGCCTCGCGGGCATCGCGACGGACTTCGGCGTGAGCGTGGAGGAACCGGCTCCGGCCGCCCCGGTCGCCGCCCCGGTCGCCGCGGCGCCGCCGCCCCCGGCCCCGGCCCCGGTCGCCCAGCAGCAGGCCCCGCCGCCCGCCGCGGCCCCGGCCGCCCCGCCCGCGGCGCCGCCGCTCGGCGCGGGCAAGATCAACCTCGACAAGGGCCGCGTCAGCCTTCAGAAGAACCAGACGGTGTCGCTGGTCAAGGGCGGCCGTCCGATGCTGTCCCAGGTGCGGATGGGCCTCGGCTGGGAGCCCGCGTACCGCGGCGCGGACATCGACCTCGACGCCTCGGTGATCGCGTACGGCCCGAAGCGCAACCACCTCGACAGCTGCTACTTCGGCAAGCTCTCGATCCTGAACGGCTCCATCAAGCACTCCGGCGACAACCTCACGGGCGAGGGCGCGGGGGACGACGAGGTCATCATGGTCGACCTCGGCCGGCTCCCCCAGGAGGCGACGGGCCTGGTCTTCACGGTGAACTCCTTCTCGGGCCAGAAGTTCACCGATGTCGCCAAGGCGTACTGCCGGCTGCTCGACGGGGCGACGGGCGAGGAGCTGGTCCGCTTCGACCTGACGAACGCCGAGGCGCAGACAGGCGTCATCATGTGCAAGCTCATCCGGCAGTTCAGCGGCGAGTGGGAGATGACGGCCCTGGGCGACTTCGTCAAGTCCCGCACGGTGCGCGGCATGGTGAAGCCGAGCGCGCAGGCGCTGTAACACCCTTCGGGTGGGGTACCCGGCATCCGGGGCCCCACCCGCCGTCGGCCGTACGGCCGACGAGCAGCATGGTTCGAAACGGGAAAGGCGCCCGGCCTTCGGCGGGGCTGGGCGAAGGCGGCTATCGTCCCGTACGACGCGGGGAGCCCGGGCCGGTCAGGGCGTCCACCGGGCCCGGCCCGTCCGCGTCGCAGTCGTCCGCCAACTGCTCCAGGCCACGCCAGATCTCGGTGGTCACCGTGCATGCGGCCGTGAGGTCACGGGCCGCGCACGCGGCGATCAGACGGTCGTGCAGTCCGGCGGACCGGCAGGTCACCGGATCACCGAAGCGGTCGCGTTCCAGTCGGCGGATCAGCGGGGTGTAGCGGCGGATGGTGGCCGCCGCCGCGCGGTTGTCGGCGACCCGGACGAGGGTGTGGTGCAGTTCGTCGTCGGCGTGCAGCGCGGCATCGATGTCCCCCTCGGACACGAACCGCAGGAAGCGGGCGTCGGCCTCGCGCATCGCCTGGAGGTCGGTGTCCGTGAGGCGCGGTACGGCTGCCCGGACGGCCACCTCGTGCATGGCCCGGACCACGGCCGCCGCGTCACGGACATCGGCGGCGACGAGTTCGGTCACCCGTGTGTAGCTCTGCGGTTTCGACTCCAGCAGACCCTCGTCGGTGAGCCGGGAGAACGCCTCGCGCACCGGTGCGCGGGAGAGGCCGAGCAGTTCGGCGAGCTCGGTGTCCCGGACGACCGAGCCGGGCGGGATGTCCCCGCCCACGATGGCGTCCCGGATCGACTCGTACGCCTGGTCGCGGAGCAGGGTCCGCCGGACCCGGCGCACCCCGCCGACACCGATCCCCGCGAAGGCCCCGCTGTCACCCGCCGCCCCGACAGTCCCCGAAGTCCCCGAAGTCCCCGAATATCGCAAGTCGCCGGGACCGGTGCCGGTGCCGGTTCCCCACGCAAGCGGAACCGCTCGGTCCCCGGCACCGGCCGGGTCGAGCGGGAGAAGCTGGAGAGTGGGAGCGGGCGGGCTCTTCGGCGCGTCGACGCGGGCCGTCCGGCCAGGTGCCCCGGCGATGCCGGTACGCCCCGGCCCGCCCGGCCCTCCGGAACCGCTCGCGTTCCGCATCCGTACGCCTCTCGTTCCGTCGGCACCGTGTACGCCGCCCATACGGTGAAATGTTAGATATCTCGATCCTGCGTGGACAAGTCCCGGGGAGGATTTCGGCCGGATGCAACCCCGTTGTGTCCCATGTGCGTCGCTGTGATCGTCCGGGCGTCGGTGTTCACCGGACGGGAGGACGGCGTACGGGCGTAGCGTCGTTACGGAGGAGGGACGTTGATGGTGCGGGGCACGGAAGAGATGCCGGAGCGCGCGGACGGCGGTTCCGCCTTCGGGTACGGGAGCGGTCCCGGTGGCGCCGGGCCCGGCGGGCGGCTCGGGGAGTACCTTCTGGTGGCGCCGCTCGGGGCGGGCGGGATGAGCCGGGTGTTCCTGGCACGTTCCGCTTCGGGGCGGCTCGTCGCCGTCAAGGTGGTGCACCCGCACCTGGCGGCGGACCCCCGATTCAGGGAACGGTTCCGGCGGGAGACGGCAGCGGCACGAGCCATCCGCGGACCTTTCACCGCGGCCGTCCTGGGTGCCGATCCCGAGGCCGGACACCCCTGGCTGGCCGTCGAGTTCTGTGCCGGTCCCGCCCTTTCGGAGGCGCTGGCCGCGCTCGGTCCGCTGGACTCCGGGAACCTCGCCGCGCTCGGCGCTGCACTCGCGGAGGCGGTGGCGGCCGTCCATACGGCGGGACTGGTGCACCGCGATCTGAAACCGTCCAATGTCGTGGTGACGGCCGACGGGCCGAAGGTCATCGACTTCGGGATAGCCCGCGCCACGGGCGGCGACCCCGGCGGGGACACCGGGCGCGGCGACGGAACGGCCTCGGACGACGAGGAGACGCTGACCGGCACCGGGGAGATCATCGGCTCCCCCGGCTTCATGGCCCCCGAGCAGATCACCCGGGACGGGGAGACCGGCCCGGCCGCCGATGTCTTCGCCCTCGGCGCGCTCCTCGCGCTCAGCGCGACCGGCCGCAACCCCCATGGTTCCGGCACCGCGCCCCAGATCCTCTACCGCACCGTCCATGAGGCGCCCGATCTGATCGGGGTCCCCGACGGCGGCTGGGACGATCTCCTCGGCCGCTGTCTGGCCAAGGAGCCCGCGGACCGTCCCACCGTCCCGGAGTTGCTGGCCTGGTGCGCGCCGAGAGCGTCGGCGCCCTGGTGGGAGGCGCCCACGGTCACCGAGCTGATCGGCCACCACGACCTCGCGGCGGCCCGCGCGGTCACCGCGTACACCGAGTGGGCCGCGTCCGGGAGCACGGCTCCCGCCACCCCCGACGCCCAGCACACGGCTCCCGCCACCCCCACACCCGCTGACCCAAGGCTCGCTGACCCAAGGCTCGCCGGTCCAAGGCTCGCCGGTCCAACGCCTGGTGGCGCATCACCTTCCGGCCCCTCACCTGTTGGTCAAGCCCCCGCCGGGCCACCACCTGACGGCACAGCACCTGACGGCCGGGTCCCCACCGGCCCACCGCCTCCCGCCCCTGACACCGCCATCGTCACCGCTGTTGGCACCGTCACCGCCGACACCAGCCCCAGCGCCCCCGCCGACACCACCGTCACCGCCGCCCCCACCGGGGACCCCCCGCGCGGTGCTCTTGAGCAGCCCCCGCGTGGCCTGTTGGCCCGTCGCCGGTTTCTCTCCTGGGGGGCGGCCGGGCTGGCCGCGGCCTCGGCCGCCGCCACCGCGACGGCGCTCGCCCTCAGCGACGACAACGCGTCCGGGGACACCGCGGGGGCGGGGAAGCCGCGGCGGACGCCGTCCGCGCGGACCCTGCCCCGGGGCGTCGTCCGCTGGAGCCGTGAGATCGCCGCACCCGCCACGTCCACCGTCACCCTCCACCGCGACGGACCCGCGCTCCTCGCCCACACGGACACCACCCTCCACCGGCTCGACGCCCGGACGGGCACCACCTCGTGGACGTACCCGGAGGTGAACTCCGTCCATCCGGACGGCAGGACGGTGCACGCCCTGCGCCACACCATGTGGGACACGGCGATCATCGCCCTCGACTCGGCGGCCGGTACGGTCCGCTGGGAGACCCCGGGCCTCGCGGGATTTCCGGGCCGTCCGGGTCCGCTGACCGACGCGTGGACACCGGACGGCACCCGTACGCTGCTCGTCCGCTCCGCCGACCGGCTCTGCCTCGTCACCACCTGGCCGTACGGCACCCGATGGGAGAAACGTTCCTCGGCGGGGAAGCCGTGGCGCGTGTACGCCTATGGCCGGGCACGGGGCGAACCGCTCTGGTTCCGTCAGGGCACCGCCGCCGAGGCCATCGGCGCGGAGCTGGCGGACGGTGTCCTGGCCCTCGCGGTCGACGGATCGGGCGACCGTCGGCGCGCCGCCCCCACCGGTCCGCTGTTCCTGCTGCGCGAGCGGGACGGCGACGTACTGGAGGAGATCGCGGGCGGCTCCGCCCGGCCCGGGGTACGCCCCGGGGCCAGGGGCGTCGTCCATCAGGCGGTGTACGACAGGGTCGAGGCCGTCGACCGGGCCAGCGGCGGCGTCCGCTGGTCGCGGCAGCCGGAGGAAGGCGACCCGGTCGGGATCACCGGCGTGGTGGTCGGCGGTCTCGTCCACTTCGGCACGGACGGCGGCGGGCTCGGCGCGCTCGACGTGGACGGCGGCGCCGTCCGCTGGCGCCGCCATGACGTGGCCCCGCTCGCCGAGGACAGCAACGTACCGCTGGTGGCCGACGGTCTGATGTACGCGGCGGGCCCCGATCCGGCGGTCAGGGAAACACCGGGCGGCGGCCGTCCCGGCTGGGGTGTGCACGCGTTGGACGCGGCGACGGGCGACACTGTGTGGGCCGCGCCCGTGGAACGGTTCGACACGGTCCGCGCGGCGGCGGGGGACGGAGTGGTCCATGTATGGGCCACCGGAACCGTCCACACCCTCGGCGGGCCGGACGACTGATGACGTACGGGTCGGAGGACCCATGGCCAACGGTCGGGCGGGACGACGCCCCGCCCGATCCGCTGACGGCGAGAGGGGAACGCCCGTGACGGGCCGGGTACGGCGATGAGCGGGACACCGCCGGGGGCGAGCGGGAAGCCACCCGGAACGGACGGCACACCCCCCGGAGGGATCGGAGCACCCGCCGGGCGGGGCGAGGCACGTCCCGGGGCCGCCCGCACACCCCCCGGAGTGGACGAGACGCGGCCCAGGACCGAGCGGACACCCCCCGGGGACGGCGACCCGGCCGGGGAGGGCGAGGCACGTCCCGGGGCAACCGAGACACCCCTCGGAGCGGACGGGACGCGGCCCGGACCGGACCGGGCACCCCGAGGACGGCTCGGGACACCGCCCGGCGCGGACGGGACGCCACCGGACACACCGGACACACCGGACACACCGGACACACCGGCCAGTGCACCGGCCGGCGCACCGCCAGGAGTCGGTGAACCGCTGCGGCCGGGTGACCCGGAACAACTCGGCGGGCACCGGCTGCTGGCGCGGCTCGGCTCGGGCGGGATGGGGCAGGTGTATCTGGGACGCAGTCCGGGCGGGCGGCTGGTCGCGGTGAAGACCGTGCACGCGCATCTCGCCGGGGACGCGCACTTCCGGGCGCGGTTCCGCCGGGAGGCCGCTGCCGCGCGGGCGGTGACCGGCGCGTTCACGGCGGCGGTGGTGGACGCCGACCCGGACTCCGCGCTGCCCTGGCTCGCCACGGCGTATCTGCCGGGGGTCACCCTGCGCCGTACCGTCGCGGTCGGCGGCCCGCTCGCCCCGGCCGCCGCGCTCGCGCTCGGCGGGGCCCTCGCGGAGGCGCTGCGCGACATCCATGCGGCGGGGCTGGTGCACCGCGACCTGAAGCCGTCGAACGTCCTGGTGACCGGCGACGGGCCCCGGGTGATCGACTTCGGGATCGCCCGGGTCACCGACGGCACCCACCCGGGCCTGACCGGGACCGGGGCGCTGATCGGGACACCCGGCTACATGGCCCCCGAGCAGATCGCGGAGGGCACACCCGTGACATCCGCGACGGATGTCTTCGCCCTGGGCGCGGTCCTGGCGTACGCGGCGTCCGGCCGGGCGCCCTTCGGGGCGGGCAACGCGGCCGTGCTGCTGTACCGGGCCGTCCACGACGAACCCGATCTGGACGGGGTGCCTTGGGCCGCGGGGCTGCGGGCGCTCGTCGCGGACTGTCTGCGCAAGGAGCCCGCCCGACGCCCCGGCCCGGCCGAGATCCTGCGCCGCACGGCGGACCGGGCGGCCCCCCTGTGGTGGCGTACGGACCCGGTACGGACCCTGGTCGGAGCACCACCCCAGCCGCCCCCGGGCGCCCCGCGCACCCCGGGCGACAAGGCGAGCGGACCCGCCGACCCACGCGCACAGGCCACCGTCCCGACCCCGGACACGAGCACTGGCACGACCCCGGACCCGGCCATGAACCCGGACCCGCGCCCCGCCGCCACGGCCGCCGCCACACCAGCCGCCACGAGCACCCGCCCGAAGACCGACCTGAAGATCCGGGCGGACACCGCCACTCGGACGACGACAGCCGGTGGCCCCCCGTCCGGGGCCACCCCTGCCGTCCCGAAGGTTCCCGTCCCGCTGCCCGGAGAGCGCGCGCGGCGGCTGCGGAAGCTGGGGCGTCGCGGTCTGCTGATCGCCGGAGCGGGCGGCTTCGCCGGTCTCGTGGCCTACGCGGCGAGCCTCCTCACCCCGGACGACGGCCCGTCCGGACCTCCCGAGTGGGAGGTGCGTACGGGCGGGGCGGGCCCGGACGCCCCCCGCTGGACCCTGTCGGCGGGCGACGGCGGCGCGGTGGACGCCATCCTCGCGAGCGGGACGGGGGTGGTCGTGCACGGCACCCGCGATGTGTACCCGGCCGTCGGTACCGTCCAGGCCCATGACGCGGCCGGAGGCCGACGGGCGTGGGCGGCGAAGGCGTCCACCTCCGCCCCCACCGCCTGGGGTGTCGTCGGGGGTCTGCTCACGGCGGGCGATCTGGGCACCCGGCCGCTGCGGCTGCGCGACGGGCGCGCCCTGCCCCTGGACCCGCGCCTCCCGTCGGGCCCCCTGTGGTTCACCGTGTCGGGCCGGACCCTGGTCGGCCTGTACGAGGACACCGGCGACCCCGCGAAGTACCTGCTGCACGCCGCGTCCCTGACGACCGGCGAACGGCTCTGGCGGCGTACGGAGTCCGTCCGGTGGGAGCGGGCGGTCGCGTTCCCCGGCGGTGTGCTCCTCACCGACCCGGCCCCGGGCGCGATCGCCCGTTACGTCGGCCTGGACGACGGCCGGAACCGCTGGACGTACGAGGAGGGCGGCCGGAGCGACGGCCGGCCCGGCTGGGCGGTCGCCGGGGCGGTGGCGGACGACCGACCGGCGCTGCTGGACGCCGGGGGACGGCTGGTCCTGCTCGACCCGGCCCGGGGAAAACGCGTCCGGGAGCGGGAACTCGGGCTCACCGTGTCACCGGGCACCACCGCGTTCGGCCGGGTCGGGGACGCCGCGCTGCTGGTGTCGGGCGGGCGGCTGCACGGCATCGACCCCGCGACCGGCGCACTGTCCTGGGGCCGGGCGACCCTCGGCCTGGAGCCCAACTGGCCCCGGCGCGCGGGCGGCACCCGCGCCCCGGTGGGGACCGGCGGAGCGCTGGTGCACTGGTCGGGCGGCCGGACGCTGGAATGCGTCGACCCGGGTACGGGCAAGCCGCGCTGGTCCGCCAGGAGCGTCGGCGACGGCCCCGCCTCCTGTCCGCCGGTGCTGGTCGGCGCGGTGGTGTACGCGGTGGCCGGACGGATCTGCGAGGCGTTCCGGAGCTCCGACGGGAAACCGCTCGGCAGCTGGGACACGGGCGGGACGGTGGCCGAACTGGCCGCCGACCGCCACGGCTGGTACGTCCGGCTCGGCCGCGCGGAGGTCAAGGCGTACGCCCCCGCACGCACTTGAGTCACCCTCGGCACCCGGAGCCGGGCTCCGGAACAGCCCGTCCTCGGGTTCCCACCACAGGCCGTCCTCGGTTCCCGTACAGCCCACATCCGTAAGTGCCCGGGGGACCGCTCCAGGGGTGCCCGGGGCAGGAACGCGGCCCGGCCGCTCCGGGCGATGCCCGGCGAACCGCCGCTTGCCGAACCGGCGAACCGACGCACCCCGGGGTGACCGAAACCCCCGGGGTGCGGTCCGACGCGCGGGGCGCCGGACCGCCGGGTCACGAGGCCCGGTGCGACCGGGCCTTGAACGCGGCCTTCCGGGCCAGCTTGGCCACCGCCTTGTCGGGGTGCAGCCTCCCCATCGCCTCCAGGACGTCCGCCGTGGCGGGGTGGTCGACCCGCCACACCGTGCCGAAGAACCCGGAGTGCTGGGCGGCGATGCCCTCGACCAGCCCCTGGAGTTCCTCGCTGTTGCCCTCGGCGGCGAGCTGGGCGGCGACCGTGTCGACGGTCAGCCAGAAGATCATGTCCTCACCGGGCGGCGGGACGTCGGTGGCGCCGTGCTCGGTGAGCCACACCCGGGCCAGACCGCCCAGCTCCGGATCGTCCAGCACCTCCCGTACCGCCGGTTCCGCGGGGGCGCCGAGCACGGCGAGGGCCTGCTGGCAACTGAGCCTGCGCAGCGGGCCGTCCGCGTCCTCGCCGCGTGCGGCGGACAGCAGTTCCCGGGCGGCGGCGAGCGGTTCGCGGCGGCCGAGCCACAGCGCGGTCTCGGCGCGGGCCGCGGCGGGCGGGAAGGCTCCGGCGCGGTCCAGCAGGACGTCCGCGCCCTTGTCCGCGAGGTCCCCGACGAGGGGGACGTCGAGACCGGCCTCCAGCATCCGCGCCCGTACCCCGTACAGGCCCAGCGGGGTGAGCCGGACCATGCCGTAGCGGCTCACGTCGATGTCGTCGTCCGGGACGGCCGGCCCGTCGGCGCCGGGCGCGGCGGACTCGTCGGCGTCGGCCATCAGCGCCTCGTCCACGGGCCGGTACTCGACCAGGCCGACCGGGGCGAGCATCCGGAACTGGCCGTCGAGCTTCAGCATCGCGTCGGACACCTGCTCCAGCACGTCGTCGGTGGGCTCGCCCATGTCGTCGGGCACGAGCATCGACGCGGCGAGCGCGGGCAGCGGCACCGGGCCGTCGCCGGGGCCGTCCTCGTCGACGGTCAGCAGATACAGATTGCCGAGCACGCCTTCGAGGAAGTCGGCCTCGGCCTCCGGGTCCCAGTCGAGTTCCCGCAGGTCGACCAGGCCCTCCTCGTCGACGGAGCCGATCAGGTCGTCCAGATCGGGGACGGTCGCGTCGGCCAGGACGGTGTCGAGGGCGGTGAGCCAGAGCGTGAGGACGTCCTGCGGCGAGCCCGAGGTGATCAGCTCCAGCTCCTCGCCCTGGGTGGCGGTGCCGTCGGGTCCGTCCTCGTAGCCGTCCGCCGGCTCGTCCGCCGGTTCCGTGACCTCGACGAGTCCGGTGTCGACCGCGACCCGCCAGGCCTCACCGGCGTCCGCGAGCGCGTCCTCGACCTGGGCGGCCGGGACGGACCCGCTCACGCCGGTGTCCTCGCCGAGGCCCACCGCGCCGGGGTCGAGGAGTCCGAGCTCGACGGCCGCCGCGGGCAGCAGTTCCTCAGCCAGTTCTCCCCCGGCGCTCACCGGGGTCCCGGGGGCGGCCCACCGCGCGAGCCGCACGGCGCGGGAGAACAGGGGGGCGGCGAGCGCCTCCCGGGCGAGCTCCGCCTCGGGGCGCAGCAGCACCGGGGGCAGCGGGGAACGGTCTGACATCGGGGGGTTCTCCTCCAGGCATATGGTCCGGCCGCTCAGCCTAGACGGATTTCACCCCATGCCGCCTGGTTCATGTACTCGACAAGTGGAGTACACCTCCGGGACCTTGACAACTCCCCCGCCGACGCAAGAGATTGACGCGCGTAGAAACCGCACGGTGACGGGACCCGGGCAGAGCGTCGCCCGGACCGGCCCGGCCCGTGACCGCCCTCATCACCAGCACCACAGCCACCGCCGACACCCGCGACGGCCGGGGAGCACCGCCGGGACGACCACCGGTGGCACCCCGTGCGCCGCCCGGACACCACCCCCGCACCACCACGCGCCCCGAACGACCCGATGCCACCCCCGCACCACCCCGGACGCCCGGCCCGCGCCGTCCGGCCCGCCCCGGCGTTCAGCCCGCGTTCCACCCGTCCCGGCGTCCGGTCCCGACAGCCGTGCCCGTACCCGTACCGCCGTACCCGTACCGCCCCGCTCGTACCGACCCGACCAGCCCCACCCTTCTCCACCCGACCCGTCCCGACCCTGGAGGGATCTCCCTTGCCGAGCAGCACCTCGACCCGTCTCGCCACGCTCACCGTCGCCGCCGTCTGCTCCACCCTGACGGCCGTGGTCCTCACCGCTCCCGCCCAGGCCGGGCCGGACTCGGGCCCGGTCGCCGTCCATGACGTCCAGGGCACCACCCGGATATCCCCGCTCGCCGGGCAGCAGGTCACGGATGTCACCGGGATCGTGACCGGGGTCCGTGGCTACGGCTCGTCCAGAGGGTTCTGGTTCCAGGACCCGAACCCGGACCGCGATCCGGCCACCAGCGAGGGCCTCTTCGTCTTCACCGGGACCACCCCGAAGGTGGCCGTCGGTGACGCGGTACGGGTCTCCGGGACCGTCGCCGAGTACGTCCCGGGCGGCGCGTCGAGCGGGAACCAGTCGCTGACCCAGCTCAGCCGCGCGACCGTCACGGTCGACTCCTCCGGCAACGCGCTGCCCGCGCCGGTGACCCTCGACCGCCGGTCCGTGCCCGACGCCTACGCCCCGGTGGGCGACCCGGCGGCGCAGGGTTCGGTGAACGGGCTGCCGCTGCGCCCGCGCGCCTACGCGCTGGACCGCTACGAGTCCCTGGAGGGCATGAACGTCCGGGTCGGCACCTCGCGGGTGGTCGGCGCCACCGACCCGTACAGCGCGCTGTGGGTCACGGTGAAGCCGGACGAGAACGACAACCGGCGCGGCGGCACGGTCTACGGCTCGTACGACGACCAGAACACCGGACGGCTCCAGGTCCAGTCCCTGATCCCGCTCGCGGAGCGGCCGTTCCCGGTGGCCGATGTCGGTGATGTGCTGACGGGCGGCGCCGAGGGGCCGCTGGACTTCAACCAGTTCGGCGGCTACACCCTGACCGCCCGCACGCTCGGCACGGTCGCGGACCGGGGTCCGGAGCGGGAGCGGACCCGCCCGCAGCACCACCGCGAGCTGGCGGTGGCCACCTACAACGTGGAGAACCTCGACCCGGGCGACCCGCAGGAGAAGTTCGACGCGCTGGCGAAGGCCGTGGTCGGCAATCTGGCCTCGCCGGACATCGTCGCGCTGGAGGAGATCCAGGACGGCAACGGCCCGGTGAACGACGGCACGGTGTCCGCCGACGCCACGGTCCGCAAGTTCACGGAGGCCATCGTCGCGCAGGGCGGACCGAGTTACGCGTGGCGGTCCATCGACCCGGTGGACGGCGCGGACGGCGGCCAGCCCGGCGGCAACATCCGCCAGGTGTTCCTCTTCGACCCGGAGCGGGTGTCCTTCACCGACCGCGCCGGCGGGGACGCGACGACCGCCGCCGGGGTCACCCGGATCGGCGGCCAGGCCGCGCTGACCGTGTCCCCGGGCCGGATCACCCCCGCCTCACCTGCCTGGGAGAGCAGCCGCAAGCCGCTCGCCGGCGAGTTCGTCTTCCGGGGCCGTACGGTGTTCGTGATCGCCAACCACTTCGCTTCGAAGGGCGGCGACCAGGCACTGACCTCGCAGTTCCAGCCCCCGAACCGCTCCTCGGAGACCCAGCGGCATCTCCAGGCGACCGAGCTGAACTCCTTCGTCAAGGACATCCTGAAGGTCCAGCGGAACGCCGATGTGATCGCCCTCGGCGACATCAACGACTTCGAGTTCTCCCGGACCACCGAGCTCCTGGCGGACGGCGGGGCGCTGTGGCCGGCGGTCAGGTCGCTGCCGGAGTCGGACCGGTACTCGTACACGTACCAGGGCAACAGCCAGGTGCTCGACCAGATCCTGATCAGTCCTTCGGTGCGCCGGGGCGGCTTCGCCTACGACTCGGTCCACCTCAACGCGGAGTTCGCGGACCAGAACAGCGACCACGACCCGCAGGTGCTGCGCTTCCGCCCCTGACCGGCGGTCGCGGCAGGCCCTCGGGCCCGGGACGGGATCGCCCCGTCCCGGGCCCGGGGGGGTCAGCGTGGCGCGAAGACCGGCTGCCAGAGCTCCTTCTCGGTCTTGTTCATGGGGCGCTCTCCGCTGAGCGGTTCGACACGGCCCGTGCGCACATCGACCAGGAGCAGCGTTTCCACCCGCTTGTCCCAGTCTTCGCAGGTCAGGCCCCGGCAGCCCAGGAAGACGGCTCTTCTGTCGTCCGCCCAGGCGAGGAACTCCGAGCCGGTTACATCGTCCTCGCGGGCCCCGGTACGGGCGTCGATCAGCCAGGAGGTGGTGTTCCCGGCCGGTCCGCCCGCCACCAGTGTGCCGTCCGGAGACACCTCACCGGGGTGGGACGTGAGGTGCTTCTCGGCGGTGGGCGCGGTGGCCTTGCCGCCCTTCAGGTCGTAGTAGTCGTACCCCTTCTTGTCGTTCGGGCTGCGGACGAGCCGTCCGTCCGAGCTCCAGTCGAAGTCCCGGCGGGGGATGAAGCTGGTGTACTCCGCCTCGTCGGGTGCCGGGTGCCATGCGGTGCGGCCCGAGCGCAGATCGATGATCCAGAACCCGGTGCGCCGCGCGTCGGCCCGCGCGAAATGGCTTCCCTGCCCGAGGGTGATCTCCTCCGGTGTCCCGTCGTACGTCGTGGCCACCAGCCGGTTGCCGTCCGGTGAGAAGGAGACGGCGCCGGCCTTGTTGCCCGGCAGATCGATCCAGCGGGTGACCTTGCCGGTCGTCATGTCGACGAGACCGACCCGGCGGGCGGGCAGGTCCTGCTCCAGCACGGCGGCGGTCCGCAGTCCCGGTGCCACGTCCAGAAAGCGCCAGGGGACGGGCCGGTAGGTGCCGGTCCGCTGGTCGAGGAGCTGATAGTCGCGTCGGCCGATCCGCTGCGACGAGACGTCCGCCCAGTGGATCGTGTAGTGCGCGGCGAGCGCGGTGTCCCCCGCCGCGACGAACTCGCGCGGCGGGCTCTGGTCGGCGCGGCCGATCACGTCCCGCTTGTCCCGTTCGCTGGCCGGACGGGTGTCCACCGAGCCGCCCAGCATCTGTCCGAGGGCGAGTCCGGTGGCCGTCAGGGCGACCAGCACCGACAGGCCCCAGCGGACGCGGCGCCTGCGGCGGCGGGCACCCAGCACCCGGTCGGCGAGATCGGCGGGGGCGGCCCCGGTGTGCTCCGCCCGTTCCCGCAGGGTGCTCCTCAGCACGTTCTCGACATTCACGGGCTTGCCTCCGCGTACGTGGTGCCGCCGGGCCGCCGGGTCTCCTGGGGGGCGGCCGGGTCGAGTGGTCGTGGCCCGGAGGGTGATCCGCCGGGCGGGTCCTGCCGACGGGCCCAGCCGGGCTCGCCGCCGGTCAGGGCGACCAGCTCCGGGGAGCGGGAGCGCAGCCGGGCCAGCGCGCGGTGGGTGGTGGACCGGACGGTGCCGACCGTGCAGCCCAGTATCCGGGCCACCTCGGCCTCGGGCAGGTCCTCGAAGTAGCGCAGCACCAGGACGGAGCGCTGGCGTGCGGTGAGCCGGGTCAGGGCCGCCATCAGGACGAGCCGCAGCTCGGCGGTCGCGTGGGCGTCACCGGCGGCCTTCCGCTCGGGCGGTTCGGCGACCACCACCTCGCGCCGGGGCCATTTCAGCCGCCAGCGGTTGACCTGCTGCCGGTACAGGATGCGGCGGATGTACGCCTCATGGTCGTCGATCCGGTTCCAGCGGCCGACGACCTTGAGCAGCGCGCTCTGGAGCAGATCCTCCCCGGCGTGCTGATCGCCCCCGCTCAGCAGCACGGCGGTCCTCAGCAACGCCGACGACCGGTTCGCCAGGAACTCCCGGAAACTCTGCTGCCCTTCGGCATCCATCGTCACCTTCCTCGACACGTGGGCGCCCCCGGGCAGGGGCGTCTGCCCTGTCGGACGGGTGCGGTGCCCGGCGGCTATGCCTGTGCGCGGACGTTTCCCCGTACGGCGCGCCGGTGCCCGCGGACGACGAAGGGCGGCCCGCGCGGCGACCGGGGACCGGTGCCGTGCGGGCCGCCCGGAGCGGCACGTCGCAGGGGTCAGTTGTGGCTGTGCAGAACCTCGTTGAGACCGCCCCAGACGGCGTTGTTCGGGCGGGCCTCGACCGCTCCGGTCACGGAGTTGCGGCGGAAGAGGATGTTCGACGCGCCGGACAGCTCACGGGCCTTGACGATCTGACCGTCCGGCAGGGTGATCCGGGTACCGGCGGTGACGTACAGCCCGGCCTCGACCACGCACTCGTCGCCGAGGGCGATCCCGACCCCGGCCTCCGCGCCGACGAGGCAGCGTTCGCCGATGGAGATGATGACGCTGCCGCCGCCGGAGAGGGTGCCCATGGTGGAGGCGCCGCCGCCGATGTCGGAGCCGTCACCGACGACGACCCCGGCGGAGATCCGGCCCTCGACCATGGAGGTGCCGAGCGTCCCGGCGTTGAAGTTGACGAAGCCCTCGTGCATGACGGTGGTGCCCTCGGACAGATGCGCGCCGAGCCGGACCCGGTCGGCGTCGGCGATCCGGACGCCCTTCGGGACGACGTAGTCGGTCATCCGGGGGAACTTGTCGACGGAGGTGACCTGGAGGTGCAGGCCCTCGGCGCGGGCGTTCAGCCGGACCGTCTCGATGTCGTCCACGGCGACGGGGCCGAGCGAGGTCCACGCGACATTGGTGAGCAGCCCGAAGACCCCGTCGAGGTTCTGCCCGTGCGGCTTGACCAGCCGGTGGGACAGCAGGTGCAGCCGCAGATAAGCGTCGTGCGCGTCGAGCGGCTTGTCGTCGAGGGACGCGATGACCGTACGGACGGCGATGACCTCGACCCCGCGGCGGGCGTCGGTGCCGACGGCTCGCGCGGCACCCTCGCCGAGGAGTTCCGCGGCGCGCTCGGCGCTCAGCCGCTCGGTGCCGGCCGGGCCGGGTCCGGCGTCGAGGACGGGGGCGGGGAACCAGGTGTCGAGGACGGCGCCGTCGGAGGTGACGGTGGCGAGCCCGGCGGCGACGGCGCCGGTGGTGCGTACAGCAGTCGTGTCGGTCATGAGTGCAACCTAACCGGCCGGGGGGCGGCTGGGCCAATGGCGGCCCGTACGGCCCGGGTCAGGGTGCGCGGACCACCCGGGACAGGGCTTCGCGGGCGTACTCCTCGTCGTAGTCCGCGCCGGTCAGCAGGACCTGGAGACAGATCCCGTCGACCAGTGCGACGAGCGCCTTCGCGGTGACGGGGTCGGTCCGTGCGGTGAGCCGCTCGACGAATTCGCGTCCCCATTCGGCGGCGACCGGCCGCAGCGCGGGTCTGCGCAGCGCCGCGAGATACAGCTCGTACTCCACCTCCACCCAGCGGCGTTCCCGGGCGATCCACTCGCCGATCGCCCGCGCCACGTCCGCCGCGAGATCGCCGCCCCCGTCGAGCCGCTCCGCGAAGAACGCCGAGCCGTTCTCGTTGGCCTGGCGCAGCGCGGCGACGGTCAGTTCGTCCAGGGTGCTGAAGTGGTAGGTGGTCGAGCCGAGCGGTACGTCCGCCTCGGCGGCCACCGTGCGATGGCTGAGGCCGCCGATGCCCTGGTCCGCGACCACCCGGATCGCCGCGTCGATGATCCGCTGCCGCCGCTCGGGGTCGTACCGGCGGGCCATCAGTGGGCCCCGCCCATATTGAGCAGGACCACGCCGCCGATGACCATGGCGATGCCCGCGACCTTGAAGGCGGTCAGGGCCTCCCCGAGGAAGAGCATCCCGATCGCGGCGATCACCGCGGTGCCCACCCCGGCCCAGATCGCGTACGCCGAGCCGACCGGCACGGTCTTGAGGGTCTGCGCGAGCAGGGTGAACGCGATGACGTAGCCGATCGTGGTGATCACGGACGGCCACAGTCTGCTGAACCCCTCGCTGTACTTCATCGAGGTGGTCGCGACGACTTCGGCGGCGATGGCACCGGCGAGGAACAGATATCCCATGTGTACGAGTGTACCTATCGATGGGTACGGCCGTACATATCGGCGCTCCCCGGCACCGGCGGACCCCGGCACCCCGCACCGCGACTGGAGACCCGATCCCGAGCGGAACGACGAAACCCCCAGGTCAGCGAGGTCCCTGCCGCCTGATTCGGGGGCGAAGTCTCCGGGGTTCCTTCAATGGAACGCTCGAATACATGACTCCCCCGAACGGCCGGAACACCGGCCCCGACAACCACGGCGGACCCGGCGGACCCGGTGCCTCCGACGGCGGCGCCGGGCACGCCCGACCCGACACCACCGCCGACCCCGACACCACCGCCGACCCCGACAGCCACGGTGCCCCCGCCGGCCGCCACCGCACCCGCCCCTCCGCACCGCCGGGACCCGCCCTTCCCGCCGCCCCCACCCCCGCTGCCGACGCCCCGCCCCGCTGGCGGGAACTGCTGGGGCCCGAGCACCGGGGCGCCGCGCTGGTGATGGCGGCCGGGGTGCTCGTCGGCGCGGTCAACATCTATCTCGCGTCCAGCCTGCTGCCGACGACGGTCGCCGACATCGGCGGTGAGCGGCTGTACGCCTGGGGCATGACGGTCTACCTGGTCGCCATGGTGATCGCGACGATGCTGGTGAGCCGGTCGCTGGCCCGCTGGGGGAACACCGGCGCCTATGTCACGGGCTTCGCCCTGTTCCTCACGGGGTCGCTGGTCTGCGCGGTGAGTCCGGGGATGCCGACCTTGCTGGTGGGGCGGGCCGTGCAGGGGCTCGGCGGCGGACTGCTGTCCGGCCTCGGCTTCGCCGTGATCCGTACGGCGCTGCCCCGGCGGCTGTGGACCCGGGGCAACGCGCTGATGTCCGCGATGTACGGCGTCGGGAACTTCGCCGGTCCGGCGCTCGGCGGGCTGTTCGCGCAGTTCGGTTCCTGGCGGACGGCGTTCGCGCTGATGGCGGTGGTCGCGGCGGTGTGCTGCGCCGCCGTGGTCCGGGTGGTCCCGCGCGGTGGCCGGAGCGATACACCGGGCCCGGTGCCGTTCGGGTCGCTCGCGCTGGTCACCGCCGCGACCACGGCAGTGAGCGTGACCGCTGTCCTGGAGCGGGCCTGGGCGATGGCCCTGGGCATCGCCGCGGCGCTGGTGCTGACGGCCGCGTTCGTGGCGTACGAGCGGCGCGGTCCGGTACGGGTGTTCCCCGCCGCGACCTACCGGTCGGACTCCCCGCTGAAGTGGGTGTACCTGACGCTCGCGCTGC
This sequence comes from Streptomyces uncialis, assembly GCF_036250755.1. Lineage (NCBI taxonomy): Bacteria > Bacillati > Actinomycetota > Actinomycetes > Kitasatosporales > Streptomycetaceae > Streptomyces > Streptomyces uncialis. The sequence goes on along the minus strand of NZ_CP109583.1, from coordinate 7,188,526 downwards.
TGTCCTTCGGGGTCGCCGTGGAGGCGTTCGTCCCGCTGTTCGGCCAGCGGCTCGGCGGGCTCCCGCCGCTCGCGGCCGGATTCTTCGGCGCGGCGGTGTCACTGGGCTGGTCGCTCACCCAGATCGCCAGTTCGTCGGTGACCCGCGCCGGGACCGTGCGGCGGCTGCTGGTCGCCGGACCGGTGGTCCTGGCGACGGGGCTCGCGGTCCTCGGGCTGCTCCAGCGCGCGGACGCGCCGCTCGCGCTGGTGGCCGTCTGGGTCCCGGTGCTGTTCCTGGCGGGCGCGGGGATCGGGGCGGCGTACCCGCATCTGTCCGTGGCCGCGATGACGTCCACCGCCGATCCCGGGGAGGGCGGCCGGGCGGCGGCGGCCATCGCGACGGTGACCTCGCTGGCCACGGCGTTCGGTACGGCGGTCGCCGGGGTGCTGGTCGCGGTGGGCGGACCGGCACCGCTGGGCCAGGCCCGCTGGACCCTGCTCGGCTTCGCGGTGATCTGCGCGGCGGGCACCTTCACCGCCCGCGCCGCCACGGCCGGGGCGAGGGCGAAGGCCAGGGCCGGGGCGCGCCCGGCGGCGGCGGGGACGGCGGCGGCGGATCAGGACCCGGCGCCCGAGACCCCGGCCACCCCCGCCGGCCGGGGCGTCTGACACCGTCCGGCACCCGTGGGGACAGGGACACCGTCCCGGTACCCCCGTCTGACACCGTCCCGGTCCCGTGAAGGACAGGGGCACCGTCCCGGTACCCGTGGGACAGCACGCGGCCCCACCGGAGGTGTCCGGTGGGGCCGGGTGAAGCGCGTGTGCCGAGGCCCGGTACGGGTGGCCGGGGGTGCTCGGCGGTGTCCGAGCGGCACCCGAAGGGCGATCGAACGGTGTTCGAGCAGCGGTCAGACGTTGAAGCCCAGCGCCCGAAGCTGCTCACGGCCGTCGTCCGTGATCTTGTCGGGGCCCCACGGCGGCATCCACACCCAGTTGATGCGCAGCTCGTTGACGATGCCCTCGGTGGCCGACTTCGCCTGGTCCTCGATGACGTCGGTCAGCGGACAGGCCGCCGAGGTGAGCGTCATGTCGATGGTGGCGATGTTCGCGTCGTCCACATGGACGCCGTAGATCAGCCCCAGGTTGACCACGTCGATCCCCAGCTCGGGGTCGACCACGTCGAGGAGTGCCTCGCGGACCTCTTCCTCCGACGCGGGCTTCATCAGTGTCTCGTTGTCGCTCATGCGCTCCTCGCCTCCTTCGCGAAAGCCTGGGCCGTCGCGTCCTTCCAGGCCATCCAGCTCAGCAGGGCGCATTTCACCCGTGCCGGGTACTTGGAGACCCCGGCGAACGCGACCGCGTCCTCCAGGACCTCCTCCATGGCGTCGTCCGGTTCGATGCGGCCCTTGGACTGCATCAGCTCCAGGAAGACGCCCTGGATCTTCTGGGCCTCGTCGAGCTCCTTGCCGACGAGCAGGTCGTTCAGCACCGAGGCGCTCGCCTGACTGATCGAGCACCCCTGCCCCTCGTACGAGATGTCGGCGATCCGCCGTCCCTCGTACTTCACCCGGAGCGTGATCTCGTCACCGCACGTCGGGTTGACGTGGTGCACCTCGGCGTCACCGTCCCGCAGACCACGCCCGTGCGGGTGCTTGTAGTGGTCCAGGATGACGTCCTGGTACATCGAGTCCAACTTCACGATCCCAGAGCCCCTCAGCCGAAGAAGTTCCGTACGTGCTCCAGGCCGTCGATCAGAGCGTCGATCTCGCCCGGCGTGGAGTACAGATAGAACGACGCCCGCGTGGTCGCAGGAATTCCGTAGCGCAGACAGACCGGCCGCGCGCAGTGGTGACCGACGCGGACGGCGATGCCCTGCTCGTCGAGGACCTGGCCCACGTCGTGCGGATGGATGTCACCGAGTGTGAACGAGATCGCGGCGCCGCGGTCCTCGGCCGTGGTGGGGCCGATGATCCGCAGGTCGGGCACGTCCAGGAGCCGCTTGACGGCGTACTCCGTGAGCGCGTGCTCGTGCTGTGCGATCCGGTCCATCCCGATGGCGTCGAGATAGTCGACGGCCGCGCCCAGCGCCACCGCCTGCGCGATGGGCGGGGTGCCCGCCTCGAACTTGTGCGGGGCGGGCGCGTAGGTCGAGGAGTGCATGGACACCGTCTCGATCATCTCGCCGCCGCCGAGGAACGGGGGCAGGTCCTCCAGGAGCTCCTGGCGGCCCCACAGCACCCCGATACCGGTCGGACCGCACATCTTGTGGCCGGTGAAGGCCACGAAGTCCGCCTGGAGCGCCTGGACGTCCATCGGCATGTGCGGAGCGGCCTGCGAGGCGTCGATGAGGACGAGCGCGCCGACCTGCTGGGCACGGCGCACGATCGCCTCGACCGGGTTGACCGTGCCGAGGATGTTGGAGACCAGCACGAAGGAGACGATCTTCGTCTTCTCCGTGATGACCTCCTCGATGTTCGACAGGTCGAGACGGCCGTCGTCGGTGAGGCCGAACCACTTCAGCTTCGCGCCGGTGCGCTGCGAGAGCAGCTGCCACGGGACGATGTTGGAGTGGTGCTCCATCTCCGTGATGACGATCTCGGTCTCGTGGTCCACCCGGTAGGGCTCGTCGGCCCAGCCCAGCATGTTGGCCACGAGGTTCAGCGACTCGGAGGCGTTCTTGGTGAAGATCACCTCGTCGCGGCTGGGCGCGTTGATGAACGCGGCGACCTTGTCACGCGCGCCCTCGTACAGCGCGGTGGCCTCCTCGGCCAGCACATGGACACCGCGGTGCACATTCGCGTTGTGCTGCTCGTAGTACTCGGAGATCACGTCGAGGACCTGGCGCGGCGTCTGGGACGTGGCCGCGTTGTCCAGGTACACCAGCTTCTTGTCGCCGTGGATCACCCGGTCCAGGATCGGGAAGTCCTTGCGGATCGCCTCGGTGTCGAGGAGGCCGGAGAGCCCCTGTCGGGCCACAGTCACGCGGATGCGCCACCCTTCACGTAAGCCTCGTAGCCCTCGTTCTCCAGCTTGTCGGCGAGCTCGGCGCCGCCGGACTCGACGATGCGGCCGCCCGAGAAGACGTGGACCTGGTCGGGCTTGATGTACCGCAGGATGCGGGTGTAGTGCGTGATGAGGAGGGTGCCCACCTCGCCGGTGCCGCGGACGCGGTTGACGCCCTCGGAGACGACCCGCAGGGCGTCCACGTCGAGGCCGGAGTCGGTCTCGTCGAGGATCGCGATCTTCGGCTTGAGCAGTTCCAGCTGAAGGATCTCGTGGCGCTTCTTCTCGCCGCCGGAGAAGCCCTCGTTGACGTTGCGCTCGGCGAAGGCCGGGTCCATGTGGAGCCGCTGCATGGTCTCCTTGACCTCCTTGACCCACGTCCGCAGCTTGGGGGCCTCACCGCGGATGGCGGTGGCGGAGGTGCGCAGGAAGTTGGAGACGGAGACGCCGGGGATCTCGACGGGGTACTGCATCGCGAGGAACAGGCCGGCGCGGGCCCGCTCGTCGACGGACATCTCCAGGACGTCCTCGCCGTCGAGGGTGACGGTGCCCCCGGTGATCTGGTACTTGGGGTGACCGGCCAGCGAGTAGGCGAGGGTCGACTTGCCGGAGCCGTTGGGGCCCATGATGGCGTGCGTCTCGCCCTGCTTCACGGTCAGGTCGACGCCCTTGAGGATCTCCTTCGTGGCGTTGTCGGCCTCGACGGTGACGTGCAGGTCTCGGATTTCAAGCGTTGCCATGGGTGCCTCAGGACTCCTGGGAAAGGGAGACGAGCACGTCGTCCCCTTCGATCTTTACGGGGTATACGGGAACAGGGCGCGTCGCGGGAAGGCCGGACGGCTTGCCGGTGCGGAGGTCGAAGCTGGAGCCGTGCAGCCAGCACTCGATCTGACAGTCCTCCACCTCGCCCTCGGAGAGGGAGACGTTCGCGTGCGAACAGATGTCGTGGATGGCGAACACCTCGCCCTCGGTACGGACGACCGAGACCGGCGTGCCGTCGAGCTCCACCCTCTTCGGGGTGTCGTCCTCCAGCTCGCTCACTCCGCAGGCGCGTACGAACGTCATGCGACCGACGCCTCCAGCTCCTCTTCGATCCGGGTGATCAGCCGCTCCTCGACGTCGGGCAGGCCGATCTGCTGGACCAGCTCGGCGAAGAAGCCGCGCACCACGAGACGGCGGGCCTCCTGCTGGGGGATGCCGCGGGCCATCAGGTAGAAGAGCTGCTCGTCGTCGAAGCGGCCGGTGGCGGAGGCGTGTCCGGCGCCGACGATCTCACCGGTCTCGATCTCCAGGTTCGGCACGGAGTCGACCCGGGCACCGTCGGTGAGGACGAGGTTCCGGTTCATCTCGTAGGTGTCGGTGCCCTCGGCCCTGGCCTCGATCAGCACGTCACCGATCCACACCGCGTGCGCGCCGTCGCCCTGGAGCGCGCCCTTGTAGACGACGTTGGACTTGCAGTGCGGGGTGTTGTGGTCGACCAGGAGACGGTGCTCCTGGTGCTGGCCCCGGTCGGTGAAGTACAGACCGAACAGCTCGGCCTCACCACCGGTGCCCGCGTAGGCGACCCGGGGGTGGAGACGTACGAGGTCCCCGCCGAAGGTGACGACGACCGACTTGAACAGGGCGTCCCGGCCGATCAGCGCGTTGTGCTGGGCGACGTGGACGGCCTCGTCGTCCCAGTCCTGCACGGAGACGACGGTGAGCTTGGCCCCGTCACCGAGGACGTAGTCGACGTTCGTGGCGAGGACGGCGTCACCGGTGTGGTCGACGACGACCACGGCCTCGGCGAAGGCGCCCAGCTCGACGACCTGGTGGCCGAACGCGGTACCGCTCTCGCCGTGGACCGCGATCCGCACCGGCTCGGTGAGGACGGTGTCCTTGGGGACGGTGATCACGGACGCCGTCTCGAAGGACGAGTACGCCTGCGCGGCGACCCGGTCGACGGGCGTGCCGGCCCGGCCGAGGCGCGCGTCGTCACGGCCGACGGTCTCGACGACGACACCCTCGGGGGCCTCGACGGTGACCTTGACGGAGCCGGTCGCGACGGCGGTGCCGTCGTGCAGTCCGCGCAGCCGGTCGAGCGGCGTGAACCGCCACTCCTCCTCACGGCCGTGGGGCACGGGGAAGTCCGCCACGTCGAAGGACGGGGGCGCGCTCATGCGGGTGGCGACGGTCGACTCGGCCGCCACCGCGATGGCGCCGGCGGTGGTGGACCCCACCGGGAGATTCTGAGCCTCAGCCATGGCTGTCGTAGTGCTCGCTTTCTGGGATAAGACGTGACGCTGCGGGGGTCCGGGGGCCGGACCCCCGGGACGGCGGGGCGGCCGGGGTCAGCCGACCGCGCCCTCCATCTGGAGCTCGATCAGCCGGTTCAGCTCAAGGGCGTACTCCATGGGGAGCTCCTTGGCGATCGGCTCCACGAAGCCGCGCACGATCATCGCCATGGCCTCGAACTCGGTGAGGCCGCGGCTCATCAGATAGAAGAGCTGGTCCTCGGAGACCTTGGAGACGGTCGCCTCGTGCCCCATGGAGACGTCGTCCTCGCGGACGTCGACGTAGGGGTAGGTGTCGGAACGGGAGATCGTGTCGACGAGCAGCGCGTCGCACAGGACGTTCGACTTGGAGCCGGGCGCGCCCTCACCGATCTCGATCAGACCGCGGTAGGAGGTGCGGCCACCGCCCCGGGCCACCGACTTGGAGACGATGTTCGAGGAGGTGTTGGGGGCCATGTGGACCATCTTGGCGCCCGCGTCCTGGTGCTGGCCCTCGCCCGCGAAGGCGATGGACAGCGTCTCGCCCTTGGCGTGCTCGCCCATCAGGTAGACGGCCGGGTACTTCATGGTGACCTTGGAGCCGATGTTGCCGTCGACCCACTCCATGGTCGCGCCCTCGTAGGCCACGGCGCGCTTGGTGACCAGGTTGTAGACGTTGTTCGACCAGTTCTGGATGGTCGTGTAACGGCAGCGGGCGCCCTTCTTCACGATGATCTCGACCACCGCGGAGTGCAGGGAGTCCGACTTGTAGATCGGCGCGGTACAGCCCTCGACGTAGTGGACGTAGGCGTCCTCGTCGACGATGATCAGCGTCCGCTCGAACTGGCCCATGTTCTCGGTGTTGATCCGGAAGTAGGCCTGGAGCGGGATCTCGACATGCACGCCCTTGGGGACGTAGATGAACGAGCCGCCGGACCACACGGCCGTGTTCAGCGACGCGAACTTGTTGTCGCCTACGGGGATGACCGTGCCGAAGTACTCCTTGAAGAGCTCCGGGTGCTGCTTGAGGGCGGTGTCGGTGTCGAGGAAGATGACGCCCTGCTCCTCCAGGTCCTCACGGATCTGGTGGTAGACGACCTCGGACTCGTACTGCGCGGCGACACCGGCGACCAGGCGCTGCTTCTCCGCCTCGGGGATGCCGAGCCTGTCGTACGTGTTCTTGATGTCCTCGGGCAGGTCCTCCCAGGACTCCGCCTGCTTCTCCGTGGAACGCACGAAGTACTTGATGTTGTCGAAGTCGATCCCGGACAGGTCCGAGCCCCAGCTGGGCATGGGCTTCTTCTCGAACAGCCGCAGCCCCTTGAGGCGGAGCTTGGTCATCCACTCCGGCTCGCTCTTCTTGCCGGAGATGTCCAGGACGACGTCCTCGTTGAGACCGCGCTTCGCCGCGGCACCGGCCTCGTCGGAGTCGGCCCAGCCGTATTCGTACGTGCCAAGGCCATCGAGTTCGGGGTGGGCGGTCTCCGTGGGGAGAGTCATGCGGGGTTCCTCCCGGCCGTGCTTGCTGATGGGTCTCGCGCTGTTCGGGGCGCTGTCTTGGGTGATGCCTGGTGCGGCGCCCGCGGTGGTTCCCGCGGTTCCGTCCCGTCCGGCCCCTCGGGGGCGGCCGGCACGTTCGGGATGTACGTGGTGCAGACGCCGTCGCCGTGGGCGATGGTCGCCAGTCGCTGGACATGGGTCCCGAGCAGCCGCGAGAAGATCTCGGTCTCGGCCTCGCAGAGCTGCGGGAACTGTTCCGCGACATGGACGACCGGGCAGTGGTGCTGGCACAACTGCTCGCCGCGCTGCCGACCGGGCGCGCTTCGCGCCGTAGCAGCGTACCCGTCGGCGGTCAGGGCCTTCGCCAGGGCCTCCGTACGCTTGTCCGGGGGCGCGGCCTCGACCGCGGCCCGGTACGTCTCGGCGAGGGACTCGATCCGGTCCCGCGCGAACGCGGCGACCGCGGCCTCACCGGCGGCTCCGCCACCGGCGGCCCGCGCGATCCAGCGCAGCGCCTCGGAGGCGAGCTCGTCGTACGACTGGTCGAAGGCGTCCCGGCCGCATTCGGTCAGGGCGAACACCTTGGCGGGCCGGCCCCGGGTACGGGCCCCGTAGACCCGCTGGTCGCGCGCCGCGACGACATCGTCGGTGACGAGTGCGTCGAGGTGGCGGCGGACGGCGGCCTGGGTGAGGCCGAGGCGGCCCGCGAGGTCGGCCACGGTCGACGGGCCGTGGTCCAGGATGGAGCGCGCGACCCGGTTGCGTGTGGAACGCTCACCGGTCGCGGACTCCTCCTGAGGGCCTCCCTGCGGAGTCACCCGGGCCTCGCCGACGTATTTCACAACGCCATTGTTGCGTAAATCCCCGAGCCCGGACAAGCAACCCAGGTCAGCGGGCACGGTGGCCTTGGTCACTAAGGGTTACCTAACCGGGGTCGGTCTGCTAAAGGACCCGCCACGCCACCGGCCCCGCGCTCCCCGGCCCCCGCTCCCCCGCCGCCCCCCGCCGCCCGGGTCCGGAACCGGGCCGGGCGCGGCGTACCGGCCCCGGCGGGTCACCCCGGTGGCCCCGGCACCCCTGGCCGCTCCCTAGACTTCCGACCCATGCGAAGCGAGCCCGTCCTCCAGGTCCACGGACTGGTGAAACGGTACGGAAAGAAATCCCCCAGGGCCGCCGTCGACGGGCTCGACCTGGTCGCCGAGGCCGGGATCACCGCCGTGCTCGGACCCAACGGCGCCGGGAAGACCACCACCGTGGAGATCTGCGAGGGCTACCGCCGCCCGGACGCGGGAACCGTACGGGTCCTCGGGCTCGACCCGGTCCGCCAGGCCGCGGACCTGCGGACCCGGATCGGGGTGATGCTCCAGTCGGGTGGTGTGTACTCCGGCGCCCGCGCCGAAGAGATGCTGCGGCATGTCGCGGGGCTCCACGCGCACCCCCTCGACGTCCCCGCCCTGATCGACCGGCTCGGCCTCGGCGGCTGCGGCCGGACCACCTACCGGCGGCTGTCCGGCGGCCAGCAGCAGCGCCTCGCCCTCGCCATGGCCGTCGTGGGCCGCCCGGAGCTGGTCTTCCTCGACGAGCCCACCGCCGGACTCGACCCGCAGGCCCGCCGCGCGACCTGGGACCTGGTGCGCGAACTGCGCGCCGACGGGGTCTCCGTCGTCCTCACCACCCACCACATGGACGAGGCCGAGCAGCTCGCCGACGATGTCGCGGTCATCGACGCGGGCAAGGTCATCGCCCACGGCTCGCCCGACGAGCTGTGCCGGGGCGGCGCCGAGAACACCCTGCGCTTCTCCGGACGCGCCGGACTCGACCTCGTCTCCCTGCTGAAGGCGCTCCCCGTCGGGAGCCGGGCCGACGAGCTGAGCCCGGGGGCGTACCGCGTGACCGGCGACATCGACCCGCATCTGCTCGCCACCGTCACCTCGTGGTGCGCCCAGCACGGGGTGATGCCCGACCGGATCTCGGTGGAGCGGCACACCCTGGAAGACGTCTTCCTGGAACTGACCGGCAGGGAGCTGCGCTCATGACCGCCCGGACCAACACCACCCCCGGGGTGCCCGTCGGCGCCCCGGTCGGCCGCGGCACCCACACCCCCCGTCCGGGCAGCGCCCCGCTGGCCCGCATGATCGCCTCGCAGGCCGCCCTGGAGACCAGGATGCTGCTGCGCAACGGCGAACAGCTGCTGCTCACGGTGATCATCCCGGCGCTGCTGCTCGCCCTGTTCAGCTCGGTCGACATCGTGGACACCGGCGCGGGCGAACCCGTCGACTTCCTCGCGCCCGGGGTACTGGCACTCGCGGTGATGTCGACGGCGTTCACCGGCCAGGCCATCGCCACCGGCTTCGAACGGCGCTACGGGGTGCTCAAGCGGCTGGCCGTGTCCCCGCTGCCGCGCTGGGGCCTGATGACCGCGAAGACGCTGTCCGTCCTGGTGGTCGAGGTGCTCCAGGTGGCGCTGCTCACCGCCATCGCGTTCGGCCTCGGCTGGTCGCCCGAGGGCAGTCCGCTGACCGTGCTGCTGCTGCTCGTGCTCGGCACCGCCGCGTTCTCGGGCCTCGGACTGCTGATGGCCGGCACCCTCAAGGCGGAGGCGACGCTGGCCGCCGCGAACCTGGTGTTCCTGCTGCTGCTGGTCGGCGGCGGGGTGGTGGTCCCGCTGGACCGCTTCCCGGAGGCCTCCCGCGCGGTGCTGGAACTGCTGCCGATCGCGGCACTGTCCGACGGGCTGCGGGACGTCCTGCGGGACGGGGCCGGGATGCCCTGGGCCGATCTCGGGACACTCACCGTCTGGGCCGTCCTCGGACTCGGGGCGGCGGCACGGTTCTTCCGCTGGGAATGAGCCGGGAACAGGCCGGGAACAAGACCCGCCAGGCCGGACCGTCCCCCTCGTGAAGCCGTGCACAAGCTGCCGCTTACGATGGTGCGCGTGCCAAAAGTGACCCGAGCCGAGCTCGCTCAAGCCGCGCGCAACCCGCTGGCCTACATCGCCGCACGCTGGACCCCCACCACCGCGACGGTCCGGCGCGCCGCCCTCTCGTCGCTGGTGATGATGGTCGTGATCGTGGTCACGGGCGGTGCCGTCCGGCTCACGGGCTCCGGCCTCGGCTGCCCGACCTGGCCCAAGTGCACCGACGACTCCCTGACCGCGACCAGCGAGATGGGTCTGCACGGATACATCGAGTTCGGCAACCGGCTGCTCACGTACGTGCTGTGCGCGGCGGTCGGCTGGGCGATCGTCGCCGCCCGCTCGCAGAAGCCGTGGCGCCGCAGCCTCACCCGGCTGGGCTGGGCGCAGTTCTGGCTGGTCATGGGCAACGCCGTGCTCGGTGGCATCGTTGTCCTCGTCGGCCTCAACCCGTACACCGTCGCCGCGCACTTCCTGTTGTCGACCGCGCTGATCGCGGTGGCCACGGTGATGTGGCAGCGCACCCATGAGGGCGACGGCGTCCCGCGTCCGCTGGTCGGCAAGGCCGTCCAGCAGCTCGTCTGGGTGATGGTCGTGGTGACCGGACTGCTGATCGCCGTCGGCACGGTGGTGACCGGTGCGGGACCGCACGCGGGCGACTCCAGCGATGTGCCCCGGATGGACGTCGACTGGGAGATGGTCACCACGCTGCACGCGGTCCTCGCGTGGGTCGTGGTGTCGCTGACGTTCGCGCTGTGGTTCGTGCTGAAGGCGGTCGACGCGCCGAAGGGCCCGCTGGCGCGCACCCGGGAGCTGTTCGTGGTGCTGATGGCCCAGGGCGCCATCGGGTACGTCCAGTACTTCACCGATCTGCCCGAGGTGCTGGTCGGCGCCCATATGCTCGGCTCGTGCCTGGTGTGGATCGCCACCCTGCGGGTGCTGCTGGCCCTGCGGGAGCGGCCCGAGGAGACGGTACGGGTGCCCGCCCAGGCCGATCCCGAGTTCACGGCCGTCTGACGCCAGGACTCACAGGTCGTACACGCGCCGGGCGTTCCCGGCGGCGATCAGTCCCGCGACCCGCCGCGCGTCGGCGCGGGACCAGGCACCCTCACGCACCCAGGCGCCCAGCAGTTCGCCGAGCGCCGTGCGGAAGAGCCGGGTCCCCACGACGTACAGCTCCGGCAGACCGTAGCCGTCGGTGGAGAAGAGGAGCTTGCCGAACGGGGTGAGCTCCAGCATCTCCGCGAGGACGTCCCGCGCGCGGGCGCCGGTGTGGGTGAGGGCGAGGCCCATGTCCGCGTAGACGTGCGGGAACACGGCCGCGAGATATCCCGCGCCCCGGTGGTACGGGTAGCCGTGCAGCAGCACCAGGTCGCAGCCGCGTCCGGCGGTGGCCTTCACGAAGTCGGTGAGCAGCAGCGGGTCCGCGCGGTCCAGCCGCAGATCGGGGTCGCCGAAGCCGGTGTGCAGTTGCAGGGGCAGTCCGGTGGTGACCGCGCTCCACAGCAGATGCCGCAGCAGCACGGGGTGGGTGAGCCGGCCGGCCGGGCGGCGGCCGGTGAGCCACTGTCCGGCGGCCCGCAGCACCTCGGGGGCGGTCGGCGGTTCGGGGGCCAGCCCGAGGCCGTACCGGTAGGCGGCGACCGACTTGAACCCGGCGGCGGTCCGCGCGGCACCGTGCAGCGCCTGTGCGAGATCGGTGACGAACGACGCCGCGCCGCCGGAGGTGTCCGCCACCCGCTCGGCGAGATGTTCCAGCCGGACGATCTCCCGGGACCGGCCGCCCGCGGTACGGGCGAGTTCCTCGGGTCCGGTGAGATCGCCGGGCAGCCCGGTGTCGACGAGGAACATCCCGATGCCGGTGTCCCCGAGGAGTCTGCGGCCCGCCTCGTACGCGCCGAGTTCACGGCGCCGGGCGAGATAGCGGGCGGGCGGCGCGTGCGGGTCGAGGCCGAGCAGCGGGGGGCACCAGCGGCGGACGGCGAAGCCGGTCTGGGTGTCGAAGAAGCTGGTGCCGGGCGCGGCGGGCGCGTCGGACTCGGACAGGAACGCCTCGAACGAGCCGATGCCGAGGTCGCCGCGCAGCACCCCGTGGCAGTGGTGGTCGACCAGCGGCGGCAGCTCCAGCATCAGTACCGCCACCGGGTCCCGGCGGCGATCTCGTCCGGGGCGCGGCCCGCGAAGTCCTCCGACTCGGCGCGGCGCACGGCGAGCACCGCCTCGTACAGCACCTCCCCCATGGCCTCGCGCAGCACATCGGACGCCTCCAGCTGCCCGATCGCCTCGTCCGGCGAGAGCGGGAGCCGGGGTACGCCGGTGAGCGTGGCCGGGTCGCCGACGACCGGTTCGGGGAGCTTCGCGTCCTCCGCGACGCCCGCGAGTCCGGCGGCGATGACGCTCCCGGCGAGGAGGTACGGGTTGGCGGTGGCGTCGAAGCACTTCAGCTCGGCGTGTCCGTCGCCGGGCACGAGCCGCAGCGCGGCCTCGCGGTTCTCGACGCCCCAGCAGCGGTAGGCGCCCGCCCAGCGCGAGGGTTCGAGACGCAGCCCGCTCGCCGGGGTGCCCGCGCCGACGGCGACCAGCGCGGGCAGCCGCTCCAGGACGCCGGCGAGGAACGCCGCCGCGTCGGGGGCGAGCCCGTACGGGGCGGTGGGGTCGCGGTGCAGCGCGGTGGTGCCGCGGTGCAGGCTGAGGTGCAGATGGCACCCGTTGCCGACGCCGCCCGCGAGGAACGTGGGGGCGAAGGAGGCGCGCAGTCCGTGCCGTGCGCTGACCCCGCGGATCGTCTCCCGGACGAGGACCACGTCGTCGGCCGCCGCGACCGGGCCGTCGGCGGGGGCGGTGGAGACCTCGAACTGCCCGGGCGAGTACTCGGGGTGGAACTGGAGGACGCGCACGCCCTGTTCGTCGAGGGCGCGGACGAGGTCACGGCCGTAGTCGGACAGCTCCACGACCCGGCTCATCCCGTACGCGGGGCCGGTGGTGGGGCAGCTGCCGTCGGGCCGCCGCAGGGTCCACTCCGTCTCGTAGCCCATCGACAGCCGCAGTCCGAGGGCGGCGGCGCGGTCCGCCATCCGGCGGGCGAACAGCCGCTGGCAGGAGGCGTAGACCCGGCCGTCCTGCTCGTAGCGGTCGGCGGGCGACCAGGCCCAGCCGGGCTGCGCGGTGAGCGGGACGAGCCGGTCCAGGTCGGGGAAGAGCCGCAGGTCGCCGTCCGGGCCGCCCAGATGCGGCGAGGTGACCATCCGGTCGGCGGAGGTGTACACATCGAAGCAGGGGGCCATGCCGACGCCCCGTTCGGCCACCTGGGGGAGCCGGGCCAGCGGGAAGGTCTTGGCCCGGCAGATCCCCGCGTTGTCGACGATGGTCATGGCGACCATCTCGACACCGCGGGCCGCGAGTTGCGCCGCCCTGGCCTCCGCTTCCCCGTCCGCCGCCGTCCGCCTGTCGCTGGCACCCATGACCCGACTCCTCGCCTCACGCGTTGACCTCTGCCACCTTCTCCCACTTAACGCGGGCGACGCGAGGGAGTTGTGCGGGGCCGGTGGGCCGGCGGGGCGGGGTTGGCCGGGAGTGCGGGGCCGGGTGGCCGGGAGTCATGTGTTCCGCGGGCCGCCCAGCTGGATTCCGGCCATGCGGGACCACTCGTAGGGGCCGGTGCGGACCTTGGCGGCGAAGTCGCCGTCGAAGGATTCGTGGACGGTGACACCCGACCGGCGTACGGCATCCTCCGCGACCGTCATGGACGGGGCGACGAGATCGCCCCATCGGCCGTCGTCACCGACGAGGACGATACGGGCGCCCTTGCGGCCGAGGTAGGCGATCTGGGCCCCGGCTCCGCCGTGCGCCTCGGCGAAGGCACGGATCTCCTTGACGAGGCGTGCCGTCCGCCGGGGTGGCCTGTCGGCCGGACCGGAGGGGGACGGTGCCGCGGGGGCGGGGGCCGGGGTGGGCTGCGTCTCTGCCATGAGCCGAGCCTACCGACGGGTAGGGGCGGGGGGAACGTGGCCTTCCCCACGGGCCGCCTTCGCTTGCGCCTCCCAGGTCCGTCCGACGGGACGCCCTTCGTTCCTGTGCCGTCGCCCGTGGGTTTCGCGCAGTTCCCCGCGGGTCGCCTTCGCTTGCGCTTCCCGGGTCTGTCCGGCGGGACGCACTTCGTTCCTCGCCCGTCGCTCGGTGGGTGCGCAGTTCCCCGCGCCCCTGGATGCTGCCTCTTGCTGTCGCTCGTCGGGTGCGGGCCGGTTCTCGTCTTCGCGCAGTTCCCCGCGCCCCTTTGGGGCGCGTTCTGCTTGTTCTTCGGGTCGGGGCCGGTCGGGATTCTCCGTCCTCGATCCGACACGCTCGGTACGACGTACGTGTGGTCCTACTGAAGAGCATCGGAGTCTGCGAGCAGAGATTCCCGCCCACCCCCTCCCGCAGCCGAGCGCCTGCACGAGGAGGATGGTTCAACCCCGTCCCCGCAGACGGAGAACAGCCCCAGGTGGCGCCCCCAAAGGGGCGCGGGGAACTGCGCGAGCAACCAAGGGCCAGCCGCACCCGAACGGCTACCGCAAGTGGCGCGACCCCAGGGGCGCGGGGAACTGCGCACCCACCGAGCGACGGCACAGGAACGAAGTGCGCCCCGCCGGACAGACCTCGGAAGCGCGAGCGAAGGCGACCCGCGGGGAACTGCGCACAGACGAGGGCGGACCCGCACCCGAAGAGCGACCGCAAGGGGGCAGCATCCAGGGGCGCGGGGAACTGCGCGAAACCCACGAGCGACGGCACAGGAACGAAGTACGCCCCGCCGGACAGACCTCGGCGGCGCAAGCGAAGGCGACCCGCGGGGAACTGCGCACAGACGAGGGCGGACCCGCACCCGAACAGCGACCGCAAGAGGGCGGCATCCAGGGGCGCGGGGAACTGCGCACCCACCGAGCGACGGCACAGGAACAAATGCGCCCGGCACAGGAGACCTCGGCGGCGCGAGCGAAGGCGACCCGCGGGGAACTGCGCACAGACGAGGGCGGGCCCGCACCCGAACAGCGACCGCAAGAGGGCAGCATCCAGGGGCGCGGGGAACTGCGCACCCACCGAGCGACGGCACAGGGACAAATGCGCCCAGCCGGACGGACCTGGGAAGCGCAAGCGAAGGCGACCCGCGGGGAACTGCGCACAGACGAGGGCGGGCCCGCACCCGAAGAGCGACCGCAAGAGGGCAGCATCCAGGGGCGCGGGGAACTGCGCACCCACCGAGCGACGGCACAGGGACAAATGCGCCCGGCACAGGAGACCTCGGCGGCGCGAGCGAAGGCGACCTGCGGGGAACTGCGCACCCACCGAGCGACGGCACAGGAACGAAGTGCGCCCCGCCGGACGGACCTGGGAAGC
Source organism: Streptomyces uncialis (assembly GCF_036250755.1). Lineage (NCBI taxonomy): Bacteria > Bacillati > Actinomycetota > Actinomycetes > Kitasatosporales > Streptomycetaceae > Streptomyces > Streptomyces uncialis. The sequence continues at coordinate 7,173,506 of NZ_CP109583.1, read as the reverse complement.
GCGAGCGAAGGCGACCCGCGGGGGAACTGCGCACCCCACGAACGGCCCGCACGGGAACAAGTACGTCCAGCACAGGGGACCCCGGGGCGCGGCCGGAGGCGGCGCGTACGAGGGGGGCTCCGGGGGGTTTTGCTGCGGCCCACCCGGAAAGGGTTCAGCGGAGGAAGGGGTCCACCGCGACCGCGACGAAGAGCAGGGACACATAGGTGATCGACCAGTGGAACAGCCGCATCTCCTTGAGCTTCCCGCCGGTGACCCCGCTCTTCGCCCGGGCGAACAACGCGTGGGCCTCCCACAGCCACCATCCGCCCGCGGCGAGCGCGACCGAGGTGTAGAACCACCCGGTGTACCCGAGAGGGGTGAGCAGCAGCGAGACCCCGACCATCACCCAGCTGTAGAGCACGATCTGCCGGGCGACGACCCTGTTGGACGCGATCACGGGCAGCATCGGCACACCGACGCGCGCGTAGTCGTCCTTGACCTTCATCGACAGCGGCCAGTAGTGCGGCGGCGTCCAGAAGAAGATGACCAGGAACAGGACGACGGAGGCCCAGGACAGCGAGTTGGTGACGGCGGACCAGCCGATCAGGACCGGCATGCATCCGGCGATCCCGCCCCAGACGATGTTCTGGGAGGTACGCCGCTTGAGGATCATCGTGTAGACGACGACGTAGAAGAGCAGGGCTCCGAGGGCGAGCCACGCGGAGAGCCAGTTGACGAAGAAGCCGAACCACAGGGTCGAGACGACGGTGAGGGTGAGGCCGAAGACGAGCGTCTCGCGGGGCGAGACCATTCCGGTGACCAGGGGCCGCTGGGCCGTCCGCTCCATGAGGGCGTCGATGTCACGGTCGATGTACATGTTGAGCGCGTTGGCGCCGCCCGCGGAGAGATAGCCGCCGAGCGTCGTCAGCAGTACGAGCTTCAGATCGGGCACACCCTGCTGGGCCAGGAACATCACGGGGATCGTGGTGATCAGCAGCAGTTCGATGATCCGCGGCTTGGTCAGCGCCACGAAAGCCATGACCCGGGCTCGCAGCGGCCGGTGACCCCGGCTCGTACCGAGCAGTCCCGCCGGACGGGATTCAACGGCCGTCACGTACACCCCTGACAGAGACATCAAAGCAAGCCACCGGGTGTGAAGTCCCGGTAAAGGCTCACGCGTACCACGCCACTGTAGACGTTGGCCTTACCTCGCCCTTCGCGGGGGTGGGCCGTGTTGGGGAGTGCTCCGGAGGACCTCTCCGACCTCGGGGTTCACCCTTCGCAAGGGCGTCCGGGGCCGACCGGGGGACAGCCGTGGGAGCGCCCGGCGCGGCCTTTCGGGGACGGTCGCGGGAAGGGGCGAGGATCGTCCGTCGCGTCATGCCGGTCCCGCGCCGGACGGCCGGATCGGGTGCTGTCCGGGGAGGCGCGGGGGCGCTCACCCGAGCAGAGCGGCGCCCGTCCGCGCGCGCTCCGGACGGGGGGCTCGCGGGCGGACCGCCGCCCCCCGCCGATCGGCCGGGTGCACTCGGGGGGCGCCCCGACAGGCGAAGCGCGTCGGGCCCCGGCAGTCTGGAAATGACTCGAATAAGTGCACGTCATCTACAGCGGTAGGCTCGACAGCGGCCGGTGAGCGCTCGGACACACCGGCATCAGCGTCGTCGCGGGTATCCAGATATCCGCGATACGCAAGAAATGCCAGACATGTCTTCATGTTCCTGAATTCTCGGAAGGAGCCCTGACCCAGGGTGAGCACCAAGCCGACCACCACCACCGAACTGGACTGGACCGAACTGGACCAGCGTGCGGTGGACACCGCCCGTGTCCTGGCCGCCGACGCCGTACAGAAGGTCGGCAACGGCCATCCGGGTACGGCGATGAGCCTTGCCCCGGCCGCGTACACCCTCTTCCAGAAGGTGATGCGGCACGACCCGGCCGACGCCGACTGGACCGGCCGCGACCGGTTCGTCCTCTCCGCGGGGCACTCGTCCCTGACCCTTTACACCCAGCTGTACCTGGCCGGTTTCGGTCTGGAGCTGGATGACCTCAAGGCGTTCCGCACCTGGGGCTCGAAGACCCCGGGGCACCCGGAGTACGGCCACACGGTCGGCGTGGAGACGACGACCGGGCCGCTCGGCCAGGGTGTCGCCAACGCCGTGGGCATGGCGATGGCCGCCCGCTACGAGCGTGGCCTGTTCGACCCCGAGGCCGCCCCGGGCGCCTCGCCCTTCGATCACCACATCTTCGTGATCGCCGGTGACGGCTGCCTCCAGGAGGGCATCTCCGCCGAGGCGTCCTCGCTGGCCGGGCACCAGAAGCTCGGCAACCTGGTCATGCTGTGGGACGACAACCACATCTCGATCGAGGGCGACACGGAGACCGCGGTCTCCGAGGACACCCTCGGGCGTTACGAGGCGTACGGCTGGCATGTCCAGCGCGTCGAGCCGAAGGCGGACGGCGACCTCGACCCGCGGGCGCTGTACACGGCGATCCAGGCCGCGAAGGCGGAGACGGAGCGTCCGTCGTTCATCGCGATGCGCTCGATCATCGCGTGGCCCGCGCCGAACGCGCAGAACACCGAGGCGGCTCACGGCTCGGCGCTCGGTGACGAGGAGATCGCCGCGACCAAGCGGGTGCTCGGCTTCGACCCGGAGCAGACCTTCGAGGTCGCCGACGAGGTCCTCGCGCACACCCGTGGCGCCCTGGACCGGGGCCGCGAGGCCAAGGCCGAGTGGGAGAAGGGCTTCGCCGCCTGGCGCACCGCCTCCCCCGAGCGGGCCGCCGACTTCGACCGGATCGCCGCCGGTGAGCTGCCCGCGGGCTGGGAGGACAAACTCCCGGTGTTCGAGACGGGCAAGGGTGTCGCCACCCGCGCCGCGTCCGGCAAGGTGCTCCAGTCGCTCGGCGCGGTGATCCCCGAGCTGTGGGGCGGCTCCGCCGACCTGGCCGGGTCGAACAACACGACGATCGACAAGAACTCGTCGTTCCTCCCGGAGGGCAACCCGCTCCCCGAGGCGCACCCGTACGGCCGGACGATCCACTTCGGTATCCGTGAGCACTCCATGGCCGCGGAGATGAACGGCATCGCGCTGCACGGCAACACCCGGATCTACGCCGGGACGTTCCTGGTGTTCTCCGACTACATGCGCAACGCGGTGCGGCTGTCCGCGCTGATGCATCTGCCGGTGACCTATGTGTGGACGCACGACTCCGTCGGTCTCGGCGAGGACGGCCCGACGCACCAGCCGGTCGAGCACCTGGCCTCGCTGCGGGCGATCCCCGGACTGAACGTGGTCCGGCCGGCCGACGCCAACGAGACCGCGCTCGCGTGGCGGGAGATCCTGCGCCGGTACACCAAGGAGTTCGGTGTGGGCGCCCCGCACGGTCTGGCGCTCACCCGCCAGGGCGTGCCGACGTACGAGTCGAACGAGGACACCGCCAAGGGCGGCTATGTCCTCTTCGACGCCGAGGGCGGCGCCCCGGAGGTCGTGCTGATCGGTACGGGCTCCGAGGTGCATCTGGCGGTGGAGGCGCGGACGCGGCTCCAGGCCGCCGGGGTGCCGACCCGTGTGGTGTCGATGCCGTGCGTGGAGTGGTTCGAGGAGCAGGACCGGTCGTACCGGGACGCGGTGCTGCCGCCGTCCGTGAAGGCGCGGGTCGCGGTCGAGGCGGGTATCGGGCTGACCTGGCACCGCTTCGTCGGTGACGCGGGCCGGATCGTCTCGCTGGAGCACTTCGGTGCCTCGGCGGACGGCAAGGTCCTCTTCCGCGAGTTCGGTTTCACCCCCGAGGCGATCGAGGCCGCGGCGCGGGAATCCCTGGCCGACGCCCAGCGCTGACGCACACAGACGAACAATGATCAAGTAGGAGATGCAATTTCCATGACGGACGCACTCAAGCGCCTCTCCGACGAAGGCGTCGCGATCTGGCTGGACGACCTGTCGCGCAAGCGGATCACGTCCGGCAACCTCGCCGAGCTGCTCGACCAGCAGCACGTCGTGGGCGTCACGACCAACCCGTCGATCTTCCAGAAGGCCATTTCGGGCGGCGACGGCTACGAGGCGCAGCTCAGCGATCTCGCGGCGCGCAAGCTGACCGTGGACGAGGCCGTACGGATGATCACCACGGCGGATGTCCGGAACGCGGCCGATGTGCTGCGTCCGGTGTTCGACGCGACGGGCGGCCAGGACGGCCGGGTGTCGATCGAGGTCGACCCGCGTCTCGCGCACCACACCCGCGCGACGATCGCCGAGGCGAAGCAGCTCGCGTGGCTGGTGGACCGGCCGAACACGCTGATCAAGATCCCGGCGACGAAGGCGGGCCTGCCCGCGATCACCGAGGTCATCGGCCTCGGGATCAGCGTCAATGTCACGCTGATCTTCTCGCTGGAGCGCTACCGCGAGGTGATGGACGCGTACCTGGCGGGTCTGGAGAAGGCGAAGGCCGCGGGCCTGGACCTGAGCAAGATCCGTTCGGTGGCGTCGTTCTTCGTGTCCCGGGTGGACACCGAGATCGACAAGCGGCTGGACGCGCTGGGCACCCCCGAGGCGAAGGCGGCCCGCGGCAAGGCGGGCCTGGCCAACGCGCGGCTGGCCTACGAGGCGTACGAGGAGGTCTTCTCCTCGGACCGCTGGCAGGCCCTGGACAGGGCGGGCGCGCACAAGCAGCGTCCGCTGTGGGCCTCGACGGGCGTCAAGGACCCGGCGTACAAGGACACCCTGTACGTCGACGACCTGGTCGCCCCGGGGACCGTGAACACCATGCCGGAGGCGACCCTGGAGGCCACCGCCGACCATGGTTCCATCACCGGGAACACCATCGCCGGGACCTACGAGCAGTCGCGCGCCGAGATCGACGCGGTCGAGAAGCTCGGGATCGCGTACGACGACGTGGTGAACCTGCTGGAGGAAGAGGGCGTCGAGAAGTTCGAGGCGTCCTGGAACGATCTGCTCAAGTCGACCGAGGCAGAGCTCAAGCGCCTCGCCCCTTCGGAGGGCTGAAACCTTGACACCCGCACACGGAGCCAATCCGCTTCGTGACGCCGCGGACCGACGGCTCCCGCGTATCGCGGGGCCGTCGGGCCTGGTGATCTTCGGCGTTACGGGCGATTTGTCCCGGAAAAAGCTGATGCCTGCCGTCTATGACCTCGCCAACCGGGGGCTGCTGCCACCGGGCTTCTCGCTGGTCGGGTTCGCCCGCCGCGAGTGGCAGGACGAGGACTTCGCCCAGGAGGTCCACGACGCCGTCAAGCAGCACGCCCGCACCCCCTTCCGTGAGGAGGTCTGGCAGCAGCTCATCCAGGGGATGCGCTTCGTGCAGGGAAACTTCGACGACGACGACGCCTTCGACCAGCTGCGCGCCACCATCGCGGAGCTGGACAAGGAGCAGGGCACCGGAGGCAACTTCGCCTTCTATCTGTCGGTGCCGCCCAAGTTCTTCCCCAAGGTCGTCAAGCAGCTCAAGAAGCACGGGCTGGCCGATCCGCAGGAGGGGTCCTGGCGGCGGGCGGTGATCGAGAAGCCGTTCGGTCACGACCTGACGTCCGCGAAGGAACTCAACGCGCTCGTCCACGAGGTCTTCGACCCGGAGCAGGTCTTCCGGATCGACCACTACCTCGGCAAGGAGACCGTCCAGAACATCCTGGCGCTCCGCTTCGCCAACACCCTCTTCGAGCCCGTCTGGAACCGGTCGTACGTCGACCATGTACAGATCACCATGGCCGAGGACATCGGGATCGGCGGCCGGGCCGGGTACTACGACGGCATCGGCGCCGCGCGGGACGTCATCCAGAACCATCTGCTCCAGCTGCTGGCGCTCACCGCGATGGAGGAGCCCTCCTCCTTCGACGCGGACGCGCTCGCCGCCGAGAAGACCAAGGTCCTCAGCGCGGTGAAGCTGCCCCAGGACCTCGGCGCCGACACGGTCCGCGGACAGTACGCGGCGGGCTGGCAGGGCGGGGAGAAGGTGATCGGCTATCTCCAGGAGGACGGGATCGACCCCAGGTCGAAGACCGACACCTTCGCCGCGGTGAAGCTGGAGATCGACAACCGCCGCTGGGCGGGGGTCCCCTTCTATCTGCGCACCGGCAAGCGGCTCGGCCGCCGGGTCACGGAGATCGCCGTGGTCTTCCAGCGCGCCCCGCACTCCCCCTTCGACCAGACCGCGACGGAGGAGCTGGGCCACAACGCGCTGGTCATCCGCGTCCAGCCGGACGAGGGCGTCACCATGCGCTTCGGCTCCAAGGTGCCGGGTACCTCGATGGAGGTCCGGGACGTCTCCATGGACTTCGCCTACGGCGAGTCGTTCACGGAGTCGAGCCCGGAGGCGTACGAGCGGCTGATCCTCGACGTCCTGCTCGGCGACTCGAACCTCTTCCCCCGTACGGAGGAGGTCGAGCTGTCCTGGCGCATCCTCGACCCGATCGAGCAGTACTGGGACGCGCACGGCACTCCCGCGCAGTACCTCTCCGGTACCTGGGGGCCCGCCGAGGCGGACGAAATGCTCGCACGAGACGGACGGAGCTGGCGTCGGCCATGAAAATCGATCTCACGGACACCACGGCCAGCCAGATCAACAAGGCCCTGATCGAGGGACGCCGCGCGATCGGCTCCCCCGCCGTCGGCATGGTGCTCACCCTCGTCATCGTCACCGACGAGGAGAACGCCTACGACGCGCTGCGGTCGGCCAGCGAGGCGTCCCGCGAGCACCCCTCGCGCACCCTGGTGGTCATCCGCCGGGTGTCGCGGTCCCCGCGGGACCGCACCACCTCCCGGCTGGACGCCGAGGTCCGGGTGGGCGCGGAGGCGGCCACCGCCGAGACGGTGGTCCTGCGGCTGTACGGCGAGGTGGTCGGACACGCCCAGTCGGTCGTCCTGCCGCTGCTGCTGCCGGACGCGCCCGTCGTGGTGTGGTGGCCGATCAACGCGCCCTCCGACCCGGCGCGCGATCCGCTGGGCTCGCTGGCCCAGCGCCGGATCACCGACGCGTACGCCACCGAGCGCCCGATCCAGGAGCTCGCGGCCCGCGCCGAGACCTACGCCCCCGGGGACACGGACCTGTCCTGGACCCGGATCACCCCGTGGCGGTCGATGCTGGCCGCCGCGCTCGACCAGGTCGCCTGCGATGTGACGGGCGCCGAGGTCGAGGGCGAGGAGTTCAACCCGAGCGTGGAGCTGCTGGCGATGTGGCTCGCGGACCGGCTGGACGCGCCCGTGACCCGCTCCCACTCCAACGGCCCGGGGCTGACCGCCGTACGGCTGATGACCGATCGCGGGCCGATCGGGCTGGACCGTCCGGACGGCTCGCTCGCCACGCTGTCCATCGACGGGCAGCCGGACCGCGCGGTGGCGCTGAAGCGGCGGGAGACGGCCGAGCTGATCGCGGAGGAACTGCGGCGGCTCGACCCGGACGACACCTACGAGTCCGCGCTGCGGTTCGGGGTCGACCGGCTCGCGGACTCAGGCGTGGCCGGTGAGCGTGCCTCCGGGTCCGCCGCGGGCCCCGCCAAGGCGGCCTCCGGGGGACCGGCCGGTGAGGGCGGCTCCGCGAAGAAGGCCGCGAGCGGTCGTCAGCCGTCCGCGAAGGCCCCGGGCTCCGCCACGAAGAAGGCGGCCCCGGCCAAGAAGGCGACGGACACATGAGCACACCCCAGCTCGTCGTCCACCGCGACAAGGGGCTGATGGCGCAGGCCGCCGCGGCCCGGCTGATCACGCGGATCGTGGACGCCCAGTCCGCGCGCGGCTCCGCGTCGGTCGTGCTGACCGGCGGACGCAACGGCAACGGCGTGCTGGCCGCGCTGGCCGCCGCGCCCGCCCGGGACGCCGTCGACTGGTCCCGGCTGGACCTGTGGTGGGGCGACGAACGCTATCTGCCCGAGGGCGACCCCGAGCGCAATGCCACCCAGGCCCGGGCGGCCCTGCTGGACGCGGTGCCGCTCGACCCGAAGCGGGTGCACCCGATGCCCGCGTCGGACGGCCCCCATGGCGCCGACGGGGCGGACGCGGCGGCGGCCGAGTACGCCGCCGAACTGGCCGCCGCGGCGGGACCCGAGGACCACGGTCCGGTGCCGGCCTTCGATGTGCTGATGCTGGGCGTCGGACCGGACACCCATGTGGCCTCGCTCTTCCCGGAGCTGCCCGGGGTACGGGAGACGACACGGACCGTGGTCGGGGTGCACGGGGCGCCCAAGCCGCCGCCCACCCGGATCTCCCTGACCCTGCCCGCGATCCGGGCCGCCCGTGAGGTGTGGCTGCTGGCGGCGGGCGAGGACAAGGCGGAGGCCGCGGCCATCGCCCTGTCCGGCGCGGGGGAGATCCAGGCCCCGGCCGCCGGGGCCCGGGGCCGGGCGCGGACGCTGTGGCTGCTGGACTCGGCCGCCGCCTCGCGACTGCCCCGCGAGCTGTACCCGCCCGCCTCCCCGTAGGCCGGCGGACCGGGTACGGGGCGCCTCGCCCCGTACCCGGGTCACGCTTCTGTGCCGGGCGCCCGTCCCACGGGCGCCCGGCACAGCCGTGTCAACGTCCGCGCAGCTCGCGGTACTTGGCGACCAGCGCCTTGCTGGAGGCGTCCAGCCCGGGGACCTCGGCGCCGTCGGTGAGCGCGGGCTCGACCCGCTTGGCGAGCACCTTGCCCAGCTCGACACCCCACTGGTCGAACGAGTCGATGTTCCACACGGCGCCCTGGACGAACACCTTGTGCTCGTACAGCGCGATGAGCTGGCCGAGCACCGACGGCGTGAGCTCCTTCGCGAGGATCGTCGTGGTCGGGTGGTCGCCCCGGAACGTCTTGTGCGGGACCAGCTCCTCCGGCACGCCCTCGGCACGGACCTCGTCGGGCGTCCTGCCGAAGGCGAGGGCCTGGGTCTGGGCGAAGAAGTTGGCCATCAGCAGGTCGTGCTGGGCGGCGAGACCCGGCGCGAGGTCGGCGACCGGCTCCGCGAAGCCGATGAAGTCCGCCGGGATCAGCTTGGTGCCCTGGTGGATCAACTGGTAGTACGCGTGCTGCCCGTTCGTCCCCGGTGTGCCCCACACCACCGGACCGGTCTGCCAGCTCACCGGTTCACCGTCCCGGTCGACCGACTTGCCGTTGGACTCCATGTCCAGCTGCTGGAGGTACGCGGTGAACTTCGCCAGATAGTGCGAGTACGGCAGCACCGCGTGCGACTGGGCGTCGTGGAAGTTGCCGTACCAGACGCCGAGCAGCCCGAGCAGCAGCGGGACGTTCTCCTCGGCCGGGGCCTCACGGAAGTGCCGGTCGACGGTGTGGAAGCCGTCGAGCATCTCCTGGAAGCGCTCCGGGCCGATCGCGATCATCAGGGACAGCCCGATCGCGGAGTCGAAGGAGTAGCGCCCGCCGACCCAGTCCCAGAACTCGAACATGTTCGCCGTGTCGATACCGAAGTCCTCGACCTTCCCGGCGTTGGTCGACAGCGCCACGAAGTGCCGGGCGACGGCTTCCTGACCGGCGTTCAGCCCGGTGAGGAGCCAGTCACGGGCCGAGGTCGCGTTGGTGATGGTCTCGATCGTGGTGAACGTCTTGGACGCGACGATGAACAGCGTCCGCTCCGGGTCCAGGTCCCGGACGGCCTCGTGCAGATCGGCGCCGTCGACGTTGGAGACGAACCGGACGGTCAGCTCGCGGTCGGTGAACGAGCGCAGCACCTCGTACGCCATCGCGGGCCCGAGGTCGGAGCCTCCGATACCGATGTTGACGATGTTCGTGAGGCGTTTGCCGGTGTGCCCGGTCCACTCCCCCGAACGGACCTTCGCGGAGAACGCGGCCATCCGGTCGAGGACGGCGTGCACCCCGGGGACGACATCCTCCCCGCCGGTCTCGACGACCGTGCCCCGGGGCGCCCGCAGCGCGGTGTGCAGCACGGCGCGGTCCTCGGTCGTGTTGATCCTGTCGCCGCGGAACATGGCGTCGCGCAGGCCCTCGACGTCCGTCGCCCGGGCGAGGTCGCGCAGCAGTCTCAGGGTCTCGTCCGTGACCAGGTGCTTGGAGTGGTCGACATGGAGGTCACCGACCTGGAGGGTGTAGCGGGCGGCGCGCTCCGGGTCCGCCGCGAACAGCTCGCGCAGACCCACTCCGTCCTGTTCCTCCCGGTGCTTGACCAGAGCGGTCCACTCGGGTGTCCGGTCGAGCCTGGTACGGCTTTCTGCGTTCATCTCGGACTTCGTCCTTCTCTCTGCCATCGCCTGGGGTGCGTGACGCGCCGACGCCGCGCGGGCCTCCTCCAACCTAATTGATCAGGGACGCCGGCGGACGGCGCTCAGCCGCCACCGGCCGGGGCGGTGTCGGCAGGCCCGGCGGGCGCGGCCCGGGCGACCGGGACGAGCAGCAGGACGGCCGCCGCGAACACCGCCGCCGCCAGCAGGGCGGGGGTGTTGAGCCCCCAGGCGGAGGCGATCACCCCGCCGAGCAGCGCACCGGCCGGGGCCACGCCGATGCTCACCGTGCGGAACGCGGCGCTGACCCGGCCGAGGGCGCCGCGCGGGGTCCGCTCCTGGGTGAGCGTCACCTGGTTGACGTTCCAGACCATGCCCATCAGGCCGAGCACCGCGAGGGCGGCGACCAGCGCGACGAGGCTGCGCACCGTACCCGCCACGACGAGCGCGAGGACCTGCGCGGTCCCGGCGAGCAGGACCGCGCGTATCCGGCCGAACCGGTCGCCGATCCGGCGGGCGAGGAACCCGCCGGCGAAGCTGCCCGCCGCGTACCCGGTCATCGCCGCCGCGTAGCCCCCCTCGCCGGTGCCCAGCCAGCCGGTCGCGTGGAGGACCAGGGTGGCGACGAGGGCGCCCATACCGATGTTGCTCAAAGCGGTCGACGCGCACAGGAAGCGCAGCGCCTTGTCCCGCCACAGGGTGCGCAGGCCCTCGGCGATCTCCTCGCGCAGGGTGCTGCCCGAGGGACGGGGCGGAGCGGCGGGCCGGGGCACCCGCAGGGTCGCGAGCAGTACCGCGCCCACCAGGTAGGTCACGGCGTCGGCGGCGTAGGGCGCGGCGGCGCCGAAGGTCAGCAGCAGCGGCACGAGCGGGGTGGCGACGAGGCCGCCCGCGAGCTGCTGACCGGTCATCAGACGGGCGTTGGCGCCGGCGAGTCCGCGTGGACCGACGAGGGAGGGCAGCAGGGCGGTCGCCGCGTTGTCGAAGAGGGTCTGGAGGGTGGTGAGGGTGAAGGCGAGGGCGATCAGCAACCCGATCGAGGCATGTCCCAGGGCGACGGCGACCGCGAACGCCGCCATCAGCAGCGCGCGCAGGGCATCGGCCCACGCCATGGCGCGCCGCTGGTCCACCCGGTCGGCGAGGGCGCCGCCGAGCAGCCCGAACACCAGCCACGGCAGATAGCCGCAGGCGGTGACCGCGGCGACGAGCAGCGGCTCGTCGGTGAGGCCGGCGGCGAGCAGCGGCAGCGCGGCGGCGCGCAGCGCGTCCCCGAACTTGGAGAGCACCGCGGCCGTCCACAGCCGTCCGAAGCCGCCGCGCCATCCGACGACGCTCCCGTCCGCCGCCACCGCCTGTACCGCCGCCACCCCTGCCCCCCGATACGTCGATCACCGGTTTCCCACGCTAACCCCCGCCACTGACAACGCCCTTGACCTGCGGGAACGCGAACGGCCCCCGGGAGTACGGGGGCCGGTGCGCTGATGCGGGCGGGGACGGGCGGCGGTGGTGCGCGGCTGGGGAAACGCGGTCCGGCCGGACACCCGAGGGTGTCCGGCCGGATCGCCAACTGCTAGATCTCGCCGCGGAGTTTGGCGAGCGCCTCGGCGAGGATCGCCTCGCCGTCCGCGTCGCTGCGTCGCTCACGGACATAGGCGAGATGGGTCTTGTACGGCTCGGTCCGCGGTGGAGCCGGTGGGTTGTCCCGGTCCTGTCCGGCCGGAAAGCCGCACCGCGGGCAGTCCCAGTTGTCGGGGACCTGCGCGTCACTGGCGAAGCTCGGCTGCGTCTCGTGCCCGTTCGAGCACCAGAAGGAGATGCGCAGCCGTGGCGCGGACTCGCCGCGCTCGGCCTCGCCCATCGGCCCCGCACCGACCCGGCTTCCTCGGATCGCGTTGCCACTTGCCACGGTCGTAACTCCCTGCGTGATGGTGCCGCGAAGCGAGTCGGCGTAACGCTTCGCCGCGGGCGCCTCAGTCTACGTAAGGCCCAACGCGCGTCCAGTGAGGGGAGTTGCACCCCACGCCTAGACGCAAGCCCCATGATAGGCCGCGTCCGAGGACGCGGACCCTACATGGGGCTCGACGTGCGCTGTGTACGAAAGGCTACGAGGCTCAGTTGTTGAGCTTCATCATGATGCCGAGCGCGACGATGCACGCGAACCACAGCAGGCCGACCACAACGGTGATGCGGTCAAGGTTGCGCTCGGCGACCGAGGAGCCGCCGACCGACGACTGCATGCCGCCACCGAACATGTCCGACAGACCGCCGCCCTTGCCCTTGTGCATCAGCACCAGCAGCATCATCAGCAGGCTGAAGACGATCAGGGCGATCGAGAACCCCAAAACCACAGCGAACTCCCTTTCCGGGGTCTTCCCTCGGATCTTGATGGACGACGCGAGGGCCGAAGCGTACCTGGTGAGCGCCGTCGCGGCCGGTTCCCGGGCTGTTTCCCGGTGCCCGGTGCCGGACGCCATGCTCACTTTCCAGGCCGTCGGCCCCCGCAAGAGTACGACGGATCGCCGCTAGCGCATACTCACTGGTCGCGGAAGCGGACGATCTTGACGAACTCGTCGGAGTCGAGCGCGGCCCCTCCGACGAGAGCGCCGTCGACATCGGGCTGCGCCATGATCGCGGCGACGTTCCCGCCCTTGACGGAGCCGCCGTACTGGATGCGCACCTTGTCCGCGAGGTCCTGGGAGTACAGCTCGGCGAGCCGGCCGCGGATCGCGCCGCACACCTCCTGGGCGTCCTCGGGCGTGGCGACCTCGCCGGTGCCGATCGCCCAGACGGGCTCGTAGGCGATCACGATCGACTCGGCGTGCTCGGCCGGGAGGTCCTTCAACCCGCCGTCGAGCTGGGCGAGCGTGTACTCGACCTGCTGGCCGGCCTTGCGGATGTCGAGGCCCTCACCGACGCAGAGGATCGGGGTGAGCCCGTGCCGGTAGGCGGCCTTGACCTTGGCGTTGCACACCTCGTCGGTCTCGGCGTGGTACTGGCGGCGCTCGGAGTGGCCGACGGTGACGTACGAGCACTTCAGCTTGGCCAGCATGAGGCCGGAGATCTCGCCGGTGTAGGCGCCGGAGTCGTGCGCCGAGATGTCCTGGGCGCCGTACTTGATCTTCAGCTTGTCGCCGTCGACGAGGGTCTGCACGGACCGCAGGTCGGTGAAGGGCGGCAGGACCGCGACCTCCACCGCGTCGTAGTCCTTGTCGGCGAGGGCGAAGGCGAGTTTCTGGACATGGGCGATGGCCTCAAGGTGGTTGAGGTTCATCTTCCAGTTGCCCGCCATCAGGGGCGTACGGGTCTGGTTCGTCATGGAAGGTTCAGTTCTCCAGTGCGGCGAGGCCGGGGAGCGTCTTGCCCTCAAGGTATTCGAGGGAGGCGCCGCCACCGGTCGAGATGTGTCCGAATGCCTGCTCGTCGAAGCCCAGGATGCGTACGGCCGCGGCGGAGTCGCCGCCGCCGACGACCGTGAAGGCCGGTGAGTCGAGCAGGGCCTGGGCGACCACTTTGGTGCCCTCGGCGTAGTCGGGGTGCTCGAAGACACCCATGGGGCCGTTCCAGAAGACGGTGGCCGTGTCGGCGAGCTTCTCCGCGTAGAGCGCGGCCGTCCTCGGGCCGATGTCCAGGCCCTGCTGGTCGGCCGGGATCGCGTCCACGGTGACGGTGGCCGGGTGGGTCGGGGCCTTGGCCTTGAGGTCGGGGAACGCGGGGGCGACCACGACGTCGACGGGGAGCACGAACTCCACGCCGTTGGCCTCGGCCCGCTTGAGGTAGTCCTGGACGGCCGGGACCTGGTCCTCCTGGAGCAGCGAGGTGCCGACCTCGTGGCCCTGGGCCTTGAGGAAGGTGTACACCATGCCGCCGCCGATCAGGATGCGGTCGGCCTTCTCCAGGAGGTGGTCGATCACCCCGAGCTTGTCGGAGACCTTGGCGCCGCCGAGGACGACCGCGTAGGGCCGCTGGACCTCGTCGGTGAGCTTCCTCAGGACGCCGACCTCGGTGGCGATGAGGTAGCCCGCGTAATGCGGCAGCCGGGCCGGGAGGTCCAGGACGGAGGCGTGGCCGCGGTGGACCGCGCCGAAGCCGTCGCCCACGTAGACATCGGCGAGGGCGGCGAGACGGTCGGCGAACTCGCCGCGCTCGGTGTCGTCCTTGCTGGTCTCGCCGGGGTTGAAGCGCAGGTTCTCGATGACGGCGACCTGGCCGGGCTGGAGGCCGTCCACGGCGCCGTGCGCGGCGGGGCCGACGGTGTCCTGCGCGAAGGCGACGGGCGCGCCGAGCAGCTCCCCGAGGCGTTCGGCGGCGGGCAGCAGCGAGAAGGCGGGGTCCGGGGCGCCCTTGGGGCGGCCCAGGTGGGACGCGACGACGACCTTGGCACCGGCTCCGACGAGGGCCTGGATCGTCGGCAGGACGGCGCGGATGCGGCCGTCGTCGGTGATGACACCTTCGGCGAGCGGCACGTTCAGATCGGCGCGGACGAAGACACGCTTGTTGTCGACGCCTTCGGCGAGGAGTTCGTCGATCGTCTTCATGAGTGGACTCCTAGAAAAAGGGCTCTCAAGGCTCTCGGGGCTCTGCGCGGCCCCGGGAGTCGCTGCGGAGCCCGTACCGGCTCCGCTCGGGGCGTGTGGACGTGACAGGGCTCGGGCGGCGCTTCCTCGCGCCGCCCGAGCCCTGTCACTCACATCGGGGTGCCTGCCGTGGCGGGAACGGGTTCAGAGCTGTTCGCCGACGAAGACCGTGAGGTCGACGAGACGGTTGGAGTAGCCCCACTCGTTGTCGTACCAGCCGAGGATCTTCACCGTGTTGCCCTCCTGGACCATGGTCAGGGAGGAGTCGAAGATGCAGGACGCCGGGTCGCCGACGATGTCCGAGGACACGATCGCGTCCTCGGTGTAGGCCAGGAAGCCCTTGAGGGCGCCGTCCTCGGAGGCCTTCTTGAACGCGGCGTTGACCTCGTCCTTGGTGGTCTCGCGCTGGAGCGTGACGACCAGGTCCGTGGCGGAGCCGGTGGGGACCGGAACGCGCATCGCGATGCCGTCCAGCTTGCCCTTGAGCTGCGGGAGCACCAGGGCGGTGGCCTTGGCGGCGCCGGTCGTCGTCGGGATGATGTTCTCGGCGGCGGCGCGGGCGCGGCGCAGGTCCTTGTGCGGGAAGTCCAGGATGCGCTGGTCGTTGGTGTACGCGTGGACCGTGGTCATCAGGCCCTTGACGATGCCGAAGTTCTCGTCGAGAACCTTGGCCATCGGCGCCACACAGTTGGTGGTGCAGGACGCGTTCGAGATGACGTGGTGCGCCGCCGGGTCGTACTTGTCCTGGTTGACGCCCATCACGATGGTGATGTCCTCGTCGCTGGCCGGAGCCGAGATGAGGACCTTCTTCGCGCCACCGGCGATGTGCTTCGCGGCGTCGGCCTTCTTGGTGAAGATGCCGGTCGACTCGATGACGACGTCGACGCCCAGCTCACCCCAGGGGATGTCGGCCGGGTTGCGCTCGGAGAGAACCTTGACGGTGCGGCCGTCGACGGTGA
The DNA here is from genome assembly GCF_036250755.1 of Streptomyces uncialis. Taxonomy (NCBI): domain Bacteria; kingdom Bacillati; phylum Actinomycetota; class Actinomycetes; order Kitasatosporales; family Streptomycetaceae; genus Streptomyces; species Streptomyces uncialis. The sequence goes on along the minus strand of NZ_CP109583.1, from coordinate 7,157,825 downwards.
TGGTGTCGGCGGTGTGCGACACGTCGGCCTTGAGACGGCCGAGAATGGTGTCGTACTTCAGCAGGTGAGCGGTGGTCGCGGTGTCACCCAGGTCGTTGACAGCCACGATCTCGATGTCTGCACCCTGCTCCAGCAGCGCGCGGAAGTAGTTACGACCGATGCGGCCAAAGCCGTTGATGCCTACGCGGATCGTCACGAACCGATCTCCTCGTTAGGTGCGCCGGGGTTCGACGCCCGGCAGTTGTATGGGATGTCCCCGACCAACTCCGACCCTACCTCTCCCCGCTCCCCGGGGTGACATCGAGCTACCGGTTCGCGGCGCGGCGGGCCGTACCGGCGGGTAGCGGGACGGTCCGCCGTGGGCCGCCGGGGCCCGCGGCGCACACGAAGGCCCCTCACGGGCCCGTGACGGGTCCGTGAGGGGCCTGGGAGGCGTTCCGGGCGGCCCGGGAGGCCGACGGTCGGCCCCGGGTCTCCCGGGGGCGGTCAGCGCCGCAGGGAGGCCAGCGCCTTGCCCATCAGGGCGGCCCGCTCGGCCGCGCCGGGCACATGCTCGAAGCCGAAGCCCAGCAGCACGCTGTCACGCGCGGTGACGGCCGCGTACGAGCGGTACAGCTCACCGGTGCGGGCCCAGTCGCCGGTCACCGTGGGGCTGCCGGCCGGGGCCGGGGCGACGCTCCAGGTGCCGAGCGACGTCTCGAAGCCCTCGGTGTCCCGCGCGATGCCGCCGACGACGAGCTGCGCCTGGTCGGCGAAGACGCCGCGCTCACCGCTGCCCGGGTCGGTGACATAGCTCAGCGACAGCTCGACCTTCTTGCCCGCGTAGGCGCTGAGGTCGAACGCGACCTGCTTCCAGCCGCCGGACGAGCCGGTGAAGCTGTTCCACGAGCCCGTGGTGCCGGTGTTCGCGCAGGCACCGGCCCCCAGGGTCAGGTAGTGCCGCAGGAACGGATGCCCGTTGACGAAGTACCCGGCCTCGCACTCGACGGGCGCGTCCGTGGAACTGGCGCCGTTCCTGTCGGGGAGCGTCGTCCAGTCGTCGGCGCCCTCGGTGTGCGCCTCCAGCAGCACATGGTCGTAGCGGTTCTCGACGTTCCAGTTGAGCGCCGTCCGCAGTTCGGGGGCGTCGGCGGCGGAGACCCCGGTGAGGTCGACGGTGCGGGTCAGCCGCTTCCAGTCCCGGTCGTCGTGGACGGCCGAGGCCATGCCCTGGCCGGTCTGCGGCGCGTACGGGTTGACGAGCCCCGGGTAGCCGCCCGCCGGAGCGCTGCGGAACTGCGGGAACTGCGCCGCGGGCAGCGAGTCGGACGTGACGAGATAGCGGCTGGGGGCGTCCAGCGGGTTGCCCGCGGCCCCGGCGAGCGGGGTCCCGGTGCCGCTGAGCGCGCCCTCACCGGTGAACGAGGTGACCCCGGGCGCCGTCAGCCGCTCGTACGCCCCGAGGTAGTACTGGGCGAAGTCGTTGGAGGAGGCGCGTCCCAGGTTGACGTTGCCGCCCGCGCGTTCGCCGGACTCGATCAGCTTGCCGCCCTCGTTGAGGTAGGCGCGCAGCGCGAGCTGGGTGGGCGCGCCGGGGGTGACGGCGCCGGTGTAGTGCACGACGGACGGGAAGTGCGCCAGCACACCGAGGGCGTGCGGGACGCCCTGGGTGGCGACGTCCCAGACGGCGGCGGATCGGCCGTTGGCCTGGAGCGCGGCGACGTAGGAGGCCGTCTGGGTGGCGGCGGCGCCTTCCTCGGCGACCACGAGGACCGAGGCCCTGGGGCGCTCGGCGACCGTGTACGTGAAGGGTTCGCTCGCGACCTTGCCGGAACGGGTGCGGCCGGTGAACCAGACCTCGACCCGGTCACCGGGGCGGGCGTCCTCGATCCGCGCGCGGTACTCGTCGAAGTACAGGTTGTCCTCGCCGCCGAAGGTCTCGCCGCCCTTCCAGCCGCGCAGGTCCTCGTCGTGCGTCCGGCCGCCGTTGATCCGGTAGTTGAGCTCCTTGTCCCGCACGGACTTGCGGGCGGTGACGGCGACCTCCTGGTCGGCCCCGCGCGCGTAGGACGTGGTGAAGGGGTGCGGGGTGAAGTCGGGGGCGTCGATCCCGGTGACGGACACGGGACGGTCGGGGCGGGACGCGGTCTCCGCCACGGCGAGCGCGAAGGGCAGGTTGGCGGTGAACTCCTCCTGGATCAGCTTCTCGTCGTCCGGGAAGGTGAAGACGGAGGCGCAGTCCTGGGCGTTCCAGGCGTCGTCGGGGTAGCGCTGCGAGATGGTCTGGCAGGTCGACATCTCGGGGGTGAACATCGCGATGCCGTTCACGTTGCCCGCGTGGCCGTCGGCCTCGCCGTTGGTCGTGTACAGCTCGGAGGAGACCTGGGGGCGGTAGCCGGGTATCGCGGGCTTCTCGGGGGTGCCGGCGAGGGCCTTGTACAACACGTCGTCGGGGGTGTTGGTGGCCACCTGCCAGCCGACGCCGTAGAGGATCAGTTCGGCGGCGGAGTGGTAGTTGACGCCGTACTCGAAGCCGATGCGCTTCTGGAAGCGGTCGATGGCCCGGGTCTCGGGCTCGGAGCCGGGGCTCGCGCCGCGGTAGGTCTCCGAGGAGGGCGCGGGGGACGAGCCCTCGTCGTCGTAGCCCCACTTGTAGGGGAAGTTGCGGTTGAGGTCGACGCCGTCGCCCGCGGTGATCCGGCCGTCGCCGTCGATGTCGCGCAGGTTCTTGCGCCACTGGCGCTCACCGTCGGCGGCGTGGGTGAAGTCGTAGCCGTCGGGGTTGGCGGACAGCACGAACCACAGTTCGGTGGTGTCCACCAGCTTCTTGATCCGCTTGTCGCTGCGGTAGTTGTCGAGGTAGTGGTGCAGCAGCCGCCGGGTCATCTCCGGGGTGATCCATTCCCGGGCGTGCTGGTTCGACATGTACAGGGTCGCGGGCCGGGCGCCGTCCTTGGTGGTGCGGGCGCCCTTGCTGACCTTCACCGCGAGGATGTCCTGGCCGCCCTGGGACTTCCCGATGGACACGACCTTGGTGAGCCCCGGGTGGGCCTGCCCGGTGCGGACGATCTCCTCCTTGAGCCCGCCCGGTCCGCTGTACGGGCGGTACACCCCGTCGCCCGCCGCGGCGACGCGTCGCTCCGCGGCGGCGGAGACCTGGCGCTCGGTGACGTCGACGCCCTGGCCCTCCAGATTCCGGGCCTGGCGGTCGGTGAGGTACAGCTCGACGCGCGCGGTGCCGCGCTCGGGTGCCCGTTCGGAGAGCTCGTGGGCGTCCTGGCCGGCCTTCAGGAGGAGCGGTATCTGCTCGCGGGTGACGTCCGCCTCGAAGACCTTGACGGCCTCCGCGTCGTCCGTCACGGCCGGCGCGGTCCGCTCCAGCGCCCCGGCCTGGCCGAGAGGTGCGGCGGTGAGTCCGCCGAGGAACAACGCGCCCGTCGCGAGGATCGCTCTCGCTCTTCGTCTCATCTGTACCCCTGGTGGTGGTCCTGCACTTTTGTGGGCGCGTGCCAGGCTCACCGCCCTTCATGATCATGTCAATGGAGTGTTTTCAGCCTTTCTCACGGCAAGCGAGAGCCCGGCGGGGGCACGGGAGCCACGTACGGTCACGCGGCTCCCCGGCACCCCGCCGGGCTCAGGGAAGAGAAACGGCTGCTCAGCCGACCAGGTTGTCGGCCATGTCCTCGGTGAGATTGGACTCCGTCCCCGGGATGCCCAGGTCGGACGCGCGCTTGTCGGCCATCGCCAGCAGCCGCCGGATACGCCCGGCCACCGCGTCCTTGGTCAGCGGCGGGTCGGCGAGCGCGCCCAGCTCCTCCAGCGACGCCTGCTTGTGCTCCATCCGCAGCCGGCCGGCCGCCGCCAGATGCTCGGGCACCTCGTCCGCGAGGATCTCCAGCGCCCGCTGCACCCGCGCGCCCGCCGCCACCGCGGCCCGCGCGGACCGCCGCAGATTGGCGTCGTCGAAGTTGGCGAGGCGGTTCGCGGTGGCGCGCACCTCGCGCCGCATCCGCCGCTCCTCCCACGCCAGGACCGACTCATGGGCACCGAGACGGGTCAGCAGGGCGCCGATCGCGTCCCCGTCCCGGACGACGACCCGGTCCACCCCGCGCACCTCACGGGCCTTCGCGCCGATCTGGAGCCGGCGGGCCGCCCCGACCAGCGCCAGCGCCGCCTCCGGTCCGGGGCAGGTCACCTCCAGCGACGAGGAGCGGCCGGGCTCGGTGAGCGAGCCGTGCGCCAGGAACGCCCCGCGCCAGGCCGCCTCGGCGTCACAGGTGGCCCCGGAGACCACCTGCGGCGGCAGCCCCCGGATGGGACGGCCGCGGCCGTCCACGAGGCCCGTCTGCCGGGCGAGCTGGTCACCGCCCGCGACGACGCGGACCACGAACCGCGAGCCGCGGCGCAGCCCGCCGGGCGCCATCACGATCAGCTCCGAGCTGTGCCCGAAGATCTCCAGGATGTCCCGCTTGAGCCGGCGGGCCGCCATCGCGGTGTCCAGCTCCGCCTCGATCACGATGCGTCCGCTGACCAGGTGCAGCCCGCCCGCGAACCGCAGGATCGACGAGACCTCCGCCTTTCTGCAGCAGGTCCGGGTGACGGGAAGCCGGGAAATCTCATCCTTCACCGCTGCCGTCATCGCCATGGGCCGATCCTTCCATGCATCCGAAAAATACGGTCGTACGCGGCGGCCAACAGCTCCGGATCGTGCCTGGGGCTGCCGTCGGTCCGGGCGACCGGGGCCAGTTCGACCGTGGCCCCGAAGCCCTGGGCGGCTTCGGCGAGCGAATCACGGTCCGGCACGGCGGCCTCGTCGGCGAGCACCACGTCCAGGGCGAGTTTAGGGGCGTGTCGTCCCAAAACCTCCAAATGACGCTGCGGGGAGAACCCCTCGGTTTCTCCGGGTTGGGGGGCGAGGTTCAGCGCGAGCACCCGGCGCGCCTTCGTCTCGGTCAGGGCGTCCCTCAGCTCCGGCACCAGGAGGTGCGGGATCACCGACGAGAACCATGAACCGGGCCCCAGGACCACCCAGTCGGCGTCCAGGACGGCCCCCACGGCCTCCGGTACGGCGGGCGGATCGTTGGGCACCAGGTGCACCGACTGCACCTCACCGGGGGTGAGCGCCACGGTGGCCTGTCCACGGACCGTGTCCACGTCATCGGGACGATCCGGGTCATGCCCTCTGACCAGGGCTTCCAGCTCCAGCGGCACCGCCGACATGGGCAGAACACGGCCCTGCGCGCCCAGCAGCTTGCCCACCAGGTCCAGCGCGAGCACATGATCGCCGAGCTGCTCCCACAGGGCGACGATCAGCAGATTGCCGACGGCGTGTCCGTGCATCTCGCCACCGGACTGGAAACGGTGCTGGATCACCCGGGCCCAGGTCTGCCCCCAGTCGTCGTCCCCGCACAGCGCGGCGAGCGCCTTGCGGAGGTCCCCAGGGGGAAGAACGCCCAGCTCATCGCGGAGACGGCCGCTGGAGCCGCCGTCGTCCGCGACGGTGACGACGGCGGTGAGATCGCCGGTGATCCGGCGCAGTCCGGCGAGGGACGCGGACAGGCCCATGCCGCCGCCGAGGGCGACGACCTTGGGCTGTGCGCCGCGGCGGCGGACCCGCTCGGGCTTTTCACCCGGACGGAGGGGGGTGGTGCGGCCCAAGCGGCGCAACCGGAGTGTGCGCCCGGTCATTCGCGTCCCATGTCCCGGTGGACGACGACGGTCTCGACGCCCTCGGCGGCCAGCCGTGCGGCGAGCTTCTCCGACATGGCGACGGAGCGGTGCTTGCCGCCGGTGCAGCCGACGGCGATGGTCACATAGCGCTTGCCCTCGCGGCGGTACCCGGCGGCGATGAGCCGCAGCAGCTCGGCGTAGCGGTCCAGGAACTCCTTGGCACCGGGCTGGTTGAAGATGTAGGCCGAGACCTCCTCGTTGAGCCCGGTGAAGGGACGCAGCTCGGGGACCCAGTGCGGATTGGGCAGGAAGCGCATGTCGACGACGAGGTCCGCGTCGACGGGCAGCCCGTACTTGAAGCCGAACGACATCACGGTGGCCCGCAGCTCGGGCTCCTCCTCGCCCGCGAACTGGGCGTCCATCTTGGCGCGCAGCTCGTGGACGTTCAGGCTGGAGGTGTCGATCACCAGGTCGGCGTCACCGCGCAGCTCGCGCAGGAGTTCGCGTTCGGCGGCGATGCCGTCGACGATCCGGCCGTCGCCCTGGAGGGGGTGCGGGCGGCGCACGCCCTCGAAGCGGCGGACCAGGGCGTCGTCGGAGGACTCCAGGAAGACGATGCGCCGGGTGACGTGCTTGGACTCCAGGTCGGCGAGGGACTCGCGGAGGTTGTCGAAGAAGCGCCGGCCGCGGACGTCCACGACGACGGCGATCCGGGCGACGTTGCCCTGGGAGCGGGCGCCGAGCTCCACCATGGTGGGGATCAGCGCGGGCGGGAGGTTGTCGACCACGAACCAGCCGAGGTCCTCCAGACACTTCGCCGCGGTGGAGCGGCCCGCGCCGGACATCCCCGAGATGATCACCAGCTCGGGAATGGCCGCCTCGGGGACCCCGGGAGTGTCGATCGTCGCGCCCGTACTCACCTGTGCTCCGTCTTTGTCCGGTTCTGTGTGCTCGCCGTGCTCGCCCTGGGCCGCGGGGCCGTCGGTGGTGCCCCGCTCGCCGCCGTCACCCGGGGCGGACGTGGTGTCCGCCCCGTCACCTGTGGCGTCCGTGTCACCCGTGGCGTCGTGTGCGTGTCGATCGGTCATGGCTCCTGCCCCCGTCGGTTGTCCGAGGTGCCCGCGGACACGGGTTCCTCGTCTTCGATGATCTCTCCGGTCGCCGTGTTCACGGCGGGCGCGGCCGGAGCCGCTTCCGCGAGGGCCGCGGCGATCGTCAGGGCCGTCTTGCGGCCTATGCCGGGCACCTCGCAGATCTCGTCGATTGTGGCCGACCGGAGCCTCTTCACCGAACCGAAATGCTTGATCAGGGCCTGCTTGCGGGCATCCCCCAGGCCGGGGACGTCGTCCAGCGGGCCCGCGCGGAAGCGTTTGGCGCGCTTGGCCCGCTGATAGGTGATCGCGAAGCGGTGGGCCTCGTCCCGCACCCGCTGGAGCAGATACAGGCCCTCACTGGTGCGGGGCAGGATCACGGGGTCGTCCTCGCCGGGCACCCACACCTCTTCGAGGCGCTTGGCGAGCCCGCAGACGGCGATGTCGTCGATGCCCAGCTCGTCCAGCGCGCGCCGGGCGGCGGCGACCTGCGGCTGTCCGCCGTCGACCACCACGAGCTGGGGCGGGTACGCGAAGCGCTTGGGCCGCCCGTCGTCGTCGGTGGGGCCGAGGGGCGCCTCGGGCGTGCCGTCGGCCCGCAGGACGACGGGCGGGGCGTCCTCGGCGGGGGCGGGGGCCGTCGGGGCGGCGGGGGTCGTGGGGATGGTGGCCTCGGCAGGGGCCGTGGGCACGGCGGGCTTGGTCAGGTCGGCGGACGGGGTCGGCGCGGTGAGGTCACCGGGCGCGGCCGGGCCGTCGGACACAGGGAGGCCGCCGGGCGCGGTCGGGTCGGCGGGCACGGGGGCTTCCGTGTCGGCGGGGTCGGGCGGCTGGGTCCACTCCCCCGTGCGCTCCTTCTCCTGGAGATAGCGCCGGAAACGTCGGGTGATCACCTCGTGCATGGAGCGGACGTCGTCCTGGCCCTCGCCGTGCCAGAGCTGGGTGTCCCCCGCGCGGCCCTTGATCTGGAACCGCCGGTACTCGCTCTTGCGGGCGAGACCGTCCTCGAAGACGACCATCGAGGCGACCACGTCGTCACCCTGGAAGTGCGAGATGTCGTAGCACTCGATACGCAGCGGGGCGCTGTCCAGCTCCAGGGCGACGGCGATCTCCTCCAGCGCGCGCGAGCGGGTGGTGAGGTCGGAGGCGCGCTTGGTCTTGTGCAGCACGAGGGACTGCTGGGCGTTGCGCGCGACGGTCTCCATGAGGGCCTTCTTGTCGCCGCGCTGCGGCACCCGCAGCGAGACGTTCGCCCCGCGGCGGCCGGTCAGCCACTCCTGGACGGGCTCCGCCGGGTCGGGCAGCGCGGGGACGAGGACCTCGCGGGGCACGGCGTCACCGCTCTCCTCGCCGTAGAGCTGCTGGATGGCGTGCTCCACCAGGTCACCCGTGGTGACCGCCTCGACCTTGTCGGTGACCCAGCCACGCTGGCCGCGCACCCGGCCGCCGCGCACATGGAAGATCTGCACGGCCGCTTCCAGCTCGTCCTCCGCGAGGGCGATCAGATCCGCGTCGGTGGCGTCCGCGAGGACGACCGCGCTCTTCTCCATCGCCTTGCGCAGCGCCCCGATGTCGTCGCGCAGCCGGGCGGCCCGCTCGTACTCCATCTCCTCGGCGGCGTCGGTCATGCTCTGTTCGAGGCGGCGGATGTACGTGCCGGTGCGTCCGGCCATGAAGTCGCTGAACTCGTCGGCCAGTTCGCGGTGGTCCTCGGGGCTGATCCGGCCGACACAGGGCGCGGAACACTTGCCGATGTAGCCGAGGAGACAGGGGCGGCCGGTGCGCGCGGCGTTCTTGAAGACGCCCGCCGAGCAGGTCCGTACCGGGAAGACCCGCAGCAGCAGATCGACCGTGTCCCGGATCGCCCAGGCGTGCCCGTACGGCCCGAAGTACCGTACGCCCTTGCGTTTCTGACCGCGCATCACCTGGACGCGGGGGAACTCCTCGTTCATCGTCACCGCGAGGTAGGGGTAGCTCTTGTCGTCGCGGTACTTGACGTTGAACCGGGGGTCGAACTCCTTGATCCAGGAGTATTCGAGCTGGAGGGCCTCGACCTCGGTGGACACCACCGTCCACTCCACGGACGCGGCCGTGGTGACCATCGTGCGGGTACGCGGATGCAGACCCGCGAGGTCCTGGAAGTAGCTCGCGAGCCGCTGGCGCAGGCTCTTCGCCTTGCCGACGTAGATCACCCGGCGGTGCTCGTCACGGAACTTGTAGACCCCCGGCGAGTCGGGGATCTGTCCCGGCTTGGGGCGATAGCTGGAGGGGTCGGCCATGTCTCACACCCTACTTGCGGCCACCGACAGCCGTGCCCCGACGGCCCTGCCCCGGGGTGCGGGCACGGGTACGGGCCGGTGCGGCACCGGGGTCCTCCGGTGCCGCACCGGCCCGCCCGGGGCCCGTGGCGCCCGGCCGGGGCCCCCGCGGGCGGTGTGTGGTTCCCACGGGGGCCCCGGCAGCGTGCCGTCCCGGGGCGTGGAGGGGGCGGGCCTCATCCACGCCCCGGGACGCCGGTCAGCGGCCGGGCGGCACGCGCCGCCGCAGCGCGGCACCCGCCCACAGCAGCGTGGCGAGCAGACCCACGCCCGCCGCGCCCGAGGCCACCGCGACGGAGACGTTCAGCGGGTCGTCCGGGGCCGCCGCCCGCGCGGGTGCCCCGGCACCGGCGTCCGGGCGGGTGTCCTGCTGGACCGGTCCGTAGCCGCCCGCCTTGCCGGACTTGGCGTAGGCGGAGCCCGGCAGCTTGTCGCCGTACGCACGCCGCACCCGGTCACGGTAGGCGTTCAGACTGGTGCCGTCGGTGCCCACCGCGGTGCGCGCCTCCTTGTCGAGAGGCACCACGCGCGCGTCGCGCTGCACGAACCAGGCGCCTATCTGCGGCTCCTGGAACACGGTCCCCCCGGGCAGCCTCCGTTCGCCCAGAGCCGTGTAGCGCGTCTCGTCGTCACCGGTGGCGATGTTCACCACCTGCCACACGCCCTCGTGACGGGCCGTCCACAGGGACGCCGTACGGCCGTCGGCGGACACCGCGCGGCTCGCGTGGTGGACGGGTACCGCGATCGGCGCGCCCCGCTTGCCCGCGGCGAAGTCCCGGGACAGGTGGTACACGGGTACCGCCTGTCCGTCGACACGCGGTTCACCGGCCACCCGCGCGCGGGTGCCGTCCCGGTCGAAGAAGCGGGTGAGGGTCTCCATGGCGGCCGGTGCGGTGGCCGCCTTGTCCGCGGCCGCCCGGCTCGCCGCCGAGGGGTCGGGGTCGGCGCCTGCCGTGGGCGCCGCGAGCCCCGTGAGCAGGGCGGCGGCGGTGACGGTGAGGGCGGCGCGCGACAGGGTGCGGGCCGGGGTCAGGTGTCGTGTCGTGGGTCGCACGCTTCTCACGCCCCGATCCGGTAGAGGGAGTGGGTCCAGCTGAAGGTGTTGTTGTTGACGTACCAGGAGTGCGACGCCCAGCTGTAGCGGTTGCTGCTGGGCCACGGGTCGCCCCAGTACACCCAGCTGCCCGAGTCGTCGTAGCCGTACAGGACGTGCATATGGCCGCCGCCGGCGGACCACTGGATGCGGGTCTCGACGGGCCGGTCGGCGTTGATCTCGGTCTGGAGGGCCGGGTAGCGGAGCCAGCCGTTCACATAGGAGCCGGGACTGACGCCGGTCCAGCGCAGTCCGGTCTGGACATCACCCAGGGTGGCCTGCGAGTTGGGGCACGTGCTGTTCTGCGACCGGCCGAAGGCGGCGTTGCAGAACTGGTTCTGCGAGTAGGTGCGGCCGTACCAGGCGGCGATGGTGTTGCCCGCCGCCGCCCAGCACCAGTTGGTCTTCTGCTGGGCCTGCATGGTGATGTTCAGCCGCTTGGTGGCGAGTGCGGAGACGTCACCGGGGCCGGCCGGTCCCGGCCGGGTGCCGGGGACGCCGACCTCGGACGGGGCCGTCAGGGCATGGGAGGGGGCCATGGGGGTCCCGGCGGTGCCGAGCGGGGCCGTGGGGCCCGCCTGCTGCCAGGAGACCGCGGACGGGCCCGGGACGGGTGCCGCGGAGGCCATGGGCGCGGTGAGGGCGGCCAGGGCCGCCGCGGCGGCCGTCGCCGCGAGCAGCGCGGGCCGTCGGGTTCGGTGGGTACGGGGATGTCTGTGGCGCATCGCGATCCTCCCGTGGGGGTGGGGTGACTGGAGGAGCGCGTCCGGACGCTGGGATGAGCATCAAGTGTTGTCCGGTGCAGGTCAACACGATTCAATGCGGGATGACGTGAGTCCGTGAACGGGGGCACACCGATGTGAACAAGCCAGGGACGGCGACCAGGCCACCCCCGGCACCAGCGTCAACGGCCCGTGGAGCCGTTGTGGACATTCACAGAGAGGCCCTCCTGATGCGGCACGGCACACCCCCGTCGAACGCTCCCGCCGAGGAACAGGAACTGGACGCCGCGCTGCGGGCGGGGCCCTTCCACGCCGCCCTGCGGGCCGCGATCGCCGCGCGCAGCCTGTCGCTCCAGCGGGTCCAGCACCATCTCGCGCGCCAGGGCGTCAAGGTCGGGGTGACGAGCCTGAGTTACTGGCAGCAGGGCGCCCGCCGCCCGCAGCGCCCGGAGTCGCTGCGCGCGGTCCGCGCCCTGGAGGAGATCCTCGAACTGCCCGAGGAGTCCCTGATCCGGCTGCTGGCGCAGCCCGGGGGCGTCGGCGGACCGCGGCGCCCGGCGGCCCGCACCTACCGGTCCCTGGTGGAGGCGTCGGGCGTGCTGGAGCGGCTGCTCGGCGAGCTGGGGTCCCCGCTCGACGGGGGGCTGCACACGATCGGGCACCACGAGCGGGTCAGCATCGGCGCCCGGCGCGAACTCCTCGGCCGGGAGTCCCACCATGTGGTGCGCGCGCACAAGGACGGCGTCGACCGCTATGTCGCCATCCATCACGGCGACCCGGGCTGCGCGCCGGAGCGGGTGACGGTCGGCGCGCTGGAGAACTGCCGTACGGGCCGGGTCCGCTGGCACGGCGCCACCGGCGTCCTGGTGGCCGAGTTCCTGTTCGACACCCGGCTGCGCGCGGGTGACACCCATGTGTTCCGCTACGCCTTCGAGGACGGCACCGCGGGCGCCTCCCAGGAGTACGTGCGGGGTTTCAGCTTCGCGGGCGGCCAGTACCTGCTCCAGGTGCGGTTCGCGGAGGAGGCGCTGCCGGTGCGCTCCCACCGGTTCGTCCAGCACTCGGCGGCGGCCCCGCGCCAGGCCCGCCACGAGCTGGACCTGAACGGCCGCCACCGCTGTGTGCACTTCGTGGAGCCGCAGGTACGGGCCGGGTTGCTGGGCATCGACTGGGACTGGGACTGACCGGTCGGTCGGGCCCCGGTCGGCCGTTGTCGCCGCCGTCGCCGTCAGGCCTCGGTGGGCCCGGCGACCAGTCGTCCGTTCTCGACCCGGACCGGCACCTGGGGCAGCGGCACCGTGGCCGGGCTCTTCAGCACCTCACCCGAGGTGGCGTCGAAACGGCTGCCGTGGCACGGGCAGATCAAGGTGGTGCCCTCCATCTTGTTGATCGGGCACGCGGCGTGCGTGCACACACTGCCGTACGCGGTGAGGGCACCGTCACGCGCGCGCGTGACGACCACCTTCTGGTCCTTGAACAGCCTGGTCGTGCCCTTCGCGACCTGCCCTTCGGGGCCCAGGTCGACGGGCGCCGTCGGGGTGGCCGTGGCCGCGCGGCCGCTCCCCTCGGTGGAGCAGGCGGCGAGACCGAGTCCGACCACCGGGATGGCCGCGGCTCCCTGGAGCAGGGCGCGGCGGCTCGGCGTCGGGTGCGCTGACATGGCGTCTCCATGGGTTCGTGCTGGTCAGGCCGGATTCCACCCGGCCGGACGATATCGGGGACGACCCTACCGGCCCCGACCCGGCCCGTCCGGCGGGGGTGACGGGGAGGGAACCCGGCGGCCGGCGGGCCCACGTACCCTGCGGTCGGGGTCGCCACCCCGCACACATCGTGCCGTCCGGACGGGAGGGGGACCCGTCACCCGGGAGCGGCGGAAGGGACCACAGTGATCGTCGTCGCCGGAGAAGCCCTCATCGACCTCGTACCGGAGCGGCCCGACGCGCTGGCGCCGCTGCTGCCCCGGCCCGGCGGCGGGCCGTACAACACCGCCGTGGCGCTGGGACGGCTCGGCTCCCCCACCGCGTTCCTGTCGCGGGTCGCCACGGACGGCTACGGCGAAGCGCTGCTCAAGGGGCTGCGGGAGGCGGGCGTGGACGTGTCGTCCGTCCAGCGGGGCCCGGAGCCGACACCCCTGGCGCTCGCGTCCGTGGGTGAGGACGGCTCCGCCTCGTACACCTTCTACGTGGACGGCACGGCCGACCGGCTGTTCACGGCGCCCGAGGCGCTGCCGGACGGGACGCGAGCGGTGGCCTTCGGCACCTGCTCCCTGGTGCTGGAGCCGGGCGCGAGCGCGTACGAGGCGCTGCTGCGGCGGGCTCACGCGCGCGGGCTCCTCACGCTGCTGGACCCCAACATCCGGGCGGCCCTCGTCCCGGACGCCGACGCGTACCGCGCGCGTTTCCGGTCCTGGCTGCCGTCCGTGACGGTGCTCAAGCTGTCCGTGGAGGACGCCGACTGGCTGGGGGGCACTCCACGGGAATGGCTCGCGGCGGGGCCCCGCGCGGTGGTCCTGACCCGGGGCGCGGCGGGGCTGACGGTGCACACCCGGGACGGTGGTGAGCTGAGTGTGCCGTCCCACCCGGTGGACGTGGTCGACACGATCGGCGCGGGGGACACCGCGGGTGCCGCCCTGCTGCATCTGCTGGCGGCCCATGACGCGCTGTCCGCCGCCGGTGTCGCGGCGTTGTCGGCGCGGCGGTGGCGGGATGTCCTCACGCGTACGGCGCGGGCCGCCGCGATCACCTGCTCCCGGCCGGGCGCGCAGCCCCCGTGGGCCCGGGAACTGGACGACGGGCCCGGCTCCGGGACCGCGTGAAGCCCCGCACCGGTGCGATGCGGGGCTTCACGGGTGTCACCACCCGGGCGTCGTACCGGGTCAGCTCTTACGGGCCGCCGCGGTCGAACCCCGCTTCGCGGGGGCCTTCTTGACGGCCGTCGCCTTCTTGGCGGCCGTGCTCTTCGCCGCCGGGGCCTTCTTGGCGGTGGCCGGCTTCGCCGCCGTCGTCTTCGCGGCGGTCGTCCTGGTGGCGGTGGCCTTGGCGGTCGCCTTGGCGGTCGTCTTCGCCGCGGTCTGCTTCGTGGCCGTCCGCTTCGCCGCGGACGCCTTCACGGCCGGGGTCTTCGCCGCCGGGGTCTTCGCCGTGCGCTTGCGGGCCGGGGGCGTGAGCTCCTGCGGGACGAGGACACCCTGGAGGAACTTGCCCGTGTGGCTGGCCGGTACCCCGGCGACCTCCTCGGGGGTGCCCTCGGCGACGACGAGTCCGCCGCCGTTGCCGCCCTCGGGGCCCATGTCCACGACCCAGTCGGCCGTCTTGATGACATCGAGGTTGTGCTCGATGACGATGACCGTGTTGCCCTTGTCGACCAGCCCGGACAGTACGGTGATCAGCTTGCTGATGTCCTCGAAGTGCAGACCTGTGGTCGGCTCGTCGAGGACGTACACCGTACGGCCCGTCGACCGCTTCTGGAGCTCGCTGGCGAGCTTCACCCGCTGCGCCTCACCACCGGACAGGGTCGGCGCGGGCTGACCGAGACGGACGTACCCGAGGCCGACCTCGAACAGCGTCCGCAGGTGGCGGGCGATACCGGGAACGGCCTCGAAGAAGCCGAGGGCCTCCTCGATGGGCATGTCCAGCACCTCGGCGATGGACTTGCCCTTGTAGTGGACGTCCAGCGTCTCCCGGTTGTAACGCGCTCCGTGGCAGACCTCGCACGGGACGTACACATCGGGCAGGAAGTTCATCTCGATCTTGATGGTGCCGTCGCCGGAGCAGTTCTCGCAGCGACCGCCCTTGACGTTGAAGGAGAAGCGGCCCGGCTGGTAGCCGCGCACCTTCGCCTCCGTGGTCTCCGCGAAGAGTCTGCGCACATGGTCGAAGACACCGGTGTACGTGGCCGGGTTGGAGCGAGGGGTACGGCCGATCGGGGACTGGTCGACATGCACGACCTTGTCGACCAGGTCGTCGCCCTCCACGCGCGTGTGCCGCCCGGGGACGCTTCGGGCGCCGTTCAGCTCGCGCGCCAGATGCGTGTACAGGATGTCGTTGACCAGGGTCGACTTGCCCGAGCCCGACACACCGGTGACAGCGGTGAGCACACCCAGCGGGAACGACACGTCGATGTCGCGCAGGTTGTTCTCACGGGCGCCGTGGACCGTGAGCCGGCGGGTGGGGTCCACCGGGCGGCGCACATCGGGCAGCGGGATGGACTTCTTCCCGGACAGATACGTGCCCGTGATCGACTCGCTGTTGGTGAGCAGATCGGCCAGGGGGCCGCTGTGCACGACATTGCCACCGTGCTCACCCGCGCCGGGGCCGATGTCCACCACCCAGTCCGCGACCTTGATGGTGTCCTCGTCGTGCTCCACCACGATCAGGGTGTTGCCCATGTCCCGCAGCCGCACCAGTGTCTCGATCAGCCGGTGGTTGTCACGCTGGTGCAGCCCGATGGACGGCTCGTCCAGCACGTACAGCACACCCACCAGGCCGGAGCCGATCTGGGTCGCCAGCCGGATGCGCTGGGCCTCACCGCCGGACAGGGTGCCCGCCGCGCGGTTCAGCGACAGATAGTCCAGCCCGACGTCGACCAGGAACCGGAGCCGTTCGTTGACCTCCTTGAGGACACGCTCGGCGATCTGCTTGTCCCGGGCGTTGAGCTTCATCCCGCCGAGGAACTCCGCGCAGTCGCTGATCGACATCGCGGCCACGTCGGCGATCGACTTGTCCATGACGGTGACGGCCAGCACGATCGGCTTGAGACGGGTGCCCTCGCAGGTCGGGCAGGGCACCTCGCGCATATAGCCCTCGAAGCGCTCCCTGCTGGTGTCGCTCTCCGCCTCGCTGTGCCGCCGCTTCACGAACGGCACGGCGCCCTCGAAGGCGGTCGTATAGGCCCGCTCACGGCCGTAGCGGTTGCGGTAGCGGACCTCGATCTGGGTGCGGTGGCCGTTGAGCAGGGCCTTCCTGGCGCGCTGCGGCAGCCCCGCGAAGGGGATGTCCGTACGGAAGCCCAGGGCGTCCGCCAGGGCGTTGACCAGCCGCGCGAAGTAGTCCTTGGTGTGGCCGTGCGACCAGGGGTGGATCGCGCCCTCGTCGAGCGACTTGTCCTCGTCGGGGACGATCAGCTCCGGGTCGACCTCCATACGGGTGCCGATGCCGCTGCAATCGGGGCAGGCGCCGAAGGGCGAGTTGAACGAGAAGGAACGGGGCTCCATCTCCTCGAACGACAGGTCGTCGTAGGCGCAGTAGAGGTGCTCCGAGTACATGCGCTCGCGCTCGGGGTCGTCCTCGGGGAGATCCACGAAGTCCAGCACGACCATGCCGCCGGAGAGCCCCAGCGCGGTCTCCACGGAGTCCGTGAGCCGCCGCTTGGCGCTGTCCTTGACGGTGAGGCGGTCGACGACCACCTCGATGGTGTGCTTCTCCTGCTTCTTCAGGGTGGGCGGCTCCGAGAGCTGGATCGTCGCGCCGTCGACCCGCGCGCGGCTGTAGCCCTTGGTCTGGAGGTCCGCGAACAGCTCCACGAACTCGCCCTTGCGCTCCCGCACGAGCGGCGACAGCACCTGGAAGCGGCTGCCCTCGGGCAGCTCCAGGACCCTGTCCACGATCGCCTGCGGGGACTGCCGGGAGATCGGCCGCCCGCACTCGGGGCAGTGCGGCTTGCCGATCCGCGCGAAGAGCAGCCGGAGGTAGTCGTACACCTCGGTGATCGTGCCGACCGTGGAGCGCGGGTTGCGCGAGGTGGACTTCTGGTCGATCGAGACCGCCGGGGACAGGCCCTCGATGAAGTCGACGTCGGGCTTGTCCATCTGGCCGAGGAACTGCCGGGCGTACGAGGACAGCGACTCGACGTAGCGCCGCTGGCCCTCGGCGAAGATCGTGTCGAAGGCGAGCGAGGACTTGCCCGAGCCCGACAGACCCGTGAAGACGATGAGCGAGTCGCGTGGCAGATCGAGCGAGACATTCCTCAGATTGTGCTCGCGGGCACCACGGACGATGAGACGGTCGGCCACGCCGGTCCGCACCTTTCTAGAGTGAAGCGACAGGAGCGGCGCCCCCGTCCTTCCCGGACTCATGAGGGCCGCCGTCAGCGATGGGCGGGTTCTGCTTCTGCTGGGCGGGACCGGCTGCGCCGTGGTCCCCGACTACCAAGCATGCCCGATGCCTGAACCGAGCTTATAGCACGTGCATTCGATTTACGGCCCAGGTGTGCCACCTTCACCCGATCGAGTGGCGGGGATATCGTGACGACCATGAATGATCATGTACGCGACCTGGCAGCTGTACGTGAAGCGACCGAACGGCTGCTCAGCGCGGCCAACGGTCTGGACAACGCGTCGCTGGCCGAGCCGTCACGGTTGCCGGGCTGGAGCAGGGGCCACGTCCTCGCCCACCTGGCCCGCAACGCCGACGCACTGGTGAACGTCCTCGGGGGCCATCCGATGTACCCGAGCGCCGGGGCCAGGGACTCCGACATCGAGCGGGACGCCGACCGCGACCTGGGGACCCACCTCAAGGACGTCCGGGAGAGCTCCACCCGTCTGGCGGTGGCGGCCCAGATCCCGGCGGACTGGTCCCGCACGGTGGAACTGCGCAACGGCGTCACGGACAGCGCCTCCCGCCTCCCCTTCCGGCGTCTGGTGGAGGTGGAACTGCACCATGTGGACCTCGGTATCGGCTACGAGCTGGAGGACCTGCCCGCCGGATTCGTCCAGCAGGAGATCAACTTCCTCGCGGAACGCTTCCGGGGCCTCGAATCCGTACCGGCGGTCCTGATCCGGCAGGACGACGGACGGCTGGTCCGCACCGGGCACCAGGGCGGCACCCCGCTCACCGTGACCGGCCGGCAGGCCGACCTGGTCGGCTGGCTCGCGGGCCGCCGCGACGGCGCCGCCCTGACCGTCACGGGCGGCCCTCTGCCGCTTCTGCCGCCCCTCTGACACGCTCCGAGGGCGCCGGGCACCCGGAGCGCCGACCACCCGGTCCCGGCCGCTCCACAGCAGCTCCGGCGCCCTCCCGGAGCCGGGGGCCGCTGAGTAGGCTGGCCCCCATGACGTACAGCGGAGTGGTCAAGGTCGGCGGACCTGCGGATGTGCACGAACTGCGGAACCTGATGATCTCCAAGGTCGCGGTAGGACCCATGGAGAACAACGCGTATCTGCTGCGCTGCCGCGCGACGGACGAGCAGTTGCTGATCGACGCCGCCGCCGACGCCCGAACCCTGCTGACACTGATCGGCGCGGACGGGATCACCGCCGTGGTGACCACGCACCGGCACGCCGACCACTGGCAGGCGCTCGCCGAGGTCGTCGCCGCGACCGGCGCGCGCACCTACGCGGGCCGCTACGACACCGAGGGCATCCCGGTGCCCACCGATGTCCCTGTGGCGGACGGTGACACCCTGCGCGTGGGACAGGTGGAACTGCGTGCCGCGCATCTGAAGGGCCACACACCCGGCTCGATCGCCCTGGTGTACGACGACCCGCACGGGCACCCGCACGTGTTCACCGGCGACTGCCTCTTCCCCGGCGGTGTCGGCAACACCCGCAAGGACCCGGAGGCGTTCGCGAGCCTCCTGCACGACGTCGAGACCAAGATCTTCGACACCCTGCCCGACGAGACCTGGGTCTACCCGGGGCACGGCAAGGACACCACCCTGGGCGCCGAGCGTCCGCAGCTGCCCCAGTGGCGGGCGCGCGGCTGGTAGGGACCGGCTATCCGGCGGCCAGGGTCACGACCCGTTCGACCGCGAAGGCGTACCCCTGCACCCCGCAGCCCGCGATGACCCCGTCGGCGCGCAGCGACACATAGGAGTGGTGCCGGAACTGCTCGCGCTGATGGATGTTCGAGATGTGCACCTCCACCACGGGCAGACCGTCACAGGTGTTCAGCGCGTCCAGCAGGGCGACGGAGGTGTGGGAGTACGCGGCCGGGTTGATCACGATGCCGGTGTGCCGCTGCCGGGCCTCGTGGATCCAGTCCACCAGTTCCCCCTCGTGGTTGGACTGCCGGAAGTCGACGGTGCCCCCGTGGGCCGCCGCCGTCCGCGCGCACAGGGCCTCGACATCGGCCAGGGTGGCGCTGCCGTAGATCTCCGGCTGACGCTGACCGAGCAGGTTCAGATTGGGCCCGTTCAGGACCATGATCGGCGCGGTGGCGAGGGAACGGGCGGGGCTGGTCATGGCGGGGCCTCCGGTCGGTACGGGCGCGTCAGGGGAGGTCTATCACGGTGCCCCGGGGCGCGGCGGAGGCGGTTGCCACCACCCTGGGACGCTCTCCCGGTCCTGCCTGCGGCGCGCCCGGCCCTAGCGGACAGATCCGGCCCGCCGCTGTCCGCTAGGGATTGATCGCGAGTACGAGGTACGCGGCGAACAGCACCAGATGGACGCCGCCCTGCAACGGGGTCGCGCGGCCCGGCACCACCGTGAGGGTGCCGACCGCGACGGTCAGCGCGAGCAGCACCATATGGGTCGCGCTCAGCCCGAGGACCAGGGGCCCGGACAGCCACAGGGAGGCGACGGCCACGGCGGGGATCGTGAGTCCGATGCTGGCCATCGCGGAGCCGAGGGCGAGGTTGAGGCTGATCTGGACCCGGTCCCTGCGGGCGGCGCGCAGCGCGGCGATCGTCTCGGGCAGCAGGACCAGCAGCGCGATGATGACGCCGACGACGGCGTGCGGCAGCCCGGCCGCGTCGACGCCCGACTCGATGGTCGGGGAGACCCCTTTGGCGAGGCCGACGACCCCGATCAGGGCCAGGGCGAGCATCAGGAGACTGATCCGGGTGGTGCGTGTGCTGGGGCGGTCGATGGCGTCCTCGGCGTCGATGACCTCACCGTTGCGGGTGATCGGCAGGAAATAGGACCGGTGCCGTACGGTCTGCGTCGCGACGAAGAGCCCGTACAGGGTCAGCGAGGCCACGGCGGCGAAGGTGAGCTGCGAGGTGGAGAACTCGGGGCCGGGCTTGCTGGTGGTGAACGTCGGCAGGACCAGGCTGAGCGTGGCGATGGTGGCGACGGTGGCCAGGGCCGCGCCGGTGCCCTCGGGGTTGAACACGGCCACCCGGTGGCGCAGCGAGGCGGCGAGCAGGCTGACGCCCACGACGCCGTTACAGGTGATCATCACGGCGGCGAAGACGGTGTCCCGGGCGAGCGTGGCGCTCTTGTCCCCGCCGTCGGCCATCAGGGTCACGATCAGCGCGACCTCGATGATGGTGACGGCGACGGCCAGGACGAGGGAGCCGAGGGGTTCCCCGACCCGGTGGGCGACGACCTCCGCATGGTGGACGGCGGCGAGGACGGCCAGGGCCAGGACGACGGTGACGAGGGCGACGATGCCGCTGGGCATGTCGCGTCCCCAGGTGAGGGCGAGGAGGACCACGGACAGGACGGGCACGACCGCCGTCCAGCGTGCTGCGAGGGCCCCGAGCCGAACGATCATGGCTCCGATGGTTCCAGAGGGGTCGTCGGCGCGCATGCCGGCCGACGGGCGCGCCCGCTTCCCGGCGGGGTGCGGGCGCCCCGGTCCGGGGTCGGCGCGGCGCTCCGCGGGACCGGTGGCGGGCCCCGGAACGGCCGACAGGCCACCGACCGGGAGGGTCGGTGGCCTGTCGGGGGGTCCTGGTCCGCGGCGGCCGGTGGGCGGGGCCCACCGGCCAGGGGATCAGAGGTCGACGCCCTGGTGGTCCGAGGCCTCGGCCTCGGCCTGTGCCTGCTTCTTCGAGGCGATCAGGCTGGTGATCGTCGTGATGACGAGGACACCGCAGATCACGCCGAGCGAGACCGGGATGGAGATCTGCGGTACATGGACACCCGACTCGTGCAGCGCGTGCAGCACGAGCTTGATGCCGATGAAGCCGAGGATGACCGACAGGCCGTAGCTCAGGTGGACCAGCTTCTTGAGCAGTCCGCCGATGA
This sequence comes from Streptomyces uncialis, assembly GCF_036250755.1. NCBI lineage: Bacteria > Bacillati > Actinomycetota > Actinomycetes > Kitasatosporales > Streptomycetaceae > Streptomyces > Streptomyces uncialis. Next base: position 7,137,042 of record NZ_CP109583.1, on the reverse strand, counting down.
GGAAGTACAGCTGGCGCAGACCCATCAGCGCGAACGCGTTCGCCGTGAACACGATGTACGGGTCCTGGGTGAGGCCGAAGATCGCGGGGATGGAGTCCAGCGCGAACAGGATGTCCGTGGTGCCGATGGCCAGCATGACGACCAGCATCGGCGTCATGACCTTCTTGCCGTTCTCCACGATCCACAGCTTGGTGCCGTGGTAGCGGTCGGCGACACCGAAACGCTTCTCCAGCGCCTTGATCAGGCGGTCCTCTTCGAAGTCGTCGTCCTCCTGGCCCGCGCGGGCCTCCTGGATCAGCTTCCAGGCGGTGTAGATGAGGAAGGCACCGAAGATGTAGAAGACCCAGGAGAAGTTGGTGATGATCGCGGCACCGGCGGCGATGAAGCCCGCGCGGAGCACGAGTGCGATCAGCACACCGATGAGCAGGACCCGCTGCTGGTACTGCGTCGGGACCGCGAACTTCGCCATGATCAGGACGAAGACGAAGAGGTTGTCGACGCTCAGCGACTTCTCGGTGATGTATCCCGCGAAGAACTCACTCGCGGGCTGGCCACCGCCGAAGACCGCCAGACCGACACCGAAGAGGACGGCGAGCACGACCCAGACGATCGTCCAGATGCCGGCTTCTTTGATCGATACGTCGTGGGGCTTGCGGCCGATGAAGAAATCGGCCGCGATAAGGGCACACAGGCCCGCGATCGTGACGACCCATAGGGTCAAGGAAACATCCACTGCGCCTCCGGCAGTACGTAACGGCAGGTTCCAGCGTCGTCCGCTGCCGGAGGTCTCTTCCACCCGAAGGACGCGGGGCGTGGTGCGTCCCGTACCGCCTCGGGCCGACGCCCCGGGAACCAGTTGGTTCCGTATTGACGGGCACGTCGCAGATTAGGGAGTACTCCCCTCCGCGTGCACCAGAGTACCCGACCCCCCAAAGGACGGTAAAGAAAAGGGTAAAGTGAGAGCCAAGTCACCTGGTCAGATGCGCATTTAGGTCAACTTCGGAGGCGTTCCGACCGCCGGTCGGAGCCGCGACCGGGGTCCCTCAGCGGTCCCAGGCGCGGCGGCCCGCGGCGACCTGTGCGAGCACCTCGGACAGGATCGCGCTGCCGGCTGGAATCCGTGGCGGCTCATACGTCCAGGTGTGTCCCACCCACGGGTCCGCGAGGTGCGCGTCGGGGACGGGGGTGAGCCGCAGCAGCGACCGCCACAGCGGGTCCAGCAGCGGACCGTACGCGGTGGCGTCGTCACGGTCGGCGACCATCATCAGATGGACCCCGACATCGGGCCCCTCGTCCGCGAGATACCGCAACTGGGTCACCGCGCGGTCGTCGAAGCCGTGCGGGAAGTCGTTGACGATCAGCAAATGCTGCGCGGTGTCGATGTCGGAGGGCAGGGAGTCCACGGCCTCGCTGCGCAGCGCCATCTGGACCAGGTCCACCCGCCGGGTGAGATGGCCGAGGGTCCGGGCGACCCCGGTGCCGCCGCGGGCGACGGGTGCGGCGAGGACCCCGGCGTCGGCCAGCGGGGCGAGCGCGGCAGCACCGGCGCCCGCCGCGTCGATGAGGTGCACGGCGAAGTCGCCGGGCGGGTGGACGGCGAGCAGCCGGGCGGTGTGGCCGACCGCCGAGTCCAGGGCGAGCCGCTTCAGCCGCTCGCCGTCGGGGACGGTGGCCGCGCCGTCGGAGCCGCGCCCGCTGTCGATCCACAGGCCGCGTTCCAGCGGGAGCCGGACGAGCATGGGGATGCGCAGGGGGTCGCCCTCGGGCAGATGGAGGTCGCCCAGGCGCAGCGCCATCGGGGCCTCCAGGGGGACGCGGTAGGCGTGCCACACCGGGTTGTCCCAGCTCGCGCACGCCGCCGGGAGCGCGGGCTCCACCACGGCGGCCTCGGCGGTGAGCTGGTCGAGATCGCGGTCGAGGACGGCTCGCGCCCGGCCGACCAGGTCCGTGTACTTGGCGCGGGCCGCTTCCCGGGCCTTGTCGCCCGCGCCGCCGATACGGCTGCGCGGATCGGAGAGCGCCTTGTCGAGTTCCTGTTCGCGGCGGGAGTCGGCGAAGTCGACGGCGCTGCGGTAGGCCGACGCGCTGCGCGCCAGATCCTCGAACATGCCCCAGACCTGGTTGTAGAGCCGCTCCTCCAGGGACCAGCCGGTCGCGTCGCCCGCGACAGGCCCGGCGGGCTCCCCCGGGCGGGCCGGGGGCCCGGTCGGCGCGGGGGGCGGGGGTATGTCGGTGGTGCGGCCGCGATGGGTGTAGTCGATGGGTCCGCCGCCCGGTGGCTCCGTCCGGGCGGCCGGGTGCGGCGGTTCACCGGCGGGCGCCGGGTCGGTGGGTCCGGCGGTCCGGACCTGCTCCGACGGCGCGGGCTCCGGGCGGGCGGGCTCCGGACGGGACGCCTCGGGCCGGGACCGGCGGACGGGCGGGGGCGGCGAGGGGTCGGCCGGTGGCTGGGGTGCCCCGGCTCCCGGGCGCGGGGTGGCGGGCCGTGTGTCGGCGGGACCGGCTCCCGGGCCGGGCGGCGCGGTGGCGTTGTCCGTGGCCCCGGTCCGCAGCCGTGCCGCGCCGGAGGTGTGTGGCGGGACCGGGGCGGCCGGGCGGGCGACGGCCTCGTGGATGGCGGCGGCGAGCTGTGCGGCCTGGGGCAGGCCCTGGTCGGCGAGGAGGGCGACGAGGCCGCCCGCGTAGCCCTGGCCGACCGCGCGGACCTTCCAGACGCCCTGCCGTCGGTACAGCTCCAGCGCGACGACGGCGGACTCGGCGTCGAGGCCGGTCACGGTGTAGCTGGCGAGCTCGGTGCCGTCCGGGCCGCTGAGTGCGAGGAAGGGGGCGGGCAGCGCTCCGAAGTGCACGGGTCCGTCGGCGCCCGGGGGCAGCGCGAGGAGGACGTGGACCCGGCCGACGGGGTCGGGCAGCGCCGCCAGGTCCAGGGCCAGCCGGTGGTCGGGGGCGGCCTGCCGGGGGACCTCCAGACCGGGCAGACAGGGGGCGCCGGGGTGGGCGACCCACTCGGTGCCGAGCACCCCGCCCTCGTCGTCGCAGAGCGTCGCTCCGGCCACGACCGGTCCGCCGACCGATACCCGGATCTCCAGACGGGTCCGGTTGAGGGGGTGGTTCTGCCCCCGGACCAGTTCGGCCGTCATCGCCCTTGTCCCCCTGGTCGGGCCGCCGGACAGGGTCGCGGCGGCTGGTGCCACCGGGCGGTCGCCCGGGGTGTGTACGAGGGGCGGGCGCCGGTGGCGGTGCCCGCCCGGTGGGTCACAGATGCGGCAGGACCGCCGGGATGAGGTCCTGGAAGGTGCGGCCGCTGGCGGGCTGCCCGATGGCGGTCATCTGCCAGCCGGAGCCCGAGCGGTGCACCTTCGCCATGATCTGCGCGGTGGAGCGCTGCCAGGTGGTGGCCGACGAGCCCTTGTCGACCTTGACCGGACCACCGGACTCGCCGCCGTCGAGGGAGTAGCGGGCGAGCTCCTGGCCGTTGGTCTCGTCGACGATCCGGCAGAAGGCGTTCTGCACCTCGGAGAAGGTCTGGCCGGTGAACGAGTTGACCGTGAACACGATCTGGTCGATATGGACGGGCAGCCGCTGGAGGTCCACGACGATGGCCTCGTCGTCGCCGCCCTGTCCGGCGCCGCCGACGAGGTTGTCGCCGGTGTGCCGCACGGAGCCGTCGTCGCTGACGAGATGGCGGAAGAAGACCACGTCGACGGGCTGCTTGTCGGCGAAGAGGATCGCCGACGCGTCGAGGTCGACCTCACGGGTGCGGGTACCGAACAGACCGCGGCGCGGCGCGGCCTGCCAGCCGAGGCCCATACGCACCGCGGTCAGGGCGCCCCCGTCGTTCTTGTGCAGGCTGATGGCCTGGCCCTTGGTCATGTTGACCGTCACGCGCTGTCCCCTCTCGGACTGTCCCCTGCTCCCGCGTGCACGCGGTGTGGCAGCACCCTACGCACGGGCACCGACATCGCCGTCCCGCGGTACGCGTTTGTGTCGGTCTTGCAACACACCGTCCGGGGGCGGCGGAAGGAGCCCCCGCACGGGGCCGCGCACGCGTCGCGGCGGCCCCGTGCGTACCGCCGGTCGCAGCCGATCGGCCGGTCGCCTCAGACCTGTCCGGCCTCCTTCATCTGCCGCAGTTCCTTCTTCATCTCCGACACCTCGTCGCGCAGCCGTGCCGCGATCTCGAACTGGAGATCGGCCGCGGCGGCGCGCATCCGCGCGGTCATCTCCTCGATCTGCTGGGCGAGTTCGGCGGCCGGCTGGTCGGTGGGGACGACGGCCTTGGACTTCCCCTTGGCCTTGGCCTTGGCGGCGGTGCCCAGCGCCGGGACGGGTGCCTTGGCGGACTTGCCGTCCTTCGACTGGCGGTAGCCGGAGCCGAGCAGCTGCTCGGTGTCGATCTCCTCGCGCGCGATGGTCGCCACGATGTCGTTGATCTTCTTGCGCAGCGGCTGCGGGTCGATGCCCCGTTCCGTGTTGTACGCGACCTGCTTCTCCCGGCGGCGGTTGGTCTCGTCGATGGCCTTCTCCATCGCCGGGGTGATCCTGTCCGCGTACATATGGACCTGGCCGGAGACGTTACGGGCGGCACGGCCGATGGTCTGGATCAGTGAGGTGCCGGAGCGCAGGAAGCCCTCCTTGTCGGCGTCGAGGATCGCGACGAGGGAGACCTCGGGCAGGTCGAGCCCTTCCCGCAGGAGGTTGATGCCGACCAGGACGTCGTACTCCCCGGCGCGCAGTTCACGCAGCAGCTCCACCCGGCGCAGGGTGTCGACGTCGCTGTGCAGATAGCGGACCTGGATGCCCAGTTCGAGGAAGTAGTCGGTGAGGTCCTCGGCCATCTTCTTGGTGAGGGTGGTGACGAGGACCCGCTCGTCCTTCTCGGTGCGCTTGCGGATCTCGTGCACCAGGTCGTCGATCTGGCCCTCGGTGGGCTTGACGACGACCTCGGGGTCGATCAGGCCGGTCGGGCGGATGATCTGCTCGACGAAGCCGTCGCCGCGCGACAGCTCGTAGGCGCCGGGGGTGGCGGACAGATAGACGGTCTGGCCGATGCGCTTCTGGAACTCCTCCCACTTCAGCGGGCGGTTGTCGAGCGCGGACGGCAGCCGGAAGCCGTGGTCCACCAGGGTGCGCTTGCGGGACGCGTCGCCCTCGTACATGGCGCCGATCTGGGGGACGGTGACATGCGATTCGTCGATGACGAGCAGGAAGTCGTCGGGGAAGTAGTCCAGCAGGGTGTTCGGCGGGGAGCCGGGGTCGCGTCCGTCGAAGTGCATCGAGTAGTTCTCCACGCCGGAGCACGAGCCGATCTGGCGGAGCATCTCGATGTCGTAGGTGGTGCGCATCCGCAGCCGCTGGGCCTCCAGCAGCTTGCCCTGCTTCTCCAGCTCGGCCAGCCGGTCGATCAGCTCCTTCTCGATGTCGTTCACCGCGCGCTCCAGCCGCTCGGGACCGGCCACGTAGTGCGAGGCGGGGAAGACATGGAGCCGCTGGTCGTCGCTGATGATCTCGCCGGTGAGCGGGTGGAGCGTGGAGAGCGCCTCGATCTCGTCGCCGAACATCTCGATCCGGACGGCGAGCTCCTCGTAGACCGGGAAGATCTCGATGGTGTCGCCCCGCACCCGGAAGGTGCCACGGGTGAACGCGAGGTCGTTGCGGGTGTACTGGATGTCGACGAAGCGGCGCAGCAGCTCGTCCCTGTCGATCTCGTCGCCGACCTTCAGGGAGACCATCCGGTCGACGTACTCCTGGGGCGTGCCCAGGCCGTAGATGCAGGACACGGAGGCGACGACGACGACATCGCGACGCGTCAGCAGGGAGTTCGTCGCGGAGTGCCGCAGCCGCTCGACCTCCTCGTTGATCGAGGAGTCCTTCTCGATGTACGTGTCCGACTGGGGGACGTACGCCTCGGGCTGGTAGTAGTCGTAGTACGAGACGAAGTACTCGACGGCGTTGTTCGGCAGGAGCTCACGGAACTCGTTCGCCAGCTGGGCGGCCAGGGTCTTGTTCGGCGCCATCACCAGGGTGGGGCGCTGGAGCTTCTCGATCATCCACGCCGTGGTGGCGGACTTGCCGGTGCCGGTCGCGCCGAGCAGGACGACGTCCTTCTCACCGCCGCCGACGCGCCGCTCCAGCTCCGCGATGGCCGCGGGCTGGTCGCCACTGGGCTGGAAGGGGCTGACGACCTCGAAGGGTGCCACCGAACGTTCGATCTGGGATACGGGCCGCATGGCATCCACCGTACGACCCCCCACTGACAACCGGCGTTCTCGCAGGTCCGGGCCCTGTCGCGGCGGGTGGGGTCACCAGTCGGGCGGGGTCTGCCGGGGGTGGTGGCCGGGCGGGGTGCCGCCGGGGGTGCCGAAGAGGGAGGGCTGGACGGGTGCGGAACGCCGGTCGGTGTCGTCCTCGGTGCGGCCCATGACCAGCAGCGGGTCGAACATGACGACGACCCCGGCAAGGATCAGGAAGACCAGCGGGCCGATCAGCATGGGGGCCAGCAGTTCCGCGGAGGACACACCGGTGGGCGTGCCGGTGGAGTCGTGCAGGTCGACGCTGAGCGCGGCCATCCCGGTGTAGTGCATGCCGGTGACCGCGACGCCCATCACCAGACTGGCGCCGAGGGACCATCCGAAGCCGCGCACCTGGGCGGCGGCCCACAGGGCGGCGGTGGCGGCGGCGACCGCGACGGCCACCGACAGGACGACGGTGCCCGTGTCGTAGACGAGGCTGCCGTTGAGGCGCATGCCCGCCATCCCCAGGTAGTGCATGGACGCGACGCCGAGGCCGGTGAGGGTGCCGCCGGTGAGCAGGGCCGCCCGGGTGCCGCCCCGGTAGCCGACGATGAAGATGCCCACGCCGACCATGACGATCGCGACACCGAGGCTGGCGAACGTCAGGGACGGGTCGTAGTGGATGGTCGTCTCGTCGACGCTGAAGCCCATCATGGCGATGAAGTGCATCGTCCAGATGCCGGAGCCGATCGCGGCCGATCCCAGCAGCAGCCAGCCGGGCCGCCAGGAGTGCGTGACCAGCAGTGACCGTGTGGTGCAGCGCAGTCCGAGCGCGGCTCCCAGGCACGCCATGGCGTACGCGACGACCGGTGTGATCCATCCATGGCTGAAGCCGTCGACGGTCCCTTGCATGAGCCGTAGCCCTTTCACCCGATGAAACCCGCGTGGCGTCCGTTCCCCCCTGGGGCCGCGGATCGTCATGGGCCGATCCGAGGAGTATGACCGCATCGGGAACGTTTGAGCGATTTTCCGGTAACGGATCCGCTTACCCGCCCGCGCGGAACGGCGGGGAACGGCGCGGGACTGTGCCGAACGGTGTCGTGCGTACGTCCGACCGGGTCATCCGTTGCGCGCACGTCCACGCGCCGCACCCGGTGTGCCGGTCCGGTGCTGTCACTCTCGGTCCGTGCTTGTTCATATGATGCGAGAGGTACCGGTCCGCGCGCGTACGGCCGCGGTCGCCACGGTCGTCGCGCTGGGCGTGGCGGCGGTGTTCCTGCCCGCCCTGTCCACCCAGGCCCTCGCGGGTGAGGGCGAGGTCGTCGTGATCGCGCACCGCGGCGCCTCCGCGCAGGCGCCCGAGAACACCCTCGCCGCCGTCGACCTGGCCGATGAGCTGGGCTTCGACTGGATCGAGAACGATGTGCAGCGCACCAAGGACGATGTCCTGGTGGTGATCCACGACACCGATCTGAAGCGCACCACGGACGTCGAGGAGGTCTTCCCCGGCCGCGCGCCGTGGAAGGTGCGCGACTTCACTGCGGACGAGATCGCCCGGCTCGACGCGGGCAGCTGGAAAGGCGGGGCACACGCGGGCGCGCGCGTGCCGACGCTGCGGGAGTTCCTGCACCGGCTGGACGCCAACGGCCAGCGGCTGCTGCTGGAGATCAAGGCCCCCGAGCAGTACCCGGGCATCGAGAAGGACGTCCTGGAGGTCCTCAGCCAGGAGCAGTGGCTCGACCGGAGGCATCTGCGGAACCGGCTCGTGGTGCAGAGCTTCAGCGCGGCCAGTGTGCGCGCGGTGCACGACGCCCGCCCCGATGTGCGCACCGGCTTCCTCGGCACCCCCGAGCCGGCGGACCTGGGCTCGTACGCGAGCTTCACCGACCAGATCAATCCGCGCAGCACCACCCTGACTGCGGCCTACGTCGCCTCCGTGCACGCGCTCGACGGTCCGCACGGGCGGCCCCTCGAAGTGAACACCTGGACGGTCAACGACCCTGAGGCGGCCCGCAGGGCGGCCCGTACCGGGGTCGACGGGATCATCACCAACGCCCCCGATGTCGTCGAGGAGGCCCTGGGCCAGGACGACTGACCGGCCCGGGGCGGGCGCGACGCTCGGCACGCGGGCGCCGCCGCCCGCCGAGCGGGGGTCCTGTCCGCCGTGGCTGTCGGGTTGTCAGTGGTCGGCCGTACCGTGGTGGTCATGGACGCTGACGGGCAGGAAGAGCGGGACACACGGCGGCCCGCGTGGGCGGTGGTCGACAGCGACATCGGGCCGCTGCTGCTGGTCACGACCGCGCGGGGACTGGTCAGCGTCGTGTTCCACGCCCGGGACGCCGTACGCGAGAAGGCGCTGGACGAGCTGGCGTCCAGGCTCGGCGCGCGGCCGGTGCACGCTCCCGGCGATCCGCTGCTCGCCGAGGCGGTACGGCAGGTCACCGCGTACTTCCGGGGTGAGCTGAGGGAGTTCACCCTGCCGCTGGACTGGTCGCTGATCTCGGGCTTTCCCCGCGAGGTGCTGCGGGAGCTGGCGGCGGGGGTGCCCTACGGGGCCGTGGTCGGGTACGGCGAGCTGGCGGGCCGGGTGGGCCAGCCGCGCGCGGCACAGGCCGTCGGCGCGGCCATGGGCGCCAATCCGCTGCCGGTCGTGGTGCCGTGCCACCGGGTCGTCGAGAGCGACGGCGGGATCGGGGGGTTCGGGGGCGGTCTGGAGGCCAAGCGGACCCTGCTGGCGCTGGAGGGAGTGCTTCCGCAGCCGCTGTTCTGAGCCGGCCGCAGGCGCTGTTCTGAGCCGCAGGCGCTGTTCCGGGCTGGGCTCAGGCGCTCTTGCCTGCGGGCGGGCGGACTGCGGGCCCTGTTGCGGGCGGTCCGCAGGCGCTTCCGCGGGCGGGGCGCAGGCGGCTTCCCCGGGCCGGCCACGGCCGTCCGCCGCGAGCGGTCCGTGGGTGTCCTCGCGGGTCGGCGCGGACGATGGCGCTCCGGGCGGAGCGGGCGGCTGGTGTCAGACTGCGGCGGTGACTCCTGACGCGAGATCTGAGCCCGGCCAGGGCGTTCCCCTCCCGCCGCACGGCGACCGGCGGCCCGTGGCGGGCGCCGAGGCGGACCAAGGCATCCCTTCGAAGGGGCCGGGCGGGACCGTCCCCGACGAGTCCGTCCCCGGTCTGCCCGGGAGCGCCGGGGAGCTGACCTCGCTGCGCCGCCGGGTCGCCGCGGTGCTGATAGCCAGCCAGATACTCGGCGGGCTCGGTATCGCCACGGGCATCGCCCTGGCCGCCGTGCTCGCGAAGGAGGTCGGCGGATCGGACTCGCTGTCCGGTCTCGCGCTCACGGCGACCGTGGCCGGCACAGCGGTCCTGTCGATGCCGCTGGCCTCCCTGATGAACGCGCGCGGACGACGGGCCGGACTGGTCCTCGCGTACGCGATCGGCGCGTTCGGCGCCGCCCTCGTCGTCGTAGGGGCGTCCGTGGACAGCTTCCCGCTGCTGCTGGCCGGTATGGCCGGGTTCGGCGCGGCCTCGGCGGCGAACCTCCAGGCCCGGTTCGCGGCGGCCGACCTCGCGGAGCCGCGGTATCGCGGGCGGGCCATCTCCAACGTCGTCTGGGCGACCACCGTCGGCGCGGTCCTCGGGCCGAACATCGCGGCCCCGGCGGGTGCGAGCGTCGCGGGTCTGGGCATCCCGGAGGCCGCCGGGCCGTTCCTGTGGGCGGCGGGGGTGTTCGTGCTCTCGGCGGTTCTGGTGGCCGTGCTGCTGCGGCCCGATCCGCTGCTGGTGGCGCGGGCCCTGGAGCCCGTCGAGGAGCGCGCGCCCGGCGGCGGTTCGATGCGCGCGGGCTTCACCGCCGTGGCCGCGTCGCCCCGGGCCCGGCTGGCGCTGGTGACCGTCGCCCTGGCGCACACCGCGATGGTGGCCGTGATGGCGATGACACCCGTCCATCTAGGACATCATGGCGCCGACATCGACCTCATCGGTCTGGTCATCAGCGGCCATATCGCCGGGATGTACGCGTTCTCGCCCGTCATGGGATGGCTGTCGGACCGGCTCGGCCGGGACTTCGTGATCGCCCTGTCGGTGCTGTTGCTGGCCGGCGCCGCGCTGTTCGCGGGCACCGCGGGCGGCGCCCACGGACGGACCGCCACCGGACTGTTCCTGCTGGGCCTAGGCTGGTCGGCCGCCCTGGTCGCCGGTTCGGCGCTGCTCACGGAGTCGGTACCGGCGCCCGCGCGGGCCGCCGCGCAGGGTCTGTCCGACCTGGTCATGAACACGGCCGCCGGGGTGGGCGGCGCCCTCGCGGGCGTCGTGGTCGCCACGGCGGGCTACGGATGGCTGAACCTGCTGGCGGCGCTGCTGCTCCTGCCGCTCGGCGCGCTGGCGCTGTGGACCCGGCCGGGGGCCCGCGGTGAGGCCGTGGGGCCCGCCGCGAAGGCCGTCGGCGACAGCGGGTAGCGCGGCCGGGGTCCCGGAGCGCCCGGAAGCGGTCCCGGAGCGCTCAGAGGTTGATGTGGTACGCCTTGCGCAGCGTCTCGTGGACCGTCCATGTCGTGCGGTCCCCCGCGCGCAGCACCGCCGCGTCCCCCGGGCCGACCTCCAGCGTGTCGCCGCCGTCGACCTTGATGGTGGCGCGCCCGCTGATCACCACGAACAGCTCGTCGGCCTCCGTGTCGGTCACCACTCCCGGGGTGATCTGCCAGATGCCGCGCACCTGCTTGCCGTCCGGGGACTCCCACAGGGTCCGGCCCGTGACGACCGGGTCCCCGGAGACGATCTGAGCCGGATCGAGCGGTTCCGGCGTCAACTCGGCCTGGGGGATGTGTACGGCAAATGACGAAAGATTCTGATCGTTCGCGGTCATGGCCGGTCACCCTAGCGGGCCCGGCGCGCGCCCCGGCGACAGGTCCCGTACGGGTTTGACGAGGCTTTCGGTCCGCCAGGGATGGAAGAAGGCTCTTGACCCGGGAGGCACTGTGGTTCTGGTCGTGTCCAAGGACGTACGCGAGGCGCTGGAGGCCCGGCGACCGGTCGTCGCGCTGGAGTCCACGATCATCGCGCACGGACTCCCGGCGCCCCGGAACCTGCGGGTGGCCCGCGGCCTGGAGGACGACGTACGCGCGCGGGGCGCCGTGCCCGCGACGATCGCCGTTCTCGACGGACGGCCCCATGTCGGCCTGGACGGGCCGCAGCTGGAGCGGGTGGCGAACGACCCGGCCGTCCGCAAGCTGGGCCACCGTGATCTGCCGCTGGCGATGGCCACCGGGGCCAGCGGGGCGACGACGGTGTCCGCCACCGCGCTGCTGGCGGCCCGCTCGGGGATCAGGGTGTTCGCGACGGGCGGCCTCGGCGGGGTGCACCGGCAGTGGACCGCGACCCAGGACGAGTCCGCGGATCCGGCCCTGCTCGCCCGGACCCGGATCACGGTGGTGTGCGCGGGGGTGAAGTCGATCCTCGACGTCCCGGCGACCCTGCAACGACTGGAGACCCTGGGCGTCGCCGTCGCCGGGTACCGCACCTCCCGCTTCCCCGGCTTCTACCTCACAGACTCCGGGCACCCGGTGGACTGGCGGCTCGACTCCCCCGGCGCCGTCGCGAACGTCATGCGCGCGCAGGACTCGCTGGGCGGACCCGACTCCGCGCTGATCGTCGCCCGGCCGGTGGCGGAGGCCGAACAGCTCGATCCCGGGCTGCACGCGCGCGTGCTCGACGCGGCGCTCAAGGAGTGCGACCGACGGGGGATCACCGGCCAGGCGGTGACACCGTTCCTGCTGGACCAACTGGTCCGTCACACCGACGGCGCGTCGCTGGACGCGAATGTGGCGGCGGTGACGGGGAATGTCCGTCTCGCGGCCCGGATCGCCGCCGCCTGGACCGGGGTGTGAACGCCGCGCTGCTCGTCCTCGGGGAGGTGATCACGGACATCGTCGCCCGGCATACCGCCCCGCTCGCGCCCGGCACCGACACGGCCGCCGTCATCCGCACCGTGCCGGGGGGCGCGGGCGCCAACGTCGCCTGCTGGGCCGCCCACCAGGGCGCCCCCGATGTCCGTCTGCTGGGCCGGGTGGGCGCCACGACGGCCGCCTGGCACCAGCGCCTGCTCACGGCCGCCGGGGTGCGCCCCCATCTGGTCGTCGACCCGCACGCGCCCACCGGGACGGTGATCAGCCTGGTCGACGCGGGCGCCGGCGCGGAACGCACCTTCCTCACCGACAGCGGAACCGCTCCCCGCCTCGGGGCGGCCGACTGGACGGACGCGTTCCTGGACGGGGTCGCGCGGCTGCATCTGTCGGGCTATCTGTTCTTCACGCCGTCCGGCCGCGGCATGGTGGACGCGGCGAAGTCGTCGGCAAGCGCGCGGGGTGTGCCGGTGAGCGTCGATCCCGCGTCGGCCGGGTTCCTCGGGCACCTCGGGGCCGACCGCTTCCTCGCGCTGGCCGCCGGGGTGGACATCCTGCTGCCCAGCGAGGACGAGGCACGGCAGCTGACCGGCTGGCCGGACGCCGAAGACGCGGCGGCACAGCTGAGCCGCGCATTTCCGCTGGTCGTGGTGAAGCGGGGCGCCAAGGGCGCGCTGGTGGCCCGGGACGGAGCGGTGCGGGCCCGGGTCCCCGCCTTTCCGGTAGCGCGGACCGAGGACACCACAGGGGCGGGCGACGCGTTCACGGGCGCGTTCCTCGCCGGACTGCTCAGGGGCTCGGGGATCACCGACGCGGTAGCCGAGGGATGCCGTGCGGGTGCCCGGGCCGTGTCCCAGGTCGGCGCCCGCCCGGCGCGTGGGACGGGTGGGACGCAGGGGGTGGACGGGATGGAGAGGGTGCAGAGGCCGGATGTGACGCGCAGGCCGCACGGGACTCACAGGACGGACGGGTCGCGCGGGACGGACGGGACGGACGGGGGACCGTGCTGACGGTACGGGGCGGACATGGCGGAGGGCCGGTGTCACCGGATGGAGTGAGACCCGGGAACGGAACGGAATGTTCCGTTCCCACAGGCTTCCCCGCACCCGCTCCAGGACTGGCAGACTTGCCCGCCAAGTCACCATCCAGCACGAGGAGTCCGGCATGTCGGTAGCGGGGAACCTGCGCAAGGTCGGCAACCTCCCAGGGGTCGACGGCCTGCGCAGGGTCGGGCGAATGGCTCGCAAGCGCCCACGCGTCGATCTGAGTCATCCGGCGCGGTCCCCACTGGGATCGGCGGTCGTCAACTGCGTCCGCTACCACGACGGGATACGCCAGCCGGACGGCAAGGACCTGGTGGAATCCGTCGAGCGGACCCGCAAGACCGACAAGGGATTCGTCTGGCTCGGACTGCACGAACCGACGGAGCGCCAGTTCGCCGGGGTCGCGGAGCTGTTCGAGCTGCATCCGCTGGCCGTGGAGGACACGGTGCACGCCCATCAGCGGCCCAAGGTGGAGCGGTACGGGGACACGCTGTTCGCGGTGTTCAAGACCGTCTGCTACGTCGATCATGTCGAACTCACCGCGACCAGTGAGGTGGTCGACACCGGCGAGATCATGGTCTTCGTCGGCCGGGACTTCGTGATCACCGTGCGGCACGGACGGCACGGCTCGCTCGGGCCCGTACGGGAGGGGCTGGAGGCGGAGCCGCAGCGGCTGGCGAAAGGGCCGGCGGCGGTGCTGCACGCGATCGCCGACCATGTCGTGGACGACTATCTCCAGGTCACCGACGCGATCCAGGCCGACATGGACCAGATCGAGTCCGATGTGTTCTCCGAGCAGGGCGCCCGTGTGGACCCGGGGCGGGTCTACCAGTTCAAACGCGAGCTGCTGGAGCTCAAGCGGGCCGTCATACCGCTGGACCGCCCGCTCCAGGTCCTCGCCACCCAGCCGATGCGCGCGGTCGACCCCGAGATACAGACCTACTTCCGGGACGTCTCCGACCATCTCCAGCGGGTCGCGGAGCAGATCCACGCCTTCGACGACCTCGTCAACTCCATCCTCCAGGCCCATCTCGCGCAGGTGACGGTCGCGCAGAACTCCGACATGCGCAAGATCACGGCCTGGGCGGCGATCATCGCCGTCCCGACGATGCTGTGCGGGATGTACGGCATGAACTTCGAGAACATGCCCGAACTCCGCTTGACGTACGGCTATCCGGCCGTGCTCGGGGTGATAGCCACGGCGTGCGTCCTGCTGTACCGCGGATTCCGGCGTAACGGCTGGTTGTGAGGACCACGATTCGGCGGCTCCGGGGGAAGGTCTCCCGGAGCCGATCTCGGGCACACGACGCCGGGTGCGGTTTCTCGGTGCCCATGTCGGTCGCCCGACGCCGGGTGCGGTCGCTCGGTACCGAGGCCGGTCGCCCGATGCCGGGTTGCGCGCTCGGTGCCAGGGGCCGGAACCGGGGTTGAAGGCCCGGGGCCGAGGGTCGGAGCCGGGTCGGAGCCGGGGTCAGTGTGTGGCGTACACGCTCTCGACCCAGGCGGCGATCTGCTCGTCCGACAGATGTCCGGCGAGATCGGCCTCGCTGATCATCCCGACCAGCCGCTTGTCCTCGATGACGGGCAGACGGCGGATCTGGTGCCCCTGCATCTCCTGGAGCACCTCGCTGACGTCGGCGCCCGAGTCGACCCAACGGGGCGTGCCCTGGGCGAGGTCACCGGCGGTGACCCGGGACGGATCGTGGCCCATCGCCACGCACTCCACGACGATGTCGCGGTCGGTGAGGATGCCGCAGAGGCGTTCCTCCGCGTCGGCGATGGGGAGTGCGCCTACGCCCAGGTCACGCATCAACTGAGCCGCGCGGTCAAGGGTCTCGTGCGCGGGAATCCACTGGGCGCCGCGGTGCATCATGTCTCCGGCGGTGGTCATGCGGTACCTCCTGGTGCCGGACGGCCGGCGCGGCGCGGGGGGCGTCGCTGGTCCCGGCGCCCTTCATTCTCTCCGGGGCGCGGAAGGAGCGCACCCGCTAGGGACGGCGACCGCGTCGGGGGGTACGGCGGCGCCGAGGGCGACGCCCGCGTATGGCGGTGCGCGCCCTGGCCATGGCCGGGCCTCATCGGGCGGGGTTGACTGAGGAGCGCGGGCCGGACGCGTACGGGCAGCGGGCCCCTCACCCGCAAGGGCTCACCGGCGAGGACCCGGTCGGCCCGGCGAACACACAGATGGCCTGGCAAGCACACAATCGGCAAGGAGTGGTCTGATGATCGACGGAGCGTTGTTCGTGGTGGTGCTCGTGGGAGCCCTGGTGTGCGCGGTGTCGGCGGGCGCGCTCTTCGCGTTCTCCAGCTTCGTGATGAAGGGCCTGACCGCCCTGCCCCCCGCGCAGGGCATCGCGGCGATGCAGGCGGTCAACAGGGCCGCGCCGGGCCCGGCGTTCATGGTGGCCTTCCTCGGCGGGGCCCTGCTGAGCGCGGTGATCGCCGTGTTCACCCTGGTGTCCTGGCCGGGCGAGGGCGGGCCGCTGCTGCTCGTCGGCTGCGCGCTGTACCTGTTCGGGATGCTGGGAATCAGCGCCGTGGCGCACTTCCCGCGCAACGACGCGTTGGACAAGGTCGACCCCGAGGCACCGGCCAGTGCCGCGTACTGGCGCGACTGGGCCCGGGAGTGGACCAGGTGGAACCACATACGCACGGCCGCCGCGCTCGCGGCCGCGACCCTGTTCGTCCTGGCACTCGTCCGGTGAGCCCGAGACGGGAGCGGGGCGTCCGATACGGGAGCGGGGAGCCCGGTGCGGAGGCGGTGTGTCCGGTGAGCCCGGTGCGGGAACGGTGAGCCCGGTGCGGCGGTGAGTGCCACCCCCGCCGGACCCGCGCCCGGACGACGCCCCACCCCCGCCCCCGCCCGACCTCCGCCCGCACGGGTCCCGTAGCCCGCGCCCCACCTCGGCCCGCG
This sequence comes from Streptomyces uncialis, assembly GCF_036250755.1. Classification (NCBI taxonomy): domain Bacteria; kingdom Bacillati; phylum Actinomycetota; class Actinomycetes; order Kitasatosporales; family Streptomycetaceae; genus Streptomyces; species Streptomyces uncialis. The sequence goes on along the minus strand of NZ_CP109583.1, from coordinate 7,120,962 downwards.
CCGGACGGAGCCCACGCCGGACGGAGCCCGCCCCGCCCCCACCCGCCAGGCCCGGCGACGGGCCCCCGTACCGGTCGGCGCCGCAGCCCCCCGCGTCGTATCGTGGCCCCAGAGCGCACGCGAGGGAGACGGCCATGGCCGACCCCAAGGGATTCATGCGGACTCCGCGCGAGGAATGGCCGCGCCGCCCGGTGGCCGAGCGCGTCCAGGACTGGGACGAGGTGTACGTCCCCGGTGCGCTGCTCCCGATCATCCGCCGGCAGGCCGACCGCTGTATGGACTGCGGGGTCCCGTTCTGTCATGAGGCGTGCCCGCTCGGCAACCTCATCCCGGAGTGGAACGACCTGGTGTCCCGGGACGACTGGCGGGCGGCGAGCGAGCGGCTGCACGCCACGAACAACTTCCCCGAGTTCACCGGCACCCTGTGTCCCGCGCCGTGCGAGGCGGGGTGTGTTCTCGCGATCAACCAGCCCGCGGTGACGATCAAGAACGTGGAGCTGTCGATCGTGGACCGGGCGTGGGAGGACGGCTGGGTGCGGCCCCAGCCGCCGGAACGTCTCTCCGGGCGGACGGTGGCCGTGGTCGGTTCGGGTCCGGCGGGGCTCGCGGCCGCCCAGCAGCTCACCCGGGCCGGGCACACGGTGGCCGTCTTCGAGCGGGACGACCGGATCGGGGGACTGCTGCGGTACGGGATACCGGCGTTCAAGATGGCGAAGGACCGGCTGGACCGGCGGCTGGAGCAGTTGCGGGCCGAAGGGACGAAGTTCCGTACCGGTACGGCGGTGGGCCGCGACATCGGGGCCCGTGAGCTGCGCGCCCGCTACGACGCGGTGGTCCTCGCGACGGGTGCGACCCGGAGCCGGGAACTGCCGGTACCCGGGCGGGAACTGGCGGGCATTCATCAGGCGATGGAGTACCTGCCGTCGGCGAACCGGGTGCGCGAGGGGGATCTGGCGGTGTCGCCGCTGTCGGCGGCGGGTCGTCATGTCGTGATCATCGGGGGTGGCGACACGGGCGCCGACTGCCTGGGGACGGCCGTACGCGAAGGTGCCGCGTCGGTGACCCAGCTCGACATCCGCGCGCTGCCCCGGCCGGAGCGCACCGAGGCCGAACCCTGGCCGGTCTATCCGGCGGTCTACCGGTTGTCCCCGGCGCACCAGGAGGCCGGGGAACTGGGCAGCGCCCCGGTGTCGGACGCCGACGCCCGGCTCTTCGCGGCGTCCACGGTGCGCTTCGAGGAGGGGGCGGACGGCCGGGTGGGCGGAGTACGGGTGGCCGACGTCGACGCGGAACGCAGACCGCTGGCGGGGACGGAGCGGGCCCTGCGTGCCGACCTGGTACTGCTGGCGCTGGGCTTCACGGGACCGGAGCTGGACGACGGACCGGTGGCCCAGTTGGAGCTCGCGCTGGACGGACGGGACGTCATCGCGCGGGACGCGTCGTTCGCGACGAACGTCCCTGGGGTGTTCGCGGCGGGGGACGCGGCGCGCGGTCAGTCGCTGATCGTCTGGGCGATAGCGGAGGGCCGGGCGGTGGCCGCGGCGGTGGACCGCTATCTGGTGGGTACGAGCCAGTTGCCCTGCCCGATAGGTCCGTGGGACCGCCCGATGAGGGCGTGAGCCGGGGCCGATGAGCGCGTGAGCGACGGGCGACGGGCGACGGACGACGGGCGACGGGCGACGGGCGACGGGCGACGGGCGACGGGCGACGGCGAAAGCCTGAGCCGGGCCGACACCACCGCGCGTACCGCCACCGCCGCCGACCGGTCAGCGCCCCGACCCGTCAGGCCCTGATCAGCCAGGCCCTGATCAGCCAGGGGCGGCCCGGCCGCCGGGTACGGCTCACGCCTTCCGTCCGACCCCCACGTACCCGGGCATCGGTCCGTTCTCCTGGCCCGGCACCCTCTCCCCCAGTTCCGGGTGCCACTGGTCGACCAGGACGATGCCGGGGTCGACCAGGTCGAGGCCCTCGAAGAAGCGTGTGACCTCGGCGCGGGAGCGCAGCGCGAGACTCAGTCCGCGTGCCTCGTACAGTTCCCGGGCCCGCCGGGCGCCCTCGGGGTCGAAGTCGCCCGTGGCGTGCGAGACGACCAGATGGCTGCCGGACGGGAGGGCCGCCATGTAGCGGCGCAGCAGGTCGTAGGGACCGTCCTCGTCCGGGACGAAGTGCAGCAGGGCGATCATGGACAGGGCGACCGGCCGGCTGAGGTCGAGGACCGCGCGGGCGGCGTCGAGGATCGTGCCGGGGTCGCGGACATCGGCCTGGAGGTACTCGGTGACGCCCTGGGGCGCGCTGCGCAGCAGGGCCTCGGCGTGGGCGAGGACGATGGGGTCGTTGTCGCAGTACACGACCCGGGCGTCGGGGCTGTGGCGCTGGGCGATCTGGTGGAGGTTGGGTTCGGTGGGGATACCGGTGCCGATGTCGAGGAACTGGCGTACGCCCTGGGCGGCGAGCCGGCCCGTGACGCGGTGCATGAACGCGCGGTTGACGCGGGCCATGACCGGGGTGCGGGCGTCCATGGCGACCAGCTTGCGGCCCATCTCCTCGTCGACGGGGTAGTTGTCCTTGCCGCCGAGGAACCAGTCGTACATCCGGGCCGGGTGCGGGGTGGTGGTGTCGATGACCGTGGGGCCGGGCAGGGAGGGGTCGAAACCGGAGATCCGGGAGGCCCTTCGTAACGCCTGTGTGGCCTCGTCCGCCGTCGGCCGGTGCCCGTCCTGGTCCGGTGCGCGTCCCGCTGCCGTGGGTGTGTCGTCCCGCTGTGTCATGAGCGACTCCAAGTCGTCCGCGTGGCTGCCTGACGCCGGTGCGGCACCTCCACCGCCCGTACCGGACGGAACGGCTCCGGTGCCCGACGCCGACGGGATGGGTGGTGTCGAGCTGTGGTGCTGGGTGGTACCGCGCTGCTCAGGTGCGGTGCCGGACGGGACGGCACGGGTGGGGCCGGGCCGGGGGCCGGGCGGGTCCGGCCGTCGTGGGCCCAGAGTGGTCACGGGCCGGATGGTCAGCGGGCGGGCAGGTCATGGGCCAGGGCAGGTCATGGGCCGGGGCCGGGGCCGGGGCCGAGCCGGTCATGGGCTCAGGACAGCAGGAAGTCGGCCTCGCCCTCCTTCGCGCCCTGGATGAACGCCCGGATCTCGCCACGCGTGTAGATGAGGGCGGGCCCGTCCGGATCGGCGGACTGACGCATGGCGATCCTGCCGTCGGCCAGCTTCATGGCCTCGACGCAGTTCCCGCCGTTGCCTCCGCTCCAGGGCTTGTGCCAGCCCTCGGTGCCGAGTTCCCGCGCGGGCATGCCGTTGTATATCCCCGGTCGGTCCATTCATAGCTCCTTGCGGAGATCCCGCAGGATCTCCTTCGTGCGATGTGCCGTAGCGGCCTGTGCCGCCATGCGGTCCATGACCTCAAGGTGCTTGGCCACCTCGGAGCGCGCGTCGAGGTAGACGGCACCGGTCAGGTACTCGCTGTAGACCATGTCGGGGAGTTCCGGCATGGCGAAGCGGAACAGCACGAAGGGCCCGTAGGTACCGGGGTGCGGACCCGAGTCGAACCGGGCGATCTGCAAGGTGACGTTCGGCAGCTTCGTGCATTCCAGCAGCTTGTCGATCTGGCCGCGCATCACCTCGGGACCGCCGGCCGGGCGGCGCAGGGCCGTCTCGTCCATCACGACCCACAGCCGTGGCGCGTTCTCCCGGGTGAGGAGGTCCTGACGCTGCATCCGCAGCGCCACATGTCCGTCGATGTCCTCGGGACGGGTCTGACCGACGGCCCCGGAGCGCAGAACGGCGCGTGCGTAGTCCTCCGTCTGGAGCAGTCCGGGCACGAAGTGCGGCTCGTACGCCCGGATGAGTACGGCCGCGCCCTCCAGGCTGACGTACATGGAGAACCAGCCCGGGAGGATGTCGTGGAAGCGCTGCCACCAGCCGGGACGGTTCGCCTCCTCCGCCAGGAGCACGAAGGTGTCGGTCTCCTCGTCGGAGACGCCGTACGTCTTCAGCAGCAGCTGGACGTACGGGATCTTCAGCGCGACCTCGGCCATCTCCATCCGGCGGACGGTCGCGGGAGCGACGCGGAGGACCTTGGCGGCCTCCTCGCGTTTCAGTCCCGCGCGTTCACGCAGGTCCTGGAGGCGGCGCCCGAGCACGACCTGCCCGACGGTCGGCGCGGACCGCGGTTCGCTCACGTCCACCTCCGGAGAGTCACCGATGATCAGGCAGCACAGAACGGCGGACCCAACTGGGGCCGCTTCGCGTGCTGTTGCGAGCAGTGTGCCATGTGTCCCCGGCCAGGCACACTGCACTCTGCAATTTTCAGAGTGACACTTGCCAAGTGTTCACGACGGGGAGATAGTGGCAAACGTGATTCCGTCCGCGCCGTTAGGAACAGAGGCCGCCGAAATGGGTATCGGTGCCGAGGCAGCCGGGGCGTCTCCTGGCGAAGCCGCCAGGCGCCGCTTCCGCTTCGAATTGGCCGCACATCCGGGTTCTCCCGCTCAGGCCCGGCGCCTCACGCGTGCCCGACTGACCGGTTGGGCCGTATGTGAGGACACATGTGACGCGGCGGATCTTGTGGTGTCCGAACTGGTCACCAACGCCATCGTGCACACCGCTTCCACCTTGATCGTCTGCGAGCTGCACGACGACACCGAGAAGGTGCGGATAGCGGTCAGCGACGAGGGATGCGCTCCGGGCGAGCCGCGGCCCTCGCCGCAGCGCCCGGAGGAGGAGCACGGCAGAGGCCTGCTGCTCGTCGCGGCGGTGTCCAGTGCCTGGGGCGCGCAGGAGACAGGTCCGGGCCTGCTGGTCTGGGCGGATCTGCCGAGGGCCGCGGGCACGGCCAGGCCGGCCGTGGCGGACGCGTTCCGCGGAACGGGGGCCGAATGGCTGTGATGACCGCGCGGTCACTGAGCCTCGGCACCCTGGTGTCGATGGAGCGCCGCCGCTCCGCCCACGGACGTGGCCGCTGCCCGACGCGGCGGCTGACCCTGCCGAAGGACATGGACGTGCCCCTGGGCTGGGACACGGTGTCCGTGCCCGCCCCCTACGCCCGACGGGTGATCACCCGCCTGCCCCGGATCGGCTGTGTCTACGCCGACAGGGACCGCTGGTGGTGGATCGTCCCCTCGGACTCGGACGTGGCACTGGACTGGCCCGCCCCGGCGCGCTACACCACCGGGGCCGTACTACCGGACGAGGACCGCCCACCAGGGCTGATCCACCGACCGGACGCGGCGGTTCCGTACACGCCTCCTATACCGCTCTATCTGGCTCTATGCCGCGTCACAGGGACGACACCGAACTGGTCGCGTCCCGTGACAGCCTGACCGGCGACCCTGGGGGTGTCGCTCGGTCACCCGGTCCGACCGGCGGCCCGTGGGGGTGCCGCCGGTCGGACCACTCTTCGTTTCACTCGATCCGATGAATGGTCCGGCCCTCCCCCGACTTCCGAGCCATCCCTCCCCCGGTTCCGCCCCGCGGCTCTTCGCCGTCCCGCTCGCGCTTGTTCTTCTCGGCGCGGTTCTTCCCGCGGCGCCCCGGGCCCGGTCCTCCCGGTCCCGGCTGTGACCCCGTCGGCCACCGTCCCGGCGTTCAGTCGTCGTAGTCGTCGTGATGACGGAGCCAGCCCTTGCCGTCCCGCACCCGCCGTACCAGCGCCCGGCCGCGGGGTTCCTCCCACTCCTCCTGACGCCCCAGAGCCGTCAGGTCCAGGAGACTCGTCGTGGAACCGAGACCGTCGAGGCCCCGGTCGAAGGTCGAGTACGTGTGGAACAGCCGCTCGCCGTGGCGCAGGAAGCAGCTCACCCCCGCCCGCTCGACCGGGCGGTCGCCCGCGGGCACGGTGGCGCCGAAGTCGGCGTTGAAGTCGCAGACGTACGACGAGTACCACGGCAGCGTCCAGCCCATCCGCGCCTTGAACGGCAGCAGCTTCGTGAACGGCGCCCGCGACACGGCGGCGAAGGCGGTGCCCCGGGCGCGCAGATGGGCCAGGTTCCCGATCTGGTCGAGGAACCCGGAGCAGCCCGCGCACCCGGTGTCCTGCTCCGGCCCGAACATGAAGTGGTACACGACGAGTTGTTCGCGGTCCTCGAAGAGGTCCCGCAGGGCCACCTTCCCGTCGGGGCCCTCGAAGACGTACTCCGTGACGACCTCGACCATGGGCAGGGCGCGCCGGCGGGCGTTGAGCCCGTCCCTCGCGCGGGTGACGGCCTTCTCCTCGACCAGCAGGGATTCACGCGCGGCCACCCACTGGGCACGCGTGACGATCTGCGGGAGCGACATGGTTCCTCCTCCGAACGGCCGGTGGTTGTGCGGGGTGGACCGGCCGGAGGAACGGAACTCATCGGCGGGGGCGAAGAATGTCGCGGGCGGTTTGGGTGACCCGCCGTCAGACGGCTCCCGCGACCCTCCGCATGGGGGGCAGCAGACGGACGGGGGGACGGTTTACCGGGGATACGAGGGCGGCTACCGAGACGTGCGGACGGCTCACCGGGACGCGGGGACGGCTCACCCGGGGCCACGAGGGCGGCGCGGACCGGCATCCAGGCGCCCCCCGCGCACAACGGAACGCCCCTCCGTACGCGCGGGCGCCCGCTTTCGACACCGTGCGCCGGAAGGGCGTTTGACGAGCGGTCAGCCTCCCGTGGGAGCGGACGCCCGGGTGACCAGGTCACCGGGGTCGGTGTTGGCGCCGCACAGCACCACGCACACCCGCTCGCCGTCCCCCACGGGGTACGCCCCGGTGCGCACTGCGGCGTACGCGGTGGCCGCCGCGTGCTCGACCGCCAGCCGCCGGTCGTCCCACAGCAGTCGGCGCGCGGCGACGATCTCCTCGTCGGGGACCAGGACCGGGACGCAGTCCGCGAGTCCGGCCCAGCGGACCGCTTCCCGGGAGACCTGACGGGCGCCGAGGGAGTCGGCGGCGACGGAGTCGACGGTCACGTCGACAGGGTGCCCGGCCGCGATCGCCGCGTGCAGGGCACGGGAGTTCTCGGGCTCCACGGCGACGACCCGGACGCCGTGCGCGTGCGCCGCGGCGGCGACACCGCTGAACAGCCCGCCCCCGCCGACGGCGACGACGACGGTGTCCAGCTCGGGCAGCGCGGCGTGGATCTCCTCCATCAGGGTGCCCGCCCCGGCGGCGATGTACGGATTGTCGTACGCGTGGGACAGCAGCGCCCCGGTGCGGGCGGCGAAGTCGCGGGAGGCCTCGAAGGCCTCCGCGTACTCCTTGCCCACGAGGTGCACGGTGGCGCCGAGGGAACGCAGCCGGGCGACCTTCACCTCGGGCGCGGTCTCGGGCAGGAACACGGTCGCGGGCACCGAGCAGCGGTCGGCCGCCCACGCGCAGGCGAGCCCCGCGTTGCCGCCGGAGGCGATCACCACTCCGGCGGAGGGCATGGTGCCCGCCGCCAGATGGGCGGTGGTGAAGTTGATCGCGCCCCGTGCCTTGAACGAGCCCGTGTGCTGGGTGAACTCGTACGCGAGATGGAGGCCCTCGACGATGTCGTCGGGGGCGACGGTGACCGGGCGGGTGTGCCCGGCCGTCCGCCCGGTCGCGGCCCGCACATCGGCGTGGTCGATCGTTTCGTGGTCACCGGTCATGAGGTCGATGGTATGTGCAGCCGGTCGGGTCGAGAGGCACGGGTCGGCGGCCCCGGCTCGCGGATCACGCACCTCGTCTCACGGACCATGGAGCGCCCGCCGCGGGTTCCCGGACCGCCGGTCACGGCCCGCGTTTGTCCGGTCACCGGAAAACCCGATGCGGGAACCGGGCAGGACATCGCATGATCGGACACATCGGCTTCCGACCCCTGACCTGGGCGGAAGCCGTACGAACGACAGATCCCACCGAGGAGCCCCATGATCCGCCGCCTCACCGTCCCGTCCCTCTTCACCCCGCCCACCTACTCGCACGCCTCCATTGTCGAGGCCGGCACCCGGCTGGCGTTCCTCGCCGGGTCCGTACCGCTGGACCCGGCGGGGGAACTGGTCGGAGCGGGCGATCCCGTCCGGCAGGCCGAGCAGGTCGTCGCGAACCTCACCGAGCAGGTGAAGGCGGTCGGCGGTGTCCTGGAGGACGTGGCGTACACCGATGTGTACGTGGTCACCGATTCCCCGGACGTCCTCACCGAGGTCTGGGAGGTCGTCCAGGCGAGCGGTCTGAGCCAGGGCCCGCACTCCTCGACGATCATGGGTGTGACCTGTCTCGGCTACGAGGGCCAGCTCGTGGAGATCACGGCGACGGTCGCGGTGGCCGGCGACTGACCTCCAGGGCGCGGCGTGTGCCGACCGGACCGGGGGACCCGGCTCGGCACGCGGCGTGCCCAGCGCCCCCGCGTTCGGCAGGACGGAAGGCCGGCCCGTCCGCGGTCGGTTACCCCTTCCGTAGCCGCGCGGCTCGCGGCGCGGCCGGTCGGCTCACGACCCGCTGCCGCTCAGCTCGCGACCGACGCCACATCAGCTCACGGCCACCGGCACGTCAGCTCACGACCGCGCCCACGGCCACGAACCCGCAGATCAGCACCGCGAGAATCGCGAGCAGCGGCCAGACGAACCGCAGATAGCGGTTGTACCCGACCTTCGCGAGGGCCACCCCGCCGATGGTGACCGCGGTGGTGGGCACCCACAGGTTCATCCAGCCGCTGGCCGCCGCCCACGCGGTGACGACGACGGCGCGGGACACCCCGGCGAAGTCGGCGAGCGGCGCCAGGATCGGCATGGCCAGCGTCGCGTGCCCGGAGCTGGAGGGGATCAGGAACGCCAGCGGCAGATCCACCAGGAAGACGATCACCGCGAAGAGTCCCGACGAGGTGCCCGCCACGATGCCCTCGATGGAGTGCAGCACGGTGTCGGTGATCTGCGAGTTGTTCATGATCACGGTGACCCCGCGGGCGAGGACGATGACCAGCGCCGGGGAGATGAAGTCGGCCGCGCCTTGGACGACGGTCGCGCTGAGGGCCGGTTCCCCCATCCGGGCGACGATCCCGACGAGCACCGCGGCCACCAGGAACAGCGCCGCCAGTTCCGGGAAGGACCAGCCGAGCTCCCAGCCGTACGGGGTCGCGTCGGCGCGGCCGGTCAGCGCGCTGGACCAGGGCACCACGGAGAAGATCATGAACGAGAAGATCAGACACGTCAGTACCAGGACCGTCCGGTGCAGCCGCGTCAGTTCCGGGGCCGGTCCGCCGTCGTCCCCGGTGGCGATCTGTTCGCGGTCGCCCGGCAGGAACCCCGACAGCGACCGGCCGGGGTCCCCCAGCACCCGTCGCGCGTAGCGGACGACGTATCCGATGGTCACCGCCGTGAGGACCACCCACATCACGAACCGGAGCACGATGCCGTCCCCCAGGGAGATCCCGGCGGCGGACGAGGCGACCCCGGTCGAGAACGGGTTGACGGTGGAGCACAGCACCCCGACCCCGGCGCCGAGGATGATCGTGCCGACAGCGGTCATCCGGTCGTAGCCGAGGGCGAGCATCAGCGGCACGATCAGCCCGTAGAAGCCGAGCGTCTCCTCGGCGAACCCCTCGACCGTGCCGAGCACCGAGAAGACGAGCATGATGCCCGCGATCAGCAGCGACCCGCGGCTGCGCAGCCGGTGCGCGAGCCGCTCGATACCGCGTTCCAGCGCGCCCGTGGCGAAGACGACGGTGATGAACGCGCCGATCGCGAGGATGAAGAGGAACACCCCGGCGCTGCCGTACAGCTCTCCGCTGAAAGTCGGGCCGACCTGCCCGGAGCCGGGGTCGAGGATGCCGTAGAGGCCGTTCACCGGGGCGAGGAACAGATCGTTCAGCCGGTCGGTGAGGCTTTGCGATGTGTCGACGCGATGGTAGGTGCCCTGGACCGGGGCTCCGTCGTCGTCCCGGTCGTAGGTCCCGGGCGGGACGAGGAAGGCGAGGGCCCAGACCCCCAGCGTGACGAGGACGAGCACGGTGAGCGCGCTGGGGAACACGAACCGGCAGCCGGGTTCCCCGGTGGGTTCCCGGACCGGGGTGTCCGTACCGCTGCCGCTCACCCGGGAGCCCCGTCGGCCCCGGCGGTGGCTTCGGCCCGCATGAGCGCTCTCCCTCCGGCCTCGCCCGCCGGGTGCGCTCCGGCCGGGACGCCGGTCCGCCGGGCGACCGGCTGCCAGGATTCCCGGCGGGACACGGGGACGCATCCGGGGTGGGCCGCTCGGGCGGATATCACGCGGCGTCCACGGCGGGGCAGGCTCTAGGGTCGTGTCATGGCTCCTGACGCGGTGGTGGACGTGATGACGGCCGGTGGACCGGCCGACCGGGTGGACCGGACAGGCTCCGCCGACCCGACGGACCCGGTGCACGGGGACAATTCGGACGGCTTCCACGGGGACGAAGAGGACATGGCCGACGGGGACGGGTCGGACGCGGCCGACGCCGTGGGCAGCGGACCGGCCGGGCGTACGGTCGCCCCCGACCCCTCGCAGGGCAGTGTGCGGGTGGACGTCTGGATCTGGTCGGTCCGGCTCGTCAAGAGCCGTTCCCTCGCGGCGGCGGCGTGCCGGGGCGGCCATGTCCGGGTGAACGGGGAGCGGGTGAAACCGGCCTACGCGCTCCGGGTCGGGGACGAGGTCCGGCTGAAGCACGCCGGGCACGAGCGGGTGGTCGTCGTGAAGCGGATCATCCGCAAACGGGTAGGCGCCCCGGCGGCGGTCGAGTGCTTTCTCGACAACAGCCCGCCGCCCCCGCCCCGGGAGGCGGTCGCCCCGGCCGGTGTACGGGACCGGGGTGCCGGACGGCCCACCAAGCGGGACCGCCGGGAGATGGATCGGCTCCGGGAGGCCGGGGGCGTGGGCATCACCCGGGGACCCGCGGAGCCGGACGGCTTCGCGGCGGCCGGTTCCGCCGGGGCGGAGCGTGGGGACCGTGGCTCCCGGGCCCGTACCTCCCGGCGCGGCGACACCACGCGCGACAGCGGTGACGGCCGCCACAACCGCCGCGACCGCCGCCGCTGACCCCACGGCGGTACGCGCCGGGTGCCGCCCCACCCGAAGCCACCCGGAACCCCCGGTACGTGACGGGGGCCCGGCGCTGGAGCAGCCGGGTACGTGGCGCGGGGGCCCGGCGGTGGGGTGTCCGATACGTGACGAGGAGCTCGGCGGCGGGGTGGCGCGTACGTGACGAGGAGCTCGACGGTGGAATGGTTGGTACGTGGCAGGGGCCCGGCGTGGGGTGGCTCGCGGCCAGACCGGTCTCAGGCGGTGGGGACGGCCCGCACCCAGGTCCCGTCGTCCGTGAGGTACCGGTCCACCCTCAGCCCGGACTCCGCCAGAGCCGCCTCGAACGCCTCCCGGGTGAGGGCGCGGCTCAGGAATCTCTGCCGCCACACGGTGTCGGGGAACACATATTCCGCCCGCATCAGATCCACCCCGTCCCCCGCGGGCTCGGAGCTCATCCGTACGGTGAAACCGGCCGGGTCGACCCGCTCGTACGGCAGCCGGGCCCGCTGGTCCAGGGGCTCCCGCTGGATGATCACACAGCCGTCGTCACCGATATGGCGACGGCAGGTGTCGAGCAGTCCCCGGCGTACTCCTTCGTCCCCGGCGTGGACCAGGAACGACGTCAGTGTCACCGCGTCGAACAGCTCTCCCAGCTCCAGGCTCTCGATGGGGCTGCGGACCGTACGCGCGCCGCGGACCCGCTCCAGCATCTCCGCGGACTCGTCGACGGCGGTCACGGTGAAGCCGCGCTCCACCAGGGGTCCGGTCATCCGCCCTACCCCGCAGCCGAGTTCCAGCAGCCGGGCCGCCTCCGGTACCGCCGCGGCGATGATGTCGGGCTCGCCGTAGAGCGGCAGCCGCGCGTACACCTCCACCGAGCAGCCGTCCGGAGTGATCGCCCCGGGTCCTGATCCGTCGTATCCCTCACGCATCCAAAGGCTCATACCGGCCCAACGAACCAGCCCGTCACGGCGGTTCCCGGTCCGTACGAGCGGAACGCGTCAACCTCCCACGCTCAGACGGGCAGTGACCCGGCGCCGTCCCGCAGCGGGAACCAGCCCCGCCCGAAGTGCCAGTGCCCCCCGGACCGCAGATGGTCGCCGATCGCCCGCTCCATCGTCGTCCGCCGCGGCAGCTCGGACAGCGGTACCACCTCACCGAAGACGAAACGGATCGGACCCTCGTCGTCCGGTTCCGGATCGAGGGGGGCGGGTCTGAACCGCCGCTGGAACGCGACGATGTTGGAATCGGCCGGCAGATACGCCCTGAGCTGCGGGTCCAGCAGCCAGGAGGCGCACATGGCGACCTGGTGGTCCTCCTGCGGATAGTGGCGCGGGAAGAAGGCGCGGGCCAGCTCCAGCGACCGCTCGACCGCGTCGGGCGACAGTGGTCCGAGGAAGTCGGGGATGTGCAGATCCAGGGCGGGGGCGTCGGGCCCCGGAGCCGCACCGGCCGCCGTCACCAGGGGCGCGAGCTTCTCCGTGAGCACCGTGCGCTGGAACTGGAGCCGCCCCAGCTGGTACAGCTCGCCTCTGAAGTGCAGCGAGGGCCAACGGGGCGTCGACAGTCCCGTACGGCCGTGCCGTCCGCGGTGGAGGGCGATCTGCCGGCCTAGATCGGCGAGGGTGCGCCGGGACACCTCCGGGTCGACGCCGTGGCGCCGGTGATGGGCCAGGGCGTGCGGCAGCGCCGCCAGGTACACGAAGACCGGGAAGCAGCGGCCCAGCGGATCGTCGACCGGTGGGGTGCCGGGCCCGATGGCCGCACCGGGCTCGTCGGGCCGGTGGAGCAGCCCGCTCAGCGCGCGGTCCAGCAGCCATCGCCACTGCGGTTCCCGATCGAAACGACGGCGCAGGGCGACCAGCTCGTTGACCGACTCGTGCGGCACCGCGAGGTCCAGCAGGATCTCCGGCAGCTCCCCGGCCTCCGGCAGCACGGCCGTCAGCCGTGCGACCTCCGGCCGCTCCAGCTCCGCCAGCCAGCGCGCGCCCCACTCGTCCGCGCGCACCGCCTCCACCACCGGGCCGCCCCCGTCCTCGGCTCCCATGATCGTCCCCCGTCCGACGGTCCCCGTTGTCGCACTGGGAACGCGCCACGGCCAGCGGAAGTGCCCGGCCGGTGTGCCGGGCGTCCGTCGCCCGGGTGCCCGCCGCGCCGGGAACAGAGGTACGTTGCAGTCAGGAGTGATGAGCGTGATGCGTACGGGCAGTGAACCGATGACCGCGCGCAGTCCCCTGCGTATGCGGTTCTGGCTGAGCCTGTGGGGGATGATCTGGGCGGTCGCCGGGACGGTGGCCTTCGTCCTGATCGGTCATCCCGGCTGGGCGGCGGCCTGCGCCACCCTGTGGCTGATCACCGTCGTCGACATGGTCGTGGTGGTCCGGCACATCCGCCAGGGCCCGCACTTCCAGCCCGGCCGGGACATCCCGCCCTACCAGCCGCCGTCGGACCGCTGACGCGCCCGGTGCCGGTCGGGACCGGGGCCCGGTCAGTCGTCGAAGTGGGCCGCGGCCAGGTAATCGGGGTTGGGATCCAGCGCGGCGGCGAGCCGGAAGTGCCGTACGGCCTGCTCGGGGCGGCCGGCCCGCTCATAGGTGCGGGCCAGCGCGAAGTGCGCGAAGGCGTTGTCCGGCTCCCGCTCCAGCACGATCGTGAACTCCAGCTCCGCGGGCCTCAGCTGGGCCGCGGCGAAGAAGGCACGCGCGCGCAGCAACCGGGCCGCGGTGTTCTCCGGGTGGGCGGCGATGACCGGGTCGAGGAGCTTCACGGCTCCCCGGGGGTCACGCGCGGCCAGGAGGTGTTCGGCGGCGCGGAAGTCGATGACAAGAGTTTCCGGCGTACGTCGGGTTGATCCGCTGCGCTCGGGCACGACCCATTCCTTCCCCTCGCTCCCCGCTTCAACGCCCCTCACGCGCGGGCATATTCCCGGCGGCCGGTCCGCGCCGGAGTGCGCGGGCACACCGGCCGGGGCGGGCCCCGGCGGTCAGCCGGACTTCATGGTGGCACGCCGCAGGAGTTCGGCCCAGACCTCCGTCACACGCGCGCTCAGCTCGCCGCGGGGTACGTCGTTGTCGATCACGATGTCGGCGATGGCCAGCCGCTGGGCGCGGGTGGCCTGCGCGGCCATCCGCGCGCGGGCGTCCGCCTCGGTCATGCCGCGCAGCCGTACCAGCCGGTCGAGCTGGGTGGCGGGGCTCGTGTCCACCACGATCACCAGGTCGTACCGGTCCTGGAGGCCGTTCTCCGTGAGGAGCGGGACGTCCTGCACCACGACCGCGTCGTCGGGGGCGGCAGCCTTCAGCTCCGCGGAGCGAGCACCGACCAGGGGGTGCACGATGCCGTTGAGGACGGCGAGCCGGTCGGCGTCGGCGAAGACGATCGCGCCCAGGGCGGGGCGGTCCAGCGAACCGTCCTCGGCGAGCACCTGCTCGCCGAAGGCGTCGACGATGGCGGCCAGCCCGGGGGTTCCCGGCTCGACCACTTCCCGGGCGATCCGGTCCGCGTCGACAAGGACCGCGCCGTGCTCCACGAGCAGCCGCGACACCTCGCTCTTCCCGGCGCCGATACCCCCGGTCAGGCCCACAGTCAGCATGCCCGCAGCTTAGGCCCTGCCCCTGGACGCCCGACGGCCACCCCGCGCGCGGGGTGGCCGTGAGGAGGGTTGCCGGGCGGGGTCAGCCGTCGCCCTCGCGTTCCGCGAGGAAGCGCTCGAACTCCAGGCCGATCTCGTCGGCGGAGGGGATGTCGGTGGGTTCCGCGAGCATGTTGCCGCGGCTCTCGGCGCCGGCCGCCGCGTCGTACTGGTGCTCCAGCCCCTGGACGAGGGCGACCAGTTCCTCGTCGCCCTCCCGGATCTGCCGGTCGATCTCGTTCTGGGTGCGGTGCGCCTCGGTGCGCAGGGAGTGCGCGATGCTCGGCAGGACCAGGCCGGTCGCGGAGGTGATGGCTTCGAGGACGGTGAGGGCCGCGTCCGGGTACGGGGAGCGGGCGATGTAGTGCGGGACGTGCGCGGCGACCCCGAGGACGTCGTGGCCCGCTTCCATGAGGCGGTACTCGACCAGGGACTCGGCGCTGCCGGGCACCTGTGCCTCGTCGAAGGGGCTGCGGTGGCCGGGCACCAGGTCGGTGCGGCTGCCGTGCGGGGTGAGGCCCACGGGCCGGGTGTGCGGGACGCCCATGGGGATGCCGTGGAAGTTCACCGCGAGGCGCACACCGAGCCGTTCGACGATCTGCTGGACGGCGGCGGCGAAGCGCTCCCACTCGATGTCCGGTTCGGGGCCGGACAGCAGCAGGAAGGGCGCGCCGGTGGTGTCCTGCACCAGACGCACCTCCAGAGAGGGCACCTCGTAGGCGGTCCAGCGGTCACGCCGGAACGTCAACAGGGGGCGCCGTGCGCGGTAGTCCACCAGTCGGTCGTGGTCGAAACGGGCGACGACCTGGTGAGGCAGCGACTCCAGCAGCCGTTCGACGATCTGGTCACCGGCTTCCCCCGCGTCGATGTATCCGTCGAAGTGGTACAGCATCACCAGTCCGGCGGACTCCTGGGCGAGCGCCACATCGACGACGGCCAGGCCCTTCGGTTCCCAAGCGTACAAACCCTGCGGATCAAGCACAGCCGCTCCTCCTCGTGTCCCTCAGTCAGAACACGCTGCGGAGCGGAGGCATTCCCCGTCCGGCCGGTCGGCACCCGCTCGCTCATCCGTCCGCCCGGACACTCCTGGGTGGCATACCGGCCGGTCCGCACCCGCGACGGTGCCGACGGGCACGCGCGCGTAGTGGTTGTCCCCGGCGGGCGGCGGTGGAAACAGCGTCGGGCCCGCACCCCGGAGGGTGCGGGCCCGACAACATCAGCGACTAGCGCCTGAGGTCAAGCGTCAGCTCTGGCCACCGGCCAGCTTCTCGCGAAGCGCGGCGAGCGCCTCGTCCGAAGCCAGGGCACCGGAGTTGTCCGCGGACTCCGAGGAGTACGAACCGCCGCCACCGCCACCGCTGCCACCGGACGCGGCCGGAGCAGCGGCACTGTCGCCACCCTCGGCAGCGGCCTGCGCGTCGGCCTCGCGGGACTTGATGACCTGGGCCTGGTGCTGCTCGAAGCGGGACTGCGCCTCGGCGTACTGGCGCTCCCACTCCTCGCGCTGCTTCTCGTACCCGTCGAGCCAGTCGTTGGTCTCGGGGTCGAAGCCCTCGGGGTAGATGTAGTTCCCCTGGTCGTCGTACGACGCGGCCATGCCGTAGAGCGTCGGGTCGAACTCGACCGAGGCCGGGTCGGCGCCGAAGGACTCGTTGGCCTGCTTCAGCGAAAGGCTGATGCGGCGGCGCTCAAGGTCGATGTCGATGACCTTGACGAAGATCTCGTCGTTGACCTGGACGACCTGCTCCGGGATCTCCACGTGGCGCTCGGCCAGCTCGGAGATGTGGACCAGGCCCTCGATGCCCTCGTCCACGCGGACGAACGCACCGAACGGAACGAGCTTGGTGACCTTGCCGGGGACGACCTGACCGATCTGGTGCGTCCGGGCGAACTGCTGCCACGGGTCTTCCTGCGTCGCCTTGAGCGACAGGGAGACACGCTCGCGGTCCATGTCCACGTCGAGAACCTCGACGGTGACTTCCTGACCGACCTCGACAACCTCGGAGGGGTGGTCGATGTGCTTCCAGGAGAGCTCGGAGACGTGGACGAGTCCGTCGACGCCACCCAGGTCCACGAAGGCACCGAAGTTGACGATCGAGGACACGACGCCCGAACGGACCTGGCCCTTCTGGAGGGTGGTGAGGAACGTCTGGCGGACCTCGGACTGCGTCTGCTCCAGCCAGGCACGGCGGGACAGGACCACGTTGTTGCGGTTCTTGTCCAGCTCGATGATCTTGGCTTCGAGCTCCTTGCCGACGTACGGCTGGAGGTCGCGGACACGGCGCATCTCGACCAGGGAGGCCGGGAGGAAGCCACGGAGGCCGATGTCGAGGATGAGACCACCCTTGACGACCTCGATGACGGTACCGGTGACGATGCCGTCCTCTTCCTTGATCTTCTCGATGGTGCCCCAGGCACGTTCGTACTGGGCACGCTTCTTCGAGAGGATCAGGCGGCCTTCCTTGTCCTCCTTCTGAAGGACAAGGGCTTCGATCTCGTCACCGACGGCGACGACCTCATTGGGGTCGACGTCGTGCTTGATCGAGAGCTCGCGGCTCGGGATGACACCTTCGGTCTTATAACCGATGTCGAGCAGGACCTCGTCCCGGTCGACCTTCACGATGACGCCGTCGACGATGTCGCCGTCGTTGAAGTACTTGATCGTCTCGTCGATCGCGGCGAGGAAGGCTTCCTCGTTACCGATGTCGTTGACCGCTACCTGCGGGGTGGTTGCGGTGGTCTCGGTGCTGCTCGTCATGTGGGAAAGGGCTCCGGTACGGACATTGAAGTCGTAGGTACTGCTACGCCGGGAGCCGTTGTCGCTCTGAAGAAGCCGGACAGCCTGAAAGGCACGCCCCCGCTTCCCCGAAGGGACCCGGAAACACACCTCAAGAACCGAAAGGACATACAACAGACGCGAGCGCAGCCTGCTCTGTCTGAGGAGCGCAGGCTCGCAGCGCAACTTGTAGCATACGGGGGCAGCCGGACAGGGTCAATGCGCGAAGACGCACACCCGGGGCGGATCGCCGCATACCCGGCACAAGAACTGATCCGTGAGGCCGCGGCAGCCGTACCGCGCCTCATGCCGACGCGGCCGGAACGCGGGGCCCCCACGGCGGTTGGACGGAAGAGTACGACGAGGGAGCCGATCATCCAAGAGTCCGAACAGCCCGAACCGGAAGCCACCCGGCGTACCGTCTCGGGCACGGAGAGCAGCCGCGCGAACCGCGGCTGGTGGGACAGCAACGCCGACGAGTACCAGAGCGATCACGGCGCGTTCCTCGGGGACGACCGCTTCGTCTGGGGCCCCGAGGGACTGGACGAGGCGGACGCGCGGCTGCTGGCCCCGGCGGCCGGTCTCAAGGACCGGCGGGTGCTGGAGATCGGCGCGGGGGCCGCCCAGTGCTCACGCTGGCTGGCCGCCCAGGGGGCACTGCCGGTGGCGCTGGACCTCTCGCACCGGCAGCTCCAGCACGCGCTGCGGATCGGCGGCGACGGCGTGGCGCTGGTGGAGGCCGACGCGGGGACCCTGCCGTTCCGCGACGGCTCGTTCGACCTGGCGTGCTCGGCGTACGGGGCACTGCCGTTCGTCGCGGACCCGGTGGCGGTGCTGCGGGAGGTGCGCCGGGTGCTGCGGCCCGGCGGCCGTTTCGTGTTCTCGGTGACCCACCCGATCCGGTGGTCCTTCCCCGACGAGCCGGGCCCGGAGGGGTTGTCGGTATCGGCGTCCTACTTCGACCGCACGCCGTACGTGGAGCAGGACGAGGACGGCGACGCCGTGTACGTCGAGCACCACCGGACGGTCGGCGACCGGGTACGGGACGTGGTGGCCGGCGGATTCCGGCTGGTGGACCTGGTGGAACCGGAGTGGCCGCTGTGGAACCGGGAGGAGTGGGGCGGCTGGTCCCCGCTGCGGGGACATCTGATCCCCGGCACGGCGATCTTCGTGTGCGACCGGGACGACTGAGCCCCGGGAATCCGGCGGAGCCCGCCCGTCGCACGGCCGCCCGACCTGGTGGGATCGGCGTAAGTCATACGATCCGTTGATCCTGCCGTGCCTGTGGACAACCGCGCACACCGATTTCGCCGAGGCACCACACTGGCCGCATGATCCGAACCGACGCACTCGACCGTCTCCCGGTACGCGACGCCGTTCCCGCGCTGATGTCGGCCCTGGACAGCGAGGGCACGGCGGTGCTGTGCGCACCGCCCGGGACCGGTAAGACGACCCTGGTGCCGCTGGCGCTCGCCGGGCTGGTCGGCGGCGGCCCGGCCCGGCGGGTCGTCGTCGCGGAGCCCCGGCGGATCGCGGCGCGGGCCGCCGCCCGGCGGATGGCCTGGCTGCTGGGCGAGAAGGTCGGGGAGAGCGTCGGATTCACGGTGCGCGGGGAGCGGTCCGTCGGGCCGCGCACCCGGGTCGAGGTCGTGACGACGGGCGTACTGCTCCAGCGCCTCCAGCGGGACCAGGAGGTGTCCGGGGTGGACACCGTGGTGCTCGACGAGTGCCATGAGCGGCATCTGGACGCCGACACCACGGCGGCGTTCCTGCTGGATGTACGGGGGGCGCTGCGCCCCGATCTGCGCCTGGTGGCCGCGTCGGCGACGACCGACGCGAGCGGATGGGCGCGGCTGCTGGGCGGGGCGCCGGTGATCGAGGCGGCGGGGACGTCGCATCCGGTGGACGTGGTGTGGGCGCCGCCGTCGCGGGTGGTGCGTCCGCCGCAGGGCACCCGGGTCGATCCGGTGCTGCTGACCCATGTGACGTCGGTGGTGCGGCGTGCCCTCACGGAGCGGGAGGGCGACGTGCTGTGCTTTCTGCCCGGGGTGGGTGAGATCGCCCGGGTGGCGGGCCAGTTGGCGGGGACGGAGGGGGTGGAGATCCTCCAGGTCCACGGGCGGGCACCGGCCGCCGTGCAGGACGCGGTGCTGGCGGGCGGATCCGGACGGCGGGTGGTCCTCACGACCTCGGTGGCGGAGTCCAGCCTGACGGTGCCGGGCGTACGGGTCGTGGTGGATTCGGGGCTCGCGCGCGAGCCGAGGATGGACCACGCGCGGGGTCTGGGGTCGCTCACGACGGTGCGGGCGTCGCGCGCGACCGGCCGGCAGCGCGCGGGCCGGGCCGGGCGGCAGGCGCCGGGCGCGGTGTACCGCTGCTGGACCGCGGCGGAGCACGAGCGGTTGCCGGGGTTCCCGGCGCCGGAGATCAAGGTCGCCGATCTGACGGCGTTCGCGTTGCAGGCCGCCGTGTGGGGTGATCCGCAGGCCACGGGTCTGGCGCTGCTGGACGCCCCGCCGGGCGGGGCGATGGCGGCGGCCCGGTCGGTGCTGACCGCGATCGGCGCGGTCCACACGGATTCGGGACGGGTGACCGACCGGGGGCTGCGGATGGCGAGGCTGGGGCTGCATCCCCGGCTGGGGCGGGCACTGCTGGACGGCGCGGCGGAACTCGGCGCGCGCCGGGCGGCCGAGGTGGTCGCGCTGCTGAGCGAGGAGCCGCCCCGGGACTACGGGGACGATCTGACGGCGGCGTGGCGGGAGGCCCGGCGCGGCGTCGACGGGTACGGCGCGCGCTGGCGCCAGGAGGTGCGCAGACTCACCGCGGCGGTGGGTGACGCGGAAACCGGGCCGTCCGGCCGGGGCAGGTCAGGGGGCGCGGGTCGGCCGCGTTCGTCCGGCCGGGGCGGAGAGGCTGACGGGGGTCTCGCGCACTCGACGGGACCGGTCGGGGAGGGGGACGCGGGGCCGGGGCGTTTGTCCGGCCCCGCGGGCGGGGTGGGCGACGGACAGGCGGTGCGCTCGTCGGGTCAAGGCGGGGCGGGTGACGGGGGGCCGGGGCGTGGGGGTGACGCGGCGGACGCCGCCGGGGGGCTGGTGGTGGCGCTGGCGTTTCCCGAGCGGCTGGCCCGGGAGCGGGCCGAGGGCGACTACCGGATGGTGTCGGGGACACGCGCGGAGCTGGGCGGCGCTTCGGCTCTGCGGGGGGTGCCGTGGTTGGCGGTGGCGGTCGCGGACCGGCCCGCGGGGGCGGGGCACGCGCGGGTGCGGCTCGCCGCGGTCGTCGACGAGGACATCGCCCGGCGGGCGGCGGGGTCCCTGCACGGTGAGGGCGAGGAGGTGGCCTGGACCGACGGGGACCTGGTGGCCCGCCGGGTGGAGCGGCTCGGCGCGGTGGAGCTGGTGGTCCGTCCGCTGGCCCGACCGGCTCCCGCGCTGGTGCGGGAGGCACTGGTGGAGGGCTTGCGGCGGGAAGGGCTGGGTCTGCTGCGGTGGGACCGGGACGCGATGGGGCTGCGGGAGCGGCTGGCGTTCCTGCACCGCACGGTGGGCGGGGGCTGGCCGGACGTGTCGGACGAGGCGTTGACCGCGCGTGCCCACGAGTGGCTGGAGCCCGAGCTGGGGCGTGCCCGGGGGCGGGCGCATCTCGCGCGGATCGACGCCGGCCGGGCGCTGACCCGGCTGCTGCCGTGGGCGAGCGGGGAGGCGGCCCGGTTGGACTCGTTGGCGCCGGAGCGCATCCAGGTGCCCAGCGGGTCGCGGGTCCGGGTGGACTACTCGGACGCGGAACGGCCGGTGCTGGCGGTGAAGTTGCAGGAGATGTTCGGTCTGGCGAGGACTCCGGAGGTGGCGGGGGTACCGGTGCTGGTGCATCTGCTCTCGCCCGCCGGGCGTCCCGCGGCGGTCACCGGGGATCTGGCGTCGTTCTGGGCGGAGGGCTATCGCGCCGTGCGGGCGGAGCTGCGGGGCCGCTATCCGAAGCATCCGTGGCCCGAGGACCCGACCGCGGCACCACCCACCCGGCACACGAGCGCGCGGGCACGGGGCCGGGACGCCGCCGGGCCCCGGGGCTGACCGGAGGCGGGGCATTGCCGGAGCTGAGGTTGAGCGGAGGCAGGGCATCGCCGGGTCCGGGGTGTGCCCCGGAGTGAGCGCGACTGCCCCGGGGCGGGCGCGGCTGCCCCGGGGTGAGCGCGGCTGGCTGAGGGCGGGCGACTGGCGGGGGCGCCGGTCCGGGGGACGGTGCGGGGTGCGGACGGCGGCGCCCCCGGGTCCGTGGTGCCGGTGGACGCGGGGGCGGGCGGGAGGTGTGCCGTGGGTCAGGTTGCCGGAGGGGCCGCGACCTTCAGTTCGACGGTGAGGGTGGCGCCCCCGGTGGTGGTGACACGCAGCAGGAACGTACCGGTGGTCTCGTCGGCGTGGAGCTTCGGCAGCTGGAGCACGCCGTCCTTGTCGGTGACGAGGGCGGTGAGTTCGCGGACCGGCTTGCCGTCGGCGTCCTTGAAGTGGGGGCCCTTGTCGTTGACGGCGGGGTCGGCGGCGGCCTTGACCAGGGTGGCCGTGGCGGCGACGCGACCGGCGGCGGCGCCCTTGCGGGTGGCCTTGAGGACGACGGCGTCGGCGAACTCGCCGCCGGGCGAGCAGACGAGTTCCTTGTCGCCGACGCGTACCAGGGCGTCGGCCTGACGGGCGGTGACGGTCGCCTTGACCTCGGCGGCGGCGACCGCGCGTCCGACGACGACGGCGCGGACCGTGAAGCCACCCGCCTTCTCCCCCGCGAGGAGCGCGGGCGCGGTGGCGACACCGGCGCTGTCGGTCACCACCGTGGCGACGCTCTCGCCGCCGGGGAAGGCGGTGTCGGTGTCACCGGCGACGGTGAACCGCACTCGCACCTTCGCGACCGGGTCCCCCGCCGAGGTCTCGGCCCGCACCTTCACAGGACGGGGGAAGGACTCGCCGGCCGTCGCGGTGATCGTGGCGCCGCCCGCGTTCTCCAGCCGGGCGACGGTGTCGGTCGGGGTGGGCGTCGTCGTCGGCGGGCTGGTCGGGGGCTTGGTGGGCGGAGTGGTCGGTGGTGTGGTGGGAGGCGTGGTGGGCCCGCCGCTGCCCGGCGGCTTGGTGGGCGGGGTGGTCGGACCGGGCGACGGGCTGCCGCCGGGGACCGAGGGCCCGGGCGATGTCCCGGGCCCGGAGCCGGGCCGCTCGGGGTCCTGAGTGGAGCCGGCGCCGGGGCGGGTGCCGGGCCGGTCGGGCGCGGAGGAGCCGGGGCGGGGCGTCCCGGAGGCGGGAGAAGGCGTGCGGTCGGGGGTGCGATCGCTGCGGTCCGCCGGAAGGGTGCCCGTGCCGTCGGGGATCTCGTGGCTGCCCTTGCGGTAGTACTCCAGCCACGACAGCACGGTGTTCACGTACTCGGTGGACCGGTTGTAGCTGAGGATGGCCGCACGCAGCTCGTCGGCAGCGGACAGATCGCGGCCGCCCGCGCAGAGATAGCGCCCGGCGGCGAGGGTGGCGTCGTAGATGTTGTTGGGGTCGCGCTTGCCGTCGCCGTTGGCGTCGGCGCCCCATCCGTCACCGGTCGGGCCGCCCTCGCCCCAGGTGGACGGGATGAACTGCATCGGGCCGACGGCCCGGTCATGGGTGGCGTCACCGTCGAAGGCACCGTTGTCGGTGTCGCTGATGTTCGCGAAGCCGTTGCCGTCGAGCACCGGGCCGAGGATCGGCGTGGTCGTCGTCCCGTTCCCGTCGACCCGTCCGCCCCGGGCGTGACCGGACTCGACCTTGCCTATCGCCGCGAGCAGTTCCCAGGGCAGGTTGCACTCCGGCTGGGACAGCCTCATGGACGCCTCGGCCCGCTTGTAGGCGTCGAGGACGGTCGCCGGGATGCCCGCCTCGGAGCCGCCCCGACTGATCGGGTCACCGATCGTGGGCGGTACCGTGGGGCTCTTCAGCGGCGGGAGTTCGGTGTAGTAGGGCGAGTCGCCGGTGGCGGAATGATCACCGTCGTCCGGTCCTGGCGCACTGTCGGAGGTCTGCAACCCGGACGCCGGGTCGGTGACCCCCTGCGCTCCGGGGGCGCCCGAGGCGGACAACGCCGCCACCACGACCGCCGCAACAGCGGTGGTCGCCGCTCCCTTGCGCAGCCTCCGGCCGATGTACGCCGCCATTCCCGGCTCCCCTTCTCATCGGTGACCAGATGCGGAGCGCACCGTCCCGCGCACGCTCCGACGCTGGCGACCCTACGGCAACTTGCTTTGCCTGGGCACCCGTTCGCGCCCGGTTTGGGGCGGTTCGTTCACCGGTGGGGGTAAGCGAATACGTGAAGTCGGACGCTGAGTGGGACATACGCCGGAACAGTTCGGCGGGAGTCACCGGCATACGGGTTGTCAGATGTGCGGGGCGCATGCGGGTGCCGTGTATGCGCTGTGTGTGCGGGACGGGTGCCGTGCGGGTGCCCTGCGGCGCCTTCGTCAGTCCCCGGCAGCCGACGGCGGAGCGGCCGTCGGGCCCGAGGTGGGCGTCCCACCGGACGCGCGGCGCGTGACCGGACCGGCCGCGCCCCGGGTGCGGCGCACGAACGCCGCCCGCCGTCGGGCGGCCGCCCGCAGCAGCTCACGCGGCCCGCCGCCCGACCGCTCACGGCGGACACTCGCCTGCGGACAGCGAGGACCCGCCGGGGATCGCGACGCCCGCAGCCGGGCCGACCACGAGAGCGCCGCCCCGGCGCCCTTGGACACCGGGGCGGCGGGGTCCCGCTCCTGACCGGCGCGGCGCAGGGCGGCGGACCGCACGCGCTCGGCGGCGGTGCCGAGGGCGGATATCGGCCCGAGGACCGCCGCCGTCACGGTGGCGGCGCCGGCCGTGAGGCTCGCGCGGAGGTGGAGGCCCATGGACGGCATCCTCCCGGTGCGGGGGCGGAGGGGCCCGGGGAGCAGTCCAAGCGGGTGACTCCGTCGGTCTTGCGGAAGCCCGATTCCTCCGGCACCGGCACGTCCCCGGCCCCGTCCCCGTCCCCGTCCCCGGGTCGTCCGTACCGGGCCCGGCCCGGCCCTGGTTCCCGCTGCGCGTGTCTGTTGGGTCTCCTCTCGCACCTTGGTGTTCGTGCCTGGGGATCACCGGTGGGCGTCTTCGTGGCTGTGCGGGTCGGACGTGGGGCGCAGTTCCCCGCGCCCCTTGGGTCACGGCCGGTCGCCGTACCTTGTTCCCGTGCGGGGCGGACGTGGGTGCGCGGTTCCCCGCGACCCTTGGGGCACGGCCAGTCGCCGCTGTTGTCTCCGTGTGGGTCGGACGTGGGGCGCAGTTCCCCGCGCCCCTGAAGGGGCACGGCCGGTCGCCGTACCTTGTTCCCGTGCGGGGCGGACGTGGGTGCGCGGTTCCCCGCGACCCTGAAGGGGCACGGCCGGTCGTCGCTCTTGTCGCCGTGCGGGGCGGGCGTGGGGAGGGTGTGCTGGGGTGGGCGCGGGCCTGGTCTCCTCCTTCTCCGCGCTGTGGGGAGGAGGAGGACAGGGCCGCGCCCGGTGCCGTCAGTGGGCTGCGGACTCCCAGTCCGGGCCCACGCCCACCGAGACGTCCAGCGGGGCCCTCAGCTCCACGGCCGCCGCCATCTCGCGGCGGACCAGCTCCTCCGTGGCCGCCCGCTCGCCCGGCGCGATCTCCAGGACGATTTCGTCATGGACCTGGAGCAGCATCCGGGAGGTGAGCCCGGCCTCGCCCATCGCGCGGTCGACGTTCAGCATGGCGATCTTCACGATGTCCGCCGCCGTGCCCTGGATGGGCGCGTTCAGGGCCATCCGCTCGGCCATCTCACGGCGCTGACGATTGTCGCTGTTCAGATCCGGCAGATACCGGCGACGGCCCAGCCACGTCTCCGTGTAGCCGGTGGCGCGGGCCTCCTCCACGACACGGTGGAGGTATTCGCGGACCCCGCCGAAACGCTCGAAGTAGGTGTCCATCAGGCCGCGGGCCTCCGCCGCCTCGATGTTCAGCTGCTGCGACAGGCCGAAGGCCGACAGACCGTACGCCAAGCCGTACGACATCGCCTTGATCTTGCGGCGCATCTCCGCGTCCACCGCGGACCGCTCGACACCGAACACCTGCGAGGCGACCGTGCTGTGCAGATCCTCACCGGAGGTGAACGCCTCGATCAGTCCCGCGTCCTCCGACAGATGAGCCATCACCCGCAGCTCGATCTGGCTGTAGTCCGCCGTCATCAGTGACTCGAAACCCTCACCGACGACGAACCCGCGCCGGATCGCGCGGCCCTCGTCCGTACGGACGGGGATGTTCTGGAGGTTCGGATCGGTCGACGACAGCCGGCCCGTCGCCGCGACCGTCTGGTTGAACGTGGTGTGGATACGGCCGTCCGCGGCGATCGTCTTGATCAGACCCTCGACCGTGACCCGCAGCTTCGCCTGCTCACGGTGGCGCAGCATGATCACCGGCAGCTCGTGGTCCGTCTGCCCGGCCAGCCACGCCAGCGCGTCCGCGTCGGTCGTGTAGCCCGTCTTCGTCTTCTTCGTCTTCGGCAGGTCCAGCTCGCCGAAGAACACCTCCTGGAGCTGCTTCGGCGAACCCAGGTTGAACTCATGGCCCACCGAGGCGTGCGCCTCCTTCACCGCCTGCTGCACGGCGCCCGCGAACATCTGCTCCATCGACTCCAGATGCGCCCGGTCCGCCGCGATGCCGTGCCGCTCCATCCGCGCCAGCAGCTCCGAGGTGGGCAGCTCCACGTCCCGCAGCAGCTCCGCCGAGCCGACCTCCGCCAGCCGCCCCTCGAACGCGCCGCCCAGGTCCAGCACGGCACGCGCCTGCACCATCAGCGCGTCCGCCTCCGCCTGCTCGTCCGCGCCGAAGGCCAACTGGCCGTCCGACGCCGACGCGGGAACCAGCTCCCGCCCCAGGTACTCCAGCGTCAACGCGTCCAGCGCGAAGGAACGACGGCCCGGCTTCACCAGATACGCGGCCAGCGCCGTGTCCATCGAGATGCCCGCCACCGACCAGCCGTGCTCCGCGAAGACCCGCATCACGCTCTTCGCGTTGTGCAGCACCTTCGGCCGCCCGCCGTCGGCAAGCCAGCGCGCGAACGCCTGCTCGTCGGCCTCGTCCAGCTGCGCCGGGTCGAACCACGCGGCCGCGCCGCCCGCCGCGGCCAACGCGATCTCGGAGACCGTGCCCGCACCCAGCGACCAGGTGTCCACCACCGACATGCCCAGCGGCTCACCACCGTGCTCCGCGAGCCAGGGGGCGACCTCGCCCGTCGCCAGCACCGCGCCGTCGACCTCGACACCCGCCTCGACCTGCGGCTGCTCCTCCACCGCACCCGGGTCGACGGCCAGCAGCCGCTCCCGCAACGACGGATTACGGATCTCCAGCGTGTCCAGCACCATCGCCACCGCCGTGCGGTCGTACGGCGCGCGCTCCAGCTCGGGCACCGAGCGCGGCAGCTCCACGTCCCGCACCATCTCCGTCAGCCGGCGGTTCAGCCGCACCGCCTCCAGATGGTCCCGGAGGTTCTGCCCGGCCTTGCCCTTGACCTCGTCGACCCGCTCCACCAGCTCCGCGAACGAACCGAACTGATTGATCCACTTCGCCGCGGTCTTCTCCCCCACCCCCGGGATACCCGGCAGATTGTCCGACGGGTCACCCCGCAGCGCGGCGAAGTCCGGATACTGCGCGGGCGTCAACCCGTACTTCTCCTGGACCTTCTCCGGAGTGAAGCGCGTCAGCTCCGACACGCCCTTCGTCGGGTACAGCACCGTCGTGTGCTCGCTGACCAACTGGAACGAGTCCCGGTCTCCCGTGACGATCAGGACCTCGAAACCCTCGGCCTCCGCACGTGTCGCCAGCGTCGCGATCACGTCGTCCGCCTCGAAGCCGTCCACCGCGAACCGCACCGCGTGCATCGCGTCGAGCAGCTCCCCGATCAGCTCCACCTGTCCCCGGAACTCGTCCGGCGTCTTCGAACGATTCGCCTTGTACTCCGCGAACTCCTCCGACCGCCACGTCTTGCGCGACACGTCGAACGCCACCGCGAAGTGCGTGGGCGCCTCGTCACGCAGCGTGTTCGCCAGCATCGACGCGAAACCGTAGATCGCGTTCGTCGGCTGACCCGCGGCCGTCGTGAAATTCTCCACGGGCAACGCGAAGAACGCGCGATACGCCAGCGAGTGCCCGTCCATCAGGAGCAGCCGCGGCCGGTCGCCGCTGCCCGCGCCCGCCGCCGTCCCGGTCTTCTTCGATGCTGAATCTGCCACGCCCCCGATCCTGCCACGCCCCACTGACACCCGGCCCCGCTCCCGACCGCGCCCACCGGCTGTCACACCCCCGTGCGAGGATCGGACGACCGCCGATCACGGACGGCGAACGGCACACGCGCTCGACGAGGAGCCGAGATGGCCAGCGAAGCACCCCGCAGCGACCCGGCACAGGACACCCCCCGAGTCACCCCGCCCCCGCACCACGCTGCCGGGCTCCCCGCCGTCGGCCACAGCCTGCGCATGGCGCAGCAGCAGATGGGCGTCCGCCGCACCGCCCTCACCCTGCTCCGCGTCAACCAGAAGGACGGCTTCGACTGCCCCGGCTGCGCCTGGCCCGAGGGCGACGAACGCCACACCGCCGAATTCTGCGAGAACGGCGCCAAGGCCGTCGCCGAGGAAGCCACCCTCCGCCGCGTCACCCCCGCGTTCTTCGCCGAGCACTCCCTCGCCGACCTCGCCGGCCGCAGCGGCTACTGGCTCGGCCAGCAGGGCCGCCTCACCCAGCCGATGCACCTGCCCGCGGGCGCCACCCACTACGAACCCGTCGGCTGGGACGACGCCTTCGCGATCATCGCCGAGGAGCTCACCGCCCTCGACTCGCCCGACGAAGCCGTCTTCTACACCTCCGGGCGCACCAGCAACGAGGCCGCGTTCCTCTACCAGCTGTTCGTCCGCGAGTACGGCACGAACAACCTCCCCGACTGCTCCAACATGTGCCACGAGTCGTCCGGCTCCGCGCTCACCGAGACCCTCGGCGTCGGCAAGGGCAGCGTCCTGCTCGACGACCTCCACCAGGCCGACCTCATCATCGTCGCCGGACAGAACCCCGGGACGAACCACCCGCGGATGCTCTCCGCCCTGGAGAAGGCCAAGCGGGCCGGCGCCCGCATCATCACCGTCAACCCGCTTCCCGAAGCGGGCATGGAGAAGTTCAAGAACCCCCAGAGCCTGGGCGGCCTCACCAAGGGCACCACCCTCACCGATCTCTTCCTCCAGATCCGCATCGGCGGCGACCAAGCCCTGTTCCGGCTGCTCAACAAACTCCTCCTCGACACCGAGGGCGCCGTCGACCACGACTTCGTCCGCGAGCACACCCACGGCTACGAGGACTTCGCCGCCACCGCCCGGGACGCCGACTGGGACACCACCCTCGCCGCCACCGGGCTCGACCGGCCCGCCATCGAGGAAGCCCTCCGGATGATCGTCGCCTCCCGGCGCACCGTCGTCTGCTGGGCCATGGGCCTCACCCAGCACAAGCACGCCGTCCCGACCATCCGCGAGGTCGTCAACCTCCTGCTGCTGCGCGGCGCCATCGGCCGCCCCGGCGCCGGGGTGTGCCCCGTACGCGGTCACTCCAACGTCCAGGGCGACCGCACCATGGGCATCTTCGAACGCCCCGCCCCCGCCTTCCTCGACGCCCTGGAGAAGGAGTTCGGCTTCACACCCCCGCGCGCCCACGGCTACGACGTCGTGCGCGCCATCCGCGCCCTGCGCGACGGCGACGCCAAGGTGTTCCTCGCCATGGGCGGCAACTTCGTCTCCGCGTCACCCGACACCGACGTCACCGAAGCGGCCATGCGGCGCGCCCGTCTCACCGTCCACATCTCCACCAAGCTCAACCGCTCCCACGCCGTCACCGGAGCACGCGCCCTCATCCTCCCCACCCTCGGCCGCACCGAACGCGACCTCCAGGCCGGCGGCGAACAGTTCGTCACCGTCGAGGACTCCATGGGCATGGTCCACGCCTCCCGCGGACGCCTCGCCCCCGCGAGCCCCGGCCTGCTCTCCGAACCCGCCATCGTCTGCCGCCTGGCCCGCGCCGTCCTCGGCACCCGCAGCGCCGTCCCCTGGGAGACCTTCGAGCGGGACTACGCCACCATCCGCGACCGCATCGCGCGCGTCGTGCCCGGCTTCGAGGACTTCAACGCCCGTGTCGCGCACCCCGGCGGCTTCACCCTCCCGCACGCCCCCCGCGACGAACGCCGCTTCCCCACCGCCACCGGCAAGGCCAACTTCACCGCCGCGCCCGTCGAGTACCCGAAGCTCCCCGCCGGACGGCTCCTGCTCCAGACGCTGCGCTCGCACGACCAGTACAACACCACCATCTACGGCCTGGACGACCGCTATCGCGGTATCAAGAACGGCCGGCGCGTCGTCCTCGTCCACCCCGACGACGCCACCGCACTCGGCTTCCCCGACGGCTCCCTGACCGACCTCGTCAGCGAATGGCGCGACGGCACCGAGCGGCGCGCCGACGGGTTCCGCGTCGTCCACTACCCCACCGCGCGCGGGTGCGCCGCCGCGTACTACCCGGAGACGAACGTCCTCGTCCCCCTCGACGCCACCGCCGACACCAGCAACACGCCCGCGAGCAAATCCGTCGTCGTCCGGCTGGAACCATCCCGTACCCCCTAAGCGTTCGCTCAGCGGGACCTGGTAGAACAGTTCGCACCACCAGGTGCACACCGCACGCGACGACGAACACGAACGGAGCCGGGCCCATGGGCGAGCAGCACACCGCGAAGTTCCCGCAGGAAGTCATCGACGAGTACGCGGCCCTGGGCGTCGACCTTCCCTCCCTGTTCTCCGCCGGACACCTCGGCACCCGGATGGGCATCGAGATCGGGGAGGCGAGCGCCGACCGCGTCGTCGGCACCATGCCCGTCGAGGGCAACACCCAGCCCTACGGCCTGCTGCACGGGGGCGCCTCCGCCGTACTCGCCGAGACCCTGGGCTCCATCGGCGCCATGCTCCACGGCGGCGCCGGGAAGATCGCCGTCGGCGTCGACCTGAACTGCACCCACCACCGCGGGGTGCGCTCCGGAGATGTCACCGGCGTGGCCACCCCCGTCCACCAGGGACGGTCCACCGCGACCTACGAGATCGTCATCACCGACGAGACGGGCAAGCGGGTGTGCACAGCACGGCTCACCTGCCTGCTCAGGACGGTCGGCGACACCAAGTAGCCCCCCCCTGGGGGGTGTGCGGAGGTCCGCCGTGAGCCACCCCCGCCGCAACCCTCCGACGGCGACCATCCCGGCACGGGCGGGGGCGGGGCCGACTCAGAGGCCCCCTCAGAGGCCGACTCAGGGCTGAGCCAGGAGCCGAGTCAGGAGCGGACAGGGGCGGACATCGGCCGTCGCCCGGATTCCGGCTGCCCCGGCGGCGGCGCACGTGTCGGCCGACAGCCGTCCGGCCCCGACCTCCGACCCCCAGCACCCGGCCCTGGCCCCCGGCTTCCGGCCCCAGCCCCCGTCGCCGACCGGACAAAGCGCCCGCGCCCGCCACTCCCGCGCACAAGTGTCCAGAATGCGGACCGGTGTGTCCGGTGGGCGCCCGAGTGAACGTTTCAGCACTCCCCCACGGCACTTGCGGACGAACAGTGCCCCGGGCACGGCACCAGGTCCGTCACCCTGCGAAATGTTCACCGGGTCCGGACCCTCCACCGACAACCCTCACGCTTCCCACCCGTCCCACCACGTTCCGCACATGACCCCCATGGGCGCGCGTGGACATCGCGGCCGGATCGCACCGGATCGCACACCGGCCGCACCAGGGCCGGGACGTCCGCCGCAGCCGGCCCTGGGCGGGTCCGGCGGGGCCTCAACCGGGTGGACCACCAACCGGGTTGAACAGGTCGGTAGCGCGCTCCCGTCCGGAAAACGGGCACCCGTCCGGGTAGGAAATCGCGCCATACGGGCGTGAACTCCCCCACTCCCCCCGCTTTCCGGCCCCACCCTCCTCCAACAGCGCGGCCCCGCACGGGACGTACCACCAGGAAGGACCGGGAAGGCCCGGGAGCGCGTACGCGCCGGTCAGCGCGGGGGTGCTCCGACCCCATACGCCCCACGCGGCACACATTCCCCCGATTCGGGATTCACCGGATTCCCACGACTGCACCGTCGCACCGCCACCCAATCCGCTCGCCGACGGGAACACCGGCGTATTTTGCACACTCCGGAGCGGACATAAAGGGGCGTTCAATCGGAAGTACCACTGAATGCCGATCCGGGCCTGTGCGACATCACGCTACGTAACACGGCAGCAATACCGGCTAAACATCTCGATGCTATAGGCATCTAGATAGTGGATCTTTCCCGGGGGGCCCAAATGATCATCAAGTGCCCGCTCTCCGGTGTCCGGCGCACCACTAAGCGGAAGTGCGCACTCTCAGAATGTGGACCACACGGAGAAACCGCCGAAGCCGTCCACGGACCGCAGAGTGGAATCGCAAATTCCGGCCCGTCATAACAAGAGAGTCACAAGCACGCCCACGCCACTGCCCCAGGCCAGGGGTCAGGCTTAGAGTCACCGCCAGTCACCGCTCCATCGGGAGTTCGGTACCAGCACGACAATGTTTCGGCCCAAACAGGGACGGACGTGTCGGCGGAAAGGACTGATTGTGCGACAGCGTTCTTTGCTGATACTCACCTCCGTTCTCACCACAGGAGCGCTCACCCTCACCGCCTGTGGATCACGGGACGAAGGCGGCTCCGGGGACAACGGCGACGGCGACGCCACCACCACCATCACCATCGGTGTCGACGCACCCCTCTCCGGCGAGAATTCCGCGACCGGACTCGGCATCCAGTACGGCGTCCAGATCGCCGTCGACGACGCCAACGCCAAGAAGGTCGTCCCCGGGGTGAAATTCCAGATCAAGGCCCTCGACGACAAGGCGCAGCCGGCCACCGGCCAGCAGAACGCCACCGCCCTCGTCGGCGACAGCAAGGTCGTCGGGGTCGTCGGCCCCCTCAACTCGGGCGTCGCCCAGTCCATGCAGCAGGTCTTCGCCTCCGCCAACCTGGTACAGATCTCGCCCTCCAACACCAACCCCGAGCTGACCCAGGGCAAGGACTGGCAGAGCGGTACCAAGAAGCGCCCGTACACCACCTACTTCCGCACCGCCACCACCGACGCCCTCCAGGGCGGCTTCGCGGCCGACTACGCGTTCAAAGGCATGAAGAAGAAGCGGGTCTTCGTCGTCGACGACAAGCAGACCTACGGTGCCGGTCTCGCCAAGATCTTCCGCGAGCAGTTCGAGGAGCTCGGCGGCAAGGTCGGCGGCACCGACAGCATCAACACCGGCGACAAGGACTTCGGGGCCCTCGTCACCAAGATCAAGGCCGCCAAGGCCGACCTCGTCTACTACGGCGGCCAGTACGACGAGTCCCAGCTCATCACCAAGCAGCTCAAGGAAGCCGGCGTCAAGATCCCGCTCTTCGGCGGCGACGGCATGTTCAGCCCCACCTACATCGAGACCGCGGGCGGCGCCTCCGAAGGCGACGTGGTGACCTCCGTCGGTGTCCCCGTCGACACCCTCCCCGCCGCCAAGACCTTCATCGAGACCTACAAGTCCAAGGGCTACAAGGGCACCTACGGCACCTACGGCGGCTACTCGTACGACGCCGCCAACGCCATCATCAACGCCGTCAAGACCATCAAGGAAGGCAACGACGGCAAGCTGCCCGGCGGCAAGGAACTCCGCGCGAAGGTCGTCGAAGAGGTCGGCAAGAGCAACTTCGAAGGCATCACCGGCAAGGTCTCCTTCGACGAGTACGGCGACACCGCCAACAAGCAGCTCACCGTGTACCAGGTCAAGAGCGGCAAGTGGGAAGCCGTGAAGACCGGCACCTACAACGGCTGACACACCCGCCTCGCGCCCCACAGCACGACCGCACCACCGCACCACCGCACCACCGCACCACCGCACCACCGCACCAGCAGACGACAACGGCAGTGCCAGGGCCGCGCGGAAGGCAGACCCCAACCGCGCGGCCCCTCGTCTGACCCCACCCTGCCTACCCCCAGCGACAATGGAGGCCACGCGGTGAACACTCTGCCGCAGCAGCTGGCCAACGGGCTGCTCCTCGGCTCGATGTATGGCCTGATCGCCATCGGCTACACGATGGTCTACGGCATCGTCCAGCTCATCAACTTCGCGCACGGTGAGATCTTCATGATCGGCGGCTTCGGCGCGCTCACCGTCTACGCCTACGTCCTGCCCGCCGGCACCTCGGTCTGGGCGGCCCTGCCCCTGATGCTCATCGGCGGCGGACTCATAGCCATCCTCTTCGCCGTAGGAGCCGAACGCTTCGCCTACAGACCCCTGCGCGGAGCACCACGACTAGCACCCCTCATCACCGCCATCGGCCTCTCCCTGGCCCTCCAGGAGGTCGTGCGCAACTTCTACCCCAAGGCCGACAAGGCCCGTGTCTTCCCCGAACTCGGCAAAGGCAGCTACGAGATCGGCAGCCTCACCGTCACCAACGCCGACATCTTCCTCATCTCCATCGCCGCCGTCTGCATGACCGGCCTCGCGCTCTTCGTCCGCCGCAGCCGCACCGGCCGCGCCATGCAGGCCACCGCGCAGGACCCCGACACCGCGCAGCTCATGGGCATCGACACCAACCGCATCATCGTCATCGCCTTCGCCATCGGCGGCTTCTTCGCCGCCGTCGCCGCCATCGCGTACGGCTTCAAGTACGGCCATGTCGAGTACCGCATGGGCTTCATCATGGGCCTCAAGGCCTTCACCGCGGCCGTCCTCGGCGGCATCGGCAACATCTACGGCGCCATGCTCGGCGGAATCGTCCTCGGCATCGCCGAGACCCTCGCCAGCGCCTACATCGACGGCATACCCGGTCTCCAGCAGCTCGGCGGCGCCAGCTGGGCCAACGTCTGGGCCTTCTGCCTCCTCATCCTCGTCCTCCTGCTCAGGCCCCAGGGCCTGC
The DNA here is from genome assembly GCF_036250755.1 of Streptomyces uncialis. NCBI lineage: Bacteria > Bacillati > Actinomycetota > Actinomycetes > Kitasatosporales > Streptomycetaceae > Streptomyces > Streptomyces uncialis. Next base: position 7,086,610 of record NZ_CP109583.1, on the reverse strand, counting down.
TCGGCGAACGCGTCGCGGACAGGGCGTGACCACCATGACGACCAAGACCAGCAGCACCACCACCCTCATCCCGCTCCCCCTCCAGGCGGCCCGTGCCCTCACCGTCGCCGGCGGTGCCGCGAGCATCGTCTCCGCCTTCCTCGCCTGGACCTGGACCGCGGCCTTCCCCGGGGACCTCACCGTCTACGGCTACCCCGGCGGCCTCCAGTGGATGACCGTCGTCGCCGGAGCCCTCGCCACGCTCTACGCGCTCGCCGCCTACGAGATACGCGGTCTGCGATGGCTGAACCCCGGCCGCGGCGACGCGCCCCTCACCCTCGCCGCCCTCGGGGTCCTCGGCGTCACCTGGTTCACCGTCATCGCCATCACCGTCGACCTCGGCGGGCTGGCCAACCTCGAACCCGGCGCCTACGTGGCCGTCGTGGCGTCCGCGCTCCCGCTCATCGGCGCCTTGGGCCTCCCCCGGCCGACCGAGACCGGACCGGACGGCGGCACCGGCCTCGGGCTCACCCTGCGCGGCCTGATCAGGAAGCCCGACCGCGTCCCCGCCCCCGCGCCCGTCGCGCCGTGGCTCCAGCGCACCCTCATCTCCGTCATCACCCTCGTCGGGCTCCTCACCTTCATCTACGGCATCGAGACCCCGTCCGAGGAAGGCGAGACCTTCATCGGCTATCTGATCGTCGTCGTCCTCGGCGTCTGGTCGATGAGCACCGCGGGACTCCTCGACCGGCTCTCCCGGCTCGCCGCCGAGAACCGCTCCTACACCCTCGCCATGGGCTTCGCCGCGGCCATCGTGTTCCCGTTCACCCAGACGAACGACCACTACACGAACCTCGGCGTCAACATCCTGATCTTCGGAACCGTCGCCCTCGGCCTCAACATCGTCGTCGGCCTCGCCGGACTCCTCGACCTCGGATACGTCGCCTTCCTCGGCGTCGGCGCCTACACCGCCGCGCTGGTCTCCGGCTCCGAGTTCTCCCGCTTCTCCGGCGTCCAGTTCCCCTTCTGGGCCGCCGCCCTCTCCGGCGCCGCCGCCTCACTGATCTTCGGCGTCCTCATCGGCGCCCCGACCCTGCGGCTGCGCGGCGACTACCTCGCCATCGTCACCCTCGGCTTCGGCGAGATCTTCCGCATCGCCGTCAACAACCTCGACGGCGACTCCGGACCCGACATCACCAACGGGCCCAACGGCATCGCCGGTATCCCCGACCTCGTACTCTTCGGATTCAACTTCGGGGAGACCCATGACATCGCCGGAATCACCCTCGGCAGGTTCGCGAACTACTACCTGCTGATGGTCCTCGTCATGGCCATCGTCATCCTCGTCTACAACCGCGCGTCCGACTCACGCATCGGCCGCGCCTGGGTCGCCATCCGCGAGGACGAGACCGCCGCCACCGCCATGGGCATCAACGGCTTCCGCGTCAAGCTCATCGCCTTCGCCCTCGGCGCCGCGCTCGCCGGACTCGCCGGTACCGTCAGTGCCCACGTCACCTACAACGTGGTCCCCAACCCGTACCAGTTCGCCGGCTCGACACCGCCCAACTCCGCGTTCCTCCTCGCCGCCGTCGTCCTCGGCGGAATGGGAACCGTGAGCGGACCCCTGCTCGGCGCGGCGCTCCTCTATCTCCTCCCCGAGAAACTCGTCTTCCTCAAGGAACACTCGCTTCTCGCGTTCGGTGTCGCCCTTGTCCTCCTCATGCGATTCCGCCCCGAAGGCATCATCGCCAACCGGCGCCAGCAACTCGAATTCCATGAGACCGGACAACTCGACGTCCCCGACGAACGACTCGATCCCGATCCGCCCCTCACCACCAAGAAGACGGGTGCGTGACCACCATGACCACCACCCGGACAGCCACCGGCACCACCGTTCTCCAGGCCACCGGTGTCACCATGCGTTTCGGCGGACTCACCGCCGTACGCTCCGTCGACCTCACCGTCAACACCGGGGAGATCGTCGGACTCATCGGCCCCAACGGCGCCGGAAAAACCACCTTCTTCAACTGCCTGACCGGGCTCTACATACCCACCGAAGGCACCGTCGCGTACAAGGGCACCGTCCTTCCGCCCAAGCCCCATCTCGTCACCCAGGCCGGAATAGCCCGCACCTTCCAGAACATCCGGCTGTTCGCCAACATGACCGTCCTGGAGAACGTCCTCGTAGGACGGCACACCCGCACCAAGGAAGGGCTCTGGTCCGCGCTGCTGCGCGGCCCCGGATTCAAGAAGGCGGAACGCGAGTCCGAGGAACGGGCCATGGAGCTCCTCGAATTCATCGGGCTCGCCCATAAACGCGATCACCTCGCGCGCAATCTCCCCTACGGCGATCAGCGCAAGCTGGAGATCGCCCGCGCGCTCGCCAGCGACCCCGGTCTGCTGCTGCTCGACGAGCCCACCGCCGGCATGAACCCGCAGGAGACCCGCACCACCGAGGAACTGGTCTTCGCCATCCGTGACCAGGGCATCGCCGTCCTCGTCATCGAGCACGACATGCGCTTCATCTTCAACCTCTGCGACCGTGTCGCGTGCCTCGTCCAGGGCGAGAAGCTCGTCGAAGGCACCAGCGAGACCGTCCAGAGCGATGAACGCGTCGTCGCCGCCTATCTCGGCACCCCTTTCGAAGGCGCACCCGAGGACTCCGCCATCGAGGAAGTCGTCGCCGCCGAGAAAGCCGCCCACCCGGACGGCACCGACAGCGGCACCAGCACCGCCCGCCCCGAAGGAGACGACCAGTGACCCCACTCCTGGAAGTCAAGGACCTCAAAGTCGCCTACGGCAAGATCGAGGCCGTCAAAGGCATCTCCTTCACCGTCGCGGCAGGCGAGGTCGTCACCCTCATCGGCACCAACGGGGCCGGGAAGACCACCACTCTCCGCACGATCTCCGGGCTGCTGAAGCCGCTCAGCGGCTCCATCACCTTCGACGGTCTCCCGCTCACCGGGACACCCGCCCATAAGATCGTCGCCCTCGGCCTCGCCCATTCCCCCGAAGGCCGGCATATCTTCCCCCGGCTCACCATCGCCGAGAACCTTCAGCTCGGTGCCTTCCTCCGCAAGGACACCGAAGGCATCAACAGCGACATCGAGCGCTCCTACGACCTCTTCCCCATCCTCAAGGAGCGCAGCAGACAAGCCGCGGGCACCCTTTCCGGCGGTGAGCAGCAAATGCTCGCCATGGGCCGCGCACTCATGTCGCGACCCAAACTCCTCATGCTCGACGAACCCTCCATGGGCCTCTCACCGATCATGATGCAGAAAATCATGGCGACCATCGCCGAACTCAAATCCCAGGGCACCACCATCCTGCTCGTCGAGCAGAACGCCCAGGCCGCGCTCTCCCTCGCCGACCACGGCCATGTCATGGAGATCGGGAAGATCGTCCTCTCCGGCAGCGGACAACACCTCCTCCACGACGAATCCGTCCGCAAGGCCTATCTCGGCGAGGACTGAGGCCGACCCCACGCAGCCCCGCACACGAAGAGGCCCGCTTCCCCGGAGAGCAACTCCGGAAAAGCGGGCCCCTTCACATCCGGCCGGGAACGATCCGGCCCACGACTCCCCCTACGACTTCTCCTTCGCGGCCTTCCGCTCCCGCCCGTCCTCGATCACGGCCTCCGCGACCTCACGCATCGACAACCGGCGGTCCATCGACGTCTTCTGAATCCAGCGGAACGCCGCCGGCTCCGACAGCCCGTACTCCGTCTGCAACACCGACTTCGCCCGGTCCACCAGCTTCCGCGTCTCCAGCCGCTGGGTCAGATCCGCGACCTCCTGCTCCAGCGTCCGCAGCTCCGTGAAGCGCGATACCGCCATCTCGATGGCCGGCACCACATCGCTCTTGCTGAACGGCTTCACCAGATACGCCATAGCGCCCGCGTCGCGCGCCCGCTCGACCAGGTCCCGCTGCGAGAACGCGGTCAGCATCAGCACCGGAGCGATCGACTCCTCGGCGATCTGCTCGGCCGCGGAGATACCGTCGAGCTTCGGCATCTTCACATCCAGGATCACCAGGTCGGGCCGCAGGTCCCGGGCGAGCGAGACAGCCGTCTCACCGTCGCCCGCCTCACCGACCACGCTGTAGCCCTCCTCCTCCAGCATCTCCTTGAGGTCGAGACGGATCAGCGCCTCGTCCTCGGCGATGACGACCCGCGTCGTCAGGGGAGGCACATGCGACTTGTCGTCGTCTTCTACGGGCTGGGGCGGCTCGGGGGCGGTCACCTTGGGGCTCCTCATGACGGGCCTGCTGTCGTGGATACGCAGCCTACCCAGCAGCGGGCGGGTACGCTGACCCGGTATGCTGCTGGGGTACTGATGCCGGGTTGGCGGAATAGGCATACGCGGATGTCTCAAACACATCTGTCCGAAAGGACATGCGGGTTCAAGTCCCGCACCCGGCACCACTGAAGCGGAAGCTCACGATCTCGTGAACTTCCGCTTCTTTGCTACCCAGAGCAGCGCTTCGTGACGCAGAGTGTTCGTATGCACGTTCACGACACAGCGATTCGACACAGGGCCGTCCCCCTGCTGCGGGGCGGCGCCCGCAACGCGGATGTGGCCCGGGAGCTGAACATCCCCAAGGGCACGATCAGCTACTGGAAGCACATGGACCGGGCCAAGCGTGGCGAGTGCCCCGGCAGGCCCGATGCCCAGTGCCCCCGCTGCGACGGTCGCGCGCTGGACAGAGCCGCGTACTCGTACCTGCTCGGCCTGTACCTCGGCGATGGCCACATCAGCCACTACTCCGGTCACCGCGTGCCGAATCTCATGATCACCTGCGCCGATGACTGGCCCGGACTCAAGAATGAGTGCGAGCGGGCAATGAAAGCCGTCTTTCCGGACAACTCGGTGTGCCGAGTGAGGAAACAAGGCTGTCAGAACATCAAGGTCTACTCCAAGCACCTGCACTGCCTCTTCCCGCAGCACGGACCCGGACGGAAGCACGAGCGCCGCATCGCCCTGGAGCCCTGGCAGCAGTCGATCGTGGACGCGCACCCCTGGGAGTTCATCCGAGGGTTGATCCACTCCGACGGCTGCCGCATCACCAACTGGACGATCCGCCTCGTCCAAGGGATACGGAAACGGTACGAGTACCCGCGCTACCTCTTCGCCAACAAGTCGGACGACATCCGGCGGTTGCTCACGGACACCCTCGACGCCGTCGGGGTCGAGTGGACGGTGCTTGCCCGCGGCAGCGACCCGTTCAACATCTCCGTCGCCCGCAAGGCGTCCGTCGCGCTCATGGATCTGCACATCGGGCCGAAGCACTGAAGGACCGTCCTGTCCTCGGTGCTTCGCGCTTCGGCCCTGGGTTGTTCCGGGGTGGGTCAGGTCGGGGTGTCGCCGATGTGGTGGACGCGGACGAGGTTGGTGGAGCCGGTGACGCCGGGCGGGGAGCCGGCGGTGATGACGACGATGTCGCCCTTCTCGCAGCGGCCGATCCGCAGGAGCTGTTCGTTGACCTGTTCGACCATCGCGTCGGTGGAGTCGACGTGGGGGCCGAGGAAGGTTTCGACGCCCCAGGTGAGGTTGAGCTGGGAGCGGGTCTCGGGGTCGGGGGTGAAGGCGAGGAGGGGGATGGGTGAGCGGTAGCGGGAGAGCCGTTTGACGGTGTCGCCGGACTGGGTGAAGGCGACGAGGAACTTGGCGCCGAGGAAGTCGCCCATCTCGGCGGCGGCGCGGGCGACGGCGCCGCCCTGGGTGCGGGGCTTGTTGAGTTCGGTGAGGGGCGGGAGGCCCTTGGAGAGGATGTCCTCCTCGGCGGCTTCGACGATGCGCGCCATGGTGCGGACGGTTTCGACGGGGTATTTCCCGACGCTGGTCTCGCCGGAGAGCATGACGGCGTCGGTGCCGTCGATGACGGCGTTGGCGACGTCGGAGGCCTCGGCGCGGGTGGGGCGGGAGTTCTCGATCATCGAGTCGAGCATCTGGGTGGCGACGATGACGGGTTTGGCGTTGCGCTTGGCGAGTTTGACGGCGCGCTTCTGGACGAGGGGGACCTGTTCCAGGGGCATTTCGACGCCGAGGTCGCCGCGGGCGACCATGATGCCGTCGAACGCGGCGACGATGTCCTCGATGTTGTCGACCGCCTGGGGTTTTTCGACCTTGGCGATGACGGGAAGGCGGCGGCCTTCCTCCTTCATGATGCGGTGGACGTCCTTGATGTCGTTCCCGCTGCGCACGAAGGAGAGCGCGATGACGTCGAAGCCGGTGCGCAGGGCCCAGCGGAGGTCGTCCTGGTCCTTGGTGGAGAGGGCGGGGACGGAGACGGCGACCCCGGGGAGGTTGAGTCCCTTGTGGTCGGAGACCATGCCGCCTTCGATGACGGTGGTGCGGACGCGGGGGCCGTCGACCTCGGTGACCTTGAGGGTGACTTTGCCGTCGTCGATGAGGATGTGTTCGCCGGGGGTGACGTCGGCGGCGAGGCCACTGTAGGTAGTGCCGCAGATGTGGCGGTCGCCGGGGGCGCCGTCCTCGACGGTGATGGTGAAGGTGTCGCCGCGTTCAAGGAGTACGGGGCCTTCGGTGAAACGGCCGAGCCGGATCTTCGGGCCTTGAAGGTCGGCGAGCATTCCGACGCTGCGGCCGGTTTCCTCGGATGCCTTGCGGACGCGCTGGTAGCGCTCCTCGTGGTCGGCGTAGTCGCCGTGGCTGAGGTTGAAGCGGGCTACGTCCATCCCGGCTTCGACCAGTGCCTTGATCTGGTCGTATGAGTCGGTTGCGGGGCCCAGGGTACAGACGATTTTTGCTCGGCGCATGTTTCGAGCGTAGGGCTTACCGGTGGGTAGGGAATTGGGTTGTGGTGACTACTCAACATCCTTTGCATGAGGGGTTTTTAACAAGTGTTGAATTGTGCACGGGGGTGCTCTGATGAGCAATTTCCGCGGGCTGGGTGCGCTGGGGTGGGCACGCTCGGTAGTGGTGTGACGGGTGGGTGACTGTGGGGTGATCGGTGGTGGCCGGTGGGGGTGATGGTGGGTCAGCGGGGTTCGGCGAGGGGGGTGAGCCGGTGGCCGGGGGCGGGGGTCGCGGTGGGGTGCGGGGTGAGGCCGAAGGTGGTGAAGGCGGTGCGGGTGGGGAGGGGGTAGGGGTTCTTGCCGGTGAGGGCGTTGAGGATGGTGGCGCTGCGCCAGGCGGAGAGCCCGAGGTCGGGGGTGCCGACCCCGTGGGTGTGGTGTTCGGCGTTCTGGACGTAGATGTGGTGTCCGGTGTCGCTGATGGCGGGGTCGAGGACGAGGCGTTGGTGGTGGTCGACGCGGGGGCGGCCGGCGGTGTCGTGGCGGAGGTAGGGGGTGAGTCCGGCGAGGAGGGTGGTGAGGGGGCGTTCGCGGTAGCCGGTGGCGAGGACGACGGCGTCGGTGGTGAGGCGGCTGCGGGTGTTCTGCTGGGCGTGTTCGAGGTGGAGTTCGACCTGGGTGGTGGCGATCCGGCCGGCCGTGCGGACGGTGACCCCGGGGGTGAGGACGGTGTCGGGCCAGCCGCCGTGCAGGGTGCGGCGGTAGAGCTCTTCGTGGATGGCGGTCATGGTGTCGGCGTCGATGCCTTTGTGGAGTTGCCATTGCTGCGGGACGAGGGTGTCGCGGGTGGTCTGGGTGAGGTGGTGGAAGTACCGGGTGTAGTCGGGGGTGAAGTGTTCGAGGCCGAGTCTGGAGTACTCCATGGGGGCGAAGGCGGGGGTGCGGGCGAGCCAGTGGAGCCGTTCGCGGCCGGGGGGCCGGTGGCGCAGCAGGTCCAGATAGATCTCGGCGCCGGACTGGCCTGAGCCGATGACGGTGATGTGGTCGGCGGCGAGGATGCGGGCGCGGTGGGTGAGGTAGTCGGCGGCGTGGTGGACGGGGGCGGTGGGGGTGTCGGCGAGGGGGCGGAGGGCTTCGGGGACGTGGGGGGCGGTGCCGATGCCGAGGGCGATGTTCCTGGCGTAGGAGCGGCCGGGGGTTCCGGTGTCGGTGTGGGGGTCGCGGCGGGTGTAGTCGACTTCGTAGAGGGCGCGTTCGGGGTTCCAGTGGACGGCGTCGATGTGGTGGTCGAAGTGGAGTGCGGGGAGGTTGTCGCTGACCCAGCGGCAGTAGGCGTCGTATTCGGTGCGGTGGGTGTGGAAGCGCTCGGCGAAGTAGAAGGGGTAGAGGCGTTCGCGGGTGCGGAGGTAGTTGAGGAAGCTCCAGGGGCTGGTGGGGTCGGCGAGGGTGACGAGGTCGGCGAGGAAGGGGACTTGGAGGGTGGCCCCTTCGATGAGGAGGCCGGGGTGCCAGTGGAAGGCGGGGTGCTCGTCGTAGAAGGCGGTGTCGAGGGTGGTGAGGGGGTGGGCGAGGGCGGCCAGGGAGAGGTTGAAGGGCCCGATGCCGATACCGATGAGGTCGCGGGGGGTGTCGGATGCCTGGCGGGGTGCGGGGATGTGGGGGTGGGGGGTCATCGGGGGCGGGTCCTTCCACCTGTTCAGGGGGGTGGGGGGCGGAAATCCTCAGGGTGACCGGCGGGGTGTGGAAGGGGTGGGGTTCTGTGGGTTTGGGACCCGAAAGAGTTACGGCGAAGAGTTACGGCGGGGGGACGGGCGTGGGCCCGGTCCCCCCGCCGTGTGGGTGGGGTGTGCTGGTGGTGGGTCAGGTGGTGCGGACGCGCAGGGCGCGGGCGAGGTCGTCGAGCTGGTCGGCGAGCCTGCGGTGGAGCGCGGGGGTGGTGCCGGGGTCGTCGAGGGCGGCGCGGCCGAGGGTGAGGGTGGTGGCGTCGACGGCGTGGGCGGGGAATCCGTGGTGGCCGATGGCGGCGGCGATGGCGGGGCCCCGGCGGGCGGCGACGGTGACGGCCTCGGTGAAGTAGCGGGGGATGTACTCGGCGGTGAGGTCTGCCTGTTCGGGTTGCCAGAAGCCTTGTGCGGTGGCGGTGAAGAGGTAGTTGGAGAGCGGGTCGTCGGGGTGGAAGAGGGCGTTCCAGGCGGCGCTCTTGGCTTCGGGGTCGGGCAGGGCGGCGCGGCAGCGCGCGGCGCCTTCCTGGCCGGTGGCGCTGGGGTCGCGGGCGAGTTCGGTGTCGATGGCGGTGGTGTCGGTGGCGCCGAGGACGGCGAGCCGGTGGAGGATGCGCCAGCGGAGTTCGGGGTCGAGTTCGGGTCCGCCGGGGGCGGTGCCGTCGGTGAGCCAGTCGCTGATGGTGTCGGGGTGGGCGGCGGCCGAGATGTAGTGGCGTACGGCGACGAGGCGCAGCCCGGGGTGTTCGCCGTCCTCGGTGCGGCGGATGAGGGCGCGGGTGAGGTTGGTGAGGGTGGTGAGGGCTTCGGGGCGTTGCCGGGGGGTGAGGTAGCGGTCGGTGATGTGGGTGGCGGCGAAGGTCAGGACGCCCTGGGTGAGGGCGAGGTCGGTTTCGTCGGGGAGGTGGGTCTCGGCGGTGGTGAGGTAGGTGGTGGGGTCGAGGTCGCCGTCGCGGACCATGTCGCGCAGGGTGTTCCAGACGACGGCGCGGGCGAGGGGGTCGGGGATGCCGGAGAGGTGGCTGAGGGCGGTTTCCCGGGACTGGGGGTCGAGGCGGAGTTTGGCGTAGGTGTGGTCCTGGTCGTTGGGGAGGACCAGGGCGGGGCGTACGCCGGTGCGGGGGGTGGTGGGGCCGGTGTGGGGGATGTCGGTGTCGAGGCGTTCGCGCAGGACGAGGGCGCGGGGGTCGTTGAGGTCGCGGTCGTAGACGCCGGTGGTGATGCGGTGGGGGCGGGTGCCGTGGTGGGTGGTGGTGAGGGTCCAGGTGCCGGGTTTGGCGGTGATGCCGGTGGTGAGGGTGTCGACGCCGGTGGTGCGGAGCCAGCTGTCGGCCCAGGTGTGGACGTCGCGTTCGGTGGCGCTCGCGAGGGAGTCGAGGAAGTCGGTGAGGGTGGCGTTGGCGAATTTATGGCGGGCGAAGTGGGTGTTGATGCCGTTGAGGAAGTCCTTCTCGCCGAGCCAGGCGACGAGTTGGCGCAGGGCCGAGGCGCCCTTGGCGTAGGAGATGCCGTCGAAGTTGAGGAGGGCGGAGGCGGTGTCGTCGACGGCGTCGGGGGCGACGGGGTGGGTGGTGGGGCGCTGGTCGGCGTCGTATCCCCAGGCTTTGCGGGCGACGCCGAAGTCGACCCAGGTGTCGGTGAAGCGGGTGCATTCGGTGAGGGTCTGGTAGCCCATGTATTCGGCGAAGGACTCGTTGAGCCAGATGTCGTCCCACCATGTGAGGGTGACGAGGTCGCCGAACCACATATGGGCCATTTCATGGGCGATGACCATGGCGCGGGTCTGGCGTTCGGTTTCGGTGACGGCGGAGCGGTAGACGAATTCGTCGCGGAAGGTGACGAGTCCGGGGTTCTCCATGGCGCCGGCGTTGAATTCGGGGACGAATGCCTGGTCGTAGGAGTCGAAGGGGTACGGTTCCTCGAATTTCTCGTGGTAGCGGTCGTAGAGGGCGGTGGTGAGGTCGAGGATCTCGTCGGCGTCGGTGTCGAGGTAGGGGGCGAGGGAGCGGCGGCAGTGGATGCCGAAGGGGATGCCGCGGTGTTCGGTGCGGACGGTGTGCCAGGGGCCCGCGGCGACGGCGACGAGATAGGTGGAGATCCGGGGGGTGGTGGCGGCGGTCCAGCGGCCGTCGGTGTCCCGGGTGGTGGTGCTGTTGGCGAGGACGGTCCAGTCGTCGGGGGCGGTGACGGTGACGTCGAAGGTGGCTTTGAGGTCGGGCTGGTCGAAGGCGGGGAAGACGCGCTGGACGTCGTCGAGGAAGAGCTGGGTGTAGACGTAGGTCTCGCCGTCGGTGGGGTCGGTGAAGCGGTGCATGCCTTCGCCGGTGCGGCTGTAGCGCATGGTGCTGGTGAGGGTGAGTTCGTGGGGGCCGGTGGTGAGGGTGAGGGGTAGTCGGTTGTCGGTGAGGGTGGCGGGGTCGAGGGGTTCGCCGTCGAGGGTGGCGGTGTGCAGTGCGGTGGGCTTGAGTTCCACGAAGGTGTCCGCGTCCGCGCGGGAGGTGAAGCGGATGACCGTGCGGGAGGTGAAGGTCTCGTCGCCGGTGGTGAGGTCTAGGTCGACGGTGTAGTGCTGGACGTCGAGGAGCTGGGCTCGGCGGTGCGCTTCGTCGCGCGTGAGTACGGACATGCTGCTCATGCTGCATGATGCGGGGCGCCGGGCACAGGGGCGGTGTCCTGTCCGGGCCGGTCTGTGCACTTGTGCGGGCGCGGTGCGGTCGCTGTGTGGTGGTGGAGCGGGTGCGGGGGCTCGGGGGGCGGCTGTTCCGGCGGGCGGGGAACGGCTGCGCGCGGGGCCGGGGGGCACGCGGGAGCGGGTGCTCGCGGGGCCGGGGGCTCGCGGGGCCGGGGGCTCGCGGGAGCGGGGGCTCGCGGGGCCGGTGCTCGCGGGGCCGGTGCTCGCGGGGCCCGGGCCGGGTGGGGTGGGTGGGCCGGGGACCCGTTCGTCGGCGGGGCCCGTGGGGCCCGCCCCTGGGGTGCGGGGGCGGGGGAAGCCGGTGTGCCGGTGGCCGGTGCGGGTGGGCGGCGGTCGGCGGGCGGGCCGGGCGCGGGGGTCAGGTGCGGGCGGCCCGTGTGGTGTTCAGCGGGCGTCGGCGATCTGCTCGTGGTGGCGGATCACCTCGGCGATGATGAAGTTCAGGAGCTTCTCGGCGAACGCGGGGTCGAGTTTGGCGTTCTCCGCGAGGGTGCGGAGCCGGGCGATCTGGTCGGCTTCGCGGCCGGGGTCGGCGGGGGGCAGTCGGTGGGCGGCCTTGAGGTGGCCGACCTGCTGGGTGCATTTGAAGCGTTCCGCGAGCATATGGACGACGGCGGCGTCGATGTTGTCGATGCTTTCGCGGAGGCGGACGAGTTCGGCTCGGACCGCGGGGTCGACGGAGCCGGGACCCGTGCCGGTGGCGTTGTAGGTGTCGCTGGGGGTCATGGTGGATCACCCTACGGGGCGGCCGGACCGGAGGATCGGGGGGTCGTCGGGGTCGGGGACGGTGGTGGACCAGCCGCCGGGTACGGCGCGTCCTTGCTGGTCGCGGAAGCGGATGGGTGCCATGCCGACGCGGCGGGTGAAGAGCCGGGAGAAGTAGGCGGGGTCGTCGTAGCCGACGCGGCGGGCGACGGAGGCGACGGGAAGTTCGGTGGCGGCGAGGAGTTCCTTGGCGCGGCCGAGGCGGATGCCGAGGAGGTAGTCCTTGGGGCTGCATCCGGCGGCGCGGCGGACGGCGGTGCGCAGTTCGGCGGGGGTCATTCCGTGGCGGGCGGCGTGTTCGGCGACGGAGAGCGATTGGAACGCGTCGCGGGCGAGGGCCTGGAGGACGGGGTGGCCGTCGGGGGCCGTACCGGCGCGGGCGCGGCGCAGGGCGACGAGGAGTTCATGGACGGCCGCGCCGGTCTCCACTTCGAGGAGGGGGTTGCCGCGGCGGGCGGCGCGGGCGATGCGGCCGATGGCGGTGCGGGGGCCGGTGGGGTCGGAGAGGGCGACGACGGGGCGTTCGGGTTCTATGTAGCCGAGTTCGGTGTAGGTGGTGGTGGCGGGGCCGGAGAAGTCGACGAAGCTCTCGTCCCAGCCGGTGCCGGGGTCGGGTCCGTAGTGGTGGGGGACGCCGGGGGTGAGCCAGAGCAGGGCGGGGGCGGTGATGGTGGTGCGGCGGCCGTCGGGGCTGCGGTACCAGCCGCGGCCCGCGGTGATGACGACGGCGACATGGTGGTCGAGGGTGCGGGGGCCGACGGTGGGGAGGGTGCCGTGCTGGAGTCCGACGCCGAGGCAGACGAGTCCGAGGCGGTGGTGCTGGGGGCTCGGGGTGAAGTACCTCATCCAGGTGTGATACATCCGCTTTCTCCCCATTTCTCGCCGCGTCGGCCGGTGGGGCCGGGTGGTGGGTGCCCGCCCCGTCCGTTCCGGAACCTTTGCGTCCAATCACCCCCGATCTTTGTCCATGGACCCGGCGCCCGCCAGGGGCGATCGTGTGGGGGCCGGTGACCGAGAGGGATGTGATGGCCGAGTTCAGGGTGGGCGAGGACGACTTCGAGACGGACGGAAGACCGGTGCGGCTGCTGTCGGGGGCGCTGCACTACTTCCGGGTCCATGAGGAGCAGTGGGGGCATCGGCTGGCGATGCTGCGGGCGCTGGGTCTGAACTGCGTGGAGACATATGTCCCGTGGAACATGCACGAGCCGAGGCCGGGTGAGTTCCGGGACGTGGAGCGGGTGGGCCGGTTCCTGGACGCGGTGCGGGCGGCGGGGATGTGGGCGATCGTGCGGCCGGGTCCGTACATCTGCGCCGAGTGGGAGAACGGCGGGCTCCCGCACTGGGTGACGGGTTCCCTGGGGGCGCGGGTGCGGACCCGGGACGCGGAGTTCCTGGCGGCGGTGACGCGCTGGTTCGGGGTGCTGCTGCCGCAGATCACGGAGCGGCAGATCGACGGCGCGGGCCCGGTGATCATGGTGCAGGTGGAGAACGAGTACGGCTCGTACGGGTCGGACGCGGTGTATCTGCGGCATCTCGCGGGGATGCTGTCGGACCTCGGGGTGCGGGTGCCGCTGTTCACGTCGGACGGGCCCGAGGACCACATGCTGACGGGCGGCTCGGTGCCGGACGTGCTCGCGACGGTGAACTTCGGCTCGCAGGCGCGGGCGGGGTTCGACGCGTTGCGGCGGCACCGGCCGCGGGGTCCGTTGATGTGCATGGAGTTCTGGTGCGGGTGGTTCGACCACTGGGGCGCGGAGCATGTGTCGCGGGACGCGGCGGACGCGGCGGCGGCGCTGCGGGAGATCCTGGAGTGCGGGGCGTCGGTGAATCTCTACATGGCGTTCGGGGGGACGAGCTTCGCGGGCTGGTCGGGGGCGAACCGGGCCGGGGAGCTGCACGACGGGGCGCTGGAGCCGGATGTGACGTCGTACGACTACGGGGCGCCGGTGGACGAGTACGGGCGGCCGACGGAGAAGTTCCGGCTGATGCGGGAGGTGCTGGCGGCGTACGCGGACGGGCCGTTGCCGCCGGTTCCCGAGGCTGCGCCGGTGCTGGGGGCGCCGGTGGCGGCGGGTCCGCTGGAGTGGGTGCCGCTGGCGGAGGTGCTGGCGGGGCTGGGCGGTCCGGAGTCGGTGCACGCGGTGCCGCCGACGTTCGAGGAGCTGGACGTGGACCGGGGGCTGGTGCGGTACGTGTTCGAGGTGCCGGGGCCCCGGGATCCGCACGAGCTGCGGGTGCGGGGCTTGCGGGATCTGGCGGTGGTCGAGGTCGACGGGGTGCGGGCGGGGGTGCTCACCGAGGACGCCGCGGTGCTGCCGGTGCCGGTGCCGGGTCCGGCGCGGGTGGAGCTGTGGGTGGAGTCGCTGGGCCGGGTGAACTACGGTCCGCGGCTCGGGGAGCCCAAGGGGATCACCGGCGGTGTGCTGCACGAACGGCAGTATCTGCACGGCGTACGGGCGCGGGGGCTGCGGCTGGACGCGTTCGACGACGCGGGACGGGTCCGCGCGCTGGCGCCCGTACCCGTGGGTGAGGGGGACGGGCGGGGGCTGTACCGGGGGGTCTTCGAGGTGCGGGGGGCCGTGGGGGACGCGGTGGTGGAGGTGCCCGGGTGGGGGCGGGGGTTCCTGTGGGTGAACGGGGTCAACCTGGGGCGGTACTGGTCGGCGGGGCCGCAGACCGGGTTGTACGTACCCGGGCCGGTGCTGCGGGAGGGCGTGAACGAGGTCTGGCTCCTTGAGCTCGACGCCCCCGGTTCCACGGTGGCCTTCCGCCCGGTGTGACCCGTCGGGGCCGTGTGCGAGGCGTCCCGTGCCCCGGGTCTCCGGTGCGGAACTAGTCGGTGCGAAGGAGGGGGACGATCCGGGCGTGGCCCAGGTCGCGGTCGTCACCCGCTCGGAGGGTGCCGGCCGGATCGAGGAGCCGCACCGCGACGCGCTCCGTGCCGTCGTGGTGGGAGCGTTCGGTCACCACCCGGAGGGTGCCGGTGCGGGTGGCGAGCAGGGTTCGTGTCAGTTCCGCGGGGATGTCGAGGGCGGCCCAGCGGCGCGCCTCGGCCAATGCCTCCGTACGGCCCGCCGAGCCGCCGTGCTCCAGCAGTGCGCGGACGATCCCCGGGGAGCCGCGCCGCGCGGCCGCGACCAGTGGGGGCTCCTCTTCGGGTCCGGGCAGGTCCGGGTCGCCGCCCGCGCCGAGGAGGGCGGCCACGATCGCCGTGTGTCCGCCCCTGATCGCCCAGGCCAGCGGGGTGAAGCCGAACTCCTCCCGGGCGTCGGGCCGGGCCCCGGCCGCGAGCAGGGCCCGTACCGCGTCCGTGTGGCCTCCGGCAGCCGCGGCGCACAGCGGCAGACCTTCCGTGCCGCCCGGCCGGTCGGGGTCGGCGCCCGCGCGGAGCAGCAGTCGTACCAGGTCGGCGGCGCCCTGTACGGAGGCGAGGTACAGAGGGGTGACGCCGTCCTCGTCGGGGAAGTCCGGGTCGGCGCCGGAGCGGAGGAGTCCGGTGAGCGTGCGCCGCGCCCCGGCCGGGTCCGTGACGGCGGTGAGTACGGCCGGGTGGAGCTGTGCGCCGGGTGGGGCGGCGTCGGGGTGGTCCATCCGGGCACCCTGGCCGAGGGGATCGGTCGGGCGCAACGTCTTTTGCGGGGCGCGGGGTCAGGTGTCGCAGTCCAGGACCGTGCGGCACAGGGCGCATCGGGCCCGGACCCGTCCCCGGACGGGCACTCTGATCCGCTGTCCGCAGGTGGGGCAGGCGAACGACACCCGCAGGGGTGAATCGCCGTCGAAGGTGTAGGGCGCGTCGGGCGGGAGGGCCGCGGGGTGGTCCTTGGCGCGGCGGCGGTCCCGGGCGTAGCGGCGGCGGCCGGTGCGGCCGGCGGCGGTGAGCGGGGGCTGCCGTTCGTCGTCGCGGGCGCGCGCCATTCCCTGTGTGTAGGCGGTGTACGCCTGGGGGCTGGTGAACCAGGGCGCGGGGTCCTCCCCGAGCAGCAGGGCGCGTTTGGCCAGGACGTATCCGAACTCCTCCGGGGTGAGGTAGCCGAGTTTCTGGGAGGAGACGCGGTCCTCGCGGAAGGCGTCGAGCAGGAGCCAGCCCGCGCCGAGGTAGGTGGCGGCGGTGTCGGTGAGGATCTCGTTGTCCCGGGTGCCGGGGAACGACAGGTCCAGACGGTGCAGGTAGACGTGGGCGACCTCATGGGCGAGGGCGGCTCCGATGTCCCGGCGATACGTCTTGAACCGGTCGTTGAGTTCGATGAAGTACTCGGGTCCCGCGGTGAGCTCGACGTTCGCGGCGTGGGTCATGTCGCGGAACCCGACGATCATCCGGGCGTCCGGCAGCCGGTAGTGGCGGACCATCTCGCGGGCGACGCGTTGTGCGCCCAGATGCAGATCGTCCAGGTCGCCGAAGGCGACGTCGGCGGGTGCGACGGACAGGTCGAAGGCGCGGACGCCGTCGGAGGACAGCCGTCGGTGCAGGGCCGTGATCGCCGATCGCACGGTCGCCAGATGCGGGAAACCGTGCTCGACCGTTCCGCCGTTCGCCACGTCCGGACCCCCTGAGGTGCTGAACCGATTTCCACTGTAGGTGGATTCGCGCCGCCGGGCCGGGACGGGTGTCCGGAATCAGACCCTTGCCGCGGGCGCCCGGCGATCTCATAATCCAACCAGCTTGGCGAGTGCATGTCAGGCGTCTCGGAGCGGGTCGCATGTGTCGAGCCATGTGTCCCGCCCCGGCCGCCCGACCGGACCCGTCCGGCGGTCAACCCCCCACGAAAGGAAGTACCTTGAAGCTCCTGAGGAAGTTCCCCGGCGCCAGACGGCTCATAGCGACAGGCGCGGTACTGCTCGCGGCCGTCTCCCTCCAGCCCCTCAGCTCCGCCCAGGCCGCTCCCTCCCCGGTCGTCGGCGGCACCCGCGCGGCGCAGGGCGAGTTCCCGTTCATGGTCCGGCTCTCGATGGGCTGCGGCGGTGCCCTGTACACCCAGCAGATCGTCCTGACCGCCGCGCACTGCGTGAGCGGCTCCGGGGCCAACACCTCCATCACCGCGACGGCGGGGGTCGTCGACCTCCAGAACAGCGCGGCGACCAAGGTCCGCTCCACGCGGGTCCTCCAGGCGCCCGGTTACAACGGCACCGGCAAGGACTGGGCCCTCGTCAAGCTCGCGGCCCCGATCAACCAGCCCACGCTGAAGATCGCCACCAGCACGGCGTACAACTCCGGGACGTTCACCGTCGCCGGATGGGGTGCCGCGCGTGAGGGCGGGGCGCAGCAGCGGTATCTGCTGAAGGCGAGCGTGCCGTTCGTCAGCGACGCGTCCTGTCAGCAGTCGTACGGGTCCTCCCTGGTCCCGGGCGAGGAGCTGTGCGCGGGGTATCAGGCCGGCGGGACCGACACCTGCCAGGGCGACTCCGGCGGGCCCATGTTCCGGCGGGACAACGCGGGGGCCTGGGTCCAGGTCGGCATCGTGAGCTGGGGCCAGGGCTGTGCGCGGCCCAACTACCCGGGCGTGTACACCGAGGTGTCCACGTTCGCCTCCCAGATCGCCTCGGCAGCCGCAACCCTGTAACACCTCTCACTGACGCCCCCGGGCTTCCCGCGCTGGACGCACTTGTCCCTGCGCGGGTCGCCCGGGGGTGCGCAGGTCGCCTTCGCTCGCGCTTGTCAGGTCTGTCCGGCTGGGCGTACTCGTTCCCGTGCCGTCGCCCGTGGGATGCGCAGTTCCCCGCAGGTCGCCTTCGCTCGCGCCCCCGGGTTCCTTGTGCTGGGCGTACTTGTTCCTGCACGGGCCGGTCGTGGGTGCGCAGTTCCCCGCGCCCCTGGATGCTGCCCCATCGGGCTTGTTCGCCCGGTGCGGGTCTGCCCTCGTCTTTTGCGCAGTTCCCCGCGCCCCTGAAGGGGCACTCCTCTCCTCTCGCAGTCGCATGGCTGCCGAAGGGGGTGGGCGGGAATCTCTGCCCGCAGACTCCGATGCTCTTCAGCAGGACCAGTGAACGTCCGACCGAGCGCGTTGGAGCGAGGACGGAGAATCCCGACCGGCCCCGCCCCGAAGAACCGACCGGACGCGCCCCAAAGGGGCGCGGGGAACTGCGCGAAAACGAGAACCGGCCCGCACCCGAAGAGCGACCGCAACAGGGCAGCACCTCAGGGGCGCGGGGAACTGCGCGAAACCACCGAACGACGGCACAGGAACGAAGTACGTCCAACCGGACAGACCTGGCAAGCGCAAGCGAAGGCGACCCGCACGGGAACGAAGTACGCCCCGCCGGACAGACCTACGCGGCCTCCCGCCCAGGCGCCAGCGCGAGGGCCGCCAACGTGACAGTCCGGACGACCAGTCCACCCAGCACCGCCGCGAGGAACCCGTCGACCTCGACACCGAAACCCATTTGGCTCGCGAGCCAGGAGACCAGCAGCCAGGCCAGGGTGTCCTGCACGAACCCCACCACCGCCAGGACGAGCGTCGCGACCGGCGGGGCAGTCCGGATGGAGTTCGGGTAGCTGTAGATCAACTGGTTGACGATGATGAAGACCGCGGACGCGACGATCACGGCGGAGACATCGGACCCGGCGGACCCGATACCTATCCCGGGGAGCACCCCGATGGCGAGGCTGACCCCCGCGATCGTGCCGAACACCCGGTGCGACTTGGTTTCTTGACGGTGACTTGCCATGCACTCAGTTTGACACCCAAGTCACCAAAATTGCCTGTGAATCCAGTTCACAGTTTTGTATCGGTCAACGCCCCGCACCGCTGCCCAGACCGGTACCCCCGCCTAGACCGGTGCCCCCACCGCCGGAAACCCCCGCTGCCGCTGCGTCTCGTACAGCAGCACCGTCCCCGCCGCCGCCGCGTTGAGGGAACTCGCCGCGCCGCCGATCGGGATCCGCACCGTCTCGTCGCACAGCTCGCGCCACGCCGCGCTCATCCCGGAGGTCTCGTTGCCGATGACGACGAGCACCGGTCCCGTCAGATCCGTGCCGGTGAGATCCGCCGCGCCCCTCTCGTCGGTGCCGACGATCCGCAGCGGGACACCTCGCGCGCGCAGCCCGGCCGCCCAGTCGGCGACCGTCTGCGGGGACGGGACCCGCACCACGGGCAGGGCGAACAACGAACCGGTGCTGGCGCGCAGCGACTTGGGGTCGTAGATGTCGGCGGCGTGGCCGGAGACGACGACGCCGTGGGCACCGAACGCGTCGGCGGAGCGGATGAGGGTGCCGATGTTGCCGGGGGTGATGGGGCGGTCGAAGACGACGCCGAGGAAGTCGGGGCCGACGGTGAGCCGGTCGAGGCGGTCGTCGGGGACGCGGGCGACGGCGAGCAGCTCGGGGACGGTGTCCTCCTTGCCGCCGAGCTCGTGCAGCAGCTCCGGGTCCATGTCGACGCGGGTGACGCCCGCGGGGACCCGGTCGAGGGTGTCGCGGGCCCACC
Organism: Streptomyces uncialis; assembly: GCF_036250755.1. Lineage (NCBI taxonomy): Bacteria > Bacillati > Actinomycetota > Actinomycetes > Kitasatosporales > Streptomycetaceae > Streptomyces > Streptomyces uncialis. The sequence goes on along the minus strand of NZ_CP109583.1, from coordinate 7,067,275 downwards.
GGGACAGGGGCCGCCCGCCGCTGCCGCCCGCGCTGTAGAGCACCGCGCTCAGCGGCCAGTCGTGGTCGAGGGCGAGGGTGAGGGGGCGTACCCCCTGGATCAGGAACTCCCCGGCGCGCTGGCGTTTGGCGCGGTTGCCCAGCAGGGCGTGCCACTGCTGGAAGGCGGCGTTGCGGGTGCTGATCCGCAGGGAGGTCCCGCTACGGCGCGGCTCGGACCTCTGTGTGCCGCTCCGGCGCGGCTCGGACTTCTCACTGGTGCGCCGGGCAGGTCGACGTGCGGCACGGTACTCGCTCATCCGTCCACTCTCCCACGCGCCGCGAGGCCGGGAAGCCCCTCCCCCGCGACGCAGCGCCGGAACGCCGCTCCCCCGCGCCGTGGGGCCGGGCCGCCGCGGTGGAAGGGAGCATCCAGGTGGCAGGGAGCCGGGAAAGGCACGATGCCCGCCCCGTTGTCCGGTCGGGGACAGGGGCGGGCACCGCTTAGTTCCGTACGCCGTTGTACGGGAACGTATGAGGGACGCTAGACGGTCAGCGACCGGTCGGTGGGCCGGATGGGCGCGGGCAGGTCGCTCGCGCCGGTGAGGAAGCGGTCGACACCGCGGGCGGCGGAGCGGCCTTCGGCGATGGCCCAGACGATGAGGGACTGTCCGCGGCCCGCGTCACCGGCGACGTACACGCCGGGGACGTTGGTCAGGTAGTCCTCGTCACGGACGATGTTGCCGCGGCCGTCGAGTTCGAGGCCGAACTGGGCGACGAGACCGTTCTCCTGGTCGGTGCCGGTGAACCCCATCGCGAGGGTCACCAGTTGCGCGGGGATCGATCGCTCGGTGCCGGGCTTCTGGACGAGCTTGCCGTCCACGAACTCGACCTCGACGAGGTGCAGGGACTGGACGTTGCCGTCCTCGTCGCCCTCGAAGTGCGTGGTGGAGACGGAGTAGACGCGCTCGCCGCCCTCCTCGTGGGCGGAGGTCACCTTGTACAGCATGGGGAACGTCGGCCAGGGCTGGCCGTCCGCGCGGTCCTCGCCCGGGCGGGGCATGATCTCCAGCTGGGTGACCGAGAGCGCGCCCTGGCGGTGGGCGGTGCCGACGCAGTCGGCGCCGGTGTCGCCGCCGCCGATGACGACGACGTGCTTGCCCTCCGCGGTGAGCGGCGGCGCGACGAAGTCGCCTTCCTGGACCTTGTTGGCGAGCGGCAGGTACTCCATGGCGAAGTGGATGCCGCGCAGTTCCCGGCCGGGGACGGGCAGGTCACGGGAGACGGTGGCGCCGGCGGCGACGACGACGGCGTCGTAGCGCTTGCGCAGCTTCATGGCGTCGATGTCGCGGCCGATCTCGACCCCGGTGCGGAACTTGGTGCCCTCCGCGCGCATCTGCTCGATGCGGCGGTTGATGTGGCGCTTCTCCATCTTGAACTCGGGGATGCCGTAGCGCAGCAGCCCGCCGATACGGTCGGCGCGCTCGTACACGGCGACGGTGTGCCCGGCGCGGGTGAGCTGCTGGGCCGCGGCGAGTCCGGCGGGTCCGGAGCCGATGACGGCGACGGTCTTGCCGGAGAGGCGTTCGGGGGCCTGGGGTGCGACCTCGCCGGTCTCCCACGCCTTGTCGATGATGGAGACCTCGACGTTCTTGATGGTCACCGCGGGCTGGTTGATGCCGAGGACGCACGCCGACTCGCACGGGGCGGGGCACAGCCGCCCGGTGAACTCGGGGAAGTTGTTGGTGGCGTGGAGGCGCTCGGACGCGGCCTGCCAGTTCTCCCGGTAGGCGTAGTCGTTCCACTCGGGGATGAGGTTCCCGAGCGGACAGCCGTTGTGGCAGAACGGGATGCCGCAGTCCATGCAGCGGCTGGCCTGTGTGCTGATGATCGGCAGCAGGGAGCCGGGAACGTAGACCTCGTTCCAGTCGCGCAGCCGCTCCGGCACGGGACGGGAGCAGGCGCCCTGGCGGTCGTGGTTGAGGAAGCCCTTCGGGTCAGCCATTGATCGCCGCCTCCATCATCTTCTCGGTGATCTCGGACTCGGGGAGTCCGGCTCGCTCGGCGGCGTCCTTGGCGGCGAGCACTGCCTTGTACGTGCTGGGGATGATCTTGCTGAAGCGGGCGGCGGCGTTGTCCCAGTCGGCGAGCAGCTTCTGGGCGACGGTGGAGCCGCTCTCCTCGTGGTGACGGCGCACCACGTCGTGCAGCCACCGCTTGTCGGCTTCGTCGGGGGTCTCGACGGCGGCGAGGTTCCCGGCGTTGACGTTGTCGCGGTCGAGGTCGATGACGTACGCGACTCCGCCGGACATACCGGCGGCGAAGTTCCGTCCGGTCTCGCCGAGGACGACGGCGTGGCCGCCGGTCATGTACTCGCAGCCGTGGTCGCCGACGCCTTCGGAGACGACGAGCGCGCCGGAGTTGCGGACGCAGAAGCGTTCGCCGGTGCGGCCCCGCAGGAAGATCTCGCCGCCGGTGGCGCCGTAGGCGATGGTGTTGCCCGCGATGGTGGAGTACTCGGCGAGGTGGTCGGCGGCCCGGTCGGGGCGGACCACGATCCGGCCGCCGGACAGGCCCTTGCCGACGTAGTCGTTGGCGTCGCCTTCGAGGCGCAGGGTGACCCCGCGCGGCACGAACGCGCCGAACGACTGGCCGGCGGAGCCGGTGAAGGTGATGTCGATGGTGTCGTCGGGCAGTCCGGCGCCGCCGAACTTCTTGGTCACCTCGTGGCCGAGCATGGTGCCGACGGTCCGGTTGATGTTGCGGATCGCGACCCGGGCGCGGACGGGCTGGGCGTCGTCCTGGGCGTTCGCGGCGAGCGCGTCGGCCGCGATCTTGATGAGCTCGTTGTCGAGGGCCTTCTCCAGTCCGTGGTCCTGGGCGATGAGGGCGTGGCGCACGGCGCCCTCGGGCAGGTCCGGGACGTGGAACAGGGGCGCGAGGTCGAGGCCCTGGGCCTTCCAGTGGTCGACGGCACGGGTGACGTCGAGGGCCTCGGCGTGGCCGACGGCCTCCTCGATGGTGCGGAAGCCCAGCTCGGCGAGGATCTCGCGGACCTCTTCGGCGATGAACTCGAAGAAGTTGACGACGAACTCGGCCTTCCCGGAGAACCGTTCCCGCAGGACCGGGTTCTGGGTGGCGATGCCGACGGGGCAGGTGTCGAGGTGGCAGACCCGCATCATGACGCAGCCGGAGACGACGAGCGGCGCGGTCGCGAAACCGAACTCCTCGGCGCCCAGCAGCGCGGCGATGACGACGTCGCGGCCGGTCTTGAGCTGGCCGTCGGTCTGGACGACGATCCGGTCGCGGAGCCCGTTGAGCAGCAGGGTCTGCTGGGTCTCGGCGAGGCCGAGCTCCCAGGGGCCGCCCGCGTGCTTGAGCGAGGTCAGCGGGGACGCGCCGGTGCCGCCGTCGTGGCCGGAGATGAGGACGACGTCCGCGTGGGCCTTGGAGACGCCCGCGGCGACCGTGCCGACGCCGACCTCGGAGACCAGCTTCACATGGATGCGGGCCTTCGGGTTGGCGTTCTTCAGGTCGTGGATGAGCTGGGCGAGGTCCTCGATGGAGTAGATGTCGTGGTGCGGGGGCGGGGAGATCAGTCCGACGCCGGGGGTGGAGTGCCGGGTCTTCGCGACCCACGGGTACACCTTGTGGCCGGGGAGCTGGCCGCCCTCGCCGGGCTTGGCGCCCTGCGCCATCTTGATCTGGATGTCGTCGGCGTTGACGAGGTACTCGGAGGTGACGCCGAAGCGGCCCGAGGCGACCTGCTTGATGGACGAGCGCCGCGCCGGGTCGTATAGCCGGTCGGGGTCCTCGCCGCCCTCGCCGGTGTTGGACTTGCCGCCGAGCTGGTTCATGGCGATGGCGAGCGTCTCGTGGGCCTCGCGGGAGATGGAGCCGTAGGACATGGCGCCGGTGGAGAACCGCTTGACGATCTCGGAGACCGGCTCGACCTCGTCCAGCGGGACGGGGTCCCGTCCGGTGTCGAAGCCGAACAGGCCGCGCAGGGTCATCAGCCGCTGGGACTGCTCGTTGACGCGGTCGGTGTACTGCTTGAACACGTCGTAGCGGCGGTTGCGGGTGGAGTGCTGGAGCCGGAAGACGGTGTCCGGGTCGAACAGGTGCGGCTCGCCCTCACGGCGCCACTGGTACTCGCCGCCGATGTCGAGGGCGCGGTGGGCGGGGGCGATCCCGGAGACCGGGTACGCCTTGGCGTGCCGGGCGGCGACCTCCTTGGCGATGACGTCGATGCCGACGCCGCCGATCTTGGAGGTGGTGCCGATGAAGTAGCGGTCGACGAACTCGGGCGCCAGGCCGATGGCTTCGAAGACCTGGGCGCCGCGGTAGGACGCGACGGTGGAGATGCCCATCTTGGACATCACCTTGAGGACACCCTTGCCGAGGGCGTAGATGAGGTTGCGGATGGCGCCCTCGGGCTCGCCGCCCGGCAGGAACGTCCCCGCGCGGACGAGGTCCTCGACGGACTCCATCGCGAGGTACGGGTTGACCGCGGCGGCGCCGAAACCGATGAGCAGCGCGACGTGGTGGACCTCGCGGACGTCCCCGGCCTCGACCAGCAGGCCCACATGGGTGCGCTGCTTGGTGCGGATGAGGTGGTGGTGCACGGCGGCGGTCAGCAGCAGCGACGGGATGGGGGCGTGCTCGGCGTCGGAGTGCCGGTCGGACAGCACGATGAGCCGGGCGCCGGCCTCGATGGCGTCGTCGGCCTCGGCGCAGATCGCGTCGATACGGGTGGCGAGGGCTTCGCCGCCGCCGGAGACCCGGTAGAGACCGGAGAGGGTCGCCGCGGTCATCCCGGGCATGTCGCCGTCGGCGTTGATGTGGATGAGCTTGGCGAGCTCGTCGTTGTCGATGACGGGGAACGGCAGGGTCACACTGCGGCAGGACGCGGCGGTCGGCTCCAGGAGGTTGCCCTGGGGGCCCAGCGAGGAGCGCAGCGAGGTGACGAGTTCCTCGCGGATGGCGTCCAGCGGCGGGTTGGTGACCTGCGCGAAGAGCTGGGTGAAGTAGTCGAACAGCAGCCGGGGGCGGTCGGAGAGCGCGGCGATGGGGGTGTCGGTGCCCATGGAGCCGATGGGCTCCAGGGCGGACTTCGCCATCGGGGCGATCAGGATGCGCAGCTCTTCCTCGGTGTAGCCGAAGGTCTGCTGGCGGCGGGTGACCGAGGCGTGGGTGTGCACGATGTGCTCCCGCTCGGGCAGGTCCTCCAGCTCGATCTCCCCGGCCTCCAGCCATTCGCCGTAGGGCTGCTCGGCGGCGAGTCCGGCCTTGATCTCGTCGTCCTCGATGATGCGGTGCTCGGCGGTGTCGACGAGGAACATCCGGCCGGGCTGGAGGCGGCCCTTGCGGACGACCTTCGCGGGGTCGATGTCGAGGACGCCGACCTCGGAGCCGAGGACGACGAGCCCGTCGTCGGTGACCCAGTAGCGGCCGGGGCGCAGTCCGTTGCGGTCGAGGACCGCGCCGACCTGGACGCCGTCGGTGAAGGTGACACAGGCGGGGCCGTCCCAGGGCTCCATCATCGTGGCGTGGAACTGGTAGAAGGCGCGGCGGGCCGGGTCCATCGAGGTGTGGTTCTCCCACGCCTCCGGGATCATCATCAGCACGCTGTGCGGCAGGGACCGGCCGCCGAGGTGGAGCAGTTCGAGGACCTCGTCGAAGGACGCGGAGTCGGAGGCGTCCGGGGTGCAGACGGGGTACGTCCGCTCCAGGGCCGCCTGGTCGCCGAAGAGGCCGGAGGCGAGCTGGGACTCGCGGGCGCGCATCCAGTTGCGGTTGCCCTTGACGGTGTTGATCTCACCGTTGTGGGCGACGAACCGGTACGGGTGGGCGAGCGGCCAGCTCGGGAAGGTGTTGGTGGAGAACCGGGAGTGGACGAGGGCGACGGCGCTGGCGAAGCGGCGGTCGGACAGGTCCGGGAAGAAGGGTTCGAGCTGGCCGGTGGTCAGCATGCCCTTGTAGACGACGGTCCGCGCGGACAGCGACGGGAAGTACACCCCGGCCTCGCGTTCGGCGCGCTTGCGCAGCACGAACGCCTTGCGGTCGAGGGCGATGCCGGTGTGCTCACCGTCGGTGACGAAGAGCTGGCGGAAGGCGGGCATCGTGGCGCGGGCGGTGGCGCCGAGGAGCTGGGGCGCGACGGGCACCTCGCGCCAGCCGAGGACGGTGAGGCCCTCGTCGGCGGCGATGGCGTCGATCCGGGCGGTGGCCGCGTCGGTGCCGTGCTCGGGCAGGAACGCGATACCGACGGCGTAGCCGCCGGCGGCGGGCAGCTCGAAGTCGGTGACCTCGCGCAGGAACGCGTCGGGGACCTGGCAGAGGATGCCCGCGCCGTCGCCCGAGTCGGGCTCGGAGCCGGTGGCGCCGCGGTGCTCCAGGTTCCGCAGAACCGTGAGTGCCTGGTCGACCAGCGTATGGCTCGCCTCGCCGGTGAGGGTGGCGACGAACCCGACGCCGCAGGCGTCGTGCTCGTTGCGCGGGTCGTACATCCCCTGCGCGGCAGGGCGAGCGTCCATGTGGGCCCAGTTCGAGGCGCTCATGGGGGGCTGGGACGGCTGGCGCGGCGTACGCATCGGCACTCCCGTCGTCGTCGTGGCATATATCAAGTGCCGAGGGACGACGTTGGCCCTCTGCGGAAAATTTCGTGCAGGTTACATGATGGAACGCTTCTCGAAAAGCGGATAACTCATTCCAGCATGCGGACACCCGTACGGGTGACGATGATGCTCCGGGCGGGTCGTCCGGTCAACGGGCGGCACCGGCGGCCTTTGCCGGCACTTGCTCTGTCGTCCCTGTTCACAGCGGAGCCCGACGTCAGCGGCGACGTCCTGGGTGGGTACGGAGACCGTTGGCGCGGGGCGGGTGCGCCGCTGGTGGCGGCGGAGCTCCGGGGCCTTCGGTGACCTTGGTGCGGGGACCCGCTACGGGCAGATCGATGACCGTGGGTCCGGGGTGCGGGTGGGCATCGTTGCCCACAGCGCTTACGGCTCATGCCCAGCCGCAAAGGATTCGAAACCGCCCGGTAACAGTTGCCCGTGCGGTGCGCCGTCCGGCGGGGTCTCAGGGTCATCGTACGTCCCCGGGTCGCCCCGGCCCACGCGGGTCGCCTTCGCTCGCGCTTCCGGGTTCCCTGTGCTGGGCGCACCTGTCCCTGTGCGGGTCGCTCGTGGGGTGCGCAGTTCCCCGCGCCCCTGGATGCTGCCCCCTTGCTGTCGCTCTTCGGGTGCGGGGCGGTTCTCGTCTTTTGCGCAGTTCCCCGCGCCCCTTTGGGGCGCATCCGGCCGGTTCTTCGGGTCGGTGCCGGTCGGGATTCTCCGTCCTCGATCCGACACGCTCGGTACGGACGTCCAGTGGCCGCACTGGTGGCGTCGGAGTCTGCGGGCAGAGATTCCCGCCCACCCCCTCCCGCAGCCATGCGACTGCACGAGGAGAAGGGTGGAAAACAACCCCAGGTGGGCGCCCCTTCAGGGGCGCGGGGAACTGCGCGAGCAACCACAGGCGACCCCGCACCCGAACGGGAACCGCAAGGGGCGCGACCTCAGGGGCGCGGGGAACTGCGCACCCACGAACGACCTGTGCGGGAACAAGTACGCCCAGCACAGGAAACCTCGAAGGCGCAAGCGAAGGCGACCCGCGGGGGCGAACCGGTCAGGCCATCAGGCCCGCCGCGATCGCGCGGGCCTCCCGCAGGGGCGCGGCATCCCGCTCGCGGACGACCGTGACCGTGGCCCCGTCCATGAGCAGCACGAACCGCCGGGCCAGCGCCTCGGGTCCGGGCTGCCCCGCCTCCGCCAGGAGTCCCGCGACGAACCCGGTGACGGCCCGTTTGTGCGCGACGGCGAGCCGGTGCACGGGACCGTCCGCGTCCGCGCTCTCGGCCAGGGCGTTGATGAAGGCGCAGCCCCGGAAGTCCCCCCGGGCGGCGTCGTCCGCGAGCGCGTCGAAGAGGGCCAGCGGATCACGGCCCCGGGCCTCGACCTCCGCGGCGAGCCAGCGGCGCCAGTCGGTGTCGCGCCGTTCGAGGACGGCGACCACCAGGTCGTCCTTGCTCGCGAAGTGCCGGTAGAACGACGCCCGTCCGATGCCCGAGTCGGCCAGCAGCCGCTCCACGCCGACCGCGCGGATGCCCTCGGCGAAGAAGAGCGCTCCGGCGGTGTCGATGAGCCGTTCGCGTGCGTGGGTGGCCATGGAGTCACCGTAACCGACCTTGACGCCAAACAGAACCGATCGGTACCGTCCTCACCCAGCAGACGGTACCGATCGGTTCCGTCTTTCGCGGACACCGCACGCCCGCACCAGCCCCTCGCGCCACCCGGCCCGTCGGAAAGGCGTGCGCGTATCCGGCCACGACCCCACCGACCCTGCGCACGACCCACGACAGGACGGCCATGGACAGCGATCTCCACCCCAGCGGACGACGAACGGCACCGGGCGCGCCCGCCCACGGCCCGGCGGACAAGGACGAACCGCCCCCGGCACCACACGGAAGCGCGCCACGCGGCAGCGTCTTCGTGCTGGGGTTCGCCACCTTCGCGATCGGTACGGACGAGTTCGTGCTGGCGGGGGTGCTGCCCGAGATGGGCCGGGACCTCGGGGTCTCCGTCACCACCGCGGGCCAGGTGGTGACGGTGTTCGCCCTGACCTGTGCGGTGCTGGCGCCCGTCCTCGCGACGGCGACCGCCCGGCGGGCGCGGCGCGCCGTCCTGCTGCTCGCGGTCGCCGTCCATCTGCTGGGCAATGTGGCCACGGCGCTCGCACCGACCTTCGCGACCGTACTGGCCGCGCAGATGGTCGCGGCGGCCGGCGCCGGACTCTTCGTCCCGACCGCCGCGGTCACCGCCGCCGCGCTGGTCGCGCCCGAACGGCGGGGCCGCGCGATCGCCGCGGTGACCACGGGCTTCACGGCGGCGACCGCGCTCGGCGCCCCGATAGGCACCGCGCTCGGCGGCTGGCTGGGCTGGCGTTCCACGATGTGGTTCGTCGCCGCGCTCTCGGTGCTCGGACTGATCGGCGTACGGCTGCTGGTGCCCGCGCGGGTGGCCGCACCGGCCCCGGAGGGGCTGCGCGCCCGGCTGGCGCCGCTGCGGGACCGCCGGGTGCTGGCGGTCCTGGCGACCACCCTGGTCGGGTTCACCGCGATCTATCTGCCGTACACCTACATCGCCGTCGTCTTCGAGCCCGCGACGGGCGGCAGCGGTGACCGGCTGGCCGTCCTGATGTTCACGCTCGGGGTGGTCGGCACCCTCGGCAACATCGCGGCGGGACGGCTCGCGGACCGCTTCGGCGGGCGGGCCGTGGTGGCCCTCGCGCTGCTCTGGATGACCGGCGCCCTGCTGCTGTTCCCGCTCACCACCGGCGCGTACACCTCCGCGCTGCTGATGATCGTCGTCTACGGCGTGGCCGCGTTCGCGATCACCTCACCCCAGCAGCACCGGCTCATCACCCTCGACCCCGCCTCGGCGTCCGTGCTGGTCTCGCTGAACGCCGCGATCCTCTATCTGGCGATCGCCATGTCGGGGGCGGTCGGAGCGCTCGGCATCGGCTGGGCCGGGGCCCGCGCGCTGCCGCTGATCGCGGCGGGCCTGGCGGTCGCGGCCCTGCTGCTCTCGGAGTGGGGCCACCGGATGTCCCGCCCCCCGGCCGCCTGACCGGGACCTCGCGGGCATACGAACGGGGACGGGCCAGAGGCCCGTCCCCGTCCTGGTCGCCCGTGCGGGCTCAGCTCTTGTCGGCCGTCGCGGTGGCCGTTCCGCCCGTCCCCTTGCCGGGGCCGGACGGGCCTGTCACATCCTTGGCGTCACGCGGACGCGTCGTACCCGCGCCGGTGCGGTCACCGGAGCCGTCGGCGTCACCGTCGTCGGATTCCGCGCCGGGTCCGTCACCGTCGCCCGGCTCCACCACGTCCTCCCGGCCCGGCCGCTTCTTGTGCGACACCACCAGGTAGACGACGGCCAGCAGGAAGACGACCAGCGCGGTCCAGTTGTTCAGCCGCAGCCCGAACACATGGTGCGCCTCGTCGACCCGCAGGTACTCGATCCAGAAGCGGCCCGCGCAGTACGACGCGACGTACAGGGCGAAGGCACGGCCGTGACCGAGCTTGAAGCGGCGGTCGGCCCAGATCACCAGGACCGCGACCCCGATGCACCACAGCGACTCGTACAGGAACGTCGGGTGATAGGTCCCGGGTACCCGGCCGTCGACCGAGGACGTGATCTCCACGGCCCAGGGAAGATCGGTGGGCCGCCCGTACAGCTCCTGGTTGAACCAGTTGCCCCAGCGGCCGATCGCCTGGGCGAGGGCGATGCCCGGGGCGACGGCGTCGGCGTACGCCGGCAGCGGGATGCCCCTGCTGCGGCAGCCGATCCAGGCGCCGACCGCGCCGAAGGCGATGGCCCCCCAGATCCCGAGGCCGCCTTCCCAGATCTTGAAGGCGTCGACCCAGTCCCGGCCCTCGCTGAAGTACAGCTCGTAGTCCGTGATGACGTGGTAGAGGCGGCCGCCGATCAGACCGAACGGCACGGCCCAGACGGCGATGTCGGCGACCGTGCCCGACCGCCCGCCCCGGGCGATCCAGCGGCGATTGCCGAGCCAGACCGCCACGAAGACGCCGATGATGATGCAGAACGCGTAGCCGCGAAGCGGGATGGGCCCGAGGTGCACCACACCGGTCGAGGGGCTGGGGATGAAGGCAAGTTCCATGGCAGGTCCGACGCTACCTTGCGCGGCACCGGCACCGGCACCCCGCCCCCGACACGGCTGCATAACGGGTCCGGGCACCGGCCCGCCCGGGTGCCCCGCTCCCGGCCCCGCTTTTCCGGGGCGCCCGCCTCCGCTACCCCTGGCCGCCGTCCTCGACGAGCTTCTTCAGCTTGGCCGGGGTCAGCGGGTTCGCCTGGTCGGCGTAGACATCCTTGCCGTTCAGCAGGATCGTCGGGGTACCCCGGAAGCCGCCGTCCTGGAACGCCTTGTTCGACTTGGCGACCCAGCTGTTGTGCGTCCCGTCGTCCACGCACCGCTTGAAGACGTCCGTGTCGAGCCCGTCGACCTTGCCCGCCAGCTCGGTCAGCTTCGCGTTGTCGGCGAAGGCGTCGTCCGTCTCGGCGGGCTGGTTCTCGAAGAGGACGTCGTGATAGGCGGGGAACTTCCCGGCCTGCTGCGAACACGCCGCCGCGTTGGCCGCGCGCAGGGAGCCGCTGCCGCCCATGTTCCCGTCGATCAGCGTCGCGAAGTGGTACTCGACCTTGAGCTTCCCGCTCGCGGTCAGCTCCTGGATCGTCGAGCGGTACGTGTCCTCGAAGACCTTGCAGACCGGGCAGCGGAAGTCCTCCCAGATGGTGAGGGTCGACTTGGCGCTGTCCTTGCCCACGGGGATCGCGAGCCCGTCCTGCCCGATCGCCCCCTTGGGTACGACGACGGGCCCCGAGGTGTCCTCCTCACCACCGCCCGAGTTGGCGGCGATCACGCCGATCACGGCGGCGAGTCCGAGCACGCCGACGACGGCACTGCTGACGATCAACGTCCGGCGCCGCTTCTCACGGGCCTTCTCACGCTGCCGTTCCACGGCGAGCCGCTCACGGGCTGTGCGCTTTCCCTCACGGTTCTTGTCACTCACACCCGGCAAACGACCCAGAACGGCAACCGTGCCCGGCCCTCATGAGGACCATCCATTCGGGTGACCCACCCCCACAGGAAAAGAACCCCGAGGACAGCCCCGTCAGGGGCGCGGGGAACTGCGCGAAGACGAGGACCGGCCCGCACCCGAAGGGCGACCGTAATGGGGCAGCATCCAGGGGCGCGGGGAACTGCGCAACCCACGAGCTACCCGCACCGAACAAGCCCACCCGCCGGGAAGAGCCCCAAAGGGGCGCGAGGAACTGCGCGAACCACCGAGCGACCCGCACCGAACAAGCCCGCCCAGCAGAAGAGCCCCAAAGGGGCGCGGGGAACTGCGCAACCCACGAGCGACGGCACAGGAACAAGCGCGCCCACCCGGACAGACCTAAAAAGCGCAAGCGAAGGCGACCCGCACAGGAAGGCGTGGGCTCACCGACGAAACCGGGGACCGGGCCGGGGACCGGGACCGGGACCGGGACCGGGGGCCGGGACCGGGACCGGGGGCCGGGACCACGAGAGCCGGACGCCGAGGCACGGGACCCCCGTGCCTCGGCCCCGCTCAGACCCGCCCCCGCACACCCTCCGCCAGCTCCCGCGCGAGCGACCGGACGGCCACGAGCCCCGCCCCCGCGTCCTCCGCGTCGAGCATCAGCTTGACGAACGCCGAGCCCACGATCACCCCGTCGGCGAACCCCGCGACCTCCGCGGCCTGGACCGCGTTGGAGACCCCGAGCCCCACACAGACCGGCAGGTCCGTCGTGGCCCGGGTCCGCCGCACCAGGTCCTGCGCCTGCTCGCCGACCGACTCCCGGGTGCCCGTGACCCCCATCAGGGAGGCCGCGTAGACGAACCCGGACCCGGCGTCCGTGATCTCCGCGAGCCGTGCGTCCTTGCTGCTCGGAGCGACGACGAACACGGTCGCGAGCCCGTGCTTCGCGGCGTTCTCCCTCCACAGCGCGGACTCCTGCACCGGCAGATCGGGCAGGATGCACCCCGCCCCGCCCGCCGCGGCCAGCTCCGCGGTGAACCGCTCGACGCCGTAGCGGTCGATCGGGTTCCAGTACGTCATCACCAGCACCGGCTTGCCGGTGGCCAGATGCGCCTCACGCACCGTGCGCATCACATCCGCGATCCGCACCCCGCCGCGCAGCGCGATGTCGTCCGCGGTCTGGATGACCGGCCCGTCGAGGACCGGGTCGCTGTGCGGCAGCCCGACCTCCACGACATCGGCCCCGCCGTCGAAGACGGCCTTGACCGCGTCGATCCCGCCGTCGACCGTCGGGAACCCGGCCGGGAGGTACGCGATGAGGGCGGCGCGCCCCTCGGCGCGCGCCCCGGCGAGGGTCTGGCCCAGCAGCTCGGCCCGTCCCCCGATATGGGTGGTGTCCGCCACGCCCGTCGTCCCGCTCACTTCACGTCCCCCTGGATCTCGGCGGCGCCGCCGTCAGCGTCCGCCTCGACGGCGGCGTCGGTCTCGTACAGCCCGAAGTAGCGGGCGGCGGTGTCCATGTCCTTGTCGCCGCGGCCGGACAGGTTCACCAGCAGCAGCCCCTCGGGGCCCAGCTCGCGGCCCAGCTCCAGGGCGCCCGCCAGCGCGTGCGCGCTCTCGATGGCGGGGATGATGCCCTCGGTGCGCGACAGCAGCAGCAGCGCGTCCATCGCGGCGGCGTCGGTGACCGCGCGGTACTCGCCGCGCCCGCTGTCCTTGAGGTACGCGTGCTCGGGGCCGATGCCCGGGTAGTCCAGGCCCGCCGAGATCGAGTACGGCTCGGTGATCTGGCCCTCGTCGTCCTGGAGGACGTACGAGCGTGAGCCGTGCAGGATGCCCGGCTCACCGGCGGTCAGGGTCGCCGCGTGCTCACCGGTGTCCAGGCCGTGTCCGGCCGGTTCGCAGCCGACGAGCCGGACGGCGGCGTCCGGGATGAACGCGTGGAACAACCCGATCGCGTTGGACCCGCCGCCGACACAGGCCACGGCCGCGTCGGGCAGCCGGCCGGCCCGCTCCAGGATCTGGCGCCGCGCCTCGACCCCGATGACCCGGTGGAAGTCGCGCACCATGGCCGGGAAGGGGTGCGGTCCGGCGACCGTCCCGAACAGGTAGTGCGTCCGGTCCACATTGGCGACCCAGTCGCGGAACGCCTCGTTGATGGCGTCCTTGAGGGTGCGGGAGCCGGACTTCACGGCGATGACCTCGGCACCGAGCATCCGCATCCGGGCGACGTTCAGCGCCTGGCGCTGGGTGTCGATCTCGCCCATGTAGATGGTGCATTCGAGGCCGAACAGCGCGCACGCGGTGGCGGTGGCCACCCCGTGCTGTCCGGCGCCGGTCTCGGCGATGACCCTGGTCTTGCCCATCTGCTTGGTGAGCAGGGCCTGGCCGAGCACATTGTTGATCTTGTGCGAGCCGGTGTGGTTCAGGTCCTCGCGCTTGAGGAACACCCGGGCCCCGCCGGCGTGCTCCGCGAAGCGCGGCACCTCGGTCAGCGCGCTGGGGCGGCCCGTGTAGTGGACGAGCAGTTCCTCCAGCTCGGCCACGAACACCGGGTTCGACTTGGCCTTGTCGTACTCGACGGCGACCTCGTCCACGGCGGCCACGAGGGCCTCCGGGATGAACTTGCCGCCGAACGCCCCGAAGTACCCCTCGGCACTGGGGACATGACCTTCACGGTCGGGAAAGAAGAAGTCACTGGGCATGTCTGATTACCTCACGGGGCACGGGCCCCGGGTCTAGATCCAACGATGACCACATCCCGCACGACCCACGGCCGCCCTCGGAAGGGCGCGGGGAACCGCGCGGACGACCGGCGTCCCGTACCTGGACGAGCGCGCCGCACGAGACGCCCACGGATTCCGTGGGTCCTCGAACGCCGGCGAGCCCGCGGACGGACCGCGGCAGGGGGAAGGGGCGGCGCACGGCGAGGCGGGTGAACCGCGCGGACGACGCGCGGCCCGCACCCGTACGGACACCCGGGGATCGTGTGCCCCGGGGAACGGGGAGCGTCAGCTCCCGCAGCCCCCGGCGGCGTCGACCCCTGATACGGCGCCCCCGGTGCCGGAGGCCCACCATCGGCGGCCGTTCACCTGTCCGGGCTCGGCCCCGATCACGTACCGCACCCGGCGCCCCAGCGCGCGCCGCGCGGGCGCGCGGCAGCCCCGCGGCCGGCAGCCTCGGGCGAGTCGGGACGCGATCGGCACGGTGGAGTCAGCTCCTGTTGTGCCGCAGCGCGGGGTGCGCGCCCGCGGCGACCAGGTCGGAGACGGCGGTACGGGGGTCCTTGCCGGTGACGAGGGACTCGCCGACGAGTACCGCGTCGGCCCCGGCGTTCGCGTAGGCGATCAGGTCGTGCGGCCCGCGCACCCCCGACTCGGCGATCTTGACGATGCTGTCGGGGATCTCCGGGGCGACCCGCTCGAAGGTGGAGCGGTCGACCTTGAGGGTTTTGAGGTCACGCGCGTTGACGCCGATGATCCGGGCGCCCGCGTCGACGGCCCGCTCGGCCTCGTCCTCGTCGTGCACCTCGACCAGCGGGGTGAGCCCGATGGACTCGGCGCGCTCGATGAGGGACACCAGGGCGGGCTGGTCCAGGGCGGCGACGATCAGCAGGACGACGTCGGCGCCGTAGGCACGTGCCTCCCACAGCTGGTAGGAGGTGACGATGAAGTCCTTGCGCAGCACGGGGATGTCGACCCGGGCGCGGACGGCCTCCAGGTCGGCGAGGGAACCGCCGAACCTGCGCTGTTCGGTGAGGACGGAGATGAGGGCGGCGCCGCCCGCCTCGTAGTCGGCGGCGAGTCCGGCGGGGTCCGCGATCGCGGCGAGCGCGCCCTTGGAGGGGCTCGACCGCTTGACCTCGCAGATGACCTTGACGCCCTCGCCGCGCAGCGCGGCGGCTCCGTCCTTGGCCGCGGGGGCCTGCGCCGCGCGCTCCTTGAGCTCGTCGAGGCCGACCCGCGCCTGCCGCTCCGCGAGGTCGGCACGGACTCCGTCGATGATCTCGTCGAGCACACTCACGCGAGCGGCCCCCTTCCCTGACGGTGGCGTGTGAAGCTTTGGTCCCGCGTCCGCGCTGGGCGGAAGCGGTGGTCGTACCGATGATATCCGCAGGAGCGAGCCGGTCCCGCATCCGGTACCGCGCGGTCCCACTACCTGGACGTTCCCCGGTGATCAAGGCCTCAGCCAGCCACCGAACGGCAGGTTCCGGACAATGGTGAAAACGAGGAGCAGTCCGCCCAGGCCCCACAGCACGGCGGTGGGCGGTACGGCGCTGAACCGCCTCCCGCGGGCGGCCCGTACCGCCCACAGGGTCCACAGGACGGCGAAGGCGATGAATCCGGCCACGGCGGGCGCGTTGGCCGCGAGTGCGGTGGCTAGATCGCCGTGCGCGAAGGCGTGGGCGCTGCGGAGTCCGCCGCAGCCCGGGCAGTACAGCCCGGTGAGCTGGAGCAGCGGACAGGTCGGGTAGTGGCCGGATTCATTGGGGTCGACGGCGGCGACGTAGCTGAAAGCCGCCGCGACGGACCCCAGGATGCCCAGCGGGACGGCGAGCCGCCGCAGGGCCCCGCCCCGGGCGGGCCGCGGGGTGCTCGCGGCGGTGTCCGGTACGGGGGCGCTCGGGTGTTCGGCGGTCACGCGAGCATTCTGCCCCGCGAGCGCCGTCCACGCGCGACGGCCACGACCGGGGGCGGCCCGCCCGTGGTTCCGGGGGCGTGGGGCGGGCCGGGCGGGATGTCAGCCCTCGGTGGGCATGAGCTCACGGGGGCGCTTCTGGCCCATGCCCATGACGCTCATGATCCCGCCGACCACGGGGGAGAGACCGAGGATGGCCATACCGACCCAGAAGCCGGCCGTGTTCGCCATGACCATGAAAACACCGGCGACACAGAAGCCGACGAAGGCGATGATGACCCCGGCCCAGGCGGCCGGAGTGTGTCCGTGGCTGCTGCTGGACATGACTAGCTCCTCGTTGCTGTAGGCGGCCGTGTGCGGCCGTGTCCCTGGGGTGAGCCGGACGCTCATGGTCATTGTTCCGCACGGAGGGCTCCGCCGTGCACCCGGGTCGCCTTCGCTCACGCTTCCGAGGTCCGTCCTGGTGGACGCACCTGTTTCCTGCAGGGGTCGTCTCGCTTGCCCTTTCTAGGTCCGTCCGGCGCGGCGTACTTCGTTCCTGTGCCGTCGCTCGGTGGTTTCGCGCAGTTCCCCGCGCCCCTTTGGGGCGCGTTCTGCTGTCTTTCGGGTCGGTGCCGGTCGGGATTCTCCGTCCTCGATCCGACACGCTCGGTACGACATCCCCCTACCCGACTGAAGAGCATCGGAGTCTGCGAGCAGAGATTCCCGCCCACCCCCTTACGTAGCCATGCGACTGCGCGAGGAGGGGAATTCCGCAAGCGAAGGCCCGCACCCGAGCGACAGCCCCAGGTGTGCGCCCCAAAGGGGCGCGGGGAACTGCGCAAAGACGAGGGCAGACCCGCGCCCGACGAACAAACCCGAAGGGGCAGCATCCAGG
Source organism: Streptomyces uncialis (assembly GCF_036250755.1). NCBI lineage: Bacteria > Bacillati > Actinomycetota > Actinomycetes > Kitasatosporales > Streptomycetaceae > Streptomyces > Streptomyces uncialis. The sequence goes on along the minus strand of NZ_CP109583.1, from coordinate 7,050,159 downwards.
GGCGCGGGGAACTGCGCACCCCACGAACGACGGCACAGGAACGGAGTGCGCCGCGCCGGACAGACCTGGGAAGCGCAAGCGAAGGCGGCCCGCGGGGAACTGCGCACCCACCGAGCGACCCGCACGGGACAAGTACGCCCAGCCGGACAGACCTCAGGGGCGCGGGCTACGGGGGAACCGGTGGACGGGCGGGGGTGTTACGGGGTGGGGGTGGGGCCCTGTTGGGTGGGGTCCTCGCCGCGGTCGAGGGCCTTCCAGAGGTCCTCGGGCCGGTCAGGATCGACGACAGGAGCCCGCCGCGCCCGCCGCGGCGCCCCGTCCCGCTCATAGCGCCCCGACATCGCGGGCCACAGCCGCCCGTACCGCAGGGCGAGCAGCCCGGCGAGCAGGATCAGCGCCCCGCCGACCGCGGCGACATACGGCCAGACGGTGTGGCTGAGCGCGTCGACCGTGGCGGAGGTGTCACCGGACACCTCGGCGGCCCGGTCGTCCAGCGCGGCGGGGTCCCGGGCCCCGAGCACGGCGGCGAGCACCGTACCGGCACCGCAAAGGGCGAGCAGCGCGGAGACTGCGACCCGCCCGGCTCTGCGGACCGCGAAGACGGCGACCAGGGCGGCGAGGCCCACTATGGCGAGGGCGGCCGGCACACCGGTGACCTCGCTGCCCTTGGCGGCCAGCGGGAAGTCACCGCCCGGGACGTTCGCGGTGCCCTCGGTCCAGCCCTGACGGCTGGCGAGCAGGGCGATCGCCGCGCCCGCCGCACCCAGCAGCAGGGCGGCGGCGAGGCTGCGGAGCCCGGCGCGGGCGGCGGCGGGCGACCGGTCGGTGCCCGTACGGGGGTGGGGGACGGCGGAAGTCACTCCCCCACTATCCCCTGCGCCCCCGCGCGCCAAGCCCCGGGGGCACCCCGCGACCGCCCACGAATGCGTCACATCCCCGGCGTGAACCGCCGCCACCCGGCCACGGATCGCGCTCCGGAAAACCGCTGTGCGCCGTCAGCGGGCCGGGAGGCGGTTCGCCGTGTGGACCGCGCGCAGCACCGCCGCGGCCTTGTTGCGGCATTCCTGGTCCTCAAGGACGGGATCGGAGTCGGCGACGACCCCCGCGCCGGCCTGGACGTACGCGGTGCCGTCGCGGAGCAGGGCCGTACGGATGGCGATGGCGGTGTCGGAGTCCCCGGCGAAGTCCAGATAGCCCACGCAGCCGCCGTAGAGTCCGCGACGGGAGGGCTCCAGCTCGTCGATGATCTGCATGGCGCGCGGCTTGGGCGCCCCGGAGAGGGTGCCCGCGGGGAAGCACGCGGTCAGGACGTCGTACGCGGTGCGGCCGGGGGCGATCTTCCCGGTGACGGTCGACACGATGTGCATGACGTGCGAGTAGCGCTCGATGGACATGAAGTCGACCACCTCGACGGATCCGGGTTCGCAGACCCGGCCGAGGTCGTTGCGGCCGAGGTCGACCAGCATCAGGTGCTCGGCGCGTTCCTTGGGGTCGGCGAGGAGCTCGTCGGCGAGGGCCTGGTCCTCCTGGGGGGTGGCGCCGCGCGGGCGGGTGCCGGCGATGGGGTGCAGCAGCGCGCGCCCGTCCTCGACCTTGACCAGGGCCTCCGGGGAGGAGCCGACCACGTCGAAGCCGTCGAACCGGATCAGGTACATGTACGGGGACGGGTTGGTGGCGCGCAGCACGCGGTAGACGTCCAGGGCGCTCGCGGTGCAGGGGGTCTCGAAGCGCTGGGAGGGCACGACCTGGAACGCCTCGCCCGCGCGGATGCGTTCCTTGACGTCCTCGACGGCGTCCTGGAAGTCGGGGCCGCCCCACAGGGCGGTGAACTCGGGCAGCTCGGACGGGGGCAGTGCGGCCGGGGGCTGGGCGACGGGCCGGGAGAGGTCGGCCTCCATCGCGTCGAGCCGGGCGATGGCGTCGGCCCATGCCTCGTCGACGCCGGTGTCGAGGTCGTTGTGGTTGATGGCGTTGGCGATGAGCAGGACCGTGCCGTCCCAGTGGTCGAGGACGGCGAGGTCGGAGGTGAGCAGCATCGTCAGCTCGGGCAGCTTGAGATCGTCCCGCTCGCCGGGGCCGATGCGCTCCAGCCGGCGGACGATGTCGTAGCCGAGGTAGCCGACCATGCCGCCGGTGAACGGGGGCAGCCCGGCGGCGAGGTCACGGGGGGTGTGGAGGGTCTCGACGGTGGCGCGCAGGGCGGCGAGCGGGTCGCCGCCCTGAGGGACGCCGACCGGCGGGGTGCCCTGCCAGTGGGCGGCGCCGTCGCGTTCGGTGAGGGTGGCGGCGCTGCGGACACCGACGAAGGAGTACCGGGACCATGAGCGCCCGTTCTCCGCGGATTCCAGGAGGAAGGTGCCGGTCCGCTCGGCGGCGAGCTTGCGGTAGAGGGCGACGGGGGTGTCGCCGTCCGCGAGGAGTTTGCGGCTGACGGGGACGACGCGGCGGTCGGCGGCGAGCTTGCGGAAGGTCTCCAGGTCCATGGCGGGTGACCCTACTGGCCCAGCGGGAGGGTGCCCGCGTCGAAGCAGGTGCGGTCCCCGGTGTGGCAGGCGGCGCCGACCTGGTCGACCTTGAGCAGCACGGTGTCCGCGTCGCAGTCGAGGGCGACGGACTTCACGTGCTGGACGTGGCCGGAGGTGTCGCCCTTCACCCAGTACTCCCGGCGGCTGCGGGACCAGTAGGTGCCGCGGCCGGTGGTCAGTGTGCGGTGCAGTGCCTCGTCGTCCATCCAGCCGAGCATCAGCACCTCGCCGGTGTCGTACTGCTGGGCGATCGCGGGCAGGAGGCCGTCCGGGGTGCGCTTGAGGCGGGCGGCGATCTCCGGGGCGAGCCGGCTCGGCTCACGGGGCGTGCTGGTCATGTCCCCCATTGTGCTGCACGGGTGCGACGACGCGGGGTCGCCGTCCGGTCACCGGACGCGTCCGGGGGGCGTCCGGGGGCGCCGGGGGCGGGCGCCGGGCGCGGAGGCCGTCCCGTGGCAGTGCCGCCGGGCCCGCCGTACGCTGGGCGCATGTCGACCCATGCCAAACGTGAACGTCTGCTCCTCGCCGATCTGTTGGAGTCGGCGGGTCCTGAGGCCCCGACCCTCTGCGAGGGGTGGCTGGCCCGGGACCTGGCGGCGCATGTGGTGGTGCGGGAGCGCCGCCCGGACGCGGCGGGCGGAATCCTCTTCAAGCCGCTCGCGGACCGGCTCGCCCGGGTGCAGTCGGAGTTCGCCGCGAAGCCGTACGAGGAGCTGCTCCAGCTGATCCGGACGGGTCCGCCGAAGCTGTCGCCGTTCTCCCTGAAGCAGGTGGACGAGGCGTCGAACGCGGTGGAGTTCTACGTCCACGCGGAGGATGTGCGCCGCGCCCAGCCGGACTGGACGCCCCGCAAGCTGGACCCGGTCTTCGCGGACGCCCTGTGGTCCCGGCTGGAGCGCACGGCGCGGCTGATGGGCCGCAAGTACCCGGTGGGCGCGGTGCTGCGCCGCCCGGACGGCCGTACGGTGGTGGCCAACCGCGCCGCGCCGGTCGTCACGGTCACCGGCGAGCCGGGTGAGCTGCTGATGTTCGCCTTCGGCCGGCAGGACGCGGCGACGGTGGAGCTGGAGGGCGAGCAGGAGGCCGTGGAGAAGCTCCACGGCTCGAAGCAGATCGGCATCTGAGCCTTCGGGGCGGCACCCCGGGGCCCGGTGCGGGGGCATCCGCGGAACGGCGGGTGCCCCCGGACGGTCAGCCGGTTTCGGGAATGAGCCTGAGCATCGGGATCTCGGGACGGACCTTGGCGATCGCAGCGAAGTCGTCGTCGACGTGCAGAACGGTCAGCCGATGCTGCCGGGCGGTCAGGGCGATCAGGATGTCGATGGGGGACGGCCCGCGGTGGTGGCCGATCCGCACCAGGTCCCTTTGTACGGCGACGACCTGCGGCCAGGGGTCGTCGAGAGCGGGTACCCACCCGAAGGTCTGGCCGAGCATGGTGAAGAAGGGCTCGTACTCACGGTCGGCGCGCAGGCCGGGCATGAGCTCGGACTCGACCGGCGGGCAGATGGCGACGAGCCCCTGGGCCACCCGGTCGGGCCACGGTTCGGGGATCTGGCGACGCAGCAGCCGCCAGACCGCTGAGGTGTCGGCGAGGTACGTCACAGACCGGAACGCTCCCGCTCGGCCAGAACGTCGAAGTCCAGGAACTCGTCGGCGTGGTCCTGGAGCCAACGCAGGGCACGGGCCCGGTCGTCGGCACTGATCGCCGCCGCTATCGTCAGCGCGCGATTGATGGTGTCGCGCTTCGTCTTCGTCCCCAGCTGTTGCTGGGCGAACTCCAGCATCTTGTCGTCGACATCGATCACGGTCTTGGACATCCGACCCTCCAGCGCGCTATATACGACACCTCACCCGTATATCCTACTGGATATAAAGGTGAGGTGTCCGCCGCCCGGACGCCTACCGCACCGCGTTCCCCGCCTCCCGCAAGGCCCGCTTGACCTCGCCGATGCGGAGGTCGCCGAAGTGGAAGACCGACGCGGCGAGGACCGCGTCAGCGCCCGCCGCGACGGCCGGGGGGAAGTCGGTGAGACGGCCGGCGCCGCCGGAGGCGATGACCGGGACGGTGACGTGTTCGCGGACGGCGGTGATCATCTCCAGGTCGTAGCCGTCCTTGGTGCCGTCGGCGTCCATGGAGTTCAGCAGGATCTCCCCGGCGCCGAGGTCGGCCGCGCGGTGGGCCCATTCGACGGCGTCGATGCCGGTGCCCTGGCGGCCGCCGTGGGTGGTGACCTCGAAGGTGCCCTTGGGGGTGCGGCGGGCGTCGACGGACAGGACGAGGACCTGCCGGCCGAAGCGTTCGGCGATCTCCCTGATCAGGTCGGGGCGGACGATCGCGGCGGTGTTGACGCCGACCTTGTCGGCCCCGGCACGCAGCAGCTTGTCGACGTCGTCCGGGGTGCGGACGCCGCCGCCGACGGTGAGCGGGATGAACACCTGTTCGGCGGTGCGGCGGACCACGTCGTAGGTGGTCTCGCGGTTGCCGGAGGACGCGGTGATGTCGAGGAAGGTCAGCTCGTCGGCGCCCTCGGCGTCGTAGACCTTGGCCATCTCGACGGGGTCGCCCGCGTCGCGCAGGTTCTGGAAGTTGACGCCCTTGACGACCCGGCCGCCGTCCACGTCCAGGCAGGGAATGACTCGGACCGCCAGGGTCATGACTGTTCGGACTCCTCCGGGCCCGGCGCGGGGGTTTCCCGGTGGGCCTCTAGTTCCACTTCGACCAGGATGCGCGGGTCGACGAACCCGTCGACGACCACCAGGGTCGTGACGGGGCGTACCGCGGCGAAGAACTCGTGGTGCACCGCGCCCACCGCGTCGGCGTCGCGCGCGTGGGTGAGGTACATCCGGGTGCGGATGACGGATTCGGGTCCGGCGCCGAGTTCCCGGATCGCGGCGAGGGCGTTCGTGAACGCCACCCGGGCCTGTTCGGCGGGGTCGCCCTCGCCGTGCAGGATGTCGCCGCGGAACGAGGTGGTGCCGCCGACGACGATCCGGTCACCGGCGGCGACGGCGCGGGAGAAGCCGAAGGGCTCCTCCCAGGGGGACCCGCCGCGCACCCGTCGTACAGCTTGCGTCATGACGCGACCGTCGCCAGTGCCTCTTCCAGGGTGAACGACTTGGCGTACAGGGCCTTGCCGACGATGGCGCCCTCGACACCGCGCGGGACGAGTGCGGCGATGGCGCGCAGGTCGTCCAGGGAGGAGACGCCGCCGGAGGCGACGACGGGCCGGTCGGTGGCCGCGCAGACATTGGCGAGGAGTTCCAGGTTGGGGCCCTGGAGGGTGCCGTCCTTGGCGATGTCGGTGACGACGTAGCGGGCGCAGCCCTCGGTGTCGAGCCGGGCGAGGGTCTCGTAGAGGTCGCCGCCGTCGCGGGTCCAGCCGCGGCCGCGCAGGGTGGTGCCGCGTACGTCGAGGCCGACGGCGATCTTGTCGCCGTGCTCGGCGATGACCTTGGCGACCCAGTCGGGGGTCTCCAGGGCGGCGGTGCCGAGGTTGACGCGGGTGCAGCCGGTGGCGAGGGCGGCGGCCAGGGTGGCGTCGTCGCGGATGCCGCCGGACAGTTCGACCTTGATGTCCATCGCGGCGGTGACCTCGGCGATCAGCGCGCGGTTGTCGCCGGTGCCGAACGCGGCGTCGAGATCGACCAGGTGCAGCCACTCGGCGCCCGCCCGCTGCCAGGTGAGGGCGGCCTCCAGCGGGGAGCCGTAGGAGGTCTCCGAACCGGACTCGCCGTGCACGAGACGGACGGCCTGACCGTCACGGACGTCGACGGCGGGAAGGAGTTCAAGCGTGGTCACAGGGTTCCGATCCAGTTGGTGAGGAGCTGGGCTCCGGCGTCGCCGGACTTCTCGGGGTGGAACTGGGTGGCCCACAGGGCGCCGTTCTCGACGGCGGAGACGAACGGCTTGCCGTGCGTGGACCAGGTGACGAGGGGTTCGCGCATCGCCGCGTTCGTGATCTCCAGGGTCCAGTCGTGGACGGCGTAGGAGTGCACGAAGTAGTAGCGGGCGTCGGCGTCGAGTCCGGCGAAGAGCTGGGAGTCCTCGGGGGCGTCGACGGTGTTCCAGCCCATGTGCGGAACGATCCCGGCCTGGAGGGGTTCCACGGAGCCGGGCCATTCGTCGAGGCCCTCGGTCTCGACGCCGTGCTCGATACCGCGGGCGAAGAGGATCTGCATTCCGACGCAGATGCCCATGACGGGGCGTCCGCCGGACAGTCTGCGGTCGATGATCCAGTGGCCGCGGGCCTGGGTGAGGCCCTTCATACAGGCGTCGAAGGCGCCGACCCCGGGGACGAGGAGTCCGTCGGCGTTCATGGCCTTGTCGTAGTCGCGGGTGATCTCGACGTCGGCGCCCGCGCGGGCGAGCGCGCGTTCCGCGGAGCGGACGTTGCCGAAGCCGTAGTCGAAGACGACGACCTTCTTGCGGCGGGTGGTGGTGCCGGGGGCGGCGGGGGTGCTGGTCGTGCCGGTCATCGGGCGCGCCCTCCTCAGTTCCAGTAGTCGAGCCGGATCACGCCCGCGAGCAGGCACATGCCGGCGCCGATGGAGAGCAGGACGATCAGGCTCTTGGACAGGCCCTGCTTGGCGAAGGAGAAGATGCCGCCGACGAGGAACAGCCCGACGAAGATGAGGACGGTGGACAGTCCGTTCATGGCTTACAGGGCGCCCTTCGTGGACGGAAGGATGCCGGCCGCGCGCGGGTCGTGCTCGCTGGCGTAGCGCAGGGCGCGTGCGAGGGCCTTGAACTGGCACTCCACGATGTGGTGGGCGTTGCGGCCGTAGGGCACGTGGACGTGCAGCGCGATCTGGGCCTGGGCGACGAACGACTCCAGGATGTGCCGGGTCATCGTGGTGTCGTAGGCGCCGATCATGGGTGCCATGTTCTCGGGCTCGGTGTGCACGAGGTAGGGGCGGCCCGACAGGTCGACGGTGACCTGGGCGAGGGATTCGTCCAGGGGGACCGTGCAGTTGCCGAAGCGGTAGATGCCGACCTTGTCGCCGAGGGCCTGCTTGAAGGCGGCTCCCAGGGCGAGGGCGGTGTCCTCGATGGTGTGGTGGGAGTCGATGTGGAGGTCGCCCTCGGTCCTGACGGTGAGGTCGAACAGTCCGTGCCGGCCGAGCTGGTCGAGCATGTGGTCGTAGAACCCGACGCCGGTCGACACATCGACCTTGCCCCTGCCGTCGAGGTCGATCTCCACGAGGACGGAGGTCTCCTTGGTGGTGCGTTCCACCCTGCCGATGCGTTCTGGGCGGGTCATGCGCTGAGCTCCTTCTTGACTTCACGGACCGCGTCGAGGAACGCGTCGTTCTCTTCGGGGGTGCCGACGGTCACCCGCAGCCGGCCGGGGACGCCGTTGTCACGGACGAGGACGCCCCGGTCGAGGATGCGCTGCCAGACGGCGTGCGGGCCCCCGTCGCCGTCGAAGCGGCCGAACTGCACGAAGTTGGCGTCGGAGACGGTGACCTCGTAGTCGAGGGCGCGCAGTTCGGTGACCAGGCGGTCGCGTTCGGACTTGAGCTGGTCGACGTACTTCAGGAGCGTGTCGGTGTGCTCCAGCGCGGCGAGCGCGGTGGCCTGGGTGACGGCGGACAGGTGGTAGGGCAGCCGGACGAGCTGGACGGCGTCCACGACGGCGGGGTCGGCGGCGAGATAGCCGAGCCGCAGTCCGGCGGCGCCGAACGCCTTGGACATGGTGCGGCTGACGACCAGGTGCGGGCGGCCTTCGAGCAGCGGCAGCAGCGAGTCGCCGTGGCTGAACTCGACGTACGCCTCGTCGGCGACGACCATGGACGGCTTGGCGTCCTGCGCGGCCTCGTAGAGGGCGCGGACCGTGTCGGCGGGGACCGCGTTGCCGGTGGGGTTGTTGGGGGTGGTGATGAAGACGACGTCGGGGCGGTGCTCGGTGACGGCCCGGGTGGCGTCGGCCTCGTCGAGGGTGAAGTCGTCGCGGCGGGGTCCGTCGATCCAGCGGGTGCCGGTGCCCCGGGAGATGAGCGGGTGCATCGAGTACGAGGGCTCGAAGCCGAGCGCGGTGCGGCCGGGGCCGCCGAAGGTCTGGAGGAGCTGCTGGATGACCTCGTTGGAGCCGTTGGCGGCCCAGACGTTCGCCAGGGTCACCGGGTGCTTGCCGGTACGGGTGAGGTAGGCGGCGAGCGCGGTGCGCAGCTCGACGGCGTCCCGGTCGGGGTAGCGGTTCAGCTGCCGGGCGGCCTCGCGGACGCGCTCGGTGATCCGCTCGACCAGGGCGTCGGGCAGCGGGTAGGGGTTCTCGTTGGTGTTCAGCCGGACGGGGACGTCGAGCTGCGGGGCGCCGTAGGGCGACCGGCCGCGCAGTTCGTCCCGGACGGGGAGGTCGTCGATGCGGGTCACTTGCTCTGGGGAACCTTCCATCCGAACCGTGCCTTCACCGCCGCGCCGTGCGCGGGCAGGTCCTCCGCGTCGGCGAGGGTCACCACATGGTGGGCGACCTCGGCGAGCGCCTCGCGGGTGTAGTCCACGATGTGGATGCCGCGCAGGAACGACTGCACGGACAGTCCGGAGGAGTGACAGGCGCAGCCGCCGGTGGGCAGTACGTGGTTGGACCCGGCGCAGTAGTCGCCGAGGGAGACCGGGGACCAGGGGCCGACGAAGACGGCTCCGGCGTTGCGGACGCGGTCGGCGACGGCGGCGGCGTCCGCGGTCTGGATCTCCAGGTGCTCGGCGCCGTACGCGTCGACCACGCGCAGGCCCTCCTCCAGACCGTCGACGAGGACGACGGCGGACTGGCGTCCGGCGAGCGCGGGCGCGATGCGCTCCTCGATGTGCTTGGTCGCGGCGACCTGCGGTTCGAGTTCCTTGACGACGGCGTCGGCGAGGGCCACGGAGTCGGTGACGAGGACGGCGGCGGCGAGCGGGTCGTGCTCGGCCTGGCTGATGAGGTCGGCGGCGATGTGCACCGGGTCGGCGGTGTCGTCCGCGAGGACGGCGATCTCGGTGGGTCCGGCCTCGGTGTCGATGCCGATCCGGCCGGTGAAGTAGCGCTTGGCGGCGGCGACCCAGATGTTGCCGGGGCCGGTGACCATGTTCGCGGGCGGGCAGGACTCGGTGCCGTACGCGAACATGGCGACGGCCTGGGCGCCGCCGGCGGCGTACACCTCGTCGACGCCGAGGAGGGCGCAGGCCGCGAGGATGGTGGGGTGCGGCAGCCCGCCGAAGTCCTTCTGCGGCGGGGAGGCCAGCGCGATGGAGGCGACGCCCGCCTCCTGCGCGGGGACGGCGTTCATCACGACGGACGACGGGTACACGGACCGGCCGCCGGGCGCGTAGAGCCCGACCCGGTCGACGGGCACCCACTTCTCGGTGACGCTGCCGCCGGGGACGACCTGGGTGGTGTGAGAGGTGCGGCGCTGGGCGCGGTGCACGATCCGGGCGCGGCGGATCGACTCCTCCAGGCTCGCCCGTACGGCGGGGTCGAGCTGTTCGAGGGCGTCGGCGAGGGCTTCGGCGGGCACCCGGACCCGGCCGAGGGCGACCCCGTCGAAGCGCTTCGCGTAGGCGATCAGCGCCGCGTCACCCCGATGATGCACGTCCTCGCAGATGGGCCGCACCTTCTCCAGGGCGGCCTCGACGTCGAAGTCGGCACGGGGCAGCAGGTCGCGCAGGGCGCCGCCCTCGGGGAGGGCGTCACCGCGCAGATCGATTCGGGAGATCACGACGCCAATTCTCGCAGACGGCGCGAGCGTGCCGGGCGGCCGTATCAGTGACTGATACACGGCGGTCCGGGGGCCGGAGGGACGCCAGGGGCGGAACACCCCGAAATGTATTCACTGTGCGTGTTCATATCGTCACTCAGTGGGTATGAACTGCTGTACGAGCCATCGGGGCGGATGGGCTTCGCGGGACCGGGGGGACCGTGTGGTCCGACCGGTCGGCAGGACAGCAGAAACGACCCGCCACCGGCCCGGACAGCACAAGGTCCCGGCAGCCCCCGGCCCGACAGCACAGCGGCACGGCAGATCAACGGCACGGCGGATCAACGGCACCACGGATCGGCGGCGGCGACCGCGCCGGACCGTCGGCGCCACCGCACGACCGGCACGGCGAACAGGGACGACAGGACGACACGAACCACGGAACGAGGGAACGGGGGGCCGGGAGGAGGCACGGTGGTGGTCGACAGCGAGGGTACGACGACCGGGGTAGGTGACCCGCCGGACGGGCTCACCGCGGCCGAGATGGGCATGTGGCAGGCGTTCCGCAACGGCAGCCGCTACGACCTGCGCGCGGGCGACCCGATCGTGGACGATCCGCACGGCGGCCACCCCTGGGGCCCGGAGCGGACCGTCCGGGCGCGGATCGTGTGCTGGCTGCTGCTGGACGGGCCGCCGCCGCTGCCCGGCCGGGTCGCCTCCCTGAAGCTCGCGGGCGTGCTGATCGCGGGCACCCTCGACCTCGCGGGCGGCACCGTCGAGCCCTATGTGGAGCTGGACCGCTGCCGCTTCGGCGGCGAGGTGCTGGTGCCCGAGGCCCGCTTCGCGACCCTGCGGCTGGTCGACTGCGCGGTCCCCCGGCTGGAGGCGGCCCGGCTGCACACGGAGGGTGATCTGCATCTGCCGCGCTGCCGCTTCCAGCACGGCATCCGGATGACGGACGCCCGGATCGGCACGGATCTGCTGCTGAACCAGGCCGTGGTCTACGGCGACCGGCGCGGCCGGGCGATCGTCGCGGACGGGGTGTCGGTCGGCCAGGACCTCCAGGCCGAGCTGATGGAGGCGTACGGCGAGCTGAGCCTGCGCGGCGCGCAGATCGGCGTCTCGCTGAGCCTGCGCGGCAGCAGGCTGGCCAATCCGTACGGCGACCGCGCGCTGAACGCCCCGCAGCTCACGGTGGAGCGTTCGCTGTACCTGACCCCGGCGAGCGTCACGGACCCCGTCGCGAACAGCGGCGTCACCCCCGCGCGCGGGACCCGCGTCCAGCGTTTCGAGTGCCGGGGCGGCATCCGGCTGGACGACGGCCGGTTCGGGGACGCGGTGGACCTCGCGGGCGCCCGGTTCGCCCTGACCGACCGCCAGGAACTGTCGCTGCGCCGGGTTCACACCCCCGAGCTGCGGTTCCTCGGCGAACGCCCCGAGCGGGGGCGGGTCGTCCTGTCGGGCGCCCGGGTGGTCAACCTCGTCGACCGCTCCACCAGCTGGCCGGGGCCCGGCCGCCTCCAGATGGGCGGCTTCGGCTACGAGCATCTGGTGCCGACCGGCAGCTTCCCGCTGGCCCGGCGGCTGGAGTGGGTCGCGGCGGCCACCCCCGAGTACCACCCGGAGCCCTACGAACGGCTCGCGGCGGTCCTGCGGGACAGCGGGGAGGACGCCGAGGCCCGCCGGGTGCTGCTCGCCAAGCAGCGGCGGCGGCGCGAGACCCTGCCGGTCGGGGCGAAGCTCTGGGGCTACGCGCAGGACTGGACGGTGGCGTACGGATACCGTCCGGGCCGGGCCGCGGTGTGGATGGCGGTGCTGTGGGGCGCCTGCACGGTGGCGTTCTCCCGGGCCGAGCCGCAGCCCCTGAAGCCGGGCGAGCACCCGGAGTGGAGCGCCTCGATCTTCGCCCTCGATCTGCTGATCCCGGTGATGGACCTCGGCCAGGACGGTCACTGGCGGTTGTCCGGGGTGTGGCAGTGGCTGGCCACCGCGATGATCATGCTGGGCTGGGTCCTGGCCACGGCGGTCGCGGCGGGCGCCACCCGGTTGCTGCACCGGGGCTGAGACAGGCCGCACCGGGGGCCGAGGCGGGTACGGGGCGCACCGGGGCCGAGGCGGGCCGTACCCGGGCCGCGGCGGGGCTGGAGACGGGCTGCGGCGGGGCTGGAGACCGGGGCCGAACGGGGCGCCCCGGCGGGGCGCCCCGGGCCGGGCCGCACGTACCCGCCGCCGCCCGCCACGGGTACGACCGCACCCGGCCGATGCCTGGCCGAAGTCCGCCGGATGCCCGGTCCGCACGTAATCCGCACACGGCCCGCACCCCGCCCCCGCTCCGGTTTTGCCGGGACTTGACCAAGCGGGAGGCAACCCCGGGGCGGTTACGACACCGTCACCCCGCAGCCCTGGCGCGGCCCCGACCTGCGGTTTTCAATGGTTTGGACCATGGCTCTGCTGCGTGCCCTCATCCGTACCGCCCGGATGGCCCGACACACCGCTTCGCTCGCCGCGGGACTGCCCGCCGACGAGGAGGTCCTCCTCGACGCTCCCGACGATCGGCTCGGCCCCGCGCTGGTGGCCGCCGGACGCGGCGAGTACGAGCCCGCCGCGAAACTCCTGGCCCTGACCCGGGAGCGCGCGGAGTGGGAGAACCGCGACCGGTACGTCATGCGGCTCGCCACCTTCGCGTGCTCACGGCCCGAGTGGTTCGAGCACTGGCGGCGGACCGAACCGGACGATCCGGACATGCTGCTGCTGCGCGCCGAACAGGCCGTCGCCCGGGGCTGGGCCGCCCCCGCCCGCGCCGAACAGCTGGGCGCCGCGACACCGCTCGTCACCGCCGCCGCCCAGGGCGACCCCCGCGACCCCGTGCCCTGGCGGGTCGCCCTCGACCAGGCCCGGGGCACCGGGGCGCCGCCCGCCCGCTTCGAGGCGCTGTGGGGCGAGGCCGTCCGCCGCTCCCCGCACCACTACGGCTGCCATGTGGCCGCGCTGCGCTTCCTCGCCACCGCGGGCGGCCGGTCGCACGACCAGTGCTTCGACTTCGCCGAACGCGCCGCGCAGGACGCCCTGCCGGACTCCCTCGTCCAGGCGCTCCCCCTACGGGCCGCGCTCGGGCATCTCACGGCGTCCACGGGGCCCGGCGCGCCCGGTCCCGTCCCCCGGGCCCGGCTGGACTCCGCCGCCGACCTCGCGGCCGCCCTGTCCGGCCGGTACGCCGTCGCCGACCCCTGGCCCGCCGAGGTGCGCAACGTCCTGGTCTGTGTGCTCGTCCGGCTGGAACGCTGGCCCGAGGCACTGGTCCAGCTGGAGCGGACCGGCCCGTACGCGACCTCGTTCCCCTGGGACCGTTTCTCCGACGATCCGCTCGGCCAGTTCCTCGAACTGCGCGACGGTGTACGGATCGAGGTGGCCGCGTCGACCCCGCTGCGCGGCCGGCGCGGACGCGATGCCTCCGGCGGCCACTAGGCTTGTACGTCGTGACCACCGTCCGGCTGCCGCTCTTCCCGCTCAACTCGGTGCTGTTCCCGGGTCTCGTCCTGCCCCTGAACATCTTCGAGGAGCGCTATCGCGCCCTGATGCGCGATCTCCTCAAGATCCCCGAAGGGGAACCCCGCCGCTTCGCCGTCGTCGCCATCCGCGACGGCCACGAGGTCGCGCCCAGCGCGCAGGGGCTCCCCGACCAGACCGCGGTACCCGAGCGCGGACCCACCGCGGGCTTCGGCGACGACCCGCTGAAGGCGTTCCACTCGGTGGGCTGCATCGCCGACGCCGCGACCGTCCGGGAACGCGCCGACGGCGGGTTCGAGGCGCTCGCCACCGGCACGACCCGGGTCCGGCTGCTCTCCGTCGACGCGTCCGGACCGTTCCTGACCGCCGAGCTGGAGGAACTGGAGGAGGAACCGGGCGACGAGGCGGGCGCCCTCGCCGAAGGGGTGCTGCGGGCGTTCCGCGCCTATCAGAAACGGCTGGCGGGGGCCCGGGAGCGGTCCCTTTCGACGGGGGCCGACCTCCCCGACGAGCCGTCCGTGGTGTCCTATCTGGTCGCCGCCGCGGCGGTCCTGGACACCCCCACCAAGCAACGGCTGCTCCAGGCCCCGGACACCGCGTCCCGGCTCCGTGACGAACTGCGGCTGCTGCGCGGGGAGAGCGCGATCATCCGCAATCTGCCGTCGCTGCCCGCGGTGGACCTGACCCGCTCCCCCACCAGCCTGAACTGACCCTCCCCCGCGTCGCGCCACGGCCCGCCGTACGACGAGCGGCGCGACGCGGCACCACGTACCCGCCGTCCCGTACTCAGCTCCACGTACCCGGCACCGCACAGCCACCGTCACGCACCCAGCACCGAGCCGAAGCGAAGGGCCCGATGGCGAAGAAGTCCAGGAAGCAGCAGCCGGGCGGCACCCCCGCGACCGTGGCGCTCACGGCGGCGGGGACCGTGTTCACCGTCCACACGTACGCACACGACCCCGCCCATCCGTCGTACGGCGAGGAGGCCGCCGAGGCGATGGGGGTGTCGCCGGAGCGGGTGTTCAAGACCCTGGTGGCGGAGGTGGACGGGGAGCTGACGGTGGCGGTGGTGCCGGTCGCCGGGACCCTCGATCTGAAGGCCCTCGCCTCGGCGGTCGGCGGCAAGAAGGCCGCCATGGCCGATCCGGTCGCGGCCGAGCGGGTCACCGGGTACGTCCGGGGCGGGATCTCCCCCCTCGGCCAGCGCAAACGGCTCCGTACCGTCCTCGACGCGTCGGCCGGCGCGCACCCCACGATCTGTGTCTCGGCGGGCCGCCGGGGCCTGGAGGTCGAACTGGCCCCCGCGGATCTGGCGGCCCTGACGGGTGCGGCGCTGGCCCCCATCGGCCGGGGCTGACCCGGGCGGACCGGGAGTGCGGTCGGGACCCGCCGTGCGCGGACCCTGGACGGACCGGTCGCCTTGCGTTAAGTACCGAGGACATGTCGAAGAGGACGCGGAAGCGGAAGTGGCGTATCCGGAAACGGCGTGCCAACCATGGACGGCGGCCCGCCTGAGCCGCCCCGACGAGCACCCGGGAGCCCGGCCGGTGACGGACGCGGCACCGGGCCCCTGACCGGCCCCTCCCGCCGGGAGCGGAGGGTCAGGGGCGCCCCGGGCGGGGGTCCTCCGGCGGGGCGTGGGGCGAGCGGTCCTGGTGGTCCGCCGGGGGCGTGTCCTCGGGCTGCGGACCGGGCGGGGCGGTCTGCCCCCAGCCGCCGGGCGGGTACCCGGGGCCCTGGCCGGAGCCGTCGGCGGGCGGCGGTCCGTACGGGCCGTAGGCGTGGAGATCGGCGTACGGGTCCGGGTCGCGGGGGCCGAACAGCGCCGTCAGACAGAGATGGACGAGCATCGCGGTGACGGGCCACACCAGCAGCGCCCCGCGGGCCTCCAGCTTCAGCGGCGCGTCGAAGGTGACCCCCTTGCCGACCTCCTTGGCATGGGCGACCACGTCCTGCGCGGGACCGAGCCAGACCCCGAGCCGCCAGGCCAGCAGGGCCCCGAGCAGTCCGCCGACGGCGAGTCCGGCGACCAGCGGGATACCGCCGCGTCTGCGCACCAGGAACACCACCAGCGCGCTCAGCGCGCCGAAGCCGACCGCCAGCAGGGTGAACGTCCCGTCGATCCCGATGGCCTGTTCGCCCTCGGTGTCCCCCAGATAGACCGCGTCGGAGTCCGCGACGAGCGGCACCCGCGGCGCGAGCCACAGCCAGAGCAGCCCGAGCAGCGCCCCGGCGGCGGCGACCGCCGCCATGATCACGGCGGCCTCACGCAGTTCGGCGCGTATCCCGGGACCCTCGTCCTGGCCGTACGCCACAGGGGGTCCGGAACTCGGGGTCCCCCAGCCCCCCACTGAGTGCGGCTGGTGGTGGGGCGGCGGAGTCAGCGGTGCGGTCACCCTGACATCGTGCCAGTCCGGCGGGGATCCCGCGTCATCGGACGGCGGCCCGGCGGTAGGCCCAGGTGGCGACCGCGAGGGACAGCACACCGACCACCGCGCAGACCGCGAGATGGAGTCCGACGACGGCCCAGTCGGGGTCGGCCGCGAAGGTCCGGGCGAACGCCTCGACCCCGTAGGTCGACGGCAGCAGATCACGGCCGTACTGGACGGCCGAGGGCAGCCGCTCCGGCGGCAGCACCCCGAGCAGCAGGGCCGCGGACATGCCCAGCTGGCCGAGCAGGGTGGCCAGTTCGGGGCGCGGCGCGAGCAGTCCGAGGGCGGCGCCGAGCCCGGCGAGGGCGGCCCCGGCGAGCGGGACCACGGCGGCCAGCACCCACAGATGGGTGAGCGGGAGCTGGAAGAGGAAGCAGCCCGCGACGGCGGTGACGAAGGTGCCGGGCACGGTGAAGGAGGCGTACGCGGCGGCGGCGCCGAGGACCACGGCGGCGGGCGGCACCGGCAGGGTCGCGTAGTGGTCGAGCCCGCCGTCGGCGCGCAGCCGTCCGAAGTACTGGGCGAGGAGGTTCAGCGCGACGAACGCGACGACGAGGACGCTGGAACCGGCGACGACCGCGCGGGCCTCGTCACCCCCGTCGACGACCCCCCGCATCAGGACCATGATCCCGATGGACTGGAAGGTCGCGACGAACAGCAGCGGGATACGGGCGACCCGGGCCCGGGAGAGCTGGGCGCGGTAGACGGCGGCCAGCGAGGGCAGCAGCCGGGCGCGGGGCGCGAGCTCTGCGGGGGCCGAGCGGGTCGCGGGACGCGGCGGCGCGGTCCGGCGGCCGGACAGCACCTCGGCGGGTACGACAGTCACGTGGTGAGGCTCCTGTTCCTGACGACGTGCGGCACGGCGTCCATGGTGGCCCGGACGGACGGCGCTGTGGGCGGCCTCATGTACGGCCGCCCGGTCGGCGGGCGCGGTACGGGGCCGGGCCCGGCCCGGGGGCCAGGGCACGGGCGGATCGGCGGGTCACAGCTTCACCAGGCCCTCTGCGGCGGTGTCGCTGCCGCCGAGCGCCAGATAGACGTCCTCCAGGCTGGGCGTCGCGAGGGTGAAGTCGTCGAGGGCGGCGAACGCGGCGCCGCCGGTCACCGCGGCGACCGCGGCACGGGCCTCGTCGGGGGCGAGACGCAGCACCCAGCGGCGGCCGTGCAGGGTCGCGGAGGAGCGCAGCGCGGCGACCTCCGGGATGTCCAGGGGCGCGCGTTCCCGCCAGACGAGCTCGACGCGTACCTCCCCGGCGACCCGTTCCTTGAGTCCGCCGGGGGTGTCGCAGGCGATGACCCGGCCCCGGTCGAGGACGGCGACCCGGTCGAGGACCGTCTCCGCCTCGATGACGTTGTGGGTGACCAGCAGGACGGTGGTGCCGTGTTCGGCGCGGCGGCGGTCGATCGCGGCCCAGACCGCGCGCCGGGCGATGGGGTCCATGGCGGTGGTGGGCTCGTCGAGCACCAGCAGCGGGCGTTCGCCGACGAGCGCGGCGGCGACACAGGCGAGCCGCCGCTGGCCGCCGGAGAGCCGGGCGAGCGGGCGGGACGCGAGGGCGGTGAGGCCCAGTTCTTCGAGGACCGTGTCGCGGGCGGCGCGGGCGGCCCGCAGTTCGAGGCCGCGCAGCCGGGCGGTGGTCTCCGCGGCGAGGGAGACGGTCAGCTCGTCCAGGGCGCTGGACTCCTGGCCGAGGTAGGCGAGGATACGGGCGGCGCGTTCGGGGTGGCGGACGATGTCGTGGCCGAGGATCTCGACGGCGCCGGAGTCGGGCCGCATCAGTCCGGTGAGCTGGCGTACCAGGGTGGACTTACCGGCGCCGTTGGGTCCGAGCAGGCCGAAGATCTCACCGCGCCGGATGTCGAGGCGGACCCGGTCGGTGGCCCGTACCTCGGGGGTGCCGGGGGCTCCGCGCCGGCCTCGGCTGGCGGGGTACGTCTTCACCAGGTCGCGCACCACGCACACCACATCGCCGATGTGTTCCGGGTGTGCGGGGCGCGTACTCACGAAGAGGGAGCCTACGGGGTGCCGGGAGGGCGGTATGCCTCCGGGGTGCACAAGGCGGTCCGCGGGAGGATCGGCGGGACACCGGGCGCGGCCGTCCGGCGCGGGCGGGCCGGGGCCCGTCGCCGGGCCCCGGGGGCGGGTCCGTGCGGCGCCGCCGCGCCCCCGGTACGGGGTGGGGTCACTCGCCCGCCGGGGCGGGCTCGGGGGCGGTCCGGGCCTCGACCTCCCGCCAGAACCCGGCCCGGATGGCGTACCGGTCGTGCTCGTCGATCTGGTCGTCCTTGTGGGCGAGGAGACCGAAGCGGGCCGCGTACCGGAGCAGTTCCCCGTCGATGCGGTGCGGGACCCGGGGGTAGAGGGTGGACAGCCGCTGGAGGGCGGCCGGTTCGGGCAGCCGGGCCATCCAGCGGCGGGCGAAGACCTGGCCGACCTCGTAGGGGTCGCCGCCGACGGTGGTGATGTCCTCCTCGCGGTCCGCCCAGCGCTGCTCGGCGGTGGTGACCTGGGCGAGGGTCGGCAGCGACGCGGCGTCGGCGGGCTCGGAGACCGTGCCGGGGCGGTCCACCCAGCCCTTGTCGGAGGACCAGCGCAGGGTGGCCCCGGCGGGCTGGGGCTGCGCCCCCGGTACGGGGTGGGTCCCCGGGGCGCGCAGCGCGGCGAGGTCCTTCGGGGTGGGGACGCCCTTGGGCGCGCCCCGGTCGGCGGTGCCGTTGCCGTGGGTGACGCCGTTGCTGTCGCGGGGCGGGGCGGGGTGCGGGGGGTCGGCGGGGCCGTCGCCGGGGTGGGGGCGGCCGGTGGCGGTCCGGTCGGGCGCGGACTCCGGCAGCGGGGCGGAGAGGATGGCGGCGATCTCGGGCCGGGGCACGGGCGGCGGGGCGCAGATCCCGGTGGTGTCCTTGGCGCGGACGGCCCGGGTGATCCAGATCCGGTCGAGGACGCGGCGTTCGTCGGCCTCGGCGACCAGGTCCTCGGACTGGTTGTAGTCGCCGTCGGCGGCCTGGAGGGCCCACAGATGGACGGCGACCCCGTGTTCCTTGGCGGCCATCATGCCGGGCAGCAGATCGCCGTCGCCGGTGACCAGGACGATGTCGGAGCAGGCGCGGTTGCGGGCCAGCTCGGTCAGTTCGGCGTGCATGGCCGCGTCGACGCCCTTCTGGGCCCAGCGGCCGTCGCTGCGGGTCAGCGCGCCGAGCCGGACGGTGACCCGGGACATCACCCGCAGTCTGCGGTGCTCGGGCTGCGGTACGCGGTCGGGGGCGCCGTCGAACCAGTAGATACGCAGCAGCGGGCGTCCGGTGTCCTGCTCGGCGCGCTCACGCAGGCCCTGGATCAGGGCGGTGTGATCGACGGTGATCCGGGATCTCGACGGTTCCCCGGCGAGGAGACTCGCGGCGGCCCCCAGCAGATATCCGGCGTCCACCAGGACGACACAGCGGTCCACGCGATCCACCCTCTTTCCTGAACTGTCCCTGAATCCTGCATCGGGGTGTCCCGAAAGTGGCCCTTCAGGACGGCGGAACTTCGGACTCCCGCGTCTCCTCTACCTTCGCGGGCGCGCGTCGGGTTTCTCAGACCTGCTTGGAGTCTGCCCGACCCCGGGGGGCTTAACGGCCCGAACTCGATCTTCGGCGTGGCGGATTCGCCCATAACGCCCCGACGCGCCTTGTCACCCAGGGTAATTCTCCGACATGCGCGCTTTGTCCGCCTATGTGAATCTGGTCGCGGCTCTGGACCCCGGATCCCCCTCAGGAGGCATCACCATGGCCAAGAACAAGCACCGCAAACACGGCGGCCAGCAGCAGGACCGTTCGTCGGCCGCCGAGCAGAGCGCGGAGGAGGCACGGCGCAGCTCGCTGGAGTCCCAGACGGAGCAGCGCGGCTCCCAGGTCACTCCTGGTGACGTGGCCCGGAAGGGCAGGCAGAAGCGATTCGGCCACAACTGACCCCCCGGGGTCGCCACGGCAACGAAGAGGGGCGCGTCCGGGTGTACCGGACGCGCCCCTCTCGTGCATCGTGCGCGGGCGTGACCGTGCCCCGCGCTCAGGCCCTTCAGCCCCTCAAGCCCTTAGGCCCTCAGGCCCGCAGCCGCTCAGGCCCTCAGCCCGCGAGGCAGGACGGGCCGAGGAGGACCTTCAGATCGCCGAAGAGCGCGGGGTCGGGCTGCACCCGGTGGCGGTCCAGTCGCAGGACGGTGGTCGAGCGGGCGCCCAGGAGCTTGATCCGTACCTCGCTGTTGCCCTTGTGGTGGCTGAGGATCTCCCCCAGCCTGCTGACCATCGGCGGGGTGACCTTCACGGTCGGGATGGTGATCACGACGGCGGCGTCGGTCCCGGCGTTCGACAGATCGGGCACCATCAGCTCCATGGCGACCAGCCGGGGCACGTCCTCCCGCTTGTCGAGCCGTCCCTTGACGAAGACGACCGCGTCCTCGACGAGTTGGGTGGAGACGAGCTGGTAGGTGGCGGGGAAGAACATGCACTCGATGGAGCCCGCGAGATCCTCGACGGTGGCGATCGCCCAGGCGTTGCCCTGCTTGGTCATCTTGCGCTGGAGGCCGGAGATGATGCCGCCGATGGTGACGACCGCGCCGTCGCTGTGCTCACCGCCGGTGAGCTGGGAGATCGACGCGTCCGCCTTGTCCGACAGCACATGCTCGATACCGAACAGCGGGTGGTCGGAGACATAGAGGCCGAGCATCTCGCGTTCCTGGGCGAGCAGATAGGTCTTCTCCCACTCGTCGGGCGAGAACTCCACGTCGAGGCCGAAGCCGGGCTCGTCACCCGCGTCGTCGCCCATACCGCCGAAGAGGTCGAACTGCCCCTCGGCCTCCTTGCGCTTGACCTGGACGACATTGTCGATCATCGGTTCGTACTGCGCGGTGAGGCCCTTGCGGGTGTGCCCCATGGTGTCGAAGGCACCGGCCTTGATCAGGGACTCGGTGGTGCGCTTGTTGCAGACGACCGCCTCGACCTTGTCGAGGTAGTCGGGGAACGACGCGTACTTCCCCTTCGCCTTGCGGCTGCGGATGATCGAGTCCACGACGTTCGAGCCGACGTTGCGCACGGCGTTCAGCCCGAACAGGATCACGTCGTCACCCTGGGCGGCGAAGTTCGACATGGACTCGTTGACGTTGGGCGGCAGCACCTTGATGCCCATCCGGCGGCATTCGTTGAGGTAGACCGCGGACTTGTCCTTGTCGTCCTTCACCGAGGTGAGCAGTCCGGCCATGTACTCGGCCGGGTAGTTGGCCTTGAGGTACGCCGTCCAGTACGAGACGAGTCCGTACGCGGCGGAGTGGGCCTTGTTGAACGCGTATCCGGCGAACGGCACCAGGACGTCCCACAGGGCCTGGATGGCCTCGTCGCTGTACTCGTTCTTCCGGGCACCGGCCTGGAAGATCGTGAAGTTCTTCGCCAGTTCCTCGGGCTTCTTCTTGCCCATCACCCGGCGCAGGATGTCGGCCTCGCCGAGGGAGTACCCGGCGATGATCTGCGCGGCCTTCTGCACCTGCTCCTGGTACACGATCAGACCGTGGGTGACATCGAGGATCTCCCGCAGCGGCTCTTCGAGCTCCGGGTGGATCGGGGTGATGTCCTGCTGGCCGTTCTTGCGCAGGGCGTAGTTGGTGTGCGAGTTCATGCCCATCGGGCCCGGCCGGTACAGGGCGGACACGGCGGAGATGTCTTCGAAGTTGTCGGGCTTCATCAGCCGCAGCAGGGACCGCATGGGTCCGCCGTCGAACTGGAAGACGCCGAGGGTGTCGCCCCGGCCGAGGAGTTCGAAGGTCTTGGGGTCGTCGAGCGCGAGCCCCAGGAGGTCGATGTCGATGCCCTTGTTGGACTTCACCATCTTGACGGCGTCGTCCATGATCGTGAGGTTGCGCAGCCCGAGGAAGTCCATCTTCAGCAGGCCGAGCGACTCACAGCTCGGATAGTCCCACTGGGTGATGGTGACCTGGTCGGAGTGGCGCACCCAGACGGGGACGTGGTCGGTGATCCGCTCGCTGGACATGATGACGCCGGCGGCGTGGACGCCCATCTGCCGGACCAGGCCCTCCACCCCGCGCGCGGTGTCGATGACCTTCTTCACGTCCGGCTCGTTCTCGTACATCCCCCGGACCTCGCCCGCCTCGGAGTAGCGGGGGTGGGCCGGGTCGAGGATGCCGGAGAGCGGGATGCCCTTGCCGAGGACGTCGGCGGGCATGGCCTTGGTGATGCGGTCGCCCATGGCGTACGGGTAGCCGAGGACGCGGGCGGAGTCCTTGATGGCGTTCTTCGCCTTGATGGTGCCGTACGTGCCGATCATGGCGACCTTGTCGGCGCCGTACTTCTCGGTGACGTACCGGATGACCTCGACGCGCCTGCGCTCGTCGAAGTCGATGTCGACATCGGGCATCGACACCCGCTCGGGGTTCAGGAACCGCTCGAAGATCAGCCCGTGCGGGATGGGGTCGAGGTCGGTGATGCCCATCGCGTAGGCGACGATCGATCCGGCGGCGGAGCCACGGCCGGGGCCCACCGCGATGCCGTTGTTCTTGGCCCACATGATGAAGTCGGCGACGACGAGGAAGTACCCCGGGAACCCCATCTGGATGATGACGTCCATCTCGTACTCGACCTGCTTCTGCCGGTCGTCGGGCACACCGCCGGGGAAGCGGCGGTCCATACCGCGGCGCACTTCCTCCTGGAACCAGCTGACCTCGGTGTAGCCCTCGGGGATGTCGAACTTGGGCATGAGGTTCCGCTGCTGGAACATGCCCTCGGTGTTGATCTGCTCGGCGACGAGGAGGGTGTTGGCGCAGCCTTCCTGCCAGGCGTCGGAGGAGTCGATGGCGTACATCTCGTCGGTGGACTTGAGGTAGTAGCCGGTGCCGTCGAAGCGGAAGCGGTCGGGGTCGGAGAGGTTCTTGCCGGTCTGGATGCAGAGCAGCGCGTCGTGGGCGACCGCTTCGGAGGCGTGGGTGTAGTGGGAGTCGTTGGTGACGATCGGGGGGATGCCGAGTTTCTTCCCGATCTCCAGCAGCCCCTGCCGTACGCGGCGCTCGATCTCGATGCCGTGGTCCATCAGCTCCAGGAAGTAGCGGTCCTTGCCGAAGATGTCCTGGTAGTCGGACGCCGCCTTCAGCGCCTCGTCGAACTGCCCCAGCCGCAGCCGCGTCTGGAGTTCGCCCGAGGGGCAGCCGGTCGAGGCGATGAGGCCCTCGGACCATTTCGAGATCGTCTCGCGGTCCATCCGGGGCCACTTCGTCAGCCAGCCCTCCGCGTACGCGTCCGAGGACAGCCGGAACAGGTTGTGCAGCCCCGTCGCGTCCGCCGCCCAGATCGTCTTGTGGGTATAGCCACCCGAACCGGAGACGTCGTCCCGCTTCTGGTGCGGCTGCCCCCACTGGATCTTCCGCTTGTTGCGCCGCGACTCCGGCGCCACGTACGCCTCGATCCCGATGATCGGCGTGATACCCGCCTTCGTCGCCTGATGGAAGAAGTCGTACGCCCCGTGCAGGTTCCCGTGGTCCGTCATCGCGATATGCGACATGCCCATGTCGTTGCACGCGTTGAACATGTCCTTCAACCGCGCCGCACCGTCCAGCAGCGAATACTGGGTGTGAACATGCAGGTGCGTGAACGGCGGTTTCGACACGGTACGGCCTCCAGCGGAAACGGTCGGCGACGGTCTGGGGGGACAGCGTGGAAGTCTACGTCTCCGCACTGACAGGAACGGGGCGCCCGCCGGTACGGTGCGGGGACGCGATCGGGTGGCGTCCCGGCCCCGGAACGCCGTCCACGGATGTCCGGGGCGGGCACTCCGAAGGCGTGTCGCGCGTTGACAGGACCGGGAGCGCGTACGGGGCCGGAAGGCCGCGGTGTGCGGTCCCGCCCCGCGCGCCCGGCAGCCCGGACACATCAGGCACCATGCGCACAGGCCCGCGCATCACCGCGCGAGCCCGACCGGTCCGTACCAGGAGGCACCCCCCGATGTCGGTTCAGCAGCCCCGCGCCGAGCAGCGCGGCGAGGAGATCCTCGCCGTCTTCGACACCGCATTCGGTGAGCTGCTGGCCGCCGACCCCGCCGCGTTCCGGGTGAAGTTCCGCAAGATGGCGTCCTCGGCGTTCGCCTTCTACCGCGGTACGGCGACCCTCTTCTACCACGACCTGCACGCGGAGGGCGCGAGTGCCGCGAAGACCGCGAGCGGCCCGTACCTGGACGACCGCACCTCCCGGGTGTGGATCCACGGCGACCTGCACGCCGAGAACTTCGGCACGTACATGGACTCGCAGGGCAGGCTGATCTTCAACGTCAACGACTTCGACGAGGCGTACGTAGGCCCCTTCACCTGGGACCTCAAGCGGTTCGCCGGGTCGCTGGCGCTGATCGGGTACGCGAAGGCCCTGAGCGACGAGCAGATCACCGGCCTGGTGCGCACGTACGCGGCGGCCTACCGCGAGCGGGTCCACGCGCTGGCGACCGGCGCCAAGAGCGACGAGGTGCCGCCGTTCACCCTGGACACCGCGGACGGCCCGCTGCTGGGCGCGCTGCGGGTCGCCCGCTCGCTGACCCGCTTCGGCCTGCTCGACTCGATGACGGACATCCGTGACTTCGAGCGGCGCTTCGCCTCCGGGGGCGGCGCCATCGAGCTGGACGCGGCCACCCGGTACAAGGTCCTGGCCGCTTTCGACGGCTATCTGGAGACCCTGCCCGAGTCGTCGCTGACCCGCCCCGACTCGTACCGCGTCAAGGATGTCGTCGGCCGCCGGGGCATCGGCATAGGGTCCGCCGGCCTCCCCTCGTACAACATCCTGCTGGAGGGCAACAGCGACGCCCTGGAGAACGACGTCGTGATCTACCTCAAGCAGGCGCAGACCCCGGCGGTGTCCCGGCACATCACGGACCGGGCGATCCGCGAGTACTGGCAGCACGAGGGCCACCGCACGGTGATCTCCCAGCGGGCGCTCCAGGCGCACGCGGACCCGTGGCTGGGCTGGACCGAGCTGGACGGCTCGGGGCAGCTCGTCGCCGAGGTGTCCCCGTACGCGGTGGACCTGGACTGGTCCGACCTGGACGATCTGGACGAGATCACGACGGTCGTCGCGGACCTCGGCCGGGCCACGGCGACGATGCACTCGGCGGCGGACGACGAGAGCGGTCACTCGGAGCTGGTGCCGTTCTCCACCGAGCGGGCCATCGACGCGGCGATCGCCGCCGACGAGGACGGCTTCGCGGAGCTGCTGGTGGACTTCGCGCACAGCTACGGCGCGCGGGCCCGCGCCGACCACCAGACGTTCGTGGACCTCTTCCGCAACGGCCGCATCCCGGGCCTGTAGCACCGCCCGGCCGCCGTCGGCGGGGCGCGAGCGGGGCGGAATCGGCCCGCTCCCGCCCCACCGGCCGCACCGGGCCCCGCCGGGCCCACCGCTCCCCGCCGAACTCACAGGGACCCTTTAGGGCTCTCTTACCACCGCCCATGGGACACTCCTCCGCGATGGACATATCCGGTACCCCGATCAGAGCCGTACGCGCGGCGCTGTTCACGGCAGTCGTCGTGACGCTCTCCGTCGCGTCGCACGTGCTGCTGTCCGGGGTACCCCTGCCCCTGTCGACCACCGCGGTGGTCACGGCGGGCGTCTTCGTCCTCGCCTTCGCCCTCGCCGGGCGGCGGGAGCGCGGCTTCGGCCGGATCGCGGCACTGCTGGTGCCGCTGGAGCTGGCCTCGGACACCGTCTTCACCGCCGGGCAGCATGTCTGCTACGGCCGGGCGGGCGGTCCGGTCACCGGTGCGCTGCGCTCGGTGGGCCTGGACGTCCTGTGCCGCGGCGACGTGGGCACCCCGCTGGCCGGGATGGCCGCGGGCCCGCAGAACCGGGCGGCGGCCCTGCTGGCCGACGCCACCCCCGGCACCCCCTGGCTGCTGCTCGCCGCGCACATCGGGATCGGGCTGTTCGCCGCGGTCTGGCTGTGGCGCGGTGAGCGGGCGCTGGGGCAGCTGCTGCGCGCGGTGGCCGTCTGCACCTTCCGGCCGCTGCTGATCGCGGTCGCCGCGGTGACCGTGGCCCGGGAGCCCGGGCGCCCGCTGCCCGGCGCCGTCACCCGCGCGGTCCCCGTCGCCCGGCCCCGGCTGTGGGCGCACTCGGTAGGCCGCCGCGGCCCCCCTGCGGCCCCCGCCTTCGGCTGACCGCCGGCCACGTCCGGCATTCGCAGACCCCCTTCCGTACCCCGCCCCGAGCGGGTACGTCATGACACGGAGATCCCCCATGAGCAAGAGGAACACCCAGTCCGCGAAGACCGCGGCGCGCGAGCGGCTGCGCGTGGAGCGCGAGAAGCAGGCCAAGAAGGACAAGGCGAAGCGGCAGCTGGTCGTCGCCGGTGCCATCGTGGGTGTGCTCGCGATCGGCGCCGGTGCCGGTTACCTGATCATGCAGGCCGGCGAGCCCGACTACTGGAAGGCCGCGGCCAAGGACACCCTGGTCAAGCCCGCGAACTCGTCCGGTGAGAACGGCACCACGGTCGTCATCGGCGAGGACTCCGCGAAGAAGACCCTCAAGCTGTACGAGGACCCGCGCTGCCCGGCCTGCGCCTCCTTCGAGCAGGGCCTCGGCTCGACGATCGAGAAGGACGTCAAGGACGGCAAGTACAAGGTCCAGTTCATCGGCGCGACCTTCCTCGACAAGAGCCTGTCGGGTGAGGGCTCCCGCAACGCGCTCAGCGCGCTGGGCGCGGCGCTGAACGTCAGCCCCGAGGCGTTCCTGACCTACAAGTCGCAGCTCTACTCCGCGAAGTACCACCCGCAGGAGAGCAAGGACACCTTCAAGGAGGACTCGTACCTCATAGAGGTGGCCGACCAGGTCAAGGAGCTGAAGGGCAACAAGGAGTTCCAGAAGAACGTCAAGGAGGGGACCTACGACCGCTGGGCCCTGGAGATGGCGAAGACCTTCGACAAGAACAAGGACGAGGTCACGGGCACCCCGGCGCTGGTGATGGACGGCAAGAAGGTCACCGGGGCGAACGGCCAGGGCTCCCCCGGCTCGGTGGAGGAGTACAACGCGGCGATCGACCAGGCCCTCAAGGGCTGACACGTCCGCAGCGTCACGGGGACCGCGCGGTGCGGCCCAGGGCATCGCCCCGGGCGCGTACCGCGCGGTCCCCGCGGCGTCTCCCCCGGCCGTACGTACCGGGCGGATGTGACATCCCCGACCCCGGCGGGGATCGCAGGTTCACGACGGCGGGTCCCGGTTACAAGCGCAGACATGGAGAACGTACTGCGACCCGCACTGGTCCTCGGCGGATCGGTCGTCCTCACCCTGCTGCTGGGGTGGGCGGTCGACCAACTGCTGCGCAGGGCCGACCGCCGCCACCCGGAGACCCCCCTGTGGGGGCTGCTGCGCCGCTGCCGGGTGCCCCTCCAGGTCGTGCTGTGCGCGGCCCTGGTCCGCGGCGCCTACGGACAGGGCAGGCTGCTGGGGTCACCCTCGCCGGGCATGGCCCGGCTGCTGACCCTGGTGCTGATCGGGGCGACGGCATGGCTCATGATCCGGATGGCCGCGGCCGTCGTGGAGTCGACGTACGCCCGCTACGCGGGGGCGCGCCGCGATCCCGCGCGGGTGCGCCGGGTCCGTACCCAGGTGACCTTGATCCAGCGCGTCGTCACCGCCGTGGTGGGCGTGGTGGCGGTCGCGGCGATGCTGCTCACCTTCCCCCCGATGCGGGCCGCGGGTACCTCGCTGCTGGCCTCGGCGGGTCTGCTGGGCATCGTCGCGGGTATCGCCGCGCAGTCCACGCTCGGCAATCTCTTCGCCGGGTTCCAGATCGCCTTCGGTGACATGGTGCGGCTGGGCGACACGGTCGTGGTCAACGAGGAGTGGGGCACCGTCGACGAGATCACCCTGACGTTCCTGACGGTCCGCACCTGGGACGAGCGGCGGATCACCATGCCGGTGTCGTACTTCACCAGCAAGCCCTTCGAGAACTGGTCCCGGGGCGGTATCCAGATGACGGGCACCGTCTTCTTCCATCTGGACCACAGCGCCCCGGTGGCCGAGATGCGCGAGAAGCTGCACGAGATCCTCAAGGGCTGCCCCGCGTGGGACCGCCGCGACCATGTGCTCGCCGTCACCGACTCCACCCCCACGACGATGGAGGTGCGTGCCCTGGTCACCGCGAAGGACGCCGACGACATCTGGACGGTACGGGTCGCGGTCCGCGAGCAGATGCTCCGCTGGCTCACCGACCACCATCCGTACGCCCTGCCCCACATCACCACGGCGACGGCGGCACCGGCCCCCGGCAGGCCGGACGGACCGGACGCCGTCGGGAGCGGCGGTGACGCCGGGCTCGTGAAGGACACGGTGCAGGACACCGCCCGGGAACACGAGGAGCCCGGCGGACGGACGACCGCCGGGCTGCCGCGAAGGGTGACCGCTCCGGAGAAGGACCTGAGCGAGCGCAGGCGCTAGGAGGAGCCGCGGGCGCCGGGTGGACCCGAGGGCCCTAGGAGGACTCGGCGCGGACGCGGTCGAGTGCCTGCTGGAGGTCCTCGGGGTATCCGCTCCCGAACTCGACCCAGCGGGCCTCGCCCGGGTGCTCGAAACCGAGCCGCACCGCGTGCAGCCACTGACGGGTCAGCCCGAGCCGCTTGGACAGCGTGGGGTCCGCCCCATACGTCAGGTCACCGACGCAGGGGTGGCGGTGCGCGGCCATGTGCACCCGGATCTGATGGGTGCGGCCGGTCTCCAGCTTCACGTCCAGCAGCGAGGCCGCGCGGAACGCCTCGATCAGGTCGTAGTGGGTGACGGAGGGCTTGCCCTCGGCGACGACCGCCCACTTGTAGTCGTGCTGGGGGTGGCGCCCGACCGGGGCGTCGATGGTGCCGCTCATCGGGTCCGGGTGGCCCTGGACGAGCGTGTGGTAACGCTTGTCCACCGTCCGCTCCCGGAACTGCTGCTTCAGCGAGCTGTAGGCGTACTCCGACTTGGCGACGACCATCAGCCCGGACGTACCCACGTCCAGCCGGTGCACGATGCCCTGCCGCTCGGCCGCCCCGGAGGTGGAGATGCGGTACCCGGCGGCGGCCAGCCCGCCGATGACGGTGGGCCCCGTCCAGCCGGGGCTGGGGTGCGCGGCGACGCCGACGGGCTTGACGATCACCAGGATGTCGTCGTCGTCATGGATGATCTCCATGCCCTCGACGGGCTCGGCGACGACCTGCACGGGCGCGGGCGCCTGCGGCATCTCGACCTCCAGCCAGGCGCCGCCGTGGACCCGCTCGGACTTGCCGACCGCCGTGCCGTCGACCAGCACCTTGCCCGCGGCGGCCAGCTCCGCCGCCTTCGTACGGGAGAAGCCGAACATCCGGGAGATGGCGGCGTCGACGCGCTCGCCCTCCAGGCCGTCCGGCACGGGCAGGGTTCGGATCTCGGGAAGCGTGCTCACCCGTCGAGTATGCAGGACTCCGGCGGCCCCCCGGCCCGGCCGGAGTCCTGGCGGGGGCCGCGGGGCGCTGTCAGTCCTTGTGGACGGTCCCGTCCGGGTCCAGTCCCCGGAAGGACAGCAGCACGATCAGGATGCCGCCGCAGACGATCGCGGAGTCCGCGAGGTTGAAGACGGCGAAGTGCTTCGGCGCGATGAAGTCGACGACCGCGCCCTTGAACACCCCGGGCGAGCGGAAGATCCGGTCGGTGAGGTTGCCGAGCGCGCCGCCGAGCAGCAGCCCCAGGGCGATGGCCCACGGCGTGCTGTACAGCTTGCGGGCGAGCCGGGCGATCACCACGATCACCAGGGACGCGACCACCGTGAAGAACACCGTGTATGCCTCGCCGAAGCCGAAGGCGGCACCGGAGTTGCGGATCGCCTCGAAGCGCAGCCAGTCACCGATGACCTCGATCGGCTCATGGTGCTCCAGCCTGGCGACCACGATCAGCTTGGTGACGAGGTCGAACGCGTACGCCACCGCGGCCACCGCGAACAGCGCCATGATCCGCCGCTTGCCACGCGGGGCGGGGGTCTCCTCCGCGCCGTCGGTGCCCTCGGCACCCGCGGTGTCCCCCTCGACGGTTTCCCGTCCGCTGTTCCCGTCGTCGGGGGCCGGTCGAGCCCCGGACGGGTCCGGGATGTCCGGCGTACCGATGATGCGCTCCGCCTCTGCCACGTGAGTCCCTCAGCCTAGGTACCTGACTGAGGACGAGGGTACGGCACGGCATGACCGGCTGATCAGGCAAGGAGCGGTACGGGGCCGGGGCGGGACCGGGGCGGCGCGGCGGACACCGCCCCGGTGGCTCCCCGCGCGCGGGGGTCGCGCCGGGGTGTCAGCCCCTGCGCTCCTGCTTCTGCTTGCACTCCACGCACAGGGTCGCCCGGGGGAACGCCTGCATACGGGCCTTGCCGATCGGCTTGCCGCAGTTCTCGCACAGCCCGTACGTCCCGGTCTCCAGCCGGTCCAGGGCGCGCTCGGTCTGTTCGAGCATCTCCCGGGCGTTGGCGGTGAGCGCCAGCTCGTGCTCACGGGTGATGTTCTTGGTCCCGGTGTCGGCCTGGTCGTCACCGGCGCCGTCCCCGGAGTCCCGCATCAGACCGGCCAGGGACGCCTCCGAGGAGGTGATCTCCTGCCGCAGCCGGGTCGCGTCGGCGGACAGCAGCGCGCGTGCCTCGGCGACCTCCTCCGGTGTCCAGGGTTCCTCACCCGGGCGTACCTGGAGTTCGCCGGGCTCCGCCGCGGCCGGCCGCGCCTTGGGCACCGGACCGGTGCCCTTCGCCGCCGTGGCCGTACCCCGAGTCTTCTTCGCAACCACTGTCGTGGCTCCCGTCATGTCCGCGACCGCAGCCGCACTGTCCGCACTCTCCGAGCCGTCCGAACGGTCCTTCCCGCCCCCTGCCCCGGCGCTCCCCGGCGCCATGTTCTTCCTGCGTCTGGCCGCCGACCGCTGCGCACCCGTGTCCCGGGCGCCCCCCGCACCCGTACGCACCGCGCCCCCGGTCGCCCCGCCACCGCCGCTGTCCGTCCCCGGGCCCGCCTCCGCCTCCGTGTCCGCCCCGGTCCCGGTCCCGTGGTCCGGGTGCGGGACGTCCGTCCTACGGATGTCTGCCCGGCCCGCACCCGCCTTACTGCTCCCGGCCCCCTCGGCGGACACCTTCCCGGCCGCCGCCTCACCGGACACGGCCTTCCCGGCCGGCGCCTTGGCGGGTGCCTTCTCGGCAGCGGCCTTCTTCGCCACGGTCTTCTTCGCGGGTGCCTTCGTCGCGGGTGCCTTCTTCGCGGTCGCCTTCTTGGCCGCCGCGGTCCCGGCTCCCGCGGTCTTGGCCGCCGTCTTCTTCGCGGTGGTCTTCTTCGCCGCCGCGGTCTTCTTCCCCACCGTCTTCTTCCCCGCGGCCTTCTTGGCCGCCGCTGTCCGGGCGACGGCTTCGGTCCCCTCCGCCGGAGGCGGTGAGTGCTCTGCGGCGGTCTCTTTCGCCACCATGGCCGCGGCCCCTTCACATATCGTGATCTTGCTCGCGAATCGTGCTGGGACGATAAATCGCCCCCGGACCCACGGCAACGGGGAGCACCGCGCCCCTGACCTCCCCGCACACCACCCCGGACCCGGTCCGGCGGCCCGGGCACCCGCCCCCACCGGCGCACGGACCGCGCGCGGCGCCCACAAGGGCAGGCCAGGAACCCTCACCCGCCCCGCTGCCCCGTTCGGGTCACCGCGGGCCCCGGCGGCCGCCGCCTCCGCCACCGGTGCGCCGACAGCCGTACGGCCCGCCCGCGCCGGGACCACGCGGCGCCCCGGGGTCCGCCCCCCGCGCGCCCGCCGCCGCGCAATCCGTTCGGCGCGCGGCGCCCGGCGCCGTACACTGGCCGCAGCGAAAAGGCTTGGATGGGGCCGAGTAGCGGCGTGAGCAGCCCAGAGCGACCCGGGGACGGTGTGAGCCCGGGGGTCAGCGCGGCGTGAAGATCACCCCGGAGCCGCCGGAGGAAAGCCCCCCGCCCGCGAGCCGGGCACCGCGGGGCGAGTAGAACCGGCGTCGCGACCCCAATGAGGGGGCTGTCCGGCGCGCCGCGCCGGAGGGCCAAGGAGGGTGGTACCGCGGGAGCGCGCCGTAGCCGGCGCACCGGCTCTCGTCCCTCCGACGGAAGAAGCAGTCCGTTGGAGGAGCCGCCGAGATGACCCCGCAGCCAGAACCGGCCCGGAGCACCACCGCAGAGTCCGCCGCGCCCGGCGCCGCGCAGTACCGGCAGGTGCCCGCGCAGATCGACCTGCCCGCCCTGGAGCACGCCGTGCTCGACTTCTGGCGCGAGAGCAAGGTCTTCGCCAAGAGCCTGGAGCGCTCCGAGGGACGCCCCGAGTGGGTGTTCTACGAGGGCCCCCCGACCGCGAACGGCATGCCGGGCGCGCACCACATCGAGGCCCGCGTCTTCAAGGACGTGTTCCCCCGCTTCCGGACCATGCGCGGTTACCACGTGGGCCGCAAGGCCGGCTGGGACTGCCACGGCCTCCCGGTGGAGCTGGCCGTCGAGAAGGAACTCGGCTTCAACGGCAAGAAGGACATCGAGGCGTACGGCATCGCCGAGTTCAACGCCAGGTGCCGTGAGTCCGTGACCCGGCACACCGACGCGTTCGCCGAGCTGACGGACCGTATGGGCTACTGGGTCGACCTGGACGACGCCTACCGCACCATGGACCCGGAGTACATCGACTCCGTGTGGTGGTCGCTGAAGGAGATCTTCGGCAAGGGCCTGCTCGTCGAGGACCACCGGGTGGCGCCCTGGTGCCCGCGCTGCGGCACCGGCCTGTCGGACCATGAGCTGGCGCAGGGCTACGAGACGGTCGTCGACCCGTCGGTGTTCGTCCGCTTCCCGCTGACCTCGGGCCCCCTCGCGGGCGAGGCCGCGCTGCTGATCTGGACGACCACCCCGTGGACCCTGGTGTCCAACACCGCCGTCGCCGCGCATCCCGACGTCGTGTACGACGTGGTGACCGACGGCACGGAGCAGCTCGTCGTCGCCCGGCCGCTGATCGCGAAGTCGCTCGGCGAGGGCTGGGAGCCCACCGGACAGAGCTTCACCGGCGCCGAGATGGAGCGCTGGTCGTACCAGCGCCCCTTCACCCTGGTCGACTTCCCGGCCGACGCGGCGCCCGCGCACTACGTCGTCAACGCCGACTACGTCACCACCGAGGACGGTACGGGCCTGGTCCACCAGTCCCCCGCGTTCGGTGAGGACGACCTGAAGGTCTGCCGCGCGTACGGGCTGCCGGTGGTCAACCCGGTGCGCCCCGACGGCACCTTCGAGGAGGGCGTCGGCCTGGTCGGCGGGGTCTTCTTCAAGAAGGCCGACGAGGCCCTCACCCAGGACCTCCAGGACCGCGGGCTGCTGTTCCGGCACACCCCGTACGAGCACAGCTATCCGCACTGCTGGCGCTGTCACACCGCGCTGCTGTACTACGCGCAGCCGTCCTGGTACGTCCGGACGACCGCGATCAAGGACCGTCTGCTCGAAGAGAACGAGAAGACGAACTGGTACCCGGACTCCATCAAGAACGGCCGCTACGGCGACTGGCTCAACAACAACATCGACTGGGCGCTGTCCCGCAACCGCTACTGGGGCACCCCGCTGCCCGTCTGGCGCTGCGAGGAAGGCCATCTGACGTGCGTCGGCTCCCGGGCGGAGCTCACCGAGCTGACGGGCACCGACCAGTCGTCGCTGGACCCGCACCGCCCGTTCATCGACGCCGTCACCTTCCCGTGCCCCGAGTGCGCGGCCACCGCGACCCGGGTCCCGGAGGTCATCGACGCCTGGTACGACTCGGGTTCGATGCCGTTCGCGCAGTGGGGCTACCCGTACAAGAACAAGGAGCTGTTCGAGAGCCGTTACCCGGCGCAGTTCATCTCCGAGGCCATCGACCAGACGCGCGGCTGGTTCTACACGCTGATGGCGGTCGGGACGCTGGTCTTCGACAAGTCCTCGTACGAGAACGTGGTGTGCCTCGGGCACATCCTCGCCGAGGACGGGCGCAAGATGTCCAAGCACCTCGGCAACATCCTCCAGCCGATCCCGCTGATGGACCAGCACGGGGCGGACGCGGTGCGCTGGTTCATGGCCGCCGGCGGCTCCCCGTGGGCGGCCCGCCGGGTCGGTCACGGCACCATCCAGGAAGTCGTCCGCAAGACCCTGCTGACGTACTGGAACACGGTCGCCTTCCAGGCCCTGTACGCCCGTACCTCCGGGTGGGCCCCGTCCGCGGCCGACCCGGCCCCGGCCGACCGCCCGCTGCTGGACCGCTGGCTGCTGTCCGAACTGCACGCGCTCACCGACCAGGTGACCCAGGCGCTCGACTCCTACGACACCCAGCGCGCCGGGAAGCTGCTGTCGGCGTTCGTCGACGATCTGTCGAACTGGTACGTACGCCGCTCCCGGCGCCGGTTCTGGCAGGGCGACAAGGCCGCGCTGCGCACCCTGCACGAGGTCGTCGAGACGGTCACCCGGCTGATGGCGCCGCTCACCCCGTTCATCACCGAGCGGGTCTGGCAGGACCTGGTGGTGCCGGTGGTGGCGGACGCCCCCGAGTCGGTGCATCTGTCGTCGTGGCCCGAGGCGGACCTGGGCGCGATCGACCCCGAACTGTCCCGGCAGATGCTGGTGGTACGGCGGCTGGTCGAGCTGGGCCGGGCGACCAGAGCGGAGTCCGGGGTGAAGACCCGTCAGCCGCTGTCCCGGGCGCTCGTCGCGGTCTCCGGGTTCGAGTCGCTGCCCCTGGAGCTGCACGCGCAGATCACGGAGGAGCTGAACGTCTCCTCGCTGGCCTCGCTGTCGGAGGTCGGGGGGTCGCTGGTCGACACCACGGCCAAGGCGAACTTCCGTGCGCTCGGCAAGCGGTTCGGCAAGGGCGTGCAGGCGGTCGCCAAGGCCGTCGCCGAGGCCGACGCGGCGGCGCTGTCGCTGGCGCTGCGCGAGGGTACGGCGTTCGTCGAGGTCGACGGTGAGAAGGTCTCCCTGGCGCCCGACGAGGTGATCATCACGGAGACCCCGCGCGAGGGATGGTCCGTGGCCTCCGACTCCGGTGCGACGGTCGCGCTGGACCTGGAGATCACCGACGAACTGCGGCGGGCCGGGCTGGCGCGGGACGCCATCCGGCTGATCCAGGAGGCCCGCAAGAACAGTGGGCTCGATGTGGCGGACCGGATCGCGTTGCGGTGGGACGCGGCGGACGAGGGCGTGGTGCGGGCGCTGACCGAGCACTCCGGGCTGATCTCGGACGAGGTGCTCGCCACGGAGTTCGTCCGGGCGGAGCCCGGTGCTCCCTCCTTCTCCGATGCCGGGCTGTCGTTGGAGTTCAGCCTTCGTAAGGTCTGACCTCCGGCCGCTCGTACGGGTCGTACGCGCGCGAGCGCACGGGCACCCCGTGGGGACTTTCCCCGCGGGGTGCTTTTGCGTGTGCGCCGGAGTGGGGGTGAGGTGCTGCGTGGCTCCGGCCGGTTCCCGGGTGCGGGACGGTTCTCGTCCTTCGCGCGGTTCCCCGCGCCCCTGAAGGGGCGCTGCTCGCTGCTGTCGGTCCGTCGGGTGCCGGTTCGGTCCTCGTTCTTGCGCAGTTGCCCGCGCCCTTTGAGGGCTCGCTGTTCGTTGCTGCCTGCCCTCGACTGCGGGTCGGCTCTCGTTCTCGCGCGGTTGCCCCCGTACCGGGAAAAGGGCGGGGCCCCCGGAAGATTCCGGGGGCCCCGCCCTGTTTCGGGTGGTGTACCCGTCAGTTGTCGTCCTCGTCGATGAGGAAACCGCGCATCGGCGACGGAGCCTGCTGCATCGGCTGCGGCGCCTGCGGGCGGACCGGAGCCATCGGCTGCGTCATCGCGGGGGACATCTGCTGCTGACCACCGTAGGAGGGACCGCCCTGGGAGGGGGCACCGCCCATGGACTGACCACCGTAGGAGGGCGCGCCCGCACCGGCCGGAGCCATGGAAGGCGTCGGGGCCGGCGGAAGGGACGCGGCGGCCGGGGTACGCGGCGGCGCCAGCGAGTCGTCGGCCTGGGTCTCCAGCTGACGGAGCTGGGACTCCAGGTACGACTTCAGGCGCGTACGGTACTCGCGTTCGAAGCCGCGCAGGTCCTCGACCTTGCGCTCCAGCGTGGCGCGGGCGGACTCCAGGGAGCCCATCGCGACGCGGTGCTTCTCCTGCGCGTCCCGCTCCAGGGCGTCGGCCTTGGCACGGGCGTCCCGCTCCAGACCCTCGGCGCGGCTGCGGGCCTCGCCGACGATCTTGTTGGCCTCGGAACGGGCCTCCGCGATGGCCTGGTCGGCGGTCTGCTGGGCGAGGGACAGCACACGTGCGGCGCTGTCACCGCCGGGACCCTGACCGGGCTGCGGCATCTGCGGACCGTGGCCGCCCATGGGACCGCCCATCGGGCCGCCCATCTGCTGCATCGGACCGGGGCCCATCTGACCCTGCTGCTGCATCTGGCCCTGCTGCTGCATCTGACCCTGGCCCATGGGGCCCTGGCCCATCTGACCCTGGCCCATCGGACCGGGGCCCTGCTGCATCTGCCCCGGGCCCTGCTGCATCTGGCCGGGACCCTGCTGCTGCATCTGGCCGGGGCCGTGGCCGCCGGGACCGGCGGGCAACTGCGGCGCGCCGCTCGGGAGCTGGGGGGGACCACCCATGGGACCGCCCATCTGCTGCTGGGGCGGCACGGGCTGCGGTCCTGATATGGCGGCGGGCACCGGACCCGGACGGTCCTGCGGCTCGGGCGGCTTGCGCATGCCTGCCTGCTGCTGGTTCTGCGCGGCGGCACGGGTCGCTGCGGCGAGCTTCGCGCGCAGGTCCTCGTTCTCGCGGAGCAGTCGCGTCAGTTCGGCTTCGACCTCGTCGAGGAAGGCATCGACCTCGTCCTCGTCATAGCCTTCTCGAAGGCGGACGGTCGTGAACTGCTTGTTCCGCACGTCCTCGGGGGTCAATGGCATCTCTTTACCTCAACGTAGTCGTCGGCGGGATCAACCCCCGCGTCAGCGGGGACCGTCATCGTTCACAGTCGGCTCACGACGGAGATCAAGATGTAGACGATGATCATCAGAACGAAGAAGGACAGGTCGAGCGCCACGCCCCCGAGACGCAGCGGTGGGATGAACCGCCGCAGCAGCTTGAGCGGTGGATCAGTGACAGTGTAGGTGGCCTCCAGAACGACCACCATCGCCTTGCCGGGTTGCCACGAGCGGGCGAACTGGAAGACGTAGTCCATGACCAACCGGAAGATGAGCACGATGAGGTAGCACAACAGCGCGTAATGAATCACTTCGATGAACACGCGCATCTCGTGCTGTCCCTCTCCCCTGTTCCGTGCCTGCTTCGTACCGGATTATCGGCCAGTTGCCGGTCCTGCGTCTCAGCTCTGGTTGAAGAACCCGCCCTCTGCGATGCGAGCCTTGTCCTCCGCCGTGACATCGACGTTAGCAGGAGACAACAGGAACACCTTCTGGGTCACCCGCTCAATACTGCCGTGCAGACCGAAGACGAGGCCAGCGGCAAAGTCGACAAGTCGCTTCGCGTCGGTGTCGTCCATCTCGGTCAGATTCATGATCACCGGAGTGCCCTCACGGAAGTGTTCCCCGATGGTACGGGCTTCGTTGTAGGTCCGCGGGTGAAGCGTGGTGATCCTGTACGGCTCCCGCTCGGACACGACCTTGGGCATGATCACCGGTGCGTTCTTCTCCAGGCTCTGACGTTCAGGTGTGATGGATGCCACGGGTGCGATGCGGGCGGGGCGGACCGATTCCGCCGCGAGTGCGGCGGACTGGGGCACCGGGTCGCGTTGCGCCGGAGGTTGCACCACTCGTACCGATTCGTCCCGTTGGGAGGAGTGGGACTGGTGAGCTTGGTGGGGCGGCTCGTGCCGCCGGTGATCCCGTTCCGGCTCCGGGTCCAGTTCGGGTTCGAAGTCGTCGTCGGGGTCGAAGCCCCGGCCGTCGTACCCATCGTCCTCCACGAGGCCGAGGTAGACCGCCATCTTGCGCATCGCGCCGGCCATTCTCTGAGTCCTCCGCTCTGTGGTGGATCGGCGTGGTGGATCGGCTGACGCCAACCAAGTTTCCGCGATCCACGTGGTCCACCCCGCGGATCAGCGGGAATGACCATATTTTCTGCTGTGGTCCGACTTCTTGGTGACGTTACCCGAGCCGGGGACGGACTCCGAGTACCGCACTGCCGACGCGCACATGTGTCGCCCCGGCCGCGACGGCCTCTTCGAGGTCCCCACTCATCCCTGCTGACACCATGTTCGCAGCAGGATGGTCCGCGCGCAGGGCAGTCGACAAATCCATCAACCGCCCGAACGCCTCGCGTTGCCGTCCGGCGTACGGTCCGGTCAGCGGAGCCACCGTCATCAGGCCACCGAGCCGCAGCCCTTCGGCGTCCGCGAGCAGGTCGGCCAACTCGGGCACGCCCTGCGGGCCGACGCCTCCGCGCGCTCCGCGTCCGGACTCGTCGGCGTCCAGCGCCACCTGGATCAGACAGGTGACCTCCTGTCCGGTCCGGACCGCCTCCCTGGACAGCGCGGTGACGAGCCGTCCGCGGTCCACGGACTGGACCACGGAGGCGTAACCCAGTACCGAACGTACCTTGTTGGTCTGGAGCTGACCGACGAAGTGCCAGGTCAGCGGGGCGGCGGTGGTGGCCGCCGCCTTGGGGGCGGCCTCCTGGTCGCGGTTCTCCGCGACCTGCCGGACGCCGAGTTCGCCGAGGATGAGGACATCGTCGGCGGGGTAGGTCTTGGTGACCACGACCAGGGTCACCTCCGCGCGCTCGCGGCCGGCGGCGGTACAGGCCGCCGTGATGCGCTCCTCGACGCGCGCCAGATTGCGCGCGAGTTCTTCCCTGCGGTCCGTCATGCCTTATCAGTCCAGCCAGACATAGCCGGCGAGCCGCCCGGTGACGCGGTCGCGGCGGTACGAGAAGTGGTCGTGCGACTCCCGCGTGCACACCGCGGAACGCTCCCGGTCGCGCACCCCGAGCCGTTCGAGCTGGGCGTGCACCCCGGCGGTCACATCGACGGAGGGGGTGCCCCAGGTGGTCTCGGCGTACGCGGCGGGTTCGACGGCGGCGACCTCGGCGCGCATCGCCGCGGGGACCTCGTAGCAGCCGCCGCACACGGCGGGGCCGGTACGGGCGATGATCCGGGCGGGCTCCGCGCCGAGTTCGGCCATGGCGGCGACGGCGGCGGGGACCACTCCGGCGACCATCCCGGGCCGTCCGGCGTGGGCCGCGGCGACGACCTTGGCGACCGGGTCGGCCAGCAGCACGGGGACGCAGTCGGCGGTGAGCACCGCGAGCGGGACCCCGGGCCGGGCGGTGACGACGGCGTCGGCCCGCGGGATCCCGGCGGACGGGTCCCAGGGGCCGTCGACCACGGCGACGTCCTTGCCGTGGACCTGGTTCATCCAGACGACGGCTGCCGGGTCGAACCCGAGCCGCCGGGCGACGGTGCCCCGGTTGGCGAGGACCGAGCCGGGGTCGTCCCCGACGGCCCCGCCGAGATTGAGCTCCTCGTACGGAACGGCGCTCACCCCGCCCCACCGGTCGGTGAAGGCGAAGTGGGCGCCGCTGGTGGTGGTCCGGTCGGGGACCACCGCTCCGGTTCGGCCTATCACTTGAGGAAGTCCGGCACGTCCAGCTCCTCGACACCGCTGTCGTAACGGGCGGGCGGGACCTGCGGGGTGCTGGACGGGTAGGAGTCGGACGCCTTGGAGACCGGGGCCGGGTCCTTCTCCACCGGGGCGGGCTTCGAGGACTCCTCACGCGGGGTCACCGCGCCGAGGCCGCCGAAGGCGAGCCGGGAGTCCGAGCGCTGGGCCGGCTCCTCACGCTTGCCCGCGGTGAGGGCACCGCTCTGCTTGGGCGGCGGCTGTCCGCCGTCGAACCCGGCGGCGATCACGGTCACCCGTACCTCGTCACCGAGGGCGTCGTCGATGACGGCGCCGAAGATGATGTTGGCCTCGGGGTGGGCGGCCTCGCTGACCAGCTGGGCGGCCTCGTTGATCTCGAAGAGACCGAGGTCGGACCCGCCGGAGATGGAGAGCAGCACCCCGCGGGCGCCGTCGATGGACGCTTCGAGCAGCGGCGAGGAGATCGCCATCTCGGCGGCGGCCACCGCGCGGTCGTCGCCGCGGGCCGAGCCGATGCCCATGAGCGCGGAACCGGCTTCGGACATCACGGACTTGACGTCGGCGAAGTCCAGGTTGATCAGACCCGGGGTGGTGATCAGATCGGTGATGCCCTGAACACCGGACAGGAGGACCTGGTCGGCGGACTTGAAGGCGTCGAGAACGCTCACCTGCCGGTCCGAGATGGACAGCAGCCGGTCGTTGGGGATGACGATGAGGGTGTCGACCTCTTCGCGGAGTTCCGCGATGCCGTCCTCGGCCTGGTTGGCGCGGCGGCGGCCTTCGAAGGTGAAGGGCCGGGTGACCACACCGATGGTGAGGGCGCCGAGCGAGCGGGCGATGTTGGCGACGACGGGTGCGCCGCCGGTGCCGGTGCCGCCGCCTTCGCCGGCGGTGACGAAGACCATGTCGGCCCCCTTGAGGACCTCCTCGATCTCCTCACGGTGGTCCTCGGCGGCCTTGCGGCCGACGGCCGGGTTGGCCCCGGCGCCGAGGCCCCGGGTGAGTTCGCGGCCGACGTCGAGCTTGACGTCGGCGTCGCTCATCAACAGCGCTTGCGCGTCGGTGTTGATCGCGATGAACTCGACACCCTTGAGGCCGACCTCGATCATCCGGTTGATGGCATTGACACCACCGCCGCCGACACCGATGACCTTGATGACTGCGAGGTAGTTCTGCGGTGCTGCCACGTCGAGAGCCTCTCGCCTCGATTACGTGCCGCCGCTCGCTGTATCGCGCCGCGACGGCTGATGCCGAAATGGGACGGTCCGAACGCCGACCCGAACCCTAACGCTGAAGTTTAGGGTTACCAGTGTGTCTGTTCCTCGGACTCTTCCGAACAGGACACTAAGTCGACAAGCGGCGCCCGTTCAACGAACACGCCGAACCTCCCGTTTTTCTTTTCACCCTATGTGATCAGCCATAGCGCTGCCCACTCAGGGTGCTGGCCTGCACGAATACGCGTCAACTCGCCGCTGACGCGGGGGCGGTGGGAACACTCACATCGAAGTGCCCGGCCTTCGGAGCGGCTTTCATCAGTGCGGCGAGCGTGACGTTCTTCGCACCGCCGTCCTCCGCACTGCCCCAGTCGACCGTACGGCCCCCGCTCAACTCCAGCGTGATGGAGTCGTACGAGCGGACCTTGAGCCTACGGGTTTCCCGGGCCACCCGGGCCGGGACGGCGGTCATGACCTCCACGGCCGCCCGGGTCAGCTCCCCGGTGCCGAACCGCTGGGGGCCGGGGGTCCGACGCGGCGTCAATTCGAGTACGGGTACCCCTTGGGGTGCCCGGGCGACG
The DNA here is from genome assembly GCF_036250755.1 of Streptomyces uncialis. Classification (NCBI taxonomy): domain Bacteria; kingdom Bacillati; phylum Actinomycetota; class Actinomycetes; order Kitasatosporales; family Streptomycetaceae; genus Streptomyces; species Streptomyces uncialis. The sequence goes on along the minus strand of NZ_CP109583.1, from coordinate 7,008,607 downwards.
GTGGCGTAACGGATCGCGTCGTCGTCCACTTCGATGAACTTTCCGCCCTTTTCGACAATCAGGACCGGTTCACGTTCGGTGACTTTCAACCTGATTCCGTCCGGCCAGGAACGAACCACGTCGACCTCGTCGATCCTGGGCAGTTCACCGCGCAGCCGGTTCTCGACGGCGTCCGTGTCGACGGAGACGAGCGGGGTGCCGGAGGCGATGCCCGCCGCCGCGCGGACCTCTTCGGGGCTCAGCACGTCCGTACCGGCGGCGGTGACCTTCTCGACCCGCAGCCAGGACGACCCGTACAGCGCCCACAGCCCGCCGCCGGTGACGGCGAGCAGGGCCGCGGCGGCCAGGATCAGGGTGCGGGTCCGGGGGGCGGACAGCGCGGCGGGCAGCCGGGGCAGGCGCGGCAGCCGGGACCGGCCGGAACCCGGTTCCTGCGGTTCGCCGCCCTCGGCGGTCGTGGGTCCGGACACGCTCCCTGCCTTCTGTCACACCCGGGGGCGCGACACGCCGTCCGTCACGCCCTGGCGCGTGACGCGATCGCTTCGTACACCATGCCGACGAGGAGGTCGTCGGCGTCCCGGCGGCCGAACTCCGACGCGGCGCGGGACATCTCGTAGAGCCGGTGCGGGTCGGCCAGCACCGGGACGACGTTGCCCTGCACCCACTGCGGGGTCAGCTCGGCGTCGTCGACGAGCAGTCCCCCGCCCGCCTTGACCAGCGGCTGGGCGTTGAGCCGCTGCTCGCCGTTGCCGATGGGCAGCGGGACGTACGCGGCCGGCAGCCCGACGGCGGAGAGCTCGGCGACGGTCATCGCGCCCGCGCGGCACAGCATCATGTCGGCCGCGGCGTACGCGAGGTCCATCCGGTCCACATACGGTACCGGGACATACGGCGGCATCCCGGGCATGTTCTCGATGTACGGCAGTTCGTTCTTCGGGCCGACCGCGTGCAGGATCTGGATACCGGCCTGCTGGAGGTACGGCGCGGCCTGCTGGACGACCTCGTTGAGCCGCCGGGCGCCCTGCGAGCCGCCGGACACCAGGAGCGTCGGCAGATGCGGGTCGAGCCCGAAGGCGGCGCGCGCCTCGGGGCGCACGGCCGCGCGGTCCAGGGTGGCGATGGAGCGGCGCAGCGGGATGCCGATGTAGCGGGCGCCCCGCAGCTTGCTGTCCGGGGTGGAGACCGCGACCTGGGCCGCGTACCGGGAACCGATCTTGTTGGCGAGACCGGGCCGGACGTTGGCCTCGTGGATCACGATCGGGACGCCGCGGCGTTTGGCCGCGAGATACCCGGGCAGCGCCACGTAGCCGCCGAAACCGACCACGGCGTCGGCACGGGTGCGTTCGAGGATCTGCTCGGCCGCCTTGATGGTGCCGCGCAGCCGTCCGGGGACGGTGATCAGCTCCGGGGTGGGCTTACGGGGCAGCGGCACGGCCGGGATCAGGGCGAGCTCGTACCCCCGCTCGGGGACCAGCCGGGTCTCCAGGCCGCGCTCGGTGCCCAGTGCCGTGATACCGACGGACGGGTCCCGCCTGCGCAGGGCGTCCGCCAGGGCGAGCGCGGGCTCGATGTGTCCGGCGGTACCTCCGCCGGCGAGTACGACATGCACCGAAATTCACCGCTCTCCGGACGGGCGCGTCCTGACGCGCCGTCGCATCGTGTTCCAACTCCGAGACGCCCGGCCGGTTCCGGGCCCTCTTGCCGCGGTCCGCCGTCCGGTCAGGACCGACTGTCGCACGGCGAGCGCCGCGCGTGCGGCGGGGTCGTCGCGTGCGAAGGCGATCAGCAGTCCGATGGCGAACATGGTCGGAAGCAGGGCCGACCCCCCGTATGAGAACAGCGGGAGCGGGACACCGGCGATCGGCAGCAGGCCGAGCACCGCACCGATGTTGATCATGGCCTGCGCCATGATCCAGGTGGTCACGCCACCCGCGGCGTACCTCACGAAGGGGTCCTCCGTGCGTCCGGCCACGCGGATACCCGCATAGCCTAGAGCCGCGAACAGCCCGAGGACGGACAGTGTCCCCGCCAGACCCAGTTCCTCCCCGGTGATCGCGAAGATGAAGTCCGTGTGCGCTTCCGGAAGTTGGCCCCATTTTTCCACACTGGCGCCCAGTCCGGAACCGAAGAGTCCGCCGGAGGCCAGTGCGTAGATCCCGTGTACGGCCTGCCAGCACGGATCGGTCGGGCCGCCCAGCTCGGAGGCGCCGATGCACTGGAGCCGGGACATCCGGTTGGGGCTGGTCCTGATGAGGACGGCGCCCACGACGACGGCGGCGCCGAGGACCCCGGCGAAGAGCCGGGTGGGTGCCCCGGCGAGCCACAGCAGCCCGAAGAGGATGGCGGTCAGGATGATCGCCGTCCCCATGTCGCCGCCGAGCATGATCAGGCCGAGCACCATGAACGCGACCGGGACCAGCGGCACCAGCATGTGCTTCCACTGGTTCAGCAGCCGTTTGTCCTGTTTGCGGGCGAGCAGGTCGGCGCCCCACAGCACCAGCGCCAGTTTCCCGATCTCGCTCGGCTGGAGCTGGAAGGCGCCCAGCTCGATCCAGTTCTGGTTGCCGTTGACCGCCTTCCCTATCCCCGGCACCTGGACCAGGGCCATCAGGACCACGGAGCCCGCCAGCATCGGGTAGGCCAGCGCCCGGTGGAGCTTGACCGGCATCCGGGAGGCGAGCAGCAGCAGCGCGGTGCCGAGCGCGGCGGCGAGCAACTGCTTGCGGAAGAAGTACGAACCGGGCAGCGAGAGCTGCAACGCGCGGATGATGGAGGCCGAGTAGACCATCACCAGCCCGAGCAGGGTGATGAGGAAGGCGCTGCCGAAGATCAGATAGTAGGCCGTCAACGGCCGGTCCCAGGCGCGTCTCGCCTGCGTCCGCAGCCGTCGCAGCGGAGCCCCCGGTCCGCGCGCGGGGCGCGGCGGCGGGGGCGCGGGGGTGCGCGGGGTGGCCGCGGGGGCCCGCCCGCCGCCGCTCAGCACGCGCGGTCCCGGCCGCCGGACAGCCTCAGCCACGGCGCACTCATGCGACCCTCCCAGACCTGCCGGGCGCCCCGGGCGGTCATCGCGACCGGCTCAGGCGCCACCGGGGCCGAGCTCACGGACCGCCTCCGCGAACGCGTCCCCGCGCATGTTGTAGTTGGTGTACATGTCCATGGAGGCACAGGCGGGGGCCAGCAGTACGGTGTCCCCCGGCCGGGCGAGCCCCTGGGCGGCCCTGACCACCTCGGACATCGCCCCAGTGTCGGTCCGCTCCACGTCGACCACGGGTACCTCGGGCGCGTGTCGCCGCAGGGCTTCCCGGATCAGGGCGCGGTCGGCGCCCAGCAGGACCACGCCCCGCAGCCGCTTCGCGGCCGTGGCCACGAGTTCGCCGAAGTCGGCGCCCTTGGCGAGGCCGCCGGCGATCCATACGACGGGTGCGTACGCGGCCAGGGACGCCTCGGCGGCGTGGGTGTTGGTGGCCTTGGAGTCGTCGATGTACACGACGCCGTCCACGTCGGCCACGTGCTCGATGCGGTGCGGGTCCGGGCGGAAGGCCCGCAGCCCGTCCCGGACGGCGCTGGCGGGGACCCCGAAGGCCCGGGCGAGGGCCGCGGCGGCCAGCGCGTTGGCGATGTTGTGCGGGGCCGGGGGCTCGACGTCGGAGACCTGGGCGAGTTCCTGCGCCCGCTGCTGCCGGTCGGCGACGAACGCGCGGTCGACCAGCAGCCCGTCGACCACCCCGAGTTGCGAGGGGCCTGGCGCGCCGAGGGTGAAGCCGATCGCGCGGCAGCCCTCCTCGACGTCGGCGGCCCGTACCAGGTCCTCGGTGGCCGGGTCGGCGGTGTTGTAGACGCACGCCACCTGGTTGCCGTGGTAGACGCGGCCCTTGTCCTCGGCGTAGGCGGCCATGGAGCCGTGCCAGTCGAGGTGGTCGGGGGCGAGGTTGAGGACGGTGGCGGAGTGCGCGCGGACCGAGGGGGCCCAGTGCAGCTGGTAGCTGGAGAGTTCGACGGCGAGCACGTCGTAGGTGGTGGCGTCGTCGTGTCCCTGGCCGAGGACGACGTCCACGATGGGGGTGCCGATGTTGCCGACCTCGGCGGTGCGCAGTCCGGCGGCGCGCAGGATGGCCGCGAGCATCCGGGTGGTGGTGGTCTTGCCGTTGGTGCCGGTGACCGCGAGCCAGGGGGCGGCGCCGGGTCCGCGCAGCAGCCAGGCGATCTCGACGTCGCCGACCACGTCGACCCCGGCGTCCGCCGCCGCCGCGAACAGCGGCGCGGTGGGCGGCCAGCCCGGCGAGGTGACGACGAGGTCGGTGCCCTCGGGGAGGGTGACGGCGTCGCCGAGGCGCACGGTGACCCCGGTGAGGCCCTCCGCGTCGAGCGCGGCGGCCTTGTGCCGGTGGGTGTCGCTGTCGCCGCCGTCGACGACGGTGACGCGCGCGCCGAGGCCGGCCAGGGCGCGGGCGGCGCTGAGGCCGCTCACGCCGAGGCCGGCGACGGTGATGTGCCGGCCCGCGAACCGCTCCGCGGGGTCGGTGTCCTGCTGGGGGGTCACTTTTCCGCTGCCCATCCGGCGTAGAAGAGACCGAGTCCGACGATCACGCACATGCCCTGGATGATCCAGAAGCGGACCACGACAAGGACCTCGGACCAGCCTTTGAGTTCGAAGTGGTGCTGGAGCGGTGCCATGCGGAAGACGCGCTTGCCGGTGAGCCGGAAGGAGCCGACCTGGATGACGACCGACATGGTGATGAGGACGAACAGTCCGCCGAGCAGCGCGAGCAGCAGCTCGGTGCGCGAGCAGATGGCGAGTCCGGCGAGGGCGCCGCCGAGGGCCAGCGAGCCGGTGTCACCCATGAAGATCTTCGCGGGTGAGGTGTTCCACCACAGGAACCCGAAGCAGGCGCCCATCAGGGCGGCGGCGACGACCGCGAGGTCCAGGGGGTCCCGTACCTCGAAACACGCCTCCGGGTTGATGAGGGTGTTCGCGTCGGCGCAGGACTCCTGGTACTGCCAGACACCGATGAAGGTGTACGCGCCGAAGACCATCACGGAGGCGCCGGTGGCGAGGCCGTCGAGGCCGTCGGTGAGGTTCACGCCGTTGGACATGGCGAGGATCATGAACAGCGCCCACACCACGAACAGGACGGGGCCGATGGTCCAGCCGAAGTCCATGATGAAGGAGAGCTTCGTGGACGCGGGGGTCAGTTCCCGCTGGTCCTCGAACTGGAGCGACAGGACCGCGAAGGCGATGCCGACGGTGAGCTGTCCGGCCATCTTCGCCTTGGCCCGCAGACCGAGCGAACGGCGCTTGACGATCTTGATGTAGTCGTCGAGGAAGCCGACGAGGCCCATCCCCGCCATCAGCCCGAGCACCAGCAGCCCGGAGACCGTGATCGGCGCGCCGGTGATGACCTTGCTCAGGAAGTACGCGATGAGGGTCGCCAGGATGAAGGCGATACCGCCCATCGTGGGCGTACCGCGCTTGGCGTGGTGCTCGCGCGGGCCGTCGTCCCGGATGTACTGGCCGTAGCCCTTGCGGGCCAGCAGCTTGATCAGCAGCGGCGTTCCCACGAGGGTCAGGAAGAGGCCGATGACACCCGCGAACAGGATCTGATTCATCATCGGGCGCAGGCCTCGCCCTCGCCGCTCGCGTTCTGCTCCAGCAGCGCCATGGCCACCCTCTCCAGGCCGATGGACCTGGATGCCTTCACGAGTACGACGTCCCCCGGACGCAGTTCACCGCGCAATAGGTCGATCGCCGCCTGTGCGTCGGACACGTGCACCGACTCCTCACCCCACGAACCCTCGTTATAGGCGCCCATGCGCAGCCAGGCCGCTTCCCTGCCCCCGACTGCGACGAGCTTGCTCACGTTGAGCCGGACGGCTAGCCGTCCGATCGCGTCGTGCTCGGCGAGTGCCTCGTCACCGAGCTCGGCCATCGCGCCGAGCACCGCCCAGGTACGGCCCCCCTCGGCCCGAGCGCCGCTACCCATCGCGGCAAGCGCGCGCAGGGCGGCCCTCATGGACTCGGGGTTCGCGTTGTAGGCGTCGTTGACCACCGTTACGCCGTCAGGGCGTTCGGTGACCTCCATCCGCCAGCGGGAGAGTGTGCCCGCTCCGGAGAGCGCGTGCGCGATCTCGTCCACGGACATGCCCAGCTCATGGGCGACGGCCGCCGCGGCGAGCGCGTTCGACACGTGGTGCTCACCGTACAGGCGCAAGGTCACGTCTTCGTACCCGGAGGGTGTGTGAAGCCTGAAGGAAGGCTGTCCGGAGGCGGTGAGCCGGACGTTCTCGGCCCGTACGTCCGCTTCGCCGGATTCCCCGAACAGCACCACGCGCGCCTTCGTGCGCGCGGACATCGCGCGCACGAGCGGATCGTCGGCGTTGAGGATCGCGATCCCGCCCTCGGCGGCGGCCGGAAGGGCCTCCACGAGTTCGCCCTTGGCCTCGGCGATCTGCTCCCGGCCGCCGAACTCGCCGATGTGGGCCGTGCCGACGTTCAGGACGAGTCCGACGCGCGGCGGGGTGAGTCCGGCGAGGTAGCGGATGTGACCGACACCGCGGGCGCCCATCTCCAGGACGAGGTACCGCGTCTCGTCGGTGGCGCTGAGCGCGGTGAGCGGCAGTCCGATCTCGTTGTTGAGGGAGCCGGGTGTCCAGACGGTCGGCCCGTGCGCGCCGAGGACCTGGGCGATGAGGTCCTTGGTGCTGGTCTTGCCCGCGGAGCCGGTGAGGGCGACGACGGTGGCGCCGAGGCGTTCCACGACGGCCCGTGCGAGGGCGCCGAGCGCCCGCTGGACGTCGTCGACGACGATCGCCGGGACCCCGACGGGGCGGGCGGCCAGTACGGCCACGGCGCCCGCGCCGACCACCTGGGCGGCGAAGTCGTGGCCGTCGGCGCGTTCGCCCGCGAAGGCGACGAAGAGGCTGCCGGGTCCCGCTTCGCGGGAGTCCCGGACGACGGGGCCGGTGACCCGCACGGACGGGTCCGGTATGTCGTGGGGCCGCCCGCCGACGAGGGAGGCGATCTCGGCGAGGGAGAGGGCGATCACAAGTTCATCCCTGGGTCTGCTGGGTCGCTTCGCTGGTCTGTGCGGTGCCGGTGCGCGGGGCGCCGGGGCCGGTGGCGCCGGGTGGCGCGCCGTCACCGGCGGGCCGGGCCGCGCGGGATGCCTCGATGGCCTCGCGCAGTACCTGCCGGTCGTCGAAGGGGCGGATCACCCCGTGGATGTCCTGGCCCTGCTCGTGCCCCTTGCCCGCGACGAGCACGGCGTCCCCCGGTTCGGCGCGCGCGACGGCCGCGGCGACGGCGGCGGCGCGGTCCTCGAAGACCTGCACCTCGCCGCGTTCATGGGCGGGCACCTCGGCGGCGCCCGCGAGCATGGCCGCGAGGATCGCCAGCGGGTCCTCGGAGCGGGGGTTGTCGGAGGTGAGGACGGCCGTGTCGGCGAGCCGGGCCGCGGCGGCGCCCATCGGGCCGCGTTTGGTGGTGTCGCGGTCGCCGCCGCAGCCGAGGACGATGTGCAGCCTGCCCTCGGTGACCTTGCGCAGCGCGCGCAGCACCGATTCGACGGCGTCCGTCTTGTGGGCGTAGTCCACGACGGCGAGGTACGGCTGTCCGGCGTCGACCCGCTCCAGCCGTCCCGGGACCCCGGGGACGGCGCCGACGCCCTCGGCGACGGGGTGCGGGTCGAGCCCGGCGACGGTCAGGGTGACGATCGCGGCGAGGGTGTTGGCGACGTTGAAGGGGCCGGGCAGCGGGGCGCGGGCGCTGAGCCGCTCGCCGTCCGGGCCGCGCACGGTGAAGGTGGAGTCCATCGGGCCGACCACGACGTCGTCGGCGCGCCAGTCGGCGTCCGGGTGGCCCTCGGCGGAGAAGGTGACGACCGGTACGGACGCCTCCTTGACCAGCCTGCGGCCGTACTCGTCGTCGAGGTTGACGACGCCGAGCCTGCTGCGCCCGGGGGTGAAGAGCTGGGCCTTGGCCTGGAAGTAGTCCTCCATGCCGGAGTGGAACTCCATGTGCTCCGGGCTGAGGTTGTTGAACACCGCGACGTCGAAGACGCAGCCGTCGACCCGGCCGAGGACCAGCGCGTGGCTGGAGACCTCCATCGCGACGGCGTCCACGCCCCGTTCGCGCATCACGGCGAACAGGGCCTGGAGGTCGGTGGCCTCGGGGGTGGTGCGTTCGGACTTGAGGCGTTCGTCGCCGATGCGTGTCTCGACGGTGCCGATGAGTCCGGTGACCCCGTCGGTCGCCGCGTCGAGTCCGCCCTGGACGAGGTACGCGGTGGTGGTCTTGCCGGAGGTGCCGGTGATGCCGATCTGGAGCAGGCCCTGGCCGGGGTGGCCGTAGACGGTGGCCGCGAGGGCGCCCATCCGGGCGCGCGGGTCGTCGACGACCAGGACGGGCAGTCCGGTGGCGGCGGCGCGGTCGAGTCCCGTGGGATCGGTCAGCACCGCCGCGGCGCCGAGGTCGGCGGCCTGCGGGGCGAAGTCGGCGCCGTGGAAACGGGCGCCCGGCAGCGCGGCGTACAGATCACCGGGGCGGACCGCCCGGGAGTCATGGGTGATGCCGGTGACCTGGCCGGCGGCGCCCCCGGTGGGGAGGCCGAGCTGATCGGCCAGTTCCGCGAGCGGGGTCGGGGAGACATGAACCGGTCGAGGCGGTCCCGGGTAGGTCACGGAAACGCCCTTCTGGGTGGTTTGCGACTGATCAGCGTGTGACACGGCGGTGAGCGTACCGGGCGTACCGGCCCCGGGACCAAATGACCCGTTCCGCGCGGCGGCACCGGACGCGGGCGGTTCGCCCGCGGTCGCGGACGGCTCCTCGGCGGGTCCGGTCCGCGGGTGCCGGTCACCCTGCGGCGAGGGGTCCTCGGGGAGGGGCGCGGGGCCTTCGCGGTCCGGTCGGTTCCCCGATCGGTTCCCCGGCCGGGGGGTGATCGTTGTCACGGGCGGTTCCTGGTGGCTCGGGTGGTGCGCGGGGGTGGCGCGGCCCGGCCCGCGGGCCGGGCCACCGCCGCGGTCAGGGGGTGAAGGTGACGGGCAGCCGGGCGGGCGCGGTGCCGGTCGGCGGGACCTGAAGGCTCTTCAGGGCGAACTGCATGACCTCCTTGTGGACGGGGCCGCAGATCTGGCCGCCGAAGTAGCTGCCCTTGGTGGCGTTCTGGATCGCGCAGTAGACGGTGATCCGGGGCTTGTCGACGGGGGCGAACCCGGCGAACGACGAGGTGTAGCCGCGGTACTTGCCGGAGACCGGGTCGACGCGGTTGGCGGTGCCGGTCTTGCCCGCGACCCGGTAGCCGGGGATACGGGCTTTGCTGCCGGTGCCCGCCTCGTCGTCCACGACCGACTCCAGCATCCGGGACAGGGTCCGCGCGGTCCGGTCGCTGACGACCCGGGTCTCCTTCGGCTTCGGCGCGGGGGTGAACCGGTCGTCAGGGCCGCGGGAGCCGCGGACCAGGGTGGGCTCGACCCGTACCCCGCCGTTGGCGATGGTCGAGTAGACGGAGGCCGCCTGCATCGCGTTGATGGAGACGCCCTGCCCGAAGGGGATCGTGTACTGCTGCGAGGTGGACCATTTGCCGGGCCGCGCGAGGATGCCGGGGGTCTCCCCGGGGAACCCGAGCCCGGTGGGGCTGCCGATGCCGAACTTGCGCAGGTACGAGTGCAGGACGCGGTTGGCCTCGGGCTGGGTCCTCCCCAGCTGGCCGGTGGCGAGGATGGTGCCGATGTTGCTGGACTTGGCGAGGACGCCGTTCAGCGTGAGGTACCAGGTGGGGTGGTCGATGTCGTCCTGGAACAGCCGGTCCCCGCGGTGCAGCCGGTTGGGGACGGTGACCTTGGTCGACGGGGTCGCCGCGTTCTCCTCCAGGACGGCGGCCATCGACATGACCTTGGCGGTGGACCCGGGCTCGAAGGCGTCCTGGAGCGCGGCGTTGCCGAGCGAGGCGGAGCCCGCGCGGGAGAGGTCGCCGGGGTCGAAGCCGGGGGCGTTGGCCATCGCGAGGATCTCGCCGGTGCGGGTGTCCTGCACTATGACGTAACCGCGGTCGGCCTTGGACTTCTTGACCTGCTCCGCGATGGCGTTCTGCGCCGCCCACTGGATGTCCCGGTCGATGGTCAGCTCGATGTCGGAGCCGGGCAGGGCGGGTGTCTCGGTGCCGCCGGCGGTCGGCACCTGACGGCCGCCCGCCTGGGCGTAGGTGACCTCGCCGTCGCGGCCCGCGAGCCGCTTGTCCAGTTGCTGCTCGATGCCGCCGCCGCCCTTGCCGTCGGCGTTGACCCAGCCGAGGAGTCCGGCGGCGAGGTCGCCGTTGGGGTAGACGCGTTTGCTGGTGGGTTCCTGGAAGACGCCCCCGAGGATGTTGACGGCGTCCTTGTCACCCGCCAGCCGGTCGGCCCCGGCCTTGTCGCCGAGGGTGGTCCGCAGGTCCTTGATCTGGTTCCACACCTGCGGGGTCTGACGGCGTGCCAGCACCACGTACCGCGTCTCGGGGGTGCTGAGCTTGCGGGTCAGCTCGGCGGTGTCCTGGTCGAGGATCGGGGCGAGAAGGGCAGCGGCCTGCGCGGGCGCGTCGGGGAGCTTGGTCTCGTCCGGGGTGAACATCATCGGGTCGGCGGTGATGTCGTACGCGTCGACGCTGGTGGCGAGGGCGATCCCGGAGCGGTCGGTGATACCGCCGCGGTCGGCGGCCACCACCCGGGTCAGATAGCGGTTGGCCTCGGCCTTGGCGGAGTACTCGCCTGCGTCGACGGCCTGCACCTGGAGCAGCCGGACCACGAACGCGAGCATGACCAGGGTCATCGCCACGCTGATCATCCGCAGCCGGGGCCTCGGGCTGCCGAGCCGCAGCGGCTTGGGGCCGTGGGGTGGCCGGGCGGAGCGCCGGCCCACCCCGGGCCGCGCGGACCCGGGGCGGCGGGGCGGCCGGACGGCGGAGCCGCCGGTCCCGGAGCGGCGGGCGGGACGGCCGACCCGGACGGCGCGGTCACCGCGGTCGGACCGCCCGGACCGGTCGGCGCGGCCCTGGTCGGCGCGGTCGGCGCGGTCGGCGCGGTCGGCGCGGTCCTGCCGCTCGTCCCGGTCCCGGTCGGTGGGCTCGCCGCGGCCGGTACGGCCGCCGCTCCGGTCCGTGCGGTCCGTGCGGTCGGGTCGTTCGGCGCGGTCGGGGCGCGGGCCGCGGTCCCGGGGGTCGCTGTGGGAGAGGCGGTCGGCGCGGTCCTGGCGGTCGGCGCGCGGGGCGCGGTCCGGGTCGTGCGAGAGGCGGTCGGCGCGGTCCTGGCGGTCGGCGCGCGGGGCGCGGTCCGGGTCGTGCGAGAGGCGTTCACCGCGGTCCGCGCGCGGACGGCGGTCCGGGCGGGCGGGGCGTGGCACCCGGCGCTTGGGGGGTTCCCTGTCGGTCACGGCGTCACCTGCCGGAGGTAGGTCGGTGCGGGGGCTGCGGGCGGGTTCTGCGGGGCGGCGGCCCGGGGGTCGGCGCCGGACACCGTCCCGGTGGCCCCCGCGCCGGACGGGGTGCCCGACGGGCTGCCGGACGGGGACGGCCCCGGGGTACCGGCGGACGGGCTCCCGCCGGGGCCGGCGGACGGGGTGGGGGACGCGGTGGGTGAGGCGCCGGGGGACGGCGCGGCGGCGGACGGGGACGGCGGTGCGGTGGTGGGCGCCGGGGGCGCGGCGAGCCCCGGGCGCGGGGTCGCGGGGGCGCTCAGCGCGGTGGGCGAGGCGGCGCCGGGGACGCCCCGTACGGTGCCGTCCGGGTCGAGGAAGGCGGGGTCGCCGCCGGGGACCATGCCGAGCTCCCGGGCCCGGCGCTGGAGGGCGTCCGGCGCGGCGTGGGCGTCCACGTCCCGCTGGAGGGCCTGTTCCTCATCGGTCAGCTCGGTGGTCTCCAGCTTCAGCTCACGCAGCCGGAAGGAGCCCTCGTTCAGGGACGAGTTCAGCATCAGCAGGGTGATCAGTCCGCCGCCGAGCAGCAGCACCATCAGCAGGACGAAGGGGGTGCGGGCCGCCCGGCTCGGTCCGGCGGGCAGCAGCCGCGCCAGCCGCGCGGCCCGGCCGCGCAGCTTCGGTCCCTGGCTCATGTGTCCCTCCCGGTGCGGCTCATGTGTCCCTCCCGGTGCGCGCCGGCGGTCCGCCCGCCCGGTCCGTCGTCCGGGGTCGGCGCGTCATCCCGCCTCGTCCGCGCGGACGCGTTCGACGCCGCGCAGCCGCGCGGGCGCGGCCCGGCGGTTCTCGGCGATCTCCTCCTCGGTGGGCAGCTCGGCGCCCCGCGTGAGCAGTCGCAGCCGCGGCTGGTAGCGCTCCGGGACGACGGGCAGCCCGGGGGGCGCGGTGTTCGCGGCGCCCGCCGCGAACACCTGCTTGACCAGGCGGTCCTCCAGCGAGTGGTACGACAGCACGGCGATCCGGCCGCCGACGGCGAGGGACGCGACCGCGGCCGGGACGGCCCGCTCCAGCACCGACAGCTCGCCGTTGACCTCGATCCGCAGTGCCTGGAAGGTGCGCTTGGCGGGGTTGCCGCCGGTGCGCTTGACGGCCTGCGGCAGCGCGGCGCGGATCAGCTCGACGAGCCGGGCGCTGTTGGTGAAGGGTTCCCTCGCGCGTTCGCGGACCACGGCGGAGACGATCCGCTTGGCCTGCTTCTCCTCGCCGTAGGCGCGCAGCACCCGGACGAGTTCGCCCGGCGGATAGGTGTTGAGAACCTCCGCCGCGCTGATCCCGGTCGTCTGGTCCATCCGCATGTCGAGCGGCGCGTCCTGGGCGTACGCGAAGCCGCGGTCCGCCTCGTCGAGCTGCATGGACGAGACACCGAGGTCGAACAGCACGCCCGTGGCCGCGGGGATCCCGAGCCGGTCGAGGACGTCGGGCAGCTCGTCGTACACGGCGTGCACCAGGGTGGCCCGGTCGCCGAAGCGGGCCAGGCGCTCCCCGGACAGCCGCAGGGCCTCCTTGTCGCGGTCGAGGCCGATGAGCCGGACGCCGGGGAAGCGGGTGAGCAGCGCCTCGCTGTGGCCGCCGAGACCGAGGGTGCAGTCGACGACGACCGGGGGCGTGGCGCCGGACGGTTCCAGGGCCGGGGCCAGCAGGTCCAGACAGCGCCGCAGCATCACGGGGACGTGCCGGGTGCCGGGGGGCGGTGGCCCGTCCTCGGCGGCGGGGGGCGGGTCGCCGTCCGGGTGCGGGGGCCGCTCCCGGGTGGCCTGGTCGGGATCGGGGATGTCCCCTTCGCGCCCGTGCATGTGCCCTCTCAAGGATCCGGGCGCGGCGCACGTACCGCCAGGGCCCCGCCCGCTCGTGAAGGGTGGACCACCGGCGCCGTCCCGGTCACCGGGGGCGCCGGCCGACCGGAGCGGGAGGAGGCCGAGCCGTACGTGGCGCTTCGCGCGCGCGGGGAGATCGTGCGGATCTCCGGTGACTGCCAGTCCAGCGGGGAGGGCTCGCGGCCTCCCGCTTCGCGTCACTTTAGTCCACGGTGTCGCCCGGTCAATCAACGCGCCTGCGCGTCGGGGGCATGGTTCGCACAAAGCCGCGAAACCGCCGGAGCCACCCGTTCGGCGGTGCCGGGTTCACGCTTGTGGGTTACCTCACAACAAGCCTCATTGACGTTCTTTGTCCCCTCTCCTGCCCTGCTGGGCGGCCCCGCGCGCACTACCGTCGGTGTCATGACGACTTCCGCTCCCCTCCCGTCAGGCACCGAAGCCGCCATGAGTGCCGGTTCCACCGTCACCGACCGGCTCGTCGGCGCGAACAGCAGGTACGCGGCCGCCTTCTCCGATCCGGGGATGGACGCCCGTCCCGTTCTCAAGGTCGCCGTCGTGGCGTGCATGGACGCCCGTCTCGACCTGCACGCCGCGCTCGGTCTGGAACTGGGCGACTGCCACACCATCCGCAACGCGGGGGGTGTGGTCACCGACGACGTGATCCGTTCCCTCACCATCAGCCAGCGCGCGCTGGGCACCCGCAGCGTGGTCCTGATCCATCACACCGGCTGCGGTCTGGAGAGCCTCACCGAGGACTTCCGCCACGAGCTGGAGATGGAGGTCGGCCAGCGTCCCGCGTGGGCGGTGGAGGCCTTCCGGGATGTCGAGCAGGACGTCCGGCAGTCGATGCAGCGGGTGCGGACCTCGCCGTTCCTGGTGGAGACCGGGGATGTGCGCGGCTTCGTCTTCGACGTCCGTACCGGTCTGCTGCGGGAGATCGACCCGGCGTGAGCCGCCCGGCGGGCGGCCCCTTCCGGTACGGAGCCGGGGCCGTCCGCCGCCTCCCACCCCGCGGGCACCCCCCTCATGGCCCCTCCCCCCACCCCCCTTCCGGGTGCCTGACCGGCGGTCCCGGTGCCCCGCCGACCCGACCACGTGCCACGACACCGCCCCGGACGGCCTAGGCTGGGGCGCTCCGGTGCACCACGAAGCCGGTCACCCGGCGGCCAGTTGTCCACAGCCGAGTGACACGAACCGGTCACGGCGACAACAATGCGCGTACATGGCACCGCGCTGAACGCCCGCCGAGTGGTGCCCGTGTTCCGGGGTGGGCCGGGCCGCAGCAACGCGCGCCGGTCCGGAAGTTGGGGAATGCCCGGCTCCGCGAGGGGCCAGGGGAAGGGCCGAGGAGGGCCGGGTGACGACCTATGACGATCGAGCGAGCCTCACAGATCTGACCACCACAGCGGAGCAGGTCCGCAGGTCGGTGGAGGGTGTGATCGAGGGCAAGCCGGAGGTCGTACGGCTTTCGCTGACCGTGCTCCTCGCCGAGGGGCACCTGCTGATCGAAGATGTACCGGGCGTGGGGAAGACCATGCTCGCCAAGGCACTGGCGCGGTCCATCGACTGCTCGGTGCGCCGTATCCAGTTCACACCCGATCTGCTGCCCTCGGACATCACCGGGGTGTCCATCTGGGATCAGCAGCAGCGGGACTTCGAGTTCAAACCGGGCGCGATCTTCGCGCAGATCGTGATCGGCGACGAGATCAACCGGGCCTCGCCGAAGACCCAGTCCGCCCTCCTGGAGTCCATGGAGGAGCGGCAGGTCACCATCGACGGCAACAGCTACGAACTGCCCAGCCCGTTCATGGTGGTGGCGACGCAGAACCCGGTCGAGATGGAGGGCACCTATCCGCTGCCCGAGGCGCAGCGCGACCGCTTCATGGCCCGGGTGTCGATCGGCTACCCGAGCGCGGACGCCGAGTTGGAGATGCTCGGGGTGCACGGCGGTGCCTCACCGCTCGACGACCTCCAGCCGGTGACGCACGCCGCCGACATCGTCAAGCTGATCGACGCGGTCCGCTCGGTCCATGTCGCGGACACCGTCCGCCGCTATGTGGTGGACCTGGTCTCCGCGACCCGCAGCCATCCCGATCTGCGGCTCGGGGCGTCGCCGCGCGCGTCGCTGCATCTGCTGCGCGCCTCGAAGGCCGCCGCCGCGCTCGCGGGCCGCGAGTACGCCCTGCCGGACGACGTGCAGGCGCTCGCCGCCCCGGTGCTCGCGCACCGGCTGCTGCCGACGGCCCAGGCCCAGCTGAACCGCCGGACGGCCGAGCAGGTCGTCCAGGACATCATCCAGCGCACCCCGGTCCCGGTCGCGCAGCCGCACGCCAACGGGCATCCCGGGCATGCCGCGACCTTCGGGGAGCGTCCGCCCGGCGTACGGAGGCTGTGATGACGGTCCCCGGTGATCCGTCCGGTCCGTATCCGGAGGACGGCCGGGGCGGCGTGCGCACCGCCCTCGCCGGGCTCACCACCCGCGGCCGGTCCTTCCTCGCCGCGGGGGTGGCCGCCGCGGTGTGCGCCTATGTGCTCGGGCAGAGCGATCTGCTGCGGGTGGGGCTGCTGCTGGCGGTGCTGCCACTGGTGTGCGCGCTGGTGCTGTACCGCACGCGTTACCGGGTGGCGGGCAGCCGCAGGCTCTCCCCCGGGCGGGTCCCGGCGGGGTCGGAGGCGCGGGTCCATCTGCGGGTGGAGAACGTGTCGCGGATGCCCACCGGCCTGCTGATGCTCCAGGACCGGGTGCCCTACGTCCTCGGTCCGCGGCCCCGTTTCGTCCTCGACCGGGTCGAGGCGGGCGGGCGCCGCGAGGTGTCGTACCGGGTCCGTTCCGATCTGCGCGGACGGTACCCGCTGGGGCCGCTCCAGCTGCGGCTGAACGACCCGTTCGGGATGTGCGAACTCACCCGGTCCTTCGCCACGTACGACACCCTCACCGTCGTCCCGCGGGTCGAGCCGCTGCCCGCGGTGCGGCTCAGCGGTTCGTCGACGGGGCACGGCGACGGGCGGCAGCGCTCGCTCGCCCTCGCCGGTGAGGACGACCTGATCCCGCGCGGGTACCGCTACGGCGACGATCTGCGCCGGGTGCACTGGCGTTCCACCGCCCGCTACGGCGAGCTGATGGTGCGCCGCGAGGAGCAGCCGCAGCGCGCCCGCTGCACGGTGCTCCTGGACACCCGGTACATCGCCTACGACGGTTCCGGGCCCGACTCGGCGTTCGAGTGGGCCGTCTCCGGCACCGCGTCCGCGCTGGTGCACATGATCGAACGGGGATTCTCGGTACGGCTGCTGACGGACACCGGGACCTCGGTGCCCGGTGAGGGGTCCGACGGGTTCACCGGCGCCGGTCATGACTCGGCGGACACCTCAGGACTGATGCTGGACACCCTGGCCGTCGTCGAGCACTCCGACAGCGAGGGCCTGTCCCGCGCGTACGACGCGCTGCAAGGCGGCGGCGAGGGGCTGCTGGTGGCGTTCCTCGGCGACATGGACGAGGAACAGGCCGTGGCCGTCGCCCGGATGCGGCAGCGCAGCGGGGTGGCCGTGGCCTTCGTGCTGGACAGCGACCAGTGGGGCCGGGGCGCGGGCGCCGAACCCGGCAGGCACTGCCGGGAACGGCTGAGGATGCTGGGCGAGGCCGGTTGGACGGCTGTCGCCGTGGCACCCGGATCGAGTGTCACGGACATGTGGCGCCAGGCGGACCGCGAGCGCGTCGGCACCGGGCTCACGGGGGGAACGGGGGGTTGGTCATGAGCGGCCGTACTCGACTGGCGCTGTGCGCCGCGCTCGCCACACTGCTGGCGGCGACCTCGCTGGTCCCGCTGATGGAGACGCCCACCTGGCTGGTCCAGGCGGCCGTGCTGATCGGCTGCCAGACGGCCGTCGGCATCGTCGCCCGGCGGGTCCCGACGCCCCGGCCGGTGACCGTCCTCGCGCAGCTCGCGACGTCGGTGCTGCTGCTGACCGCGCTGTTCGTCGGTGACCGGGCCGTCGCGGGGTTCCTGCCCGGCCCCGACACCGTCACCGCGTTCGCGGAGCTGGTCCGCACGGGCGGCGACGACATCGGCCGGTACGCGATACCGGCGCCGCTGACGGACGGCGTCCGGCTGGTGCTGATCAGCGGGGTCCTGCTGATCGGGCTGGCGGTGGACGTCCTCGCGGTGACCTGCCGCAGCGCGGCCCCGGCGGGGCTGCCGCTGCTCGCGCTGTACTCGGTGGCCGCGGGAATCGGCGGCGGCGAGGCCGGCTGGGTGTGGTTCCTGCTGGCGGCGGCCGGCTATCTGCTGCTCCTGCTCGCCGAGGGCCGCGACCGGCTCTCGCAGTGGGGCCGGGTCTTCGGCGGACCGCCGTCCACCCGGGGCCGGGTGCTCGGCGGGCTGGAGAGCGGCGGCGGGTCCGCCCGCCCGGTGCGCACCGGCCGCCGGATCGGCGCGCTCACGCTCGGGATCGCCCTGGTCGTCCCGCTGGCGCTGCCCGCGCTGGACGGGGGCCTGCTGGGCGAGACGGGACGCGGCAGGGGCACGGGCGACGCGGAGGGCGGCACGATCTCCGCCGTCAATCCGCTGGTGTCGCTCCAGAACAGCCTCAACCAGCCCGAGGACAGGGAGGTGATGCGGTACACCACGAACACCCCCGACACCCAGGAGATGTATCTGCGGATCGTCGCCCTGGACTCCTTCGACGGCAGCGCGTGGAAGCCCTCGGTCCGGGACATCGGCGATGTCCCGTCGACGTTCCCCGATCCCGCCGGGCTCAGCCCCGAGGTCAAGCGTTCCGAGGTCACCACCCGGATCGAGGCGGCCGGCTGGTACGCGCAGGACTGGCTGCCGATGCCGTTCCCGGCGAGCGGGGTCGAGATCGACGGCCGCTGGCGGTACGAGCCGGTGGGCCGGACCCTGGTCGGTGACCACGGGCAGACCACCAAGGGCGCGGACTACCAGGTCAGAAGCCTGATAGTGCAGCCGACGGCGGCCCAGCTCGCCGGGGCTCCGGCGCCGCCGCCCGAGTTCAAGCAGGAGTTCACCCGGATACCGGGTTCGCTGCCGGACGTGGTCGAGGAGACGGCCCGGCGAGTGACCGTGGGCGCCTCGAACGACTACGAGCGGGCCGTGAAGCTCCAGGACTGGTTCGCGGTGGACGGCGGCTTCACGTACGACACGGAGGTGGCCGCGGGCAGCGGGAGTGCCGCGATCGCGCGTTTCCTCCAGCAGAAGCAGGGCTTCTGTGTGCACTTCTCGTTCTCGATGGCGGCGATGGCCCGCACGCTGGGCATCCCGGCGCGGGTCGCGGTCGGCTTCACCCCGGGGACCCCGCAGTCCGACGGGAAGATGTCGGTGGGGCTCAGGGACGCGCACGCGTGGCCCGAGCTCTACTTCGAGGGCGCGGGCTGGACCCGGTTCGAGCCGACGCCCGCGCGCGGTTCGACTCCGGACTACACCCAGCCGGACACCCCCGCGGGCTCGCCCAGCACCCCGGCGGGGACGCCCTCGGAGACCGCGTCGAGCGCGCCGTCGGCCGCGCCGTCGGCCTCCGAGAGCTGCTCGGTCGAGCAGAAGCGGCTGGACGGCGGCTGCGGGACGGCGGCGCCGGCGGTGACCGCCGGTTCGTCGGGCGGTGGCCCGCCGGTCGGCACCATCCTGCTGATCACGCTGGGGGTGGTGGCCGCGCTCACGGTGCCGTTCCTGCCGATGCTGTGGCGGCTGCGGAAGCGGGCCGTGCGGCTCGGCGCCTCGGGCGGCCGGACCGACTCGGACGCGGCGACACGGGTCCTCCTGGTGTGGCGGGAACTCCTGGACACCGCGTGGGACCACGGGATCGCCCCGGACGCCTCCGAGACACCCCGTACGACGGCGGCCCGGATCGCGCGGGTCGCCCGGCTGGACACGGGGGCCGCGGAGTCCCTGCGGAAGGTCGCGGAGGCGGTGGAGCAGGTGCTGTACGCGCCCGCCCCCCGGGCGGCCGCGGGCCTCGCCGACGAGGTACGCGCGGTACGGGGTGCCCTGCGGGCGTCCATGGGGCGCTGGGCCGGGCTGCGGGCCCTGCTGGCGCCCCGGTCGGCGGTACGGGTGGTGTGGGCCCTGTCGGACCGCTGGCAGGCCCTGCGGGGCCGCGCGGGCGACGGCTTGGCCCGGCTCCGCGCACGGTTCCCCGTCCGGGGCGGCGCGGAAGCACCCTGACCGGCCCGGACCGGTTCCCCCGGACCCCCGCGCCATGATTCGCTCCCCCGGTTCGCGGACCCGACGGCCCGCGGACCGGGGGTTCGTGGATTCCGGGGTCCGGGCGGTGCCGAGGTCCCGAGGGTCCGGGGGTGCCGGGTTGCGTGCGGGTGGCCTTCGCCCGCCGCCCCTGGGTCCGTCCACCTGGGCGTACGTGTCCCCGTACAGGCCGGACGGGGGTGCGCAGTTCCCCGCGCCCCTAGGTCCGTCCACCTGGGCGTACGTGTCCCTGCGCGGGCCGGACGGGGGTGCGCAGTTCCTCGCGCCCCTGAGTACGTCCACCTGAACGTACGTGTCCCCGTGCGGGCCGGACGGGGGTGCGCAGTTCCCCGCGCCCCTGGGTACGTCCACGTGGGCGTACGTGTCCCCGTGCGGGCCGTTCGGGGGTGCGCAGTTCCCCGCGCCCCTGGGTCCGTCCACCTGGGCGTACGTGTCCCCGTGCGGGCCGGACGGGGGTGCGCAGTTCCCCGCGCCCCTGGGTCCGTCCACCTGGGCGTACGTGTCCCCGTGCGGGCCGGACGGGGGTGCGCAGTTCCCCGCGCCCCTAGGTCCGTCCGGCCGGGCGTACATGTCCCGGTGCGGGCCGGACGGGGGTGCGCGGTTCCTCGCGCCCCTGGGTTGTCGCCCTGGGTGTGGGCGGGTCGCTGTCCGCACCCGGCGGGCTACGGAGGATACGCGTCCCGAAGGGGCGCGGGGAACTGCGCACCCACCGAGTACCCGCACAGGAACACGTAGGCCCGGCCGAACGCCCCCGGCGAGACCGCCCGCACCCGAAAGGCCCGGGCCGGAAGTGCGCCCGAAGGGGCGCGGGGAACTGCGCGGAACCACCGGGTACCCGCACAGGAACAAGTGGGCTCAGCACAGGAAACCCAGGGGCACGGGGAACCGCGCACCCACGGACGACCTGTACAGGGACAAGACGCGGATGGCCGGGACCACCCAGGGCATCGCCGGGCGTACGGGCAACAGGGCACGTGAGAGACCCCCAGGTCGAGGACCTGGGGGCGGGAAGCGGAAAGTGCGCGGAGGCCGTCCCGCCAGGGACATCCTCCGGTGGCCGGACCGCCGAGAGGCGGGCGCCCTAGCGGGAGCCGTCCTGCTCGTCGCGGCGGCGCTGCCACCGCTGCTCGATGCGGTCCATCACGGACCGCCGCTGGCGCCCTTGCTGTCGCGCCGCAGGCTGACCCGCCGCCTGCTGCTCACCTGGTTTCGGCGCTTTACGCCATCCGGTCACGGCGAGCACCGCGCACCCCAGCATGACGAGGAAGCCCACCACGCTGATCCAGATCTGCTGGGCGACCATACCGGCCATGAGGAGCGCGATACCCACCAGAAAGCCTGCGACCGCCTGATACACCCGTCGCCGGGTGTACGTACGCAGCCCGCTTCCCTCAAGCGCTGTCGCGAACTTGGGATCTTCGGCGTACAGCGCTCGCTCCATTTGCTCGAGCATTCGCTGCTCGTGCTCCGAGAGCGGCACGGAGTCCTCCTCATCGTGCAGTCGCCGGGGCGACCGGGGGGTTCCCTTCAGGATAGGCAGGGAATCGCCCCCGTGAAACCCGCCCCTCTACGCCAATTCGCCAGTCAGAACCCGTCATGGCGCTCCGGCCCGCTGAGGCGTCCATTCCCCGGCGACCCGTCCGTCATGCCGGACCGTCTCCCCCGATCATACGGCGAGTGGCGCCCGATCGGGTGGCGTGTGGCGTACTCCATGTGCCACTGCGGACCTGATCAGCGGCGTTTGACCATGGTCCGTCAGGGTTACGCGGCATCCTGCCGGGTGCCCAGCACGTGCAACTGGGTCGCCACCGAGTGGAACGCCGGCTGCTCGGCGGCGGCGGCCTCCAGCTTCAGAAGGGCCTCCAGGGCGCCGGGCTCGGTGTCCACGAGGACCCCGGGCACCAGGTCCGCGAAGATCCGCACCCCGTGCACGGCGTCCACCCGCAGACCGGCGGCGGTGACCAGCCCGGTGAGCTGGTCGGCGGTGAAGCGCCGGGGCACCGGGTCGGAGTCGCCCCAGCGGCCGGCCGGGTCACCGAGGGCGCGCCGGGCCTCGGTGAAGTGACCGGCGAGGGCACGGGCGAGGACGGCGCCGCCGAGACCCGCGGCGAGCAGGCTGAGGACCCCGGAGGGGCGCAGCGCGCCGATGGCGTTGCGGACGCCCACGGCGGGGTCGTCGACGTACTCCAGGACGCCGTGGCACAGGACCACGTCGAAGCTGTCGCGCTCGGCGACGTCGAAGAGGCCGTGTGCGTCGCCTTGGACGCCCTTGACCCGGTCCTCGACGCCCGCTTCGGCGGCGCGGCGCTCCAGGGCGAACAGGGCGTCGGGGCTGGGGTCGACCACGGTGACCCGGTGGCCGAGGTGGGCGGCGGGCACGGCGAAGTTGCCGCTGCCGCCGCCCGTGTCGAGGACGTCGAGCACGTCGCGTCCCGTGGTCTTGACCCGCTGGTCGAGGGCGTCCTTCAGCACGTCCCAGACCACGGCGGTTCGGAGGGAAGCGCGGGGGCGCATCGGGTCCGACACTGCAACTGACTCCTCGGCACGGCACCGCCCGTCCTGCGGCGGTAGCGATCGGGTGGGCCTCCCGGGCGGATGGGCTCGGGGCCGTGCCGACCGGTGAGGCTTCAGGTCCGCCCCACCCTATTGCCTCGTGGACATTGCCTCCCCTATCGCCTTGTGAACACCGTCTTTCGTCCCGCCCGCGGTGCCGGGCGGTCCGGGTCGGCCGGCGCCGGCCGTCGGGGGCTGACGGTGGTCGTGGTGTCCGTCCCCGGCGGTGGACCGCGGCGGCCGGTCGCGTGAGCGCGTCGCGGAGGTCCACGCGCCCGACAAGGGCGCCACGAAGGCCGCGGACGGCGCCGAGGGGCTCCACAAGGCCTCAGGGGCGCCCGGACGGGCCCGCCGCCCCTGGACCGGGGGTGGGAGCGGGGGTGGGCCTCCTGGGGCCGGAGCGGGCGATCCGGACGGCGGGGCGCACCCGCTGTACGAGGGCTCCGGGGATCTCACGGGCGGACCGCCCAAGGGCGGCGGGACGATCCCCGGCCACGGGAGGTCCGACCGTGACCGGCGCACCGGGGGCATGGCCGGCCCTGTGAGAATCGGAGCCATGGACAGCAGCAGCACCCGACGTCAGGCGACCCGGCAGAAGCTGTACGAGGCCGCTGTGACCCTCATCGCCGAGCAGGGCTTCTCGGCGACGACCGTGGACGAGATCGCCGAACGGGCCGGAGTGGCCAAGGGGACGGTGTACTACAACTTCGCCAGCAAGTCCGTCCTGTTCGAGGAGTTGCTGCGGCACGGCGTGGAGTTGCTGACCGCGTCCCTGCGCGACGCGGCGGAGAGCACCACGCGCGCGGGTGGCGGGAGTGCGGACGCGCTGGACGCGCTGGTCCGCGCGGGGCTCGTCTTCATCGAGCGGTACCCGTCCTTCACCCAGCTCTACGTCGCGGAGCTGTGGCGTACCAACCGGTCGTGGAACTCGACCCTGATGGCGGTCCGCCAGGAGACCGTCGCGGTGGTCGAGGGTGTGCTGCGGACGGGTGTCGAGCGCGGGGAGCTGAGCGGGGACATCGACGTCCCGCTGACCTCGGCGGCGCTGGTCGGCATGGTCCTGGTGGCCGCGCTGGACTGGCGTTCCTTCCAGCCCGAACGCTCACTGGACGACGTCCACGCGGCACTGTCCCGGCTGCTCCAGGGACGCGTCGGCGGCGGCGCCTGACACGCGCGGCGGACGCGGGGACGGCAGACGGCGGTACGGCGGGCGGGCGGTGGACCGACCGCTGACCCACGGCGGACGAACGCGCCGCTCCAGCGAAGCTCATCCCCCTGAGCCCTCGCCGCAGCGGCGCGTTCCCCCGTGTCCCCCATTTTTCGCGGTCCTCCGTGTCGCCACGGCGATCCTGTGCCCGTGGAGCCCTGGACACCCCCCGGCTCCTCGGTCACCGCTCCCCTGGTCAGGGGGAGCCACGGTCAAGGAGCGCCATTCCGTTCCGCCGCCCCGTGTCGGCGGTACCGTTCCGGCGTCCTCCTCCGTGCCTCCACTCTCCCGTTTCCCCGGGTGGCGGCCCATCCGCGCGGGTACTCATCTCCGCCGCTAGGTACCGGTACTCAGGTCTGGGCCCGCGTCCTCTTGTCCGGGCCCGCCGTCCTCGTCGGGGCCGTCGCCGGAGCCGCCACGGACCCCGTGCGGGGCCTGTCGGCGGCCTCCCGGCGGCGCTGTCGGTGGTGGCCGATAAAGTCGCCGCATGGGACGGATTGCGGTGATCGGCGCGGGCATGGGCGCCATGGCGGCCGCCGCGCGGCTGGCCATCGCGGGCCACAGCGTGGTGGTCCTTGAGCGCGGGGACACCTACGGCGGTGCCGTGGGCTCCTTCGCGCGGGACGGATTCACGTTCGACACGGGCCCCGGTCTGCTGCTGCTGCCCGCCGTGCAGCGCGATCTGTTCGTCAAGACCGGCAAGGAGCCGCTGGAGCGGTGCGTCGAGCTGTCGCAGGTGGAGCCCGCGTCCCGCCATGTCTTCGCGGACGGCACGGAGGTGTTCCTGCCCCACGCGTCGCGCGCGGGCGTCGCCGAGGCGCTGGACACCGCGCTCGGCGGGGACGCGGGCGCGCTGTGGGCGGCGTTCGTCAACCGCGCCCGGGACGCCTGGGACCGGGCCCGCCGCCCGCTCCTGGAGGAGCCCCTGTGGCCGAACTGGGAGGTGCTGGCGGAGCGTGAGCCGTACCCGGCGCTGCCCCGCAAGCGGCTGCTGCGCCGCGACCTGGTGGCGACGACCGTGAGCGGGATCGCCGAGCTGGAGCTGGCGGGCGAGCCACGGCTGCGCGCCCTGCTGGAGAGCTATCCGCTGGAGTGGGGGCTCGACCCGAGGACGGCCCCGGCGGGCGCGTCGGTGCTGGCGTACCTGGAGCAGACGTTCGGGGTGTGGTCGGTGGGCGGCGGTATGCGCGAGCTGGCGCGGGCCGTCCATGAGCGGTGTCTGGCGCGCCGGGTGGAGTTCCGCTTCGGCACGGCGGTGACCCGGATCGTGGAGAAGGACGGCCGAGCGGTCGGCGTCGAGCTGGCCGACGGCTCCGTGACCGAGGCGGACCATGTGGTCGCCGGGGTGGCGCCCGCCGTGCTGGCGGGGATGCTCCCGGGCACGGAGCCGCGCGCGCCGGAGGCCGTCCCGGCCCGCCCGGGGACCGCCAGTCGGCTCACGGTGATGCTGGCGCTGCGGGGCGCCCGCCCCGAGGGCACCGCGTACCGCACGGTGGTCCACACGACCGACCGTGACGGCGAGTTGGACGCCCTGTCCGGTGCCGTACCGGGGCTGCCGGAGCGGCCCACGGTGGCCGTGCTGAGCACCGGTGACCCCGCGGGCGTGCCCGACGCGGAGCACGAGGCGGTGACGCTCACGGCGACGGTCGCGGCGGGCGCGGGAGCGGGCGACCGGCGGGACGAGGTGCTGGGGCTGGCCGAGCGGATGATCGACACGGCCGGGCGCGCGGTGCCGAGGCTGCGGGAGCGGCTGCTGTGGCACGAGGTGCGCACCCCGGCGGACATCGAGGAGGCGACGGGCGCGCCGGGCGGGGCGGTGCCCGCCCCGGCGCTCGCGGCGGCCGGAGGGCGGCTGCTGAGCCCGTCGAACACCACCCGGGTCCCCGGGCTGTACACCGTCGGCGGCTGGTCGCACCCCGGCGGCGGGCTGCCGCACGCGGGTATGTCAGGGGCGCTGGTGGCCGGACTGATCGTGGAGGGGCCGGAGTTCCGCGGCTCCCAGTGAGGCACGCCCGCCGCGCACCGGCGGCGGGCGCGGGCTCAGTAGTGGTAGGGCTGCCGCTCGTCGTAGCCGGTGTCCTGGTCGGAGCGGTAGCCGTCGCCCTGCGGGGGATACGGGTAGTGCTGCTGGTCGGGCGCGGGCTCGCCGGAGTACGGGGCGCCCTCGGGGGTGCCGCGCTGCTGCGGGACCCAGACGCCGCCCGGCGGGGTCTCCTGGTAGCCGCCGCCCGGGGCGTACGGGTCGTGCTGCGGGGCCTGCTCATGGCCCTGGCGGCCGTAGGGGTCGTAGGAGGCGCCGACGCCGTCATAGGTCTGGGTGCCGATGTACGGGTCGGAGTAGGCGGCGTAGCGCTGCCCGCCCTGGTCGTAGCCGTGGCCCTGGTCGTAGCCGGAGTAGGTGTCGTAGCCGAAGTCCTGGCCGGGGGACGCGGGGGGCTGCGGGGACTCGCTGTAGACGCCGTAGCCGCCGGTGTCGTCGGGCATCGGCTCCGGCGCGTGGACCGGTGCGTGGACCATGGTGACCGGCTCCGGTCCGGCGGCCTCGTAGGGGAAGCCGTCGTTCCCCGGGTGCGGTGCGGCGCCGAAGTCGCCCGCCGCGTACGGGTTGTCGTCCGCTTCCAGTCCGGAGACCTGGAGCGCGGGTTCCTGATGTCCGCCGCCCCGGCGGCGCTTGCTGGCGCCCGGCCGGCCGCCGATGGCCCAGCCGGTGGAGAAGCCCCGGCGGAACGACATCGTCACGTACGTCTGCCCGACGGCGAACGCCATCGCGCCGATTCCGATCACGATCACCGACGGCAGCAGCACACCGATGACCACGGCGAGGAAGCCGCTGAAGGCCAGCAGCCGCCAGCGCAGCCTCGCCTTGTACTGCAACAGCACTTCACCCAGCAGCCACAGCGCGACGATGCCGAACGCGATGTAGAGGACCGCCCAGCCCATGTACGCCCCTCTCGTGCGGCCTGCGCCCCTCCGCGCACGGCCGGTCTAGGCCCGCGTGTGGTGCAGGCCCAGATTCTCGTAGATCTCCAGCGTCGCCGTCGAGTTGTTGAGCGTGATGAAGTGCAGCCCCGGGACGCCCTCGTCCAGCAGTCTCGCGCAGAACTCCGTCGCGAACTCGATTCCCAAGGAGCGTACAGCCGCCGGATCGTCCTTCGCCGCGAGGATGCGTTCTTTCAGCTCGTCCGGGAACGCCGCGTTGCTCAGCTGACCCAGCCGTTCGAGCTGTTTCACGCTGGTGACGGGCATGACCTCGGGGATGATCGGCGTGTCGCATCCGGCCGCGGACACCCGTTCGCGCAGCCGCAGATAGGACTCCGGGTCGAAGAACATCTGGGTGATGGCGTAGTCGGCGCCCGCGCGGCACTTGTCGACGAAGTGCCGGACGTCCTGGTCCCAGCCCTCGGAACGGGGGTGCATCTCCGGGAAGGCGGCGACGCCGACGCAGAAGTCCCCGGACTCCTTGATGAGCCGCACCAGTTCGGCCGCGTAGGCGAGGCCCTCGGGGTGCGGGACCCACGCGCCCATGGGGTCACCGGGCGGGTCGCCGCGGACGGCGAGCATGTTGCGGATGCCCGCGTCGGCGTACTGGCCGATGATGTTGCGCAGTTCCGCGATGGAGTGGTTGACGGCCGTGAGGTGCGCGACGGGGGTCAGGGTCGAGTCCGCGACGATGCTCTCGGTGGCCTTGACGGTGCCCGCGCGGGTGGAGCCCCCCGCGCCGTAGGTCACCGAGACGAAGCTCGGGGCGACCGCCTCGACCCGGCGCAGCGCGTTCCACAGGTTCCGCTCGCCCTTGGGCGTTTTCGGCGCCCAGAACTCGAACGAGTACGTCGCTTTGCCCGACGCGAGCATGTCACGCACCGTGCGTGCGCGGTCCGTCCTGGTGGAAGCAGTGCCTAGGGCCATACGGGCAGGTTAGCCAGCCCGTGGCCGTCCCCCAACCGGGCGACGGACATTACGGACGAATAACGTGCCGCTGTCCACGCTTCGGACAACGCATGGCCTGTTCCGTGCGCCGACACGCACCGGGCCGACCGGTTTTGTCCACGATACGGACACCACCGCGGACCGCGGACCCCGGCGCGTGGCTCTCGGGCCGGACCCGGATCACGGAACACGGACCGCGAGCGGGCCGCAGCCCACGGCCCGGCCACCGCACCCGCTACCGCTCCCGGAGCCGCTCCGCGAACTCACGGGCCGCCGCTCCCGGGTCCGGGGCCTCGGTCAGGGCGCGGACGACGACGACGCGCCGGGCGCCCGCCTCGACGACCTGGTCGAGGTTGCCGAGGTCGATCCCCCCGATCGCGAACCACGGCCGGTCGGTGCCCAGCGCGGCCGTGTGCCGGACCAGGTCGAGCCCCGGGGCATTACGGCCCGGCTTGGTGGGGGTGGGCCAGCAGGGGCCCGTGCAGAAGTAGTCGGCGCCCTGCTGGACGGCCGCGTCCCGCGCCTCCGGGAGGGCGTGGGTGGAACGGCCGATCAGGACGTCGTCACCGACGATCGCGCGGGCCGCCGGGACGGGCAGGTCGCCCTGGCCCAGATGCAGCACGTCGGCGCCCGCGGCGTGGGCGATGTCGGCGCGGTCGTTCACCGCGAGCAGCGCGCCGTGCCGGCGGCACGCGTCGGCGACGACCCGCAGATGCTCCAGCTCCTCGGCCGCCTCCATGCCCTTGTCGCGCAGCTGCACGATGTCGACACCGCCCGCGAGGACGCTGTCCAGGAACTCCGGCAGGTCGCCCTGCCGGGTACGGGCGTCCGTGCAGAGGTAGAGGCGGGCGTCGGCGAGCCGGGCGCGGCGCGTGGAGCTGGGCATGACGCGGTGTCCCCCCGTGGTGATGCGTGCTTCGTGGTGATGAGTGGGCCGTGGCAAAGCGTGGGCCGTGGTGGTGCGGGCGGCCCTTGGTGATGGTGCGGACGGTGGTGTGCGGGCACGGGCGGCCCGTGCCCGCACACCGGCGGTGCCGCCGCTCGGGCGGCGGATGCTGGATCGCTCAGACGGCGAGCGCCTGCGCTCGGCGCTTCACCTCCGTACCGCGATTCTCGCTCAGGGCCTGCGCGGGCGTGCCCGGCAGGGTGGGGTCGGGCGTGAAGAGCCATTCCAGGATCTCTTCGTCGTTGAAGCCGTCGTCCCGCAGGAGCGTCAGGGTGCCGCTGAGGCCCTTGACGACCTTGTCGCCGTCGATGAAGGCGGCGGGTACGTGCAGCGCCCTGTTCTCGCCCCGGCGTACCGCGATGAGCTGCCCGTCCCTGACGAGCTGCCGGACACGGGTCACCACCTCGCCGAACTGCTCGGCGATGTCGGGGAGGGTGAGCCAGGCGGGGACGAGCGCATCGATCTTTACGTCAATCTCGGTCACGTACCCAAGCGTGCCACTTCACTCCGGCAACGGAAAAGCGGCCCGCTGCGCGCGTCCCGCCGCGCCGGGTGGTACAAGCCCCCGAAGAACCCCTCCCGGCCGGTCCCGGCCGCTCAGCGGACGGCGGACTTCAGCGGCCGGGCCGGGTCCGTCAGCGCCTCCGCGTCCAGCGGCGCACCGGCCTCGATCAGCTTCCGGCCCTGGGCGAGGTCACGCGGCCGGCCCACGGCCAGCAGGGCCACCAGCCGGTCCTCGCGCAGCCAGCACACCGACCAGGCCGCCCCGGCGGGGTCCCCGCGCCGGACCGTCGTGTCGGCGTGCGGATGGTGGCCCGCGTACTGGACGAAGCGGCCGAACTGCTCCGACCAGAAGTACGGCACCGGGTCGTAGGGCGCGGCCGGTCCGCCGACGATGCCCGCGGCGACCGTACGGGGGCCCTGGAGGGCGTTGTCCCAGTGGTGCACCAGGAGGCGTTCGCCGTAGCGCGCGGAGGGGAAGGAGGCGCAGTCGCCGACGGCGTACACATCGGGCGCCGAGGTCCGCAGCCGGTCGTCGGCGACGATCTCCCGGTGGTCCCCCAGGGTGATCCCCGAGCCCGTGAGCCAGCCGGTGGCGGGGCGGGCGCCGATCCCGACGACGACGGCCCCGGCGGGCAGCGCGGTGCCGTCGTCGAGGACCACCAGGCCCGGTTCGACACGCGCCACGCGCGCGTGGGTGCGCAAGTTCACGCCCGCCTCGGCGTACCAGCCGGTCATCGGCGCGGCCACGTCCGCGGGCAGCGCGCCCGCCAGCGGCCGGTCGGCGGCCTCGACCACGGTCACCGCGCAGCCCGCCTCGCGGGCCGCGGTGGCGAACTCGGCGCCGATCCATCCGGCGCCGACCACCACGATGTCGTGCCGGTCGGCGAGCACCGGGCGCAGCCGCTGCGCGTCGTCCAGGGTGCGCAGCAGATGCACCCCGGGCACACCCTCGGAGCCGGGCAGCCGGACCGGTTGGGCGCCGGTCGCGATCACGAGCGTGTCGTACGGGACGGGGCCGTCCTCGGTGTCGAGCGCGTGGTCGCCGGGGCGGACGCCGGTGACCTCCAGGCCGAGCCGCAGTTCGACGCCGAGGGCTTCGAAGTCGATGTCGAAGGCGGAGCCCTCGGCGTTGCCGAGCAGGACGGCCTTGGACAGCGGCGGCCGGTCGTAGGGCTGGTGGGGTTCGGCGCCGATCAGCACCACGGACCCGGTGAAGCCCTGTTCGCGCAGGGCCACGGCGGTCTGCACCCCGGCCATGCCCGCGCCCGCGACGACGACCCGCTCACCCGCGCGCGGGAGGTCCGGCGTGCCGCCGGTCGCCGGTGCCAGGTCGGCCGGTGCTTCTGACGCTGCCTGTGCGGCCACCGCTGCGGGGGGCCCGGTCCGCTCACTCACCCCGCCACCATAGACAGACGACCTCGGGTCAGCGTCGTCCCCCGGTCGTGAGCTCCTCCACCACGCTCGTGCCCCGACCCGGACCCGATTCCCACTCCCAGGTCTCCGTCAGCCGCAGCCGGCCGTCCGGCAGGGCCGTCACCTCGGAGACGCAGTGGCCGGACGCGGTGGTGCCGTCGGTGCGCAACTGGACGTAGCGGAAGTCGAGGCGGTCCC
Organism: Streptomyces uncialis; assembly: GCF_036250755.1. Taxonomy (NCBI): domain Bacteria; kingdom Bacillati; phylum Actinomycetota; class Actinomycetes; order Kitasatosporales; family Streptomycetaceae; genus Streptomyces; species Streptomyces uncialis. Next base: position 6,978,387 of record NZ_CP109583.1, on the reverse strand, counting down.
CCGCGCGCGTGCCGACGAGATGTCCGCGCGCCACGTCACCGCCCGCGTAGTCGGCCCAGACCACCCCGTCCCGCTCGTGGTAGGCGAACCGGGTCCCGGTGCCGACCTGACCGGGCGCCTGGTCGGCCACCGGGGCGAGGGTCCGGCCGTCGAGCGAGGGGGCGCGGGGCGCCGTGTCCTGGGCTGTCACGGGTGACGGCTCCCTTACTGAGGCGTACGAGGACGGGTTAGGGTGGCCAACGTAGAGCACTCGCGGGAGCCCGGACGCACCGGGCTGAGAGGGAGGCTGACCGGCCTCCGACCGTACGAACCTGATCCGGGTCATGCCGGCGAAGGGAGGGGCTGGACACCCATGTCGCGTACAGCGGACGTGCTGGTCGTGGGGGGCGGGATCATCGGCCTGGTGACCGCCTGGCGGGCGGCGCAGCGCGGACTGGCCACGGTGGTCGTGGACCCCGGGCCCGGTGGCGGGGCGGCACAGGTCGCGGCGGGCATGCTCGCGGCCGTCACCGAACTGCACCACGGCGAGGAGACCCTGCTCGCCCTCAACCTGGCCTCGGCACAGCGGTATCCCGCGTTCGTCGCGGAGCTCACCGGGGTCACCGGGCTCGACCTCGGCTACCGGCGCTGCGGCACGCTCGCGGTGGCGCTCGACGCCGACGACCGGGCCCATCTGCGGGATCTGCACACACTCCAGACCGGTGCGGGACTCAGCTCCCGGTGGCTGAACGGACGGGAGTGCCGGCGGCTGGAGCCGATGCTGGCGCCCGGGGTACGCGGCGGACTGCGGGTCGACGACGACCACCAGATCGACCCCAGAAGGCTCGCCGCGGCCCTTGTGGCGGCCTGCCGCTCGGCCGGGGTGGACTTCCACCTCCACCGGGCCGAGAGCCTTCTGGTGGCCCGTGAGCGGGCCGTGGGCGTCGCGCTGGAGGACGGCACCCGGCTCGCCGCCGGGCAGGTCGTCCTCGCCGCGGGCAGCCTCAGCGGCCGGCTCGCCGGGGTACCGGACGACGTGCTGCCGCCGGTCCGGCCGGTCAAGGGCCAGGTGCTGCGGCTGACCGTGCCGCCGCGGTACGCCCCGTTCCTGAACCGGACGGTCCGGGCCGTCGTCCGGGGCAGCCAGGTGTATCTCGTCCCCCGGGAGAACGGCGAACTCGTCGTCGGCGCGACCAGCGAGGAGCTGGGCTGGGACACCACCGTCACCGCGGGCGGCGTGTACGAGCTGCTGCGCGACGCCCATGAGCTGGTGCCCGGCATCACCGAGCTGCCGCTCACCGAGACCCGCGCGGGGCTGCGGCCCGGCTCCCCCGACAACGCGCCGCTGCTCGGGCCGACCGCCCTGGACGGTCTGCTGCTCGCCACCGGCCACTACCGCAACGGTGTGCTGCTCACGCCCGTCACCGGGGACGTGCTCGCGCACGCGCTGGTGAACGGCGAACTGCCCGGGACCGCCCGGCCCTTCAGCCCGCTGCGCTTCCGGACCCCGGTCCACGCCCTCCCCCAGGAGCAGTCCGTATGACCGTCACCCTCAACGGCGAGGCCCGCGAGGTGCCGCCGGGAACCACCCTCGGCGCGCTCGTCGCCACGCTCACCACCGCGCCGGGCGGGGTCGCCGCCGCGCTCAACGAGACCGTCGTCCCGCGCGCGGGGTGGACGTCCACCGTCCTGACCACGGGTGACCGGGTCGAGGTCCTCACCGCCGTCCAGGGAGGCTGACCCATGGCCGACGACCCCTTCGTCCTCGGTGGTACGACCTACGGCTCACGGCTGATCATGGGGACGGGCGGCGCGCCCAGCCTCGATGTGCTGGAACGCGCGCTGGTCGCGTCCGGTACGGAGCTGACGACCGTGGCGATGCGGCGGGTCGACCCCACCACCCGGGGTTCCGTGCTGTCCGTCCTGGAGCGGCTCGGCATCCAGGTGCTGCCCAACACCGCGGGGTGTTTCACCGCCGGGGAGGCGGTGCTGACCGCGCGGCTGGCGCGGGAGGCGCTGGGCACCGATCTCGTGAAGCTGGAGGTCATCGCCGACGAGCGCACGCTGCTGCCCGACCCCGTGGAGCTGCTGGACGCGGCCGAGACCCTGGTGGACGACGGGTTCACGGTCCTGCCCTACACCAACGACGACCCGGTGCTCGCCCGGAAGCTGGAGGACGTGGGGTGCGCGGCGGTCATGCCGCTCGGGTCGCCGATCGGGTCCGGGCTCGGTATCCGCAACCCGCACAACTTCGAGCTGATCGTGGAGCGGGCGCGGGTGCCGGTCGTGCTGGACGCGGGGGCCGGGACGGCGTCCGATGTGGCGCTGGCGATGGAGCTGGGATGCGCGGGGGTGATGCTGGCCTCCGCGGTGACGCGGGCGCGGGTGCCGGTGCTGATGGCCGAGGCGGTGCGGCATGCTGCCGAGGGCGGGCGGTTGGCGTATCGCGCGGGGCGCATTCCGCGGCGGTGGTTCGCCCGGGCGAGCAGTCCGCACGCGGGGCGTGCGGAGCTGGATCCCGAACGCCCGGCGTTCTGACCCGGCGGGGGTCCTCCCGGCTGGGCGCACTCGTTCCCGCACGGGTCGCCTCCGCTTGCGCTTGTGAGGTCTGTCCGGGTGGCCGCACTTGTTCCTGTGCCGTCGCTCGGTGGGTGCGCAGTTCCCCGCGCCCCTGGATGCTGCCCCTTCGGGATTGTTCGTCGGGTGCGGGCCGGTTCTCGTCTTCGCGCAGTTCCCCGCGCCCCTTTGGGGCGCCATCTGCTTGTTCTTCGGGTCGGTGCCGGTCGGGATTCTCCGTCCTCGATCCGACACGCTCGGTACGACGTTCATGTGGTCCGACTGACGAGGATCGGAGTCTGCGAGCAGAGATTCCCGCCCACCCCCTCCCGCAGCAGCGCGACTGCACGAGGAGGACGGTGCCCCTTCAGGGGCGCGGGGAACTGCGCGAAAGACGGACGACCCGCACCCGCCGGACATCGGCACCACGCAGGGGTGCCCCGAAAGGGGCGCGGGGAACTGCGCGAAACCACGGGATACCCGCACAGGAACGGAGTGCGGCTGGCACAGGAAACCCAGGGGCGCGGGGAACTGCGCAACCACCGAGCGACGGCACAGGAACGAAGTGCGCTCAGCACAGGGAGACCTCGGAAGCGCAAGCGAAGGCGACCCGTGGGGGCATGCGGGGAAACGTAGACTCGGTGGGTGCATACGCTTCAGGACCCCCTGGTCGGCCAGGTTCTCGACGCCCGCTACCGCGTGGACGCCCACATCGCGACGGGCGGCATGGCCACGGTCTACCGGGCCCTGGACACCCGCCTCGACCGCGTCGTCGCCCTGAAGGTGATGCACCCCGCCCTCGCGGTCGACGCGACCTTCGTGGAGCGCTTCATCCGCGAGGCGAAATCCGTGGCCAGGCTCTCGCACCCGAACGTCGTGGGCGTCTTCGACCAGGGCGCCCAGGGCGCCTATGTGTACCTGGCGATGGAGTACGTCTCCGGCTGCACCCTCCGGGACGTCCTGCGTGAACGCGGCGCGCTCCAGCCCCGCGCCGCGCTCGACATCCTGGAACCCGTCCTCGCCGCCCTGGGCGCGGCCCACCGCGCCGGTTTCGTCCACCGGGACATGAAGCCCGAGAACGTCCTGATCGGCGACGACGGCCGGGTCAAGGTCGCGGACTTCGGCCTGGTGCGGGCCGTGGACTCGGGCACCGGCACCACGGGCACCGTCCTCGGCACGGTGGCGTATCTCGCGCCGGAGCAGATCGAGGAGGGCGCGGCCGACCCCCGCGCCGATGTGTACGCCTGCGGTGTGGTCCTGTACGAGATGCTGACCGGCCGCAAGCCGCACACCGGCGACACCGCGGCCCAGGTGATCTTCAGCCATGTCAACGAGGACGTCCCCCCGCCGTCGGCCGCCGTACCGGGCCTGTCGGTGGAGCTGGACGACCTCGTGGTGTCGGCGGCGGCCCGTACCCCCGCGGTACGGCCGCACGACGCGGTGGCCCTGCTCGCGGCGGTCCGCGCGGCGCGCTCCGCGCTCACGGACGAGCAGCTCGACGCCGTACCCCCGCAGGCCCGCACCGCCGCGCACGACAACGCGGACGACCGCACCAGCGTGATCCCCCGGGCGCTCGGCATACCGGCGCCGCTGCCGGTGAACGAGCCGGACGACGTCCAGCGGACCAGTGTGCTGACCCGCGCCCCGGCCCCCGCTCGGGCGCGGACCGGACGGTTCGGGCGGTTCGGCGGACCGCCGCGGTCGGTGCTCGTGGCCGCCGGGGCCCTGCTGCTGACCCTGCTGGCCGGGCTGGGCGTCTGGTACATCAACTCCGGGCAGTTCACCAAGGTGCCCGCGCTGCTGACCCGGTCCGAGACGGACGCCAGGCAGCGTCTGACGGACGCCGGTCTGGACGTGGGCGACATCCGCCGCCAGTACAGCGACACGGACCGGCGCGGCACCGTCGTCGCCACCGATCCGGCGGCCGGGGAACGTATCCGGGACAACGGCAGCGTGGGGCTGACGATCTCGCTGGGACCGCAGACGGTACGGGTACCGGACGTCACCGACCGCACGCTCGCCGTGGCGCGTGAGGAGATCACGTCGGCGGGTCTGGAGCCCGGGATGGTCACGGACGAGTTCGACACGACCGTCCCCAAGGGCGAGGTGATCAGCACCGAACCGGCGGCGGGCACCGGGCGCCGGGCGGGCAGCGCGGTCGCGATCACGGTCAGCAGGGGCGCCCCGGTGGACGTACCGGACGTCCGCGATCAGCCGCTGGACGAGGCGACGGCCGCGCTGGAGGAACTGGGGCTGCGCACCGAGGTCGCGGCGGAACGCGTCACCGCGAAGGTCCCGGCCGGAGAGGTCGCCCGGCAGTTCCCGCGGGCCCGTACCGAGGCGGCCGAAGGCGACACGATCACCCTGACGCTGTCCAAGGGGCCGGAGATGATCGAGGTCCCGGACGTGGTCGGTGACCGGGTGGACGACGCGCGCCAGACGCTGGAGGCGGCCGGGTTCGAGGTCGAGGAGGACCGGGGCATCCTCGGGATCTTCGGTGACACGGTCCGCGGTCAGTCGGTCGAGGCCGGGGAGAAGGCCCCGGAGGGCTCCAGGATCAAGCTGAGCATCCGCTGACCCGGGGGCTCCGGGGGCTCCGTCCCGCCCGAGCGGATTCACGCCGGGCATCCGCCGACCGGGGCCGCCGAGAGCCGTGAAACCCTGGCCGGGTGACACGCACCCTCCCCCGCAACCCTGTCGGCAGCCACGTCCCGGTGGCCGGAGGTCTCGCCTCCGTCGGTCTCGCGTACGCGCGTGAGCTGGACGCCGAGACCGTGCAGGTCTTCGTGGCCAACCCGCGCGGCTGGGCCACCCCGGCCGGTGACCCCCGCCAGGACGAGGAGTTCCGTACGTACTGCGCGGAGCGGGGCGTCCCGGCGTATGTGCACGCCCCGTATCTGATCAACTTCGGTTCCCACACCGAGGCGACCGTGGACCGTTCCGTGGACTCGATGCGGCACTCGCTGCGCCGGGCGCGGGCGATCGGCGCGGTGGGGGTCGTGGTGCACACGGGGTCCGCGACCGGTGGCCGGAACCGATCGGTGGCGCTGGCGCAGGTACGGGAGCGGATGCTGCCGCTGCTGGACGAGCTGACGCACGACGACGACCCGTTCCTGCTGCTGGAGTCGACGGCCGGGCAGGGGTCCTCGCTGTGCTCGCGGGCGGAGGATTTCGGGCCGTACTTCGCGGCCCTGGACTCCCATCCGAAGCTGGGTGTCTGTCTGGACACCTGTCACATCTTCGCGGCGGGACACGATCTGGCCGGGCCCGGCGGAGCCCGTCGGACGCTCGACGAGCTGGTCGCGACGGTCGGTGAGGGGCGGCTGAAACTGATCCATGCCAACGATTCGAAGGAGGGTGTCGGGGCCTTCAAGGACCGGCACGCGAACATCGGCGCCGGGCATATCGGCGAGGAGCCGTTCCGCGCCCTGCTGGCGCACCCCGCGACCGCGGACGTGCCCCTGGTCATCGAGACCCCGGGGGGCAAGCAGGGGCATATGGACGATGTGGCGCTGCTGAAGAAGCTGCGGGGCTGACCGGAGGTCCCGCTGACCGGAGGTCCCCCGGCCGCGGGCAAGGGTCCCCGGCCGCACAAGGCAGGCGGACGGCTCAGAGCTCGGGGCCGTCGCCCGGTTCCTCCTGGTAGGAGTACCGCTGCTCACGCCAGGGGTTCCCGATGTTGTGGTAGCCGCGCTCCTCCCAGAAACCCCGGCGGTCGGCCGTCATGTACTCGACGCCCCGGACCCATTTGGGGCCTTTCCAGGCGTACAGGCCCGGCACGATCAGCCGCAGCGGGAAGCCGTGTTCCGCGGTGAGCGGCTCACCGTCCTTGTGGGTGGCGAAAATCGTTCGCTCGGAGGTGAAGTCGGCGAGCCGCAGATTCGAACTGAAGCCGTATTCCGCCCATACCATCACATGGGTGACGTTCGGTGCCGGAGGTGCGAGATCGAGCAGCGTACGGGCCGGGACACCGCCCCATTCGGCGCCGAGCATGCTGAATTTGGTGACGCAGTGGAGATCCGCGACAACCGTGGAATAGGGGAGTTCCGAGAATTCCTCGTGATTCCAGCACCGCTTGTCGCCGTCCGCCGTGGCACCGAAGACACGGAATTCCCAGCGCTCCGGACGGAACCGCGGCACCGGACCGTAATGGGTGACCGGCCAGCCCCGCTGAAGCCGCTGACCAGGTGGAAGGTCCGGCTGCGCTGCTGGCGAAGACTCGCGACCGACCGGATGACCCATGCCTCCATCCTGACAGACCCGGCGCGGTGTCCATGACCAGGCGGGCGCCGATCGGTGCAACTCCTACTAAGCATGCACTTACTGGACGGCCTCCGAAGACCGGTGCGAGGATGCGGCCACCAGCCGCACCCCTTACGGAAGGAGCCTCTGCGATGCAGGGCGACCCCGAGGTCATCGAGTTCCTCAATGAACAGCTCACGGGCGAACTCACCGCCATCAATCAGTACTGGCTGCACTATCGCATTCAGGACAACAACGGCTGGACCAAGCTCGCGAAGTACACCCGGGCCGAGTCCATCGACGAGATGAAGCACGCGGACCGGCTCACGGAGCGCATCCTCTTCCTCGACGCGCTGCCGAACTACCAGCGGCTCTTCCACGTCCGGGTCGGGCAGACCGTCACCGAGATGTTCCAGGCGGACCGGCAGGTCGAGGTGGAGGCCATCGACCGGCTGAAGCGCGGGATCGACGTGATGCGGGCCAAGGGCGATGTGACCTCGGCCAGGATCTTCGAGGACATCCTGGAGGACGAGGAGCACCACATCGACTATCTGGACACCCAGCTCGACCTCATCGAGCAGCTCGGCGAGGCGCTGTACCTGGCCCAGCAGATCGAGCAGCCCGAGGGCTGACGTACCGCCGTGCCCCGGTGGCCGCGGACCCGACCGGTCAGGCGGCTTCCTCCAGCGGGGCGCCCGGACGCGACATCAGCGAAGCGCTCTCCGCGAGCGCCGGCCTGCCCTGGTCCACCAGGTCACGGCGGGGGCAGGCGCCCCGGCCGAGCAGGGCCTGGATGTGCCGGACACAGGAACCGCAGTCCGTACCCGCCTTGGAGGCGGAGGCGATCTGCCGGGGTGTGCACGCCCCGTCCGCCGCGTGCTTCCTCACCTGCGCCTCGGTGACGCCGAAGCAGTTGCAGACGTACACGCGGTCACCTCCCCGGTGGATTCGCTCGGGACCGGCGGTCGCCGGTCATGGACGCCGTCCCGATCTTCGGTGAGGCTAACCTAACCTTACCCGCCACTCCACCGGCGCAAAAGCCCCGGATACGACGATGGGGCACGGATCACAGATCCGTGCCCCATCGGTGCGCCGGTTCCGGCGCGGTGGTGCTACTGGTCGCGGTACATCTCGGCGACCAGGAAGGCCAGGTCCAGGGACTGGCTGCGGTTGAGCCGGGGGTCGCAGGCCGTCTCGTAGCGCTGGTGCAGATCGTCGACGAAGATCTCGTCGCCGCCGCCGACGCACTCGGTGACATCGTCACCGGTCAGCTCCACATGGATACCGCCCGGGTGGGTGCCCAGGCCCTTGTGGACCTCGAAGAAGCCCTTGACCTCGTCCAGCACGTCGTCGAACCGGCGGGTCTTGTGGCCCGAGGCCGCCTCGAAGGTGTTGCCGTGCATCGGGTCGGTGACCCAGGCGACGGTGGCACCGGAGGCGGTGACCTTCTCGACCAGGTTCGGCAGCTTGTCGCGGACCTTGTCGGCGCCCATCCGGACGATGAACGTCAGCCGGCCCGGCTCCCGGTCGGGGTCGAGCCGGTCGATGTAGGTCAGTGCCTCGTCGACGCTGGTCGTCGGGCCCAGCTTGATGCCGATCGGGTTGCTGATCCGGGACGCGAACTCGATGTGCGCGCCGTCGAGCTGGCGGGTGCGCTCACCGATCCACACCATGTGGCCGGAGGTGTCGTACAGCTTGCCGGTCCGCGAGTCGGTCCGGGTCAGGGCGCCCTCGTAGTCGAGCAGCAGCGCCTCGTGGGAGGCGAAGAACTCGACGGTCTTGAACTCCTCCGGGTCCGTGCCGCACGCCCGCATGAAGTGCAGCGCGTTGTCGATCTCCCGGGCGAGCTGCTCGTAGCGCTGGCCCGACGGGGACGACTTCACGAAGTCCTGGTTCCAGGCGTGCACCTGGCGCAGATCGGCGTAGCCGCCCGTGGTGAAGGCGCGCACCAGATTCAGCGTGGACGCGGACGCGTGGTACATCCGCTTCAGCCGCTCGGGGTCCGGCACCCGGGACTTCTCGGTGAAGGCGAAGCCGTTCACGGAGTCGCCCCGGTAGGTCGCCAGGGTGACACCGTCACGGGTCTCGGTCGGCTTCGAGCGCGGCTTGGAGTACTGGCCCGCGATCCGGCCGACCTTCACCACCGGCACCGAGGCGGCGTAGGTGAGGACGGCGCCCATCTGGAGCAGGGTCTTCAGCTTGCCCCGGATCTGGTCGGCGCCCACGGCCTCGAACGACTCGGCACAGTCGCCGCCCTGGAGCAGGAACGCCTCGCCCTTGGCGACGGCACCCAACCTGGTGCGCAGCGCGTCGCACTCACCGGCGAAGACGAGCGGGGGATAGCTTTCGAGGTCGGCGATCACATCGCGCAGAGCCTCGGCATCCGGGTACTCGGGCTGCTGCGCCGCGGGAAGGTCGCGCCAGGTCTGACCGGCGGCGACGGACTGGGATTCAGCGTTCACGGTCACCTCGACAACCTTACGGGGTCCGGCCCGCTGTCCATTCGAACGCTCATCTTTTGAGACGCACCTCGCAGGTGAGCGCGGTGTGCCCGGCCCCGTGGCGGTACCGGCGGGGGGTGTCGGATGCCCTGCGGGACCCGCATCGGGTAGGGTGCGCCGCATGTTCGCGCACTCGACCCGTAACTGGTGGTGGACCGCTCATCCGGCGGCCCACTGACTGCGCGTACCCGAAACACGCGAAGGCCGCCCGAGGGGCGGCCTTCCCGCGTTCACGGGGCCGTTCCTCCTCCAGACCCCCGCCGGGCCCTGTGCGCCCGGCGGCCGCAGGAAGGACCGACCGCCCCATGGACCTCAGCCGACTGCTCGACGACGACTGCCCGCCCTTCGCCCTGCTGCGCCGCCGCACACCCGGCCGTGACCACGACACCGTCGAGGTGCTGACCGGCCCGGTCGGTACGTACGAACGGCTGGCCGACATCCCCGACGGGCTCGCGCTCGTGCCCTTCCGGCAGATCCGCGAGCGCGGTTTCGACGTCCGCGACGACGGCACCCCGCTGATGGTGCTCACCCCGGAGGAGACCTGCGAGCTCCCGCTCGCCGAGGCCCTGGCGCAGCTGCCCGAGGAGCCGGTGCGGGTGGTGGACGGCGGCTTCGACGTGACCGACGAGGCGTACGCGGGGATCGTGGAGCAGGTGCTCCGCGAGGAGATCGGGCGCGGCGAGGGCGCGAACTTCGTGATCCGGCGGACCTACACCGGCCGGCTCCCCGGCTTCGGCCGGGCGGACGCGCTGGCGCTGTTCCGGCGGCTGCTGGTCGGGGAGAGCGGCGCGTACTGGACGTTCGTGGTGCACACCGGGGAGCGGACCCTGGTCGGGGCGAGCCCCGAGGTGCATGTCCGGATGAGCGGCGGCACCGTCGTGATGAACCCGATCAGCGGGACGTACCGCTACCCGGCGAGCGGTCCGAGCGCCGAGGGGCTGCTCGACTTCCTCGCGGACGGCAAGGAGATCGAGGAACTGTCGATGGTGGTCGACGAGGAACTGAAGATGATGTGCACCGTCGGCGACCGGGGAGGGGTCGTCATCGGTCCCCGGCTGCGCGAGATGGCGCACCTCGCGCACACCGAGTACGAGCTGCGCGGCCGGTCGTCCCTCGGGGTGCGGGAGGTGCTGCGGGAGACGATGTTCGCCGCGACGGTGACCGGCTCGCCCGTGCAGAACGCGTGCCGGGTCATCGAGCGGTACGAACCGGCCGGGCCGGGCGGCGGCGGCCGGGGGTACTACGCGGGTGCGCTGGCCCTGGTCGGACGGGACGCGGGGGGCGCGCAGACCCTGGACTCACCGATCCTGATCCGTACCGCCGACATCGACGCGTCGGGCGGGCTGAAGGTGGCCGTCGGCGCGACCCTGGTACGCGGGTCCGACCCGTGGAGCGAGGTGGCGGAGACCCACGCCAAGGCCGCCGGGGTGCTCGCCGCGCTCGGGGTGCGCCCCGGCCGGGAGCGGGCCGGTGAGCCGCGGCCCGTGCTGGCCGACGACCCCCGGGTGGTGGCCGCGCTCGACCGGCGGCGGGCCGGGCTCGCGCCGTTCTGGCTGCGGATGCAGGAACGCGGGGACGAGCTGCGCGGGCACGCCCTGGTCGTGGACGGCGAGGACACCTTCACCGCGATGCTCGGCCATGTGCTGCGGTCCTCGGGTCTGGAGGTGACCGTCCGCCGCTACGACGAGCCGGGGCTGCGCGCGGCGGTGCTCGCCCATCCCGGGCCGGTGGTGCTGGGCCCCGGACCGGGCGACCCGTCCGACGCGGCGGACCCGAAGATGCGGCTGCTGCGGGCGCTGGCCGCGGAGCTGATCCGGGCGGCCCGGCCGCACGGGGTGCTCGGGGTGTGCCTCGGCCATGAGCTGATCGCCGCCGAGCTGGGGCTCGACATCGTCCGCAAGGAGGTCCCGTACCAGGGGGCGCAGAGCCGCGTCGAGCTGTTCGGGCGGACGGAGACCGTCGGTTTCTACAACAGCTTCGTGGCCCGCTGCGCCCCGGACACCGCGCTGGAGCTCGCGGCGCACGGGGTGGAGGTGAGCCGGGACCCGGCGAGCGACGAGGTGCACGCGCTGCGCGGTCCCGGGTTCGCGGGGGTCCAGTTCCATCCCGAGTCGGTGCTGACCCTGCGGGGGGCGTCGATCGTGCGGGACCTGCTCGGTCAGCTGCTCGGGGGCGCGGGGACGAGCACGTTGCCGGTGCGGCGGCCGGCGAGGTAGTCGAGGACGTTCTGCGCGGTGGTGTCCACGATCTGGGTGACCGCGTCCACGGTGTAGTACGCCTGGTGCGAGGTGACCACGACATTGGGGAAGGTGACGAGGCGGGCCAGTACGTCGTCCGGGACGGCCTCCAGGGACTTGTCCAGGAAGAACAGGCCCGCCTCGGCCTCGTAGACGTCCAGCCCGACCCCGGTGAAGCGGCCCGCGCGCAGCTCGGTGACCAGGGCCTGGGTGTCGACGAGGCCGCCGCGGCTGGAGTTGACGAGGATCGCGTCGTCCTTCATCGTCCGCAGCGCGGTGGCGTCGATCAGGTGCTGGGTCGCGGGCAGCAGGGGTACGTGCAGGCTGACCAGGTCGGACTCGGCGAGGAGCCGTTCCTTGTCGGTGTACTCCATACCGAGGGCCACGCATTCGGGGTTCGGTGCGACGTCCCAGCCGAGCAGCCGCATCCCGAAGCCGTGGGCGATCCGTGCGAACGCCTCGCCGATCTTGCCGGTACCGAGGACACCGGCGGTGCGGCCCCGCATGTCACGGCCCATCAGACCGTCGAGGCGGAAGTCGAAGTCCCGGGTGCGGTTGCTGGCGCGGACGATCCGGCGGTTGACCGCCATCCCGAGCGTCCAGGCGAACTCCGCGACCGAGTACGGGGAGTAGTACGAGACCCGGGCGACCGTCATCCCGAGGCGTTCGGCCACCTGGAGGTCGATGTTGTTGAAGCCGGTGGAGCGCTGGGCGATCATCTGGGTGCCGCCGGCGGCGAGCGTCTGGAGGACGCGGTTGCCGAGGTCGGCGTTGACACTGGTGGAGATGATCTCGTAGCCGGCGGCGATCGGGGCGGTGTCCTCGGTGAGGAACACGTCGAGGCAGCGGACTCCGTGCGGGGCGCCGAAGGCGGCTTCGATCAGGGGTTTCTCGTCGGCCTGTACGCCGAGGGCGAGGATCTCCACGGAGTCCCTCCGGGGTGGTGGGCGGTTTCTGGTGCCGTAACCCGGAATATACGGGTTCCCCCAGGGCGGGCCCCGGGGGCGTGCCGGTGCGCGCACCTGTCCCCGTGCGGGTCGCTCGTGGGGTGCGCAGTTCCCCGCGGGCCGCCTTCGCTGGCGCTTGCGGGTACTCGGTGCCGGGCGCACTTCTCCCTGTGCCGTCGCTCGGTGGGTTCGCGCAGTTCCCCGCGCCCCTGTCGGGGCACCCCCGCTTGGTACCGCTGCTTTGCGGGTGCGGGTCGCCCGTTTTTCGCGCAGTTCCCCGCGCCCCTGATCGGGGCCTCTGCCTGGTGCGATTGTCCGGCGGGACCGGTGCGCCCTCGGTTCTGCGCAGTTCCCCGCGCCCCCTGTCGGGGCACCCCTGCCTGGTGCCGCTGCTTTGCGGGTGCGGGTCGCCCGTTTTTCGCGCAGTTCCCCGCGCCCCTGATCGGGGCCTCTGCCTGGTGCGGTTGTCCGGCGGGTACCGGTGCGCCCGTGGTTCTGCGCAGTTCCCCGCGCCCCCTGTCGGGGCCCTCCAGCGGACACAGCAGCCGGGGGGTGCCCCAAAGGGGCGCGGGGAACTGCGCGAAACCACCGAGCGACGGCACAGGAACGAAGTACGTCCCGCCGGACAGACCTCGGAAGCGCAAGCGAAGGCGGCCCGCGGGGAACTGCGCACCCACGGGCGACCCGCACCGGGACAAGTGGGCCCACCGGGACGAACCCGGAAGCGCGAGCGAAGGCGGCCCGTACGGGGGATCCGGGGTCAGCCGAAGAAGGTGGCGGCTTCCTCGTAGAGGGTGGGGTCGACCGTTTTGAGGCGGGACGTGGCCTCGGCGATGGGGACGCGGACGATCGCGGTGCCCCGCAGCGCGACCATCTTCCCGAAGTCCCCCTCGTGGACCGCGTCGATCGCGTGCAACCCGAACCTCGTGGCGAGCCACCGGTCGAACGCGCTGGGCGTACCACCCCGCTGGACATGTCCGAGAACCGTGGTCCGCGCCTCCTTGCCCGTGCGGGACTCGATCTCCTTGGCGAGCCATTCACCGACCCCGGAGAGCCGGACATGGCCGAAGGAGTCGAGGGAGCCGTCCTTGAGGACCAGGTCGCCGTCCTTGGGCATGGCGCCCTCCGCGATGACGACGATCGGCGCGTACGACGCCCTGAACCGCGAGGCGACCCACGCGCAGACCTGGTCCACGTCGAAGCGGCGTTCGGGGATCAGGATCGCGTTGGCCCCGCCGGCGAGGCCGGAGTGCAGGGCGATCCAGCCGGCGTGGCGTCCCATGACCTCCACGACGAGCACCCGCATATGGGACTCGGCGGTGGTGTGCAGCCGGTCGATCGCCTCGGTGGCGATCCCCACGGCGGTGTCGAAGCCGAAGGTGTAGTCGGTGGCGGAGAGGTCGTTGTCGATGGTCTTCGGGACGCCGACGCAGGGCACCCCGTACTCGTCACTGAGGCGGGCGGCGATGCCCAGGGTGTCCTCGCCGCCGATGACGACGAGCGCCCCGACCTCCTGTTCGGCGAGGGAGGCCCTGATGCGGCCGACGCCGTCCGCGGTCTTGAGGGGATTGGTGCGGGAGGAGCCGAGGATGGTGCCGCCGCGCGGCAGGATGCCGCGGACGGCCGGGATGCCGAGGGGGACGTGGTCGCCCTCCAGCGGACCCCGCCAGCCGTCCCGGTAGCCGATGAACTCATGGCCGTAGCTCTGTGTGCCCTTGCGGACGATGGCACGGATGACCGCGTTGAGTCCGGGGCAGTCGCCGCCCCCGGTCAGTACTCCGACCCGCATGGAAGTGTCCCTTCGCTCGGGATGAAGCCGACCTGTTCACGGTAGTAGTGATCCAGGTCACTCCGATATGGAGCGAATGGCCAATTCCTCAATGAATCATGGGAGTTGTCGGCCTGGTCGGGTCAGGCGTCGTCGAGACCGCGTTCTATCGCGTACCGGACGAGCTCCACCCGGTTGTGCAGCTGGAGTTTGCCGAGGGTGTTCTGCACATGGTTCTGCACGGTCCGGTGCGATATGACCAGGCGTTCCGCGATCTGCTTGTAGCTGAGGCCCTTGGCGACCAGCCGCAGGACCTCGGTCTCGCGGTCGGTGAGCCGGGGCGCCCCCGGCTCGTCGGCGGTGGCCGGCGCGGGCTCGGAGGCCAGCCGCCGGTACTCGCCGAGGACGAGGCCCGCGAGGCCCGGGGTGAACACCGCGTCCCCGACGGCGGTCCGGCGGACCGCCCCGATCAGCTCCTCGGTGGACGCCGACTTCAGGAGATAGCCGGTGGCCCCCGACTTCACGGCCTCCAGGACATCCGCGTGCTCACCGCTCGCGGACAGGACGAGGACCCGCAGCGCGGGGTTCGCGCCGACGATCTCCTTGCACACCTGGACACCGGGCTTCGCGGGGAGGTTGAGGTCGAGGACGACCACATCGGGCCCGGCGGCCCGCGCCCTGCGCACCGCCTGCTCGCCGTCCCCGGCCGTGGCGACCACGTCGAACCCCGCCTCGGCGAGGTCCCGGGCGACGGCGTCCCGCCACATCGGGTGGTCGTCCACCACCATGACCCTGACCGGACGGGACGCCTCCGTGCCGCCCCCGTCGCCCTGTGCCGCCGTGTCCCTGTGCTCCGCCGCCGTGTCCATGTGCTGGGTCTCCCCCCGTGTCACCGTGTCGCCGTCTTCCGGGTCCCGTCGCGCGGAACCCTCAATTCCACCTCTGTGCCCTGCCCGGGTACGGAGAACAGTTCGGCCGTGCCGCCGATGTCGCGCAGCCTGCCGCGGATCGACAGGGCCACTCCCATCCGGCCCTCGCCCTCCGCCCGCTCCAGCCGTCCCTCGGGGATCCCGGGGCCGTCGTCGCGGACCGTCACGATCACCGCGTCGGGCTCGTCCTCGACGAGGATCCAGGCCCGGGCGTCCTCACCCGCGTGCCGCCGCACATTGTCCATCGCGGCGCTGACGGCCGCCGCCAGCTCACGGGCCGTGCCCGGCGCCAGCAGTACCGGGGCGCCCGGCTCCGAGAGGGTGACCCGGGACCCCGCGTGGGGGGTGAGCAGCGGGCGCAGGTCGTGCGGGCCGCCGCTGTCCGGCGGATCGTCGTCGGGGACCTCGACGGCCCGTACCAGCGCGCCGCGGGAGGCGTCCTCCGAGGCGCGGGAGGGCGGTGCGAGCCCGCCGGTGACCAGGGTCCGCAGGGCGACCTCCTGCTCACCGGCCATCCGGCCCAGCTCCGCCGCCTCGCCGCCCAGGGCGTTGCCCCGCCGCTGCACCATGGCGAGGACCTGGAGGACGCCGTCGTGGATGTCCCGGGCGAGCCGTTCGCGTTCCCGGGTGGCCGCCTCGATCTCCAGGGCCCGCGCGAGCGTCAGCTCCGAGGCGCGGGCGACCTCGACCACGTACCCGATGGCGATGGAGGCGACCCACACCAGCATCACGTTGTGGACGGTGTCCCGGCTCACGCCGCCGCGCTGGACGATGTTGGCGGCGCCGACGAGCGCGGAGGCCACGGCCGCCCAGCGCCAGCCGCCCTTGAGGGCGAAGGCGAGCACGGCGCCCGCGGTCCATATCGACGGCAGGGTGGGCGCGCCGTCGACGATGCGTTCATAGGGGACGACGACCGGGGTGAGCAGGATGCCGGTCAGGGCGATGGTCAGATCGGCGACCAGGAAGCGCTTGGTGCAGCGGGCCGCGCCGGAGACCTTCCCCAGGGTGGCGAGGGTCCAGCCGGCCAGGACGACGTAGTACGCGATGGCGACCCAGGGGCGGACGACCGTGCCGTACATCGACAGGAACACGCCGATCGCGTACAGCATGGTGAGCACGCGGTAGCCGGTGAGGGCGCTCCACAGAGGCTGCTCGACGGACATCCGCATGACGCGTTCCCGCTTGGTCGTTCCGCCCACCGCTCCCCCACCCGCCCCATCGGTACCGCGGCCGGTACCCGTACGTCGTCGCTACCGCTGACGGTCCCCGTACCGGTTCCGGTTCCGGTGGGCCGCCCGCCCCGGTCAGGAACCGGAGGCGTCCCGCTCCGTCGGCTCCGGCGCGGCGGCGACGCTCTTCGCGGCCTGCCGGTCCGCGGCCTTCTCGGCCTTGAGGGCCTCCCGCTCGGCCTTCGCGGCCTCCGCGATCTGCCGCTTGGCGGCGGTCGCGTAGATGTCCACGTACTCCTGGCCGGACAGCTTCATGATCTCGTACATGACCTCGTCGGTCACCGCGCGCAGCACGAAGCGGTCGTGCTCCATGCCCTGGTAGCGGCGGAAGTCGAGGGGCTCGCCGATCCGGATGCCGGGCCGCATCAGCTTGGGGACGACCTTGCCCGGGGGCTGGATCTTCTCGGTGTCGATCATCGCGACGGGGATCACCGGGGCGCCGGTGGCCAGCGCCACCCGGGCGAGTCCGCCGGGCTTGCCGCGGTAGAGACGGCCGTCGGGTGAGCGGGTGCCCTCGGGGTAGATCCCGAACAGCTCGCCGCGTTCCAGTACCTCGATCCCGCTGCGGATCGCCGCCTCGCCCGCGCCCCGCGCCCCGGAGCGGTCGACCGGGAGCTGTCCGACGCCCTTGAAGAAGGCGGCGGTCATCCGTCCCTTGACGCCGGGGGTGGTGAAGTATTCGGCCTTCGCGATGAAGGTGACCTTGCGGTCGAGGACCGCGGGGAGGAAGAAGGAGTCCGAGAAGGACAGATGATTGCTCGCGAGGATGGCGGGACCCTCGGCGGGAATGTGCTCGATGCCCTCCACCCAGGGCCTGAAGGCAAGCTTCAGCGGCCCCCCGATGGAAAACTTCATCGCGCCGTAGATCAACCGACTGCCTCCTGTTTCTGTCGGTCAGACCATAACCCGCGGCGCGGCGGACAGGCCCGACGGCCCTGGCCGGTGTCAGCACCGTCGCGTACGGTGAAGTACCCCTTGCGAAGCCCCGGCCCAGTGCGCAGAGCCTTCCCGAGCCCCTCAGCCCCCCGGCCGGACCCCTGGACCCCGGCCGGACGCACCCGGTCCGTTTTCCGACCCTTCACACGAACAGGAGACCGAACGTGACGGTCCTCCCCGGTGCCGAGCCCTTCCGTCATGACGGCGGGGGGACCGGTGTCCTTCTCTGTCACGGATTCACCGGTTCCCCCCAGTCACTGCGCCCCTGGGCGGACTTCCTCGCCGCGCGGGGACTGACGGTGTCCCTGCCCCTGCTCCCCGGCCACGGCACCCGGTGGCAGGACATGGAGTCCACCGGCTGGCAGGACTGGTACGCGGAAGTCGACCGGGAGCTGCACGCGCTGCGGGACCGGTGTGCGCGGGTGTTCGTCCTCGGGCTGTCGATGGGCGGCGCGCTGGCCCTGCGGCTCGCGGCGCAGCACGGTGACGCGGTGAGCGGGATCGTCGTCGTCAACCCGGCGATCGCCCTGCACGGAGCGGCGTCGAAGGCGCTGCCGGTGGCCCGGCATCTGGTCCGGACGACGAAGGGGCTGGTGGGGGACATCGCGAAGGAGGGCGCGTTCGAGGTCGGGTACGAGCGGGTGCCGCTGCGCGCGGCGTACTCGCTGGGGCATCTGTTCAAGGTCGTGGACGCGGACCTGCCGCAGGTGACCCAGCCGCTGGTGCTGCTGCACAGCCCGGAGGACCATGTGGTGCCGCCGTCGGACTCGGCGCGGGTGCTGGGCCGGGTGTCGTCCACGGATGTCACCGAGATCCTGCTGGAACAGAGCTACCACGTCGCGACGTTGGACCACGACGCGGACCGGATCTTCGAGGAGAGCCTCGCGTTCATCGGCCGGCTCGCACCCAGTGTCGGCAAGGAAGGGACGGCCACCGGTGGCTGAGCACGACGCGGACCGCGAGGACGGCCGCGAGCCCGAGGACCGCGCGGCGGCCGGGGAGCAGGGGCCGGATGAGGCCGCGCCGCTGGACGAGGCGGCGCAGTCGGCCGCCTGGGAGGCGATCGTGGCGGGGTACGGGGAGGAGCCGCCGGACCCGCCCGGGGCGAAGCCCTTCAAGTCGGTGGAGGACCTGGCGCTCCTGGAGGCGGAGACCAACAGCACGGAGAGCGGCGGTACGCAGACCGGCGGCGACGAGGCGTCCGGGAAGGGCGACGACTCTGCGGCGGGCGGTCCCGGCACCCCGCTCGGGGGCTCCGTGACGTTCGCCCCGGGGGTCGGCGGGCCCCGGGACCACAGTCTGGCGGAGCCCTCGGACGACGACTTCGAGGCGGGCGACGAGGGGCACTTCGTCCCCCCGGAGCCGCCGCCGCTGCCCGACGCCGACGCGACGGCGAAGTTCGCGTGGCTCGGGCTGATCGGCGGCCCGCTGCTGCTGTTGCTGGCGGTGCTGCTGGGCTGGGAGATGACCTGGTGGCTGTCGCTGGCCACCATCGGCGGTTTCCTCGGCGGCTTCGCGACGCTGGTGGCCCGGATGAAGCCCGACGACGAGGACGAGGAGGACCCGGGGCGCGGCGCGGTGGTGTGATCTCCGCGCGGCGCCCTACGGGGTGCCGGACACAGGGACGCGGAGGGTGGCCAGGACCGGCAGATGGTCGGTGGCCGCCCTCAGGTCCGCGTCGGTGATCCCGGGGAGTCCGGTGGGGACCCCGCAGCTCAGGACCTCGATCCCGGGGGTCGCGAACACCGCGTCGATCCGCTGGCGCGGCCGGTCGGCGGGCGAGGTGTACTCGGCGCCCCAGGGCTTGGTGGCCCAGCCGTCCTGGAGGGACCCGGCGAGCCGGCGGAAGGCCGGGCCGTCGGGGCGTTCGTTGATGTCGCCGCCCGCGACGGCGTGCGGGGCGCCGAGCTCCGCGAGGCGCTCCAGCAGCAGCCCGGACTGGATATGCCGCTCGGCCTTCTGGAGCGAGAGATGGCAGCTCAGTACGGCGACCCGGGCCGCGCCGAAGCGGAGCACCGCGGTGGCGAAGCCCCGGCGGTGCAGGCCGGGGGTGAGCGGCAGCAGGGTGTCCTCGGTGTGCTCGACGGTGGCCCGCAGGGAGCACAGCAGGGCGGGGCCCGCGGCGGTGGCGCCCCCGGAGAGCGTGTAGAGACCGCTCGCCGCCGCGAGTCTCGCGAGCTTCTTGCGCCAGCGGAAGAAGCGCGGCGCCTCCTGGATCAGGACGATGTCCGGGGCGCAGGCCCGGATCACCCGGGCCAGGGCGCCGGTGTCGTCACGCATCGACCGTACGTTGTAGCTCAGCACCCGGATCACGGCCGAACCGTCCGGTTCGGCAACGGAGTTGGAAGACATGATCCCCAACGTACGGTGTCGCGCGGCGCCCCCGGCGCCTGGCCGGGTGGGTGTCGCCCTGTTCAGGGGCGGCCGGTCAGCCCTGGCGGGCGAGGTCGGCCGCGCCGACGAGTCCGGCCTTGTTGCCGAGGCGGGCGGCCAGCACCTGGGCGTGGGGCCGCCAGTGCGAGCCGACGAGCCAGCGCCGGAACGACTTGCGGATCGGGTCGAGCACCAGATCGCCCTCGTCGGAGACACCGCCGCCGACGATGAAGGCGGACGGGTCGAAGAGCGAGGCGAGGTCGGCGAGTCCGGCCCCGGCCCAGCGCGCGAGCTCACGGAACGAGTCGACGGCGACCGGGTCCCCGGCGCGCGCGGCGGCGCTGATGTGCTTGCCCTCGATACCGTCGACGGTGCCGTCCCCGAGTCCGAGCAGTACGCCCGCCCGCTCGGGGGTGGCCCTGGCGCGCTGCCTGGCGTAGCGCACCAGCGCGCGGCCGGAGGCGTACTGCTCCCAGCAGCCCTGGCTGCCGCAGCCGCACAGCAGTCCGTCGGGCACGACACGGATGTGGCCGAACTCCGCGGCGACCCCGAACCGGCCGCGCCGCAGCTTGTTGCCGATGATGACCCCGCCGCCGAGGCCGGTGCCGAGGGTGATGCAGATGACGTCGTCGTGGCCCTGGCCCGCGCCGAAGCGGTACTCGCCCCAGGCGGCGGCGTTGGCGTCGTTCTCCACGACGACCGGCAGGCCGGTCCGCTGCTCGACCTTGTCCTTGAGCGGTTCGTGGCGCCAGTCGATGTTGGGGGCGAACAGGACCGTGGCGCGCTTCTCGTCCACGTAACCGGCGGCCCCGACGCCGACCGCGTCGATGTCGTGGCCGCGGCCCGCGGCGCCGACCGCCGCGCAGATCGCGTCGACGATGCCGTCGGGGGTCGACGGGGTGGGCACGGTGTGTGTCTCCAGGATCGCGCCCTCTTCGTCGACCACCCCGGCCGCGATCTTCGTCCCACCGATGTCGACGCCGATGGTCAGTCCCATATGTCCCTCAGTTCGATCGTGGCCCGCAGCGTCAACCGTACCCGAGCGGGGGTCAGTCGAGATCGATGCGTCCGCCCCCGGCGGCTCCGTCGTCCCCGGGACCGGCCTGGTCACGCGGGTCGCTGGGATCGCCCTCGGGGCGGCCGTCCGCCGCGGGCCGGTCCCCCTCGGCGCCGTCCGCCCCGGGGCCCCGGGTCCAGCGGCTCTCCTGGGCCTGGACGGCCGAGCGGTACGCGGCGAGGAGTTCGCCGCCCGCGGCGGCGAGGTGGTCGAAGACCTGCGGGTTGCGCTCGATGACGGGCTCGACGGCCGCACGGGCCTGCCGTACCGCCTGCCGGACGGCCTGCTCGGCGGCGCCCGACGCGACGGAGCCGAGCAGCGGCGACTGGAGCCCGGACAGCTTCTCGGTGACCGCGTCCATCAGCCGGCGCAGTTCCTCGGCCGCGGAGCCGGGCTGCGGCCCGTGCTCGGCACGGCGGCGGGCCTTCTCCTCGGCCAGGTCCTCGGCACAGGCCGTGGACCAGGCGTCGGAGTCGGCGGGACCGGCCGTGGGGGCGTCCCGCTCACCGTCGGAACCGCTCTCACCGCCGGGACGGGATTCGGGGCGCTCGGCATCGCTCATGGCGGGTGACTCCTGCGGAAGACGACGGTTCGTCCCTTCGACGGTACCCGAACAGCGGTACACCTTTCACGTGCGCGGCCAGAGCCCCGGATCGGGCGTGAACCGGACCCGCAGCTCACCGTCGCGCAGACCCGCCCCGGCGACGGTGCAACGGCGCAGCGCGGACGGCAGCGGAACGATTCTGCGGAACCGTCCGGCGGTGATGACGAGTTCGTCGCCGCGCCGCAGCAGATCCAGGTCCTCCCGTACGGCCCCGGGCAGCGGGACCGTCCAGAGCAGCACCCCCTCGTCGCCGGGCGGGTCGGTGACCGGCCAGCGCACGGGCTCGGGCGGGGCCGGGTCGTAGGGGACGGCGAGCGCCCCGAGGTCGTCGACGCCGTGCGGTTCCCGGCCGAGGTGCGGTATGCGTCCCAAGGGGTAACCGGGACCGGCGGCGGACCCCCAGTCCGCGAGGATCTTGCCCTGCTGGGCGACGGGGCCCGCGAGCCAGGTGCCGTCGGCGTCCTCGGGGAGCACCCGGTTGGCGAGCAGGGTGTCCACCCGCAGGGCGTGCAGGGCGAGCGCGGTGGTGGCGGTGCGCAGCGCGTCGGTCGCGGTGCGGCCCGGTTCCGCGACCAGCCGGACGGTGGTGGCCGGGTGGGCGATCACCTCCTGGACGGCGGCGAGCTCGCGGTCCCAGCGTTCGGCGGTCTCGTACAGCCCGGCCGTCGGCATCGGGACCCCGGCGAGCCTGCCGAGTACGGGGCGCAGGGCGCGGGCCGCCTGCCGCTCGGGGGGCAGCAGCCTGCGCAGATAGCGGCGGAGCTGTTCGGGCAGGGCGAGGAGGGCGAGGGCGCGGGTGAGCGGGGGGAGGTCGACGACCACCACGTCGTGGGAGGCCCGGACGGCCTCCCGCAGCGCGCGGAACGCGGCGGCCTCCTCCGCGCCGGGCAGCGGGGTGAGCTCCTCGCCCTCCAGCCGGGCCGCGCCCGCGAGGTCCAGTGCGGGGGCGGCCCAGTCCTGGAGCCGCAGCAGGTCCTCGCCGAAGCGGGCGGCGGCGGCCGGGCGCCAGGCGGTGAGTCCCGGGGCGGCCTCCCGGGGGGTGGGGCCGGTGGGGGTGCCGAGGGCCGCGCCCAGGGTGTCCTCGGGGTCGGTCGACAGGAGCAGCGTGCGGTTGCCCGTGCGGGCGGCGGTCAGGGCGGTCGCGGCCGCGACGGTGGTTCTGCCGGCTCCGCCGGGGCCTGTCACGAGGATGGTTCGCATCCCCGCACGCTAACCCCGTCCGGGGAGGCCCGAGCCCCCACTCCCCGGCTCAGCGCACTCGCCCCCGCACGGGCGGCCCATGGGTGCCCCCACTCGCCCCCCGTACGGTCCCCCACAGGTTGCCCCGTTCCCCGCACCCCTGAGGTACGCCCGGGTGGACGGAGTTGCCCCTGTGCCGTCGCTCGCGGGGTGCGCAGTTCCCCGCGCCCCTGGGTACGCCCGGGTCAGCGAACTTGTCCCCGTACGGGTCGTTCGTGGGTGCGCAGTTCCCCGCGCCCCTGAGGTACGCCCGGGTCGGCGCACTTGTCCCCGTACGGGTCGTTCGTGGGTGCGCAGTTCCCCGCGCCCCTAGGGTTCCTGTGCTGGGCGCACTTCGTTCCTGTGCCGTCGCCCGGTGGGTGCGCAGTTCCCCGCGCCCCTGAGGTACGCCCGGGTGGACGGAGTTGTTCCCGTGCCGTCGCTCGGGGGGTGCGCAGTTCCCCGCGCCCCTGAGGTACGCCCGGGTGGACGGAGTTGTTCCCGTGCCGTCGCTCGGGGGGTGCGCAGTTCCCCGCGCCCCTGAGGTACGCCCGGGTGGACGGAGTTGTTCCTGTGCCGTCGCCCGGTGGGTGCGCAGTTCCCCGCGCCCCTGGGGTTCCAGGGGTCGACGGACTTGCTGCTGTGCCGTCGCTCGTCGTGTTTGCGCCGTTCCCCGCGCCCCTTTGGGGGCGCCCAGCCCGCCTGGGGTTGTCGGCTGTCCATCAGCCCGGGACGGGGTTCAACCACCCTCCTCGCGCAGTCGCCGGACTCACCGGAGGGGGTGGGCGGGAATCTCTGCCCGCAGACTCCGATGCTCTTCAGTCGGACCACATGAACGTCCGACCGAGCGCGTTGGAGCGAGGACGGAGAATCCCGACCGGCACCGACCCGAAGAACAAGCCGGGAGCGCCCCAAAGGGGCGCGGGGAACTGCGCAAAACCACCGAGCGACGGCACAGGAAACAGGTGCGCCCACCGGGACGGACCTGGGAAGCGCAAGCGAAGGCGACCCGCGGGGAACTGCGCACCCCACGAACGACCCGCACCGGGGCAAGTGCGCTCAGCACAGGCGACCCCGGGGCGCGGGGAACCGGGCCCCCCGGGGACGGAGCGCGCGGGCACCCCGGGCTCAGGTGCGGAGGCGTTCCCTCAAGGGGATTCGACCCGCTTCTTGAGCCCCGCCAACGCCCGGTCGATGATGACCTTCTCGGCCTTCCGCTTGATCATCCCCAGCATGGGGATCTTGACGTCCACGGTGAGCTGGTACGTGACCTCCGTCGCGGCGTCCCCGACGGACTTCAGCACGTACGACCCGTCCAGCGACCGGAGCATCTGCGACTTCACCAGCGTCCAGCTGACCTCGTGCCCACCGCCCCAGGTGTACGCCAGCGTCTGGTCGTCCTTGATCGCGCCCGCGTCCATGACGAGGCGCACCTGCTCCGCCCGCCCGGCGGCGTCCGTCGCGAGGACCTCCGCCTCCTTGACCTCGCCGGTCCAGTCGGGATAGCGGGCGAAGTCGGCGATCACGGCCATGACGTCGGCCGGGTCGGCCTCGATCCTGATGCTCGAACTGGTGTACTCCGCCATCGCCGTGGCTCCTCCAGATGCGGTTCCGGTGGGTGAGGCCGCGCGTTACGCGCGGGTAAGGAGATGAAGGCTACCGCGCACCGCGCCACGTACCGCCGCCCGGCACCGCGCGGGCACGGGCGGACGGACGGGCGGACGGGCGGACGGGCGGGAACAGGGAACAGGGAACAGGGGACGGGGGCCGCGGCCCGGTCACCACTCCAACGCCCACGGTTTCCCCGTACTGGCGAAGTGCCCCACGTTCACGCACTCCGTCGACCCGATCCGCATCCGCCGCGCCAGGGGCTGATGGACGTGGCCGAAGAGGGCGTACCGGGGCCGGGTCCGCCGGATCGCGTCGAGCAGCGCGCGGCTGCCGCGCTCGAAACGGCGGGGCACGGTGTCGTAGAGGAGTTCGGGGACGTCCGGCGGGATATGGGTGCACAGCACGTCGACCTCGCCGAGGGCCTCGATCTTCGCGGCGTACTCCTCGTCGCCGATCTCGTAGGGCGTGCGCATCGGGCTGCGCAGTCCGCCGCCGACGAAACCGAAGGTCAGGCCCCCGATCTCGGCGGTCTGCCCGTCGAGGACGGTGGTCCCGGGGCGGGCGTACTCCGGCCACAGCGCGGGGATGTCGACATTGCCGTAGGTGGCGTAGGTAGGGGTCGGGAACGCCGCGAAGAGTTCGGCGTACTGCCCCCGCACGGCCCGCTCGACGGCAGCCTCCCGGTCGATCCCCGCCCACAGCCGCGCCCCGAACGCACGGGCCTCCTCGAAGCGGCGGGCGGTGCGCAGCGCGACGATACGGCCGGCGTTCTCGGCCCCGAAGAGTTCGGGGAAGATCCCGCGTGTGTGATCGGCGTAGTCGAGGAACAGCACCAGGTCACCGAGGCAGACGAGGGCGTCCGCGCCCTCCCCGGCACGGGCCAGGTCGCGGGCGTTCCCGTGCACATCGCTCACCACATGGACGCGGTGGTGGCGGGTTCGGGGCGGGGTGGCAGGCATGACGATCACCCTAGGGCGGGCGGGCAAAGCCGGGTAGAGGCGGGCGGACCTGCGGTTACTTCCCAGTCGGGAACGGGGTGGACTACTGTGCGCGAAGGAACGCCTTGACATGTGACGCAGCGAACATCTGGCCGGAACCCTCTTTCGAAGAGTCGTACCGGTCGGTAACGTCCGGCCCGTCCGTCGTGCTCCGAGGCCCGGCGCCGTGCCGCACCCCTGGCCGCGGGGTCCGGAGCCCCGAGCACCGCCGAGCCGTGTACCCGGACCGCCGCAGCGACACACCGTCGTGGCGCCGGCGCCCTATGAGGAGCAGCAGTCTTGCGCGAGTTCAGCCTTCCGGCCCTGTACGAGGTCCCGACGGACGGCAACCTGACCGACATCGTGCGCAGAAACGCCACACGGCACCCCGATGTGGCCGTCATCGCCCGCAAGGTGGACGGTGCCTGGCGTGATGTGCCGGCGCGGGCGTTCCTGGCGGACGTGGAAGCCGCGGCGAAGGGGCTGATCGCCGCCGGGGTCGGGCCCGGCGACCGGGTCGCCCTGATGTCGCGTACCCGCTACGAGTGGACCCTGCTGGACTTCGCGATCTGGAGCGCGGGCGGGGTGACGGTCCCGGTGTACGAGACGAGCTCACCGGAGCAGGTGGAGTGGATCCTGTCCGACGCCGGCGCGGTGGCGTGCGTGGTGGAGCTGGACACCCACGCGGCGTCGGTGGAGTCCGTACGAGGCCGGCTGCCGTCGCTGGCGCAGGTGTGGCAGATCGACGCGGGCGGGGTCGAGGAGCTGCGGCGGCTCGGCGCGGACGTCACCGACGCGGAGGTCACCGAGCGGGGCTCGCTGGCGAAGGCCGACGACCCGGCCACGATCATCTACACCTCGGGCACCACGGGCCGTCCCAAGGGCTGTGTGCTGACCCACCGCAGCTTCCTCGCGGAGTGCGGCAACGTCGTGGAACGGCTGCGCCCGCTGTTCCGTACCGGTGAGTGCTCGGTGCTGCTGTTCCTGCCGCTCGCGCACGTCTTCGGGCGGATGGTGCAGATCGCCCCGATGATGGCGCCGATCAAACTGGGCTGCGTACCGGACGTCCGGCAGCTGACGGACGAGCTCGCCTCGTTCCGGCCGACGCTGGTGCTCGGTGTGCCGCGTGTCTTCGAGAAGGTCTACAACGGGGCGCGGGCCAAGGCGCAGGCGGACGGCAAGGGGAAGATCTTCGACCGGGCGGCGGACACCGCCATCGCGTACAGCAGGTCCCTGGACACCCCGTCGGGCCCCGGGCTCGGTCTGCGGCTCAAGCACAAGCTGTTCGACAAGCTGGTGTACGGCAAGCTGCGCGCGGTGCTCGGCGGGAACGGCGAGTACGCGATCTCCGGCGGCGCCCCGCTCGGCGAGCGGCTCGGGCACTTCTTCCGGGGCATCGGCTTCACCGTGCTGGAGGGCTACGGCCTCACCGAGACCTGTGCGGCGACCACGTTCAACCCGTGGGACCGGCAGAAGATCGGGACGGTCGGTCAGCCGCTGCCCGGTTCCGTGGTGCGGATCGCCGACGACGGCGAGGTGCTGCTGCACGGCGAGCACCTGTTCGCCGGGTACTGGAACAACGAGGCCGCGACCGCCGAGGCGCTGCGCGACGGCTGGTTCCACACCGGGGACCTCGGCACCCTGGACGAGGACGGCTATCTGCGGATCACCGGCCGCAAGAAGGAGATCATCGTCACGGCGGGCGGCAAGAACGTGGCGCCCGCGGTGATCGAGGACCGTATCCGGGCGCACGCGCTGGTCGCGGAGTGCATGGTCGTCGGTGACGGCAGGCCGTTCGTCGGCGCGCTGATCACCCTCGACGAGGAGTTCCTGGGCCGCTGGGCGTCCGAGCACGGCAAGCCGTCCGGTGCCACGGCCGCGTCCCTGCGGGACGACCCCGATCTGCTGGCGGCGGTGCAGGGCGCGGTCGACGACGGCAACGCGGCGGTGTCCAAGGCGGAGTCGGTACGGCGCTTCCGGGTGCTGCCGACGCAGTTCACCGAGGACTCGGGGCATCTGACCCCGTCGATGAAGCTGAAGCGCAATGTCGTCGCGAAGGACTTCGCGGACGAGATCGAGGCCATCTACCAGGCCAAGTAGGCCCGTCCGCACGGCGGGTCGTCCACCCGGCGGACCGTTCGCGGTCCGGACCGGCCGGGGTCCGGACCGGCCGGGGTCCGGACCGGCCGGGGTCCGGACCGGCCGGGGTCCGGGCCGGTCAGGGGTGCGGGCCCGCGTCGCGGCTCAGCAGGGCGGCCTGGACGCGGTTGGCGCAGTCGAGTTTGGCGAGGACGCGGCTCACATACGTCTTGATCGTCATCTCCGTCATATGGAGCCGCCGGGCGATCTGCGCGTTGGACAGGCCCTCGGCGACGAGCCCCAGCACCTCGCGCTCGCGGGCGGTGAGCCGGGCCAGCCGCCCCGCGGCCTCCTGCCGTCGGCCCACCCGCCCCGCGCCGATGGTGCCGAGCAGCAGCCGGGTCACCTGCGGGGAGAGGAAGGCGTCCCCCTGGTGGGCCGCGCGGACCGCGCGGATGAGTTCCCCCGGTTCGCAGTTCTTGAGCACGAAGCCCGCCGCGCCGTACTCCAGGGCCCGCAGCACATGGGACTCGGCGCCGAACGCCGTGAGCAGCACACAGCGGACGGCCGGGGCCCGGCGGCGCAGTTCGTCCACCGCGCCCAGCCCGTCGAGGACGGGCATGACGATGTCGAGCAGGGCGACGTCCGCGCGATGGCTGACCGCGCGTTCGACCGCGGTCCGTCCGTCACCCGCTTCGGCGACGACCTCGATGTCCGGCGCGGAGGCGAGGACGGTGCGGATGCCCGCCGTGATGAGCGGCTCGTCGTCCGCGACCAGCACCCTGATCATCAGCGCACCCCCAGCAGGAATCCGGCGGGCAGCACGACGAGGACCAGTACGGCGGCGGCGACCCCGCGCACGGCGACCCGGGCGGTGCTCTCCCGGCCGTCCCCGCCCGGCCCGTACGGGAAGCCCCGCTCCCGGGTCCGCCCGCCGCCCACGCCCTCCCCGGCGGGGCCGTACGGCGCGTCCTGGCGGTCGGACCCGGGCGGCGGGCCCTCCCCGGCGGGCAGCATCGCCAGCAGCCGGAAGCCGCCGCCGTGCGGGCCGTGGTCCAGCAGCCCGCCCGCCTGCCGTACCCGCTCGCCCAGCCCGACGAGCCCGTGGCCCGGTCCGCTGGGCCGTACCGCCGTCGCGGCGGCCCCCGGTCCCTCCGGTGTCACCACGGTGAGCAGCAGCGCGTCCCGTTCCCAGACCAGGGCCACCTCGGCGGGCCGGCCCCCGGCGTGCTTGGCCGCGTTGGTCAGCCCCTCCTGCACCACCCGGTACGCGGTCCGCCAGGTCGCGTCGGGCAGCGGCACCGGACGGCCGGTGCGGGAGAGTTCCACGGGCAGCCCGGCGGTCCGGAAGTCGGCCACCAGCCGCTCGATCCCGGCCGGGCCCGGGGCCGGGCGGCCGGGGTCCTCCGTCCCGCGCAGCGCGCCGACCAGTTCATGCAACTCGTCCATCGCGGCGCGGGTGGTACGGGCCAGTTGGCGCACCCCGTCGCGCCGGTCGGGCGGCAGGTCGGTGACCTCCAGGGCGGCGGCCTGGACGGAGACGAGGCTGAGCCGCTGGCCGAGCGAGTCGTGCATGTCCCGGGCGATCCGCAGCCGTTCGGCGAGGCGTTCCCGCTCGGCGAGGAGTTCCTGGCGGCGCAGCAGTTCCTCGTTGCGCTGGGACAGCGCGTCGACCAGCTGGTCGTGCTGTGCCTGATGGCGGCCGACGAGCAGCGGCATCGCGACGAACACCAGGTAGGCGGTGACGAGTTGGGTGATCCCGGCGTCGTCGGGCGCGGCCAGGAGCTGTACGGCGAGACCGCCGCAGGCCGCGCCCGCGGTCACCGCCGTACCGCCGCGGGTGACGAGGGCCCGTCCGGCGGCGTACCCGGTCCACAGCAGCAGCGCGAACACCGCGGGCAGCAGCGAGAACAGCAGCAGCGCGGTGACGAACGCCCCGACCGGACTGCGGCGGCTGAGCAGGACGACGCCGGTCAGGAGCACCGAGGTGCCCAGGAGCCCGGCCCACGACGGCGGGTCGCCGGGGAGCCGGGCCGCCAGCACGGCGGTGTCCGTCGTGATCACGGCGAACGCGGCGAGCAGGGGCGCGATCATGTGGGGCAGCGTATGCCGGACGCCGACGGCCCGGCCAGGCAACGAAGGCGGACCGGTGGCGCCCACTTTCGGGGGCGGAGCGCGGGCCGGTCCGGCGCCTAGCGTCCCCGGCATGATCGAAGTACGGAACCTCGGCAAGAGATACGGCGGCCGGACCGTGGTGGACGACCTGTCGTTCACCGTCCGGCCGGGACGGGTGACCGGATTGCTCGGGCCCAACGGCGCGGGCAAGTCCACCACGCTGCGCATGATCCTGGGCCTGGACCGCCCCACCCGGGGCCGCGCCCTGATCGACGGCCGCCCCTACCAGGAGCTGGCACGGCCGCTGTGCCACGCCGGTGCGCTGCTGGACGCCTCGGCCCTGCACGGCGGACGACGGGCCGGGGACCATCTGCGGTGGCTGGCGCGGAGCAACGGGATAGCGCGGCGCCGGGTGGGCGAGGTGCTGGAGCTGGTGGGGCTGGCGGATGTCGCGTCCCGGCGCACCAGGGGGTTCTCGCTGGGGATGACCCAGCGGCTCGGGATCGCCGCCGCGCTGCTGGGCGATCCGCCGGTGCTGATGCTGGACGAGCCGGTCAACGGGCTCGACCCCGAGGGCATCCGCTGGCTGCGGAACCTGCTGCGGGACCTCGCGGCGGAGGGCCGTACGGTGCTGGTCTCCAGTCATCTGATGACCGAGACGGCACGCACCGCCGATCAGCTCGTGGTGATCGGGCGCGGGCGGCTGCTGGCGGATGTGCCGGTCGCCGAGTTCGCCGCCACCGGCATGGGCGGGGAGGGGGAGGCCGCCGCGCTGGAGGACGCCTTCCTGCGGCTCACGGACGCGTCCCTGGAGTACCGGGGCGAGCGGGAGGGGCAGCGGTGAACGTCTTCCTGGCCGAACTGACGAAGATCCGTACGGTGCGCTCGACGGCGTGGTGCCTCGCCGCGGCCGTGGCCGTCGCCGGTGTCGTCGCCGCGCTGATCGGGCGCAGCTTCCGCGGCTGGCGCGAGGATCCCGGGAGCGCCGGGCAGCCGGACGCCGATCCGCTGTTCGCGAGCTTCTACGGGCTGACGCTGGCCCAGTTGGCGCTGGTGGTGTTCGCGATCCTGGTGATGGGGAGCGAGTACTCGACCGGCACCATCCGGCTGTCGCTGGCGGCGACCCCGCACCGGGGCGCGTTCTTCGCGGGCAAGCTGCTCGCGGTGACCGCGGTACTGGCCGTCGTGTCGCTGCTGGCGGTGCTGGTGGCGTTCGCGGCGGGCCAGTGGGGGCTCGGCCCGGACAGCGTCGGCTGGGGCGCTCCGGGCGTGCCGCGGGCGATCGCCGGGAGCTGGCTGTATCTGGTCCTGGTGCCGCTGCTGGCGCTCGGGCTGACGGCGCTGCTGCGCGGTCCGGCGCGGGCGATGGGGGCGCTGCTGCCGCTGCTGCTGCTCGGCTCGCAGGGCGCCGGGAACATCCCCGCGATCCGGGGGTGGGCGCAGTACCTGCCGGACCAGGCGGGCACGTTCATCATGCATCTGGCCGGGCCGCCGGAGGATCCGGTGTTCGCACGGGACTACGGCCCGTGGACGGGTACCGCGATCCTGGCGGCCTGGACCGCCGCGGCGCTCGGCGCGGGATACCTCACCCTGCGCCGCAAGGACGCCGTCTGACGGTCCGCCGTACCGCGGTGTCCCGTTCCCGGCCCGCGTTCCGGACGGCCCGCGCCACGGGCCGACCGGGGCACGGGGCGACCGGGGCACGGGCCGAGTCGGGCAGGGGCCGTCCTGGAACACGGGCCGAGCCGGGCGGGGGCCGTCCGGGGCAGGGCGCGCGCTCAGGTGGGGCGGGCCCCGGACAGCGTCCGTACGCCGCCGCGCCGGATCGCGCGCCGCACCGCACGTCGCACCGCGGCACACCGGGTCACAGCAGTTCCTTGAGCCGTTCCGCCAGCAGGTCCCAGCGCCATCTCTCCTCGACCCAGGCCCGGCCCCGCTCCCCCATCCGCTGCCGCAGTTCCGGGTCACCGAGCAGCGTCACGATCCGGTCGGCCGCCTCGTCGGGCCGGCCGCCGCGCACCACCCAGCCGGTCTCCCCGTCCAGGACGGCGTCGGGGGCGCCCCCGGAGTCCCCGGCCACCACAGGCAGTCCCGTCGCCGACGCCTCCAGGTACACGATGCCGAGCCCCTCGACGTCGAGTCCGCCCCGGCGGGTGCGGCACGGCATCGCGAACACGTCCCCCGCGCCGTAGTGCGCGGGCAGCTCCGACCAGGGCACGGCGCCGGTGAACCGCACCGAGTCCGCGACGCCCGTCGTCTCCGCGAGCCGTCGCAGATCGTTCTCGTACGGGCCGCCGCCCACGATCAGCAGCACCGCGTCCGGGACGGCGGCGAGGATCCGGGGCATCGACCCGATCAGGGTGTCCTGGCCCTTGCGCGGCACCAGCCGTGAGACGCACACCACGACGGGCCGGTCGGCGAGCCCGAGGCGGGCGCGCACCAGGTCGCCGCCCGAGCCGGGGTGGAAGGTCTTCTCGTCGACCCCGGGCGGGAGCTGGACCATCCGGGCGGCGTCGGCCGGGGCGAGGGCTCCGGCGATCCGGGACCGGGTGTACTCACCGAGATAGGTGAGGGTGTCGGTGGACCCGCCGATCCGGCGCAGCAGCCCCCGGGCGGCCGGGAGCTGCGCCCAGCCCGCCTCATGGCCGTGGGTGGTCGCCACCAGCCGGGTGGCGCCCGCCGAGCGCAGCGCGGGCGCCATCAGCCCGAGCGGGGCGGCGGCGCCGAACCACACCGAGGCGCAGCCGTGCTCGCGCAGCAGCGCGGTGGCCCGCCGGGTGACCCGGGGGGTCGGCAGCAGCATGGTCGTCCGGTCGCGGACGACGGTGAAGGGCTGCTCGGCGTCGAACGCGGCGGTGGCCTCGACGCCTTCGCGGCTGCGGTTCCAGGTGGAGGCGTAGACGACGATCCGGTCCGGGTCGAGGCGGAGCGCCATGTTGTGCAGGAACGCCTGGATTCCACCGGGCCGGGGCGGGAAGTCGTTCGTGACGATCAGGGTCTTGTGCATCGGCGTCGACAGTACCGAACCGTCACCGCCACCGGCCCCCCGGCCCGAGCCGCCGCCCACACGCCCGGCGCGCACGCCCCCGGGCCCCGGTCCGATCGGCCCGCCCGGTGGCGAACCCCGTGCCGCGGTCGGTCCGGCCCGGCCCCGCCTGATGGCCCGGCCCCCGTCCGGCCAGGCATGATGACTCCCCTTGGCCATCGGCGAACAGGGTGGGAAGGGTATGACGGACACTCCGGACGTGGCTCCCGGGTCGGCTCCGGGGACACCGGCGACCGCACCGGCCCCGCGCCCGCGCACCGGGGCCGGACCGGGCACTCCCCCGCGCGCCGCCCCGCTCCCCTGGTACCGCGCGGCCCTCATGCCGACGGTGTGGATGCTGACCCGGGCGCTGCTCCTGCTGTTCGTCCTGAAGGTGTTCGTCCTGCCGGGCCCCGATGTGACCGTGGACGTCTCGGTGATCTACCAGGGCTGGTACGACGTGCTGCGCACCGGCACGTTCCCGCTGGACGACGTCACCTGGCAGTACCCGCCCGCCGCCGCGCTGCCGGTCCTGTCGCCGGGGCTGCTGCCGTTCCTGGACTACCCGGCCGCGTTCACGGTGCTCGTGCTGGCGGCCGACGCGGTGGTCCTGCTGCTGCTCCAGTACGCGGGCACCCGGCCCGGCGGCAGTGAGCGGGGTGTGTGGCTGTGGGTGTGCGGGGTGCCGCTGCTGGGGCCCACCGTGTACGCCCGCTACGACCTGATGGTGACGGCGGTCGCGGTGGCCGCGCTGGTCGCCGGGGTCCGTCATCCGCGCGCGGCGGGGGTCCTCGCGGCGTTCGGGGCGCTGCTGAAGGTGTGGCCCGCGCTGGTCCTCGCCGGTACCGCCCCGGGCCGGGCGACCCGTCGCGCGTGGACGGCGGCGGCGGTGGCCGGGTCGCTGGTCCTGCTGGTGTTCGCCGTGACGATGCCCGGCGCGTTCGGCTTCCTCACCGCCCAGCGGGACCGGGGCACCGAGGTCGAGTCTGTGGGCGCGCTGGTACTGCATCTGGCGCGCTGGTTCGGCTGGCCGGGCGAGGTGCGGCTGCACTACGGGTCGCTGGAGTTCCTCGGCCCGTACGTGCCGGTGGTGAGCACGGCCGCCCAGGCGCTGTCGGTGCTGGCGCTGGGCTGGCTGATGGTGTGGCGGGTGCGGGCCCGGACCTGGTCACCGGGGACCCCGGCGGACGCCGCCTTCGTGGCGGTCCTGCTGTTCACGGTCACCAGCCGGGTCATCAGCCCGCAGTACGTGGTGTGGCTGATCGGGCTCGCGGCGGTGTGTCTGACGTTCCGGGACAGCCGGATGGCCGTCCCCGGGTGGCTGGTGGCCACGGCGGCGTTCGTGACGGTGCTGGAGTTCCCGGTGTACTTCGCGGAGGTCGTGGCCGGCGAACCGCTGGGTGTGGGGCTGCTGTTCGTACGCAACGGACTGCTCGTCGCGGCGGCCCTGCTGGCCGCCGGGCGGCTGTGGCGGGCGACGGTGCCCGGCGCCGGGACACCGGGCGTACGGCGGTCGCGGAAGGCGTACGGCGGGCGGCCCGCCGCGGTCAGCCCAGCTCGCGCCTCAGATACGTCCGCCAGCGCGCCGTGAAGTCGTCCTCCGACAGCCCGAGGACGTCCCGCAGCGCCGTGTCGACCGCGCCCGACCGCTGCCCGTGGGCGCCGACGGCCCGGTAGAACGCGGTCAGCTCCGCGCCGCCCCAGCGTTCCTCGATCATCCGGCAGGCCAGCCAGCCGCTCTCGTACGCGCGCGCCAGCCGGTCGGCGTCCCCGCTGAACCCGAAGTCGGCGTCCTCGGGCAGCCGTCCGGGGACCCGGCCGTCGCGGACGGCCCGCTCCAGCTCGGGCGCCGCCTGCCGCGCGGCACGGCCCGTGCCGTGGTAGCCCACCCAGTCCGCGTACCCCTCGGAGAGCCACAGCGGGGTCGCCTCCGAGGTCTGGCGGCGGGTCGCCACATGGGTGGCCTCATGGGTGAGCACGACCTGTGCGCCGAAGTCGCCGAGGACGTCGTACGCGTCCGGGTTGACGATGATCCGGTCGGCGGGCGTCGGTCCCGAGCCGCCGGTCTCGCCGGTGGTGACGGCGGCGATGCCCCGGTAGCCGGAGGCGGGCGCCCCCAGCAGCTCGGCCATGGCCTCCAGCGACCGGGGCACCAGGACCACCACCCGGCGGGCCCAGCCGTTCCCCCAGACCCCGCTCACCTGCGGCACCGCGCGGTCGGCCAGCCCGGCGAACTCCTTGAGCCGGGCCCGGTCGTGACCGACGCCGAGGATCAGGCTGTGCGTACCGCGGACCGTGTCGACCGGGCCCTGTTCCCACAGCTGGCGGGGCGCGTCCCGGGCGGGCCGGTCCCCGGCCACGTACCAGCGGCCGTCGCGCTCGCGCAGTTCCACGGCGCGGTCCGCGACGACGGGAGCGCGGTCGTACCCGGCGATCCGGTAGCCGAGTTCCGCGCGGACGGTGGCCCGGTCGCCCGAGCGGTCCGCGTCCTTGACCGTGTACGACCACGAGTGCAGCGGTACCCGGGCGAGCCGGTCGTAGAGCGGGTCGGCGGGCGGTGTACCGCCGCGCGGGCCGGGGTCGAGGGTGGCCCGGTACCCGGTGGTGTCCCGGGCGAGCACGGCCGCCGCCCGCCGGTCCAGGACACGTTGCGCGTCGGCGAGCACGGGATCCGCGCGGACCGGGGCGCCGCAGCCCGCGAGTCCCGCCAGTACGGCCACCACGACCAGCAGCGCGGCGGCCGGGGACCGGTACCCCGCCGCCGTCCGTCCGACCCGCCCGCCCCGCCCGCGCTCCGCCACGCTCAGAGCGTACGGGGCGCCGGGCCGGTCACCGCACCGCCGGACGGCCCGATGGCCGGGGGAGGCTCAGACGCGGGTCACCGACGACACGGGCATCATCCCGACCGGGTCGTAGCGCACCGGGGCGCCCGGGTAGGGGGCGTGCACGACCTGGCCGCCCCCGACGTACATCCCGATATGGCTGGCGTCCCCCCGGTAGGCCACCAGGTCACCGGGGCGCGCCTGGGACAGCGGCACCCTGCGGCCGGCGAACCGCTGGGCCTGCGAGGTGCGCGGCAGCCCGACCCCGGCCTGCGCGTACGACCACTGCATCAGCCCCGAGCAGTCGAAGCCGGTGGGGCCGTTGGCGCCCCACACATAGGGGCGGCCGACGGCCGAGCGGGCGGCGGCCAGCGCGGTGGCGGCCCGGCCCGAGGGGGCGCCGGTGCTCCCGGCGGACCCCGCGTCGAGCGTGGTGCGCTGATGGCGGGAACGGGACGCCCGCTCGTAGGCGTCGCGCTGCGCCCGGGTCAGGGAGTTGAGCAGCCGCCGCGCCTCACCGAGCCTGCCCTCGACGGCGCGTTTGTGGCGGGCCACGTCCGCGCGGCTGCGCTCCAGTTCGCCGAGGGTGCGGCCGGCCTCGGCGCGCTCCTGGTCGAGGGCGCGCTGGGCGCCGTTCAGCCGCCGCAGGTCCCCGGTCTGCCGGGAGCCGATCCGGGCGAGTGTCGCGGCCCGGTCCAGATAGGCGTCGGGGTCGGAGGACAGGATCAGTTCCAGCGCGGGGTCGACGCCGCCGGAGCGGTACTGCGCCCCGGCGAGCGCGCCGAGCGCGCCCCGCATGGTGTTGATGCGCTCCTGGCCCTGGGCCACCCGGTCCTGGATGTCCGCGACCCGCGCGCGGAGCCGGTCGGCGCGTTCGTCGGCCTTGTTGAACGCCTCGGTGGCCTTCTCCGCCTGGGTGTGGAGCCGGTCGACCTCGGCCCGGGTGGCGGCGGGGGTGTCGCCGGGCGCGGCGGCGGCGGGACCCGCGACGAGGGCCGCCGCCGCGGTGGCCGCGACGGCGGTCAGGGCGGTGACTCGGGCACTGCGGTCGAGGCCGGGTACTGGGCGGCGATGGGACCCCACGGGCAGCCGCTCCTTCCGCTGACGGACCCCCTTGCTTCGGCGGGGGAATGCGCGCCAGACAGTAGCCGGGCGACCACGCTCCGGCCAAAGACCGCCTCGCACACGGACGGTGACACCTCGCCTGGTACGCAGGTCACCGGCGGGGCGCGGGGTCAGCGGCGGAACACGGATTTCGCCCGTTCGGGGGGTGTCGCGGGCACTTTCCCGGGGCGGGGAACGCCGCCGCCCGCGTACCGGTGGGATACGCGGGCGGGGGAACGGAGTGCGGGCGGGACGGATCAGACCCGGACGCCGAACATGTACGGCATGTTGTTGATCGACTCGTAGCGCACATTGGCGCCGGTGCGCGGGGCGTGCAGCACCTGGCCGTTGCCCGCGTAGAAGCCGACGTGGTGCAGGTCGGAGTAGAAGAACACCAGGTCGCCGACCTGGAGGGCACTCTGGGAGTTGATCCGGGTGCCGATGTTCGCCTGGGCCTGCGAGGTGCGCGGGATGGACTGGTTGACCTGCGCGAAGGACCAGGAGGTGAGGCCCGAGCAGTCGAAGGAGCTGGGCCCGCTGGCCCCGTACACGTACGGGACGCCGACCTTGCTCTGGGCCGCGGCGTAGGCGGAGGAGGCACGGCCCGACACGGGCGCCTCGGAACCGCCCTGGCCGCCCGCGCTCTGCCCGCCGGTCTTGGCCTTCCCGGAGTCGGACTTGGTCTTGGTGCTCTCGGTGGCCTTCAGGGCGGCGCGCTCGCTGTTGCGGGTGGCGCGCTGCTCCTCCTCGGCGAGGGCCGCCTTCTCCGCGGCGGTCAGGGTGTTGAGGAGCCGCTGCGCCTCGGCGAGCTTGCCCTGGACCTCTTTCTTCTTGCCGCCGAGCTCGGTACGGGTCTCGGCGAGGTCCTTGAGCTTGTCGGAGGCTTCCTGGCGCTGCTGGCCGAGGGAGCGCTGCTTCTCCTGGATCTTGCGCAGCGACTCGACCTGCTGGCCGCTGAGCTGCTCCAGCGTGGACGCCTTGTCGAGATAGGTCTCCGGGTCGGAGGAGAGGAAGAGCTGGAGAGCGGGGTCGATCCCACCACTGCGGTACTGGGCGCTGGCGAGCGAACCGAGGCCCGAGCGGAGCTCGTTGACGTCGTCCTGGCCGCGGGCGACCTTGTCCTGGAGGGTGTCGATCTCCTTGTCGAGCTTCTCCTGCTTCTCCTTGGCCCCGTTGTACTTCTCGGTGGCCTTCTCCGCGTCCTGGTAGAGCTTGTCGACCTTGGACTTGACCTCGTCCTTGGTGGGCTTCTCGCTCGGCGCGGCCTGCGCGGACTGCGAGGTGAGAGCGACGGCCGCTGCGGCGGTCACGGTGAGCACGGTCACACGGGCGCGGCTCGGCTGCTTCGGTCGACGGTGGGACGCCACGGGGGCGAGCTCCTTCATCCCTCAGCCGCCTACCGAGTACGCCGGCGGGCGGTGCCCCTCCGCCGTCGCTCCCGTTGAGCGATCACCCGAGCGGAGGTTCGACGCCTGACCTTAGTGACCCTCTTGTGATCAGTTCAAATCCTCACCGGAAAAATCTCGGTCGTACCCGCATTCTTTACATACAACTCACCTGCCGTGACGCGTGACTGACGCTACGTTGCGTGAACCCGGGGCCAATCCGGACAACCGCCCCAGAGGTCAGTTACAGGACAGATGGCGCGAAGTGGCCCTCGTGCGCGCTTCGGCGGAGCGCTTTGTTCGGTTACGCGGAGCCGCCGGTGGTACATCGTGCGGCGTGTGCGCCGGTTGTCCGGGTACGGGTGGGCCCGGGTTCGAGACGGGCGGGTTCGCGACAACAGGTACGCGACGGTCAGGTGAGTGACGGCGGAGTGCGGGCCGGGGCGGTTCAACCACGGGACAGCCGCTCGCGGTTCGGCCACGGAACAGCCGCTCGCCGGACCGGCCGCGACAGCCGCTCGCGGTCAGCCGCGGGACAGCCGCTTGAGGAGCATCACGGAGGCGACCGGGCGCGCGCCCGCCTTGGCGACCCCGTCGGCCACCTCACGGTCGGTGGACGCCACGATGACCGGCCGGCCGGGCGGTTCGGCGCGCACGAGCTGACGGATCAGCTCGTCGGCGGTGACCTTCGGTTTGGAGAACAGCACCCGCACCCCGCGCGGGGGCGCGAGCAGGACGGGGGCGGCGAGTTCGGCGCCGTCGAAGACACAGGTGATCTCGGCGCCGGTCTGCGCGGCGAGCAGCGAGAGCTGGCCGAGCAGCCGCAGCCGCTGTTTCTCCAGGGGCATCTGCGGATAGCCGGTCTTGGTGACGTTGTACCCGTCGACCAGGAGATGGGCCTGGGGCAGCGCGAGGAGCTGGTCGAGGATCGCGGGGTCGTGCTCGGACAGGGCGCGCGCGGCGATGTCCTTGGGGGTCATCCGGCCCGGTTCGACGGCTTCGACGGTCTCGGCGGGCCGCACCGACACGGGCGGCAGGGCGAGTTCCCGGCGCAGCCCCTGAGCGGACTCCAGGAGGGTGTCGAGCAGCAGCCGGACCCGCATGTCCTCGACGCTGCGGCCCTCACGGGCGGCCCGGCGGCTGGCCTCCAGCGCGGCCTCGGCCTCCCCGAGGCGGGACTTGAGCCTGCGGGCCTCGCTGTCGGCGGCGGAGCGCTGGACATGGGTCTCGGTGCGGACGGCGTCGATCTCGCCGTGCGCCTTGCGCAGGGCGGCCTCGCCGCGCTTCACATCGCTGAGGGCGGCGCGCAGTTTGCGGTGCAGGGACTCGGCCTCGCGGCGGGCGGCGTCCAGGTCGGCGCGCAGCCGCTCGGTCTCGGCGCGGGTGTGGTGGCGGGCCTCGGCGAGCTCCACCCGCAGCCGGTCGAGTTCGGCGCGGGCCTCCTCGTCGGCGCGTTCGGCGTCGGCGCGCTGGGCCTCCTCACCGGCCGCGGCGACGAGCTTGACCCAGCCGGCGGGCCGCAGGACGTACGCGGCGGCGGCCACGTCGAGGGGGTCGGCGGCGGGCGGCGGGGAACCCGAGTCGAGCGCCCCGGCCAGCTCCCCCTGGTTCTCACGCAGATGTTCCGCGATGCGCTGGCGGAACAGGGGGTCGCTCTCCAGCGCGGCGGCCATCGCGTTGCCCGCGAACTTGGCGCGGCGGCTGGGGGTGAAGCGCGCGTACTGCCGCAGGGCGGACGGCAGCTCCGACACGGTGAGCCCGCCGAAGCCGTCCGACACGATCTGGACGACCCGGCGGCGCACGCCTTCGGGCAGCGGGCGGTCGAGCACCTCGGCGGTGCCGTCGTCCGGCTCCCCGCCTCCGCTCTCCGTCATCCGTCCGTCACCCCACTAGCTGTGCGGGGCCGGCTCCGTCAGGAGTCGGCACCCGGCCTGTCCACGAGTTCCACCGAGTCGTTCGCGTTGCACCAGCGGCAGCGCACCGTGTCGATGGTCTCACTGACGACGTCGCGTTCCTCCACCTTGGGCTCTCCGGCGAGGTCGAGGTGGACGTACTCGACCACCTTCGAGGAGCGCGTCACATCGAAGCGGGTGAGGTTGCCGCAGAGCGTGCAGCGCCACCGCGTCCGTTCGGTCGGCAGGGGAACCGTCATCGTGGGCGTCGCTTCCTTAGGGCCTGGGGTGCGCCGCGGCACACCCGTCACGTCCATGGCGCGCCCGTCGCGCGGGCGCGTGTCGCCGTAACCCTACGACCTGTAAGGGGCAGCCCGCTCGGGTCCTGGCAACGGCGGGGCAACCGTACGGCTTCGGTCCCGTTCCGTCATGATCTGTCCATGATCGGCTCCTGGGGTGGTGACCGGACGGCCCGGCCGGGCGGGGCGGCGCGCGGCCGCTCGGCGCCGGTGACGTACGCGCTGATCGCGGCATGCGCGCTGATCTTCCTGCTCGGACCGGTCCCGGGCCTGAACCCGGGGTACGGCACGGGGGACGGGTTGCTCGCCGCACAAAGGTCCTATTTCGCCCGCTGGGGAGTGATCCCCGCCGAACTGTTCTCCGGGGCGCCCCGGGCCCTGCTCACCCCCGTCACCGCCCTGTTCGTGCACGGGAGCTGGCTGCATCTGCTCGGCAACATGCTCTTCCTCCACGTCTTCGGGACGATGGCCGAGGAGCGCCTGGGACGGCTGCGCTACCTCGTCCTGTACGTGGTGTGCGGCGCGCTCGCGCTGACCGGGTACGCGACGGCGCACGCGGGGCAGCCGGACGGGGGTCAGACCCTGGTGGGGGCGTCGGGGGCGATCTCGGCGGTCCTGGGGGCATTCCTGTACCTCTTCCCCACGGCACGGGTCACCAGTCTGTTCCCGTTCCTGTTCTTCCTGCCGCTGCGCTTTCCGGCCTGGATGGTGCTGCCGTTCTGGGTGGCGCTCCAGTGGCTGGCGGCGAGCCGGGACGGCCAGGGGCCGGGGGTGGCGTACCTGGCGCATCTGATCGGCTTCGGGCTCGGGTTCCTGGGCTGCTGGGCCGGGTACGGCCGCCTGCGGCCGGGTCTCCCCAGGAGCCCCGCCACGATCCGGGAGGAGCCGGACAGGGGCGGGCTAGAGTGAATCCACCAGCAGCGGCCACCGAGGGAGACAGCCAGCCGTGATCACCGCGATCGTGCTCATCAAGACCAGTGTGGACCGCATCCCGGAGATCGCCGAGGCGATCGCCGCGCTGGAAAGCGTCAGCGAGGTCTTCTCCGTGACCGGGACGTACGACCTGATCGCCATGGTCCGGGTCCGCTCCCACGACGATCTCGCCGAGGTCATCCCCGGCCGGATCAGCAAGATCCCGGGCGTCGAGGGCACCGACACCCATGTGGCGTTCCGCACCTACTCGCAGCACGACCTCGAAGCGGCGTTCGCCATCGGGCTCGACTCCTGACCCGTCCGCCCCCGCCCGGCCGTCCCCCGGCCGGCCCGTACCGCCACCGCGTCCGCCGCCGACGCCCCGCCCCGTACCGCGTCAGCCGGGGCACCTCCCCGGGCCGAAGATGAAGACTTCCTCATCCGCGTCTCATCCTGGGGCGCGGTTGGCCTCGTCACCATCGGAACCATGGTCTTCACTCATCGCATAGCGGCACTCGCCGCGGTCGTCGCGATACCGCTGGGTATCGCGGTGACCAGCTACGCCCTCACCGACAGTCCCGACGACCGCAAGGTTCCGCAGAAGGTGGAGCTGGAGAGCGGCTCCCCCTCCGGCTCCGCGGGCTCGCCCCGTCCGACGCCCAGCGACGAG
Organism: Streptomyces uncialis; assembly: GCF_036250755.1. Taxonomy (NCBI): domain Bacteria; kingdom Bacillati; phylum Actinomycetota; class Actinomycetes; order Kitasatosporales; family Streptomycetaceae; genus Streptomyces; species Streptomyces uncialis. Next base: position 6,936,920 of record NZ_CP109583.1, on the reverse strand, counting down.
ACGGTCGCACCGCCCTCCATGGACGGGACGCCCTCCGGCACCACCCCCGACGGCGGCAGGAGCACCGCCCCGGACAAGCCCACCGACAAGCCCACGAAGAAGCCGACGAGCAAGCCCCCGGCCGGCGACGACAACAACGACGACGGCCCCGGCGGGGACGACGACGGACCTGGCGGCGACGACTTCGGTGACGACGGCTGATCCGGTGCGCCGCCGGCTCTCCGCACGGCTGCGCATCCTCCTGTGGCTGCTGCTGGTGATGGCGGTGGCGCTCGGCGCGGTGGCCTTCGCCACCCGCTCCGTTTTGCTGCGCGACGCCGACCACCGCATCAACGGCCTGCTGGCCCAGGAGGCCAAGGAGTTCGCCAATCTGGCCGACCGCGGCGTCGACCCGAACACCGGCGACCCCTTCACCGACCCCGACGCGCTGCTGCGGCTGTTCCTGATGCGTCAGTACGCCGACCCCGACGAGGAACTCCTGGGGCTGACCGACGTCCCCGGGCAGGACCCGGTGACCAAGGTGCAGCCGCGGGAGACCCGGGTCGACCACCCGCTGGCCGCGGACAAGCCCGCCCTGAAGAAGGTGTTCGAGTCACGGCACGCCACCGGGACACTGCACCGCCCGCAGGGCGAGGTGCGCTGGGCGAAGGTGACGATCGCGTCCAGCCCCGGGCATCCCCCCGCCGCGTTCGTCGTCGCCTTCCACCCGGCCGGTGAACAGGCCAAGGCGAACGATGTGTTCACCATGCTGATCGCCATCTCCGGGGTGGCCCTTCTGATGACGACCGGCATCGGCTGGGCGGTCGCCGGACGCATCCTGCGGCCCGTACGGATCATCCGCTCGACCGCCGCCCAGCTCACCGAACAGGACCTCACCCGCCGTATCCCCGTCCAGGGCCGCGACGACATCGCCGCCCTCGCCGACACCTTCAACGCCATGCTCGACCGGCTGGAGCGCGCGTTCGCCGCCCAGCGGGAGTTCGTCGACGACGCCGGCCATGAGCTGCGCACCCCGATCACCATCGTCCGGGGCCATCTGGAACTGATGGGCGACGACCCCGCCGAACGCGAGGAGACCGTCCGGATCGTCCTGGAGGAACTGGAGCGGATGAGCAGGATCGTGGAGGACCTGCTGCTGCTCGCCAAGTCCGAACGCCCCGACTTCGTCAGCCCCGAACCCGTCCAGCTCGGGGAACTGACCGCCGACGTGTTCGTGAAGGCCCGGGCACTCGGGGACCGGGACTGGTCCCTGGCCGGACTCGCGGACGCCGAGGTGCACCTGGACGCCCAGCGGATCACCCAGGCCATGGTGCAGCTCGCGCAGAACGCCGTGCAGCACACCGTCCCCGGCCAGCAGGTCGCCATCGGCTCCCGGGTCCAGGAGGGCCGCGTCGAGCTGTACGTCGCGGACAGCGGCCCCGGGGTCCAGCCGCAGGACGCGGGGGTGATCTTCGAACGGTTCCGGCGGGGCACCGCCCGGCGCGGCGCCCGCGGCACCGGCGCGGGCCTCGGCCTCGCGATCGTGAAGGCCATCGCCGAGGGTCACGGCGGCCGGGTGGAGCTGCGGCCCACCGAGGGCGGCGGCGCCACCTTCGTCCTCGTCCTCGACGACCCCGACGGGACGACCGTCCTCATGCCCGCACTGGAAGAGCCCACCAAGGAAGCGGCACTGTGAACCGGATACTCATCGTGGAGGACGAGGAACGCATCGCCTCCTTCGTGCAGAAGGGGCTGCGCTCCAACGGCTTCACCACCACCGTCGTCGGCGACGGCGAAGCGGCCTACGACTACGCCGTCACCGGCGGATTCGACCTGATAGTCCTCGACATCGGACTGCCCGGCAAGGACGGCTTCACCGTCCTGCGGCAGCTGCGCGAGGCCCGGATCTCCGTCCCGGTGATCGTGCTCACCGCACGGGACTCCGTACGGGACACCGTCGCCGGTCTCGAAGGCGGCGCCGACGACTGGATGACCAAGCCGTTCCGCTTCGAGGAACTGCTGGCCCGGGTCCGGCTCCGGCTGCGCACCGCCGCCCGCGCCCCCGAGGTCACCGTGCTGCGCAGCGGGGAACTGACCCTCGACCTGCGCACCCGCCGCGCCCGCTCCGGCGAGCGCACCGTCGACCTGACCGCCCGCGAGTTCGTCCTGCTGGAACTGTTCCTGCGCCACCCCGGCCAGGTCCTGTCCCGCGAGCAGATCCTGTCCCACGTATGGGGCTACGACTTCGACCCCGGCTCCAACATCGTCGACGTCTACGTCCGCGCCCTGCGCAAGAAGCTCGGCGCCGACCGAGTCGAAACAGTAAGAGGAATGGGCTACCGCCTCCCGGAGTAACCCCGGACAGCCGACGGGCGCCCCAAGGGGGCGCGGGGTACCGCGCGAAACCACCGAGCGACGGCACCGGAACAAGTACGCCAGGCCGAGGAGACCCAGGGGCGCGGGGAACCGCGCCCCACGAACAACCCGCACCCGACGAACCACGCCAGGGAACGCCCCCGAAGGGGCGCGGAGAACTGCGCACCCACGAACGACCCGCACAGGAACAAGTACGCCCAGCACAGGAAACCCAGGGGCGCGAGGAACCGCGCACCCCACGAACGACGGCACAGGAACAACCGCGCCCAGCACAAGAAACCAGGCGGGGGCAACCGAAGACACCCCGCACAGGAACAGCCACGCTGAGGTGAACCGGGAAGCGCACAGCGAAGGCGCCGCGTGAAGTTCCTTTCATCAACAACTCATGGAGCCCTCACCGCCGAGGTGAAAGCTCTCTCATGTGACAGTGAACATCCGGCAAATGGCGACCCTGTGCGTGGCGCTGAGCATCTGCGCACTCCTCGTGGTCCCGGGCAACTTCCCGGGCCTCAGCGGCGACGCGCGGATCACCCTCGCCATCTTCGCCCTGGCGACCTGCGCCTGGATCGGAACGCCGATCGACGACACGTACATCGCGCTCGGCGCGGGCCTCGCCCTGACCGCGACCGGCGTGATCAGCAGCGACGCCCTGTTCGGCACCCTCGGTGACGACACGGTGTGGCTGCTGATCTGCGCCTTCGTGCTCGCCGCCGCCGTCGCCCGGACGGGCCTCGCGGGGCGGGCCGCCGCGTTCCTGGTCGGCGGCGCCCGCAATGTCCGCCAGCTCACCCATCTGACGACCGCCGCCCTGGTGGTCACCGCGTTCGCGGTGCCCGCGACCTCGGGCCGCGCCGCGCTCGCCATGCCCGTGTTCCTCGCGCTCGCCAAGGTCCTCGCCGGCCGCACCCGGCTGGTCGTGATGCTCGCGCTGCTGTTCCCCACGGTGATCCTGCTGTCGGCGGTGGCCACCCTGATCGGCGCGGGCGCCCACCTCATCACCGTGTCGGTGCTGTGGGAGGCCGCGGGGGAACGTGTCGGCTTCACCGACTGGCTGCTCGTCGGGCTCCCGCTCGCCGTAGTGTCCTCGCATCTCGCCGCGGAGGTGGTCCTGTTCACCACGACCAAGCGCGCCGACCGCAAGGGCCCCGTCCACATCACCGCCGAACAGATCCAGGAACACAGCGAACAGCCCGTCACCGGGCCCTGGAGCGCGGCTGAGAGCCGCTGCGCGCTGCTGCTGGCCACCGTCGTCGCCCTGTGGTGCAGCGAACCCCTGCACCGGGTGCCGCCCGCGGTGGTCGCCCTGATCGGCGCGATAGTCGCCGCGTCCCCGGCGCTCGGCACCGTACGGCTGAAGGACGCGCTGAAGACCGTCCCGTGGTCGCTGCTGCTGTTCATGGCCGCGACCATGGCGATGGGCCTCGCCCTGTCCGACTCGGGCGCCGCGAAGTACCTGGTCGGCGGGATACCGCTGGATCTGCCGCCGTGGCTGTTCCTCGCGGTGGTGATCGGGGTGTCCACCGCGGCGCACCTGGTCCTCCAGTCCCGCTCCGCGCGGTCCTCCGTCCTGGTGCCGCTGGTCGTCGCGGCGGCGGTCGGCGCCGGGGTGAACCCGGTCGCCGCCGCCCTCGCCTCCACCGCCGCCGCGGGTTTCTGCCACACTCTGCCCGCCTCGGCGAAACCCGTCACCCTCTACGCCGAGATTCCCGGCATCCCGACCTACACCCCGCGCGATCTGCTGCGGATGTCCGCCGTCCTCGCCCCCATGACCGCGCTGCTCGTGCTGCTGTTCACCGTCGCGGTCTGGCCCCTGCTCGGCGTTCCCCTGACCTGATACCGGGTCACCCTCCGCGCTCCGCGCGGCCCCGCACCTCACCCTCACCCGTCACAGGAGTCCCACCATGCTGACCCGATTCGCCGTGGCACCCAGCGGTTTCAAGGAGTCCCTGTCCGCCCAGTCCGCAGCCGAGGCCATCGCGGAGGGCGTCCGCAGGGTCGTCCCCGAGGCGGAGATCGACCTGATACCGCTCGTCGACGGCGGGGAGGGCACCGCGCTCGCCCTCGCCACCGCGTCCGGCGGCCAGCTGGTGCGGCTGCGGGCCACCGGCCCCACGGGGGAACGGATCGGAACGCACTTCGCGCTCCTCGGGGACACCGGCGGCACCGCCGTGGTGGAGATGGCCGCCGTCGCCGGACTGTCGCTCGTCCCGCGTGATCTGCGGGACCCGGGCGTCACCACCACCTACGGTGTCGGGGAGCTGATCGGGGCCGCCCTGGACACCGGGGCACGTCGTATCCTCGTCGGCTGCGGCGACTCGGGGACCTCCGACGGCGGCGCGGGCGCCCTCCAGGCGCTCGGCGCCCGGCTGCTCGACGCGGACGGACGCGAACTGCCCGCCGGCGGCACCGCGTTGATCCGGCTCGCCCGTATCGACACCAGCGGCCTCGACCCCCGGCTGGCCGACACCGAGATCCGGGTCGCCTGCAACCCCTTCAACGTACTGTGCGGCGAGCGCGGGGTGGCCCGGGTCTTCGGCCCGCAGAAGGGCGCGACCCCCGAGCAGGTCGAACTGCTCGCCGCCGCCCTGGAGCACTGGGCGACGGTCCTCACCCGCGATCTCGCCGTCACCACCGACCTGTTCCACGGCACCGGCACCGGCGCCTCGGGCGGGCTCGGCGCCGGACTCGCCGCGCTGGGCGCGCGGTTGCTGCCCCGCTTCGATGTCCTCCTCGACCACCTCGGCCTGGACGAACGGCTCGCCCGCGCCGATCTCGTCGTCACCGCCGAGGGCGCCCTGGACCACCAGACCCCGCGCGGCAAGGTCCCCGCCGAGGTCGCCCGCCGCGCCAAGCTGTACGGACGTCCCGTCCTCGCGCTCGCCGGCACCCTCGGCGAGGGCGCCCACCAGGTCCGGGCCATCGGGGTCGACGCGTACGGCTCGATCATGCCCGCGCCGGTCAGCCTCACCGAAGCGCTGGGCCGGGGCGGCGAGTTCCTCACCGACGCCACCGAGCGGGCCCTGCGCATGATCCAGATCGGCACCCGGCTGAGCGGCGGCCGGACTCACGCGGACGCGGTCGTGTCCGGTACGCAGCGCCCGTCCTCGGTCCGGTAGTTCCAGCGCGCGCCGTCCGCGACCAGCTCCTTGACGGCGCGTACGAACCGCTCCACATGCTCGTCGGGGGTGCCCGCGCCGAAGCTGACCCGGATGGCGTTCAGGGACCGTTCGCCCGGCGCGGCCTCCGGGGCACCGCACTCGCCCGGGTCCTGCGGGTCGGTGCCCAGCAGGGTCCGCACCAGCGGATGGGCGCAGAACAGTCCGTCGCGCACCCCGATGCCGTACTCGGCGGACAGGGCCGCCGCGAAGTGCGAGCTGTTCCAGCCGTCCACCACGAATGAGATCACCCCGACCCGGGGCGCGTCGTCCCCGAACAGCGACAGCACCCGCACCTCGGGCACCTGGGCGAGCCCGGCGCGCACCAGTCCGATCAGATACCGCTCACGGGCCACCAGATCGTCGAACCCGGCCTCGGTGAGCGCCTTGCACGCGGAGGCGATCGCGTACACCCCGATCACATTGGGCGATCCCGCCTCGTGGCGCGCGGCGCTGTCGTGCCACTCGACGTCCACTCCCCCGTCCGCGCGGCGCGACACCTTCCGCGAGGCACCGCCGCCCGCCAGGTACGGCTCCGCCTCGCGCAGCCAGTCGGCGCGTCCCGCCAGCACCCCGGATCCGAACGGCGCGTACAGCTTGTGCCCGGAGAACGCGATCCAGTCGACGTCGAGTTCGGCCACCGACACCGGGTGATGGGGCGCGAGCTGCGCGGCGTCCAGCACGATCCGCGCGCCGTGCGCGTGCGCGGCGGCGGCCAGCTCCCGGACGGGCCACAGCTCACCGGTCACGTTCGACGCACCCGTCACACACACCAGGGCCGGGCCGTACGGGTCCCGGTCGGCGAGCGCCCGCTCCAGGGTCGTCACGGCGTCGGCGGGGGTGCGCGGCGCGTCGAGGTAGGTGACCCGGGCGTCGCGCCAGGGCAGCAGCGACGCGTGGTGCTCCGTCTCGAACACGAAGACCTCGCACCCGGCGGGCAGGGCGGCGGCGAGCAGATTGAGCGAGTCGGTGGTGGAGCGGGTGAAGACGACCTGGTCACCCGCACGGCAGCCGAGGAACGAGGCGACGGTCTCCCGCGCGTTCTCGAACAGGTCGGTCGAGAGCTGCGAGAGGTAGCCGGCGCCCCGGTGCACACTGCCGTAGTACGGGGCGTAGGCGGCGACGTCGTCCCACACCCGCTGGAGCGCGGGGGCGCTCGCCGCGTAGTCGAGGGCCGCGTAGGTGACCTCGCCGCCGGTCACCAGCGGGACGCTCACCTCCCGCCCGAGGACGGGCAGCGGGGCCAGGCAGGCCGGGTCGGACGGGTCGGTGACAGCAGCGGTGGTGGTCGGGGTGACGGCTGCGGACATGACGAACTCCCTGATGCGGCAGATGCGGGGGACCACGCCGAGGACACCGCGCACGGACGGGCGGTGGAACGGGAACCGGTACGGACGCCCTCGCGGGAGGGCATGGCGGTACGGGTGTCCCGTGTACGGGACGGCGTGGGAAAGGAGAAGTGCACACCGGTGCGGGCGTGCCCGGGGGTGGGGCGCTGCGCCCTATCGCATTCGCTTGCTCACGAGACCGCTCCCTCGACGACCAGGACCCCTGGAGACGCGAGGGGTCCGCGCTTGCCGTAGACCTCGCTGCCTACGACCTGGTCTTCACCCGGGGCACCCCGCCACGGACGGAGGGTTGCCGGACAGCAAGCCGGGGCCGATGCGCTGTCACTCATGACCTGCGCAGAATCATGCCAGAAGATCGCCGCGCCGTAAACGGGTCGCCTTCGCTCGCGCTTCCGAGGTCCCACCCCCTCGGGCCCCTGTCCCCGTTCGGCCTCCCCCTGCCTTCGCGCAGTTCCCCGCGCCCCCAGGTACCCCCACCTGCGCGTACTTGTTCCCCGTACAGGTACCGACAGGGGTGCGCGGTTCCTCGCGCCCCCGGGTCCGTCCGGCCCGGCGCACTTGTTCCTGCGCGGGCACTCCGGGGTGTTGCGCAGTTCCCCGCGCCCCTTGATCGCGCCCCTCACGGCAGCCCGCCGCCCGCAGGCCCCACCGCCGAAAGGGGCGCGGGGAACTGCGCACCCCCGTCCGACCCGCACAGGAACAAGTACGCCCAGGTGTGGAACCCCAGGGGCGCGGGGAACTGCGCGAAACCACCGAGCGACAGCACAGGAACAAGCGCGCCCAGCCCCGAGTACCCAGGGGCGCGGGGAACTGCGCACCCACGAGCGACGCCGCAGGAACAAGTACGCCCAGCACAGGCAACCCAGGGGCGCGAGCGAAGGCGACCTGCGGGGGACGGCCGGGGCTACTGGCTCGCGGCGACCCATCGCTCAAGCACACGCCGCGCCGCCCCGGAATCAACCGCCTCCGCGGCCCGCGCGATCCCCGCCCGGAGCTGCTCCTCCAGCGCCCCCGCACCCGGCGCCAACGCCACCAGCGCCGCCGCGGAGTTCAGCAGGACCGCGTCCCGCACCGGCCCGGTCTCCCCCGCCAGCAACCGCCGCGCGACATCCGCGTTGTACGACGCGTCCGCGCCCCGCAGCGCCTCGACCGGCACCAGGTCGAGCCCCACGTCCCGGGGGTCGAACGCGTGCTCCGCGACCGCCCCGCCGCGTACCACCCATACCTTCGAGGTGGCGGTGGTGGTCAGCTCGTCCAGCCCGTCGTCCCCGCGGAACACCAGCGCGGACGAACCCCGCTCGGCGAGCACCCCGGCCATGATCGGCGCCATCCGGGCGTCCGCGACGCCGGTCGCCTGCGCCATGACCCGCGCCGGGTTGGTCAGCGGCCCCAGGAAGTTGAAGACCGTACGGATGCCGAGGTCCCGGCGGGCGAGGGCGACATTGCGCAGCGCGGGGTGGAACTTCACCGCGAAGCAGAAGGTGATGCCCGCCTCCTCGGCGACCTCGACGACCCGCTCGGGCGACAGCTCCAGATTGACGCCCAGCTTCTCCAGCACGTCCGAGGCGCCGCTCGCGGACGACGCGGCCCGGCTCCCGTGCTTGACGACCTTCGCCCCCGTGCCGGCGACGACGATCGCGGACATCGTGGAGATGTTCACCGTCCGGGCGCCGTCCCCGCCGGTGCCGACGATGTCGACGCTCGGGCCGGGCACGTCGATCAGCCGGGCGTGCTCGTACATCGTGCGGACGAGCCCGGTCAGCTCCTCCACGGTCTCGCCCTTGGCCCGCAGCGCGACCGCGAAGCCCGCGATCTGGGCGTCGCTGGCCTCACCGCGCAGGATGCGGTCCATGGCCCAGGAGGTCGCGTCGGCGGCCTGGTCCTCACCGGACAGCAGCGCGTTCAGCACCTGGGGCCAGGAACGGCCCGCCGTGGTGTCGCCTCCAACGGGGGGCACAGCGCTCATGGTCGCTCCTGGGTTCCTGGCCGCGCGGACGCCGGGGGCGCCCGCCGGGCCGAGTCGGCGGGCGGACGCGCCTGCGCGTCCGCGTACGGTGACCGGCCGTGCCGGTCACCCTCCACCCTATCCAGCCCCGGGAACGGCGAAGAGCCCCGTCCGGGCAATGGACGGGACTCCTCGGGTGGCGACCACCGGGACCCCCGCGCGGGGCCCCGGGCCGTGGGGATCAGTGGTGGCCGTGGCCCTCGCTGATCTCCTTGTACTCCTCCACGGAGGGCTTCTCGATCTGCCCCTGCTCCCCGTAGTAGCCCTTCGAGAGCTTCGCGCGCAGCTTCTCCACCGGGGAGACCTTGCGCTTGACGCCGTTCTCGTCGACGAGCGGGCCGATCTCCGCGGGCTTGTACTGCTCGTGCGCCGTGAGGGTGTGGAGCGCCTCCTGGTTGAGGGGCTCGTGGACCTCGATGAACTCACCGTGCGGCAGGCGCTTGATGATGCCGGTCTCGCGGCCGTGCAGCACCTTGTCCCGGTCGCGGCGCTGGAGGCCGAGACAGATCCGCTTGGTGATGATGAAGGCGAGGACCGGTCCCACGAAGAACGCGATACGGACGAACCAGGTGATCGAGTTGATCGACAGATGGAAGTGCGTGGCGACGAGGTCGTTGCCACCGCCGATCAGCATGATCACGTACCAGGTGATCCAGGCGACACCGACACCGGTACGGGTCGGGGCGTTGCGCGGGCGGTCCAGGATGTGGTGCTCGCGCTTGTCGCCGGTGACCCAGGACTCGATGAACGGGTAGACCGCGATCGCGACCAGGACCAGCGGGAAGACCATCAGCGGGATGAACACGCCCAGGGCGAGCGTGTGTCCGGCGAAGTTGATCTCCCAGCCGGGCATCACCCGGATCAGGCCCTCGGAGAAGCCCATGTACCAGTCCGGCTGGGCTCCGGTGGAGACCATGTCCGGCCGGTAGGGGCCGAGCACCCAGATCGGGTTGAGGCTGACGAGCGCGGCGATGACCGAGATGACACCGAAGACGAGGAAGAAGTAGCCGCCCGCCTTGGCCATGTAGACCGGCATCAGCGGCATGCCGACGACGTTCTTCTCGGTGCGGCCGGGGCCCGCGAACTGGGTGTGCTTGTGGTACACGACGAGGATCAGGTGGGCCACGATCAGACCCAGCATGATGCCTGGCAGCAGCAGGACGTGCGCCGAGTAGAACCGGGCCACGAAGTCGACGCCGGGGAACTCCCCGCCGAACAGGAAGAACGACAGATAGGTACCCACGATGGGCACGGACAGGACCGCGCCCTCCATGAAGCGGACACCGGTGCCCGACAGCAGGTCGTCCGGGAGCGAGTAGCCGGTGAAGCCGGTGAACATCCCGAGGACGAACAGCAGGAAGCCGAAGACCCAGTTGACCTCACGGGGCTTGCGGAACGCGCCCGTGAAGAACACGCGCATCATGTGCACGAACATGCCGGCCAGGAAGATCAGCGCGGCCCAGTGGTGGATCTGCCGGATCAGCAGACCGCCGCGGACCTCGAAGGAGATCTTCATCGTCGAGTTGAACGCCTCGGACACCAGCTGTCCCTGGAGCGGGACGTAGGGGCCGTGGTACTCCACCTCGTTCATCGACGGGTGGAAGAACAGCGTCAGATACACACCCGTGAGGATGATGATGATGAAGCTGTAGAGGCAGACCTCGCCCAGCATGAACGACCAGTGGTCGGGGAAGACCTTGCGCATGTTGGCCTTGGCGAGGGAGTAGATCCCCACCCGGCCGTCCGCCCAGTCCGCGACCCGCTCACCCGCGGGCGCCTTGCCCCTGCGGTCGGTCTCGTTCTCGTTCGTCGTGGTGGTACTCATCCGCGCTCCCAGAAGGACGGACCGACAGGCTCGTCGAAGTCGCTGAGCGCCTCAAGGTAGCCCTCCGAGTTCACACCGATCCGCAGCTGCGGAAGGGCGTGACCGGCGGGGCCGAAGATGACCCGGGCGCCGTCGGCGAGGTCGAAGGTGGACTGGTGACACGGGCACAGCGCGTGATGCGTCTGCTGCTCGTACAGGCTGATCGGGCAGCCGACGTGGGTGCAGACCTTGGAGTACGCGACGATGCCGTCGTGCGACCAGGCCAGCTCCTGCTTGTCCTTGATGTCGCCGGGCTGGAGGCGGATGATCATCACCGCGGCCTTGGCGATCTCGGTCAGGAACTCGTGGTCGTGCTCCTCAAGACCCTCGGGCTTCACGAACGTCAGCGAGCCCACGGTCACGTCCTCGGGACGCAGCGGCTCATTGGTGTTCATGTTGACCAGGAGCTTGCCCTTGGACCACAGCGTGTGCCGCAGCTTGGTGCCCGGGGCCGGGCCGAGCCCGCCGAGCAGGACGACACCCGACAGCGGGAACAGGGCCAGCGCGCCGAACATCGTGTTGCGGATCAGCTTGCGGCGGCCCAGCGCCGACTCCTGGGCACCCAGCCGGAAGTCCGCCATGACCTTCGCCTTGACCTCGGGGGTCGCGGCGATCGGGTGGCGCTCGTCGACGACCTCGACATCGGACATCAGGGTGCGGGCCCAGTGGACCGCCCCCGCGCCGATGAGGAAGAGCGAGACACCGAGCGTGAGGCCGAGGGTGAAGTTCAGGGCATTGGTGTGCCCGATCGGCCAGACGAAGATCGACTTGTCCACCGGGATCGCCACATAGGCGACGATGAAGCCGATCGTGCCCAGCATCGACAGCGTGAACATCAGGGCGACCGTGCGCTCGGACCGCTTGGCGGCCCGCTCGTCGATGTCCTGGACACGGTGTTCGTGCGGCGGCAGACCCGGGTCCGCGAAGGGATTGTCCGTGTCGGCCAGGGCTACGGAGCCGTGGGCGTGGTCCTGCGCGGAGGGCAGGTTCTCTTCTGGAATGTCTTGGCTACTCATGACTTCTTGGCCTTTGCGGTCCGAGCGGCGACCCAGATGGCGACGACGATCAGGGCGCCGAGACCGAAGATCCAGGCGAACAGACCCTCACTGACCGGCCCGAGGCCGCCCAGGGTCAGACCGCCGTTGTTGACCGTCTTGTCACCGTTGACCGCGTTGATGTAGGCGATGATGTCCTTCTTGTCCTTCTCCGGCATGGTCGTGTCGGGGAAGGAGGGCATGTTCTGCGGCCCGGTGGTCATCGCCTCGTAGAGGTGCTTCTGGCTGACGCCCTGAAGCTTCGGCGCGTACTTCCCGTCGGTCAGGGCGCCGCCCTGGCCGGTGAAGTTGTGGCACTGCGCGCAGTTGTTGCGGAACAGTTCACCACCGTTGCCGATGTCCGCACCCTCGGGGCTGTACTGGTCCTTGGTGGGGATGCTCGGACCGGCACCGAGCGAGCTGACGAACGCGGCCAGCTGGTCGATCTGCGCCTGGGTGTAGACGACCTTCTTCTTAGGCGCCTGGACACCCTGCGCCACCATCGGCATCCGGCCGGTACCGACCTGGAAGTCGACAGCGGCGGCACCGACACCCGCCAGGGGCGGACCGTCGGTACTGCCCTGACCGCCGGTGCCGTGGCAGCTCGCGCAGCCTACGGCGTACAGCTTCTTGCCCTCCTCGATGGCGAGGGACTGGGAGGTTTCATCGGCCTGCGCCTTGTCCGCCGGCGCGAACGCGGCGTACAGCCCCCCGGTGGCCGCCAACGCGAGGAGTAGGACGACGACAGCCGCCAGCGGGTGGCGTCGTCGTGCGGAGAGCTTTTTCACGGATTACCCCGGTGTCAGGATCTTCTGCGTCGATGCTTCTGGTTGTCGGTACGCGCCCCTCGGTGGGCGCGGCCCGATTACTTGATCAAGTAGATCGTGGCGAAGAGGCCGATCCACACGACATCGACGAAGTGCCAGTAGTAGGACACGACGATCGCGGCGGTCGCCTGCTCGTGGGTGAACCTTCTGGCCGCGTACGTGCGACCCAGGACCAGCAGGAAGGCGATCAGTCCGCCTGTCACATGCAGTCCGTGGAAGCCGGTGGTCAGGTAGAACACCGAGCCGTACGGGTCGGAGGACAGCGTCAGGCCGTACTCCTTGACCAGCTCCGTGTACTCGAAGATCTGACCACCGATGAAGATGGCACCCATCATGAAGGTCACGATGAACCACATCCGGAGCTTCTTCACGTCCCCGCGCTCGGCGGCGAAAACGCCGAGCTGACAGGTGAAGGAGGAGAGCACCAGGATCGTGGTGTTCGTCGCCGAGAACGGAAGGTTCAGGGTTGATGCCTGTTCCTTCCAGAAGTCGGGACCGGTCACCGATCGCAGGGTGAAGTACATCGCGAAGAGGGCCGCGAAGAACATCAGCTCGGAACTCAGCCAAATGATGGTTCCGACACTGGTGAGGTTCGGCCGATTGACCGACGGGTGCGCGTGCCCGGTATCTACTGTCGTTGCTGTCGCCACGACCGACATTATGTCGGTCGCTTATCTCGCCCTCACTCCGGGGGGTGCCGTTCGGTGTGTCCATGGGCGTGACGCGGCCCGGATGGCCCATCGCGGCGGTGTCCGAACCGGTGTTGACGAGGTGTTCGAGGGAGTAGCATCCGCGGCAGCGGTTCCCGTCCCAGGCATCAACGCCCCCAAGGGCCCGGCAGGCTCCAGGGCCCTCAAAGCACTCGGAGGAACAATGCAGCCGACCGCCACGGTGCTGGTCTACAGCGATGACGCGGGCACCCGCGAGCAGGTCCGGTTGGCGACGGGGCGCCGTCCGGCGACCGATGTGCCCGAGGTGCAGTTCATCGAGTGCGCGACGCTGCCCGCGGTGCTGAAGGAGCTGGACCGCGGGGGCGTCGACGTGTGTGTGCTCGACGGTGAGGCCGTCCCGGCGGGCGGTATGGGTGTCTGCCGGCAGATCAAGGACGAGATCTTCCGGTGCCCGCCGGTGCTGCTGCTGATCGGGCGCCCGCAGGACGCGTGGCTCGCGACCTGGAGCCGCGCGGAGGCGGCCGTGACCCTGCCGGTGGAGCCGGTGGAGTTCGCCCACGCCCTGGCGGGGCTGCTGCGCACCCGGCTCGCCGTCCAGGCATAGCCCGCCAGGGGCACGGGAGGCCGCGGCGCGGCCGTAGCGCCTCCCGGCCCGCGCCAGGCCCTCCACGGGCCGCGCACGGACTCCACGGACCCGTTCGCCCGTTCGCCCGTCACCCGCTTGCCCGTCGCCCCTTCGTGCCGGTCCGGCCCCCGGGCGTGTCGGAGGCCGGACGGTACGCGCCGCCGCCGGATCAGACCTGCGGGCGCAGCCGGGCGAGCTGGGTGGCCGGCGGGGTCCGCTTCGCGGGGTTGCCGATGGCGGCGCTGCCCTCCTGCCATTCGTCCCAGTCGAGGTTCCAGTCCCCGTAGCCGTTGCCGAAGGCGTTCATGTCGTCGCCGTAGCTGTTGACGACCTTGACGAGGTCGCCCTGGCTGATGGTCTCGTAGAACCAGGCGGCGTTGCCGGTACTCATCCCGGTGCATCCGTGGCTGACGTTGGCGGAGCCGTGGGAGCTCACCGACCAGGGCGCCGCGTGGACGTACTCCCCGCTCCAGGTGACGCGGGTGGCGTAGTACACGGGCAGGTTGTACGACTCGGAGGTGCCTTCGGCGATGCCGACGCTGGTCCCGCGCATCCGTACGAAGTACTCCTTGCCGAGCACCACCTTGATGCCGTTGCGGGTCTCGAAGCCGGGCTTGCCGGTGGTGACGGGGATCGTGTTGATCTCCTCACCGTTGCGGTAGACCGTCATCGTGTGCGCGGAGGCGTCGGTGACGGCGACGATCCGGTCGCCCGTGGTGATCTTCAGATCCGCGCTGTTGCCGCCCCAGAGCCGCTCGCCGAGCTTGATGCCCTTGAGGTTGCTGTGGGCCCGTACGGAGGCGTTGACGGGCCAGTACTCCTTGGGCCGGTAGTGCAGGGTCTGGTCGTCGACCCAGTACCAGGAGCCCTCGACGGAGGGCTGGGATTCCACCCGCAGACCGCGCTCGATGGTGACGCGGGTCGCCTTGTCGGTGACCTCCTCGCTCAGCTCCGCGATGATGGGCTGGCCCACGCCGTACTTGCCCTCCTCGGGGCCGAACGTGACCTCCAGTTCGCGCTTCTTGCTGGGCACCCCGGTGTCGAAGGCCAGGACCTTGCGGCCGGGTGAGCCGTCGGTGTTCTCGGTGCTCACCCGTACGGTGTAATGCTCCCCGGCGGCCAGGGGGGTGGTGGTGTGCCAGCGGGTGCCGTCGGCGGCGAGCCGGCCGGCGACGAAGCGGCCGGCGGCGTCGGTGGCCGTCACATCGGTGATGCGGCCCTGTTTGCCGCCCTTGGAGATGATCTCCAGCGGCTGGTCCGGGTCCACCTTGCCGGTGCCCGAGGAGTTGTTGAAGACCACCTGGCTCGCCGCGTCGTACGGCGCGGCCGACAGCGGGTGGTCCGGGCGACCGCCGCAAGCGGTGGCGCCCGCGCCGAGGGCGGCCACCAGCGTGCAGCTCAGAACCGTGCGGGTTCGCGGTGAGTTGCTCATGGGCCGAGCCTAGGAACGACTCACCTCGCGGGCGCGGTGGGTGGGCCGTCCGGGGGGCGTCCGCTACTGCGTCCGGGGCAAGGAGAAGGACCCGGACCCTCCGCGAGGAGTGTCCGGGTCCCTTACGGCCCAGGCCGCGTGCTACTGGTTCTGGTTCTCGCCCTGGTAGTACTCGAAGACCCAGCCCCACAGACCGATCAGCAGGATCGGCAGCGAGAAGTACAGCAGCCACCAGCCGAAGATGACTCCGCAGAACGCGAACGCGCCACCGACGGCGAGAGCGAGCGGCTGCCAGCTGTGCGGGCTGAAGAAGCCCACGTCACCGGCGTCGTCCGCGACGTCGGCCTCCTTGTTGTCCTGCGCGCCCACGTCGACCCGCTTGGCCGTGAAGGCCAGGTAGTAGCCGATCATGATGCACAGGCCGAAGGTCAGGAAGAGCGCCGTGGTACCGGCCGGCTCCTTCGACCACACGCCATAGACGATCGCCATGACGAGCACGAAGACGCTCAGCCAGATGAACATCTTGCCCTGGATCTTCACTTGCCGGCCTCCTTGCCGCCGGCCAGCGCCTCACCGGAACCGGGGCCGAGGTGCCCGCCCGCGTTCTCCAGCTGGTCGAGCGCGGCGATCTCCGGGTGATGCAGATCGAACGCCGGGGATTCGGAACGAATACGCGGCAGGGTGAGGAAGTTGTGCCGGGGCGGCGGGCAGGACGTCGCCCACTCCAGGGAGCGGCCGTAACCCCACGGGTCGTCGACCTCGACCTTCTTGCCGTACTTGGCGGTCTTCCACACGTTGTAGAAGAACGGCAGCATCGACAGACCGAGCAGGAACGAGCTGATCGTGGAGATCGTGTTCAGGGCGGTGAAGCCGTCCGCGTCCAGGTAGTCCGCGTAGCGGCGTGCCATGCCCTCGGCGCCCAGCCAGTGCTGGACCAGGAAGGTGCCGTGGAAGCCGATGAACAGCGTCCAGAAGGTGATCTTGCCGAGCCGCTCGTCCAGCATCTTTCCGGTGAACTTCGGCCACCAGAAGTGGAAGCCGGCGAACATCGCGAAGACCACGGTGCCGAAGATGACGTAGTGGAAGTGCGCGACGACGAAGTACGAGTCGGAGACGTGGAAGTCCAGCGGCGGCGAGGCCAGGATGACGCCCGTCAGACCACCGAAGGTGAAGGTGATCAGGAAGCCGATCGCCCAGAGCATCGGTGTCTCGAAGGACAGCGAGCCCTTCCACATCGTGCCGATCCAGTTGAAGAACTTCACACCGGTCGGAACGGCGATGAGGAACGTCATGAAGGAGAAGAACGGCAGGAGTACGCCACCGGTGACATACATGTGGTGCGCCCACACCGTGACCGAAAGACCGGCAATGGCAATGGTCGCGCCGATCAGACCGGAATAGCCGAACATCGGCTTACGGCTGAATACGGGCAGTACTTCGGAAATGATGCCGAAGAACGGCAGAGCGATGATGTACACCTCGGGATGGCCGAAGAACCAGAAGAGGTGTTGCCACAGCAGCGCCCCGCCATTCGCGGGATCGAAGATCTGCGCACCGAATTTCCGGTCGGCCTCCAGCGCGAACAGCGCGGCGGCGAGCACGGGGAAGGCGAGCAGGACCAGCACACCGGTCAGCAGCACGTTCCACGTGAAGATCGGCATCCGGAACATCGTCATGCCGGGAGCGCGCATGCAGATGATGGTGGTGATGAAGTTGACCGAGCCGAGGATCGTGCCGAAGCCGGAGAAGGCCAGACCCATGATCCACATGTCCGCGCCGACGCCCGGCGAGCGGACCGAGTCGGACAGCGGCGAGTAGGCGAACCAGCCGAAGTCGGCCGCGCCGTTCGGGGTCAGGAAGCCCGCGACCGCGATGAGCGAGCCGAACAGGTACAGCCAGTAGGCGAACATGTTCAGCCGCGGGAACGCGACGTCGGGGGCACCGATCTGGAGCGGCATGATCCAGTTCGCGAAGCCCGCGAACAGCGGCGTCGCGAACATCAGCAGCATGATCGTGCCGTGCATCGTGAACGCCTGGTTGAACTGCTCGTTCGACATGATCTGCGTGCCGGGACGGGCGAGCTCGGCGCGCATGAACAGCGCCATGACGCCGCCGACGCAGAAGAAGACGAACGAGGTGACCAGGTAGAGCGTACCGATGGTCTTGTGGTCGGTGGTGGTGAGCCACTTGATCACGACGTTGCCGGGCTGCTTGCGCCGGACCGGTAGCTCGTTCTCGTACGAGTCGTCGGCCGTGGCGGCACCCTGAGGTTCATTGAGGATGCTCACAGGTTGTTCGTCTCCCGGTTCTTCTCGTGCTTCGTCTGCTCGATGCCGGCCGGGACGTAACCGGTCTGCCCCTTCTCGGCGAGCTCCTTCAGGTGCTCCTGATAGCGCTCGGGAGAGACGATCTTGACGTTGAAGAGCATGCGGGAGTGGTCCGTGCCGCACAGCTCGGCGCACTTGCCCATCATGGTGCCCTCCCTGCTGGGGGTCACCTCGAAGGCGTTGGTGTGGCCCGGGACGACGTCCATCTTCATCAGGAACGGCACCGCCCAGAAGGAGTGGATGACGTCACGAGAGGTCAGGACGAAGCGGACCCGCTCTCCCTTGGGGAGCACGAGGGTCGGGCCGGGGTTGCCCGTCTGGGGGTTACGGGTACCGGGAACGCCGACGTCGTAGACGCCGCCCGCGTTCTCCGGGAAGTCCTCCACGAAGCGGTCGGGGATCGCCTTCAGGTTCTTGTCGGTCTTCGCGTCACCCGTCGAGCCCGGAACCTGCTCGATGTAGTTGAAGGCCCAGCTCCACTGGAAGCCGACCACGTTCACGATGTGGGGAGGCTTGTCCTGGAGTTCGAGCAGCTTCGACTCGTCGCGGGCGGTGAAGTAGAAGAACACCGAGACGATGAGGATCGGAACCACGGTGTACAACGCCTCAAGGGGCATGTTGTACCGGGTCTGCGGGGGAACTTCGACCTTGGAGCGGCTGCGCCGGTGGAAGAAGACACTCCACAGGATCAGGCCCCACACCAATACGCCGACGGCGAGCGCGGCGGCCCACGAGCCCTGCCACAGGGAGAGGATGCGGGGACCCTCTTCCGTGGTCGGAGTGGGCATACCAAGGCGGGGGAAGTCCTTGTATGTGCAACCGGTGGCGGTTGCCAGGACCAGGCCCGCAGTCAGTGCCTGCAGCAGCTTCCGCCGCATCGGGCGCCGCGGCGAGCGGTCGGAGCCGTTGGGACTCACGTAGCGCCTTCCCGGGAGTCTCGCCCGTGCGTCGGCTGCGGCCTTCTCGCAGGTCGGTCGCCGCCCTGCGACGGGCAGGGGTTTGGATGTTTATGCGGACCAAACCCTACTGGACGCAATTTGGGGTCGCGCGGGGAGGGTGCCCAACGCGCCGCCCGACTCCCCGAAGGGGTGGTGCACCGCTGGTCGGGGGGCCGCCCGACGAACGGAGCCGGGGGTTCCGGGACCCTGCGGGGGCGGTGGATCGGCGTGCGTGGCGGCGCTTCTGACGGCCCCTCCGGCAGCCGTTCGGGGGGTGCCGGAAGGGTTACCGTACGGGCGTGTCCTACTTCGACGCCGCGTCCTCCGCTCCGCTGCATCCCGTCGCCCGGCAGGCGCTCCAGGCCTCCCTGGACGAGGGATGGGCCGACCCCGCCCGGCTCTACCGCGAGGGGCGGCGGGCCCGGATGCTGCTGGACGCCGCCCGTGAGGCGGCGGCCCAGGCGGTGGGCTGCCGTCCGGACGAGCTGGTGTTCACCTCCTCGGGCACCCGGGCCGTGCATTCGGGTGTCGCCGGGGCCCTCGCCGGGCGCCGCCGTGTCGGGGGCCATCTGGTGGTGTCGGCGGTCGAGCACTCCTCCGTACTGCACGCGGCCGAGGCGCACGAGGCGGCCGGCGGTTCCGTGAGCCGGGTCCCGGTCGGCCGGACGGGCGCGGTCGACGCGGACACCTACGGGACGGCCCTGCGTACGGACACCGCGCTGGCCTGTCTCCAGTCGGCGAACCACGAGGTGGGCACGGAGCAGCCGGTGGCGGAGGTCGCGGAGAGCTGCCGGGCGGCCGGGGTGCCGCTGCTGGTGGACGCGGCGCAGTCCCTCGGCTGGGGGCCGGTGCCCGGCGGATGGTCCCTGCTGACCGGCAGCGCGCACAAGTGGGGCGGTCCGGCCGGAGTGGGGCTGCTGGTGGTGCGCAAGGGGGCGCGGTTCGCGGTGCGCGGGCCGGTGGACGAGCGGGAGTCCGGGCGGGCGCCCGGGTTCGAGAACATCCCGGCGATCGTCGCGGCGGCGGCGTCGCTGCGGGCGGTCCAGGGCGCGGCGGCCGAGGAGGCCGTCCGGCTGCGGGCACTGACCGACCGGCTGCGGGAGCGGGTGCCGCTGCTGGTGCCGGACACGGAGGTGGTGGGCGATCCGGTACGCCGGCTGCCGCACCTCGTCACCTTCTCCTCTCTTTACGTGGACGGCGAGAGCGTGCTGTCCGAGCTGGACCGGGCCGGGTTCTCCGTGTCGTCCGGCTCGTCGTGCACCAGCAGCACACTGACGCCGAGCCATGTGCTCAAGGCGATGGGGGTGCTCAGCGAGGGCAACGTACGGGTGTCGCTGCCCGTCGGGACCACGGCCGAGGAGGTCGAACGGTTCCTCGGCGTGCTGCCCGGGGTGGTGGCGGAGGTCCGCGCGAAGTTGGGTGCGCACACCAATGCGGGTTCCCGTGCGGGTGGCTCCGAGGAGGCTGCGGCGGAGGTCGCCGCGACGGGTTCGGCGGAGGTCGCCCGGGAGGCCGGGCCGCTGGTGGTCGACGCGCTCGGGAAGCGGTGTCCGTTGCCGGTGATCGAGCTGGCGAAGGTGATCGGGCGGGTCCCGGTCGGGGGGACGGTCGTCGTGCTCGCGGACGACGAGGCGGCGCGGTTGGACATTCCCGCGTGGTGCGAGATGCGGGGTCAGCGCTATGTGGGTGAGACCCCGGCGGCACGGGGTTCCGCCTACGAGGTGATCCGCCTCGCCTGACCCTGCCCCGCGCCCCTGGGTTTCCGCCCCGTCCCGTGCGCGGTCGACTGCGGGTCGCCCGTGGGGCCCAGGTCCTCGGGACTCACCCTTCCCGGTGGCGTGCGGGTCGCCCGTGGTTTTGCGCAGTTCCCCGCGCCCCTGGGGTTCCCCACCTGGGCGTACCTGTTCCCGCGCGGGTACGGACGGGGGTGCGCAGTTCCCCGCGCCCCTGGGTTTCCGCCCCGTCCCGTGCGCGCGTCGTGTGCGGGTCGCCCGTGGGGCCCAGGCCCTCGGGACTCACCCTTTCCAGTGGCGTGCGGGTCGCCCGTGGTTTTGCGCAGTTCCCCGCGCCCCTAGGGTTCCCCACCTGGCCGCACCTGTTCCCGCGCGGGTACGGACGGGGGTGCGCAGTTCCCCGCGCCCCTGAGGAGGCCGCCCCGTCCCGTGCGCGCGTCGGGTGCGGGTCGCCCGCACCCGGCCGGATGGGGCAAGCGGCACATCTCAGGGGCGCGGGGAACTGCGCGAGAACGAGGACCGGCCCGCACCCGACGGACGACGAACAGGGGCAGCATCCAGGGGCGCGGGGAACTGCGCACCCACGAACCGCCCGCACCCGACCCCGACGGGACGAAGCAGGAACCCAGGGGCGCGGGGAACTGCGCGAGGACGGCCGGCACCCGACGAGGAACGGATCGGGGAAGCATCCCGGGGCGCGGGCAACCGCGCCCCCGGACCACCCGCCGGACGGCTACGCCAGGTGGCGGACGACCTCCTGCGCGGCCTCGTGGCCATACGCCTTCGTGAAGCGGTCCATGAAGTGGACCCGGCTCAGCTCGTACTCCTGCGTGCCCAGCGTCTCGATGACCAGCGTCGCGAGCATGCAGCCGACCTGCGCGGCCCGCTCAAGCCCGACCCCCCAGGCGAGCCCGGACAGGAACCCGGCCCGGAACGCGTCGCCGACCCCCGTCGGGTCGACCTTCGCCTTCTCCTCGGGCACCCCGACCTCGATGGGGTCGTGCCCGACCCGCTCGATCCGCACGCCCCGCGCGCCCAGCGTGGTGACCCGGTGCCCGACCCGCGCGAGGATCTCCTCGTCGGTCCAGCCGGTCTTCGCCTCGATGAGCCCCTTCTCGTACTCGTTGGAGAAGAGGAACGCGGCGCCGTCCAGCAGTATGCGGATCTCGTCGCCGTCCATCCGGGCGATCTGCTGGGAGAAGTCCGCGGCGAACGGGATAGCCCGGGTGCGGCACTCCTCGGTGTGCCGGAGCATCCCCTCGGGGTCGTCCGCGCCGATGAGGACGAGGTCGAGGCCCCCGACCCGGTCGGCGACGGCCTTCAGCTCGATCAGCCGGGCCTCGCTCATCGCGCCCGTGTAGAAGGAGCCGATCTGGTTGTGGTCGGCGTCGGTGGTGACGACGAACCGCGCGGTGTGCAGCACCTCGGAGATCCGTACGGAGGCGGTGTCGACCCCGTGCCGGTCGAGCCACGCGCGGTACTCGTCGAAGTCCGAACCGGCGGCGCCGACCAGGACAGGGGTGGCGCCGAGCTGGCCCATGCCGAAGGCGATGTTCGCCCCGACCCCGCCGCGCCGTACGTCGAGGGTGTCGACAAGGAAGGAAAGGGAGACCGTGTGCAGTTGATCTGCGACGAGCTGGTCGGCGAACCGTCCGGGGAAGGTCATCAGATGGTCGGTGGCGATGGAGCCGGTGACTGCGATACGCACGGCGAAGCGCTCCTGTGGGAACTGGGGGCGGCTGGGTGGGCCTGGCACAGGGCATGCCGCCCCGGAGCCCGGCAGGACTGAACACTTCACGCTACCGGGTCATCGCAACGGTCCGAACTGTACGGAGGGGTGGAAACTACCGGATAGTAGGGCTTTTTTCACCGGACTCGGGGCGTCTACGGTGCCGGTATGACCAACCTCCAGATCGGTCGCACCGCTCCGTACGACAGGGAAGGCGGTCTCGCCGCGCTGCGCGGGGACTGCGCCCGGATGATCCCGCACTGGCCGGCGGACCGGCGGGCCGGGGCCGTGCCGGTGTCCCCGTCGCTGATCCACGGGGTGGTCGTCCCGCCCGCATCGGCCCGGCTGCTGGACGCGACACAGGAGTACGGGGACTGACCCCGGGCGTGGGCCCGCCCCCTTCCCGTTCCGCTCACCCTCCCGGGTGAACACCGTCCCGGAGGGAACCGTACGCGCCCTCCCCACGTCCCACCGCTGTCCCCGCGAGGGGGAGTTGGACGACGTACCGCCGCGGCCGGGACACGGGCGCGGCGCGGACTGAGGAGCGATGCGGTGACCACCAATCCGGTCGACCCCGACGGACCCGGCGGCACGGACCGGGGCGCCGCGCCCCGGGGCGCGTGGCGCCGTTCACCCGTGGTGGTGTCCGTGACGGCCGCGGTGCTGCTGGCCGGGGGCGGTGGCACGTATCTCGCGGTGGCCGCGTCCGGGGACGCGCAGCGGGACCGCGGGGAGGGGGTCACGGCCCCCGGTGACGACGCCGCTCCCCCACCGCTCGCGCTCGACGGGCCGGGCGGCGACCCGGGCGGTGACCCGGGGATCGCCCCGGGTGAGCCCGACCCGGGCGGACCGCTGTACCGGGCGCGCGGTGAGCTGCCGCGGGGTCCGGGCACGGCGGCGGTGCACCGGCCGGACGCGGAGGTGACCGCGGGCGAGGTACGGCGGCTCGCCGAGGCGCTGGGGGTGCCGGGCACGCCCCGGCTCAGCGGGGAGACCTGGCGGGTGGGCACCCCGAAGGACGGTTCGGGTCCGTCGCTCCAGGCGGCGCGGGACGGCGGGGGCACCTGGACGTTCCAGCGGTACGCGGCCGGGCCGGACGGCTGCGGCGCCACCGCCAAGTGCGCGGACGGCGGCGCGGACCGTATGTCGGGGGACACCGCGCCGATCGGTGAGCGGGCCGCGAAGAGCGCCGCCGCCCCGGTCCTCAAGGCACTCGGCCAGGACGACGCGAAGCTCGACGCACGCCAGGTCATGGGTTCGGCCCGGGTGGTGAACGCGGCTCCCCGGGTCGGCGGGCTGCCCACGTTCGGCTGGTCCACGGGGGTCCAGGTCGGCCCCACGGGGGAGGTCGTCCGGGCGAGCGGTCATCTCGGGGAGCCGCGCGCGGGTGACCGCTACCCGGTGATCAGCGCCCGGAAGGCGCTCGAACTGCTGAACCAGCAGGGTGGCGGACGGGTCGGTATCGGCGGCTGCGCGGAGCCCGTGCCGCACCAGGACGACCCGTCGGTGGCGTGCGGGGACGGCGGGGCGGCGAAGGCCCGTGACTCACTGACGGTGACGGGCGCGGAGTTCGGGCTGGCGGTGCGGCTCGCGGACAGCCGTCCCGCGCTCGTCCCGTCATGGCTGTTCGAGGTGCGGCCGAAGGGGTCCGGGGAGCCGTACACGGTGACGTATCCGGCGGTCGACCCGAGGCATCTGGCGGACCCGGGGAAGAGCGGCGGCGAGGAGAAGCCGGACGGTGCCAGGACCACGGTGGACAAGGAGGTCGCGTGGTACGAGACCCGGAAGGACGGCCGGGAACTGGTCCTGCACGTCCTCGCCGGGGTGTGCGGCGATCTCACGGCCGGTGCCGAGCCGCGCGCGGGCGCGGTGGTGGTCCGGGTGACGGAGAGCGTGAACGAGAAGAAGGCGTGTGTGCTCATGCTGAAGCGGCATGAGCTGACCGCGCGGCTGGCCGAGCCGCTCGGGGACCGTGCGGTGGTGGACGGGAAGGGGCGGCCCGTAGCGGACCGGGCGCCGAAGAACTGGCCGTTCCCGGAGGGCGGGCCGGACGGCGACGGAGCGGTGAAGGGCGGCGGCGGAACCGTCACGCGGTAGGCGGTACGGGAGCGCGGCAGGCTGTACGGGACGCACCGGAGCCGTCACACCGTAGGCGGTACGGGACGCGTCGGAGCCGTGGCTCGGCAGGCGGTCACGGGAGGTGGCGGAACGCGCGGAGGCGGTACCCCCGTCCGGGGTACCGCCTCCGTCGTGCGGATACCGGCCCGCGCGGGCGGCCGGTGGCGCGACTAGCTGAAGGAGTCGCCGCAGGCGCAGGAGCCCGAGGCGTTCGGGTTGTCGATGGTGAAGCCCTGCTTCTCGATGGTGTCGACGAAGTCGATGGAGGCACCACCGAGGTAGGGGGCGCTCATCCGGTCGGTGACGACCTTGACCCCGTCGAAGTCCTTGACGACATCGCCGTCGAGGGAGCGCTCGTCGAAGAAGAGCTGGTAGCGCAGGCCGGAGCAGCCGCCGGGCTGAACGGCGACCCGCAGGGCCAGGTCCTCGCGGCCTTCCTGGTCGAGCAGGCCCTTGACCTTGGCCGCGGCGGCGTCGGACAGGATGATGCCGTCGGTGGCGGTCTTGGTCTCGTCCGATACGGACATCTACATCTCTCCCGGGTTGTACGGAGACTGCTTGCCGACGTGACAACCGTCGGGGCGGCGGATTCATTCCGGGCCCGCGTCCGTCCTCGGCAGTGCCTTCGTGTCTGCGTGCCGTGCGCTTCCATGCTCGCACATGGGGCCGGGCGGCGACACGGTCGAGCCGGACGGGTCCCAAGGGGCCGGGAACAAGCCCTGGTCCGGGGCCCGCTGGGGGCCCACGGGGTATGCGTCACATCGACACGATGGGCATCGTCAAACTGACGTGAAGCAGTTATGATAGATAACGTCAGAACGACGAAAAGGCGCCTGGGGACCAGGTCCGACAGCGCCCGTGAGCCGCCGGGGCGAGAGCTCCGAGAGAAAGGGTGCGTGATCGTGACCACCGCCCAGCCCCTGGACGTAACCCCGACCCCGCTGGCACTGCTGCTGCTCGGCCGGGAGGCCGACCCGCGCAGCGAGCGCGGGGTGGAGTGTCCGGGAGACCTGCCCTCCCCGTCCGACCCGGACCTGGTGGCGCGGGCGCGTGCGGCCAAGGAGAGGCTCGGGGACAAGGTGTTCGTCCTCGGGCACCACTACCAGCGCGACGAGGTCATCCAGTTCGCGGATGTCACGGGCGACTCGTTCAAGCTGGCCCGGGACGCCGCCGCGCGGCCCGCGGCCGAGTACATCGTCTTCTGCGGTGTGCACTTCATGGCGGAGTCCGCGGACATCCTCACCGGCGATGCCCAGAAGGTCGTCCTGCCGGACCTCGCGGCGGGGTGCTCCATGGCCGACATGGCCACCGCCGAGCAGGTCGCCGAGTGCTGGGACGTGCTCACCGACGCGGGCATCGCCGACCGGGTCGTGCCCGTCTCGTACATGAACTCGTCGGCGGACATCAAGGCGTTCACCGGCCGCCACGGGGGCACCATCTGCACCTCCTCCAACGCCGAGCGGGCGCTGGAGTGGGCGTTCGGGCAGGGCGAGCAGGTGCTCTTCCTCCCCGACCAGCATCTCGGGCGCAACACGGCGGTCCGGGACCTCGGGATGTCCCTGGACGACTGCGTCGTCTACAACCCGCACAAGCCCGGCGGCGGGCTGACCACCGAGGAGCTGCGGGCCGCGAAGATGATCCTGTGGCGCGGGCACTGCTCCGTGCACGGGCGCTTCTCGCTGGAGTCCGTGGAGGACGTACGGGCCCGGATACCCGGGGTCAATGTGCTGGTGCACCCCGAGTGCAAGAACGAGGTGGTGGCGGCGGCCGACCAGGTCGGGTCGACGGAGTACATCATCCGGACGCTGGAGGCCGCGCCCGCCGGTTCCAAGTGGGCGATCGGTACGGAGCTGAACCTGGTGCAGCGCTTGGCGAACCGTTTCGCCCCGGAGGGCAAGGAGATCACCTTCCTCGACCGGACGGTGTGCTTCTGCTCCACGATGAACCGGATCGACCTGCCGCATCTGGTGTGGACGCTGGAGTCGCTCGCGGACGGCAAGCTGGTCAACCAGATCACGGTCGACCCCGAGACGGAACGTTTCGCCAAGCTGGCCCTGGAGCAGATGCTCGCCCTGCCGTAGCGCGCACCGCCGCAGCGCGCCCTGCCGCAGCGCACCCTGCCCGGCCCTTCGCAGGCGTTCGCACGGGTGCCCGCACCCCCAGGTCCTTCGGGGGTGCGGGCATCCGCGTACCGCGTTCCGGGCCCCGGCCACGGGGCCCGGAGGTCAGGTCTTGGCCAGCTCCGGGGTCTCCGTACCGGCCGGTGCGGCGGACCTCTTCGCCTCGCGCTTGGCGCGCCTGCGCTCCTTGCGGAGCTCGACCATCGCGTAGAGGGTCGGCACCAGGAGCAGCGTCAGCAGCGTCGAGGTGATCAGACCGCCGATGACGACGACCGCGAGGGGCTGGGCGATGAAACCGCCCTCGCCGGTGACCCCGAGGGCCATCGGCAGCAGCGCGAAGATCGTCGCGAGGGCCGTCATCAGGATCGGGCGCAGCCGGTGGCGGCCACCCTCGACGACCGCTTCCACGACCCCGTACCCCTTGGCGCGGTACTGGTTGATGAGGTCGATCAGGACGATCGCGTTGGTCACCACGATGCCGATGAGCATCAGCATGCCGATCATCGCGGGGACGCCCATCGGGGTGCCCGTGAGGATCAGCAGGCCGATCGCGCCGGTCGCCGCGAACGGGACGGACACCAGCAGGATCAGCGGCTGGACGAGCGACCTGAAGGCCGCGACGAGCAGCATGAACACGATGGCGATGGCCGCGAGCATGGCGAGCCCGAGGGAGGCGAACGCGTCGTCCTGGTCCTCGGAGACCCCGCCGATGGAGGCGGTGGCCCCCTCGGGCAGGTCCAGCGCGTTGACCTTCGTCTGGAGTTCGGTGCTGACCGCGCCGGTGTTGTCGCCGGTGGGGCGGGCGGTGACGTTGGCGGAGCGCTGGCCGTCGATCCGGGTCATGGAGACCGGGCCGTCGACCAGTTCGACCGTGGCGATGTCGCCGAGCTTCACCGGGCCGAGGCGCAGCGCCCGCAGTTCGTCCATCGTCCCGGCAGGCTTCGCCGAGCGGATCACGATGTCGCGTTCGGTGTCGTCGAGGACGGCCTTGCCCGTGGTGGTGCCGCGTACGGCCTGGGTGACGGCGGCGCCGAGGGTGGCGTCGCTGAACCCGGCGCGGGCGGCCTTGTCGGTGGCCTTCACGGAGATCCGCGGGACCGACTGGGAGAGGTTGCTCTGGACGTCGGTGACGTCGTCCAGTTCGGCGACCTCGTCACGTACCCGCTCGGCCGCCTCGCGCAGGGTCGCGGCGTCGGCGGCCTTGACGACCACGCTGAGGTCCTGGCTGCCGAAGCCGTCGCCGGCCGCGAGGGTGGTCTCGCCGATCCCGTCCAGCTTGCCCAGTCCGGTCTCGATGCGGTCCTGGGTGTCCTCGAAGGACGCGTCGTCGTCCAGGGTGACCTGGAACGACGCCTGGTTGGTGTCGGTGCCGCCGCCGAACGCCGCCATGAAGCCGGAGGAGCCGATGGTGACCTGGTGGTCCTTGACGCCTTCGACGCCGTCGAGCATCTTCTCGATCTTGGCGGAGGCGGCGTCGGTCGCGGAGAGTCCGGTGCCGGGCTTGAGCTCCTGCTTGATGGAGAGGATCTCCTGCTCGCCCTGGTCGAAGAAGTTGGTCTTCAGCAGCGGCACCATGCCGAAGGTGCCGATCAGGACGGCGGCCGCGATGCCGAGGCTGACGAGCCGGCGGCGGGTGGCGAACCTCAGCACGGGGACGTACATGCGCTGGAGGCGGCTGCGGGCCTCCTTCTCCTCGGCCTGGCGGCGGGCCACCTCCGGGTCGACGCCGCGGACGGCCTTCGGGGGCCGCAGGAACCAGAACGACAGGACCGGGACGACGGTGAGCGACACCAGCAGCGACGCGAGCAGCGCGGCCGTCACGGTGAGGCTGAAGGAACCGAACAGCGCGCCGACCATGCCGCCGGTCAGACCGACCGGCAGGAACACGGCCACCGTGGTGAGCGTCGAGGCGGTGACCGCGCCCGCGACCTCCTTGACGGCGGTGAGGATGGCCTCACTGCGTTCCTCGCCGTAGCCGAGGTGGCGCTTGATGTTCTCCAGGACCACGATCGAGTCGTCGACGACCCGGCCGATGGCGATGGTCAGGGCGCCGAGGGTGAGCATGTTGAGCGAGAGGTCCCGGGTCCACAGCACGATCAGCGCGAGGACGACGGAGAGCGGGATGGAGACCGCGGTGACCAGGGTCGAGCGGATCGACGCCAGGAACACCAGGATCACGAGGACCGCGAAGATCAGTCCGAGGGCGCCCTCGGTGGTGAGACCGGCGATCGCCTTGGAGACGGCGGGGCCCTGGTCGCTGACGACGGTGAGTTCGGCGCCGGAGCCGAGGTCGGTGCGCAGGCCGGGCAGGGCCTTCTCGACCGCTTCGGAGATGGCGACCGCGCTGCCGTCCTGGTCCATGGTGACGAGGACCGCGAGGCTGGGTTCGCCGTTGGTGCGGGTGAGGGAGTCCGCCTTGGCCGGCTCCTGCTTCACGGAGGCGACATCGGCGAGCCGGACGGGCTTCTTGACGCCCTGGCCCGTGATCATCAGTTCCTGGATCTGCTCCAGGGAGGTGAAGCCGCCGCCGACCTGGACGGTGCGGTTGCTGCCGTCCTCCTCGAAGGAACCGGCCGGGACGGTCGCGCCGCCCGCCTGGACGGCCTGGCCGAGCACGGGCGGGGTGACGCCTGCCGCCGCCATCCTACGGTCGTCGGGGGTGACGGTGACCTGGAGGTCACGGACGCCGTCGACGGTGACCTGGGCGACCCCGTCGATGTCCGTCAGCTCGGGCACGACCGTGCGGTCGAGCTGCTCCTTGAGCGCCTGCTGGTCCTTGTCGGAGGTGACGGCGAGGACCACGGTCGGGATGTCGTCGGTGGAACCGGCGATGACCTGCGGGTCGACCTCGGTGGGGAGCTGGGCGCGAGCCCGGTTCACGGCCTGCTGGACGTCCGCGATGATCTGCTTCGAGCCGTCGCCGTAGTCGAACTGGGCCCTGAGGACGGCGTTGCCCTCGCTGGCGGTGGCGATGACGCCGGTGATGCCGTCGACCGCTTCGATGCTGTCCTCAAGCGGTTCGACGACCTGCTTCTCGACGACATCGGGGGACGCGCCCGGGTAGGGGGCCAGGACGGACACCATCGGAAGTTCGATGGAGGGCAGGAGCTGCTGCTTGAGCTGGGGTATCGCGATGGCACCGAAGACCAGCGCGATGATCGAAATCAGCCCGATCAGGGCCCGCTGAGCAAGGCTGAATCTTGACAGCCAGGACATGGGTGGCGGTCTCTCTTCTGTGGCTTGGCGCGGCAGGAGGAGGCACGTCTTACCCCCCTGTCCTCACCTTGGCCCATCCGGGGGCCCGGATTCCTCGCTCGCAGGTCGCTTTCCTTATGCCGCGCATACTGCGGGTGTAGTAGGCGCGGTAGTCCCTGTGAGTGAGTCCGGGTCCTTTCCCGGGCCGCCGGCGGCGGGGTGCCCGGGGTCAGTGCGGGCGGGGCCGGACCAGTCCCGACTCATAGGCGATGACGACGAGTTGGGCGCGGTCCCGGGCGCCGAGCTTGGCCATCGCCCGGTTCACATGGGTCTTGACGGTGAGCGGGGAGACATCGAGCCGGTCCGCGATCTCGTCGTTGGAGTGACCGCCCCCGACCAGGACGAGCACCTCGCGTTCCCGGCCGGTCAGCACGTCCAGACGCGTCGACCGGGCGCCGTCGATCCCGGGGCCCTCGCCCTGGGCGAGGAACCGGGCGATGAGGCCCTTGGTCGCCACCGGGGACAGCAGCGCCTCGCCCGCGGCGGCGACCCGGATCGCGCCGAGGAGTTCCTCCGGCTCGGAGCCCTTGCCGAGGAAGCCGGACGCCCCGGCGCGCAGCGACTGGACGACGTACTCGTCCACCTCGAACGTCGTCAGCATCACCACGCGGACGGCGGACAGGGCGGGGTCGTCGCAGATCCGGCGGGTGGCGGCGAGACCGTCGGTGCCGGGCATCCGGATGTCCATGAGGACGACGTCGGGCATCGTCTCGGCGGTGACGCGGACGGCCTCGGCGCCGTCGGACGCCTCACCGACGACCTCCATGTCGGGCTCGGAGTCGACCAGTACCCGGAAGGCGCTGCGCAGCAGTGCCTGGTCGTCGGCGAGCAGTACCCGGATCGTCATGGCGTGTCCCCCGTCTGTGCCGTGCTCCGCCCGGCACGTGCTTTGACGGGCAGGATCGCATGGACGCGGAAGCCGCCGCCGTAGCGGGGGCCCGCGGTGAGGGCGCCGCCGAGCGCGGTGACCCGCTCGCGCATCCCGAGCAGTCCGTGCCCACCGGCCTGCGGGGGATCGGCGGGCGGCCGGGCGGTGTCCGCGGCGGGCGGACGGCGGCTGTCGCGGGAGCCGTCGTCCAGGACGGTGATCTCCACATGGGGTCCGACCCGGACGACGCTGACCTCGGCCCGGGCGCGTTCCCCCGCGTGCTTCTGCACATTGGTGAGCGCCTCCTGGATGATCCGGTACGAGGCGAGGTCCACGGCCGCGGGGAGTTTGCTGCCCTGGTCGCCGCGGGCCACCTCGACGGGCAGCCCGGCGTGCCGGAACGTGTCGGCGAGTTCCTCCAGCCGGTCCAGGCCCGGTGCCGGTTCGGTGGGGGCCTCGGGGTCGCCGGTCTGCCGGAGCAGTCCGACCGTGGCGCGCAGTTCCCCGAGGGCGGAGCGGCTTGCCTCCCGGACATGGGCCAGGGCGGCCTTCGCCTGGTCGGGGCGTTTGTCCATGAGGTGGGCGGCGACCCCGGCCTGGACGTTGACCAGTGCGATGTGGTGCGCCACCACGTCGTGCAGATCCCGGGCGATCCGCAGCCGCTCCTCGGCGACCCGGCGGCGGGCCTCCTCGTCGCGGGTGCGTTCGGCCCGCTCGGCGCGTTCCCGGATGGCGTCCACGAAGGCCCGGCGGCTGCGGACCGCGTCCCCCGCGGCGGCGGCCATCCCCGTCCACGCGAAGACGCCGAGGTTCTCCTGCGCGTACCAGGGCATGGGGCCGGACAGCATGGCGGCGCCGGTGAGGGCGGTCATGGTCAGCAGTCCGACGCGCCAGGTCGTGGGCCGGTCGGTGTGCGCGGCGACGGTGTACAGCGCGACGACGGCGCTCATCGCGACGGGGGCCCTCGGGTCGCTGAGGATCAGTTCCAGCAGGGATATCGCGGTGGTGACGCAGAGGACCGGGAGGGGCGCGCGGCGGCGCAGCGCCAGGGTGCCCGCGGCGAGCGGCATCAGCACCAGGCCGAGGACGGTCGGGGTGCGGGTGTCCCAGCTGGTGGGTCCGTGCTTGCCCGCTGGGCCGTTCGGGTCCAGCACCGAGCCGAGGAGCATTGCCGCGAGGACGGCCACCGCGAGGGCACTGTCCGTCGCGGTGGGATGGGCGATCAGCCAGCCACGCAGACGCTTGACGCGCTCCAGGGGGGTCACCCGGTGAACGGTAGCGCCCCGTACGGGTGACACTCCCGGGCGGTGTGCGCTCCCGTGAGGAACCATGGCCCCGCCGGGCCCGGACGCCCGTCACGGGACCCCTAGGGGTGCCCCTGAGGCCCGGCCGGGAGAAGGACGGCCCCCGGATCGGCCGGTGGCCTCAGCCGGGGATCAGACCGTCGTCCGTCAGCAGGTCGCGGACCTGGTCCAGGGTGGCGTCGGAGGACGGCAGGATCAGCTCCGACGGTTCGAGCGAGTCGTCGGGCAGGGGGGTGCCCAGCTCACGGACCCGGTCGAGCAGCGCGCCGAGGGTGCGCCGGAACCCGGGGGTGTCCCCGCGCTCCAGCTCGGCGAGCAGCTCGTCGTCCAACGCGTTCAGCTCGGTGAAGTGGCTGTCCGCCAGCTTCACCTGGCCCTCCCCCATGATCCGTACGATCATGACGCCCTCCTCGGCGCGGCCCTCGGCCGGGGCCTACTGCTTGTCGAAGCGCGGGGTGTCCCGCTGCGGCTGCTGGGTCCCGGCGGCGTTCTGTCCGCCTTCGATGGCCTGCTGCGAGGACGATCCCCCGGCCAGCTCGGCCTTCATCCGCTGGAGTTCCAGCTCCACATCAGTACCACCGGAGATGCGGTCCAGCTCGGCGGCGATGTCGTCCTTGGCGGTGCCCGTGGGGTCGTCGAGGGCGCCGGAGGCCAGCAGCTCGTCGATCGCGCCCGCGCGGGCCTGGAGCTGCGCGGTCTTGTCCTCGGCGCGCTGGATCGCGAGGCCGACGTCGCCCATCTCCTCGGAGATGCCGGTGAACGCCTCGCCGATCCGGGTCTGCGCCTGGGCGGCCGTGTACGTGGCCTTGATGGTCTCCTTCTTGGTACGGAAGGCGTCGACCTTGGCCTGGAGGCGCTGCGAGGCCAGCGTCAGCTTCTCCTCCTCGCCCTGGAGCGTCCGGTGCTGGGCCTCCAGGTCGGTGACCTGCTGCTGAAGGGCGGCGCGACGGGACAGGGCCTCACGGGCGAGGTCCTCCCGGCCGAGCGCGAGGGCCTTGCGGCCCTGGTCCTCCAGCTTGCTGGACTGGCTCTGGAGCTGGTTGAGCTGAAGCTCCAGGCGCTTGCGGGACGTCGCGACGTCGGCGACCCCGCGGCGGACCTTCTGCAGCAGTTCGAGCTGCTTCTGGTACGAGTAGTCGAGGGTCTCGCGCGGGTCCTCGGCCCGGTCAAGGGCCTTGTTCGCCTTCGCGCGGAAGATCATCCCCATACGCTTCATGACACCGCTCATGGGCTTCGCGCGCCCCCTTCTGACGGACTCCGGCTCAAGCTCTGCAACAGGTCCCACAGTAAGGGGCCTGCTTCTATTACCGCACTGTTCGGCGCCGGATGCGCTCATCCCCAAGGACGACTGCGTGCGCTTCCGCTCCGGCGTAAGGAGTAGGTGGTCCCCGGGATCGGCCCGCTGCCCGCGGTCCGTACGGGCCGGTGGGCGCCCGCTCCCGGATGTCCTCTTCCGTTCCCTATGTGGGACGACCGGTGTTGCCGGATCGTTCCCCGCCCGGCCGCGGTCCATGCGCGGGCACCCCGTACCCTTGGGTTTTGTGTTCCGTAGCCGTGCCAAGACAGAGAAGGCCGCCGCCGACCAGACGCCGGTGACCGCCTCCTCCCCCCAGTCCCGTGACCCGCAGGCCCCCAAGGGCCGCCCGACGCCGAAGCGCAGCGTGGCGCAGTCGCAGCGCCGCAGCGTCGCCAATACGCCGACGACGCGCAAGGAAGCCAGCAAGCGCTCCCGCGAGGAGCGGCGTACCGCCCTTGAGCGGCAGCGCCAGGCTCTCGCCAGCGGTGACGAGCGGTATCTGCCCGCGCGCGACAAGGGCCCGGTCCGCCGGTTCGCCCGTAACTACGTCGACTCGCGTTTCCACATCGCGGAATTCTTCCTGCCGATGGCCGTGGTCATCCTCGTCCTGAGCATGGTCCGGGTCCCGGCGCTCCAGAACGTCTCGCTGCTGCTGTGGCTGTTCGTGATCGTGATGATCGTGGTGGACTCGATCGTTCTCGTGTTCCGGCTCAAGAAGGAGCTGCGGACGCGGTTCGCGGACGAGCCCAAGCGCGGCGCCGTGGCCTACGCCCTGATGCGGACCCTCCAGATGCGTCGGCTCCGGCTGCCCAAGCCCCAGGTCAAGCGCGGGGAACGGCCCTGACCACCTCCTCTTCACCCGGAGGTCTGCCGGATGTCGTCCGGCGGGAGCTGGTCGCCAGACAGCTCGACGAGCAGATAGCCGCCCGGTTCCGGGTCGGCAAGCGGCTGCGGGTGCTCGACGTGGGCACCGGCCGCGGTACGCAGGCACTGCGGCTGGCGCGGGCCGGGCACGAGGTGACCGGGCTCGAACGGGACGCCGGGCTGATCGCGGCGGCCCGCGCGTCGCTCGCCGCGGAGCCCGAGGGCATCCGGGGGCGCGTCCGGTTCATCGAGGGTGACGGCCGGGACACCGGGGTGCACTTCCTTCCCGGCGGGTTCGACGTGGTGCTCTGCCATGGGGTCCTGCCCTATGTGGCGGAGCCCGATCCGCTGGTCGCGGGGCTCGGACGGATGCTGGCCGCCGGGGGGCTGCTGTCCTTGCTCGTCCGTAACGCCGACGCGTTGGCCGTGCGGCCCGCGCTGGCCGGGGACTGGGGTGGGGCGCTCGCCGCGTTCGACTCCGCCCGCGCGCGGGACCGGCGGGGCGTGGAGGTCCGCGCGGACCGGCTGTCCGCGCTGACCGTGACGCTCGCGGGGATCGGGGCGCCGTTGCGGGCGTGGTACGGGGTGCGGGTGTTCGCGGACGCGGTGCGGGACGACGCGGTCGGCTCCGCCGGGGATCTCGCGTTGTTCCTCGATCTGGAGGACCGTGCGGGGCGTACCGACCCCTATCGGGGTGTCGGCTCCCTCCTTCACCTTTGCGGGGCGCGGGGGTAGTTCCCCCTGCGGGTCGCCTTCGCTTGCGCTTCCCAGGTCTGTCCGGCTGGACGTACTTGTCCCTGTGCGGGTCGCCTTCGCTTACCGCTTCCTAGGTCTGTCCGGCTGGCCGCACTTGTTCCTGTGCTGTCGCCCGGTGGTTGCGCAGTTCCCCGCGCCCCTGAAGGGGCGCCCACCTGGGGTTGTTTTTCGCCCTCCTCCTCGTGCAGTCGCGCTGCTGCGGGAGGGGGTGGGCGGGAATCTCTGCCCGCAGACTCCGATGCTCTTCAGTCGGGTACGGGTACGTCGTACCGAGCGCGTTGGAGCGAGGACGGAGAATCCCGACCGGCACCGACCCAAAGGACCGGCAGAACGCGCCCCAAAGGGGCGCGGGGAACTGCGCGAAACCACCGAGCGACGGCACAGGAACGAAGTACGCCCAGCCGGACGGACCTGGGAAGCGCAAGCGAAGGCGACCCGTTCGGGGGGTCATCTCAGGCCCGCCCGGACGGGCCGGGCAAGACTTCGGGCATGAACGTATCCCGAAGGGCCGGGTTCCGGGTGGTGGGTGTCGCGATAGGTGCGGCCGTCCTGGCCGGGGGGTGCTCCGGGCCGGGCGGGAAGCCCCCGGGGACCGCCCGGGCCACCCCCGTCACCGAACAGGCCGCCGCGGCCCCCCGCTCCGCGGACGACCTCCAGAGCGGCTTCGAGAAGGTGATCGCCGATGTCCTCCCGTCGGTCGTGCAGATCCGCGGCAGGAACGACCTGGGCTCCGGTGTGGTCTACGACGACCAGGGCCACATCGTCACCAACGCCCATGTGATCGGCACGGAACGCACCTTCCAGGTCACCACCGCGAACAACGAGCAGCCGCTCACCGCGAAGCTCGTCTACTCGTACCCCGAGCAGGATCTCGCGGTGGTCAAACTGGACACCGTGCCCGACGGACTGCGGGCCGCGTCGTTCGGCGACAGCACCAAGGTGCGGGTGGGACAGCTCGTGCTCGCGATGGGCTCCCCGCTGGGGCTCTCGTCCAGCGTCACCGACGGGATCGTCTCGGCCACGGGCCGCACCGTCAGCGAGAGCGCGGACGGCGGCGGCACGGGCGCGACCCTCGCGAACATGATCCAGACCTCCGCGTCGATCAACCCCGGCAACAGCGGCGGCGCCCTCGTGGACCTGGACAGCAAGGTCATCGGGATTCCCACGCTCGCCGCGACGGACCCGAACTTCGGGGACAGCGCGGCGCCGGGCATCGGGTTCGCGATCCCCGCCTCGATGGTGCGGACGGTGGCGGACCAGATCATCAGGGACGGCCGGGTCACCGACTCGGGCCGGGCGGCACTGGGGATCACCGGCCGCACGGTGGTGGATCAGGACCAGCGGCCCGCGGGCGTCGCCGTGGTGTCGGTGTCCAACGGCGGTGCGGCGGACGACGCGGGCATCAGGGCCGGCGACATCATCACCCGTCTGGGTGACCAGCGGGTCACCACGATCACCTCGCTCGCCGAGATCCTCGCCGGGGACGAGCCGGGCGACAAGATCGACGTCACGTATCAGCGGGACGGGACGGAGAACACCGCCAAGGTGACGCTCGGGGAGATCTGACGGCGGCCGTACGGACGGGCGGGTGCGGGGCACCGGCCCGTCCGGACACGCCGGTGGCTCAGGCGTCCGCCTCCGCCACCGGCTCGGCCACGGGCTCGGGCTCGGCCTCTTCCGCGTGCAGGCTCATCGGGCCGTAGATCAGGGTGCCGTCCTCGTGCAGGAACACCTGGTCGGCGCCGCCCGCGACAAGCTCCTTCCACTGCTCGCCGATCCAGCTCTCGGCGTCCCCCTGGGTGGTGAACTCCTCGGGTTCCACCGCCGGGGCGACCTCCGTACCGTCGGCCTTCTCGAACCGCCACGTCCAGTCCGCCATGCCTGCCTCCCGAAGGTCGATCACGGTCGTGCGTGCAGCGTGAAGCCTATCCGGGCGGGCGGCCGGGACACCGGCGCGGGAGGATCTTCCCGTGGAACTCACTCTGCTCGGCACCGCCGCCCCCGAGGGGCTGCCCCGCCCCGGCTGTCCCTGCGCCGTCTGCGCCCTGGCCCTCGTGGACGGGGCGCGCGCCGCGTCCGCCGCCCTGGTGGATGGGACGCTGCTGCTGGACCTCACCCCCGGCGCCGTGTTCGCCGCCGCGCGCGCCGGGCGCACCCTGGGGGGCGTACGGCAGGTGCTGTTGTCGCATCCGCACGACGGTCCGCCGGTGGAGGTGCCCGCGGGGCTGCCGCAGCCGGGCCGTGTGCCGGACGGGCGGGAACTGGCGCTGCTCACCGGGCACCGGGTGCGGGCCGTGCCGATGGACGCCCCCGGTACGGGGTACGCGGTGACCGGGCCGGACGGCGAGCGGCTGCTGTACCTGCCGCCGGGCGCGGCGCCCGCGGGACTCGGTTCGCACGACGGCCGCTACGACCTGGTGGTGGCCGATGTCCTGGGCCGCCCGGACGCGCTGGCGCGGCTGCGGGCGTCGGGGGCGGTGGGGCCGACGACGGACGTGGTCGCGGTCCACCTGGACCATGACGTGCCGCCGGGCCGGGAGCTGACGCGCAGACTGGCGGCGGCGGGCGCGCGGGCGGTCCCCGACGGGACGACGCTCACGGTCGGCGCCTACGAGGACGTACCGGACGTACCGCGCCGGACGCTGGTGCTGGGCGGGGCCCGGTCGGGGAAGTCGGTGGAGGCCGAGCGGCGGCTGGAGAGCTTCCCGGACGTGGTGTACGTGGCGACGGGCGCCGCGTACGGGGGGAACGGGCAGGACGGGGAGTGGGCGGCGCGGGTCGGTGCGCACCGGGAGCGGCGGCCGGGGTCGTGGCGGACGGAGGAGACCTGCGACCTGGTGCCGCTGCTGGCCGCTTCGGGGCCGCCGCTGCTGATCGACTGCCTGTCGCTGTGGCTCACTAACGCGATGGACGCGGTGGACGCGTGGGACGACGCGGAGTGGGCGGGGGGCGGTGAGCGGGCGCTGCGGCGGCGGGTCGGGGAGCTGACGGACGCGGTGCGGTCGACCCGGCGGACGGTTGTCGCCGTGTCCAACGAGGTGGGGTCGGGGATCGTCCCCGCCACGGCGTCGGGGCGGCGGTACCGGGATGAGCTGGGGCGGTTGAACGCGGCGTTCGCCCTGGAGTGCGAGCAGGTTCTCCTGGTGGTGGCGGGCCAGCCCCTCGTCCTGCGCGGCTGAAGTCCCCCCGGAGGGCGTCGCTTGGTCTGTCCGGCTGGGCGCACTCGTTCCTGTGCGGGTCGTTCGTGGGTGCGCAGTTCCCCGCGCCCCTGGGTACTCGGGGCTGGGCGTACTCCGTTCCTGTGCCGTCGCTCGGTGGGTTTTGCGCAGTTCCCCGCGCCCCTATCGGGGCGCCATCTGCTTGTTCTTCGGGGCGGGGCCGGTCGGGATTCTCCGTCCTCGCTCCAACGCGCTCGGTACGACGTCCCACTGGTCCTACTGAAGAGCATCGGAGTCTGCGGGCAGAGATTCCCGCCCACCCCCTCCCGCAGCCATGCGACTGCACGGGGAGGGGGGTTTGAACCCCGGCCCCAGTTGCTGACAGCCCACATTCTGACGGCACCCGCAGACTGAGAACAGCCCCAGGTGGGCGTCCCAAAGGGGCGCGGGGAACTGCGCAAAAGGCGAGGGCGACCCGCACCGCAGAAGCGACCGCAGGGGGCAGCATCCAGGGGCGCGGGGAACTGCGCACCCGACGAGCGACGGCACAGGGAACAAGCCCGCCCACCCGGACAGACCCCGGAAGCGCAAGCGAAGGCGGCCCGCGGGGAACTGCGCACCCACGGACGTACCCGTACGGGGACAAGTGCGCCCAGCGCAGGGGAGCTCGGAAGCGCGAGCGGGAGGGGGACCCGTAGGTCACCCGGGGGTGGTGTCGCGGCGGGCGATGAGGCGGTAGGCGTTGGCGCAGCGGGTGCGGGACGTGAGGGGGGACAGCGCGCGGTCCAGGGCGCGGGCCAGGGCGAGCGGGGGGCCCGCGGACCGGGACAGGGCGGTGCGGGCGAGGCGGGCCACCGGGCTGTCGGCGGCGGACGGGCGGGCGAGGAGGCGGGCCAGGGCGAGGGTGGCGGCGGCGCCGGGCCCCGCGGACCGGTGCGCGGCGCGGCGGTCGATGAGGACGACGGTGAAGCCGAGGGCGCGCAGCTCCCGGCACAGGGCGCTCTGCGGGATGAGCTGGAGGAGCCGGGGCCGGTGATAGGGGGCCCACCAGCGGCCGAGCACCGCGGCGGCGAGGCTGCGGGGTTCCGTGGCCTCGACGACGAGATGGCCGCCGGGACGCAGCACCTGGTGCGCCGCACGCAGTTCGGCACGGGGGTCGGGGACGTGTTCGAGGTGGCGGAACATGCTGAGGACGTCGTAGCGGGCGGTGAGCCGGGGGGCCAGGTCCGTGAGAGTGCCGCGATGGCCTTCGTCGATCCGGCCGTCGGCGAGGGCCTGTTCGACCTCGGGCCCGGTGTCGAGGCCGTCGAACGCCGTGTAGGGGTGGACCGTCCGGGCGGTGACGGGGAAGCGGGCGGCGCCGGTCCCGACGTCGAGCCAGCTCTCGGGTTCCCCGAAGGGGAGCAGCGCGCGGGCGGCGGCGCGGTGGCGGCGGTCACGGGCGGCGGCCGGTTCCGGTGCGTCGGCGGGGGGCGGTGACGGCCGGGCACCCGGGGCCGGGCGGGGATTGCGGAAGACGTAGGCGCAGTCGTCGCAGCGGTCGAGGACGAGGGTGCGCAGACGGGTGGAGCCGCACCAGGGGCAGTCGGTGCGGCGGACGGCGGGGGCGGCCGTCGTCCCGGG
Source organism: Streptomyces uncialis (assembly GCF_036250755.1). NCBI lineage: Bacteria > Bacillati > Actinomycetota > Actinomycetes > Kitasatosporales > Streptomycetaceae > Streptomyces > Streptomyces uncialis. The sequence continues at coordinate 6,897,513 of NZ_CP109583.1, read as the reverse complement.
ACGCGGTCCGGCGGCGGTGGGGTCGGCGGGCTCGGCGGCGCTCTGCTGCGTGGGGGGCACAAAACGGAACGTAAGGGATCAACGATGCGGGTTCAACGACGGTGCGCGGCCGGTGCGTCCCGTGCCGCCGGGCCGGGGCGCGGGGGCGTCCGCGCGCGGGGTCCGGCGGGGGCGCGGGTGCCGGGCGGACGGGCCGGGCGGTGCCGGTACTGTTCCGCGAATGAGCTCCTTCACTCTCGACGACTTCAGCGACCTGATCGAGCGCCCCGACGGCGGGCTGCGCGGCGACGCCGAGGAACGCAGGGAACGGCAGGACGTGCCGCCCGAGGCGCTGGGCCGGCTCGACGAGCTGGCCGGCTGGCTGTCGGCGGCGCAGTCGGCCGTGCCGGTGCGGACCGTCGAGCGGCCCAAGGTGGTGCTGTTCGCGGGTGATCACGGGGTGGCCGGACTGGAGGTGTCCGCGCGGCCCGCCGGGAGCGCGGACGCGCTGGTCCGGGGCGTGCTGGACGGCTCCCGCCCGGTGGCCGTCCTCGCGCGGCGGCTCGGGGTGCCCGTCCGGGTGGTGGACGTGGCCCTGGACTGCGAGCCGGACACCCTGCCCGACGAGGTGGTGCGCCACCGGGTGCGGCGCGGGTCCGGGCGGATCGACATCGAGGACGCGCTGACGGCGGACGAGGCGGAGGCCGCGTTCCGGGTCGGGATGACGGTGGCCGATCAGGAGGTCGACTCGGGCACGGACCTGATGGTGCTCGGGGATCTCAGCGTCGGGGGGACCACCGCGGCGGCGGCGCTGATCGCCGCGCTGTGCGGGACGGACGCGTCGGTGGTGACGGGCCGGGGCGGGAGGCCGATCGACGACCTGGCGTGGATGCGCAAGTGCGCGGCGGTCCGGGACTCCCTGCGGCGGGCCCGTCCGGTGCTCGGGGACCAGTTGCGGCTGCTCGCGACGGTCGGCGGCGCGGATCTCGCGGCGGTCACCGGGTTCCTGTTGCAGTGCGCGGTGCGCCGGACGCCGGTGATCCTGGACGGGGTGGTGTCCGCCGCCTGTGCCCTGGTCGGGCAGCGGGTCGCGTTCCGGGCCCCGGACTGGTGGCTGGCCGGGCACGACTCGGGGGAACCGGCGCAGGCCAAGGCGCTGGACCGGATGGCGATCGAGCCGCTGCTGACCCAGGGGGTCCGGGTCGGCGAGGGCACCGGCGCGCTGCTCGCGCTGCCGCTGGTGCAGGCGGCGGCGGCCCTCTCGGCGGAGCTGCCCGTACGGGACGAGCCGCCGGTACGGGATGACATGCCCGTACACGACTGAGCTGCCCGAATACGGCTGAGCGGGGCCTACGCGTCCGAGCGGGACGAGCCGCCGGTACGGGACGAGCCGCCCGTACTCGACTGAGCCGCCCGTACGCGACCGGGTGGGGCGGGCGGGTCGCCCACCTGGGGGCGGAACGGGTGGGCGGGTGGTCCGTACCGCCACGTTCCACCGCGATACCGGCGATACCGTACGGAACGCGGCCTATAGTCCCGTTCCATGGCTGACGACCGGTCGACGCGCGGGGGCGGTCCGAGCCGCCGCGCCGAGCGGGCCGCGCGGCTGTGCGTGGGGTATCTGCGGGCCGTCACGTTCGTGAACCTGCTGAGCGCCGGCTGGGTGTCGCTGGGCCAGGACCTGCGGCGCCACAACACCGAGGACCTGTTCACCCCGTACCTGCTGACGGCCGGGTTCGCCTCCGGGGTGTTCACCGCGTTCCTGGCGGTCACGACGCGCCGCCGCAAACGCGCCGCCTGGATCCTGAACCTGGTGCTGTGCGGGCTGTTCCTGCCGCTGTTCGCGTTCGCGCTGTGCTTCCCGGAGATCCGGGTCCACCCGCAGAACTGGGTGTCCTTCGCGCTGTCCGCCGCGTTCCTCACGGCCCTCCTGGTGGGCCGCGAGGCGTTCTACGCGAAGGGCGACCGCGCCAACCCCCGGCTCGCGGCCCTCGTCGCGGGCGGCGGGCTGCTGGCCACCAGCCTGCTCGCCGCGTTCCTGGTGACCAGTACCAACACCGACCCCGACGCGCCCCGCTCGACGTTCCCGGACCGCTGGCTCTACGGGACCCTGCGGCTGGTCTCGGTCGCCGCCGACGACGAGCGGTTCCCCGGCATCACCACCCCCCGGTGGACCGACGTCACCATCAACATCCTCAGCACCCTGCTGATCCTCGCCGTGCTGTACGCCGCCTTCCGCTCCCGGCGGGCCGTCGACCCGCTCACCGGGGACGACGAGGAACGGCTGCGGGCGCTGCTGGCGCGGCACGGCGGACGCGACTCCCTCGGGTACTTCGCGCTGCGCCGGGAGAAGAGCGTGGTGTGGTCCCCGACCGGCAAGGCCGCCGTGACGTTCCGGCTGGTCAGCGGGGTGTCCCTGGCATCCGGCGACCCGATCGGGGACCCCGAGGCATGGCCCGGCGCGATCGCGCCCTGGCTCGCGCAGGCCCGTGCGCACGGCTGGCTCCCGGCGGTGATGGGCGCGGGCGAGGAGGCCGGGACGGTGTACGCGCGGCACGGCCTCGACGCGCTGGAGCTGGGCGACGAGGCGATCGTGGAGACCGCCGACTTCACCCTCGACGGCCGCGCCATGCGGACCGTCCGCCAGGCGTACAACCGGGTGCGGCGCGCCGGGTACGAGGTCCGGGTCCGCCGGCACGCCGACATCCCCGGGGACGAGATCGCCGCCCTGGTCGCCCGCGCCGACGACTGGCGCGACGGCGCCACCGAACGCGGCTTCTCGATGGCGCTCGGCCGACTGGGCGACCCGGCGGACGGGCGGTGCGTGATGCTCGAATGCACCGACGCCGAGGGCACGTTGCGGGCACTGCTGTCGTTCGTGCCGTGGGGTCCGCGCGGGCTGTCGCTGGACCTGATGCGACGTGACCGGGACACGGAGAACGGCCTCATGGAGTTCATGGTCATCGAACTGCTCCAGCGGGCACCGGGGATGGGGATCACCCAGGTCTCGCTGAACTTCGCGATGTTCCGCTCCGTCTTCGAACGCGGCGCACGGCTCGGCGCGGGACCGGTGCTGCGGCTGTGGCGCGCGCTGCTGAGCTTCTTCTCCCGCTGGTGGCAGATCGAGTCGCTGTACCGGGCCAACGCCAAGTACCGGCCCGTCTGGGAGCCCCGCTTCCTGCTCTTCGAGAAGAGCGCGGACCTGCCCCGGATCGTCCTCGCCGCCGCCCGCGCGGAAGGCTTCCTCACCGTCCCCGGCCTCCCGGACCACCCCCGCCCACCCCGCCTCACCACCACACCACGCGAAGGCCCCCGACCGGACGCCGGCAACCCCGCGCCCCACGACCACCCCGCACCCACCCAGCAGCCACACCAGGCTGAGGGCCCCCCAAGGGGCGCGGGGAACCGCGCAAAAGACGAGGGCGGACCCGCACCCGAAGAGCGACCGCAAGAGGGCAGCATCCAGGGGCGCGGGGAACTGCGCGAGCAACCAAGGGCCACCCGCACCCGAACGGGAACCGCAAGAGGCGCGACCCCAGGGGCGCGGGGAACTGCGCACCCTCCGAGCGACGGCACGGGAACAAGCGGGTCCAGCCGGACAGACCTGGGAAGCGCAAGCGAAGGCGACCTGCGGGGAACTGCGCACCCACCGGACGACGGCACGGGAACCGCGCACCCGCACGACACCCGTACCGGAACACGTGCGCCGACCGGCGGGAACCCGGACCCGCCCGCCCCGGGCCCCTGCGGATAGCCTGCCCGGCATGACACCCGAGGACCACCGGACCCCCGGGCCGGACCGGCACGCAGGGCCCCGCTTCGCGTTCGGGACGCTCACCGCGCTGCCCGTCCGGGTGACCCGCTGGGACCGGGACGCGGCCCGTTCCGGAATGCTCTGGGCGCCCGTCACCGGACTCGTCGTCGGGGCGTGCGGCGCGGCCCTCGGCGGCGCGCTGCTGCTCGGCGGCGCGGGACCCCTGCTCGCGGCGGTCGCCACCGTGGCCACGGGCGCGGCGCTGACCCGGGGGCTGCATCTGGACGGCCTCGCGGACACCGCCGACGGCCTCGGCAGCGGCAAGCCCGCCGACGAGGCGCTGCGGATCATGAAGCGGTCGGACATCGGCCCGTTCGGGGTGATCACCCTGCTGCTGGTGCTGCTCGCACAGACCGCGGCGCTCGGCGAGCTGTACGCGCGCTCCTGGGCGCACGGCGCGCTCGCGGCGCTCGTCGCCGCGGTCACCGCGCGCCTCGCGCTGACGCTCACCGCGCGCCCCGGGGTGCCGCCCGCCCGGCCCGGCGGTCTGGGCGCGGCCGTCGCGGGGACCGTGCCACTGCCCGCCGCGGCGGCCCTGCTCGCGTCGACCGCAGCCGCATCGGCCGGTGCGGCGCTCGCCCTCGGACCGTCCGACGCCGTCCGCGCGGCCGCCGCGGTGCTCGTCGGCTGCGGCGCCGCCGAGCTGCTGCTGCGCCACTGCGTCCGGCGCTTCGGCGGGGTCACCGGCGATGTGTTCGGCGGGGTCGCGGAGACCGCGGCGACCGGCGCCCTCGTCGTGCTCACCCTGGGTGGATGAACGTTCCCCGCTCCCCGCGCGTCTTCCCTTGCGCCCGCACCGGTGGGCGGCGGCGGTGTCACGGAGCGTAGGCTTCTCCGTGGCACTCTTCCGGCCCGGTCCACCCACGGGTACGAGGCCGGTCGAGCCCACCCCCTCTCGGCCATGGAACTCCTAGGAAGCGAGATCTCACCACCGTGACTGCTCTGACTCTCAGCACCGCCGCGGCATCCGGACTGCGCGCCGACGCCATCGTCGTCGGTGTCGCCAAGGGCGCCAAGGGCCTTGTGCTCGCACCCGGCTCCGAGGCCGTGGACCAGGCGTTCGACGGCACCCTCGCCGCCGCCCTGGAGACCCTCGGGGCCTCGGGCGGCGAGGGCGAGGTGACCAAGCTCCCCTCCCCCGCCGCGCTCAAGGCGCCGCTGGTGCTGGCGGTCGGGCTCGGCCCGGTCCCGGAGGCCGACGAGGACGACAGCACCGACGTCTCCGCCGACTACACCGACGAGACGCTTCGCATCGCCGCGGGCAGTGCCGCCCGTGCGCTGGCCGGGGCGAAGAAGGCCGCGTTCGCGCTGCCGCTCGCCGACGCCGAGGCCGCCGGTGCCGTCGCGGAGGGCGCGCTGCTCGGCGCGTACGCCTTCGACGCCTACAAGGCGAACGGCCGGGGCGGCAAGAACGCCAAGAACGGCAAGGCGCCCCTCGCCGAGATCGCGATCCTCGGCGGCAAGCCGCGTGACAAGGCGTACAAGGCGGCCACCGCCCGCGCGCTCGCGGTCACCGAGGAGCTGAACCGCGCCCGCGACCTGGTCAACACCCCGCCGAACGACCTCAACCCGGAGTCGTTCGCGGCCGTGGCCACCGCCGCCGCCAAGGAACACGGCATCAAGATCCAGGTGCTGGACGAGAAGGCGCTCGCCAAGGGCGGGTACGGCGGCATCCTCGGGGTCGGCGCCGGTTCCGCCGCCGCCCCCCGGCTGGTGAAGCTCACGTACACCCACCCCGACGCGGAGAAGCACCTCGCGTACGTCGGCAAGGGCATCACGTACGACTCGGGCGGCATCTCGCTGAAGCCCGCGGGGCACAACGAGACGATGAAGTGCGACATGGCCGGTGCCGCCGCCGTGTTCGCGGCGGTCGTCGCCGCCGCGCGGCTCGGGCTCGCCGTCAACGTCACCGGCTGGCTGGCGCTCGCCGAGAACATGCCCTCGGGCTCCGCGACCCGCCCCGGCGACGTGCTGCGGATGTACTCGGGCAAGACGGTCGAGGTGCTGAACACCGACGCCGAGGGCCGTCTGGTGCTCGCGGACGTGCTCGCCAAGGCGTCCGAGGAGAAGCCGGACGCCATCGTCGACGTGGCGACCCTGACCGGCGCGATGATGGTCGCGCTCGGCAACCGCACCTTCGGTGTCCTCTCCAACGACGACGCGTTCCGTACGGCGATCCACGAGACCGCCGAGGAGTCCGGCGAGCCGGCGTGGCCGATGCCGCTGCCCGAGCACCTGCGCAAGGGCATGGACTCCCCCACCGCCGACATCGCGAACATGGGCGAGCGGATGGGCGGCGGGCTGGTCGCCGGACTGTTCCTGCGCGAGTTCGTCGGCGAGGGCATCACCTGGGCCCACCTGGACATCGCGGGCCCCGCCTACAACGACGGCGGCCCCTTCGGCTACACCCCCAAGGGCGGCACCGGCTCCGCCGTGCGCACCCTGGTGCGGCTCGCCGAGCGCACCGCCGCCGGTGACCTGGGCTGACGTCCCCCGCGCACGACCGCGGCACGAGCGCCGCGCAGGTACGGCCCCGGGCTCCCCGCCCGGGGCCGTACCGGTGTGTGAGCGATACCACCAAGGGGACCGGCGTCCCTCCACCCCCCGACTAGTGCGAAGATGGGCAGCGGCAGGACAGGGCCCCCACCACAGGGCCGTAGAAAGAGCGGCCACACCAGCCGACCGGCCGGACACCCTCCGGAAACAGGGCCCGGCACGCGGCGCAATGCATGGAGGACGTGACGTGGCGAACGACGCCAGCACCGTTTTCGACCTAGTGATCCTCGGCGGCGGTAGCGGCGGTTACGCCGCGGCCCTGCGTGGCGCCCAGCTGGGTCTGGACGTCGCTCTGATCGAGAAGAACAAGCTGGGCGGTACCTGCCTGCACAACGGCTGCATCCCGACGAAGGCCCTGCTCCACGCCGGCGAGATCGCCGACCAGGCCCGCGAGGCCGAGCAGTTCGGTGTCCGGGCGACCTTCGACGGCATCGACATCAAGGCCGTCCACAAATACAAGGACGATGTCATCGCGGGCCTCTACAAGGGCCTCCAGGGCCTGGTGGCCTCGCGCAAGGTGACGTACATCGAGGGCGAGGGCCGGCTGTCGTCGCCGACCTCGGTCGACGTGAACGGGCAGCGCGTGCAGGGCCGCCATGTGCTGCTCGCGACCGGCTCCGTGCCGAAGTCGCTGCCGGGTCTGGAGATCGACGGCAACCGCGTCATCTCCTCGGACCACGCGCTGACCCTGGACCGGGTGCCCGAGTCCGCGATCATCCTCGGCGGCGGTGTCATCGGCGTCGAGTTCGCCTCGGCGTGGAAGTCCTTCGGCACCGACGTGACCGTCGTCGAGGGCCTGAAGCACCTGGTGCCGGCCGAGGACGAGAACAGCTCCAAGCTGCTGGAGCGCGCCTTCCGCAAGCGGGGCATCAAGTTCAACCTCGGCACCTTCTTCGAGAAGGCGGAGTACACCCAGGACGGCGTCCGGGTGACCCTCGCCGACGGCAAGGTCTTCGAGGCGGAGGTGCTGCTCGTCGCCATCGGCCGCGGCCCGGTCTCCCAGGGCCTCGGGTACGAGGAGCAGGGTGTCGCGCTGGACCGCGGCTATGTCCTCGTCGACGAGTACATGCAGACCAATGTGCCCACGGTCTCGGCCGTCGGTGACCTGGTCCCGACCCTCCAGCTCGCGCACGTCGGCTTCGCGGAGGGCATCCTGGTGGCGGAGCGGCTGGCCGGTCTGAAGACCGTGCCGATCGACTACGACGGTGTGCCCCGGGTCACCTACTGCCACCCCGAGGTCGCCTCCGTGGGCATCTCCGAGGCCAAGGCCAAGGAGATCTACGGCGCGGACAAGGTCGTCGCCCTGAAGTACAACCTGGCGGGCAACGGCAAGAGCAAGATCCTGAAGACCGCGGGCGAGATCAAGCTCGTCCAGGTCAAGGACGGTGCCGTGGTCGGCGTCCATATGGTCGGCGACCGGATGGGCGAGCAGGTCGGCGAGGCCCAGTTGATCTACAACTGGGAAGCGCTGCCGGCCGAGGTCGCCCAGCTCATCCACGCCCACCCGACCCAGAACGAAGCGCTCGGCGAGGCCCACCTCGCACTGGCGGGCAAGCCCCTCCACTCCCACGACTGATTCCGGTCACCGGGCGCGACGACCACAGACTTCCGCACTTTCGTAAGGAGCAACCGAAACCATGGCGGTTTCCGTATCCCTTCCGGCGCTCGGTGAGAGCGTCACCGAGGGCACTGTCACCCGCTGGCTGAAGGCCGAGGGCGAGCGCGTCGAACTCGACGAGCCGCTGCTGGAGGTGTCGACCGACAAGGTCGACACCGAGATCCCCTCGCCCGCCGCCGGCATTCTGGCGTCCATCAAGGTCGCCGAGGACGAGACGGTGGAGGTCGGCGCAGAGCTGGCCGTCATCGACGACGGCAGCGGTGCCCCCGCCGCCGACCCGGCCCCGGCCGCCGCCGAGGCTCCCGCCCCGGCCCCCGAGCAGCCCGCCGAGCAGCCTGCCGAGACCCCGGCGCCCGTCGCCGAGGCCCCGGCCGCCGAGGCTCCCGCCGCCCCCGAGGCTCCTGCCGCCGCTCCGGCGGGCGGGGCCGCCGAGGGCACCGACGTGGTCCTTCCGGCGCTCGGTGAGAGCGTCACCGAGGGCACCGTCACCCGCTGGCTGAAGGCCGTCGGTGACTCCGTCGACGCCGACGAGCCGCTGCTGGAGGTGTCCACCGACAAGGTCGACACCGAGATCCCCTCGCCCGTCGCCGGTGTTCTCCTGGAGATCACCGTCGGTGAGGACGAGACCGCGGAGGTCGGCGCCAAGCTCGCGGTGATCGGTGCCCCGGGTGCCGCTCCCGCCGCCGCCCCGGCCCCCGAGGCCCCGGCCCCCGCCGCGGCTCCGGCCCCGGCAGCCGAGGCCCCCGCCCCGGCCGCTCCCGCCCCGGCCGCGGCTCCGGCTGCTCCGGCGCCCGCACCGGCCGCTCCGGCCCCGGCGCCCGCCGCCGCTGCCCCGGCCGCTCCGGCTCCGGCCGCTCCCGCGGCGCCGCAGGCTCCCTCCGCTCCCGCCCCCGCCGCCGCGCGGGACACGGACGAGGGCGCCTACGTCACCCCGCTGGTGCGCAAGCTCGCCGCCGAGAACGGTGTCGCGCTGTCGTCCGTCAAGGGCACCGGTGTCGGCGGCCGTATCCGCAAGCAGGACGTCATCGCCGCGGGAGAGGCCGCCAAGGCCGCCGCGGCTCCGGCGCCCGCCGCCGCTGCCGCACCGGCCGCCGCTCCGGCCGCCAAGAAGGCCCCGGCCCTTGAGGTGTCCCCGCTGCGCGGTCAGACGGTCAAGATGACCCGGATGCGCAAGCTCATCGGCGACAACATGATGAAGGCGCTGCACAGCCAGGCGCAGCTCACCTCGGTCGTCGAGGTGGACGTGACCCGGCTGATGCGGCTGCGTGCCCAGGCCAAGGACTCCTTCGCCGCCCGTGAGGGCGTCAAGCTGTCCCCGATGCCCTTCTACGTGAAGGCGGCGGCCCAGGCGCTCAAGGCGCACCCGATCGTCAACGCCCGGATCAACGAGGACGAGGGGACCATCACCTACTTCGACACGGAGAACATCGGCATCGCCGTGGACTCCGAGAAGGGGCTGATGACCCCGGTCATCAAGGGCGCGGGCGACCTCAACATCGCCGGTATCGCCAAGAAGACCGCCGAGCTGGCCGGTGCCGTGCGCACCAACAAGATCCGCCCCGACGACCTCGCGGGCGCGACCTTCACGGTGAGCAACACCGGCTCGCGCGGCGCGCTCTTCGACACGGTGATCGTGCCGCCCACCCAGGCCGCCATCCTGGGCATCGGCGCCACGGTCAAGCGTCCGGCGGTCATCGAGACCCCCGACGGCACCGTGATCGGCGTCCGGGACATGACGTACCTGTCGCTGTCGTACGACCACCGTCTGGTCGACGGCGCCGACGCCGCCCGGTACCTCAGCGCCGTCAAGGCGATCCTGGAGGCCGGCGAGTTCGAGGTCGAGCTCGGTCTGTAGCCGGTCCGGCCGCCCGTACGGGGATAGGTGTACGTTCCCCCGTACGGGTGACGGCCGGGTTGCCCGCGACACGCGGTTCGACGGTGCGGACGGCCTGTAAGGCTCACCACACCTGGGACAACGCCCCCGTTCGGATGACTTCCGGACGGGGGCGCAGCCGTATTGTCTAAAGGTCAACGCCCTTGGGGGTCCCCACGACGCCCGGCAGCAAGGAGCCCGTCATGACCGCGCCCGTCGTCCACTCGCTGCGCGAACAGATCCGCGAGCACATCGTGGAGGGGATCGTGAGCGGGCGCTGGAAGCCGGGTGAGCGGATCGTCGAGCGGCGGATCGCCACGGAGCTGGAGGTCAGCCAGACTCCCGTGCGGGAGGCGCTGCGGGAGCTGGAGTCGCTGCGGCTGATCGAGTCGGCCCCGAACAAGGGCGTCCGGGTGCGCAACCTCAGCGCGGCGGACCTGGAGGAGAGCTATCCCGTGCGGGCGGGGCTTGAGGCGATCGCCGCGGAGCTCGCGGCGGAGCGGCTCGCGGCGGACTGCTCGGCGCTGGAGCCGCATGTGGAGGCGCTGTACGCGGCGGACCGGGTCGCCGACGGGACCGGGCAGGTGCGGCATACCGTGGCGTTCCACCGGGAGATGGTGCGGGCCGCGCGGAACGCGGTGCTGCTGCATACGTGGGAGGGGCTGGGGATCGAGGTCTTCACCTCGCTCTCCATCCGGTGGCTGGGGACGGTTCAGCAGTCCTATGCCGAGGAGCACGAGGCGCTTGTCGCGGCGTTCAAGCGGCGTGATCCGGCTATCGCCGAGCTGGTCAAGGCCCACGTACTCGGCTGCGCGCCGCGGCCCGACGCAGCGGTGTAGCTCCCGCCGGCGCCTTTGTCCGGCTGGACGCGCTTGTTCCTGTGCCGTCGCTCGTCGTTCTCGCGCAGTTCCCCACGGGTCGCCTTCGCTTGCGCTTCCGAGGTCTGTCCGGGTGGGCGCACCTTTCCTGTGCGGGTCGTTCGTGGGTGCGCAGTTCCCCGCGCCCCTGGGTTTCTTGTGCTGGGCGTACTCCGTTCCTGTGCCGTCGCTCGTCGTTTTCGCGCAGTTCCCCGCGCCCCTTTGGGGCGCATCCTGTCGGTTCTTCGGGTCGGTGCCGGTCGGGATTCTCCGTCCTCGATCCGACACGCTCGGTAATACGTTCCGTGGTCCGACTGAAGAGCATCGGAGTCTGCGGGCAGAGATTCCCGCCCACCCCCTCCCGCAGCAGCGCGACTCCGCGAGGAGGGGGGTTTGAACCCCGGCCCCGGTTGCCGACAGCCCGCACCCTGACGCCACCCGCAGACTGAGAACAGCCCCAGCCGGGCGCCCCCAAAGGGGCGCGAGGAACTGCGCGAGCAACCAAGGACCACCCGCACCCGAACGGGAACCGCAAGAGGCGCGACCCAAGGGGCGCGGGGAACTGCGCACCCCACGAGCGACGGCACAGGGACAAGTACCCCCAGCACAGGAAACCCAGGGGCGCGACTGCGCGAAGGCGAGGACCGGCCCGCACCCGACGGACAACCCGCAGAGGGCAGCACCCAGGGGCGCGGGGAACTGCGCAAAAACGACGAGTGACGGCACAGGAACACGTACGTCCAGCCGGACAGACCTCGGAAGCGCAAGCGAAGGCGGCCCGCACAGGGGACCCGGACCCGCGTCGGCGGGCATCCCTCCGCGGCCCGGGGTTCAAGGGAGACGCGAACCGCTCAAACGTGCGGAGCACCCCCGCCCACCTGCGAAAACCAGGGCACCCCATGCCTGCCGCAGAGGCACTCCGTGCCGACTTTCTTGATTCGGAGAGGTTTTACCGATCAACCCTTTGATCGATCATCGATCAGGGAGTTACAGTCACCGTCGGGCTCCTACCCGAGCCCTCGCCCTGTCCTGCCAAGAACAAGGGCACCCCCCGGACCCCTACCGATGAGGGAACCCCCTTCGACACCGGAAGGCGGCGAAATGACCGACCCCACCGCGATCCAGCCCAGCCAGCTCGACCAGCTCCCCGACCGTGACCCCGAGGAGACCGCCGAATGGCAGGCCTCCCTGGACGCCGTCACCAAGGCCGCCGGTCCCCACCGTGCCGCGTACCTGATGCGGCGCACGCTGGAGCGCGCCGAGGGCGCCGGTCTCGCGCTGCCCAAGCTGCTGGAGACCGACTACGTCAACACGATCCCGACCTCCGCCGAGCCCGCGCCCGAGGGTGACGAGGCGCTGGAGCAGCGGATCGCCGGCTGGAACCGCTGGAACGCGGCGGCCATGGTCACCCGCGGCAGCAAACACGGCGTCGGCGGCCATATCGCGACGTTCGCCTCGGCCGCCTGGCTGTACGAGACCGGCTTCAACCACTTCTTCCGGGGCAAGGAGGCGGCGGACGCGCCGGGCTCCGGCGACCAGCTCTACATCCAGGGCCACGCCTCCCCCGGCATCTACGCCCGTGCCTTCCTCGACGGCAGGCTCACCGAGGCGCACCTGGACAACTTCCGCCAGGAGGCGGGCGGCAACGGACTGCCCTCCTACCCGCACCCGCGGCGGCTGCCCTGGCTCTGGGAGTTCCCGACCGTCTCCATGGGTCTCGGCCCGCTGTCGGCGATCTACCAGGCCCGGTTCAACCGGTATCTGACCAACCGCGGCATCAAGGACCTGTCCGCCTCGCATGTGTGGGCGTTCCTCGGTGACGGTGAGATGGACGAGCCCGAGTCGACGGCGGCCCTCGCGCTCGCCGCCCGCGAGGAGCTGGACAACCTCACCTTCGTCATCAACTGCAACCTCCAGCGTCTCGACGGCCCGGTCCGCGCCAACTTCAAGATCGTCCAGGAGCTGGAGGCCCAGTTCCGGGGCGCCGGCTGGAATGTCGTGAAGTCGCTGTGGGGCACCGCCTGGGACGAGCTGTTCCAGCTGGACACCACCGGCGCCCTGGTACGGCGGCTGCGTGAGGTACCCGACGCGCAGGTACAGACGTACCAGACGCGTGACGCGGCCTACATCCGCGCGGACTTCTTCGGCAAGGACCCGGCGCTGGCGGAGCTCTCGAAGCTCGTCAGCGACGACAAGATCCTGGAGTGCTTCCATCTGTCGCGCGGTGGCCACGAGCCGCGCAAGGTGTACGCCGCCTACCGTGCCGCGGTCTCCCACAAGGGCGCGCCGACGGTGATCCTCGCGCAGACCGTGAAGGGCTTCACCCTGGGTCGGGGCTTCGCGTCGAAGAACGCGAACCACCAGATGAAGAAGCTGTCCACGGACGAGTTCAAGGACATGCGGGACCTGCTGGACCTGCCGATCGCGGACAGCGCGTTCGTCGACGGTGTGGTGCCCTACGGCCACCCCGGCGCCGACTCACCCGAGGTCCGCTACCTCCAGGAGCGCCGCGCGGCCCTCGGCGGCCCCGCCCCCGCGCGCCGGGTGCACCCGGTGGCGCCGCTGCCCGCGCCCGCGGACAAGGCGTTCGCGTCGTTCGACAAGGGCTCCGGCAGCCAGTCGGTCGCCACGACGATGGCGTTCGTCCGGCTGGTCAAGGACCTCATCCGGGACAAGGAGACCGGCCGCCGCTGGGTGCCGATCGTCCCCGACGAGGCCCGCACCTTCGGTATGGAGTCGCTGTTCCCGTCGCTCGGGATCTACTCGCCGAAGGGCCAGACGTACGAGCCGGTCGACCGTGACCAGCTGATGTACTACCGCGAGGCCCAGGACGGCCAGATCCTCAACGAGGGGATCACCGAGGCCGGGTCCATGGCGGACTTCATCGCCGCGAGCACGTCGTACGCGACGCACGGCGAGACGATGATCCCGTTCTACATCTTCTACTCGATGTTCGGCTGGCAGCGCACCGCCGACCAGATGTGGCAGCTCGGCGACCAGCTCGGGCGCGGCTTCCTGGTGGGCGCGACGGCCGGGCGGACCACGCTGACCGGTGAGGGCCTCCAGCACGCCGACGGGCACTCGCCGGTGATCGCCGCGACCAACCCGGCCGCGATGTCGTACGACCCGGCGTTCGCGTACGAGGTCGCCGCGATCGTCAAGGACGGTCTGCGGCGGATGTACGGCGAGCCGGTGGCCGGTGAGGACCAGGACGTCTTCTACTACCTCACGGTCTACAACGAGCCGATGCCGCAGCCCGCGAAGCCGGGCGGGATCGACGAGGGCATCGTCAAGGGGCTGTACCGCTTCAACACCGCGGAGTCCGCCGGGCTCACCCTGCCGGTGAACGCGCCGCGTATCCAGCTGCTCGGCTCCGGTACGGCGATCCACTGGGCGCTGAAGGCACAGCGGATGCTGGCGGAGGAGTGGGGCGTCGGGTCCGACGTATGGTCGGCGACCTCGTGGACCGAGCTGCGGCGCGACGCGCTGGAGGCGGACGCGGCGGTGCTGCGCGGTGAGGACCGGACGCCGTTCCTGCGCAAGGCGCTCGCCGGGGCCGAGGGGCCCGTGCTGGCCGTCAGCGACTACATGCGGCAGGTGCCGGACCAGATCGCGCAGTGGGTCGAGCAGGACTGGACCTCGCTGGGGGCCGACGGGTTCGGGCTCTCCGACACCCGGGACGCCGCGCGCCGCCACTTCGGTGTCGACGCCGAGTCGGTCGTCGTGGCCGCGCTGGCCCAGCTGGCGCGCCGCGGTGAGGTACCCGCCGCCGCGGTGAAGGAGTCGCGCGAGCGTTACGGGCTGTAGCGGTCCGGGAGCAGCCGTCCGAGGGGCGGGGGTGCGGGTGGCCGTGACGGCCGTCCGCGCCCCCGCCCTTCGGCGTTCCCCGGGCCGGCCGGGGGCAGGGGTGGCGGGCGGCATCATGGGGGGATGCGGGCTGCGCGGTTGATCAGGATGGTGCTGCTGCTCCAGGCGCGGGCGTCGATGACGGCGGCCGAGCTGGCGCGGGAGCTGGAGGTGTCCGAGCGGACCGTCACCCGGGACGCACAGGCCCTCTCCGAGGCCGGGGTGCCGGTGTACGCGGACCGGGGGCGCGTGGGCGGCTACCGGCTCGTGGGCGGCTACCGCACCCGGCTGACGGGCCTGGACCGGGGCGAGGCGGAGGCGCTGTTCCTGTCGGGGGTGCCGGGTGCCCTGCGGGAGATGGGGCTGGAGGACGCGGCGTCGGCGGCCCGGCTGAAGGTGTCGGCCGCGCTGATGCCGTCGTTGCGCGGCGCGTCCCGTACGGCCGCGCAGCGGTTCCATCTGGACGCCCCGGGCTGGTTCCACGCGCCGAAGGCCCCGGCGCTGCTGCCCGCGGTCGCGGACGCCGTCTGGGACGACCGCCGGATCACCGCCCGCTACCGCCAGGGCGGCGGCGTCTCCCCGGGGAGCGGCGAGGGGGAGGACGCGCGCCCCGCCGAGGTGGAGCGGGTGCTGGAGCCGTACGGGCTGGTCCTGAAGGCGGGTGTCTGGTACCTGTGCGCCCGGGCGGACACGGGGGCGTACCGGGTCTACCGGATCGACCGGTTCACGGCGGTGGCGGCCGGGGCGGAGCGGTTCGACCGGGACGGGGAGTTCGATCTGCCGGGGTTCTGGGCCGAGCGGGGCGCGCAGTTCGCGCGGGCCCTGCTGCGTACGTCGGCGGTCGTCCGGCTGTCGGCGGAGGGGGCGCGGCTGCTGCGGCACGCGGTGGGCGCGGCTGCGGCCGGGGAGGCGCTGGCGGAGCCCGGGGAGCCGGACGCGCGGGGCCGGGTGACGGTCACGGTGCCCGTGGAGTCGGACGAGGTGGCGTACAGCCAGCTGCTGATGCTGGGGCCGGAGGCGGAGGTGCTCGCGCCGCCCGCGCTGCGGCGCCGGTTCACGGACGCGACGGAGCGGATGGCGCGCCACTACCGCTGACGGACCGGCGGCGGCCGTGTCTCCCCCGGGCCGGGAGACACGGCCCGCGCGGGTGCGGGTCAGCGGCGGTGGGCCGCCGGATCGGGGTGCTCGCCCGCCCGCTCCTTGAGGATGAAGCCCCAGACGTCCGGGCGGCTGCCGTCCGTGTCGGTGACGCCGTACTCGTGGGCGAGTTCGCCGCTGTCGAGGGACCGTCCGGTGAAGCGGTGCCGGTCCGGGTCGGCGGCGAGGGCGGCGATCCCCCGGGCGAGGTAGGCCGGTGACTCGGACAGTTCCCAGTGCTGTTGCCCGCCGATGCCGTCCCGCCAGGTCTCCTCGGTCAGGCCGAAGGCGTCGAGCATCTCCTCGGAGCGCAGGAAGCCGGGGGTGACGGCGACGGCGGTGCCGCCGACGTCCTCCAGTTCCCCGGCGAGCAGGAAGGCCATCCGGATGGGGGCGTTCTTGGCGAGGTCGTAGTAGAAGTTCTCCCGGGAGACCTGGTTGGTGCGGGCGGTGCCGTCGGTGACCTCGATGAGCAGGGCGCCAGAGTGCCGTACCAGCAGGGGCAGCGCGACACTGCTGGTGATGATGTGGCTGCGGACCCCGAGGTCGAGCATCCGCAGGCCCCGGTCGAGGTCGACGTCCCACATCCGGGTGCCGAAGTCGAGGAGCGGGTTTCCGCCCCACATGTCGTTGACGAGGATGTCGAGCCGTCCGTGGTCGCGTTCCACCCGGTCGAGCAGGGCGCGTACCCGGTCGGCCTCCAGATGGTCGGTCGGGACGGCGATCCCGGCGCCGCCGGAGTGCGCGGCGGCCGCCGCCGCGTCGACGAGTTCCGCCGTGCCCTCGATGGTCTCCGTGGCGCGTCCCAGTTCGCTGACCCGCGCGCGGGTGGTACGTCCGGTGGCGTAGACGGTGGCTCCGGCGCGGCCGAGTTCCACGGCGATGGCGCGTCCGGCGCCCCGGGTGGCCCCGGCGACCAGGGCGATCCGGCCGGTCAGGGGCCCGCCGGGCGGGGTGGTCGCGGTGCCGGTGGCGGGAAGCGGAGTGGTGTGGTCGGTCATGGACCCGATGGTGCCGTCCAATCCGGACATCCTCTGTCGCCTTTCCGGCGGGGCTCCCCGGACCGGCCGCAACGGGTGCACGTACGCGCACTCGGCGTGCGGCGCGGGGGCCGAAGGCCGATGCTGGTCCCGTGATGGACGAGACGGAGTTCTGGGAGCTGATCGACAGCACCCGCGAGGCCGCCGGGCCGGACCCCGACGACCAGGCCGACGCGCTGGTCGAGCGGCTGCTGGGGCTGGACCCCGAGTCCGTCCTGGACTTCTCCCGGCATTTCGAGGCCCGCTACAACCGGGCGTACCGCTGGGATCTGTGGGGCGCCGCGTGGGTGCTGCTGGACGGGGTCAGCGACGACGCGTTCGACTTCTTCCGCTGCTGGCTGATCGGCCAGGGCCGGGAGGTCTTCGAGGGCGCCCTGCACTCCCCCGACGACCTGGCCGGGCTGCTGGACGACTTCGACCCGGCGGTGGACGGCGACGCGGAGGAGCTGGGGTACGCGGCGGACGAGGCGTACGAGCAGCTGACCGGTTCGGCCGCGCCGGACCTGGGGCTGCCGCCCCCGCCGCGGGAGCCGGAGGGCAGTCCGCTGGACTTCGAGGACGACGCCGTCCTCGCGAGCTACTACCCCCGGCTGTGGGACCGCTTCGGCCAGTCGGACATCTGAGCCGCCCGGGGCCCGCCGGTCACAGGGAGCGGCCCATCAGCACGTCGTCCACGTACTGCCCGCCGACGAGGAACTCCTCCGGCTGGACGCCCTCGACGGTGAAGCCCTCCGACTCGTACAGCGCGCGGGCGGGGGCGTTGTGCCCGAGGACGCGCAGGGTGATCCGCCGCGCGCCCCGCCGCCCGGCCTCCGCGACGGCGGCCCGCACCAGGGCGCGGCCCGCCCCGGTGCCGCGCGCGCCGTCGGTGACGGCGAGGCCCTGGATCTGCCGGACATGGGCGTTGGACGCGAGCGGGGTGGGGCTGCCGAGCCGGACATAGCCGACGACGGCGCCCGCCAGTTCGGCCACCAGATGGTCGTCGACAGCGTGCCGCTCGTCGAAGAACGGCTGGTACGGGGGCTCCGGCGCGGGGGAGACCGCGTGCAGGGTCGACCAGGTGTCACGGTCGATACGGGCGAGCGTGTCCTCGTCCCCGGCGCGCGCGGGACGTACGGACGGTACGGGACGATCGGGCATACCCGTCACCCTAAGGGGCAGGCGGGACGGCGTGCCGGGAAATTTCCGGTGCTGGTGAGCGCGTCCCGCCGGGGACGCGCGAGGGTTCCATGGGCAGGATGGGGTCATGCAGGCATCCCGTATCGCGGTCGCCGGAGCCTCCGGGCTGATCGGCTCCGCCCTCGTACGTTCCCTGGGCGCCGACGGACACCAGGTGGTCCGGCTGGTGCGGCGCGCGCCGCGCGGACCCGACGAGCTCCGCTGGGACCCGCTGCGCCAGCGGATCGACGCGGCCGGTCTCGCGGGCTGCGACGCCGTGGTGAACCTCGCGGGCGCGGGGGTGGCCGACCACCGCTGGACGGCGGCGTACAAACGCCGGATCCGGGACAGCCGGGTGCTCGGTACGGTCACCCTCGCGGAGGCCGTCGCGGCGCTGGACGTCCCGCCGCGGGTGTTCGTGAACGGCAGCGCGATCGGTTTCTACGGCGACACCGGTGACCGCGCGGTCGACGAGAGCGCGCCGCCCGGCTCCGGGTTCCTCGCGTCGCTGGGGATCGAGTGGGAGGAGGCCGCGGCGCCCGCCGAGGAGGCGGGGGTACGGACGGTGTTCGCCCGTACCGGGCTCGTGGTGGCCCGGCAGGGCGGGGCCTGGCAGCGGTTGTTCCCGCTGTTCAAGGCGGGGCTCGGGGGGCGGCTCGGGGACGGGCGGCACTACTGGAGCTTCATCTCGCTGCACGACGAGGTGGCCGCGTTGCGGTATCTGCTGGACACCGAGGAGCTGTCGGGCCCGGTGAACCTGACGGCGCCCGAGCCGCTGACGAACCGTGAGATCACGGCGGCGATGGGGCGGGTGCTGCGGCGTCCGGCGGTGTTCACCGCGCCGGCCCCCGCGGTGCGGTTGCTGCTCGGCGAGATGGCGACGGACGTGCTGACCAGCACCCGGGCGGTGCCCCGCAAGCTGCTGGACTCGGGGTTCGCCTTCGCGTTCCCCGGCATCGACGAGACCCTGCGGTCCGCCCTCCACTGACCGCCTTCGCTTGCGCCTTCGAGTTCTCCGGTGCGGGTCGTCCTCGCTTGCGCCTCTGGGTCTGTCCGGCTGGGCGTACTTGTCCCTGTGCCGTCGCTCGTGGGTTTCGCGCAGTTCCCCGCGCCCCTGGGGTTCCCCACCTGGGCGTACCTGTTCTCGTGCGGGTACTCCGGGGGTGCGCAGTTCCCCGCGCCCCTGGATGCTGCCCTGTTACGGTCGCTTCTTCGGGTGCGGGCCGGTTCTCGTCTTTCGCGCAGTTCCCCGCGCCCCTGGGGTTCCCCACCTGGGCGTACCTGTTCTCGTGCGGGTACTCCGGGGGTGCGCAGTTCCCCGCGCCCCTTTGGGGCGCTCCTTCAGGCGGCCTTTCGGGTGCGGGACCACCCTCCCCGCGCAGTCGCCGGACTCACCGGAGGGGGTGGGCGGGAATCTCTGCCCGCAGACTCCGATGCTCTTCAGTAGGGCCACAGGTACGTCCGACCGAGCGCGTCGGATCGAGGACGGAGAATCCCGACCGGCACCGACCCGAACAACCGGCCGGACGCGCCCCAAAGGGGCGCGGGGAACTGCGCAAAAACGAGAACAGGCCCGCACCCGAAGGGCGACACCAGGAGGCAGCATCCAGGGGCGCGGGGAACTGCGCACCCCACGAGCGACGGCACAGGAACGAAGTACGTCCAGCCGGACAGACCCCGGGGGCGCAAGCGAAGGCGACCCGTGCGTCCGTGCCACGGCGACGCGCGACTCCCGGAACCGCGTGGGTCTCCTAATCTCGACCGGAACTCGGGTATTCCGGAGCCGTGTTGGGGGCAGGAACGCCCGCAGCAGCCGCGCAACCTCGGGGAGGAGCACGTGCCTGAGCACGCACGCAACGCGGACGTCGTCATCGTAGGGGCGGGGGTCGCCGGACTCTCGGCCGCCCGGCACCTGGTCAGGGCGGGGATCGCCACGGTGGTGCTGGAGGCCGCAGGCCGGCCCGGTGGACGGATGTCCACCGAGGAGGTCGACGGCTTCCGGCTGGACCGGATCGCCCGCCCGCTGTCCACCGCGTATCCCGAACTCCGTCGCACACCGGCCCTGGAGGGGCTGGTCCTGCGGCCGTTCGCGCCGGGGGTGCTGATCCGGGGCGAGGACAGGTTCCACCGGATCGGCGAACCGAGAAACGTCCGGCGCGCGCGGGGCGCACGGAGCGCACGCGGTGCGCTGCGGGCGGCGCGAGCCCTGGCGCACACCCCCAGGGGCCCCCGGGCGGGCTGGTCGCCCCGGGTCGCGGGCCCCATCGGGGGGCCGCTGGACCAGGCGCGGCTCGCGTCGGCGCTGGCCCGGCTCGCGGACACCCCGGTGGAGCGGCTGCTGGCCCGGCCGGAGGTGCCGACCGCCGAGGCCCTCCCGGCACGGGGGTTCGCGCCCCGGACCGTCGACGGGTTCCTGCGTCCACTGCTGTCCGCCCTGCTGTGCGATCCGGAGCTCACCACGTCCAGCCGCTGCGCGGACCTCGCGCTGCACGCGTTCGCCCGGGGGCGGCTGTGTCTGCCCGAGGGGGGCGCACAGGCCCTCCCGGACCGGCTGGCGGCCTCGCTGCCGCCGGGGACGGTGCGTACCGGGGTGCGGGCGCGGACGGTGTCCACGACGCGGGTGGGGACCGAGGAGCACGGTGAGATCCGCTGCCGCGCGGTGCTGCTGGCCACGGACGCCAGATCGGCCGCCGAACTGCTGCCGGGGCTTCGGGTGCCGGACTTCCATCCGGTGACGGTGATCCATCACGCGGCCGGGGAGCCGCCGCTGGACGAGCCCTCGCTGGTGCTGGAGACGGAACGCCGTGGTCCGGTGGCGCACACGGCGGTGGTCAGCCAGGTCGACCCGAGCCGCGCCCCGGCGGGGCGGTCCCTGATCACGTCGACGGTGCTCGGGGCGCCGCCGCCCGGTCTGGAACGGCTGGTCCTGGCGCAGCTCGCGGAGCTGTACGGCACCTCGACGCGGGGGTGGGAGCTGCTGGCCGTGCACCAGGTGCCGGACGCGGTGCCCGCGATGCCCGCGCCCCATGATCCACGGCGGCCGGTCCGGGTGCTGTCCGGGCTGTACGTCTGCGGCGACCACCGGGACACGAGCACCCTCGGTGGCGCCATCCAGTCCGGGCACCGCGCCGCGACGGCGATCCTCACGGATCTCGCCCCGGAGCGTTCCCGGCCCCCGGAGCGGCTCGCGGCCTGACCCCGTACCTGCCGGGGGGCGGTACGGGGCCGGGCCGCGATGCCACGGACGCGGTACCTCGGACGTGATGACTCCGAGTACCTCCGGCCGGTGCCTCGGACCGGTGCGTCAGATCAGCGCGACCTTGTCGCGGTACGCGCGGGCCGGCGCGGTGTCCCGGTAGGGCTCCAGTCTGCGTTCGAAGTCCCGGACGTACTCCAGGGCCCGTACGGACCGCATGTCGGCCGCCTGCTGCGCGGCCTCGGCGCCCAGCTGGCACGCCTGGTCGAGCTCGCCGAGGCCGAGCCGGGCGCAGGCCAGCACCACCCGGCAGAACAGCCGGCTCCGGGCGAAGCCGGGGGCCCGCAGCTGGAGGGAGCGTTCGGCGTGCTGCGCCGCGGCCCGGTACTGCTGGAGGTCGCGGTAGCAGTGGCCGAACTCGTCGGCGAGCTGGGCCTGGTCGAAGAACCGGGCCCAGTGCGGTACGTCGTCCCCGGGCCGGGCGGCGTCGAGTGCCCGCTCGGCCCGTACCAGGGACGCCGTACACGCCCGTACCTCACCGAGCACGCCGTGGCCCCGGGCCTCCGCGGCGTGCAGCAGCGACTGGACGGTGTGCGGCGCGGACGAGCCGATGCCCTGCTGGGCGACCCGGGCGAGCTGCACGGCTTCCCGGCCGTGGCCGAGGTAGACGGCCTGGCGGCTCATGGTGACCAGCACGTACGACCCGTAGGCCCGGTCCGCGGCGGCCTGCGACAGCCGCAGGGCCTGGACGAAGTACCGCTGGGCGAGCCCGTGCGCGGCGATGTCGTACGAGGTCCAGCCCGCGAGCCGGGTCAGCTCGGCGGCGGCGCCGAAGAGCCGCCGTCCGGTCTGCTCGCCGTAGACCCCGCGCAGCATCGGCTCGGCCTCGTGCTCCAGGTACCGGACGAGGGCCTGGCGGGCGTGCCCGCCGCCGTAGGCGTTGTCGAGGGTGCGGAAGAGTTCGGCGACGGACCGCAGGGCGGCGATGTCCCCGGCGGTGACCCGGTGGCCGGGGCCGCGTTCGGTGCCGCGCTGTCTCTGTTGCGGGACCGTGCGGCCCTGGGCGGGGATACGGAGCGCCCCGCCCGGTTCGGCGGCCCGGACGGGACCCTCGGGACGGCCGGGCCGCTCCAGGCCCCGGACGGCCCGTTCGGGCAGTTGCCCGGCGCGTGCGGCGGCGAGCGCGGCGCGCTCGTCACGGCGGTCGGCGGGGACCCGTTCGTCGCCGCGGCTCACCTTGTCGTCGGCGCGACCGATGAGCCAGTCACGGCTGGGCACGACGAGCCCGGCCGGGGTGAAGGCGATCTTGCGTAGTTCGGCGTGGCTGCCGGAGTCCTTGCGCCACAGGCCGCTGACGATGTCGACGGCCTCCTCGGGGCCCGCGGCGAACTCCAGGCCCGCGTACACGGGCGCGCACGCGTCGAGCCCGAGGTCCTGGGCGGTGAGTCTGCGCCCGAGGCGGCGGGTGAACACTTCCGCGATGAGCGCGGGGGTGGTGCCGCGTGGCTGCTGTCCGCGCAGCCAGCGGGTCACGGATGTCTTGTCGTACCGCAGATCGAGCCCATGCTCCAGACCGAGCTGGTCGACCCGGCGGGCCAGCCCCGCGTTGGAGAACCCCGCCTCCGCGATGAGGGCGGCTAGCTGGCGGTTGGGTGTGCGCTGCGGAGGTCGTTCCGTCATCAGATGTGCGGTCTCCTGCCTTTCGGGCCACACCTTGAGCGGCCCTTATGGCCTTGTGAACGGCGTGAATGTAGCGGGAGAAGCCGTCCGCAACGCCACCTTCGCCCCGCATTCATCCGATCGTGTGAGGATCGGCCCGACGGCTGACGTAGTTCGGCGGGTCGTACAGTGGCTGGGGTGGATATATGCGCCCCAAAGTCATCAGGGAGGCACGTGCCGTGAGTGAGCTTCGGTTCGTCCGGCTGGGATTCGGCGCGGACAGGGTGGAGTACCGGGCGGCGTGGGACGAGCAGCGCCGGGTGCACGCGGCCCGGTTCGCCGACGAGGTGCCGGACACCTGCCTGCTCCTGGAGCATCCGCCGGTCTACACCGCCGGCCGCCGCACCCAGGACAGCGAGCGCCCGCTGGACGGCACACCGGTGATCGACGTGGACCGCGGCGGCAAGATCACCTGGCACGGCCCGGGGCAGCTCATCGGCTATCCGATCATGAAGCTGCCGCGTCCGGTGGACGTGGTGGCCCATGTGCGCAGGCTGGAGGAGGCGCTCATCCGCACCTGTGCGGAGTTCGGCCTGACGACCACCCGGATCGAGGGCCGCAGCGGGGTGTGGGTGCTCGGTGATCCGGTGGAGCGCCGCCCGGCGCTCGGCGGGCTCTCCCTCGACCTCGACCCCCGGCTCGCCGACGACGAGTTCGACCCCCGGATGAACGGCCCCGAGTACGCCCCGTCGAACGCGGGCCAGCGCCGCGAGGACCGCAAGGTCGCCGCGATCGGCATCCGGGTCGCCAAGGGCGTCACCATGCACGGCTTCTCGCTGAACGTGAACCCGGACAACACCTGGTTCGACCGGATCGTGCCGTGCGGCATCCGTGACGCGGGCGTGGCGTCGCTGGCGGGCGAGCTGGAGCGCGCTCTCACCATCGCGGACGTGCTGCCGGTCGTGGAGCGCCATCTCGCGGACGTCCTGGAGAACGCCGAGCTGCTGCCCCGCGAGGTGCCGGAGGCGCCCGCCACGGGACTGCGGCCCGCCGTCGCGTCCGGGCCGCGGCACACCGCGGGCGCCGGGACCTGACCCCGGCGGCGCCGGGCGCCGACGGCACCCGGTGCCGATGACATCTTGTTCCCCGGACGGGGGAATGGGCCCCGATGATCTGAGGTTGGACTCACATCAGGGCCGTACACCTGACGGGCGTACCCTGGTGGACGCCCATGAATCGAAGCACAGGGAGCCGATGTGTCCGCAGTCGCACCCGACGGACGCAAGATGCTGCGCCTGGAGGTCCGCAACAGCCAGACCCCCATCGAGCGCAAGCCCGAGTGGATCAAGACCCGGGCTAAAATGGGCCCCGAGTACACGAAGATGCAGAAGCTCGTCAAAAGCGAGGGACTGCACACGGTGTGCCAGGAAGCCGGTTGTCCCAACATCTACGAATGCTGGGAGGACCGCGAGGCGACGTTCCTCATCGGCGGCGACCAGTGCACCCGGCGTTGCGACTTCTGCAACATCGACACCGGTAAGCCCCAGGCCCTCGACCGTGACGAGCCGCGCCGCGTCGGCGAGTCCGTCGTCACGATGGACCTGAACTACGCCACGATCACCGGCGTCGCCCGCGACGACCTGGCCGACGGCGGCGCCTGGCTGTACGCGGAGACCGTCCGCCAGATCCACGCCATGACCGCGGAGCGCCCCGAGGGCCGCACCAAGGTCGAGCTGCTGATCCCGGACTTCAACGCCGAGCCGGACGCGCTCGCCGAGGTGTTCTCCACCCGTACCGAGGTGCTCGCGCACAACGTCGAGACGGTGCCGCGGATCTTCAAGCGCATCCGCCCCGGTTTCCGCTACGAGCGCTCCCTGAAGGTGATCTCCGAGGCCCGCGCGGCCGGGCTGGTCACCAAGTCGAACCTGATCCTCGGCATGGGCGAGACCCGTGAGGAGATCAGCGAGGCGCTGCGCGAGCTGCACGACGCGGGCTGCGAGCTGATCACCATCACCCAGTACCTGCGGCCGACGGTCCGCCACCACCCGGTCGAGCGCTGGGTGAAGCCGCACGAGTTCGTGGAGCTGAAGGCGGAGGCCGAGGAGATCGGCTTCTCCGGTGTGATGTCGGGCCCGCTCGTCCGGTCCTCGTACCGCGCCGGACGGCTGTACAAGATGGCCGTGGAGAAGCGCGGCGCGTACGTCGCCTCCCAGGCGGTCTGAGGCACCACCTCACGCGGACCCTGGCGGCCCGTGTGACTCTCCGCACAGGCTCCTACCCGCCGGTAGGAGCCAGGTCGACGCGGCCCCGACGGTCCCCGCAGGTGGGACGACCGCCGGGGCCGCGCCGCTGTCCGGCGCGGACCCGCGTCAGGGGTTCATCACCGTTTGACCGGTGGGTCACGCACTGGTAACACCGAACCGTGACCCAGGTTCCACTCCGCGTACACCGCCGTACGGCACCGGAGCACGAACCAGTACCGCACAACCCGTCGCGCCCGGCCCCCGGCCCCGCCGCGCCGCCGTGCGGGACCGCACCGCCCGCCGCGCTCCAAGGGGGAACCACCATGCAGGCCGCGCCGCCCGTCCGCGCCACCGCCCGCCCGTCCGTCACGACCGCGCTGCGCGCCGTCGAGTCGCTGCTGATGAGCGGGGGCCAGCGCACCGCCCGCCGCAACGCCTGGACCTCGGTCCTGGAGGACCGCCGCCGGGCCAAGGACCGCAGCGAGGCCGAGCTCGCGCTCCAGGACTCTCCCCACACCGCCCGCACCTCCTGACCCGGAACCGTCCGGCCCGCACCCCCGGACGGCTGCGCCCGGGCCCCTGAACCATTCGGCCCGTACCCCCTGAACGGCCCCACCCGGGTCTCCCGAACCGTCCGGCCCACACCCCCGTGAACGGCTCCGCCCGGGCCTCCCGAACGGCTCCGCCGCGTCTCCTGAGCGGTGCCGCCGCCCGGCGGTCGCGGACCGTATGTGACCGGCCCCGGACCGCCGCGGAACCCTTCCCGGGCCCGCCGCCCGCCTCCCCAGGCCGTTCCCGCGCGATCCAGGGGCCACCGGGCGTCGTGGGCGCCACTCGGGGCACGTAGACTTCACACATGGCGAGGAAGGAATCCGCAGCGGACGCTGCGAACCCGGGGCGGCTCAAGCAGATCGCCCTCACGTACAAGATGACCCGCAGGGCCGACTCCAAGATCGGGCTCGTGCTCGCGGGGGTCGGGATCGGCACCCTCGGTGTCTTCCTCGCGTTCGGCTTCTGGATCGGGCATCCGGTCTATCTGGGCATCCTCGGACTGCTCATCGCGCTCCTCGCGACGGCGATCACCTTCGGGCGCCGGGCCGAGCGGGCCGCGTTCGGCCAGATGGAGGGACAGCCCGGCGCTGCCGCCGCAGTCCTCGACAACATCGGCCGGGGCTGGTCCACCACCCCGGCGATCGCGATGAACCGCAGCCAGGACGTCGTGCACCGCGCGGTCGGCAAGGCGGGCATCGTCCTGGTCGCGGAGGGCAACCCGAACCGGCTCAAGTCCCTGCTCGCCGCCGAGAAGAGGAAGATGGCCAGGATCGTGGCGGACGTCCCCGTCCATGACCTGATCGTCGGCACCGGCGAGGGACAGGTCCCGCTGAAGAAGGTCCGCACGACGATGCTCAAGTATCCGCGCGTCCTCAGCGGCCCCCAGGTCACCGCGACCAACGACCGGCTGCGCGCGATGGGCGACCTGATGAGCAACATGCCTCTGCCCAAGGGCCCCATGCCGAAGGGCATGCGGATGCCCAAGGGCGGCCCGAAGACGCGCTGACCCGCGACACCCAAGCGAGAAGGGGCGCCGGAACCCGGACGGGTTCCGGCGCCCCTTCGTCATACCCGGGCCGGGTACGCGTCGGCCTGCGCTGTCCGTGGCGCCCGCCGTTCGGGATCAAGCAGCTGTGCCCCGTACAGGGACGGAACGGATGCCGTGCACGGGGTCCCGCGTCCGACGGGGCCGGACCATAGGCGACGACGTCAGATACGGACCTGGATCGTGCGGGCCAGCCGGTCGTGGAGACCGCGGCCGTCACGGTCCCAGACGAGGGCGGGGACGGCGAGGCACAGCAGCGCGCTGCGTACCAGGCCCCGCAGCGGGCGGGCGTAGCCGCCGTCCTCGGCGATCACCCGCAGACCGAAGAGCCGCCTGCCGGGGGTGAAGCCGACGGTGCCCACCGTGACGGCGTTCAGCACGAAGAAGACGAGCAGCGCCCAGTTGCCGGTGGACTGGCCGTAGCCGTCGGTGAGAAGGCCGTATGCGATCAGCATGCACAGGCCCCAGTCGACCGCGAGGGCACCGAACCTGCGGCCCGGGCGGGCGATCGAGCCGGGCCCGGACTCGGGCAGGCCGAGCTGTTCACCCCGGTATCCGAAGTCGACGCCCGCCTGCTCCGCGGCTTCGCGGGGGCCCGAGAGCCACGATCCGATTGCTTGCCTCTTGTCCACCCGTCCACGGTAACCGGGTGCGCGGGCCGTCCCGCTCCTGGGGTCCCGGGGCGGGGGCGCCGGGGAGAGGGCGTGCGCGCGGGGCGCGCACGGGCGGGTGACGCTCCTCACCGCCGTTCCCGGTCATGGCCGTGGCGCCACGGGGAATCCGGGTGGACGGCACCACCGCCGACGCCCTGGTTAACTTCGGCGAAACAAATGGGTCACGCTTGAGAAATCCCGCGTCCCTATCGTCAGGGCGAGCATGTGCCACCGCACTGGCGCACGTACGAGCTGCAACCCCGCCCCTCCCGGGTCGGGAGTAGGAGGAGTTGGATGTTCAAGAACGCCGACGAGGCCAAGAAGTACATCGCCGACGAGGACGTCAAGTTCATCGACGTCCGCTTCTGCGACCTGCCGGGTGTGATGCAGCACTTCACGATCCCGGCCAGGGTGTTCGACCCGGCCGAGGAGCTCGCGTTCGACGGTTCGTCCATCCGCGGCTTCCAGGCCATCCACGAGTCCGACATGGCGCTGCGCGCCGACCTGTCGACCGCGCGGCTGGACCCCTTCCGCCGTGACAAGACCGTCAACATCAACTTCTTCATCCACGACCCGATCACCGGCGAGCAGTACAGCCGTGACCCGCGGAACATCGCGAAGAAGGCGGAGGCGTACCTCGCCTCGACCGGTATCGCGGACACCGCGTACTTCGGTCCGGAGGCGGAGTTCTACGTCTTCGACTCGGTGCGCTTCAGCACCTCGGCGAACGAGGGTTTCTACCACATCGACTCTGAGGCCGGCGCCTGGAACACCGGTGCGGTCGAGAACAACCGCGGTTACAAGGTCCGTTACAAGGGCGGCTACTTCCCCGCCCCGCCGGTGGACCACTTCGCCGACCTGCGTGCCGAGATCTCCCTGGAGCTGGACCGGCAGGGCCTCCAGGTCGAGCGTCAGCACCACGAGGTGGGCACGGCCGGTCAGGCCGAGATCAACTACAAGTTCAACACGCTGCTCGCCGCGGCCGACGACCTGATGCTCTTCAAGTACATCGTGAAGAACGTCGCCTGGCGCAACAACAAAACCGCGACGTTCATGCCGAAGCCGATCTTCGGTGACAACGGTTCGGGCATGCACGTCCACCAGTCGCTGTGGAGCGGTGGCGTCCCCCTCTTCTACGACGAGCAGGGTTACGCGGGTCTGTCCGACATGGCCCGCTACTACATCGGCGGCATCCTGAAGCACGCGCCGTCGCTGCTGGCGTTCACCAACCCGACGGTGAACTCGTACCACCGTCTGGTGCCCGGCTTCGAGGCCCCGGTCAACCTGGTCTACTCGCAGCGCAACCGTTCCGCCGCGATGCGTATCCCGATCACGGGCTCGAACCCGAAGGCCAAGCGCGTCGAGTTCCGCGCCCCGGACCCGTCCTCGAACCCGTACCTCGCCTTCTCGGCGCTGCTGCTCGCGGGCCTCGACGGCGTCAAGAACAAGATCGAGCCGGCCGAGCCGATCGACAAGGACCTGTACGAGCTGGCTCCCGAGGAGCACGCGGGCGTCCCGCAGGTCCCGACCTCGCTCTCGGCCGTGCTGGAGGCCCTGGAGAACGACAACGAGTACCTCCAGGCCGGCGGCGTCTTCACGTCCGACCTGATCGAGACCTGGATCGACTACAAGCGCACCCACGAGATCGCCCCGATCCAGCTCCGCCCGCACCCCCACGAGTTCGAGCTGTACTTCGACCTCTAGGCGGGCCGGGCCGCCGAGGGATACCGGGCAACCGGACCTCGCGGCCACCGCGACAGCAGGCACGGCGTGGGCCGCCGCCCCGGACAGGGGCGGCGGCCCACGCCGTTGTGCGGCACCCGCACGAAGTCATTCCGGGGAGGGCGTGTTCGCGCGCTCCCAGGTGTTGATCGCTTCGGCTGCCTGGTCCGTCGTCTTCTCCAGGCCGGAAACATGGTCGGGTCTGGTCGCGTCCAGATCCTTGAACGCGCGGACGGCCGCGATCCGCTTCTTCCAGCAGGCGCGGAACCGCGGCTCCGATATCCCCGGCTCCGTGAGGCCGGCGACCTCGACCGGATAGGCGACGTACACAAGGAGCGGTTCGCTCTCGACGCGGCCCGCCGTCCCCTCGTTGTAGTCCAGCCGCACGGTGAGGTAGTAGAGCGCTCCGCCCGGTGTGTACTTGCCCAGGCCCTTGGTCCCGAGTTCGACGACGAAGCGGTCGACCTTGTCAGGTTCGACGGCCTGGGAGAGGTCCAGCGGCTTCGAGTAGGCGAGATCCGTGTCGGTCGCGGGCAGTTCGACCTGGTAGGTGTACGAGACCGGGACCGCGTACGGCAGCGGGCAGAACGGCAGGGTACGGGCCCGGTGAACCCTGATCTCCGCGCGTTTGACGTAGCTGACGGCCCGCCCCTTGTTGCGCACCTTCACATCGAGCTCGGCCGGGTTGCCCCGGTCGCCCACGGAGATGTCGACGATCGCCAGCCTGGCGTCCTCGGGGGACGGGGACAGAAAGGGCGGGGTAAGCGACGGGCCACTGTCCTTGCCCCGGTCGGCGGGTTTCCCCGAGCTGCCGCCTTCGGCGCTCCCGCCCTCCTTCTTGTCCCCCTTGGCGAAGACCACGGGCAGCGCCGCCGAGCCGAGACCGAACACACCCGCGACCAGGGCCGTCAGGAGCGGGACGGCGATCGCGGTCCGCTCGGCGGTGCCCAGTGTCGCCCAGCGGGCCCGGCCTCGCGCCCACCGGCCGGGTGCCGGAGCGACGGGGGAGGGCTGCGTGGGCGGGGTCTCGGGCGGAGGCGGGCCGGGTGCGGGAGTCGGACCGCGCGCCCCGTCAGGGCCCCCAGCGGGAGCCGGGTCGGGCGGGGTCCGCCGCTCGGCGGGCGGGGCGTCGGGTCCGGAGGGTCGCGGGACCGGGCCCGGGGGCGTCGGGTCCGGAGATGGGTTCGTCACTCGGCCTGCTCTCCCGGGTCGCTCCCCCGACTGCCGGTCCCCCGCGGATCACTCCCGCGCGCCGGCCCGTCCAGCACGCCCCGTACCGCGCGGGAAGCAACAGCCTAGAAGCCCGGACAGCACGAGGGCGGAGGTTTCCCCGCATAAGGAACATGAGCGATACACGGGGACAGTCCATTTCCTATGCCACCGGCCCCGGCTCCTCCGTCGTTGTCCCCAAGTACCGCCCCGGGGACGTGCCGACCGTGCGGCGGAAGGCGGCGAGGAAGGAGCTCGGGGTGGCGTAGCCGACCGTTCTCGCGACGCGGGAGACCGGGTGGCCCTCGGCGAGGAGAGGGAGGGCCGCGCGCAGCCGGGCGTGGGTGCGCCAGTGGTCGAACGTCATACCGGTGTCGCTGGTGAACAGCCGGGTGAGGGTACGGCGGCTGACCCCGATGGCGCGGGCGTGGACCTCCAGGCCGCGCGGGTCGGCGGGGTCGGCCAGCAGGGCGTCGGCCACCGCGCGTACCCGGTCGTCCACCGGGTACGGGACGTCGATCGGGGTGGTCGGCAGTGGGCGCAGCAGGTCCACGGCGACCGCTTCGGCGCGCAGCCGGGCGTCCTCGGGGAGGTCGTCGCGGGACAGATGGGCGATCAGATGGGCCAGCAGGCCGTCGACCACGACCGGGGTCGGGTCCGGCCAGTCGATCGCGCAGCGCTCCGGCGGGAAGTAGAGGCCGTGGAGCAGCGCGCCCCGGGTGGCCCCGGTGCTGTGCCGTGTCCCCGCCGGTATCCACAGGGCGCGGGTCGGCGGAAGCACCCAGTACGCGTCGCCGATACCCACACCGAGGACGCCGCCCCGGGTCCACGCGAGCTGGTGGTGGGTGTGCGCGTGGGGTGCGATCCACTCCCCCGACTCCAGCGGGAACGTGCCCACCACGATCGCGCCGGGCGCGGCGGGCGGGGGGCACAGTCCGTCGCCTGCGGGGGGTATGTACCGCCGTGCTCGTGTCACGTTCCCGGCCATGACGTGGTCCTTCGCCCTCGGTTGTCCTCAGCTCGCTATCACCCGTCCTCGTAGCGTATCGCGGCCGGAGCGCGCGTCTCCTAGCGTCGATCACATGCTCATCCCACCTGCTCCCGGGCCTTTCTCCGCCCGCCCTTCCGGTACGGCACGTTCCGCCGGTTCCGCCAGTTCCGCCGATTCGGCTCGTTCCGCCGACCCCGCCGGTTCCGCCGGTTCCGCCGGTTCCGCACGTTCCGCCGATTCCGTTCGTTCCGCCGCCGACTGCGGCCGTCCCACCACCCGCTCCGCCTCCGCCTCCGGAGGCGTCCGATGACGGCCCCCGTGAAGCGGCGCAGGGCGCCGCTGCTCGTGTTGTGCGGTGTGCATTTCATGCTGGTGCTCGACGACACCGTGGTGAGTGTCGCGCTGCCCACGCTCCGCGCGGAGCTCGGGTTCGGGACCGGTGGGCTGACCTGGGTGGCGAACGCGTATCTCCTCGCGTACGGCGGGCTGTTGATGCCCGCCGGGCGGGCCGGGGATCTGTACGGGCGGCGGCGGGTGTTCCTGCTCGGTGTGGCGCTCTTCGGGGTGGCGAGCCTCGGGTGC
This sequence comes from Streptomyces uncialis, assembly GCF_036250755.1. Classification (NCBI taxonomy): domain Bacteria; kingdom Bacillati; phylum Actinomycetota; class Actinomycetes; order Kitasatosporales; family Streptomycetaceae; genus Streptomyces; species Streptomyces uncialis. The sequence goes on along the minus strand of NZ_CP109583.1, from coordinate 6,865,783 downwards.
GGGCTCGCCCAGGAGCCCTGGCAGCTGGTGGCCGGACGCTTCGCGCAGGGCGCGGGCGCCGCGCTGGCCGGGCCTGGCGCCCTGGCCCTGCTGACCCTGCTCTACCCCGGGGACGGGGAACGGGCGCGGGCCCTCGGGCTGTGGGGCGGGCTGGCCGCGCTCGGTGGGACCACGGGGCTGGTGGTGTCCGGGGCGCTGACGGGGCTCGCGTCCTGGCGGTGGATCTTCCTGGTGAATCTGCCGGTCGTCCTGGTGACCCTGTTCCTGGTGCCCCGGCTCGTCGACGAGAGCCGCGCGCCGCGTGCGCCCCGGCTCGACATCCCGGGCGCGGTGCTCGGTACCGGGGCCGTCACCGCTCTGGTGTACGGGCTGATCCGGGCCGGGGACGCGGGCTGGGGCTCCACGGCGGTGACCGTTCCGCTGCTGCTCTCGGCCGTGCTCGCGGGGGTGTTCGTGGTGGTCGAGCGGCGTGCGGTGGCGCCGATGGTCCCCCGGGGGTTCCTGGCCGACCGGGTCCGGGCCGTCAGCAACGGTACGGGGCTGCTGTTCACCGCCGTGTTCTTCGCGCTGTCGTTCCTGCTGATGCTGCGGCTCCAGACCGCGCTCGGGTACGGGCCGCTGCGCGCGGGGCTGGCCTTCGTACCGTACGGGCTCGCCATCCTCGCGGGGGTGTGGCTGTCGTCGCGGGCGGTGGTCCGGATCGGGGTGCGCCGGACCCTGGTGTCGGCGTTCCTGGTCGGCGCGGTGGGCCTGTTGACGCTCGCGCAGGTGTCGCCGGGTGACGGGTATGTGGTCGGGGTGCTGCCCGGCGTCCTGCTCGCGGCCCTCGGTTCCGGTCTCGGCGCCCCGGCCCTCGCGGTCGGCGGGGTCAGCGGCACCACGGAGGACGACGCGGGGGTGGGCTCGGCGGTGCTCGGGTCGGTGCAGCAGGTGGGCGGCGCGATCGGTATCGCCGGGCTGGTGACGCTGGCCGTACGTCAGGACCCGGGCGGCGGGCACGGGGCGGCGGCCCTCGACGGGTACGCGTCCGCGCTGTACGTGGCGGCGGGGGTGATGGTGCTCGGGGCGGTCCTCGTCCATACGTTGTTCCCGGCGGTTCCGGGTACCCGCGCGGCGCCCGAATCGGCCGGGACGCGGTGAGGGTTTCGTGGGCGCGGGGGGTGGTTGTCGTGACGGGTGTGCGGCGGTGCGGGCAACGCCCCCGACCAGCGGCGTTGCCCCGTGTCCCGCCCCGCCGGGTGGTTGTTGTCCCCGCGGCGGAAGTTGCTAACGTGATCGCTGGGCCGGGCGGACACGGGGCGTCCGGCGGACACGGGGAAGGGCGCGGCCATGGGGTGGGACGAGTGGGACCAGCTCAAGTCCCAAGTGGCAGAGCGCCACACGGGGATGCAACTCAATCAGGTGCCTGTGGAACCGGGCGCTCCCGGCGGCGCCACGGACACCGGGGGCGGCGGGACGCTGCGGCACGCGGGCAAGCCGTGGAACCAGGCCGCGGACACGGCGGGTGAGCTGCGGACGAGCACGAGCGCCGCGAAGAAGGAACTGACCGACGCGCATACGGGGGTCGCCTCGGGCGCCGCCGGGCTCGCGAGTCTGGGCGCGCTCACGGAGGTGCTCGCCTCCTGGGAGAAGCGGATCGGCGCGGTCCGTGACGAGTGCGACGCGCTGGAACCGAAGTTGCGGCAGGTCGCGAAGGATCTCACCGGGGCCGATGTCGCCGCGGGCGGCCGGGCGGACGCGGTCCGGGCGCCGGAGGGCGCCAAGTGACCTCGGCACTGACGTGGCAGCAGCTGCGCGACCTCACCCTGACCGAGCTGGACGACGCGGCCGACGGCTGGGCGGCGGTCGCCCGCCGGGCGGACGCCGCGGGCACCCAGGTCGACGGGGACATGGCCGGGACGCTGTCCAAGTCCCAGGAGAGCGAGTCGGCGAAGTCGGCCGTGGGCCGTCTCAAGCGGCTGAGCGGCAACTTCGACTACCTCCGCACCGAGTGCGGACTGATCCGCTCGGCGGTGAACGGACTGTCCCAGGAGCTGGCCGCCCCCAAGCGGCGGCTCGGGGCGGCGCTGGACGACGCGGGGGCCAACTCGTACACGGTCAACGAGGACGGCAGCGTCGCCTATCCCTCCGGCGGCAAGAACGCGATGACCGGTGGGCCGAACCCCGGCGGGACGGCCTTCGGCAACAACGGCATGCTCGCGCCTCCCGGGGCGTCGAACGGCGGGCTGTCCGGTCCGCGGCTCGGCACCCAGGGGCCGTACGGGCCGGGGCTCGGCGGCGGTCCCACGCTGACGCCCGGCGGCGGGCAGCCGATCAAGGGCGTGTACGAACCGAACCCGCACCAGGCGCGGGCGCAGGAGATCGCCGACTCGATCGCCCACGCCCTGCGCGAGGCCCGCGAGATCGACGGCCGGTACCAGAAGGCCCTGGGCGAGCTGAAGGCCGCGCCGGGGCTGACCGTCGACGCGAAGACATGGGCGGACATGGCCGCGGACGCCGGCACGGTCCGCTCGGCCGCGCGGACGTATCTGCTGGACGAGGTCCCGCTGGACAAGCCGGCCGCCGCCCGGGAGAGCTGGTGGGCGGGGCTCAGCCAGGAGCAGCGCGAGGAGTACCTCGCGGTGTACCCGGATGTGATCGGCAATCTGGACGGCATCCCCTCCGTCGTCCGGGACGAGGCGAACCGGGAGAACCTCCAGCTCCTGATCGCCAAGCTGGAGGGCCAGGGCGACGAGAAGTCCCAGTCCCAGCTCGGCGGGCTCAAGGAGATCGACCGTCAGCTCCAGGAGGGCAGCCGTCCGCCGATGATGCTGCTCGGCATCGGCGACGAGGGCAACGGCCGCGCGATCGTCAGCTACGGCAACCCGGACACGTCGAAGAACGTCTCGGCGTATGTGCCGGGACTGGGGACGGCCCTGGACTCCGACTTCGCGAAGAACGACCTCAAGCGCGCCCGGGACACGGCGATCGGGGCGCAGAAGTACGACGAGTCCAGTGCGTCGATCGTATGGCTCGGTTACGACGCGCCTCAGCTTCCCGACAACGACAATCTGCTGCACAGCGGGGCCGTGATGAGTCCGGAGCGGGCCGAGAAGGGCGCTCCCGACTACAACAGCTTCATGAGCGGGCTCGCGACGACCAACGAGAAGGGTGATCCGCACCTCACGGCGATCGGCCACTCGTACGGTTCACGGACGGTCGGCGCGGCGTCCCAGCTGGACGGGGGCATTCCCGGCGCGGACGACATCATTCTGATCGGCAGCCCGGGGGTGGGCGTCGACCGGGCCGAGGACATGGGCGTGGGCAAGGAGAATGTGTACGTCGGCGCCGCGGAGAACGACCCGGTGTCCAAGCTGCCGTCCAAGGAGGAGGCGATCGCGTATCCCCTCAGCGGGTTCGTCCCGGGAGGGGCCATCCTCCGGGAGGTGAGCGATCTGGGCGACGACGATCTGTGGTTCGGCAAGGACCCGGCGAGCGAGGCGTTCGGGGCCCAGCGCTTCGTGGTGGACGACGGCCCCCGACCGATCATCGACGGGGAGGGCGCGACCCCCGCGCACTCGAACTACTTCAATCCGGAGAAGGACCACGTGTCGGCGAACAACATCGCGAAAATCGTCGCTGGACAGCCCGAGACGATCTCTGTGGAGCGGCACCGGTGAAGGCACGAGGGAAGTACGCCGTGACGGCGGTCGCGCTCTGCGCGCTCGTCACGGGGTGCGCGGAGACGAAGACCTCCGGTTCGGAGAGGGCGAGGAGCGAGATGAACATGCAAGAGGCGGCGGAACGGGCGGACGCCCTGCTCGACCTGACGTTCAAGGCCATCCGGCCGCCGGTGCAGTGGGCCCATGGCGACACCACGACCGGGAGCTGCGATCTGTCGCGGCGCCGGACGGTGATGACCGTGATCTCCGAGCAGATGCGGGGCAGCTTCCTCGGTGTGGTCGAGCGGGCCTGGGAGAAGGAGAAGGTCCGTATCACCCATGTCGACAAGAACAAGGAGTTCCCGGCCCTGTTCGCCAAGACGGCGGACGGCTTCGGTGTCAGCCTGACCATCGGGGCCAAGGGACAGGCGTTCTTCGAGGTATCGACCCCCTGCGTCGAGGAGTCCGAGGTAGCGGAGCCCACGGCCGAGCCGAACGGGCCGTCCTACGAGGATGTCGATCCCATCCCCCGGCCCAATGTCCGTTCCCCCTTCTGGTCGGCGGACAAGGCGCCCTGAGCGGCGGCACGGACCACCCGTACGGCCTGGAAAAGGGGGCGAAAGCCCCAGGTCGCCGCATACAAGACCTTCCGTTCGAGTGGAACGTCACAGTGCGTAGCTCTGCTGCGCCTCAAGCGTGAGGGCCTAGCATCTGAGCATGACGGTCCTGCCTGACGACGGGCTTTCGCTGGCCGCCGAGTTCCCTGATGCGACCCATGCGCAGTGGCAGCGCCTCGTGGAAGGCGTACTGCGCAAGTCGGGCAAGGAGGTCTCGGGCGACGACGCCGAGGAAGCGCTGTCCACGACGCTTGAGGACGGGCTCAGCACCCGGCCGCTTTACACCGCGCGGGACGCGGTGGCCGATACCGGGTTCCCCGGCTTCGCCCCCTTCGTGCGGGGCGGACGCCCCGAGGGAGCGACACCGGGCGGCTGGGACGTGCGCCAGCGGCACGCCGGGAGCGATCCCGCGCGGACCAACGAGGCCGTGCTCGCCGATCTGGAGAACGGCGTCACCTCGCTGTGGCTCACCGTGGGTCCCGGCTCCGTGCCCGTCGACGGGATCGGGCGGGCGCTGGACGGCGTGTACCTCGACCTCGTGGCGGTCGTCCTCGACGCGGGTGACGCCTCCGGGGCCGCCGGACGCGCGCTGCTGGAGTTGTACGGCGAACGCGGGGTGCGGGCCGACGAGGCGCGCGGCAACCTCGGGGCCGATCCGCTCGGGTACGCGGCGCGCTCCGGACGGGAGCCCGGCCCCACGGACTGGACCGACGCCGTGGACCTGGCGCGGACCACCACCGGCCGATGGCCCGGGGTCCGGGCGCTGACCGTGGACGCGCTGCCGTTCCACGAGGCCGGTGGATCGGCCGCGCAGGAGCTCGGGCTCTCCCTGGCCACCGGTGTGGCGTACCTGCGGCTGCTCACCGACGCGGGGCTGAGCGTGGACGAGGCGGTCGGACAGCTGGACTTCCGGTACGCGGCGAGTGCCGACCAGTTCCTGACGATCGCGAAACTGCGGGCCGCCCGGCGGCTGTGGGCGCGGGTCGTCGAGGTGTCGGGGGGCGGCGCGGGCGCGCAGCGCCAGCACGCGGTGACCTCGTCGGTGATGATGACCCGGCGCGACCCGTATGTGAACATGCTGCGGACCACCCTGGCGACCCTGGGAGCCGGGGTCGGCGGCGCCGACGCGGTCACGGTGCTGCCGTTCGACGACGCGATCGGGCTGCCGGACGCGTTCGCGCGGCGGATCGCCCGGAACACCTCGGCGGTCCTGGTGGAGGAGTCGCATCTGGCGCGGGTCGTGGACCCGGCGGGCGGGTCCTGGTACGTGGAGCGGCTGACCGACGAGCTCGCCCACGCGGGCTGGGAGTTCTTCCGCGAGGTGGAGCGGGCCGGCGGAGCGGCGGCGGCACTGCGGTCCGGGTTCACCGGGGAGCGGCTGGCGGCGACCTGGGCGGCGCGCGGCAAGCGGCTGGCGACCCGGCGGGAGCCCATCACGGGCGTCAGCGAGTTCCCGAACCTCGGGGAGCGGCCGGTGGAGCGCGAGCCCGCGCCCGCCCCGGTCTCCGGCGGACTGCCCCGGGTACGCCGCGACGAGGCGTACGAGGTGCTGCGGGCCAGGTCGGACGCGTATCTGGCGCGGACGGGTGAGCGGCCGAAGGTGTTCCTCGCGGCGCTCGGTCCGGCCGCCGCGCACACCGCGCGGGCCTCGTTCGCCGCGAACCTGTTCCAGGCCGGGGGGATCGAAACCGTCCATGACCCGGTGTCGGTGGACGCCGCTACGGTCGCCGCCGCGTTCACCGCGAGCGGTGCCACGCTCGCGTGTCTGTGCTCCAGCGACCCCGTGTACGCGGAGCAGGGCGCGGCGGTGGCCGGCGCGCTGCGGGCGGCGGGCGCCGCACGGGTGCTGCTCGCGGGCAGGCCCGGTGAGGTCCCGGACGTGGACACGTACGTCTTCGCGGGCTGTGACGCCGTCGCCACCCTCACCTCCGTACTCGACTCCCTGGGAGTGTCGTGATGGCGATCCCCGATTTCACCGGTGTGGAGCTGGGCGACGGCCCCGGCCAGGGCTCCGAGGAGCAGTGGCGTTCGGCGCTGAAGGAGTCCACCGGCCAGGACGACGGCGAGCTGTCGTGGGAGACCCCGGAGGGCATCCGCGTCAAGCCGCTGTACACCGGGCGGGACCTGGAGGGCCTGGACTTCCTGGACACGTATCCCGGGGTGGCGCCGTATCTGCGCGGGCCGTATCCGACGATGTACGTCAATCAGCCGTGGACCATCCGGCAGTACGCGGGGTTCTCGACGGCGGAGGAGTCCAACGCGTTCTACCGGCGCAATCTCGCGGCCGGGCAGAAGGGGCTGTCGGTCGCGTTCGACCTGCCGACGCACCGGGGCTACGACAGCGACCATCCCCGGGTGACGGGCGATGTGGGCATGGCGGGTGTCGCGATCGACTCGATCTACGACATGCGGCAACTGTTCGACGGCATCCCGCTGGACCGGATGAGTGTGTCGATGACGATGAACGGCGCGGTGCTTCCGGTGCTGGCGCTGTACATCGTCGCCGCCGAGGAGCAGGGCGTACCGCCGGAGAAGCTGGCCGGGACCATCCAGAACGACATCCTCAAGGAGTTCATGGTCCGCAACACGTACATCTATCCGCCGAAGCCGTCGATGCGGATCATCTCCGACATCTTCGCGTTCACCTCGCGGCGGATGCCCCGCTACAACTCGATCTCCATCTCCGGGTACCACATCCAGGAGGCGGGGGCGACGGCCGATCTGGAGCTGGCGTACACCCTGGCCGACGGGGTGGAGTACCTGCGGGCGGGGCAGGGTGCCGGGCTGGACGTGGACGCGTTCGCGCCACGGCTGTCGTTCTTCTGGGCGATCGGCATGAACTTCTTCATGGAGGTCGCGAAGCTGCGGGCGGCGCGGCTGCTGTGGGCGAGACTGGTCAAGGAGTTCGGGCCCGGGAACCCCAAGTCGCTGTCGCTGCGGACGCATTCGCAGACCTCGGGCTGGTCGCTGACCGCGCAGGACGTGTTCAACAATGTGACGCGGACCTGTGTGGAGGCGATGGCGGCGACGCAGGGGCACACCCAGTCGCTGCACACCAACGCGCTGGACGAGGCGCTGGCCCTGCCGACGGACTTCTCGGCGCGGATCGCCCGCAACACCCAGCTCCTGATCCAGCAGGAGTCGGGCACGACCCGGGTCATCGACCCATGGGGCGGCAGCGCGTACGTGGAGCGGCTGACGTACGACCTGGCGCGGCGGGCCTGGGCGCACATCCAGGAGGTCGAGGCGGCGGGCGGGATGGCGCAGGCCATCGACGCGGGCATCCCGAAGCTGCGGGTCGAGGAGGCGGCGGCCCGGACGCAGGCGCGGATCGACTCGGGGCGCCAGCCGGTGATCGGGATCAACAAGTACCGGGTCGAGACCGACGAGCAGATCGATGTGCTGAAGGTCGACAACTCCTCGGTGCGTGAGCGGCAGCTCGACAAGCTGCGGCGGCTGCGCGCGGAGCGGGACGAGCAGGTGTGCCAGGACGCGCTGCGCGCGCTGACCCGGGCCGCCGAGGACGGTCCCGGGCCGGGGCTGGAGGGCAATCTGCTGGCCCTGGCGGTGGACGCGGCCCGGGCCAAGGCGACGGTCGGGGAGATCTCGGACGCCCTGGAGAAGGTCTACGGGCGGCACGCGGGTCAGATCCGTACGATCTCGGGTGTGTACCGCACCGAAGCAGGTGAGTCGCCGTCCGTGGAGCGCACCCGGGCGCTGGTGGACGCCTTCGAGCAGGACGAGGGCCGCCGTCCGCGCATACTCGTCGCGAAGATGGGCCAGGACGGCCATGACCGGGGGCAGAAGGTGATCGCGACGGCGTTCGCGGACCTCGGCTTCGACGTGGACGTGGGCCCGTTGTTCCAGACCCCGGCGGAGGTCGCGCGGCAGGCGGTGGAGGCGGATGTGCACATCGTGGGTGTGTCGTCGCTGGCGGCCGGGCACCTCACGCTCGTCCCCGCGCTGCGGGAGCAGCTCGCGGAGGAGGGCCGGGAGGACATCATGATCGTGGTCGGCGGGGTGATCCCCCCGCAGGACGTGGCGGCGCTGCACGAGGCGGGCGCGACCGCGGTGTTCCCGCCCGGCACGGTCATCCCGGACGCGGCGTACGACCTGGTGGTGCGGCTCGCGGACCGGCTCGGGCACGAGTCCGGGGAGCGGTGAGCCGACGGGCATGGCGAGGACGATCGATCTCGACGCCTACACGAAGGGCGTGCTCGACGGGAAGCGGGCGTTCGTCGCGCGGGCCGTCACCCTGGTGGAGTCCACGCGCGCCGACCACCGGGAGCAGGCGCAGCGGCTGCTGACCGAGCTGCTGCCGCACTCGGGCCGCGCCCGGCGGGTCGGCGTCAGCGGGGTGCCGGGTGTCGGCAAGTCGACGTTCATCGACGCGCTGGGGACGATGCTGACGGGGCTCGGGCACCGGGTCGCGGTGCTGGCCGTCGATCCCTCGTCGACACGGACCGGGGGTTCGATCCTCGGGGACAAGACCCGGATGGAGCGGCTGGCGGTGGACCCGGCGGCGTTCGTGCGGCCCTCGCCCACGGCGGGCACGCTCGGCGGGGTCGCCAAGGCCACCCGGGAGTCGATCGTGGTGATGGAGGCCGCGGGGTACGACGTGGTGCTGGTGGAGACGGTCGGGGTCGGGCAGTCGGAGACGGCGGTCGCGGGCATGGTCGACACGTTCCTGCTGCTGTCGCTGGCGCGGACCGGCGACCAGTTGCAGGGCATCAAGAAGGGCGTCCTGGAGCTCGCGGACGTCATCGCGGTCAACAAGGCCGACGGCCCCCATGAGCGGGACGCCCGCGGGGCGGCCCGTGAACTGGCGGGCGCGCTGCGGCTGATGCACGCGGCGGACGCGGCCTGGACTCCCCCGGTGCTGAGTTGCAGTGCCCGGGAGGGCACCGGGCTGGACACGGTGTGGGAGCGGGTGGAGGAGCACCGGGCGCGCCTTGAGGCGACGGGCCGGCTGGCCGCCAGACGCCGGGACCAGCAGGTGTCGTGGACCTGGGCGATGGTCCATGACGAGCTGCTGGACCGGCTGCGCACCCATCCGGGGGTCCGGGCCCTGGCCCCTTCCCTGGAGCGGCGGGTACGGGACGGGGAGCTGACGGCGACACTGGCGGCCGAGCGGATTCTCGATGTGTTCGGGGGCGGGGGCGGGGGCGGGGGCAGCGCGGGCACCGGGGCCGACGGGGCTGCCGGAACGCCCGGGGCGGCTGGAGCACCCGGAGCCACCGGAAGCGACGGGGCCGATGACGGGCCGTCGGGCGGGGACTCGGGCGGGGCGTCCGGCTGACGGTCCCGCGGGGTCACCCGGTCCGGTCGCCGAACCCGTACACGTTGAAGCGGTACGCCTCGATGTCCGCGCGGCGGACCCGGGCCAGCAGGGACAGCAGGGCGCGGGTCGGCTGGGGCACGGCGCGGCGGACCTCGGCGGGCAGCCGGGCGAAGGTGCGGGTGTCCTCCAGGGTGACCGAGGGGTGCCAGGCGGCGGGTGCGGCGGGGTCGTCGCAGCGCCAGACCATCCGGGCGGCGACCTTGCTGAGGACGTCGTGCCGGTCCTGGCCGTCGATCATGTGGGAGGACGCGGTCTCCAGGGCCAGCCTGGCGCCGGGGAGCCGTTCGGCGATCATGCGGAACACGTCCCGCACCTGGTCCTCGGGCAGATAGATCAGGACGGCCTCGGCGGCCAGGAAGTACGGGCCGGGGCTCTCCCGCACCGCGTCGGTCCAGGCCGGGTCGGTGACCGACAGGGCGAGGGTGCGGCGGCGGTCGGTGTCGGTGAAGTAGCGGCGGCGCAGGGCCGTCACATCGGGCAGGTCCAGGTCGAACCAGTGGACGTGCCCGGTGTCGAGGCGTTCGAAGCGGGTGTTGAGGCCGGTGCCCAGCTCCACGACCGTCCCGCCGGGGTGTTCCTGGAGGAACGCCCGTACCCAGTGGTCGAAGAGCAGGGTGCGCAGATTGGAGCCGACGAGGCTGCGGGCGCCGTCGAAGCGGGAGAAGTCGTAGTCGAGGGACTCGACCATCTCCACCGCCTTGGGGTCGCTGAGCATCCCGTGGCGTTTCCTCGTCTCCAGCGCGCGGGCGTACAGGGGGATCAGCAGGGTCTCCTGGATCTCGCCCAGTTCCGGGACGTGCTTGGGTTCCCCCGAGGGGGAGGCGGGGTGCGTGTCGGGCACGGTGCTCACCTCTTCGTCGCTGCGGACGTCTCGCGGGACACCCTAGGTTAGGCAAGCCTAAGTTTCACCCGTTCGGCCGTACTCGGTTCGCCGTGGCGCTCCGTACGGCACACGCTCGGGGCACCGGTTCCTTGGCGGTCCGAGGCCCGCCGCTCAGCACCGAGGGACCGCGTTCCGACGGGAGAACCCCATGAGCAGCACGACACCCCCGCCCGCGGGCACCCCGCGGACGGACCGGCCCGACCACCGCCGCGACAGCTGGATCACCGGCGGAACCGTCTTCGCCGGGGTACTGATGATCGTCTCCGGTGTGCTGTCGGTCCTCAACGGCATCGCGGCGCTCGCCAAGGACGATGTGTACGCGCGGGTCGGCGACTACGTCTTCGGGTTCAGCCTGACCAGCTGGGGCTGGATCCACATCGTGCTGGGCGTGCTCGTCGCGATCGTCGGCTACGGCATCCTGAAGGGCGCCGACTGGGCGCGTGCCACGGGTGTCGGACTGGCCGCGCTGAGCGTCGTCCTCAACTTCATGTGGCTGCCGTACCTGCCGCTGTGGGCGCTCATCTCCATCGCCATCGGCATCTTCGTGATCTGGGCGCTGTGCAGCGGGGCGGGCCGCGAGGAGCGGGTGCTCTAGCGTCCACCCCGTTGTCCGCGGGGCGGCCGGGCGGTGTCCGGCACGCTCCGCGGCGGGTCCGCCCGGTACGCCGGGCGGACCGCCCACGGCGGCCGGCGGCACGGGCCCCGGTGCCGTGAGCTGGAGGGAGCGGCCATGTCCGACGAGTTGGAGTCCCTGGCGGCCGACGCGTACGTCTATGGGTTCCCGCTGGTCAGCGGTCTGTCGATGATGGACCGCTTCGTCCGGGTGGGAATGGGCGTGCTGCCGCCGACCCCGTTCAACCGGTTCGCTCACGCCACCCGGCTCGCCGCTCCCGACACACGGTTCGTCTCCGTCAACAACGACACCGTGTACTCGATCGCCCAGCTGGACCTGTCCGGCGGCCCGCTGCTGCTGCACACCCCGGACACCGGCGGCGCGTACCACGTCCTCCAGTTCGTGGACGCGTGGAGCGCCAACTTCGCGTATCTGGGCAGCCGGGCGACCGGTACCGGCGAGGGCTCGTGGGCGATCGTCCCGCCGGGCTGGTCCGGCACCGAACCGGCCGGGGTGCGCGGGGTGATCGACGCGCCGACCCCGGTGGTGACGATCGTCGGCCGCAACGCGTGCGCGGGCCCCGCGGATCTGCCCCGGGTCCGCGCCCTCCAGCAGGAACTGACGCTGACCCCGCTGGGCGAGCCGCATCCCACCGGGCTGCCCACCCCCGATCCGGCGGTGCCCGGGGCGCTGCGGTTCTTCGAGCGGATGCGGGTGTGGTCGGCCGACTTCCCGCCCGCCGCGCCGGACCAGGCGTACCAGGAGCGGTTCCAGCCGCTGGGGCTGCTGGAGGAGGGCCCGTCGCCGTACGCGTCCGCCCGTCCGGAGCTCGCGGAGGCGCTGGAGGCGGGGCTGACGGAGGGCGCGCGGCGGGTCGAGGAGGCGAGCACGGCCCCCGCGGCGGACGGCGGGGAGCCGGGTGCCTGGGTGTCGGACCCGCATCTGTTCGACCACAACCTCGACCACTTCGGTGTGGGCACCCTGGACGAGGCACGCTGGAAGGCCTCCGACCGTACCGCTTCGTACCTCCGGCGGGCGGTCGCGGCGCGTGCCGGGCTCTGGGGCAACCACGGGTACGAGGCGGTGTACGCGTACACGTTCCGCGACGCGGACGGTGAACCGCTCACCGGCGACCGCCGGTACACCCTGACGTTCGACTCCCCGCCGCCGGTGGCCGCGTTCTGGTCGGTGACCATGTACGACGTCCCCGAGTACCACCTGGTGGCCAACCCCGTGGACCGCTACTCGATCGGCGACCGCACCCCGGGGCTGGTGCGCGGCACCGACGGCTCGCTCACGATCCGCATCCAGCACGACCCCCCGCCGGACGAGGCCAACTGGCTCCCCGCCCCCGAGGGCGCGTTCCGCCCCATGATCCGGCTGTACCTGCCGCGGGAACCGGTCCTCGACGGCTCGTACACGCTCCCGCGGATCGAACGGGTCCGTACGGGGTGAGCGGGCGGGACGCGAGGGCGGGCGGAGGGGACACGTCCGGCCGCGGTCTTCGGGGCCCGGGACCGGGGAGCGTCACACGCCCGGTTCGGCGCTGACGACTCCCGCGGCGATCGCCGCCGTCAGGGCCGTGTGGTCCTTGGCGTTCTGCTCGGCGTAGCGCACGGCGAAGTCGGCGACCGAGCGGTCGAAGGTGTCGCCGCGGCCCAGATATCCGGCGAGGGCGATACGGTCGCCGGAGCGGGCGTGGGCGCGGGCCAGGGCCGTGCCGCACAGACCCGCGTAGCGGACGAGCCGGTCGGGGCCCAGCGCGGCGAGGTCGGCCGTCGCCTTCATGTCGCGCAGCTGGCGCCAGTAGAAGGCGCGGCCCTGGGGGCCGGTCATCCAGCCGAGGAAGATGTCGCCGGACGCCTGGAGCAGCCGCTGTCCGGCGACCACGCGGTGCCCCGGGTGATCGAACGGCCCGGACGGCAGATGCTCCTCCAGGACGGACGGGCCCGCCTCCTTGATCTGGAGGAACAGCGGGTCGTCGCCGTCCCGGCCGGCGAGCAGCACGATGAAGCAGCGGGTGCCGACGCTGCCGACGCCGACAACCTTGCGGGCGGCGTCCACGAAGCGGAACCGGTCCAGCAGCAGCCTTCGTTCCTCGGAGAGCGTCGAGCGGTAGTCGTTGAACATCTTGCGCAGTTCGGTCATGTCGGGGGCGCCCAGCCGCTCCACCAGCGGCGGATCGTCCCGGATGCGGCGCCGGCCGTCGATGACCTCGGTGAGCTTGCCGAGCGCCTGGAGGCTGGTGCGGCGGCGGGCCCGCGCGAAGGTGGCCCGCGCCTGGGCCCGGCCGCCGGGACGGATCAGCTCCAGCAGCGCGTCGGTGTCGAGCCGGGTGTACCAGACGTCCAGTTCGCCGCGCTCGGCGAGACGGCGCATCGTCAGCCGGTAGCGCTTGACGCTCTCCCGGGCGGCGGCACGGGCCTGGCCACGGCCCAGGCCGTTCTCCCGGGCGGCGACGGTGGCGCTGGCGGCGAGCCGTTTGACGTCCCACTCGAAGGGGCCCGGGAAGGTCTCGTCGAAGTCGTTGAGGTCGAAGAGGAGGGCGCGTTCGGGCGAGGCGAAGAGCCCGAAGTTCAGCAGATGGGCGTCGCCGCAGAGCTGGACGGTGAGCCCGCTGCCGTCCAGGGCGGCGAGATCGGCCGCCATGACCGCGGCGCCGCCCCGCAGGAACGCGAACGGCGACAGCGCCATCCTGCCGTACCGGATCGGCAGCAACTGCCGTACCCGGTCGGCGTCCTGGCGCTCCAGTACGGCGACCGGGTCGGGGCGGCCTGCGGCGGGTATCCACGCGCCGTGGGCACTGCGCGGTACGAGCTTGCGGGCGCGGCGGCCCTGCTCGGCACGGGCCGCGGGGGTACGGTCCGCGGGCCTTCCCACGGGCGTGTTCACCCCGCGCCCCGGGCTCCGGCGGACTCCGGTGCGGTCGAGAGGTTCCTCGGCATGGGCAGCCTCCGGGGTGCGCCGCGTGGTTCCCCCCAGTGAACGGGACCGGCCGACGCGGCGCACCGCCGGTTGCGTCGAACGGGTGAACGCTTCCGGTGGCGCCCGGGGTTCCTGGAGCGGACCCCGGGCGGCCGTGGGCTGCTCCGCCTCTCAGCGGTTGTAGCGCATGAAGGCCCGGACCATATGGCAGGTGATGTCCGACGGGGGGTGGATGCCCACGCGCTGGGCGGCGGAGCGGATGGTGCGGTTGTGCGCCTGGTTCGGCAGGTAGACGCCGGCGTCGAGCAGCGTGATGGCCAGGCGCATGGCCTTGAGCCGGCGGTTGTGCGTGACGTACCACTCGCGCGGGCGTCCGGCGGGCAGCGGCTGCTTCTTCGGCGGGGCGATCGGCAGGGTCTGGTCCATGAGTGCGGCAGCGGGCACGGGCTTCCTCCTGTCGTGGCCGGGGGCTCCTCGCGAACCCTCGAACACTGCCCCCATTCTACCGCCCCCCACCGACAAAAGCCCCTGGCCAGGGGCTTTTGAGTAAATCGAACAGATCGCCTTCGCTTGCGCTTCTGAGGTCCGTCCGGCGGGACGCACTCCGTTCCTGTGCCGTCGCTCGTGGGGTGCGCAGTTCCCCGCGGGTCGCCTTCGCTTGCGCTTCTGAGGTCTGTCCGGGTGGGCGCACCTGTTTCCTGTGCCGTCGCTCGGTGGTTTTGCGCAGTTCCCCGCGCCCCTATCGGGGCGCCATCTGCTGATTCTTCGGGGCGGGGCCGGTCGGGATTCTCCGTCCTCGCTCCAACGCGCTCGGTCGGACATCCCCCCTACCCGACTGAAGAGCATCGGAGTCTGCGGGCAGAGATTCCCGCCCACCCCCTTCGGAGGCCGGGCGACTGCGCGAGGAGGGGGGTTTGAACCCCGGCCGGGGTTGGCGCCCCCAAGGGGGCGCGGGGAACTGCGCGAAAACGAGGAGCGACCCGCACCCGAAGAGCGACCGCAAGGGGGCAGCATCCAGGGGCGCGGGGAACTGCGCGAGCAACCAAGGACCATCCGCACCCGAACGGGAACCGCAAGAGGCGCGACCCAAGGGGCGCGGGGAACTGCGCAAAAAACGAGGGCGACCCGCACCCGACGAACAACCGACCGGGGCAGCATCCAGGGGCGCGGGGAACTGCGCACCCGACGAGCGACGGCACAGGAACAAGTGCGCCCACCCGGGCAAACCTCAGAAGCGCGAGCGAAGGCGACCTGCGGGGAACTGCGCACCCACGAACGCCCCGCACAGGGACAGGTGCGCCCAGCACAGGGGACCTCGGAAGCGCAAGCGAAGGCGGGGCGTTGAGTCGGGGGGGAGTTTGGTGCGTACCTGTCACCACACCGGCCCGGCGGACCGGGAGGCGGGAGGGGCGGGCCCGCCGTGCGACACGACCGGACGACGGAGGACGGTATGGAGCGAGACGGGCACGACGACACCGGACAGGAGATCGTCCGGCTGCTGCGCGAGGTGGCGGACGGACTCGGCGCGCTGGCCGCACGGTTCGCCGCGCGCCACGGCACGCACCCCACCGACATCCGAGCCCTGTCGTGTCTGCTCGACGCCCGCGACACGGGCGTCCCGCTGACCGCCGGACGGCTCGGCGCCCGGCTCGGGCTGAACTCGGCCGGGACGACCGCGCTGGTCGACCGGCTGGAGCGGCTCGGACATGTCCGCCGGGTCCCCGACGCGCACGACCGCCGCCGGGTCCTGGTCGTCCTGGAGGAGACCTCCGTGCCGTTCGGCAGATCCGTCCACGAGCCGCTGGCCGAGCGGTCCGCGATACTGCTGAAGGGGTACGACGAGCATCAGCTCGCCGCGCTCCGCGAGTTCCTGGAGGACGTCCGCGCGGCCGTGCGGCAGCGCACCTGACCCCCGCGCGGGTGAGCGACGGGTAACACGGGGTTCATCGACGGGCAATCACCGGGAAACCGCGCCTTGACACTGTCGTAGCAGCACCACCGCACCGCCGGTGCGCAGACGCCCCTAAGGATGTGTCCCGTGACGTTCAAGGCTGAGTACATCTGGATCGACGGTACCGAGCCGACCGCGAAGCTCCGCTCGAAGACGAAGATCCTGCCCGGCGCCGCCGCGGGTCTCGCGGAGCTGCCGCTGTGGGGGTTCGACGGGTCCAGCACCAACCAGGCCGAGGGGCACGCGTCGGACCGGGTCCTGCGGCCGGTCTTCGTCTGCCCGGACCCGATCCGCGGCGGGGACGACATCCTGGTGCTGTGCGAGGTGCTGAACACGGACATGACCCCGCACTCGTCCAACACGCGCGCGCTGCTCGCCGAGGTCGAGGAGCGTTTCGCCGGTCAGGAGCCGGTCTTCGGCATCGAGCAGGAGTACACGTTCTTCGCCGGTGAGCGTCCGCTCGGCTTCCCCGTCGGCGGGTTCCCCGCGCCGCAGGGCGGCTACTACTGCGGCGTCGGCGCCGACGAGATCCACGGCCGTCCCGTCGTCGAGGCGCATCTGGAGAACTGCCTGACGGCGGGCCTCGGCATCTCCGGCATCAACGCCGAGGTCATGCCCGGTCAGTGGGAGTTCCAGGTCGGCCCGCTGGCCCCGCTGGAGGTGTCCGACCAGCTGTGGGTGGCCCGCTGGCTGCTGTACCGCACGGCCGAGGACCACGACGTGTCGGCGACCCTGGACCCGAAGCCGGTGAAGGGCGACTGGAACGGCGCGGGCGCGCACACCAACTTCTCCACCCGTGCCATGCGCGGGGGCGCGGGCGCGTACGACGCGATCATCACGGCCTGCGAGTCGCTGGGCGAGGGTTCCAAGCCGATGGACCATGTCAAGAACTACGGCGCGGGCATCGACGACCGGCTGACCGGACTGCACGAGACGGCCCCCTGGAACGAGTACTCCTACGGGGTCTCGGACCGCGGCGCCTCGGTCCGTATCCCGTGGCAGGTCGAGAAGGACGGCGAGGGCTACATCGAGGACCGCCGCCCGAACGCCAACGTCGACCCGTACGTGGTGACACGGCTGATGGTGGACACCTGCTGTGCCGCGCTGGAGAAGGCCGGCCAGGTCTGAGCCCCGGCGGCGGCGCCCGTGGGGCATCCACCCCGACCGGTGGGTGGCCCACGGGCGCCGCCGCGTTGTCAGTGGCGCGTGCGAGGGTGGAACCCGGGTCGGGCGCTGCCCCGGCCCGGCCGTGCGGACGGTGCGCGGCGGATGATCCAGGGTCCGGGCGGCCGGGCGCGGCAGGGGGAGACGATGGGGAACGGAAGCTGGACCGGGGCCAGGCAACGGCCGGACGGGACGTTCGAGGACGGCGGCGCGGCGGGACTGCCCGTCAAGGTCGAGTCGGAGGACGGTTCGGTGACTCTGGCGCCGTCGCCCGGGCAGCTGCGCGAGCTGGTCGGGCGGATCGGTGGGCAGGACGACCACTTCCTGGTCGTCCAGCGGGTGCCCGACCTCCCCGATGTGTTCGTCCAGGTGTGGCACGTCACCGGCCGGGAGTACCGCCTGGAGCACCGCGAGAGCCGTTCCCGTTTCTTCGGTACGGTCATCGCCCCGCAGGGCGTTGAGCAGGTGGCGGAGGCGGTCCTCGGCTGGGCGCGCGGTGACGAGGACTGGGGCCGGGACCTGCGCTGGAAACCGGTGGACGTGGACCCGCCCGAGGAGGTGCCCCCGCTCCCCGACGAGCTGCGCGAGCCGGTCGAGGAGCGGATACGCGAGCTCCTGCGCTGCGGCTATCTCGACCGGGAGGGTCTGGCGGAGGCCGCCGAGGAGTGGCTGGTGGGTTCCGAGGAGGCGGAGCGGGCGGGTCCGGCGCAGGACGACCGCCCGGTCTCCCCCGAGCAGGCCCGTGTCCTGGTGGACGGGCTGTGGCTGGAGCGGGTCGCGGAATCGGCGCGGTGGACGGGGACCACCGATCCGGAGCGGCTGACCCGCGCGTTCGCGGCGCTGGAGGGCGCGGGGATCACCGCCCGGGAGGACTTCACGTGCTGCCGCGGCTGCGGACTGGCCGAGATCGGGGCCGAAGCGGCGGACGGCGCGCGGGGGTTCGTCTTCTTCCATGAGCAGCAGACGGAGGCCGCCGCGGCGGGCGGCGGGCTGTTCCTGCTGTACGGCGGGTTCGACGGCAGCGCGGCGACGGCGGCCGCGGTGGGCCATGAGGTGGTCGCCGCGCTGTCGGCCGCCGGGCTGTCCACCCAGTGGGACGGGTCGGCGGGGACCGCCCTGGTGGTCAGCCCCCTGGATTGGCGTAAACGCCTGGTGGGTTGAGGGTCGGGAGCGACAAAATCGCGCCAAGGAGGCGTCCGACCCTTGAGAGGAGGCTCCTGCCGGACCCATGGGTCTGGTTCAATGGCGGCATGGCCAGCTACCGGAACGCGACGACGGGACAACCCGACGTGTACACCCTGGAGCCCTTCTGGCCGTCCCGACAGCACCACGACTTCGATCGGGTGTGTCGCCGCGCACGGAACGCGCGGGCCCTCTAAAGCCGTTCACCCGGCCTTCGGCCAGCGCGCACGACGTACGTCCTCGACGACCTGAGCCACGCGCTCACCGTCCTCGAACTCCCACGACGACATCTCGCGCGAAAGAGCTGACCCCTCATGGCGAACACCCGTTCCTTCCCGGCGAACCCCTCGTCCCCCTCCTATCCGGGCGGCCCCTATCCGGCCGCCACCGCGTACTCCTCCGGCGCCCCCGGCCCGTCCGCCGCGGCCACGGCCCCCGCGTCCTACGGCAAGCCCCTCGGCGGCCCCGCCCCCCGGCCCGGGACCGCCGGGCCGGCCGCGCGGCGCGGGCTGCGCGCCGTGGACCGGGACGAGGTCGTCGATGTGACGGACTTCCTCCCGCCGGGCGCCACCTGGCTGCCCGCGCCCCAGCACGCCCTGCCCACCCTGCCCGGCCAGCCGCCGATGATCGGGTACCTCGTCCTGGTGCCCGCCGATCAGCAGCGGCTGCTGCCCGTCCCGTCCGTGGAGGACGACGAGGACGGCCCGGCCCGCTCCGGTCCGCTCGACGGGGACACCCTCGTCCAGGTGGACGCGGTACGGCGGACCGCCCGGGTGCGGGGCCGTGATCTCGACCTGACGTACCTGGAGTTCGAGCTGCTGGCGCATCTCGTGGCGCATCCGCACCGGGTGCACACCCGCGACCAGCTCGTCACCACGGTGTGGGGCTACGGGCATGTCGGTGACGGGCGCACCGTGGACGTCCATATCGCCCGGCTGCGGCGCAAGCTCGGCGCGGAGCACCGTCAGGCGATCCAGACGGTCCGCCGGGTCGGCTACAAGTACGCGCCCCCGACCGGCTGATCCCCAACCGCCCGTATACGCCCGCGCGTTCGGGGTCCCTCGCCCGGCCGCGGGCGTCCGCCACCAGCTGAATCGTTTCTCCCTGCGCGGAACGCCATTCCGTTCCGGAACCGGTCCTTGCACAGTCGACCCATGAAACTACTGATTCTGGGCGGCACCGAATTCGTGGGACGGGCCATCGCGGAGGAGGCGGTCCGCCGGGGAGAAGAGGTGACCGTCCTCCACCGGGGCCGGCACCGCGCCCCGGACGGGGTCACCTCCCTCATCGGCGACCGGACCGCTCCCGACGGACTGGCCGCACTGGCGGACGGCACCTGGGACGCCGTCGTCGACACCTGGTCCGCCGCACCGACCGCCGTACGGGACAGCGCACGGCTGCTGACCGGCCGGGCCGCCCACTACACGTACATCTCCAGCGCGTCGGTGTACACCTGGCCGCCGGGCCCGGACCATGACGAGTCCCATCCCGTGGTGGACGGCTCGCCCGACGCGGCGGCGACCGACTACGCCCAGGACAAGCGCGGCGCCGAACTCGCCCTGCGGGACGGGTTCGGCGCGGACCGGAGCCTGCTGCTGCGCGCCGGTCTGATCCTCGGCCCGTACGAGAACATCGGCCGGCTGCCCTGGTGGCTGAGCCGGGTCGCCCGGGGCGGCGATGTCCTCGCCCCGGGGCCGCGGGACCTCCGGCTTCAGTACATCGACGCACGTGACCTGGCCGCCTGGGCGCTCGACGCGATCGCCGCCGGGTTGACCGGCCCGTACAACACGGTGGGTCCGCAGGGTCACACCACGATGGGCGAGCTGCTGGACGCCTGTGCCGAGGCGACCGGCTCCGCCGCCCGGTTCCGCTGGACCGATCCGCGGGCGATCCTCGACGCGGGGATCTCGCCCTGGACGGAGCTGCCGATCTGGACCCCGCCCGGCTCGGAGGAGCACGAAGGGGTGCACCGTATCGATGTGTCCCGCGCCCTCGGCGCGGGGCTGGTCTGCCGGCCGGTGGCCGAGACGGTGGCGGACACCTGGGCCTGGCTCAGCGCCCTGGACGGCCGGGCCCCGCAGCGTCCCGACCGCCCCCGGCTGGGCCTGGACCCGGACCGGGAGGCCCTGGTCCTGGCCGGTACGCCGGGTACGGCCGGACCGACCGGCTGACCTGCGACCACGCGTCACCCGTGGCGTTCGCCCTCGGCCGTGCCCTGTGCGGCGGTTGAGGGCGAAACGCTCCCGGAGACTCCTACGAATCACCCCCCGGGCCTGAACATCCGTACCGGCACCCCCGTATGGAACGGAGCCGCTTCACCCCTGCCGAACGACCACGGCGCGGCAAGGAAGCAGAGGAGTTCCATGGGACACACATCACGCAAACGCCGGACGACGAAGGCCCAGCGGGCCATGGCGGCGGCTGCCGCGCTGGTCATGGGGGCGGGCGGACTGGTCGTGGCCAATGTCTACGCCTCGGCGTCGGGGACCGTCCCCCGGGACGGGGGCGAGCTCCGGCAACTGGTCGCGACCATCGACTGCCCCGACGTGGGCAACGAACTCACGGAGGTACCGGACGGGGCCCGCGCGGAGGTGGACGGTGAACTCGCCGCCCTCGACAGCCAGATCACCGAGTCCTACCGGCGGCTCGCCGACTCCCGGGACGACGCCGCACGCGATCCGGGCTTCGTACGGGACAGCATCCTCACCCCGCTCGGGAACGACCGGGCCGCGGCCCTCGAACGCATCCAGGCCCGTATCCGTGGCAACGGCGGCACCCCGCCCCGGCGCTTCGACTCACTGGCCGCCTGCACGGGCCGCACCCCCGAGGGCGACCGGACCACCGCGGACGGCGACGGGGGCGGTGAGGGCGAGCGCGAGGGCGGTGACCGGGAGCGCGACGGCGGGCAGCGCGGCGGACGGTCCGGCGGTGGGCAGAACGGCGGCCAGGGCGAGGGAAGCGGCGGCGGCAACGGGCAGGCGGGCAACGGGCCCGTCGCCGCCGACTTCGCCGACATCCGGTCCGTCCGGCCGAACGTCCAGGTGCCCCGGTCCGGGCGCGGCGCGTCCCGGGGCACGTTCTCCACGAGCTGCGGCACCAACCGGAACCGGTTGTTCAATCCGGACAACGTGATCGTGGCACCCGGGGTGAGCAACGGCGCCCACCATATGCACGACTATGTCGGCAACCAGGCCAACAACGCCTTCGCCGATGACCGGACGCTCGCGGCCGGTCGCACCAGCTGCCGCGACCAGGGAGACAGGTCGTCGTACTTCTGGCCCGTGCTGCGGGTGCAGAACGGGCGGGCCGAGGCGGACGCGGACGCGGACGGCGGCGGCCTGGACCGCAACGTCGGCCGGATCCGGACGCCGAGCGAGGTGACCCTGCGCTTCGAGGGCAACCCGCGCTCACGGGTCGTCGCGATGCCGCGCTTCCTGCGGATCATCACGGGCGACGCCAAGGCCCTCACCAACGGCACGGCGAACGCCAACGCCTCCTGGAGCTGCACGGGCTTCGAGAACCGCCAGCTCAGGGACAAGTATCCGCTGTGCCCGCAGGGCAGCCAGGTCGTCCGGACGTTCCGCTTCCAGAGCTGCTGGGACGGCCGCAACACGGACAGCGCGAACCACCGGACGCATGTCGCGTTCACCGATCCGCGCTCGGGCGCCTGCCCGTCCGGCTTCAAGGCGATCCCGCAGCTCGTCCAGCGCGTCGTCTACGACGTCCCGCCGCGACGCAACTTCGCCGTGGACTCGTTCCCCGAGCAGCTCCACAAGCCGGTGACCGACCACGGGGACTTCATCAACGTCTTCGACAACCGGCTGATGAACCGGCTGACGGACTGCGTCAACCGCGGCCGGCGCTGCTCCTGAGCCGTCCGCCGAACCGTCCGTACGGCGGATGGCCCCCCGGCCACCCGCCGCACGAACCGGCTTCCCCCCGGCCCCCGTCTAATGCCCGCCGTGCCCGGGAGCCCCGGTGCCACCGGGGTCCGGGTGCTGCGGGTCCGTGCCGTGGGCGGAGCGCTCCACGTCGCCGCCCAGTTCGGCGCGCAGCGCGCCGACCATGTCCGGCCCCGCGACGGCGACCCAGCGGCGGCCCACCAGATAGGTGCCGCCGTAGTCCTTGGCGCCGTTCAGCCACTCCCGCTGGCCCCGGTCGGTGGTGAAGGTCGCGAGGACGAACCGGCCGTCGCCGGTGCGGCAGTCGGCCTGGCGCAGTTCGTCGGTCGCGGCGCGGGTCTCGGGCGCGCAGCCCACCTCGGCGGCGAGCTCCTCCAGGGTGCCGGTGGCCGTCCGGGGGATGCCGGGGCCGTCGTCGCCGCAGCCGGTCAGCGCGGCGAGCAGGGCCACCGCGCTCACGGCGGCGGACCGGGCCCGCCACCGGGGCCGGTCGGCCGTCCCGCCACCGTCCCCGCCGCGTCCGTTCCCCGGGTCCCGCGTCGGCCGCCTCATCGTGCCCGCCTCTCCGCCCACCGCTCGCCGGTCCTGGCCGGTCCCGGCCGGGGGTCCGACCTCCGATACGGACCGCGTCGCCCGTGTGCTCAACACACCTCCCGCCGATGTGGGAAGGGCCTCGACGATCATGGGCCGAATCCGGACGTCCCCGGGGTACGGGTGTGCGAAGGTGACCTGGTGGACCAGGGAAGGGGACCGATGAGCGGGAACGGGAGCGCGGGCCGCGGCACCGCGGACGGCGTCGGCGCGGCCACGGGGACCGTGCGGCGGAGCACGGCGGACCAGGAGCCCGGTCTCGCCTGGGAGCAGCGGCTGGCCGCCGCCTGGTCGCGGCTGGACGCGCTGCCCGCGCCGCAGTTCCGGGCGCTGATCGACGCGCTGGCCGCCGAACTCCCGCCGGACAGCGCGGTGGCGGCGTTCGAGCGGGCCGGGGCGTTCGACTCGACGGGGCGTCCCGACCGGGCGGTGCCGCTGTACCGGCTGGCGCTGGAGCGCGGGGTGGAGGGTGTCCGGCGCCGCCGTGCCAAGATCCAGCTCGCGAGTTCGCTGCGGAACCTGGGCCGCCCCGAGGAGGGTGTCGCCCTGCTCTCCCCGGAACTGGACGCCGAGCCGGACGAGTTGGACGACGCGGTGCGGGCGTTCCTCGGGCTGTGTCTCGCCGACACGGGCCGGGAGCGCGAGGCGCTGGCGCTGGCGCTCGGCGCGCTCGCCCCGCATCTGCCGCGCTATCAGCGGTCGTTGCGGCACTACGCGCGCGGGCTGAACGCTCCGGCCGCTTCCTGATCCCGGCGGCGGGGCGGTCCCCCGTCCGTGGCGGGCGGGTGACCATCCCCCGTCTCGTTCGTTGCGCTGATCGTGCAGTCACAGGATGTCGTCACCCGCCCCGACCGCCCGGCCGGACCGGCCGCCGACGTGGAGCGGGCCGAAGCCGCGCTCGTCGAGCACTATCCCCGGCTCGCCCGCCTCGCCTATCTGGTGCTGCCGCCGCGTCTCGGCCGCCACCGCCGGGTACTGACGGCCCACGCGCTGGTGCAGCGCGGCCTGCCCCGGGGCCGGGGCGGGAGCGGTACGGCGGGGGTGGTGGCCGCCCGGCGTTCCGGTGACGCCCGGGGCGCCGATCCGGGGTACGCGTTCGTACGGCTGCGGGTGCTGCGGGCGGCGCTGGAGGCGGATCTGCCGCTGAAGCGGTTCGCGCTGCCCAAGCGGGCGCGGCTGTGGCCCGGGCTGCCGCAGGTGTGGGGGCTGCGGCTGTTCCCCCGTTCCGGCGGCGCCGACGAACTCGCGCTGGACCAGGACCTTTCGGCGCTGACCGCGCCGGGCCGGGCCGCGTACGTGCTGCGGGGTCTGGAGGGGCTGACGGACGACGAGGTCCGGAACCTGCTGTCGGCGGCGGGCGCGGAGGATCCGGACGACGCGCTGGACGAGGCGGACGAGGTGGCGCGGCGGTACGCGCTGCTGGAGGCGCCGGAGTTCGATCCGTGTGTGCTCCAGGCGCGGCCCACGGACCTGGTGCGCAGGCGTCAGCATCTGCGGGCGGCGGCGGTGGCCGCGGCGGCGACCGTGGTGTGCGGCGCGCTCCTCGGGATGCCCGGCGAGGGCTGGGGCCCGGACGGCGCGGCGGCGCCTCCGTACGCGAAGAACCCGGCGGGTGAGGCGGCGCTGGACCCGGCGCTGCTCACCGAGGCGGGGTCCGCCGCGTGGCGTACCTCGCCGCGCACGGACTTCTCGGTGTGGCCCGCCCGGGGCGCGCTCACCGGTGACCGGGCGCTGTTGCGAAGGGCGTTGGCGGTGTGGGCGCGGCCGGGTACGTCGGTGCGGGTGTCGGCGACCCCGGGTACCGCATCGGGCGCGGCGCCCGGTCCGGCGCAGTTGCTGTACGCGGGTGAGGTGGACGGCGCGCGGGTGGTGCTGCTGCACGACGGGCTGCGGATCGTGCGGTACGCGGAGCCGGTGGAGGGCTCGGAGGGGGCGGCGCTCGACTTCGCCCGGGTGGACGGCGCGGGCGCGGCCGAGGCGGTGGCGCTGGTGCTCGGCCGCACGGACGGCAATGTGCGGTATCTGACGGCGCCCTGGGTGAGCGGTACGGCGGTGCGGGATCTGCGGACGCCCGGTACCGGACCGGTGGCGTTGCGGCGGTCGGCGGACGGGGTGACGGACCCGATGGCCGGTCCCGGGCAGCCGGACCCGAAGACGGGGATGTGCTCCTCGTGGAACGTCCTCCAGGTGTCCGGTGGCGGGCCGAAGCGGCTGATGAGCGATCTGGGTGAGCTGACGCCGGCCCGGCTGACGTCGGGGCGGCCGGGGGCGGCGCGGGACGCGGCGGGTGCCGAGGCGCTGGCCGAGTGGGCGCCCGCGGCGTGTTCGCTGGCGGCGGTGCGGGGGCAGGGGGTGCGTACGGTGAACTCCTGGACGTACGCGAGTCAGCCGCTGCCGGAGGGCAACGGCCAGGCGTCGTGGCTGTGCACCCGGGCCGACACCTGGCGGGGCGGCGGGAGCCGGGTGCTGGCGCAGGTGCTGGCGCCGGGCAAGCCGGTCGCGGCGGTGGCGGCGCAGTCCGTGGACTCGCCCGCGTGTTCCCCGCGGCAGGCGCGGGTGCTGGCCGGGGTGCTGTGGAAGTCGACGGCCGGGTCCTGGTACCTGGTGGCCGCCGGGAGCAAGGGTGTGACGGAGCTGTCGGCGCGCGGCGATGTGACCGGGCAGGCGCCGGGGAACGTGCTGGCGGTCCCCGCCCAGGAGGGTGCGCAGGCCGCGCTGACCGGGCGGGGCGAGGACGGTACGAAGATCGACGCGCTGCACTGACCTGGGCAGCGGCAGGGCGGGACGGATGAGGCGGGTGGGGAGCCGGAGGGCTCCCCACCCGCCTCACGCTGTCGGCCGGGTCTCGGCTCAGGGGGCGGAGTCGAGGTAGGGGGCGGCCAGGGCCGGGGGGTTGGCGGCGCGGGTGGCCTCGATGTCCCAGCCGGGCAGGTCGGGGTCGTAGAGGGCGACGGGGACGGGGCGGCCCAGCACCCCGGCCAGCAGGCCCGAGGTGTGGAGGTGGCGGGCGACATCGACGCACACGGTGGCGAACTGTCCGCAGAGTTCCTCCGCGCAGTCGTCCTTCTCGTCGTCGGTGATGTCCTCACCGTCCTCGTACCAGTGCCCGAGGCGTTTCGCCTCGTCGACGAACAGGGCGCCGCCGACCGGGTCGTCGGGGGTGTTGCCGAAGCGCTCGAAGCCGTCCTGGAGCCAGTGGGCGTGGTTCCAGCGGGCCTCCTCGGGGCCGCGGCGGGCGAGTTCGGCGCGGTACTTGCTCTCGGTGTTCCAGCCGATGGTGAGGCAGGGGCGGCGGGGGTCGTGCCCGAGGCGGCGGACATGGAAGGAGACGACGTATATCTCGGGGACGCTCGTGGCGGGGAACCGGGCGACGGCGTCGGCCGCCGCCCGGCGCAGATGGAGTTGGAAGGTGCTCACTGCTCGCGCACTCCAGGGTGTGGGGGGGTGGGGTGAACGTGGGGGTGAGGGGTCGGACGCGTCCGGGAACGCGCTGTCCGGGAACAACTGTCCTGGGACAGGGAGTACTTCATCATGGGGCGGGGGTGCGCGGAGCGGTCCGGCGAGAATCCGGCTCCGGGGGTCTGGCGCCGCCCATTTACCCGTCAGTACATTGACACCATGTCCAACAAGCCGATCCGGCGCCCTGGGCCCGTCGAGTCCGGGCACGCCCCGCCGAGGCCCCGCAGGGTGTCGTTCTCCTGGGCGGACACCCCCCTGCACTGGGTTCCGGGGGACCCGTTCACCACCCATACCGTCAATGTGCTGCATCTGCTGCTGCCCGCCGGTGAGCGGTGGTTCGTCCATGTGTACAAACAGGTGCTGCCGTACATCCATGACGACGCGCTGCGGGCGGACGTCATCGGGTTCATCGGGCAGGAGGCGATGCACGCGCAGGCCCATGACGAGGTGCTGCCGCATCTGCGGGAGCAGGGGCTCGACCCCACCCCGTACACCGCGCAGGTGGACTGGATGTTCGAGAAGCTGCTCGGGGACCGGACCCTGCCGCCGGGCCGTCCGCGCTGGTGGTGGCTGCGGGAGCGGGTCGCGCTCATCGCGGCGATCGAGCACTACACCGCGTTCCTCGGCGACTGGGTGCTGAACGCCGACGCGCTCGACCGCGCGGGCGCCGACCCCACCATGCTGGACCTGCTGCGCTGGCACGGCGCCGAGGAGGTCGAGCACCGGTCGGTCGCCTTCGACCTGTTCGCGCACATCGACGGGGCGTACGCGCGGCGGGCCCGCACCTGGGCGCTGGCGTTCGGGGCGCTGATGTTCCTGTGGCAGCGCGGCATACGGTTCTTCCTGGCCAACGATCCGACGCTGGACCGCGGTCCGGGCGGCACCGCGAAGGCGTCCCTCATGGACTTCCACCGCCGGGGGCGCGCGGGTCTCCTGCCCGGCACCGGGGCCCTGCTGCGTTCGGTGCCCGGCTATCTGCGCCGCGACTACCACCCCTCGCACGAGTGCAGCACCGCACAGGCCCTCGCCTATCTCGCGTCCTCCCCCGCCGCCCGCGCCGCCGACGCGGCCATGGGAAAGGACGCGGGCTGATGCCGGGCCCGCGGCTGCCGCTCGCCGCGCTCGCCGCCACCGGCTCCGCGCTGCTGGTCCGCCGCGCGCTGCGCCGCCGGATCGGGGCCTCGCCGCTGTGGCCGCTGCCCGCGCTGGAGGAGCCGGTCTCCGGGCGGCCCCGCTCCCGGGCGCTGCGGCTGCTGGTCACCCGGCACGAGCGGATCGCGGACGGGGTGGTGCTGCTGCGGCTCGAAGGGGCCGCGCTGCCCGGGTGGGAGCCGGGCGCGCATCTGGACCTGGTGCTGCCGTCCGGGCGGGTCCGCTCGTACTCGTTGTGCGGGGACCCCGCCGACCGCACCGCGTACACCGTCGCCGTACGGCTCGTCGCCGACGGGCGCGGCGGTTCCCGCGAGGCGCATGAACTGCTGCGCGCGGGCAGCGAGGTGGAGGTGCGCGGGCCGCGCAACCGGTTCCCGCTCGCCGACGCCCCGGAACACCTCCTGGTGGCGGGCGGTATCGGGATCACCCCGCTGCTGCCGATGCTGCGGGCGCTGGACGCGGCGGGCACCCCCTGGCGGCTGCTGTACCGGGGGCGCGGCCGGGCGTCGATGCCGTTCCTGGACGAGATCGGGCGGCTGGACGCGGGCCGGGGCCGGGTCACGGTGTCCGACGGCCCCGGACGGCCGCCGCTCGAAGCCCTGTTCCGGGACATCGCGCCGGGCACCGCCGTCCAGGTCTGCGGTCCGGCCGGGCTGATGGACGCGGTCGCGCGGGCGCTGCCCGCCGGCTGCGCGCCGCACCGCGAGCGGTTCACCGCGTCCGCCGAGCCCGGCGGCGAGGACACGGAGTTCGAGGTGGAGCTGCGGCGCAGCGGGCGGACCGTACGGGTCCCCGCGGACTCCACCGCGCTGGCGGCCGTCCGCGCGGTGCTCCCCGACACCCCGTACTCCTGCGAGCAGGGGTTCTGCGGGACCTGCCGGCAACGTGTGCTGGAGGGCCGGGTCGACCACCGGGACACCCTGCTCACCGACGCCGAACGCGCCGGATCGATGCTGCTGTGCGTCTCCCGGGCCCGGGGCGGTCGCCTCGCGCTGGACCTGTGACCTGCGCGGAACTCCGCGCGCCGGGGGCGCCGGAGGGCTTCTGTGGCGGCGGGTGCGACGGGGACGCGCGGGGTCCGGCCATGGTGCGTCACCTGGGCCGGGGCGGCCCGGGGGCTGCCGCTAGGGTGTTCCCATGACAACCGGGGTGCGCCGCAGGATGGGTGTCGAGGAACGGCGGCAGCAGCTGATCGGGGTCGCCCTCGAACTGTTCAGCCGCCGTTCGCCCGACGAGGTCTCCATCGACGAGATAGCCGCCGCCGCGGGCATATCCCGCCCGCTGGTGTACCACTACTTCCCGGGCAAGCTGAGCCTCTACGAGGCGGCGCTGACCCGGGCCGCCGAGGATCTCGCGGCCCGGTTCCAGGAGCCCCACGAAGGGTCGCTCGGGGTCCGGTTGCTGCGGGTGATGCGCCGCTTCTTCGACTTCGTGGACGAGCACGGGCCCGGTTTCTCCGCGCTGATGCGCGGCGGACCGGCCGTCTCGATGGGCGAGTCGGTGCCGGTGAACACCCTCTCGGCGACGAACGCGCTCATCGACTCGGTGCGGCAGGCCGCGTACGAGCAGATCCTCACGCATATGGACGTGGCGGACCCGCCGCCCCGGCTGGAGCTGGTGATCCGGTCATGGATCTCGCTGGCCGAGTCGACGGCGCTGATCTGGCTGGACAAGCGGCAGATCCCGCGCCATGAGCTGGAGTTGCAGCTCGTCCACGACTTCGCGGCGCTCACCGCCGTCAGCTCCGCGTACGACGCGGAGATGGCGGGCATCCTGGTGCGCATCCTCGCCGACGAGCCCGCCGACGGCCCGTTCGGTGAACTGGTGGGCCGCCTGGTCGCGCTCACCCCGCCCGCGGCTCCCTGAGGGTCCGACGGACACCCGGTCTGGAGAATCGTTCCGCCAGCCACCCGGACGAGGGTCCGCCCGCCCCGGGACCCAGGACGGGCGGCCCGGCGTCAGGACGCGGACGACCACCAGACCGTGGTGTCGAGGGGCAGCGTGCCCGGGTCCGGGAGTTCCGCGCTGGCCAGGAGCACCTCGCCCGGGGCCGGGTAGGGGACGGCGGCGCCGCTGATGTTGGCCGCGCAGGTCAGCACCCGGTCCCCGGCCGTCCGGCGGAAGGCCAGCACACCGTCCGGGGCGGACAGCCACTCGACCCGGTCCCCCGCGCCGAGCGCCGGATGGGCGCGCCGGGCCGCGAGGGCCGCGCGGTACAGCTCCAGCGTCGAGCCCGTGACCCCGGTCTGCGCCTGGACGCTCAGGGCGCCCCACTCCCCCGGCTGCGGCAGCCAGGAACCGGCCGGGCCGAAGCCGTGGGAAGGGCCGTCGGTGGTCCAGGGGATCGGCACCCGGCAGCCGTCACGGAGGCCGTCCTGTCCGGCGCTCCGGAAGAACGACGGGTCCTGGCGGACCTCGTCGGGCAGGTCGACCACGTCCGGCAGCCCCAGTTCCTCGCCCTGGTAGACATACGCGGACCCGGGCAGCGCCAGCATCAGCAGGGTCGCCGCGCGGGCCCGGCGCAGCCCGAGCGCGCGGTCCCCGGCGGTACGGAGCTGGGTGCCGAGTCCGGGCGGGTTGGCGAAGCGGGTCGCGTGCCGGGTCACATCGTGGTTGGACAGCACCCAGGTGGCCGGGGCGCCGACGGGCCGCATCGCGTCGAGGGACCGGTCCACGACCTCCCGCAGCGCGACCGCGTCCCACGGGGTCGTGAGGTACTGGAAGTTGAACGCCTGGTGCAGCTCGTCGGGACGGACGTAGCGGGCGGTGCGCTCCACGGTCGGGGTCCACGCCTCCGCGACGAAGATCCGCTCGCCCGGGTACTCCTCGATCAGCGCCCGCCAGGTGCGGTACACGGCGTGCACACCCTCCTGGTCGAAGAACGGCCGGACACCGTCGTCCAGCAGCCCCACCCGTCCGGCCCCCGCGCCGAGGTCGGGCAGGCCCGGCGCCTTGACCAGCCCATGGGCGACATCGACCCGGAAGCCGTCGACGCCCCGGTCCAGCCAGAAGCGCAGGATGGAGCGGAACTCGTCGGCGACGGCCGGGTGCTCCCAGTCGAAGTCGGGCTGCTCGGGGGCGAAGAGATGCAGATACCAGTCGCCGGGGGTGCCGTCGGGATTCTCCGTACGGGTCCACGCGGGGCCGCCGAACACGGACTCCCAGTCGTTGGGCGGCAGCTCACTGTCCCGGCCGCGTCCGGGCCGGAAGTGGTAGCGCTCGCGCAGCGGTGAGCCGGGGCCGTCCGCGAGTGCGCGGACGAACCAGTCGTGCCGGTCGGAGGAGTGGTTGGGCACCAGGTCCACGATGATCCGCAGCCCTTGGACGTGCGCCTCGCGGATCAGCTCGTCCGCGTCCTGGAGGGTGCCGAACACGGGGTCGACGGCCCGGTAGTCGGCCACGTCGTACCCGGCGTCGGCCTGCGGGGAGGCGTAGAAGGGGCTCAGCCACACCGCGTCGACCCCGAGGTCGCGCAGATACGGCAGCCGGGCGCGCACCCCCGCGAGATCGCCCATGCCGTCGCCGTCGCTGTCGCCGAAACTGCGGGGATAGACCTGGTAGATGACCGCTTCCGTCCACCAGCCGGGCCCGGCCGTACCGGTCCGCGGCTGGTCTGCGGTGTGCTGGCTCATGGTGTCCTCACTGCTCGGAGGTGGGGGTCCGGCCCGGCGGCCGGTGCCGGGAGCGGGCGTCCGCCCGTACCCGGGTTCTCGTCGTGGGCGGGTACGGGCCGTGGAGGGGAGCCGTCGGGACGAGGGCTCGTCGTAGGTGGGTGCTCGTCGGGGCTCGCGCGGGCCCGGTCGGCGCCCCGGCCGCGGGGAGCCCCGCAGACCGGGCCGCCGGGGCCACCGGACACACGCGCGTCACCCCGAGGACATACCCACGAAAGTGCTTGCAGAAAGAATCCGCAAGGAACTCTGGCCGATCCGCAAGGACTTGCCGTCCCGGGCGCGGCGACTGCCGCCCGCCCCGTATACGTTGAGCGGGTACGGCGGGCGGGCCGGCCACCGTGCCCGCGACGGCACCGCCCACCTCCCAGGGAGCCCGATGAGCCAGCAGCCCCCCGCGCCGCGTACCGCCGCCCCCGCGCCCGGACCGGCCGGCGGGCCCCCGCGCCCCCGGACGGCGCCGTCACCGCCCGTGACCGCGCGGCTCGCCGACATCGCGGCACGGGCGGGGGTCAGCGAGGCGACCGTCAGCCGGGTGCTCAACGACCGGCCGGGGGTCGCCGCGGCCACCCGCCGGTCCGTGCTCGCGACGCTCGACGTGCTCGGCTACGAACGCCCCGTAAGGCTGCGCCGGCGCGGTACGGGACTTGTGGGACTTGTCACCCCGGCGCTGGACAACCCGGTCTTCCCGGCGCTGGCCCAGGTGATCGTCCAGGCCCTGACCCGCCAGGGCCTCACCCCGGTCCTGGTCACCAGCACCGCCGACGGCTCCACCGAGGACGAGCTGACCGCGATGCTGGTCGACCAGGGGGTCGCCGGGATCATCTATGTCTCGGGGCTGCACGCGGACACCACAGCCGACCCGGCGCGCTACGAGCGGCTGCGCGCCCAGGGGGTGCCGTTCGTGCTGGTGGACGGCTTCTCGCCGAAGGTGCGGGCGCCCTTCATCTCCCCCGACGACCGGGCGGCGACCCGGCTGGCCGTCACCCATCTGGTGGCCCTCGGCCACACCCGGATCGGGCTCGCCCTCGGCCCGCGGCGGTACGTACCGGTGCAGCGGAAGACCGAGGGGTTCGTCCAGGCGCTCCACGAACGGCTCGGGACGGCCGAGGACGACATCACCGCGCGGCTGGTCCAGCACTCCCTGTACACCCTGGAGGGCGGGCAGGCGGCGGCCGGGGCGCTGCTGGACCGGGACTGCACGGCGATCGTCTGCGCCAGCGACATGATGGCGCTCGGCGCGGTGCGGGCCGCCCGGCAGCGCGGTCTCGCGGTCCCCGACGACGTGTCCGTCGTCGGGTTCGACGACTCCCCGCTGATCGCGTTCACCGATCCCCCGCTGACCACGGTCCGCAAGCCGGTGACCGCGATGGGCCAGGCGGCCGTCCGGGCCCTGCTGGAGGAGATCGGGGGGACGCCCGCGCCGTACGGCGAGTACGTCTTCATGCCGGAGCTGGTGGTCCGGGGCTCCACCGCGTCGGCGCGCCGGGGCGGTGGCGCGGATTCCCCCTGACGGCGTCGGGGGCGCGTCGTAGTCCGTGAGGGGGAGCGCATGCGGAGGGAACCCGTCCGGGGGATGATCAGACGTGACACATCATCTGGCAGACTCTTCCCTCATGGGTGAGACGACCGTGACACAACTGGAAGGCCGACAGGGGGCCGCCAGCGGGGGTCAGCAGTCCGTTCCCCGGGACGGCGGCGCACCCCTCACGGACGGGTCCCCGGCATCCGACCGGACCGGTGGGTCCGGGCGGGCGGGACGGTTCTCGCGACAGGCGCTGCTCGACCGGATGCGGGCACCACGCAGGCCCCGGCTGTGGTTCGAGATCCTGCTGATCGCCGTGAGCTACTGGACCTACTCGCTGGTACGCAACGCCGTACCGGAGCAGAAGGCCCAGGCCATGGCGAACGCCGAGTGGATCTGGGACGTACAGGCGAGCATGGGGCTGGCCTTCGAGAAGTCCGTCAACCACGCGGTGGAGTCGGTGACGTGGCTGATCGTGGGCATGAACTACTACTACGCCACCTTGCATTTCATCGTGACGCTCGGTGTGCTGGTGTGGCTGTTCCGCAGTCATCCCGGGCGGTACGCGGCGACCCGCACGGTGCTGTTCGCGACGACCGGGGTGGCCCTGCTCGGGTACTACCTCTACCCCCTGGCGCCGCCCCGGCTGATGACCGGGGGCGGCTTCATCGACACGGTGCTGGTCCATGAGACCTGGGGTTCCATGGCCTCCGGCGACCTCAAGAACATGTCCAACCAGTACGCCGCGATGCCGTCCATGCACATCGGGTGGTCGCTGTGGTGCGGGCTCACGATCTTCTTCCTGGCGAAGGTGCCGTGGGCGAAGGTGCTGGGGCTGCTGTACCCGGTGGTGACGCTCGTGGTGATCGTCGCGACCGCGAACCACTTCTGGCTGGACGCGGTGGGCGGCATGGTGTGCCTCGCGTTCGGCTACGCGGTGGCACGTGCGTGGTACGGGGAGTGGCCGTCGCGCCTTCCCCGCGAGGTGCTCCCGGCGGGCGGCGGTTCCGTGGTGGCCCGCCGCTGACCCCCCGCGGTTTCCCCGGGCTGGGGGCCCTGGGTCTGTCCGGCTGGGCGTACTTTTCCCTGCACAGGTAGTCCGGGGGTGCGCAGTTCCCCGCGCCCCTGAGGTGCTGCCCCCTTACGGTCGCTTCTCGGGTGCGGGTCCGCCCTCGATTTTGCGCAGTTCCCCGCGCCCCTTTGGGGGCGCCTCCGCCCCTTGCTGTTGCTTTTCGGCACCCTCCTCGCGCACTCGCGCTGCTGCGGGAGGGGGTGGGCGGGAATCTCTGCTCGCAGACTCCGATGCTCTTCAGTCGGGTCACTGGACGTGTTACCGAGCGTGTCGGATCGAGGACGGAGAATCCCGACCGGCACCGACCCGAAGAACCGGCAGAACGCGCCCCAAAGGGGCGCGGGGAACTGCGCGAACCCACGAACGACGGCACAGGAACGAAGTACGCCCCGCACAGGCAACCCGGCGGGGCGAGCCTCTACGAGTCGTAGAAGAGGGCGTCGACGACGGCGCGGGCGCGTCGGGTCACGCGGCGGTAGTCGTCGAGCATCGCGCCCACCTGCCCCGGCCCGTACCCGAGATAGCGTCCCACCGCCCCCAGCTCCCGCCCGTCGGACGGAAACGTGTCCCCGGCCCGCCCCCGCACCAGCATCACCGCGTTGCGCACCCGCGAGGCCAGCACCCACGCCTCGTCCAGCACCTCCGCGTCCTCCGCGGCCAGCAGCCCCGCCGCGTGGGCCGCCGCGAGCCCCGCCCGGGTCCGGGTGGTGCGCAGCGCCGGCACC
The DNA here is from genome assembly GCF_036250755.1 of Streptomyces uncialis. NCBI lineage: Bacteria > Bacillati > Actinomycetota > Actinomycetes > Kitasatosporales > Streptomycetaceae > Streptomyces > Streptomyces uncialis. Next base: position 6,831,372 of record NZ_CP109583.1, on the reverse strand, counting down.
TCCCACCCGTGCCGCATCTGCATCAGCTGGACGGTCCACTCGACATCGGACAGCCCGCCGCGCCCCAGCTTGGTGTGCAGCGTGGGGTCCGCCCCGCGCGGCATCCGCTCGGACTCCATCCGGGCCTTGAGCCGCCGGATCTCCCGTACGGCGTCCGGCCCGGGCCCCCCTTCGGGGTAGCGCAGCGGGTCGATGAGTTCGATGAAGCCCCGGCCCAGTTCCACGTCCCCGGCGACGGGTTCCGCGCGCAGCAGCGCCTGCGCCTCCCAGACCAGTGACCACCGGCGGTAGTACGCCTCGTACGACTTGAGGGTCCGTACGACCGGACCGTTCTTCCCCTCCGGACGGAGGTCCGCGTCTATGAGCAGGGGCGGGTCCGCGCTGGGGAGCTGGAGCAGCCGCCGCATCTCCGCGACGACGGCGCTCGCGGCCTTCGCGGCCTCCTGCTCGTCCGCGCCCTCGCGGGGCGCGTGGACGAACAGGACGTCGGCGTCGGACCCGTAGGACAGTTCGTGGCCGCCGAAACGGCCCATCCCGATGATCGCGAACCGGGTGGGGAGTTCCGCGCCCCAGCCCTCCTGGACGACCGCGCGCAGCGTGCCCGCGAGGGTCGCGGCGGTGAGGTCGGACACGGCGGCGCCGGTGAGGTCGACGAGGGCGCCCTGGTTGGCGACGGCGGGCATGTCCTCGGTGCCGTAGGAGGCGACGATGTCGGCGGCGGTGGTGCGGAACAGCTCCCGGCGGCGTACGGCGCGGGCGGCGCGGACGGCCTGTTCGCCGCCGTCGGCGCGGCGGACGGTGGCGAGCATCTCCTGTTCCAGCGGGGCCCGGTCCCGGACGCGCAGCCCGCTCGGGTCGCCGAGCAGGGCCACCGCCTCGGGGGCCCGCATCAGCAGGTCGGGGGCGAGCCGTCCGGCGGACAGCACCCGGGCGAGGTTCTCGGCGGCGGCGCCCTCGTCGCGCAGCAGCCGCAGGTACCAGGGTGTCTTGCCGAGCGCGTCGGAGACCTTGCGGAAGTTCAGCAGCCCGGCGTCCGGGTCGGCGGAGTCCGCGAACCAGCCGAGCAGCACGGGCAGCAGGGTGCGCTGGATGGCGGCCTTGCGGCTGACTCCGGAGGCGAGGGCCTCCAGATGGCGCAGCGCGGCGGCGGGGTCGGCGTAGCCGAGGGCGACCAGGCGTTCGCGGGCGGCTCCGGTGCTGAGCCGGGTCTCACCGGGGGCGAGCTGGGCGACGGCGTCGAGCAGCGGGCGGTAGAACAGCTTCTCGTGCAGCCGGCGGACGACGGAGGTGTGGCGCCGCCAGGCCCGGTCCAGGTCGGTGAGGGGTTCGGTGCGCATGCCCAGCGAGCGGCCGATGCGGCGCCGGTCGGCGTCGTCCTCGGGGACGAGATGGGTGCGGCGCAGCCGGAAGAGCTGGATGCGGTGTTCGAGGCTGCGCAGGAAGCGGTAGGCGTCGTCGAGCTGGGTGGCGTCGACCCGGCCGACGTAGCCGCCGCGGGCGAGGGCGGCGAGCGCGTCGAGGGTGGTGCCGCTGCGCAGGGAGCTGTCGGCGCGGCCGTGGACGAGCTGGAGGAGCTGGACGGCGAACTCCACGTCGCGCAGTCCGCCGGGGCCGAGTTTCAGTTCCCGGTCGACCTCGCCCGCCGGGATGTTCTCGATCACCCGGCGCCGCATCTTCTGTACGTCGGCGACGAAGTTGTCGCGTTCGGCGGCCTGCCAGACGAGGGGGGCGATGGTGGCCACGTACCGGGCGCCGAGTTCCAGGTCACCGGCGACCGGACGGGCCTTCAGCAGGGCCTGGAACTCCCAGGTCTTGGCCCAGCGCTGGTAGTAGGCGAGATGGCTGGAGAGGGTGCGGACGAGGGGGCCGTTGCGGCCCTCGGGGCGGAGGTTGGCGTCGACGGGCCAGATGGTGCCCTCGACGGTGGTCTCGGAGCAGATCCGCATCATGTGCGAGGCGAGCCGGGTCGCGGCGCGCAGGGCCTCGGCCTCCCCGCCGCCGCCATGACCGTCGCCGTGACCGTTTCCGCCGTCGTCCCCGGCCGGTTCGGCGGGTTCGGCGACGAAGATGACGTCCACGTCGGAGACGTAGTTCAGCTCATGGCCGCCGCACTTGCCCATCGCGATGACCGCGAGCCTGCACAGGGCGGCGTCCTCGGGGGCCGCGGCGGCGGCGAGGGCGACGGCCGCGCGCAGGGTGGCCGTGGCGAGGTCGGCGAGTTCGGCGGCGGTCTGGGTGATGTCGGTGGTCCCGCACACGTCGCGGGCGGCGATCGACAGCAGACAGCGCCGGTAGGCGACCCGCAGGGAGACCGGGTCGGTGGCTCCGGCGAGCCCCCGGGTGAACTCCTCGACACCGGGGTGGAGGTCCTGGGCCTCGTAGGTGACGAGGGCCTGCCAGTCGCGGGGGTGGCGCGCCAGATGGTCGGCGAGCGCCTCGGACGCGCCGAGCACCCCCAGCAGCCGGTCCCGCAGGGGCTTCGCGGCGATCAGGGTGTCCAGCAGTTCCCGGCGGGCGAGCGCGTCGGGCTGGGCCTCGGCGAGCCGGACGAGGCCCAGCAGCGCGAGGTCCGGGTCGGCGGCTCGGCCGAGCGCGTCCAGCAGCACCGGGTCGGCTCGTACCGCGGCCAGCGCCTCGCCGTCCAGCAGCCGTTCGGCGGTGGAGGGGTCGGTGAAGCCGTGCCGCAGCAGCCGGGTGAAGGTGCTGCTCCGGCGTCCTTGCGGCACCGTCATCCGCCCGGCCCCCTGACCGCCGTGCCCGCGGGCTCCCCGGCCCTCATAACTGCCGCCTCTCTCGTGTCCCGTCCGCCGCGGGCACCGCCCGTGCGGCTCCCGGTCGTGGCACGGCGTGATTCCGCCACCGTGTCCTGTTCCGGGCGCGGCCGGGGTCCGCGGTGGTTACCGTGGCCCGGTCCGGCGTCGTCACCGCCGAGCCTACGTCCTGGCCGATGAGTTCCGCCCGTGCGCGCGGTCCACACCGTGCGGGGACTCCCATCGACCACGACGGGCCGCCGGGTTCTCCCGGGCGGACGAAGTCCCCGGGCCCACCGAGGAGCCGCACCATGAACGCCGACGCGCCGCGCGCCGAACTCAACACCGACTTCAGCAGCCCCGACGCCGAACCCACCTCGTGGGCGAGGGTGGAGGAACTGCTGTCCGCGCCCCGGACCTTCTGGATCTCGACCGTGCGTCCGGACGGCCGTCCGCATGTCACCCCGCTGATCGCCGTCTGGCGCGACGGCGTGCTGCACTTCGCGACGGGCCCGGCCGAACGCAAGGCGCTGAATCTGGCGCGGAACGCGGAGGTCGTGCTGACCACCGGGGACGCGGCCTGGGACGAGGGCTGCGACGTGGTGGTCGAGGGGACGGCCGTGCGGATCACCGACGAGGACCGGCTGCGTGCTCTCGCGGGGGCCTGGGAGGCGACGTACGGTTCGTTCTGGAAGTTCGACGTACGGGACGGGGCGTTCAGCGGGGACGGCGGCGCCGCGTGGGTGTTCGGGGTGGCGCCCCGTACCGTCTTCGCCTTCGCCAAGGGCGACCCGTCCGGCCAGACCCGCTGGCGGCTGCGCTGATCCCTGGGCGCCGGGGCCGCCCCGACAGGATGAGGATCTCGGTATGGACTGGACGCTGGAAGTGATCACCGTGCCCGTCACGGACGTGGACCGGTCGCTGGCCTTCTACCGGGACAAGGCCGGCTTCCATGTCGATCTGGACATGGAGGTGATGCCGGGCGCACGGGTCGTTCAGCTGACCCCGCCCGGCTCGGGGTGCTCCATCGCCCTGACGGACGGGGTGCCGTCCCCCACCGGGCAGGCGCGGCCCGGTGGGTACCACGGGCTCCAGCTCGTCGTCACGGACATCGAGGCGGCGCGCGCGGAGCTGACCGGGCGGGGCCTGGAGGTCACCGGGCCGGAGCGGTACGGCGACAGCGACGGCGCGACGTTCCTGTACTTCACCGATCCCGACGGGAACGGCTGGGCCGTGCAGGAGTACCGGGCCCGGATCGCCGAGCCGCTGCACGAACTGCTCGCCCGGCAGCGCGACACGGCCTGACGGGACCGCGCCGGGCCGCCGTGCGGTTCAGCCGCCGGCGCGGGCGCGCAGCAGTTCGTCCATCCGGGCGATCTCGGACCGCTGGCCGTCGACCATGCCCCGCGCGAGCCGCTTCCCGACGGGGACCGCGCAGGAGCGGACACAGCCCTCGGCCATATGGACCCCGCCGCGGTGATGGTCGGTCATGAGCCGCAGGAACAGCGCTTCGGCGGTCCGCCCGCGGGCCGCGCGCAGTTCGTCGAGCTGGGCGCGGGTGGCCATGCCGGGCATCAGCGCCCCGTCCCGTACGTCGCGCGGGTCGGGGGTCATGCCCATCCACGCCATGGGTTCCCGGGCGGACACCGTCGGCAGCTCCCACAGGTCCAGCCAGCCCAGCAGCATGCCCCGCTGGGTGGACTGGGTCTGGGCGATGTCGTAGGCGAGGACGCGGATGTCCTCGTCGTCGGTGCGGTCGCGGACGAGGTACGCCATCTCGACGGCCTGCTGGTGGTGGACGGCCATGTCCCGGGCGAAGCCCGCGTCGGCGGACCCGTCGGCCGGGGCGGTGGCGGCGGGCGCGGGCGCCGGGGCGGGGCCCGAGGAGGCGGCGGTGGCCACGGTGAGCGCGGCCAGTACGGCCGCCGCGGCGAGGGCGGCCGACACGAACGGCCCCGGGCGCCTCACCGGGTGAGCCCGCCCGAGCAGGTGGCGCCCTTCTCGGGGGTCTGCGGGCCCTGGACGTACGCGGCGAGGAACCGGTCGACGGCCGGGTCCTTGCCGCTGTCGACGCTGAGCTGCTTGCCCCAGGCGGTGAGTGTCAGCGGGTCCCGCTGGCCGTCGTACGGGCTCATCAGGGTGTAGGGGGTCCTGCCGACCTTGTTGGCGAGCGCGGCGATGTCGGCCTTGCGGGCCTTCTTGGAGTACGTCACCCAGACGGCGCCGTGCTCCAGGGAGTGCACCGCGTTCTCGTCGCGCACGGGGCGCTCGTAGACGATGCCGTCGCAGGTCATCCAGCGGTCGTGGTGGTTGCCGCCGACGGGCGGGGTCATCGGGTAGGACACCTTGCCGCTCACATGGTCGCGGCCGAGCTTCGACGCGTCCCAGGAGCGGACACCCGCGGGCGGCCGGGGCTTCGCCGCCTCCCCCGGTGCCGCCGTCCCGCCCGGTGCGGCCTCTCCCGGTGTGGTCTCCCCGGGGTGCGCCTCGCCCGGGTGCGCGGGGTGCGGCGCCTCCCCGGGGTTCTTCCCGTCCCCGGAGTCCTCCCGGGCGGCGCCGTCGCGGGCCGCCGGGGCCCGGTCGCCACCGCCACCGCTGTCCGTGGCGTTCGCGAGCAGCGCGCCGCCCACGCCGAGGGTCAGGACCAGGGCCGCGGCGCCCGCGGCCAGCAGGGCCCGGGTGCGGCGCCGCCGGGCGTGCTCGGCGCGGCGCAGTTGCTCCATGTGGGCCCGGGGGTCGACGGGGCGAGGAGGAGTGGGGGAACCCATGAGGTGTCCTTAGGGGCCTGCGGGGACGTACGGGCCCGCTGATCGTAGTGCGGACGGGGTCCGCCGTCGGCGTATCGGCCGGACATCACCCGCGCGTGGCGGCCACGCGGTGGCCGGTAGGGACCCGCCGGTGGGCCCGGCCGTTACGGACGTCCGGATCAGCAGGCAGTATGGGCACAGGACCGCGGTACACGGCCCGGCCGCGGAGCGTCCGACGGAGGTCCGCAACGTGCCGGAAACCGTGTGGTGGGATGCTCGTGCCCCGGACTCGCCCTCGCGGCCCCGGCGCACGCGGCCTGACCGGCAAGGATGGGTGGAAGTCGACAATGGACAAGCAGCAGGAATTCGTGCTCCGGACCCTGGAGGAGCGCGACATCCGTTTCGTACGCCTGTGGTTCACGGATGTGCTGGGCTTCCTGAAGTCCGTCGCGGTCGCCCCCGCGGAGCTGGAGCAGGCGTTCGACGAGGGCATCGGTTTCGACGGCTCGGCCATCGAGGGCTTCGCCCGGGTGTACGAGTCGGACATGATCGCCAAGCCGGACCCGGGGACGTTCCAGGTGCTGCCGTGGCGCGCGGAGGCGCCGGGCACGGCCCGGATGTTCTGCGACATCCTGATGCCGGACGGCTCGCCGTCGTTCGCCGACCCGCGGTACGTGCTGAAGCGGGCGCTGGCGAAGGCGTCCGACCTCGGGTTCACGTTCTACACGCACCCGGAGATCGAGTTCTTCCTGCTGAAGGACAAGCCGCTGGACGGCTCGCGGCCGACGCCCGCCGACAACTCCGGCTACTTCGACCACACCCCGCAGAACGTCGGTATGGACTTCCGCCGGCAGGCCATCACCATGCTGGAGTCGATGGGCATCTCCGTCGAGTTCAGCCATCACGAGGGCGCCCCCGGCCAGCAGGAGATCGATCTGCGGTACGCCGACGCGCTGTCGACCGCCGACAACATCATGACGTTCCGGCTGGTGATGAAGCAGGTGGCGCTGGAGCAGGGCGTGCAGGCCACGTTCATGCCGAAGCCGTTCTCCGAGCACCCCGGTTCCGGGATGCACACCCATCTGTCGCTGTTCGAGGGCGACCGCAACGCCTTCTACGAGTCGGGCGCCGAGTACCAGCTGTCCAAGGTGGGCCGTTCCTTCATCGCCGGGCTGCTGCGGCACGCGGCGGAGATCTCCGCCGTCACCAACCAGTGGGTCAACTCGTACAAGCGGATCTGGGGCGGCTCGGAGCGCACCGCGGGCGCGGGCGGTGAGGCGCCCTCGTACATCTGCTGGGGTCACAACAACCGTTCGGCGCTGATCCGGGTGCCCATGTACAAGCCGGGGAAGACCGGTTCGGCGCGGGTGGAGGTCCGTTCGCTGGACTCCGGCGCCAACCCGTACCTGGCGTACGCCGTGCTGCTCGGCGCGGGTCTGCGGGGCATCGAGGAGGGCTACGAACTGCCTCCGGGCGCCGACGACGACGTGTGGGCGCTGTCCGACGCGGAGCGCCGCGCGATGGGCATCGAGCCGCTGCCGCAGAACCTGGGCGAGGCGATCTGGCTGATGGAGCGCAGCGAACTCGTCGCCGAGACGCTCGGCGAGCATGTGTACGACTTCTTCCTGCGCAACAAGAAGCAGGAGTGGGAGGAGTACCGCTCCGAGGTGACGGCGTTCGAGCTGAGGAAGAACCTGCCGGTGCTGTAGCCCCGTACGGCACGGGTGCCGGGGCGTCAGCAGCTCCGTACGGCACGGGTGCCGGGTGTCAGCGGGCGGTGGCGGCGCGGATCGTGTCGGCCACGTCCGCCGGGCGGTCCAGCGTCAGGAAGTGGCCCGCGGGGGCCGCGACCCGGAAGCGGGCCGCCAGGGCCTTCGCCAGGGCCCGCTGGCGGGTGAGCCACGGGTCCGGTCCGGCGGTGGCGCGGGCGCCGGCGAGGACCGTCACCGGGAGGCCGGCGGGCAGGGCGTGGGTGCGGCGCAGGGCGGCCAGGTACAGGGCCGCCTCGGGGTAGGTGAGGTGCTCGGCGGCGATCGCGCGGGCGGTCCGGCTCGTCCGGTACACGGCCCTGACCAGCTCCGGCGGGGCCGGGTCGGGGGCGCCGCCGAGGCGGCCCGCGCGGATCGTCAGCCGCCGCAGCGCGGGCCCGAGCGCGTACGGGACGCCCGCGCGGCACAGCGCCGTGACACCCGCGCGGACGGCGAGGTCCGGGACCGGTGAGGGCCGCCGAGGCACCGGACGTTCCTCCAGGCTGGTGTCCAGCAGGACCAGGGCGTTCACCCGCGCGGGGTGGCGGCGGGTGAAGGACTCCGCGTGGAAGCCCGCCAGCGAGTGACCCACGACGGTCGCCGGGCCGGTGAGGCCCAGCGCGTCCAGGACCCCGCCGAAGCGGTCCGCCTCGGCGGCCGGGTCCGGCGGGCCGGGCGCGGGGGCGCTCAGTCCGAGGCCGGGCCGGTCGAAGCGGACGACGGTGCGGTGCGGCGCCAGCAGCTCCACCACCGGGTCCCAGTCGAACCAGGCCATCCCGAGCCCCGCGGCGAGCACACACACCGGACCGCTGCCGTCGACCGCGGTGTGCACGGCGGTGCCCCCGACCGTCACGAAGGCCACCGGGGCCGCCCTTCGTCCCGGCCACGCGCGAGCGTACGGGCGAACACGACGAGCCACAGCGCCAGCAGGACGAGCTGGAGCCGCTGGGCCACGCCGAGGCCCCAGCTGCCGAGGCCCTCGCCGAACGCCCACACCGCGCCCAGGGTCCACCCGGTGGCGGCGAGCTGGGCGGCCACCAGGACCGTGCCCGCGCGGGCCACCGGTCCCCCGATGCCGTAGCGGCGGGCCGCCACCGTCAGGGCGACGGCGGTGAGCAGGGCGGCGGCCGTCGCCGTGGCGCTGGTCACCAGATGGGCCGAATGGGTCAGCGGCACCAGCCCGCTGTGCTCGCGCTCCGCGCAGCCCGCGTCCATGGTGGGCGTGCAGCTCAGGGGCAGCCGGGAGTCCGCGACGGTCGCCGCGGCGAACAGCGCGAGGGCCGACCAGCCGACGAGGGTCCAGGGGCGGCCCTCCGCCCAGGGCAGCCGCGCCGAGGGGCGCAGCAGGCCCAGCAGCGCCGCGGTGAGCAGCAGCAGCCCGGCGAGCAGGTCCGTGGCGCGGAACAGCGCGGAAAAGGGCTCGCCCTCGGCGGCGAGCTCGCTGACGTACGCCGTGGCGCGCGGCAGCCCGGTGGGCAGGACGGCCTCCAGCAGCCAGGCGCTGTAGGCGAGGGTTCCGGCGGCGGTCAGCAGGGCGGTCGTACGGGGGCCGGTGCGGGACGCTGCGCGGATCGGCATGGATTCATCCTGGGGTACCGGGGGTCCGCCCGCGCGGTCGGCGGCGCCCCCCGCGTGGCGTGCGCGGGGCCCGGCCGGACGGGGGTGGGGCAGGTTCCGGGCGGAGGTGGGGAGGGCCGCCGGACGGGGGGTGGGGACGGGTGCCGGACGGGGGAAGGGGACGCTCCGGGCATCCGGCCAGCACATCGCGTCGGAGTGACGATTACACTGGGCCCGTGCCTCAACTTCGTCTCGCCCTGAACCAGATCGACTCCACCGTCGGTGCCCTCGCCGAGAACGCGGAGGCGATCCTCCGCTGGACCCGGCACTCGGCCGAGCAGGGAGCGCATGTCATCGCGTTCCCGGAGATGGCCCTGACGGGGTATCCCGTCGAGGACCTGGCCCTGCGCTCGTCCTTCGTGGACGCCTCCCGTACCGCGCTGCGGGACCTCGCGCGGCGGCTCGCCGGGGAAGGCTTCGGCGCCATCCCGGTGATCGTCGGCTATCTGGACCGTTCCGAGACGGCGCAGCCGAGGTACGGCCAGCCCGCGGGCGCCCCGCGCAACGCCGCCGCCGTGCTGCACGGCGGTGAGGTGGCGCTGGTGTTCGCCAAGCACCATCTGCCGAACTACGGGGTCTTCGACGAGTTCCGGTACTTCGTGCCGGGCGACACCCTGCCGGTGGTCCGGGTGCACGGCGTGGACGTGGCGCTGGCAATCTGCGAGGACCTGTGGCAGGACGGCGGCCGGGTGCCCGCGACCCGGTCCGCCGGGGCGGGGCTGCTGCTGTCGATCAACGCGTCGCCGTACGAGCGCGACAAGGACGACACCCGGCTCGAACTGGTCCGCAAGCGCGCACAGGAAGCCGGGTGCACCACCGCGTACCTGGCGATGATCGGCGGCCAGGACGAGCTGGTCTTCGACGGTGACTCGATCGTCGTGGACAAGGACGGCGAGGTCATCGCGCGGGCCCCGCAGTTCGCGGAGGGCTGTGTCGTCCTCGACCTGGAGCTGCCCGCGGCGGCCGCTGACCCCGTCACCGGTGTGGTGGACGACGGACTGCGGATCGACCGGCTGGTCCTGTCCGAGGAGCCGCTGCCCGCGTATCCGGCGGAGCTGACCGGCGGCTACGCGGACCGCCTCGACGACGACGAGGAGATCTACTCGGCGCTCGTGGTGGGCCTGCGGGCGTATGTCGCGAAGAACGGCTTCCGGTCCGTGCTCATCGGCCTCTCGGGCGGTATCGACTCGGCGCTGGTCGCGGCGATCGCGTGCGACGCGCTCGGCGCGCAGAACGTGTACGGGGTGTCGATGCCGTCGAAGTACTCCTCCGAGCACTCCAGGGGCGACGCGGCGGAACTGGCCCGGCGCACCGGCCTCAACTTCCGTACGGTGCCGATCGGGCCGATGTTCGACACGTACATGGCGTCGCTGGAGCTGACCGGGCTCGCCGAGGAGAACCTCCAGTCCCGGCTGCGCGGCACCCTGCTGATGTCGGTGTCCAACCAGGAGGGCCACATCGTGCTGGCGCCGGGCAACAAGTCCGAGCTGGCCGTGGGGTACTCGACGCTGTACGGCGACTCGGTGGGCGCTTACGGGCCCATCAAGGACGTGTACAAGACGACGGTGTTCCGGCTCGCCGAGTGGCGCAACCGGGCCGCCGCGCAGCGCGGTCAGACCCCGCCGATCCCCGAGAACTCGATCACCAAGCCGCCGAGCGCGGAACTGCGCCCGGACCAGGTCGACACGGACTCCCTGCCGGACTACCCGGTGCTGGACGCCGTGCTGGAGCGGTACGTGGACCGGGACCAGGGCGCCGACAGCATCGTGGCGGCCGGTTTCGACGCGGAGCTGGTGACCCGCATCCTGCGGATGACCGACACCGCCGAGTACAAGCGGCGGCAGTACCCGCCGGGCACCAAGATCTCGGCGAAGGGCTTCGGCAAGGACCGCCGGCTGCCGATCACCAACCGCTGGCGCGAGACGGGCGAGGCACCCGAGTAGGCCCCTCGCCCTCCCGGACCGAAGCCCTTACGGACGGCGCGTTACAGACCGACGCGGGCGGCCACCGGCAGGTGGTCGCTCGCGGTGCGCGGCAGCGTCCAGGACGTCACCGGCTCGACGTCCTTCACCAGGATCTGGTCGATACGCGCCATCGGGAACGCGGCGGGCCAGCTGAACCCGAACCCGCTGCCCGACGCGCCCTGGGTGGAACGCATCTGCGCGGTGATCGCCTTCAGGGCACGGTCGTTCATGGTGCCGTTGAGGTCCCCGAGCAGGATCACCCGCTCCACCCGCTCCACGGCGATGGCCGCCCCGAGCGCGTCGGCGCTCTGGTCACGACGGCTCGCCGTGAAACCGGCGTTCACCTTCACCCGTACCGACGGGAGATGCGCGGCGTACACGGCGACGGGCCCTTCGGGGGTGGCCACCGTGGTCCGCATCGCGCGGGTCCAGCCGAGCTTGATGTCCACGGGCGCGGTCGCGCTCAGCGGGTACTTGCTCCACACCCCCACCGTGCCCTCGACCTCGTGGTAGCGGAAGGTCTTCGCGAGGGCCCGCTCGTACACGGGGACGGCCTGCGCGGTGAGTTCCTCCAGCGCGACGACGTCCGCGCCCGAGGCGGCCACCTCACGCGCGGTGCCCTCCGGGTCGGGGTTGCCCGCGTTGACGTTGTGCGTGACGACGGTGAGGTCACCGCCGGTACCGGTCTTGTCGGTGACCAGCCCGCCGAACAGGTTCAGCCACACGATGGCCGGAACAAGTACCGCGATCATCGCGATCGCCGACTTGCGCAGCAGCCCGCACAGCATCAACAGCGGCAGCAGGGCGCCCACCCAGGGCAGGAACGTCTCGTTCAGGCTGCCCAGGTTGCCCAGCGAGTTGGGGATCTGCGCGTGCAGCACCATCACCAGCGCGAGCAGCAGGGCGAACGCCGTGAGGACCAGTCCGCGCCGCCAGATCCCGGGGTCGCCGCGCCATCCGGAGAACAGCCGGCGCAGTCGGGACACAGGACGGCCGGTTCTCGCATCGCCTTCGCGGCTGTCCGTGTCCGTCGCGTATGCCTGCTGCGCCATTCCGTCGCCTCACTGCCTGCCGTGCACTTCGTTACCGCCACCATTGACCCTAGGCGATGAACGCTGCTGTTCCCGCCGCTCCCTGACGGCTGTACGGGCACCATGACGAAGAAGCACCCGGCGGGAGTTCCGGCACGGGGGTGGCATGCGCTCACTGTGACAAAACGCGCACATACGTACCGGGCGCGGCGAGACTACTGCGCCGGACGCAGACCCGCCAGTACCACGTCCACGATCTGAGCGGCGAGTTCCTCCGGCAGATCCCCCTCCGGACGGACGACGGTACGGACGAGCATCGGGCCGACGAACAGGTCGTGCATCAGGTCCAGGTCCAGATCGGTACGGATCTCACCGGTCCGCTGGCCCCGCCGCAGCACCTCGACGGACATCCGGCGGCGGGGTTCGATCACCAGGGCGTGGTACGTGCTCCACAGCCGCGGATGGCTCTTCATCTGGGCGTGGACGTTGCACAGCAGGGTGGACGAGCGGTTCGCGACACCGCGCAGCCGCAGGCTCTCCAGCAGGGTGATCAGGTCCTCGCGGACGGACCCGCCGGTGAGGGGCGGGTCCGGGGGCTCGGCGCGGCGCAGGACCTCGACGAAGAGTTCCTCCCTGCCGGGCCAGCGGCGGTAGATCGTGGCCTTGCCCACGCGGGCGGTGCGGGCGACACGTTCGATGCTGATGTCCGCGAGCGGTACGCCTTCCTCCAGCAGTCCGACCACGCCGTCCAGGATGGCCCGCTCGACCGCCTCGCTGCGCGGCCGTCCCACCTTCGCCTCACCGCCTTCGCTCGCGCCTCCGAGTACCCCGCCCTGAACGTACCCGTCCCCGTGCGGGTCGCCTTCGCTTGCGCTTCCGGGGTCTGTCCGGCTGGGCGGGCTTGTTCCCGTGCGGGTACGTCCGTGGGTGCGCAGTTCCCCGCGGGCCGCCTTCGCTTGCGCTTCCCAGGTCTGTCCGGCTGGGCGTACTCCGTTCCTGTGCCGTCGCTCGGTGGGTGCGCAGTTCCCCGCGCCCCTGGATGCTGCCCCCTGCGGTCGCTTCTGCGGTGCGGGTCGCCCTCACCTTTCGCGCAGTTCCCCGCGCCCCTGGATGCTGCCCCTTCGGGCTTGTTCGTCGGGTGCGGGCCGGTCCTCGTTTTCGCGCAGTTCCCCGCGCCCCTGGAGGGGCACTCCTCTCCTCGTGCAGTCGCATGGCTGCGGGAGGGGGTGGGCGGGAATCTCTGCCCGCAGACTCCGATGCTCTTCAGTCGGGCAAGAGGGATGTCGTACCGAGCGCGTTGGAGCGAGGACGGAGAAATCCGACCGGCACCGACCCGAAGAACAAACCGGATGCGCCCCAAAGGGGCGCGGGGAACTGCGCACCCACGAGCGACCCGCACAGGAAAGGTGCGCCCACCCGGACAGACCCCGGAAGCGCAAGCGAAGGCGACCTGCGGGGAACTGCGCACCCCACGAGCGACGGCGCGGGACAAGTGCGTCCACCCGGACAGACCTCACAAGCGCAAGCGAAGGCGACCCGCGCGGGAACAAGTACGCCCAGCACAGGGAACCCGAGGGGCGTCAGCGCCGGGTGGGGGTGCGGCCGGGGAGGAAGAGGAGGGTGACCACCGCGCCGAGGGCCGCGATCCCCGCCCCCCACACGGCAGTGACATGCATCGCGTCCAGAAACGCGTCCCGCGCCGCCCCCGCGAGCGACGACCCCCCGTCCGCCCCCATCCGCCCCGCGACGGCCAGCGTCGCCTCGATCGACGACCCCGCCGCGTGCCGCGAACCCTCCGGCAGGGAGGCGAGCTCGTCCTCGATGCCCGACCGGTACGCGGTCGACAGCACGGACCCGAGCACCGCGATCCCCAGCGCCCCGCCGACCTGCCGGAACGTATTGCTGAGCGCGGACGCGGAACCCGCCTTCTCCCTCGGCAGGGTCTGCATGATGACGACGCTCGTCGGTGTCATCACATGGGCCATCCCCGCGCCCATCAGGAAGAACACGACCTCCATCACCCAGACGGGGGTGTCGTGGTCGAAGAGCAGGAACGCCGCCAGCGTCGCCGCGATCAGCAGCAGCCCGCCCGTGGTCACGGCCCGGTAGCCGAACCGGTCGACCACATGCCGCGCGCGGGCCGCGAAGAAGAGCTGGGCGAGGGCGAGCGGCAGCATGAGCAGCCCGGTCTGGAGCGGCGAGTAGCCGCGCACGCTCTGGGTGTAGAAGACGGAGAAGAAGGTGACACCCATCAGCGCGAAGAAGACCAGCGCTATCGCGGTGATCGCGGCCGAGAACACCTTGTCGCGGAAGTACCGCATGTCGATGGCCGGATGGTCGCTGCGGATCTCGTACCAGACGAAGAGGCCGAGCACCGCGACCCCCGCGCCGATGGTCGCGAGGACACCGGGGTCGGTGAAGTCCGCGCGTTCGCCGCCCTCGATGATGCCGTACACCAGCAGCACCAGACCGACCACGGTGAGCAGCACACCGAAGGGGTCGATCCGGCCGGGCGCCGGATCGCGGGAGTCGGGGACCAGGAACAGCAGCAGGGCGATGGCGACGACCACGATGGGCACGTTGACGAGGAACACCGAGCCCCACCAGAAGTGGTCGAGCAGGACGCCGCCGGTGATCGGGCCGATGGCTATCGCGAGGCCGACCCCGCCCGCCCAGATACCGATGGCCTTGGGCTGTTCGTCGCGTTCGAAGACGTTCATCAGGATGGCGAGCGTCGCGGGCATCACGAACGCGGCGCCGAGCCCCATCACCGCGCGGAACGCGATCAGCTCGGCCGGTGAGCCCGACTGCGCGGCGAGCGCCGAGGCGATGCCGAACACCAGCATCCCGGCGACGAGGACCTTGCGGCGGCCGAGCCGGTCACCGAGGAGCCCCGCGGAGAAGAGCAGTCCCGCGAAGACGAGGGTGTAGGAGTTGATCGCCCATTCCAGCTCCCCCTGGGTCGCGCCGAGGCCGGTGGGCGCGGGGGTGGAGATGGTCCTGACGGCGACATTGAGGATCGAGTTGTCGAGGACGACGATCATCAGGCTGAGCATCAGTACGCCCAGGACGGCCCAGCGTCTGCGGTGCACGGCCTCAGGGACCCGCGGCGCGAGGTCGGCAGGTGTGGTCATGGCCCGAGCGTAGGGATGTTCCGATACGGGACCGTCTCGTATCTCGTTCTCCTGGCCAGAACTTTACGGTCCGCTCCGGCCCGGGCGGGCCGGACCCGGCGCCCGCGCGGTACGGGAGCGGCTGCCGGGACCCGGGTGACGTACGGCACCCGGGTCCCGGGAGTCGGCCGGGCGCGAACCGGGAACCACCACCGTGTCCGGCCCCCACCGGGCCCCTCGGACCCCCGGGACCGGTACCGCACTTTCGCCGGGCCGCACGAAGTGCCACCATGGAGACGGTCCGGGGACGCCGTAAGGGCGCCTCGAGATGACATGAAGGAGCCGTTGCGATGACGCAACTCTCGGCTGCCCGTACGCCCGCCCAGGAGGCCGGCGCCCCGTCCGACAGCGTGAAGACGCTGTACGGCGGCAAGGGGAACCGCCGCATCACCGTGCGTGACATCACCGTCGCCAAGGAGCGCGGCGAGAAGTGGCCCATGCTCACCGCGTACGACGCGATGACCGCGTCCGTCTTCGACGAGGCCGGGATACCCGTCCTGCTCGTCGGGGACTCGATGGGCAACGTCCACCTCGGCTACGAGACGACCGTGCCGGTCACCATGGACGAGATGACGATGCTGTCCGCGGCCGTCGTCCGGGGCACCAAGCGGGCCCTGATCGTCGGTGATCTGCCGTTCGGCTCGTACCAGGAGGGTCCGACCCAGGCGCTGCGCAACGCGATGCGGCTGGTCAAGGACGCGGGTGTGGGGGCCGTGAAGCTGGAGGGCGGCGAGCGTTCGCACCGGCAGATCGAGCTGATCGTGGAGTCCGGTATCCCGGTGATGGCGCATGTGGGGCTCACCCCGCAGTCCGTGAACACCATGGGCTACCGCGTGCAGGGCCGCGGTGAGGAGGCCGCGCAGCAGCTGCTGCGCGACGCCAAGGCCGTCCAGGACGCGGGCGCCTTCTCGGTCGTGCTGGAGCTGGTGCCCGCGGAGCTGGCCGCCGAGGTGACCCGGACGCTGCACATCCCGACCGTCGGGATCGGCGCGGGGGTCGAGACCGACGCGCAGGTGCTGGTCGCGACCGACATGCTGGGCCTCACGGGCGGGCGGATGCCGCGGTTCGTGAAGCAGTACGCCGAGCTGCGGTCCGTCATCGGTGACGCCGCGCGCACGTTCGCCGACGAGGTCGTCGGCGGGGTCTTCCCGGCGGAGGAGCACTCCGTGCACTAGCGGTACCCGCCGTACCCGCGACCCGGCCGCGCGCCGGGCCGCGTCCGAACCACTGCGGCACCAGGGCAGCCCGTCGATCTTCCCCCGTCGGCGGGCTGTCGCCGTTCCCGGGTGCCCGGCGGGGAGCTCCCCCGCTGACGGTAGGATCATCCTCCCGCCGTCCGTCGTGACCGCGGGTGTCTTGCGTTCAGGCCTGTGGCCTGCCGCCCCGCCTGGTTCGAGGAGGATTTCCCGGGTGTCTGCGCGTCGACTGCCCTCATGGGCCTGGGTCACCGGGCTGCTCTGCGCCGCGCTGGTCGTGGTGGTCGGGCTGGCCGTACGGGCCGAGCCGATGCCCGGGGGCCGGACCGACGCGGGTCCCGCGGGGTCCGCGTCGAAGAAGCCTCAGCAGCGGCCCGAGGACGCGAAGCCGAAGGTGCCTGCGGTGCCTGCCGCCTCCGGCGAGGGACACCGGGTCGTGTACTCGCTGGAGCAGCGGCGGGTGTGGCTCGTGGAGGCGCGGGACAAGGTGTCGCGGACGTTCGCCGTGTGGCCCGGGTCCGTGCATCCGCCTGTCGGCGCGCACAAGGTGTCCTCCCGGTTGCCGTCCGGGACGGGGACCGACGGGGTGAAGGTCGCGAACATCATCTACTTCGCGAAGAGTTCCGGGCTGACCGTGGCGTTCTCCAACGCGGTGGACGGGGCGCGGCCCGAGACGGATCTCGGGGTGCAGACCGCGGCGGTCCGGCAGAAGGTTGCCGATGGGGCCGCGATGTGGAAGTTCGCGCCCGTCGGCACGGTCGTGAACGTCGTCGCCTGACCCCTTGCCGGGGGGGCGCCTCTGGGTCTCTTGTGTTGGGCGTACTTCGTTCCTGTGCCGTCGTTCGTGGGGTGCGCAGTTCCCCGCGCCCCTTTGGGGCGCATCCGACTTGTTCTTCGGGTCGGGGCCGGTCGGGATTCACCGAGAACAGCCCCAGGAGGCGCCCCCGAAGGGGCGCGGGGAACTGCGCACAAACGAGGGCGGACCCGCACCCGAGAAGCGACCGCAAGGGGGCAGCATCCAGGGGCGCGGGGAACTGCGCACCCACGGACGACCCGCACAGGGACAAGTGGGCCCAGCCGGACAGACCTCGGGAGCGCGAGCGAAGGCGACCCGTACGGGGGCTACCGGGGGGTCGGGTCGACCGGGTGGGTGGCCAGGGAGTGGACCGTTACGGTCATCCAGGGCCAGACCGGGAGGGACGAGATGATGGTGTGGAGTTCGGTGGGGTCGGCGGCCTGCCACAGGCCCCAGTTCTCGGTGCGGCCGGGCACGCGCCACATACGGACGAGATGACCCGAGGCGGCCAGCTCCGCGGCCCTGCGGCGCTCCTCCTGCGAGACGGACTCCTTGTGCTCGGGGTCCATGCCGTGCGGCCAGCTGATCTGGATGTTGACGAGGAATTCCATGGGGTTCCTTGCGGTGTGCGGGGCGGTCAGTGGGCGAAGGGGTCGGCGGGGGTGCCGTGTTCGGTGATGACGGACTTGGTCTGGAGGAACTCGGCGACGGCCTCCGCACCGTTCTCACGGCCGAGTCCGGACTGCTTGTAGCCGCCGAACGGCACGCTCCAGTGCAGCAGCCGGTAGGTGTTGACCCAGACGACGCCCGCTTCCAGGCGCCGGGCCACCCGGTGCGCGCGGGCCGCGTCCCGGGTCCAGAACCCGGCGGCGAGCCCGTACTCGACGGAGTTGGCGAGGGCGACCGCGTCGTCCTCGGTGTCGAAGGGGTGGACGGTGACGACCGGGCCGAACACCTCCTCGCGGCAGACCGCGAGGTCGGGGCCCGCGTCGGTGAGGACGGTCGGCTCGTACCAGTAGCCGCCGTCGAGGGACTCCGGTACCGTCGCCCGCTTGCCGCCGGTGACCGCGCGGGCGCCGCCCGCGAGCGCCTCGTCCACGTAGCCCTCTACGCGGGTGAGTGCCGCGGCCGAGGCCAGCGGGCCGACATGGGTGCGCGGGTCGCGGGGGTCGCCCACCCGCAGCCGTCCGACGGCGTCGCCGTAGCGGCGCAGGAACTCCTCGTGGACCTCGCGCTGGACCAGGACACGGGAGCCCGCGACGCAGGTCTGGCCCGCGGCGGAGAACGCGCCCTGCCGGGCCGCGGTCACGGCGGCGTCCAGGTCGCCGTCGGCGAAGACGATGTGCGCGGACTTGCCGCCCGCCTCGCAGACGTAGCGCTTCATCCGCTCGGCGGCGCGGGCGCCGAGGGTCCGGGCGACGGCGGTGCTGCCGGTGAAGGTGATCATCGCGACATCGGGGTGGTCGGTGAGGCGCCTGCCCTCGTCGGCGCCGCCGATGACGACACTGACGACCCCGGGCGGGAAACCGGCCTCCAGGGCGAGTTCGGCGAGCCGGACGGAGGAGGCGGGGGCCTGCGGCGGCGGCTTGAGGATCACGGTGTTGCCCGCGGCGAGGGCCGGGGCGAGCTTCCAGGAGCCCAGGGACAGGGCGCCGTTGAAGGGGGTCAGCGCGGCGACGACCCCGAGCGGTTCCTGGGTGATCCGCGCGTGCGCGGTGGCGCCGAGCGGCCGGGAGCGGTCCTCCAGGGTCTCGGCGACGGCCGCGAAGTAGCGGTACCAGCGGGCGAGCGCCCCGACCTCGCCCCGGGTCGCGGCGAGCGGCTTGCCGTTGGCGAGGGTCTCCAGGGCGGCGAGTTCGTCGGTGTGCGCGACGAGCACGTCACCGAGCCGGTACAGCAGATCGGCGCGGGCGTGCGCCGGGAGTCCGGCCCAGTCGGGGCCGGTGAACGCGGCGCGGGCGGCGGCCACCGCCTCGTCCACGGCGTCCGGGTCCTGGTACGCGTGGGCCCAGACCGCGCCGGTCGCGGGGTCGGTCAGCGGCACCGCCGTGCCCGCGGGGGCGCGCCGCCGGCCCGCGGTGTGGGAGGTGTACTCCCCGGTCGTACCGGTCGTGTCGGGGGTCATGGTGCGGGGGTCCTTTCGGGGACGGGGGCCTCGGAGGTGAGGGCGGCCCGTACGGCGGGGGTCTCGGCGTGATGGCAGGCGACGGTGTGGCCGCCGGCGCCGACGGACAGGGTGGGGGGCGGGTCCCCCGCGCGGCACTCCTCGGTGGCGAACGGGCAGGAGCGCTGGAAGCGGCAGCCCGGCAGCGGATCGGTGGGGTCGGGCGGTTCGGCGCGGGTGCGGACGGCGCCGCGCAGTCCCGGGGAGCGGGGGTCGGGCACAGGGACGGCGCCGAGCAGGGCGTGGGTGTACGGATGGCGGGGCGCGGAGAAGATCTCGTCGCACGGTCCGCTCTCCATGATCCGGCCGCCGTACATGACGATGACGTGGTCGGAGATGTGCCGGACGACGCTCATGTCGTGGGAGATGAACAGGAAGCTCACCTCGCGGTCCCGGCACAGGTCCTTGAGGAGGTTGACGATCTGGCCCTGGATGCTGACGTCCAGGGCGGAGACGATCTCGTCGCAGACGATGAAGCGGGGTTCGGCGGCGAGGGCGCGGGCGATGGCGGCGCGCTGGCGCTGGCCGCCGGACAGTTCGTGCGGGTAGCGGTCGGCGAGTTCGGGGCGCAGCCCGACCTGGGCGAGGAGTTCCGCGACACGGTCGGCGGCCTCCTCGCGGGGGACGGTCCGGTGCACGGTGACGACCTCGCGGATCATCGCCCTGATGGTCATCCGGGGGTTGAGGCTGGCGTACGGGTCCTGGTAGACGATCTGGGCGAGCCGGTGCAGGGTGCGGTCGCGGCGGATCTCGTCCAGCGGGCGGCCGTGGACGGTGACCGTTCCGGAGTGGACGGGTGAGAGGCCGACGAGGGCGCGTCCGGTGGTGGTCTTGCCGCTGCCGCTCTCCCCGACGATGGTGACGATGCTGCGGGCGGGCACGGTGAACGAGACGCCGTCGACGGCGTGCGCGGAGCCGGTGACCCGGCGCAGTACCCCGGTGCGGACGGGGAAGTGGACCCGGAGTTCCTCGACGGTGACGGCGTTGTCGTCGGTCCGGGTGGCGCCCGGGGTCCGGGGTTCGGCGGCGGCGGTCATGCGCGGTCTCCTCGGGGTGCCGGGGCGGTGGTGTCCGCGGGGTCCGGGGCCTCGGGTGCGGCGGATGCGGTGGCCTCGGGTGCGGCGGGGTCCGTCGCGTCGGCCGTGGCCGGGGCCTCGGGTGGGGCGGTGAAGGGGCAGCGGACGGTGTGTCCGGGGGCGCCGGTGGTGAGGGTGAGCAGCTGGGGCACGGAGTCGCCGCACTCGGGGCGGGCCGTCGCGCAGCGGGGCTGGTAGGCGCAGCCCGGCGGCGGGTCGGCGGGGTCGGGCGGGAAGCCGGGGATGGCGGGCAGCCGGTCGACGCGGGCGCGGTCCATCCGGGGGATGGAGTTCATCAGGGCACGGGTGTACGGGTGGCCGGGGGCGTCGAACAGGGCTGTGGTGGGCGCGAGTTCGACGATGCGGCCCGCGTACATCACGGCGATCCGGTCGGTGATCCCGGCGACGACGCCGAGGTCATGGGTGATCAGGACGAGGGCCATCCGCAGTTCGCGGCGCAGCCGGTCGATGAGCTGGAGCACCTGGGACTGGATGGTGACGTCGAGGGCGGTGGTGGGTTCGTCGGCGATGAGGACCTTGGGGTCGCGGCTGATGGCCATGGCGATGAGGACGCGCTGGCGCATTCCGCCGGACAGTTCGTGCGGATAGCTGCGCAGGCGTTCCCGGGCGCCGGGGATGCCGACCAGGTCGAGGAGTTCGGCGCAGCGGGCGGTGGCGGCGCGGCGGCTCATCCGGTCGTAGTGGATGAGGGGTTCGGCCATCTGGGCGCCGATGGTCATGGCGGGGTTGAGCGCGGAGAGGGCGTCCTGGGAGACGAGTCCGATGCCGGAGCCGCGTATCCGCCGCATCTCCTTGGGGCCGAGGGTGGTGAGGTCGCGGCCGTCGAAGCCGATCCGGCCGCTGATCTCCGCGCCGCCGTGGCCGAGCATCCGCAGTACGGCGAGCATGGTCTGGCTCTTGCCGCACCCGGATTCGCCGACGACGCCGAGGGATTCACCGGCGGCGACGCTGAACGACACGTCGCGGACGGTCTCCAGGGCGGGTCCGTGGCCCTGGTCCGGGCGCCGGTAGGCGACCTTGAGGTGCTCCACGTCCAGAATGGTCACGGTGGTTCCCTTCCGCCTACGCGAGCTTGATCTTGGGGTTGAAGTACGCCTGGAGGATGTCGACCAGGAAGTTGATCAGGACGAACGCGACGGCGATGACGAGGATGCCGCCCTGGACGAGGGGGATGTCGCGGGTGGAGATGGCCTGGTGGAGGGCGAGTCCGATGCCGGGCCAGGAGAAGACGGTCTCGGTGAGCACGGCGCCGCTGAGCAGGAAGCCGGCCTGGAGTCCGACGACGGTGATCACGGACGGCATCGCGTTGGGCAGCACGTGCCGGACGACGACCCGGAACTCGCCGACGCCGCGGGAGCGGGCGGTGCGGACGTAGTCGTTGCCGATGACCTCCAGTACCGCGGAGCGGGTCATCCGGGCGATCACGGCCAGCGACCAGGCGGCGAGGGTGATCACCGGCAGCACCATGTGCGCGGCGACGTCGAGGGATCCGCCGCCTCCGATGGAGGTCATGCCGGTCGCGGGGAGCACCCGCAGTTGCAGGGAGAAGACGACGATGAGGACGAGGCCGAACCAGAACGAGGGGACGGAGTTGAAGAACAGCACCCCGACGGTGAGTCCGCGGTCGCGGGCGGAGCCGGGCTTCTGCGCGGCCCAGGTGCCGATGGCGACCCCGACGACGGCGGCGACGACGATCGCGGTGCCGGACAGCAGCAGGGTGTTCAGCAGCCGTTCGGAGAGCACTTCGGAGACGGGCCGGCCGAAGGACAGGGAGCGGCCGAGGTCGCCGTCGAAGAGGCTGCCGAGGTAGGTGAAGTAGCGGGAGACGGCGGGTTCGTCGAGGCCGAGGTCGGCGCGCAGCGCCTGGCGGTCCTCCTCGGAGGAGCTGGGGCCGAGCAGGGCGCTGGCCTGGTCGCCGGGGATGATCTGGCCGAGGCCGAAGGTGGCGATGGTGACCCCGAGGACGACGGGGATCATCTGGAGCGCGCGGCGCAGGGTGAAGGTCAGCATGACGGGGCTCCTGGGCTGTTCATGTCCGGCTCCGGCGGGTCCAGGGGGTGAGGAGCGCGCGGGCTCCGCGGGTCTTGCCGGACCGGCGGCTGCGCGGGTCGAGCCGGTCCCGTACGCCGTCGCCGAGCAGGTTGAAGCCGACGGCGAGCACGACGATCGCGAGTCCGGGGATGGTGGCGACGTGCGGGGCGGTGACCAGCAGGGCGCGGCCGCCGCTGAGCATCTGGCCCCAGTCGGGGGTGGGCGGCTGGGCGCCGAGCCCGAGGAAGGCGAGGCTGGAGCCGAGGATGACGTTGCGGCCGGTCTGGAGGGTGGCGAAGACGACGAGGCCGCCGAGCAGGTTGGGCGCGATGTGCCGGAACGCGATCCGCAGATGGCTGTAGCCGAGGGCTCCGGCGGCCTCGACGTACTGCTCCTGGCGCAGCGAGACGACGTTGCCGCGGACGATCCGGCCGAACTCGGGGACGGTGACGACGACCATGGCGATGACCATGGAGGTGACGCCGGGGCCGAGGGCGACGCCGATGCCGAGGGCGAGCAGGATGCCGGGGAAGGAGAACATCACGTCGAAGACGCGCATCAGGAAGCTGTCGAGCCAGCCGCCGACGTAGCCGGACAGCAGTCCGAGGCAGCCGCCGATGGCGAGGGCGAGCAGGGTCGGCAGCACGGCGACGAGCAGGGCGAGCCGGGTGCCGTGCATCAGCCGGCTGAGGATGTCGCGGCCGACCTCGTCGGTGCCGAGGAGATGGCCGCCGCTGAAGGGGCCGAGGCCGACGGACGACGGGTTGGTGCCGAGCGGGTCATGGGGGGCGATCCACGGGGCGAGGATCGCGACCAGGACGGTGACGGCGAGGATGGCGCCGCCGATGAGGGCGGTGACGTGGGAGCCGGTCAGCGCGCGCGGGAGGCGCGCCCGGCGGGTGGCGGGGGCCCGGGTGGTGGCGGGGGCCGGTGCCGCGGTGGCCTTCATGGCTGTGCTCTCCCTCACCGGCGGCGGATGGTGGTGTAGTCGACGTAGACGGAGGCGGCGGGGACGACTCCGTCGATCTTGCGGCTCAGCAGCCGGGGCAGCCGGTCCTGGTAGAGGAAGACCCAGGGGGCGTCGGCGCCGATCCCGTCGGCGGCCTGGCGGTAGAGCGACATCCGGCGGTTCTCGTCGGGTTCGCCGCGGGCCCGGTCGAGGAGGGTGTCGACGCGTGCGTCGCGGTACCAGCCGCGGTTGACGCCGTCGGGCGGGTGGAGCGCGCCGCTGAACATCCGTTCCAGGAAGTCGGCGGCGTCGGCGCCGGTGGTCCAGCCGTTGAACGAGCCGTGGGTGCCGTTCTCGTAGCCCTTGCCCTCCACGGCGACCAGGGACGCGAACTCCATGTACTGGACGTCGAGGCGGACGCCGACGGCTTTGAGGTCCTGCTGGATCAGCGACATGATCTCGGTGGCCTGGGAGAAGCCGGGGCCGCTGTCGGGGGCGAGCAGCTTGAGGCGGACGGGGGTGGGCACCCCGCTCTCCCGGATGAGGCGGCGGGCCAGTTCGGGGTCGTGGTCGTAGGCGGTGGCAGCGCCGGCGGAGGGTTCCTGGTAGGCCTCGTTGCCGCGGGGCAGGGGTCCGGTGGAGGGGGCGACCTGGCCGCCGGTGAGGGTGGCGACGGCCTCGCGGTCGACGGCGTGGTTGAGGGCGCGGCGGAAGGTGGTGTTGTCGGTGGGCGCGGTGCGGGTGTTGAGGCGCAGGAAGTACTGGTTGGCGGGTTCGGGGTACTGGACGGTCATGGTGCCGCGTCCGGCGAGCTGCTGGACCTGCTGGGCCCCGGCGCTGAGGATCGCGTCGATCTCGCCGGTCTGGGCGGCGATGGCGAGGGTGGTGGGGTCGGTGACGGACTCCACGATGATGGTGGGGGTCCGGGGTGCGCCGCCCCAGTAGTCGTCGTTGCGCTTGAGGGTGACGCGTTTGCCGTGGTCGGCCTTGTCCTGGGTGAAGGCGCCGGTGCCGACGGGGTGCAGGCCGATGTCGTCGGGCCGGTGGGCGCGCAGCGCCCGGGGGCTGATGATCGACATCCGGCGGTCGGTGAGCATCCGGGGCAGTCCCGCGTAGGGGCGGGTGAGCCGGAGGGCGACGGTGTGGGTGCCGGTGACGTCGACGCGTTCGATCCAGCGGGTCAGGAACTTCATGTTCCCGGCGGCGGTGGGGTCGTGGACCGGGGACTTCTCGTCCATGATCCGGTCGAAGTTGGTGCGGACGGCGGCGGCGTCGAACGGCGTCCCGTCGGTGAAGGTGACGCCTTCGCGCAGTGCCAGGGTGACGGTGAGGGCGTCGGGGGCGACCGTCCAGGACTTCGCGAGCGAGGGCCGCAGGGCGGGCGCGCGGTCGGTCCTGGTGCCGAGTTCCTCGCGGATGAGCGGGTCGAAGAGGGCGTCGGTGACCCGCAGTCCGACGGTTCCCGAGAGGCGGTGCGGGTCGAGGGCGGGTATCTCGCCCTCGGCGCCGATGACGAGGGTGTGCGGGTCGCGTCCGAAGGACGGGTTGGCGCCGCATCCGGTGAGGAGGACCCCGGTGACGGCCGCGGTGGCGACGGCCGCACGCAGGCGTGCTCCTCGCGGGCGTGGTCTTCGCGGGCGGGGCGGCCCGTGGCGGAGCGAAAGCCTCATGGTGTTCGCCTTTGTTCGTCGTGGAGGTCGGTCAGGACCGCGGTGGCCGCGTTGCGGCCCGGGGTCCCGGTGACGTAGCCGCCGGGCCAGGTCCCCGACCCGCTGAGGTAGAAGCCGGTGAGCGGGGTGCGGTACCCCGCGACGGCGGGGTGCGGCCGGGCGCCGAAGAGATTCACGGGCAGCATGTCGCCGTGGGTGATGTTGCTTCCGGGGAGGCCGAGTTCGTTCTCGATCTCGACGGGGTTCATGAAGCGGTGGGCCACGATCCGGTCGGCGATGCCCGGCATGAGCGCGGCGAGCGTGTCGACGCAGGCGCGGCCGAACTCCTCGGTGCGGGTGGTGTCCCAGGGGCCGTCGTGCGGGGTGTGCGGGGCGTGCCAGGCGTTGACGCTGATGAGGTGGGTGCCCCGGGGGGTGAGCCCGGGTGAGGTGAGGGTCGGGACCAGTCCCCACACCAGGGGGCGGCCCGCGACCCGTCCGGCGAGGGCGGCGGTGACCGACTCCTCGATCCCGTCGAGCGGGGCGCCCACCCGGAACTGGCAGGCTCGTACCCGGTCGGGGTCGGTGCCGTCGGGCAGTCCGGCGTACCCGGGCAGCGAGTCGACCTCCAGGACCACCTTGAACGCGGAGCCGCGCATCGGGGTGGCGGTGATCTCGTCGCGGACGGTGGCGCCCATCGCCGTGTCGTCGAGCAGGTCCCGGAAGAGATGGACGGGGTTGACCGCCGAGATCACCCGGGGCGCGGTGAACTCCTCGCCGCACACGGTGACCACGCCCCGCACCCCGTCCGGTCCGTGCAGGACACGGTCCACGGGCGCGCTGGTCCGCAGCTCCACGCCGTGGGCGCGGCAGCTGCTCGCCAGCGCGTCGATGATCGCGCTCATGGAGCCGACGGGCAGTCCGGTCGAGCCGCGCAGCGCGACGCGTTCGGCGTCGGCGGGCCGTCCGGCGCCGGCGGCGGCCAGTGCGAAGGGCCGCATCATCAGGCCGACGGCGGTGCCGGGGGCGGAGGGCGGGACGAGGTGCGCGTTGAGGGCGAGCATCGCGAGCAGGGTCTTGGCCTGGTCGGAGCGCAGATGTCCGTCGAGCAGATCGGTGAGGCTGCCGTCGAAGACCTCGGCGAACAGGGCCTTGTCGGCCGGGTCGGTGAGCCGCTCGCGCAGGACGTCCAGGGTGGGCGGCGCCGCGTCGAGGGACACCCGCAGGCTCGCGCCGAGCCGTTCGAGGCCGCTGATCAGCGCCCGGTAGCGGTCGGCCTCGCCGGGGGCGAACGCGTCGAGCTGGGCGTCGACCCGGGCGGGGTCGCGCCAGCCGAGGAAGCTGCGTCCGCCGAACTGCTGGACGACGGTGGGGTCGGCGCGGACGAAGCGCAGACCGTGCCCGGCGAGCCCGAGTTCGGTGACCACGGCCGGGTTGAGCGAGCCGGGCGAGTTGGTGAAGGACAGCCTGCGGCCGGGCAGGAACTCGTAGCCGCCGCAGGGCCCGCCGAGCTGCGGCCTGGCTTCGAGGACGGCGACCCGCAGTCCCGCGCGGCCCAGATAGGCGGCGGCCACCAGCCCGTTGTGGCCGCCTCCGACGATCACGGCGTCGTACCGGTTCATGACGGTCGGCTCCTTCCCTGGCCTAGGCCGGGGGTCAGTTCGCCGGACCGGCCACGAAGCCGGACTCGAACATGCGCAGCCAGTTGCCGCCGGATATCCGCGCCACCTCGCTGTCGGTGAAGCCGCGGCGCAGGAGTTCCGCCTGGACGTCGGCGTAGCCGCGGCCGGCGGCGAACCAGTCGGGGAACTCGACGGGCCCGGAGATCGGCACCATGGGCTTGCGGCTCCAGCGGCCCTGGCGCCACCAGTGGAGTTCCTCGTCGCCCTGTCCGGCGTAGTAGTCGGAGCCGAGGCCGACATGGTCGACGCCGATGAGTTCGACGGTGTAGGCGACCATGTCGCAGAACTGGGCGACGGTGCAGTCGACGCCGCTCGGGGCGATCCGGGGGTACATGCTGAGGCCGACCACACCGCCGGACTCCGCGGCCTTCTTGAGGACGGTGTCGGACTTGTTGCGGAACGCGAGTTCCACGTCCTCGCCGACGAATCCGCGCGGGTTGGAGTGGGTGACGGCGACGGGCCGCTCGGAGGTCTCCAGGGCTTCCAGGGAGGTGCGCTCGTTGCAGTGGGAGATGTCGATGAGCATGCCGACCCGGTTCATCTCCCGGACCAGGTTGACGCCGTAGGTGCGGGAGAGTCCCGCGTCGTCGCCCTCCCAGCAGCCCGCGCCCGCGGAGTTCTGGGTGTTGTAGGTGAGCTGGGCGATCCGGACGCCCGCCTGGTGGAAGGCGCCGACGAGGTCGAGGTCGTCCTCGAAGGGGCTGCTGTTCTGGAAGCCGAGGACGACGGCGGTGCGGCCCTGCTCACCGGCCGCGCGGATGTCGTCGGCGGAGCGGCCCTCGCACAGCAGGTCGGCGTTCTCCGCGAGCAGCCGCTGCCAGCGGCCGACCTCGCGCATGGTCTCGGTGGAGTCCTCCCAGATCGCGACGGTCGCGTGGACCGCGGTGATCCCCGCGGCGTGCCACTCCTCGAAGCGTTCCCGGGCGGGCTTCACGAACTGCAATGCGTCGACGAGCACGTTCATTTCCTTTGTTCGGCCGGGCGGCGGGTGTTCGGGGGCGGGACCGGGTCAGACGGTCCGGCCGAGGCGGCCGAGCTGGGGGATCTCGTCGCGCAGTCCGAGGTGGCGCAGCGCGGCCCACAGCGACGCCTGGTTGCTGGTGACGACGGGACGGCCGGTGTCCATCTCCAGGTACGGCAGCACCTCGAACGTGCGGAACGTGCCGCAGGAGATCAGCAGGGCGTCGGCGTCGGGGGCGGCCTTGTGCAGCCGCCGGCCGAGCCGGTACGCGCTGTCGGCGTCATGGACGCTGGCCTCGTACGGGTCGGTCATCTGGAGTCCCTCGACGGCGGCGACCTCGAAGCCGAGGGCCGTGAGGTAGACCCGCAGGGCCTCGTTGACCTCGTCCGTGTAGATGCTGCCGACGGCGACCGAGGTGGCGCCGACGGCGCGCAGGGCGTCGACCGTGGCCTGCATCATGGTGATCGCGGGGACACCGGTCTCGGCGGTGATCTCGTCGGTGACCTTCTGGTCGGTGCCCACTCCCGGGATGAAGGTGCCGGGGGCGCCGCACTGGACGATCAGGTCGACCTTGGCGGTGGCGAGCTGCCGGGACGCTTCGAGCACCTGGCCCATCATGACCCGCAGCCCCTCCGCGTCGACCCGGGGAACGATGGTGCGGGCGTCCGCGAAGGCGACACCGGTGGGCGCCACCGAGCGCCATTCCTCGGCTCCCTCGATCGCGGTCGCGGGGCGGATCTGTCCGATTCGTGCACGCCAGCCGAGCAGCATATGGCACTTCTCCTGATTTTCGGGTTATCTACGGAACTGTCGAGTGTTTTCGCGTAGCGACGCGACGTTCGGCGGCGCGGGCGGTTCTCGCGGTCGCCCTGACCCCCCGCGTACCGGGCGGGACCTGCGGCTCCTGGCCGGAACCTTGTGGAGCCCGTGCGGGGCGGATGCCCTCCGGCGCCTTCCGGGATCGGCCGGAAACTGACACCCTCCTCGATCTGGGACAGTGGACCAGATCGCTTGGGACAACGTACCTACGCCGTTCGAGCGAGGTCAATGGGTGTAGTGAGGTCAACCGGAGACGATCATCGGACGAAACCGATGGCCGGATACCGCCCTGCTGGTGAAAGGCGTGCCGGACGGTCCGGGGTACCACCGCGACGGGCGGTCCGGGGCACGACGAAGGACCCCGCCGGTGAGGGGACCTCACGGGCGGGGCGCTGGGACGACGGCCACGGGGACGGGCCGGGGGTGTGCTCGGCCGGGACGGCCGGGACGGCCTACCGGGGCCGGGGAGGTCAGAGCCGGGCGGGGCGCGGCGGTACGGCGCGGGTGCGAGGCCCGGACAGCTACCCGGGCCGGACAGGTCACCCCGGCTGGTCGGTAGCGGGGCCGGACGGTCAGCCGGGCCGGACGGTCAGCCCGGCTGGTGCCAGCGCAGCGTGATCTGCGCGGCGGCCGACCGCAGGACGGGGACCAGCTCGGTCATCCGGTCGTCGGTGAGCCGCGCCTCGGGCCCGTAGATGCTCAGCGCGGCGCTGACGGTCCCCTGGGTGCCGATCGGTACGGCGACCCCGCAGCCGCCGTTGATCCACTCGCCCCGGCTGAACGCGTATCCGCGCGCGCGGGTCTCCTCGACGCGACGGGTCAGCGTCGCGGCGTCATCGCCGTCGTCACCGGGGCCGGAGCCGGAACCGGCCGCCGTGTGCTCGCGTACGAGGTGCTCCAGCCGCTCCTTGGGCAGCATCGCCAGCAGCATCCGGCCGGTGGCGCCCGCGAACAGCGAGTACGGCCGGCCCACACCGGTGATCAGACGCAGCGGCTGGGAGCTCTCCACCTCGTGCACCGTGACCCGCCGGCCGTCCACGACGGTGGAGACACAGGCCGTCTCCCCCGTCACGGCCGCGATCCGGGCCGTGACCTCGGCGGCGGCGCCCACCAGATCGCTGTTGGCGGCGTGCTTCCACGCCAGGGTGAGCGCGGCGGGGCCGATCACGTACTTGCGGGTGCTCTCGTCGGCGACCGCGAGGCCCACCCGTTCCAGCGAGGCGAGGATGCGCTGGGTGGAGCTCTTGCTGATCAGCAGATCGCGGCTCAGCTCCCGTACCCCGCGCGGCCGGTCGGCGTCGGCGATGGCCTTGAGCACCAGCAGCGCGTGGTCCACGATCTGTACGGTGCCGCCGCCCCGGGCCCCCCGGTCCGCGTCGTCCGACGGCTCAGGCTCCGGTCCGTTCGCGGTGGCCATCACACCCGGTCCTCTCCCTCGGGAAGCACGAGCCGGACGCGGGCCCCGCCGCAGCGGAGGGTTCCTGGGCGATCCGTGAGGGCTGCGTGATCTATCGGACGGGATTATCACATAGCCACCACCCCCCGTCACCTCGCGGTCCGCCCCGCCCCCGCGCTCCCCGTCGCCCACCCGGGCCGCCCGCGCCGGGGCCCGCGCGCACCCGGACCGGCGCACCCCGCCCGAACCGCCCACGACGGCCCCTCGGCGGACCTGTCGGCGAACTTGCCCGGACCCGTCGGCGGACCCGTCGGCGGACCTGTCGGCGGGCTCTCGGCGGGCCTGTGGACGGTCTGTCGGTGATCTGTAGGCGATCTGTCGGTGCTCCGCCGCCCGGACCGGGCCGGGACCCCGTTCCGTGTCGGCGGACTGTCGGTGGCGGATGGCACGCTCGACGCATGAGCCGATCCGACCGCACCACCCGAAACTCCGCCGGGGGCATCGCCGTATCCGTCCGGGGACTCCACAAGCACTACGGCACGACGAAGGCCCTCGACGGGGTCGACCTCGATGTCGCGGAGGGCACGGTGATGGGGGTCCTCGGTCCCAACGGCGCCGGCAAGACCACCCTCGTACGGTGCCTGTCCACCCTGATCACCCCGGACTCGGGCACCGCGACCGTCGCCGGGTACGACGTGGTCCGCCAGCCGTACGCGCTGCGCCGGGTGATCGGCCTGACCGGCCAGTACGCCTCCGTGGACGAGAAGCTGTCCGGCCGCGAGAACCTGATCCTCATCGGCCGCCTCCTCGACCTGACCCGCAAGGGCGCCCGGACGCGGGCCGATGAACTCCTGGAGCGGTTCTCCCTCACGGAGGCCGCGCTGCGACCCGCGAAGACGTACTCCGGCGGGATGCGCCGCAGGCTCGACCTCGCCGCGTCCATGATCGGCGACCCGGCCGTCCTCTATCTGGACGAGCCGACGACGGGACTCGACCCCCGTACCCGCAACGAGGTGTGGGACGAGGTCAAGCGGATGGTCGGGGAC
This sequence comes from Streptomyces uncialis, assembly GCF_036250755.1. Lineage (NCBI taxonomy): Bacteria > Bacillati > Actinomycetota > Actinomycetes > Kitasatosporales > Streptomycetaceae > Streptomyces > Streptomyces uncialis. Next base: position 6,800,556 of record NZ_CP109583.1, on the reverse strand, counting down.
GGGGTCACCGTCCTGCTCACCACCCAGTACATGGAGGAGGCCGAACAGCTCGCCGGGGAACTCACCGTCATCGACCGGGGCAAGGTCATCGCGGGCGGCAAGGTCCACGACCTGAAGGCCAAGGTCGGCGGCCGGACCCTGCGGGTGCGCCCCACCGACCCGCAGGAGCTGTGGCCCACCGCCAGGGCGCTCGACGACTCCGGCCTCACCGGCCTGGGCCTCGCCACCGTCGACGCCGACTCCGGCACCGTCCTCGTCCCGATCCTCAGCGACGAACAGCTCACCGCCGTCGTCACGCTGCTCTCCTCCCGGGGCACCACCCTCGCCTCGATCACCACCGAACTGCCCAGCCTGGACGAGGTGTTCCTGTCCCTCACCGGCCACCGGCCGACCACCGGGCAGGACACCCCCGCCCCCGCCCTGGAGGAGGCCGCCGTATGAGCGCCACGACCCTGAAGCCGCCCACCGACGCACCCGCCGCCCCGGCCGTCCACAAGGACGAGAGCCGGATCGGTCCGCGGGCCCATGTCCGCCACACCACCGCCCTGGTCCGCCGGAACCTGCTGTGGATCAGACAGGACCCGGAGTCGATGTTCGACGTCGTACTGATGCCGATCGTCCTGACCCTGCTGTTCGTGTTCGTCTTCGGCGGCGCGATCGCGGGCGACCAGGAGACGTACGTCAACTACGTGGTCCCGGGCCTGATGGCGATGATGGGCATGAACATCGCGATGGGGGTGGGCACCGGATTCAACCAGGACTTCCAGACGGGGGTCATGGACCGGTTCCGCTCCCTGCCGATAGCCCGCTCCTCGGTGCTGATCGCCAAGATCATCGTCGAGATCGGCCGGATGCTCGTCGCGACCTCGATCCTGCTCGCCGTCGGCTTCGCCATCGGACTGTCCGTGGACAGCGTGCCGGGCCTGCTGGCCGCCGTCGGACTGTCCCTGGTGTTCGGCTCCGCCCTGATGTGGATCTTCCTCACCATGGGTGTGATGATGAAGAACGCGCAGGCCATCCAGGGCATGGCCATGCTGGTCCTGATGCCGCTCCAGTTCGGCTCGTCCATCTTCGCGCCGACGGAGTCCATGCCCGGCTGGCTCCAGACGTTCACCGGCTACAACCCGCTGTCGTCCCTCGCGGACGCCGCCCGCAACCTGATCAACGGCGGCCCGCTGGCCCACGACGTCCTGATGGTCCTGCTGTGGTCGGGCGCGATCACCGCGGTCATGGCCCCGGTCGCGATCCACAAGTACCGCACCCGGACCTGACGGCCGTACCCCCGGGCCCGCGTTCCCGCCGGGCGGGAACGCGAGCCCGGGAAACCCGGTGAGGGGGGCCGGTCACACCAGCGCGCTCGCGGTCTCCAGGGTCAGTCCGGCGCCCTCCGCGAACGCCGCGTCGAACACCTCCGGGTCCAGCGCCGCGCGGGTCGCCTTCTCGGCCGCGGCCCATGTCTCACGGTCCGCGGCCGTGTCGCAGTGCCGCGCGGGCAGCAGCGCCCGGGACGCGCCCAGCAGCAGCGCCGCGTCCCGGGCGCGCGCGCCGCCGTCGCGTCGGGCGAGCGCGAGGGCGCCGGTCAGCAGATGCTGCGCCCCGAGGTGCGGTGCCATCATCCGGCACATCGGGTCGGCGGCCCCGACCAGCGCGGTCCGCAGCTTCGCGAGACCCGCGTCGAACTCCCCGTCGAGGATGTCGAGCCATGCCTCGATCCCGGTGATGAACCCGTCGAAGACGACGAACCCGGCCGCGGTGAACTTCTCCCGCAGCAGCCGCAGATGCTCCCGCGCCTCGGCCCGGCGCCCGGTCCGGCCCAGATACATCGCGAGGAACAGCCGCGAGGTCGGCATCGCGCCGTTGTTGCCCTGCTCCGCGTTGTCGTGGATCACCTGGCGCAGCAGTTCCTCGCCCCGCAGCGCGTCCGCGCCCCCGATCTCCAGCCAGACGCCCGCGAGCCGCGCGCTGAGCACCGAGACCTGCGCGTGCGCGCCGAGGCTCCGCGAGTGCTCGATGGCCGCCCCGAAGTCGGCGGCGGCCCGCGCGTGGTCGCCCCGCCGCTCGTACGCCTCCCCGCGCGCCGACAGCGACTCCGCCGCGCCCCAGGCGTCACCGAGCCGCAGGAAGATCCCGAGGGCCTCGTCGGCGTCCCGGGTGGCGTCGCCGTTCCACTCGGTGCGGTTGGCGAGGATGTTGGCCCGCATCTGGAGGGCCTGGCCCAGCTCCCACGCGTAGCCGAGGTCCCGGCAGGTCTGGACCGTCCCGTCGACGACCTCGTGCAGCTGGTCCAGGTCACCGGTGAGCAGCACCGCGAAGAACCACAGGTATCCGGGGGTACGGCAGGTCTGCGGCAGCCCCGGCCGGTAGGTGGCGGCGACCCTGCGCAGCCGGTCCTGGGCCCCCGAGTTCTGCCAGGCGTCCAGATCCATGTCCATGCAGGCCAGTTGGATGAGGTGGACCCCGCGCCGGGCCTCGGTGAGCACCTCGGGCCGCATCGGCGGCGGGGCGGCGGTGACGGGCTCGTACAGCGGGAGCGCGGGGGTCACCGGCGGGGCGAACGGGTCGGGGCCGAGCGCGCCCGCCTCCCGTGACCAGTTGCGGGCGTCGGTCCGCAGATCACGGATCTGCCAGAACCAGCCCAGGGACAGCACCAGGCACAGCGACTCCTGCTCGTCCCGGGCGGCGACGGCGTGCCGCAGCGCGGTCCGCAGGTTCTCGTACTCGGTGGTGAGCAGCCGGATCGCCGCCGGTTGTCCGCCGCCCCGCAGCAGCGGGTCGGTGGTACGGGCGACCTCGCGGTAGTGGACGAGATGGGCGCGTTCGGTGGGGGCCCGGTCGTCGGCCAGGTCGAGTTGTTCGGCGGCGTACTCCCCGACGGTCTCCAGGAGCCGGTACCGCATGGGTCCGTCGGGTCCGGGCGCGGCGACCACGAGGGACTTGTCGACCAGCGAACCGAGCGCGTCGAGGGCCGCGGGCCCGCACACGTCCTCGGCGGCGGCCAGATCGCAGCCGCCCGCGAAGACGGACAGCCGCCGCAGCACGGTGCGTTCGTCGCCGTCGAGCAGTTCCCATGACCAGTCGACGACCGCGCGCAGCGTCTGCTGCCGGGGCAGCACGGTCCGCGCGCCGCTGGTCAGCAGCCGGAAGCGGTCGTCGAGCCGGTCAGCGATCTGCCGGGGGGTGAGCATCCGCAGCCGGGCGGCGGCGAGTTCGATGGCGAGCGGCAGCCCGTCGAGGCGGCGGCAGATCTCGGCGGCGGCGCCCGGGTCGTCCGCGATCCGGAACCCGGGCCGCGCGGCGGCCCCCCGGTCCGCGAACAGCCGCATCGCGAAGGGTTCCGGCAGGGGCTCCACCGGCCGCAGCGACTCCCCCGGCACCCCGAGCGGTTCCCGGCTGGTGGCCAGGACCGTCAGCCCCGGACAGCGGGCCAGCAGGTACTCGGCGAGGTGGGCGGCGGCGCCGACGACGTGCTCGCAGTTGTCGAGGATCAGCAGCATCCGGCGGGACGCGCAGTGCTCGGCGAGCCGGACCAGCGGCTCGACGGGGTGCCGTTCGGTGACGGCCCGGATCTCCTCGGCACCGGCCCCGCGCAGCACGGTCTGCCGGGCACCGAGCGCGGTGAGCACCGCGTCCGGTACGTCGTCGGGGTCGTCGACGGGCGCGAGTTCGGCTATCCAGACCCCGTCGGGCACATCGCCCGCGACGCTCTCCCCGGCCTCCTGCGACAACCGCGTCTTCCCCGCGCCCCCCGGCCCCAGCAGGGTGATGAGCCGCGCCCGGCCGAGATCGTCCCGGATCGCCACGAGGTCGCGTTCCCGCCCGACGAAGGAGGTGAGCCGCGCCCGCAGATTCCCCTGGGCCGGGGGGCCGACGGGGGCGGGCCGCCCGGGTGCGGCGGAGTCGGCGGGGTCCCCGGGTGCGGCGGAGTCGGCGGGTGCGGCGGGTTCGAGGGAGTCGGCGGGCGCGGCGGAGTCCCCGGGCGCGGCGGGTACGGCGGGTTGTCCCGGTGCCGTCGGCCGTCCGGCCGCGGCGCAGTCCCGGGGTGCGGTCGGCCCGGCAGGTGCGGTGGGCGGGCCGGTGGGCGAGGGGCCGGTGGGCGCTTGGTCGGCGGAGTCCCGGGGTGCCGTCGGCCCGGCAGGTGCGGTGGGCGGGCCCGCCGGGGCGATGCCGGTGGCGCGGCCGGTGAGTCCGGTGAGGTACGTGCCGGCGCCCCGGCCCGTGGCGATGGTGCGCCTGGGCACGGTGTCCGGGGACGCGGAATCCGAAGGTATGAGGTCCGGGGGCGCGGCGTCCGGGGAGACGGGGTCCGGCGATTCGGGGCCCGGAGGTGTGGGGCCCGGAGGTATGGGGCTGGGGGGCGCGGGCTCCGGGGACGGGGATACGGCAGCGGGTGGTGCGGAGCCCAGGGGTACCGGGGCCGGGGGTACCGGGGCCGGGGCTGCCGGGGCCCGGGGCGGGGCCGGGGGTGCGGTCCGGGCGCCGGGCGGGCGCAGCAGTGCGTCGTGCAGGGCGCGCAGTTCCGGTCCGGGGTCGGTGCCGAGCCGTTCGACGAGCGTCTCGCGGACGGTGCCGTACGCGGCGAGGGCCTGGGCCGGGCGGCCGGTGTCGCGCAGGGCGCGGATACGCAGTGCCTGGAGCGGTTCGTCCAGCGGGTGGGCCTCGCACAGGGCGGTCAGCTCCGGCAGGGCGCGGTCCGCGTCCCCGAGGGCGACGACGGCGGTGAGCCGGTCCCGCCGGGCGCTCAGCCGCAGGGCGTCCGTCCGGGCGGTGGCGCCGTTGCGGCCGGGGAGGTCGGCGAGGGCGGGGCCCCGCCACAGGGCCAGGGCGTCGTTCAGGACGACCGCCGCCTTGGCGGGATCGCCGTCGGCGAGGGCTCGGGCGCCTTCCCCGGTGAGCCATTCGAAGCGGTGCAGGTCGATGTCGTCGGGCTCGGCGCGCAGCCGGTAGCCGCGCTCCACCGACTCGACGGCGTCCGCGCCGAGTGCCCGTCGCAGCCGTCCCACGAGGGCCTGGAGGGCGGCGGTGGCGTCGGCGGGCGGTTCGTCGCCCCACACCTCGTCCACCAGCACGGCCACCGGTACGGTACGGCCGGCCCGCAGGGCGAGCACGGTCAGCAGTGCGCGCAGCCGGGCGCCGCCGACGGGCAGCGGGGTTCCGTCGGCGCGCGATGCCTGGGTGGTGCCGAGAATGCGGTAGCGCACGAGGTCCATTGTCTCCGCTTGTCGCGGTGCCTGAGGCACGAGGTGAGGAACGGGGCGGTTCCCACCCCACAACACCCCCACCCTCCCCGGAACTCCCGCCCCGCCGCGAGACGTTTTCGCGGTGGGCGCGCCGAAGCGGAACCCGCGCCTCGCGGATTCCCGGCGGGGTCCGACGATTGCGGCTCACCCGGCGCGTCGAGTCACGAAGTGATCACGATCTGTTAGTTCGGTGCTGGGAAGGACGCTCGATCGGGCGCACTCACGAGGTGCCGAGGTGGTCGTCGGCGATCGCGTCCATCAGCAGCTCGTCGCAGGGGCGGCCCAGCCAGTAGCCGGACTGCCGCAGGCGGCCCGCAGGCTGGAATCCTGCCTTCTGGTAGGCCGCGATGCCTGATGCGTTCGGCGCAAGGACCTTAAGCCAGACCATGCGCAGGGCGGCGTACTCGAACGCCCACCGAAGCGTCAGTGCGGTGGCCTCCGGGGCCAGGCCTTGGCCCCGGGCTTCGGGGGCCAGCAGGATCACGAACTCCGCCGTCCGCACGGCCCCGTCGATCTGAAGAGTCGTGATCCCGACCGGCCTGTGATCGTCCGTGGTGATCACCTCGAACTGCGGATAGTCGCGGTTGGCCTGCTGGCCTTCCCAGCCTCCGGCCCGGACCTCCCACGACTGAGTGACCTGGGTGCCGAATCCGAGAATCGTGCCGGGGTCGTTCTCCCAGCGGTGGTAGGCGGGCAGGTGATCGCGGTCGGGCATCGCCAGACTGACGCGCTGTCCGGGCAGGAGGATATGCGGAGCGGTCATCGGTTCTTCTTCCATGCGGACTCTGGTGCGTTGATGGGCGTGTAGTGGTCGGTGTGGACGGGTTCGTCGATCGGACGGCCTTGAAGGTCACAGATCCAGGCATGCAGGCGTATCGGGTCGGTGGCAAGGCCGTGCCGCCAGGCTCCTCCACGACCGCCGAGCATGAGCAGCAACGAAGCGGCGGTGGACTCTTCCAGACACGCGATACGGGCTGGAAGGGCCTGCGCTGCCCAGCGCACCGAGCGGACAGCCTGCCGGGCGTGGTTGCTGGTGGGGAGGGGAAGTTCCCGGCCTGCTTCAGCGAGGCGGACCAAACGGCCAAACCTTGTGCGCGTGCGGCCGATCTGCCGGACGGCGAGGGTGATCACCAGGAGCACCAGCGCAGCCGCGCGGAAGGGCCACGACGACCCAGGTGAGGGTTCCAGTCGGGCGGGTGACTCATGGGTGCCCCAGGAGACCTCGGAGGCGCGAATGGCGATGGGTACGGGTGCTGCGCTGTTCTCCAGGGAGGCGAGCCAGCGGGTCAGGGTATCGCCGGTGAGAACGACGGTTTCGCCGGTCCGGTAGTTGACGATCACTCCTGCCTCATCGGTGAGCGCGGTACGTGTGTGCTTATCCGGGGCCGGGTTCCTCACGCTGTCTCCTCCCATCGAACGTGGCGGGTGGCAGTTCCAGAGATCCGGAGCCACAGCTCAGCGCCCAGGACGGGCTCGATCAATCCCCACGGGATGTCCACGCCGAGCATGGCGCGGCGGAGGAGCGAACGCAGGACCGCAGGGCGGACGAGCCCGAGATCTCCGAGGTGGCCGTCTGCGAGGTCCAGGACGCGCGCCTCGTTGGCGCGGAGGCCATGGTGGTGATCCACCGCGAACAGGCCCTTGGCACCACGCTGTACCACTTCCTCCGGCAAGAGGTCCTTGACGGCGTCGGCCAGCAGAGGCTTGTACCGGTGAGCCGACCATCGGTCCAGGGAGGGGGCGGCCAACACCCCCTCTACAAGACGGGCATCGGTGTACGGGTTGTGCATCTCGATACCGAACGCGGTGGCCAGCTGGCTCTCCGCCGCGGCTGTGCGGCCCACATACCGGGCTTCGGCCAGGAGGTAGCGGTCAGCGTGACCCAGGACCGGCAGGGGGTGGGGCGCGATGACAGCCTCGGCCATGTCGGTGGTGTGACCGCTCAGCCATGGCTTCGGCAGGGTGCCACTCAGGCGTCCGGGCGTTCTCCAGGCTGCGGCCAGGGCCGGCCAGGGGCTCGCCCGGTTGAGGCGGGCCCATGACTGAGCGTCTCTGGCCAGCCGGAGGACGCGCCCTGAGCGGGCAAGATCCGCGAAGTGGACCGGGGGCGGCATGAACAGGGTGTCACCGCCGTCTCCGGTCAGATGAACTGAGGCACCCTCGGATACCAACATGACGAATTGGGAAAAGAGTTGGGCGATGGTGATAGTGGAGGGGGCGGGCTCGTCCGTGAGGACGAGCGCGTCAAGGTCCGTGAAGGGCAGGTGCTCCCGGCCCAGGGGCATGAAACGGTGCCGGATGGACGGGAAGGCGCGAGCCACCATACGGGCGTGGTCAGCGTCGCCGCCGGTGTCCCTCCCGGTCGGGTGGTAGGTGATCCCGGTGACCGTGCCGCGCCGGGCGGCATGAGCGGCGAGGGAACTTGAGTCCAGGCCGCCGGACAGGTCCGAGGACGTCGGCCGTCCGTCCACTCGGACGCGGACACCGCCCGCGATGTCCTCGCGCAACCGGTCCACAGCCTCGGACCGGGTGCAGGTGCGTGACCGCCAGTACGGAGCACTGGCGGAGACGCCCTCGGTGGTTGCTGTCCACCTGCATCCGGGCGGGACCTGTTCGACGCCGGACCAGGCCGAGCGGCCGGGAACCCACTCGGTCGGAGACGCCAGGTGGGCAGCTAGCCAAGCGGTGTCGGGCTTGCCGCCGAGCAGTGAGGCGAGCGCCATCGAACTGGACGCCCACATGGCTGTCCCGTTCACCTGGGCGGTATAGAGAGGGCAAGCGCCGGCCGGATCGGCCCACAGGGTCAGAGTGCCCTTCCCATCATCCAGGACCAGCGCGTACGCGCCAGGCCACGCGGTCGCCGCGGCGTCAAGATCGTTCATGCCGACGGACTCGACCAGCCGGTTCAGTTCCGCGTCCGCAGCGGCGCACGGACCGAACACCGCGAGCCGTCGCCCGTTCGCTGTCCTTGACGCACGCACCGAGGTCGCGACCGTCCAGACTTGGGAGTCCGGCCACATCAACCGGGCACCGACGGGAGTGCGGGTCGTACCGGGTGGGCCGACAGCTCCACCGAACCAGCCCATGTGATCATCTCCATGCTTTCGAGCCTGGGAAGGGTGCGGCGGCATCTCAAGGGTGGGGTGCCGCCGCCGTGCTGTCAGCCGGTGTACGGGGAACGCTTGCTCTCCACGCTGTTGGTGGTGTTGCCCCTTGTCAGGAGCGTCGCGTCCTCCAGGACCACGATCTCGTCGTCCGTCTCGGTGTCGAGCCGGGGGGTTACCGCCATAACGTCTTCACCTCCTTTCCTTCCTCGCTCACGGGGCGACACTGTTCTCGCCGTGATGGTGCGATCTCCCAGGCGCGTTGATCCACAACCTCCAGACAGCGCCTTGAGCGTGTCCGCCATACAAAGGCCGCCTGGTACCGGGACTGTCCGATCGGGGAACGCACCTCAGTCAACTCCGGTGCGCAGAAGCCCAACAGGGCATATCGCAAGGCACATCGCAGGCACTCGCAAGGCTCGATGCCCGCTAGGCTTTCCGGCGCCCCGACTCGACCAGCGGACGGCGGGATGATGGCGAACGAGAGCCTGCGAAGGCTCAGACACGAGCGGCGTTGGACTCAGGCACAGGTCGCGGAGCGCGTCTGTGCGCAGGTCCAAACAGCCACGGGACGGAACCCGGACCTTGACGCGAACTGGATCTCCCGTCTCGAACGCGGGGCGATCACCTGGCCCTCCGGTGAGTACAGGGCGGCCTTGTGCGCGGTGTTTCAGGTATCCGGCGAGGTAGAGCTGGGCTTGTGCCCAAAGGAGCCTGCCGGGCGGAGGGGCGCGCCTTCCGCACCGGGGCGCACAGACGATGTGCGCGGTTTCTCCACCGACACGGAGCTGTCCTCCCGGCTTGCCCGATACGCTGCGGAGACCAACGTCAACGCTCTTGTGCTGGAACAGTTCGACGCTGACGTGGCACGACTCTCAGAGGGTTTTGTCAGTCGGCCGCTGTCCTTGCTGATCCCGGAGATCCGCTCGGTGCGTACGGAGGTGTTCCGGCTGCTCGAAGGACGCCAGCGCCCCGGCCAGACACAGCATCTGTATGTGGTCGCGGGCTGGTTGTGCGGCCTCGCGGCACATGTGTCGCTCGATCTCGGCGACCGCTCCTCGGCTTCCACCCATGCTCGTACCGTGGTGCAGTGCGCGGAGATCGCAGAACACTCGACGCTGGGGTCCTGGGCGCGATCGTTCCAGTCACTGGCCGCCTACTGGGCGGGAGAGCACGGGAGGGCGGCAGATCTTGCCCGGGCAGGGCGGGAGAAGGGCCGGGGCCCAGGCACAGGGACGATCAAGGCCCGGCTACTGAGTGAGCCTGGAGGCACGGGCCCTGGCGGCCCGGGGCGACAGGCACGAGGCGTTGCGCTCGCTCGCGCTTGCCCATGAAGCGCGCAGCGCTGCGGAACGGGATGAATTGGCCGGGGTCTTCTCGTTTCCCGAGGCGAAGCAATGGACCTACGCCGGAACCACCCTGCTGACGGTCGGGGGGCGCGAGCAGGTTCAGCTGGCGATCACCGCGTCCAACCGCGCGGTGGAGCTGTACCAGGCAGGGCCGGAAGGAGACCGCTCCTCCGGCGATCTGCACGCCGCACATCTGGATCTGGCCACCGCCTACCTCGCGAGCGGTGAGGTGGAAGGAGCCGACGCGGAACTCTCCGAGGTGCTCGGTGCCGAGGAGTACACCGCCAGCATCACCATCAGGCTTCGCAATCTGGCCACGCTCCTGGGCAGCGGACCGTACCGTGACACCCGGTCGGTGATCGGTCTTCGTGAGCGTGTCCGTGAGATGACCGACCGTCCCGCTCCCGTCAGCCGTCCCACGGAGCCGCGATGACCACCCAGCCCGCGAACGACGACGCCCTGGTCACCGACCGGGGCCTGCTGTCCACCAAGGCGTACGGCACAGGCCGGCATCTGGCCGCTCGCCAGTCCCTCTATCAGTGGCAGACCCCGCGCCACGACCTGCCGGGCATCGTCGTGCGCGAGTTGGCCGGCGTAGGAGGCCCTGTCGCGGACGTGGGCTGCGGCAACGGGAGGTTCACCGCACGGGTGCGGGAGGAGCGGCCCGACCTGCCGCTGGTTCCCGTGGACATCTCGCAGGGCATCCTCGCGGGCGTTCCGGGAGCCGTCGTCGCGGACGCCGAGCAGCTTCCCTTCGCCGGTGGAGCCCTCGGCGCGGCCCTCGCGCCGCACATGCTGTACCACGCCGACGACCAGGCCCGGGCCGTGCGCGAACTGGGCCGGGTCCTGTCGCCCGGCGGCGTGGCGATCGTCTCCACCAACAGCGTGACCGACAAACGGGAACTGGAGAGCCTGTGGAAGCGGGCCGCCGGTGATGTGCTGGGTACTCCGGAAGGGCCGGACCGGGTGCGGCTGTCCGCCCGGTTCACCCTGGAGGACGCGCCGACGGTCCTCGGCGCGGTCTTCGGCGACATCCGTACGATCCTCCTGCCCGGGGTGATCGCGGTGACCGACGCCGAACCGGTGGTGGCCCACCTGGCCTCGTACGAGGCCTGGGCGGACCGGATGGGCGTCCCGTTCCTGGAAACCGTGGGGCGTGCCCGTGAGCGGGTCCAGGAGACGATCCGGGCCGAGGGCGCGTTCCGCGTCACTTGCCTGGCCGGGGTGCTCGTGTGCCGGGGGGCGCGGCAGGCCCGGACGTAGACGACCCGGCGTCCCGGAACTCCCGCCCCGCCGCGAGACGTTTTCGTGGTGGGCGGGTACGGTCGGCGGGCCGCTGGTGGCGGGTGGCGCCGCGGGCCGGTGGCCGGGCCGCGGGCCCGCTGTCGTCGTGACCGTACTGTCCCCGTCCCCAGGAGCCATGTGAGATGACCACCGCCAGCATTCCTCGCGGGGACCGCCGGATCAGTCCCGTGTTCCTCGGGATCGTCGCCGTGACCGCGGTCGCCGGATGGGCGACCTGGACGGACTTCGCCGCGCAGCCGGGTCTCGCCGTGTTCCTGTTCGTGACGGGCGCGTGGATCGTCTCGCTGTGTCTGCACGAGTACGCCCACGCGCGGACGGCGCTGCACAGCGGTGACATCTCCGTCGGGGCCAAGGGCTATCTGACGCTGAACCCGCTCAAGTACACGCACGCGCTGCTGAGCATCGTGCTGCCGGTGCTTTTCGTGATCATGGGCGGTATCGGTCTGCCGGGTGGCGCGGTCTTCATCGAGCGGGGCCGCATCCAGGGCCGCTGGAAGCACAGTCTGATCTCGGCGGCGGGCCCGCTGACCAACGTCCTGTTCGCGGTGGTGTGCACGGCCCCGTTCTGGCTGGGCCTGCTGGACGGGGTGCCGCCGGTCTTCCGGTACGCGCTCGGTTTCCTCGCGCTGCTCCAGGTCACCGCGGCGATCCTGAACTTCCTGCCGGTGCCGGGCCTCGACGGGTACGGCGTCATCGAGCCGTGGCTGTCGTACAAGGTGCGGCGGCAGGTGGAGCCGTTCGCGCCGTTCGGGCTGCTGTTCGTCTTCGCGGTGCTGTGGATTCCCGAGGTGAACCGCGTCTTCTTCGACATGGTCGACGTGCTGCTGGGCTCACTGGGGGTCGGGGACCTGGAGCGCTACTGCGGGTACGACCTGTTCCGGTTCTGGCGGGAGGCGAACCCGGTCTGCGAGGCCGGGTGAGGCGGCCCGGGCCTGCCGTGAACCCTGGGCACGGGACGGCTGTGCGGCCCGCGCGCGAGCCTGCCGCGACGGTGTTCCCGAACCGGCCGCGAACCGGGGCCGGGCCGGGTGCGGCGCCCGGTGCCCCGGCGTCCCGGACCCGGCGTCCGGTCACGTCACCCCGGTCACGTCGTCCGTGACACGTCCTCCGGAGCGCCGGGAGCGGCGGTCCCGGGTCAGCGGGCCTGGGGCCCCGCCGCGGTGCGGGCCCGGAGCCGGTCGCGCCGGAAGTAGTACCAGGCCATGTTGGACGACAGCCCCGTGAGCAGGACCCAGACGACACCGAGCCAGCTTCCGTTGGCGAACGACACCACCGCGGCGGTGACGGACAGCAGGCACACCACAAGGGCGAAGAGGGCGAGGCGGGACATGGGGTCGGCTCCTGTCGGGGGACACTGCGCGGTCGTCCCAGTGTCCCCCATGGCCGCCGCCGCCCGGCGCCCGCCCGGCCGGTTCCGGGCAGGTCCGTTCCGCGGTCCCCGAAGTCTCTGCTCCAGGGCCCCGGGTGCCCGCCGGACGCGTCGGGCCCGCCCCTGAACGGACTTCTGTGACCTCCGGCGCCGGACGTCGCTGCCGCCGGGCGCCGGACTTCCGTGGCCTGCGGCTCAGACGTCCGTGACCCGCAGGCCCGCGTGGGCCTTGTAGCGGCGGTTGACGGAGATCAGGTTGGCGACGAGCGACTCGACCTGGTGGGCGCCCCGCAGCCGGCCTGCGAACACGCCCCGCATCCCGGGGATGCGGGCGGCGAGCGCCTGCACGGTGTCGGTGTCGGCGCGGGCCTCCCCGAGGACCATCACATCGGTGTCGATCTCCTCGATCGACGCGTCCTGGAGGAGCACGGCCGACAGATGGTGGAAGGCGGCGGTGACGCGGGACTCGGGGAGCAGCGCGGCGGCCTGCTCGGCGGCGCTGCCCTCCTCGGGCTTGAGGGCGTAGGCGCCCTTCTTGTCGAAGCCGAGCGGGTTGACGCAGTCGACCACGATCTTGCCGCGCAGTTCGTCGCGCAGGGACTCCAGGGTCGCCGCGTGGCCGTCCCAGGGGACGGCGATGATCACGATGTCGCTGCGGCGGGCGCACTCGGCGTTGTCGGCGCCCTCGACACCGAGGCCCAGCTCGGCGGCGGCGCTCGCGGCGCGGTCGGCGGCCCGGGAACCGATGATCACCTTCTGGCCCGCGCGGGCCAGCCGGTAGGCGAGGCCACGGCCCTGGTCGCCCGTGCCGCCGAGGACGCCGACGACGAGGCCGGACACGTCGGGCAGCTCCCAGGGGTCCTTGGCGGGGGCCTTCGCGGGCGGCGGACCGGGCTGCGCGTTGTCGGAAGAAGTCATGCCCCGACCTTATGCGCCGGTGATCCACTCGCGCGGCGTGGCATCCCTCACCCCGGGTGGTGGTGGCGTTCGGGCGGGTCCTGTGCGCAGGGCGGGGCGCGTGGGGCGGGCGTCCGGGGCGGTCCCGAACATCCGTGCGCCCCCGGCGAATCGGGGTGAACCTCCGCCGCCGGTACGGCGGATTGGGGCATCATGCGAGGCCATGGACGCCGTACGAGTCGCGATGTTGCGGGACGTGCTCGCCGGGACCGAGTGGCTGGGTGCCACCCGCCGGTTCGCGGGCACCCTGCGGTCCTCCGTGGTGCCGCGCGGGGGCGGGCTCCTCCTGGTGGGGACGGAGGAGTACGAGCCGTGGCATCTGGCGGCGCACCTGGTGGACGAGGCGGCGTGGTCGGGGACCCCGGAGCTGGCCCCGACGCTGGTGCGTCACCGGGTACCGCCCGGGGGCACGGCGGCGCATCTCGCGGTGGGCCTCGCCCGGATCGAGGCGGTGCGGCGGGGTGAGACGCTGCTCGTCGTCGCGCCCGGGGCACCCGGTGAGGGCCTGCTGGAACGGGTGCACGGGGCCCGGCGGGCCGGGGCGACGGTCCTCGCGCTGTCGGCGGGGGACACGGAGCTGACGTCGCTGGCCCATGAGTGGCTGACGGCGCCCACCGATCCGGAGCTGTCGCTCGACACGGTGCAGCATCTGGTGAGCGCGGCGGCCGGGGAGGCGAGTCTGCCCGCCCCGCGCGCACCGCACCGGCTGCGCGACCGGCTGTCCCGGCTCGCCGACCGCCTCACCACCCCGCCGCCCACCCGCTGGTGACGGGCCCCGGCCACCACGGCTGAACGCCTCCGGTCACCGACAGGCCGCCGGGCAGAGCGGTGGGCAGAGCGCCGGGCCGGGCCGTGGGGAGTGGGCAGCGCGGGGGCAGCGGGGAAGCCGGTCGGCCACCGCCGCGACCGGGCCCGCCTCCCGGTGACCGGTCGGCAGCGGGAAAACCGGTTGGCAGCGGGGTGCGGGCGGCTGGAAAATGCCCTTCCGTGACCGCTGACCCCATCGAACGGGGGGAGCCCGCTCCCCCGGCCCGTGCCACCGGAGCGCGCGGTCTGCTGCCCGACCTCTCCCCCTGGCGGTCCTCCCGGGACTTCCGGCTGCTGTGGACCCAGGGCCTGATCACGTACATCGGGGCCGCGATGGCCCTGATCGCGCTGCCGTTGCAGATCAAGGATCTGACGGGGTCGCCGCTCGCGGTGGGTGCGATGGGCGCCGTCGAGCTGGTGCCGCTGATCGTCTTCGGGCTGTACGGCGGGGCGCTCGCCGACGCCGTGGACCGGCGCAAGGTGATCATCGCGACGGAGGCGGGCCTCGGGGTGCTCGCGGCGGTGCTGCTGGTCAACGCGCTGCTGCCGGAACCGCTGTTGTGGCCGCTGTACCTGGTGGCGGCGGGGGTCGCCGCGCTCACCGGACTCCAGCGCCCGGCCCTCGACTCGCTGATGGCCCGGATCGTCCCGCACGACCAACTGCCCGCGGCGGCGGCGCTGAACGCGCTGCGCTGGCAGGCCGGCGAGATCGCGGGCCCGTCGCTGGCGGGGGTCGTGGTGGCGTTCGCGGGCAGCGCGCCCGCGTACGGGATCACGGTGGTGACGTTCGCGGTGTCCGTGCTGATGTGCCGGGGACTCGGAGCGGCGCCGCCGTCCGAGGGCGCGCCCAAACCGTCGCTGCGGGGACTCGCGGAGGGCGCGCGGTACGCCTGGTCGCGTCCGGTGCTGCTCGGGACGTACGCGATCGACCTGGCGGCGATGTTCTTCGCGTTCCCGCACGCGATCTTCCCGTTCCTCGCGGACGAGCTGGACGCGGAGTGGTCGCTCGGGCTGATGTACGCGGCGGGCGCCGTCGGTTCGCTGCTGATCGGCCTGACCAGCGGCTGGCTGTCGCGGACCCGGCGCCATGGACTGCTGGTGGTCGCGGGCGCCACCGTGTGGGGGCTGGCGATCGCGGCGGCGGGCTGGTTCGACTCGGTGTGGCCCGTGCTGGCGTGTCTGGCGGTCGCCGGGGCGGGCGACATGATCAGCGGACTGGGCCGGAGCACCATCTGGAACCAGACGATCCCGGAGGGGCTGCGGGGGCGGCTCGCGGGTATAGAGGTGCTCTCCTACAGCGTGGGTCCGCAGCTCGGCCAGGTCCGGGCGGGCGCGATGGCGAGCTGGACCGGCACCCGGGCCGCGTTCTGGTCCGGCGGGCTCGCCTGTGTGGCCTCGGTGGCGCTGCTGGCGGCGGTCCTGCCGAAACTGATCGCCTACGACGCGGAGACCGACCCCGACGCGCGGCGCCGCCGGGCGGAGAAGGAGTCCTCCGCGGAATCCCCCGAAGCGGCTCCCGAGGGCTCACCGTCGGCCGGGGCCTGACCCCCGTTCCCGACCGGCCTTCCCCCGTCCCGGACGGACCCCCGCCCCCGCCCCGTTCCCGCCCGGCGGCCCGGGGTCAGCGGTCGTCGTCCTCGCCGCGCGCCGCCGCGTCGTGCCAGCGGGGGTCGTTCTCCCACTCCTGGTTGCGCTCCTGGGCGGTGTCCATCGCGTGCTGGGCCTCCTCACGGCTCGCGTACGGCCCGAAACGGTCCTTGGCCGGGCACTCCGGGCCCTCCTCGACCTTCTGATGGACGAGGCAGTAGTACCACTCCCCCGGCTTGCCGGCCGCCCGCTTCTTGAACAGCGCCATGTCGAATCCTTTGCGTCCTGTGCGTCCTGGGTGCCCCCGCGCGTCGCCTCGGGTCCGCGGCGGCGGGCGGGTGGCGTCCGGCTCCCCGGTCCCGGGAAGCCCACAGCGGCCATGTTGCCCCATCCGGGCTGGCTACACTCGTTGACATGTCTGCCCAGTCGCTGCTCGTCCCCGGGGAACTCTCCGCCCCCCGCGCCGTCCCGGGACACATCACCCGCCCCGAGTACGTGGGCAAGGCCGCCCCCACCCCGTACACGGGTCCCGAGGTCCAGGACGCCGACACCGTCGAGCGGATGCGGATCGCGGGCGGTATCGCCGCGCGGGCGATGGCGGAGGCCGCGAGCGTCATCGCGCCGGGAGTGACCACCGACGCGCTGGACAAGGTCGCCCATGAGTACATGTGCGACCACGGCGCCTACCCCTCGACGCTCGGGTACCGGGGCTTCCCGAAGTCGCTGTGCACCTCCGTCAACGAGGTGATCTGCCACGGCATCCCCGATTCGACGGTGCTGCGCGACGGCGACATCGTCAACCTCGACGTCACCGCCTACATCGGCGGGGTGCACGGCGACAACAACGCCACGTATCTCGTCGGCGACGTGGACGAGGAGTCGCGGCTGCTGGTGGAGCGGACCCGGGAGTCGCTGAACCGGGCGATCAAGGCGGTCCGGCCGGGACGGCAGATCAATGTGATCGGCCGGGTCATCGAGTCGTACGCCAAGCGGTTCGGGTACGGGGTGGTACGGGACTTCACGGGGCACGGCATCAACTCGTCGTTCCACTCCGGCCTGATCGTCCCGCACTACGACAGCCCGCACGCCACGACCGTCATCCAGCCGGGCATGACGTTCACCATCGAGCCGATGCTGACGCTCGGCACCCATGAGTACGACATGTGGGACGACGGCTGGACGGTCGTGACGAAGGACCGCAAGCGGACCGCCCAGTTCGAGCACACGCTCGTCGTCACCGACACGGGTACGGAGATCCTCACCCTCCCGTAGCCGACCCCGGCCCCGGTCCGGCCCGGCCGTACGCACGGGCCACCCACCGCGCACGCCCAGCGCGGCCACGCATGGCCGCACACGCACCGATGAGCCCGCCCCCGAGCCGGGGGCGGGTTTTCTCATGCCGTTCTCAGGACAACCCGAGCCTGAAAGCCCTAGAGTCCTAAAGTGCTAGCCACCTAGATGAATAGGGAAACGCATGATCGAGTTCCATCTGGACGCACGGTCGGGAGTGGCCCCCTACCGCCAGCTCGTCCAGCAGGTGCACCGCGCGCTGCGCCTCGGGGTACTGGCCGAGGGCGACCGGCTGCCGACCGTCAAGGACGTGGCCACGCAGGTCGCGGTCAACCCGAACACCGTGCTCAAGGCGTACCGCGAGCTGGAGTACGAGGGTCTGGTGGCGCCCAGGCCGGGCGTCGGCACCTTCGTGACCCGCACGCTCGACGACACCGCGCACCCCGAGTACGAGGCGCTGCGCCGCGAACTGGACGACTGGCTGGTGCGCGCCCGGGCCGCCGGACTGGCCGACGAGAGCGTGGAGGCGCTGGTCCTGACCGCGCTGCGGGCCAGGGCGGCCGGTCAGCCGGGTACTCCGGACGGGGCGGTGCGATGACGGCGGTCCTCGAAGCCCGCGGGCTGACCAAGCGCTACGGACGGCGGACGGCGCTGCGCGAGTGCACGCTGAGCGTCCCCGAGGGCCGGGTGGTCGGCCTGGTCGGCCCCAACGGCGCCGGGAAGTCGACCCTGTTACAGCTGGCGTGCGGGCTGCTCACCCCGACCTCGGGCACCCTGTCGGTGCTCGGCGGACGCCCCGATTCCGGCCCGGCACAGCTCGCCCGGGTGGGCTTCGTCGCCCAGGACAGCCCGGTGTACAAGGGGCTGACGGTCGCCGAGCACCTGCGGCTCGGCGCCAAGCTGAACGCGGGCTGGGACGCCGCGCTGGCGCGGGCCCGGATCGACGCCACGGGTCTCGACCCGGCGCAGCGCGCGGGGCGGCTGTCCGGCGGCCAGCGGGCCCAGCTGGCGCTCGCCCTGGCCCTCGCCAAACGCCCCGAGCTGCTGATCCTGGACGAACCGGTGGCCGCGCTGGACCCGCTGGCGCGGCGGGAGTTCCACCAGGCGCTGATGGCGTACGTGGCCGAGCACGGGATCTCGGTGCTGCTCTCCTCGCATCTGGTGTCCGACCTGGAGCGCACCTGCGACCATCTGATCACCCTGGTGGGCTCGCGGGTACGGCTCGCCGGGGACGTGGACGAGCTGCTCGCCACCCACTTCCGGCTGACCACCGCGCGCCGGGACCCCGGTTCGCTGCCCGGGGAGCTGACGGTCGTCCAGGCGCAGCACACCGAGCGGCAGAGCACCTTCGTCGTCCGGTCGATGATCGAGCTGCGTGATCCGGCCTGGCGGATGGAGCCGATAGGGCTGGAGGACCTGGTCCTCGTCCATATGGCGGCGCGGGACACCGCGGCCCCGGCGGCGTCCCGGCAGGAGGCCCGCTCATGATCTGGCTCACCTGGCGGCAGTTCCGTGTCCCGTTGCTGGTGACCCTGGCGCTGCTCGGCGTCGTGGCGGCGTTCCTGCTGATCACGGGAATCGGGATGCGGGACGGTCTGGACGAGATCCGGGCGGGGTGCGCGGGCGGCTGCGGCGACTCGCTGAACGAGTTCGTGCGGCAGCAGCAGACCATGGTCTCCGCGGTGGGGGCGGCGCTGATCGCCGTGCCGGGGCTGCTGGGGATGGCGTGGGGCGCCCCGCTGGTGGCCCGTGAGCTGGAGAGCGGCACGCACCGGATGATCTGGAACCAGGGCGTCACCCGGACCCGCTGGCTGATGGTCCGGATGCTGACGGTCGGCGGCTTCGCGGTGCTCACCACGGGGCTGCTGGGTCTGATGGTGACCTGGTGGGCCCGTCCGATCGACGCGATCACGCAGGAGCGGTTCACCCCGCTGGTCTTCGAGGTCCGCGGGGTCGTGCCCTTCGGGTACGCGGCCTTCGCGTTCGCCGTGGGAGTGTGCGCCGGGCTGCTGGTCCGCCGGACCCTGCCCGCGATGGCGGTGACGCTGGCGGTGGTCGCCGCCGCACAGATCCTCGTCCCGCTGGCGGTGCGCCCGCATCTGATGCCGCCGGAGACCAGGACGCTGCGGGTGGCCGGTCCGGCGGGGCTGGAGAAGGGGATCACGGGGATGGGGCTCCAGTCGCGCGGCTCCGGCGACAACGCCCGGATGGACGTGATCGTGGAGATGGCCGGGGCGTGGGTGACGTCCGGCCGGTCCCCGGCACTGACCCCGGACGGGGTGCCCGCGACCGGGGCGGAGGTCTGCGCGGACAGCGGCCCCACGTCCCAGGGGAAGTGCCTTGAGCAGGCCGGCCTGCGGGTGGAGGTGGAGTACCAGCCGGGCGACCGGTACTGGACGTTCCAGCTGCTGGAGACGGCGCTGTACCTCGCCCTCGCGGGGTTGCCGGCCGCGGCGGGCTTGTGGTGGCTGCGCCGACGGCTGTCCTGACGGCCGCCCTGGGCCAGCGGACGCGGTGGAGGGTACGGCTGCCGCAGGGCCGAAAGCCGCCTCAGGGCCGGGTCTGCGGCCGCCGTGGAACCGGGTCGCGGCGGGGCGGGAGAGGTACGGGAGCGGGCCGGATTCCCCGGATCGGGGCACACCGGTCCGCTCTCCGGGTATATTTTTCCCGACAGCCTGTCGGAAAGCTGTTGACTTAGGTAAGCCTAACCATAGATGATCGGTGCAGCCCCGCCCCCCTTCGGCACCCGGAGGTCCCATGGACACGCCGCCGTTCTCCACCCTCATCCGCACCGCGTCGCAGGACGCGCACACCGAAGCGGAGAGCTCGTCGTTCATGAGCGACATGCTCGGCGGAAAGCTCGGGGTGGACGCCTACGCGCGCTACACCGAGCAGCTCTGGTTCGTCTATCGCGCGCTGGAGGCCGGTGCGGAGTCCCTGCGCGACCACCCGGTCGCCGGTCCCTTCATCCAGCCCGAGCTGATGCGCAGCACGGCCCTGGAGCGTGACCTCGCCCATCTGCGCGGTCCGTCCTGGCAGGAGGGCCTGGTCGCGCTGCCCGCGACCCGCGCCTACGCGGAGCGCGTCGAGGAGTGTGTGCGCGAGTGGCCCGCGGGCTATGTCGCCCACCACTACACGCGTTACCTCGGTGATCTGTCGGGCGGCCAGATCATCCGTGACCGGGCCGAGAAGACCTGGGGCTTCGCCCGCAAGGGCGACGGCGTGCGGTTCTATGTCTTCGACGAGATCACCAACCCGGCCGCGTTCAAGCGCGGTTACCGCGAACTCCTCGACGGTGTCGCCGCCGACGACCTGGAGAAGCAGCGGATCGTGGCCGAGTGCAAGCGGGCGTTCGCGCTGAACACCGCCGTGTTCCACGCGCTGGGCGAGGAGTTCCCCCTCAGCGCCTGATCGGACCGGCACCCCTGCACCACCCAGTACCCGACCGGACCAGTGCCTGATCGGACCGGGTGCCCGATCCGCCCAGCCGTTGACCGGCCCGGCGCCTGGACCGCCCAGCGGTCGACCCGCCCGGCCGCCGGTCCGACGTCCGCCCGCCGCCGACCCGGCCCCGGAGTTCCGGGGGCGGGTCGGCGGCGGGCGTCACCCGTACGTCAGCGGGGCAGCGGCAGCCCCGAATGCGTCAGCCGGACCCGCCCGCCGACCTCCACCCAGCCGTACGGCTGCGGCGCGGTCAGGATCTGGGAGCCCAGCCCCTGGCGGATGTTGAGCGCGCGGCCGAGTTCCGCGGTGAGCAGCAGCGCCGCCGCGCCGGTCGCCTCGTCCTCGCGGACCCCGTCGTCCCGGCCGGGGAACGCCCGCGCCCGGATCCGCCCCGCGGCCTCTTCCTCCCAGGCCCAGGCGTAGATCCACTCACCGGGCGGCGGGACCTCCAGCGCGTCCACCTCGGCCGCCGAGGCGTACTGCCTCAGCGTGCGTTCCGGCGCCCACTCGGGCAGCGCCTCGATCCACGAGAACTCCCCGTCCTGACGCGCCCCCACGACGCCCGCCGGGGTGACGAGTTCGGGCACGTCCAGCAGCCACGCGGCGCCCACGCACGGGTGTCCCGCGAACGGCAGCCGCAGGCTCGGGGTGTGGATGTCGATCTGGCCGCGTTCGGGATCGTCCACGAACACGGTTTCGCTGAACCCGAGTTTCCCGGCGATACGCCTGCGGGACGCCTCCCGCGGCACCGGTGCGCCGTCCCGGACGACGCCCAGCTCATTGCCGCGGCCACCGTCCGGTCCGCAGAAGACTCGTAGTACGTCGAGTTGGGTCACCGCAGCATTGTGCCCGCCCACCCCCGCACCCGAACAGCCACGTCCACGGGCGGGCCCCGCGGGGCGCGGCGAACCGCGCACCCGTGGGGCCCGCCCGGGGGACAACCATGACCGCGGGTGAGAACCCAGGGGCGCGGGGAACTCCGCGCACGGCGCGGGTCCCGACGCCCCGTCAGGCTCACTGCGCCGTCGTACGCCTCCGCACGCCGATCACCACGGCCGCCCCGGCCGCGACGACGGCTCCGGCCCCGGCGAGCAGCGACCCCGTCGGGAGCCCCGCACCGGTGGCCGCGAGCGACCCTCCGGCCGAGCCACCGGCGGAGCCCCCGCCGACGGAACCGCCCGCGGAACCCCCGCCGACCGACCCGCCGCCGACGGACCCGCCCGCCGAGCCACCGGCGCCGCCGCCGGCGGACCCGCTGCCCTCGCTCCCGCCGGAGGACGAGCCGCCGGAGCCGCTGGGCAGCTCCACGTCGTCGGACAGCGCGAGCGCGACGGTGACCGGGTCGATCTCCATCCCCGGCTGGTAGATCGATCCCACCGTGTCGTTGGCGAACTGCTTCGCCCCGTCCGCGGTGAACTTGGCGGGCACCTTGTCGAGCAGCAGGACGTCGTTCGTCGGGCGGTACGACACCCCGGACAGGTCCAGCGTGGCGAACTCCACGTCGTCGCTGGTCCGCTGCGGGGTGATCACATCGACGACGAGCGTGCCCTTGGAGCCGTTCGCCTTGATCTTGACGTCGGTGAACGCCATGTCGATCGTGTGGCTCAGGAAGAGGAACTGCACCGTGCCGTTGAAGGACGCGTCCAGCGTCTTCGCCTCGGGGTCGAGTTCGGCCGAGGCGAACGGGAAGTCGAAGCCGTTGCCGTTGTCGGTGGCGGTCTCGGACAGATTGATGGAGCCGCCGCTCTTGATGTAGGAGCGGAAGGACTCCTTGAGGCCCCACGACAGCTTGCCGTCGACGACCTCTCCGACCGGCCCTTCCTCGCCGGGCGTGGAGGGCTCACCGGGCTCACCGGGCCCGTCCGTCGGCTCATCGGTCGGGTCGTCGGTCGGGTCGTCGGTCGGCTCGGGCGAGGGGCCCGTCGGCGTACTGGTCGGGCCCCCTGTGGGAGTGCCGGTCGGGGTGCCCGTGGGAGTGCCGGTCGGCGTACCCGTCGGCGTGCCGGTGGGGGTGCCCGTGGGGGTACCGGTCGGTGTACCCGTCGGGGTACCGGTGGGGGTGCCGGAGGACTCGGAGGTGACGGTGAGGGTGGCGGGGTCGAGTACGGCACCCGCCTGGTAGAAGTTCTGGAACGCCTTGGCGCCGCCGGACGTCAGCTTGGCGGGGATGTCCTTGAAGACCATCGCGCCACCCGGGCCCGAACCGGGCCGGACGCCCGTGAGACTCAGATCGGCGAGGACCACGTCCTGGTCGGTGGTGGTCCTGCCGTCCTTCTTCGTCGTCACGTCCGCGCTGATCGTGCCGTCGGTCCGGGTGGTCTTCACCTTGACGTCGGAGAGCTTGATGTCGAGGACGCCGGCATGGCCCTCGAAGTGGACGGACCCCTTGAACGCGGTGTTCGTCGCGTGGTTGCCCATGTCGTAGGTGCCCGTGCCGTCCGTGAAGGTGAACGGGCCGTTCCCGGCGGCCTGCCGGGCGCCTTCGGCGGCGGTGATCTTGCCGTTGCCGATCGGCCCGACCAGGTACTTGCGGAACGTCTCCTTGAAGCCCCAGTCCAGGGTGCCTTCCCCCAGCCCGATCGGCGGCGCGGCGGGGGCGGACGGGGCGGCGGGGGCGGCGACGGCGGGCAGGGCCAGCGCGGTGGCCCCGAGGGTCACCGCTGTCGCGGCGCAGACCGCGAGTGATGTCGGGCGGCGGCGGGGAACTGCCATGATCCGTTCTCCTAGGTGAGGGCCGGTCCGGGGGGCCGGGGGGGGAGGGCCCGCCCGGACGGCTGTTGTGTGGTGGGTGCGCGGACGCGGACCGTACGGCGACGGCCCCGGGCACCGCGGCCGGGGCCGGTGCGGCCCGGGGCCGGGTGCGCGGGCCCCCGGCCGGGGGCCGCGTCCTCGCGCGGGGAAGAGGTCAAGGGGTCAGGGTGTCCGGGTCAGCCGGCGTCGGTGGTCCCGGCGCGACGGGAGCGGACGAACCAGAAGGCGAGCGCGGCGAGCAGCAGCACACCCGCGCCGATCGCGACGGGGACGGCCGGGAAGCCCGACGAGTCCTCGGCGGCGGCGGCCTTCTCGGTCTTGTCGCCCTGGTCGGCGGGGGTGGCCTCGGCGGACTTCTCGGGGGCGGGGCTGGGTGAGGGGTCACTGCCGAGGTCGGGCAGCGCGGGCAGTTCGGCCTTGGTGTCGAGGGCGACGGCGAGCGAGACGGGGTCCATCCGCGTACCGGCCTTGTACATCCCGCCGAACGCCTTGGCGCCCTGGGCGGTCAGTTCGGCCGGGGCCTCGGTGATGGTGACGAGGCCGCCGGAGGTCTTCAGCGCGGCGGTGTCGAAGGTGACCAGCGGGACCTTGGCGTCGTGGAAGGCGGAGTTCTTCACATCCGCGAACAGGGTGCCCTTGGCTCCCTTGGTGGTCACGGCGACCCTGCTGAACGTCAGGTCGAGACCCTGGTCGCCGGAGAAGCGCACGGTGCCGGTGAAGGTGGCGTCGAGCGCCTTCTTCTCGTAGGTGCCCTTGCCCTCGGGGAAACGGAAGAGCGCGCCGCCGTCCTGGGCGCCGTCGGTCAGCTTCCATTCGCCGTTGGCGATGGAGCCGTTGACGTACTCGCGGAAGGTGCGGCGCACGCCCCAGTCGACGGCCGCGTCCTCGATGCGTCCGGCCGCGGGCTTCTTGTCGCCCTTGCCGTCCTTCTCGCTCTTCTCGTCCTTCTTGTCCGCGCCGGCCTTGTCCTTGTCGGCCTTCTCGTCCTTCTTGCCGGGCGGCGGTGTCTCCTGGGACGGCTCCGGCGCGGGCCGGGTGGCCGCGGCGGCGACATCGGCGGAGAGGTTCACCGGGTCGAGGGCGGTACCGGCGGTGTAGTAACCGGCGAACGCCTTGGCGCCCTGGGCGGTGAGGGTGGCGGGGATGCCGTTGAGGGCGACCGGGCTGCCGCCGCCGCGCATGTCGACACCGGACAGGTTCAGCGAGGCCATCGGCACCTGGCTGGTGTTGGTCACCTTGCCGGTGTTGAGCTCCTTGCTGAGCATGTCGGCGTAGAGGGTGCCGGAACCGCCGGAGATCCGGACGGTGGGGCGTGAGATGGTGAGATCCAGTTGGAGGTCACCGTTCGGCTTCTTGTGGCCCGTGAACCGCACCCCGCCGGAGAAGCCCGCGCGGAAGGCGCCGGTGTCCGGGTCGTAGGTGCCGTTCGCCGAGTGGAAGCGGAACTGGCCCGCGCCCACGGTCGCCGAACCGCCTTGCAGGGTGAAGTTCCCCTGGGCGATCGGACCGGTGACGTATCGCTGGAACGAGGACTTGATGCCCCAGTCCAGCCGGCCTCCGTTCACCGTGCGCTCGGCCGCGTGCGCGGTCGACGCCAGGAGCAGCAGCGCTCCCATGAGAGCCGAGCACGCCGTGGCGGCGGCGGTACGGGCAACCCGTCCGGACAGCATCGATGCCCCTTCCTGGGCCTGGTCATTTAAGGTAAGGCTAACCTAAACTATGGCTGACCTGGCCGGAACCCTTCGGTCACCTCCTTCGGTCACCCGAACCTCACAACCAGCACGACAGGACGGTGTATTCGTGCGCATCCCACGACTGGCAGGCGCCCTCACCGTCGTCCTCGCCCTGGCCCTCACCGGCTGCGGCGGCTCCCAGGACGACACAGGCGCCCCGGCCACGGCCCGCGCGAAGACCGCCGCCGACCGGGTGGAACCGCTGGCCAAGGCTCCACAACCGCGACTTCCGGCCACGGTTGATTCCGCCGACGGGCGCACGGTGGAGATCACCGACATCAGCCGGATCGTCCCGCTGAGCGGTAGTCTGAATGAGATTGTCTTCACACTCGGACTCGGCGGAAAAGTGGTGGCCAAGGACATCACCGCGACCTTCGAACAGGCCGAGAAGCTGCCCGTGGTGACCCGCGCGCACGATGTCTCCGCCGAATCCGTGCTGTCGCTGCGCCCGACCGTCGTCCTCGCCGACTCCACCAGCGGTCCGGTCGAGGCGATCGACCAGATCCGTGACGCGGGCATCCCCCTCGTCGTCTACGAGGCGGCCAAGGGCCTCGACGACGTGGACAAGCGCATCGAGGCCGTCGCGCGGACCCTCGGTGTCCCGGACTCGGGCGCCGAGCTGACGGCCCGTACCCAGGAGCGGATCGGGAAGGTCCAGGCGGACATCCCGGCGCCCGCGAAGGACGCGGACAAGCCCCGGGTCGCCTTCCTGTACGTCCGCGGTTCCGCGTCCGTCTATCTGCTGGGCGGCCGGGACTCCGGCGCCAGCTCCCTGCTGGAGGCCGCGGGCGCGGTCGACGCGGGCAAGGCGTCCGGACTGAAGAAGGACTTCACCCCCATCACCAGCGAGGCGCTCGCCAAGGCCGCGCCGGACGCCGTCCTCGTGATGACCAAGGGCCTGAAGTCCGTCGGCGGTGTCGACGGACTCGTCAAGATCCCCGGGGTCGCGGAGACCCCCGCCGGGATGGACCGCCGGATCGTCTCCATCGACGACGGCGTGATGCTCAACTACGGTCCCCGTACCGACCAGGTCCTCCAGAGCCTGGTGGACCAGCTCTACGCGAAGGGTCCCGCGAAGTGACGACCCTGGCCAGGCCCGACCGGGCGGACGACGGCCCGGAGGAACCCCGCGCCGTCGCCCTCACCAAGTCCGCGGCGACGGCGGACGGAGCGACGAAGGAAGCGGCGGCGGACCCGTCGCCCGCCCCGGACCCGGTACGCGGGGCACCGGCGCAGGCCGCCCCCCGGCGGCGCGGCACCACGTCCCTGCTGACCACCGGGCTGATCGCGGCGCTGCTCGTGATGGCCCTGGTCTCCGCCGGGACCGGCGCGTACGACATCCCGATCGGGGACGTCCTCTCCTCCGTCCGGCACCGGATCGGACTCGGCGGACAGGCCCTCGACCGGGTCGGTGAGAGCGTCCTGTGGAACGTCCGGCTCCCCCGGGTCGTCCTCGCGCTCCTCGTCGGGGCGTCGCTGGGCTGCGCGGGCGCCCTGATGCAGGGCGTGTTCGGCAACCCGCTCGCCGAGCCGGGCGTCATCGGCATCTCGGCGGGCGCGGCCGTCGGCGCGGTCGTCGCCATCGCCTTCGGCCTCACCTTCCTCGGCAACTGGACGGTCACGGCGGCGGCGTTCATCGCCGGACTCGCGACCGTCAGCCTCGTGTACGCGCTGTCCCGCTCGGGCGGCCGGACCGAGGTGGTGACCCTGATCCTCACGGGTATCGCCGTCAACGCGTTCGCGGGCGCCCTGATCGGGCTCTCGGTCTTCTTCGCCGACAACTCCGCGATCACCCAGATCACGTTCTGGCAGCTCGGCTCGCTCTCCCAGGCCACCTGGCCGAAGGTGCTCGCGGTCCTGCCCTGCGCGCTGCTCGGGCTGCTCGTCGCCCCGCTGTCGGCCCGCAAGCTCGATCTGCTGGCCCTCGGTGAGCGCCCCGCCCGGCATCTGGGTGTGGACGTGGAGCGGCTGCGGATCACCATGATCCTGGTCGTGGCGCTGCTCACCGCGGCAGCCGTCGCCGTCGCGGGGGTCATCACCTTCGTGGGACTGCTCGTCCCCCATCTGCTGCGGATGGCCGCGGGACCGGGACACCGCTTCCTGGTGCCCGGCAGCGCGCTGGGCGGCGGACTGGTCCTCGTCTCCGCGGACCTCGCCGCCCGGACCGTCGCCGCGCCCGCCGAACTGCCGCTCGGGGTGCTCACCGCGCTCTTCGGCAGCCCGTTCTTCTTCTGGCTGCTGCGCCGGACCCGCCGCAAGCAAGGAGGCTGGGCGTGATGAGGTCCCTGTTCGCGTCACGGACACGGAACATGCCCGCGCCGGTCGCCCCCGGCGAGGTGCTGGCCGAGGCACGGAACCTGACGGTACGGCTGGACTCCCGTCCCGTGCTGTCGGAGGTCGGCGTCACGGCGCGGGCCGGTGAGGTGCTGGCGCTGGTCGGGCCGAACGGCGCCGGCAAGTCGACGCTGCTCGCCGCGCTCGCGGCGGACCGGGCCCCCGACGAGGGGTCCGTGACGATCGCCGGACGGCCCGCCGCCGCGTGGTCGGCCGCCGAACTCGCGCTGCGCCGGGCCGTGCTGCCGCAGGACGCGTCGCTGTCGTTCCCGTTCCCCGTCGAGGACGTCGTACGGATGGGACGGGCGCCCTGGGCCGGGACCGAGCGGGAGGACGAGGACGACGAGGCGGTCGCCGCGGCGATGGCCTCCACCGAGGTCACGGACTTCGCCGGGCGGGCGTTCTCCGGGCTGAGCGGGGGTGAGCGGGCGCGGGTCGCGCTGGCGCGGGTGCTGGCGCAGCGGACATCGCTGCTGCTGCTCGACGAGCCGACCGCCGCGCTCGATCTGCGCCATCAGGAGCTGGTACTCGGGGTCTGCCGGCGGCGGGCCGAGGCGGGTGACGCGGTGGTCGTGGTGCTGCACGATCTGGGGCTCGCGGCGGCGTACGCGGACCGGGTGGCGGTGCTGCGGGACGGGCGGGTGGTGGCGGACGGGGCGCCCGGGGTGGTCTTCACGGACGAGTCCCTCACGGAGGTCTACCGCCAGCCGGTCGAGGTACTCCCCCATCCCCGGACCGGGGCGCTGCTGGTCTTCCCCCGCCGCGAATAGCCTTCCCGGGGGGCGTGGTCGTCCCTGCGGCCGCACGTGTCCCTGTCCGGGTCGCCTTCACTTGCGCCCCTGGGTCCGTCCGGCTGAACGTACTTGTTCCCGTACGGGCCCGACGTGGGTGCGCAGTTCCTCGCGCCCCTGGGGTTCCCCGGCGGGGCGTACCTGTTCCTGTGCGGGTACTCCGGGGGTGCGCAGTTCCTCGCGCCCCTAGGGTTCCCCGGCGGGGCGTACCTGTTCCTGTGCGGGTACTCCGGGGGTGCGCAGTTCCTCGCGCCCCTGGGTACTCGTCGCTGGGTGTACTTGTTTCTGTGCGGGTGGTCCGGGGTTTCGCGCAGTTCCCCGCGCCCCTTTGGGCACCCCCTGGTGACCCGCGGTCGGGCGGGGGCAGCAAGGGGCGCGACCTCAGGGGCGCGGGGAACTGCGCGAGTAACCAGGCGCCACCCGCAGGCGAACAGCCACCGCAAGAGGCGCTACCCAAGGGGCGCGGGGAACTGCGCAACCCACGAACGACGGCCCAGGAACAAGTGCGCCCAGCACAGGAAACCCAGCGGCGCGAGCGAAGGCGACCCGCGGGGAACTGCGCACCCACGGACCACCCGCACAGGACGTGCGACGCCCACCCGGGACGACCCAGGAGCGCGGGGAACTGCGCGAGCAACCAGGCGCCACCCGCAGGCGAACAGCCACCGCAAGAGGCGCCACCCAAGGGGCGCGGGGAACTGCGCAACCCACGAACGACCCGTACGGGAACAAGCGCGGCCAGCCGGACGGACCCAGGGGCGCGAGCGAAGGCGACCTGCGGGGAACTGCGCACCCACGAGCGACGGCACAGGAACTTGTGCGCCCGGCATGGGGAACCCAGGGACGGCTCGGTCGGGGTCCGGCCGTCAGTCGCCCTTTGCTCCGGTGAGGCCCTGGATACGGCTCAGGACGAGCACCCCGCCCCCCGAAGCCCCCCGCACGGAAACCCGTACCGCCTGGTTGGAGGTCCGTTCAAGGGTCACCGACTGCTTGACGGCACCCCGCATCAGCGCCCGCACCGGCGGCTCCAGCCGCAGGTCACGCCCCTTCGCCGCAGTCTGCTTCTCGTAGTGCCGCGTCGCGAAGAACACCAGCGCTCCGCCGTCCTCGGTCCGCAGCCCGAGCGGGGCGTACGCGCCGTCGCCGAGCGGCTGGTCGATGTACTGCCGGGACAGTCCGGGCCGGGTCGCCCCCCGCCGCCGCTCCTCCCGCCAGTCGGTGGTGTGCGGGCCCGGCGCGAAGTCGGGACCGCCCTTGTCGAGATACGTCGCGTACCGTTCGCTCAACTCCGCGGGCGGCACCGCGAGTTCCTTGTCCCGTACCGGCACCGCGCTCGCGAGGCCGTCGCCGTCGGTGCGGAACTCCGGGATCTGGCCGGGCGACATGACCGTGAGGTACGCCGCCTTCCAGCCGGCGTCCGGTCCGCCCCGGGTGAAGGCGAGCACCCAGCGGGTGTCCTTGCTCTTGTCGGTGTCCTGGTCCCGGTTGGAGTCCGTGTCGGCCAGGAAGAACTTGGGCCAGCCCGCCATCTTCGGGACGGTGAACCGGCGGTCCGTCAGCTCCAGCGGCAAACGGTTCGGGTCGCCGTCCGGGTCGATGCTCCGGCGGGCCCGCAGCCCGGCCTGGTCGATCGCGCCGAGCGCGCCGGTGACCCGGTCCTCGTCCAGCGCGGGGTCGTTGGCCCGGTCGGCCTTGTTGTACGCGGTGAGGAAGTCCCCGAGCGCGCGGTCCGCCTCGGCCTTGGTCGCGGCGGGGATGATCTCGCGTTCCCCGTGCACCGTGACACAGCCCGTCGCCGTCAGCGTCAGGGCGGTCAGTACGGCCCAGGGGGTGAGTCCCCGCGCCGTCGCGCGCCGGGGGAACCGGCGTGTCGCCGCCCGCGGGCGTGGCGGAGGAGTTGCTGAGATTGCTGGCGTTGCTTCCATCGGGCCCCTTCACCTTCCCCTTCCCGGCCCCGAACCCTACCGGGCGGTGGACGGACCGGACGCCGGGCCCGGAGGGAGGCGGGGCGGTGCGCCGCGGGGGCGACCGGGGCGAGCGGTCCGTACCGTGACAGGGGAATACAATTCGTGGGTGAACCAGCCGACCGCGTCCCCGACCGGTGCCGCTCCCTTGCGCACCGCCCTGGACACCCTTCTCGCAGAGCTTCCCGCCCGGGAGGCCTCCCGGGCCGTGGAACGGCTGATCACCACGTACCGCGGCCGTATCCCCACCGCCGCCCCGGTCCTGCGGGACCGCCCGGACGTCGCGGCCTACGCCGCGTACCGCATGCCCGCCACCTTCGAGGCCGCCCGCACCGCGCTGGCGGCGCTCGCGGCGGCGGCCCCCGGCTGGACCCCCGCGAGCCATACCGACGTGGGCGGCGGCACCGGCGCCGCGACCTGGGCCACCGCCGCGACCTGGGCGGGCCCCCGCGACATCACGGTCCTCGACTGGGCGCAGCCCGCGCTCACCCTCGGCGCGGAGATCGCCGCCGCGAACCCGGCCCTGCGCACCGCCCGGTGGCAGCGCGCGAGGATCGGCGCCGAGCTGGTCCTGGCGCCCGCGGACCTGGTGACCGTCAGCTATGTCCTCGGGGAGCTGACCGAGGAGGACCGTACGGCGGTGGTGGCCGCGGCGGCGGACGCCGCGCAGGCGGTGGTCGTCGTGGAACCGGGCACCCCGGAGGGCTACGCCCGGGTGCTGGAGGCCCGGCGGGCGCTGCTCGCCGCGGGTTTCCGGGTGCTGGCCCCGTGCCCGCACGACCTGGCGTGCCCGATCGTCCCGGGCGCGGACTGGTGCCACTTCTCGGCCCGGGTCAGCCGCTCGTCCCTGCATCGCCAGGTGAAGGGCGGTTCGCTCGGGTACGAGGACGAGAAGTTCAGCTTCGTGGCCGCGGTCCGTTTCCCCGGCTCACCGGCGGCGGCGCGGGTGGTGCGGCGCCCGCAGATCCGCAAGGGCCAGGTGCTGCTCGAACTGTGCGGCGCGGACGGCGCGCTGCGCCGCGAGACGGTGACCAAGCGCCATGGGCCCCTGTACCGGTCCGCGCGGGACACGGACTGGGGCGACGCCTGGCCACCGCCGCCGGAGGACGGCGAGCGGTCGGGGAAGGACTAACCCCGCAGCTCCTGGGTGCAGCACTTGACGCTGCCCCCGCCCTTGAGCAGTTCGGACAGATCCATGCCGATGGGCTCGTAGCCCCGCTCGCGCAGCGGGTCGAGGAGGCCGAGGGCGGCTTGCGGGAGCAGGACGTGCCGGCCGTCGGAGACGGCGTTGAGGCCGAGGGCCTCGGCGTCACGTCCGGTGGCGATCAGGGCGTCGGGGAACAGATGCCGCAGGACGGCCCGGCTGCCCGGTGAGAAGGCGCCCGGGTAGTACATGACGTCGTCCGCGCGGTCGTCGAGGACGGCGAGCGCGGTGTCCAGGTGGTAGTAGCGGGGGTCGACGAGATCGAGCCCGATGACCGGGCGGCCGAAGAACTCCTGGGCCTCGCCGTGCGACAGCGGGCTCGCGCGAAAGCCCCGTCCGGCGAGGAGGTACGAGGCGGTGACGGCGAAGTCGCCCTCGCCCTCGTTGATGTGCAGCGGTTCCTGGACGGCGCTCCAGCCGTGGTCCCGGAACCAGTCGAGGTGTACCGCGGCCTCCGGGACACGTTCCGGATAGGCGAAGCGGGCACCGAGGACCCGGCCGTCGACGACGGTCGCGCCGTTGGCGGCGAAGACCATGTCGGGCAGTTCGGGGTGGGGTTCGAGCACCTCGACGGTGTGGCCGAGGGAGCGGTACCGGTCCCGCAGGTCCTCCCACTGGGCGACGGCGAGCGGGAGATCGACGGGTTTGGCGGGGTCCATCCACGGATTGATGGAGTAGGTCACCTTGAAGTGTGCCGGTGGGCACATGAGATAACGCCGGGGTGTGGCGTGGCGACGGGGCAATGAGGGCTCCTCACGACCGCAGGTTCATGCCGTCCCGATCGGGGGCGACGCTGCCCATGGTGCGGCAGAACGCCGCCCGGCGGGAAGCCGTTGTGTCCTGGTGCGGGGTGAGGAGCCCTCGTGGTGCTGGGCCGGACAGGTGGTCCGCCGTCCGCGCGCGGTCGGCGGCGCGGCCACGGCCCGGGTTCACGACCCGTCGGTGGCCGTGGTGTCCTCGTCGGTGGCGGGTCCGGGCCCGGCGTCGGGCGCGCTCCCGGGCGTGGCCGCGGATGTGTCGCCGGACGCGTCCTGCTCGGCCGTCCGGGCCGCCTGGAGCTTGCGCAGCAGCTCGCGCTTCTGCGCGGCGGGGTCCACCGCGGCGCCCCTGCCGTCGCGGCCCTTGCCGCGCAGCGCGCCCCGCGAGAGATTGCTGCGGGTGCCGCCCACGCCGAGCATGTTTCCGTTGCGGGCCATATGCCCTCACCTCCGTGTGATGGTCGTCGTCCGTCGGTCGACGTCCTACGGGACGATACGCCCCGTAGCGACCGCACCACACGTTAGGCAAGACGATACGTCTCGTCAATCGAATAAAGACGCTCCGTCTCGTCACGAGGTAGATTCGGTGCATGTCCAGCGATTCCAGCACCCCTACCGCGCCCACCCGGCCCCCCGGCACCGCCCGCAAGGACGGGCCCGACTCCAGCCGCCGCAGTGAGCGCTCCCGCCACGCCATCTACGACGCCGCGCTCGCCTCCGTCGCCGAGGTCGGCTACCAGCGCACCACCATCGAGGGCATCGCCTCCCGCGCGGGTGTCGGCAAGCAGACCATCTACCGCTGGTGGTCCTCCAAGGCCGATGTACTGCTCGAAGCCTTCCTGGACCTGAGCGAGCAGGCGAGCGAGGCCGCGGGCGGCACCCCCTGGGAGTTCCCGGACACCGGGGACCTCGCGGCCGATCTGAAGTTCGTGCTCCGCGCCACCGTCGACGAACTCCTCGACCCCAAGTTCGAGGCGCCCTCCCGCGCGCTGGCCGCCGAGGGCGTGGTGAACGCCCGGCTCGGTGAGCAGTTCGTCACCAAACTGCTCGAACCCCAGCTCCAGCTCTACGTCGGCCGGCTGCGATCGGCGCAGGACAGCGGGCAGGTACGGGCCGACATCGACCCGCGGATCGCGCTGGAACTCTTCGTCGCGCCGCTCGCCCAGCGCTGGCTCCAGCGCAGCGGACCGCTCAGCCACGGCTATACGGACACCCTCGTCGACTACGCCCTGCACGGCATCGCCGCGCGCTGAACGCACCCCGGCTGCGGGGTCCGGCCACGCGGGGCGCAGGATGGTGGGACGATGGAAGGCCACGGAGGTCCGGGAAACGCCACGAGCCGCCCCGGTCACATCCGCGCGAACCGGCGCCGACGCCGTGCCGGACTCGGGACTCAGGACTGGGTGAGGGGATACATGGGCGTGGAGAACGGCCGCTCGGGCGGACGGAGCAGGATTTCCCAATGGCTGCGAGGCCGCCGGCCCCGGGACACCGGGGACACGGTGGACAGCGCCGGCCGTGAAGAGCTGCTGCTGGCCGCCGCGGGAGCCGGGCTGCCGCTCGCGCCCGCCGCGCACCCGTCCGGATACGGATGTTCCTGCGACCGGGTCGGCTGTCCCACTCCGGGCCAGCACCCCGTCTCGTTCGCCTGGCAGACCCAGTCCACGACGGACCGGGCCCAGATCGAGCGCTGGGCGCGGAGCGCGCCCGAGGCGAACTTCATCACGTCCACCGGGATGGTCCACGATGTGCTGGACGTACCGCAGGCCGCGGGGCGGGAGGCGCTGGAGCGGCTGCTGGCCGCCGGGGTCGAGGTAGGGCCGGTGGCGGTCTCCGGCGAGGACCGGATGCTCTTCTTCACGGCGACCCGGGGGACGCCGGAGCAGGAGGACGAGTGGTGGCCCTGCGAGCTGGACTGCCATCCCGAGACGATGGACGAGCATCCGGGGCTGCGGTGGCACTGCCGGGGGTCGTACGTACTGGTGCCGCCGGCGCGGCTGCCCGGGGAGCGGGTGGTGGAGTGGGTACGGGGGCCTGAGTACGGGTTGCCCGATCCGCTGACGCTGCTGGAGTTCCTCACGGATTCCTGTGCGAGGTTCGGGGGCGAACCGGCGGGGGTGGGGTGGCCGCTGCGCGGCTGACCCCGGGCCGCCTTCGCCAGCGGTCCGTAGGCCCCTTGCGCTGGACGCACTTCGTTCCTGTGCCGTCGCTCGTCGTTTTCGCGGTTCCCCGCGGGTCGCCTTCGCTTGCGCTTCCCAGGTCCGTCCGGCTGGGCGCACTTCGTTCCTGTGCCGTCGCTCGGTGGTTTCGCGCAGTTCCCCGCGGGTCGCCTTCGCTTGCGCTTCCGAAGTCTGTCCGGCGTGACGCACTTCGTTCCTGTGCCGTCGCTCGGTGGTTTCGCGCAGTTCCCCGCGCCCCTTTGGGGCGCTCCCGGCCGGCTCTTCGGGTCGGTGCCGGTCGGGATTCTCCGTCCTCGCTCCAACGCGCTCGGTCGGACATCCCCCTTACCCGACTGAAGAGCATCGGAGTCTGCGGGCAGAGATTCCCGCCCACCCCCTCCCGTAGCCGAGCGCCTGCACGAGGAGGATGGTTCAACCCCACCACAGCAGACGGAGAACAGCCCCAGGTGGCGCCCCCAAAGGGGCGCGGGGAACTGCGCAAAGACGAGAACCGGCCCGCACCCGAAGAACGACCGCAAGGGGGCACCACCTAGGGGCGCGGGGAACTGCGCGAAACCACCGAGCGACGGCACAGGGACAAGTGGGCCCAGCCGGACAGACCCAGGGGCGCGGGGAACTGCGCACCCACGGACGACCTGTACGGGGACAAGTGCGTCCAGGTGTGGAACTCCCGGGGGCGGGGCGTGGGTTACAGGGGTGACTCCTGGTGGGGGGTGGTGTGGGGGCGGGAGAGGGTGAGGAAGGCCAGGGCGGCGGCCAGGGCGGCGGTGAGCTGGACGACGGCCATCGGCACAGCCGTGTGCTCCCCCGCGATCCCGACGAGAGGCGAAGCCACCGCGCCGATCAGGAACGACGACGTACCGATCAGCGCGGACGCGGACCCCGCCGCGTGCCCCGCCCGGAAGAGGGCCAGCGCGTTGGTGTTGGGCAGCACCAGCCCCATCGCGGACATCAGCACGAACAGCGCCGCGGCGACCGGGAAGAGCCCCGCCTTCCCGAACACCCCCGCCGTGAGCAGCAGCAGCGCGACCGACGCGAGACCGATCACCGCGAGCCCCACCCCGACGGCCTTGTCGAGGCTGACCCGGCCGACGAGCAGACGGCCGTTGATCTGGCCGACGATCACCAGGCCGACCGAGTTGACACCGAACAGCAGCGAGAACGTCTGAGGTGAGGCCCCGTAGATCTCCTGGACGACGAACGGCGAGGCGGACACGTACGCGAACAGCGCGGCGAAGGTGAAGCCGCCCGCGAGGGTGTAGCCGGTGAACGCGCGGTCGGCGAGGAGTCCGCGCATGGTGCGCAGCGCGGCCCGGACCCCGCCGGGGTGCCGGCGGGCGGGCGGCAGGGTCTCCGGCAGCCGGAAGCGGACGAGGAGGGTCAGGACCACCCCGACGACGGTGAGCACCCAGAACACCCCGCGCCAGTCGGTGAACCGCAGCACCTGGCCGCCGATGACGGGACCGATGATCGGGGCGACCCCGGAGATCAGCATCAGGGTGGAGAAGAACCGGGCCATCGCGACCCCGTCGTAGAGGTCCCGGACGATCGCGCGGGCGATCACGATGCCCGCGGCGCCCGCGAGTCCCTGGGCGAGCCGGAAGGCGATGAGGAGTTCGACATCGGGGGCGAC
Source organism: Streptomyces uncialis (assembly GCF_036250755.1). NCBI lineage: Bacteria > Bacillati > Actinomycetota > Actinomycetes > Kitasatosporales > Streptomycetaceae > Streptomyces > Streptomyces uncialis. The sequence continues at coordinate 6,764,759 of NZ_CP109583.1, read as the reverse complement.
GGCGCACGCGGCGGTGGCGACGATGTAGATCAGCAGACCGATCAGCAGCGGGCGTCTGCGGCCCCACTTGTCGCTCATGGGTCCCACGACGAGTTGTCCGAGGGCCATGCCCGCGAGGCAGGCGGTGAGGGTGAGCTGCACGGTCGCGGCGGAGGCGCCCAGCATCCCGGTGACCTCCGGCAGCGCCGGGAGGTACATGTCCATGGACAGCGGGGGCATCGCGGTGAGTCCGCCGAGGACCAGCGTCACCAGGATTCCGGTGCGGCGGACGGCCGGGGGGTGGACGGCGGGTCCCGGGTCGCCCGGTGGCGCGGGGACGGGCACGGGGACCGGTGGCGGCGCGACCTGCTCCCCCGCCCGGACGTCGGTGTCCAGGGGCCCCGGTATGTCGTCCCCGTCCTGTGCGGCACTCCCGCGCTCGGGCATGCGCCCTCCCCTTCGTCTGCCGTTCCTGGTGTTCGCCGGCGTTGGTTTCCGTTGGATGCCGATGGAGTTCGCCGGGTCCGTTCTCTATGCTCGCAGTCCGGATCGGATGGTTGAGACCATTTATCCACGTACCGGGCCCGGCCCGGTGGCGGGGCGGTCCGTTTCTCGCGGGAGCGGCTGCCCCAGGGGCACCGCCCAGGAACGGAAGGGGCCTCATGGCCGGGGAACGTGTGCGCTGGGGAGTACTGGCGACGGGCGGGATAGCCGCCTCCTTCACCGCCGATCTGCTGGACATGCCGGACGCCGAGGTCGTCGCGGTCGCGTCCCGTACCGAGGCGGGCGCGAAGGCGTTCGCCGAGCGGTTCGGGATCGGGCGCGCGTACGGCGACTGGGCCTCGCTCGCCGCCGACGAGGACGTCGACGTGGTGTACGTCGCCACTCCGCACGCCGCGCACCGGCGGGCCGCCGGGCTGTGTCTGGGGGCGGGCCGTCCGGTGCTGGTCGAGAAGGCGTTCACGCTGAACGCGCCCGAGGCGGTGGAGCTGGTGGCGCTGGCACGGGCCCGGGGCCTGTTCCTGATGGAGGCCATGTGGATGTACTGCAACCCGCTGATCCGCAGGCTGAAGGGGCTGGTGGACGACGGGGCGATCGGTACGGTCCGGGCGGTGCACGCCGACTTCGGGATCGACGGCAGCTTCCCGGCCACGCACCGGCTGCGGGACCCGGCGCAGGGCGGCGGCGCGCTGCTCGACCTCGGTGTGTACCCGGTGTCGTTCGCGCAGCTGTTCCTCGGTGAGCCGGCCGGGGTGAGCGCGGCGGCCACGCTGTCGCCGGAAGGGGTCGACCTCCAGACCGGCATGGTGCTGTCGTACGACAGCGGCGCGCTCGCGGTGCTGCACTGCGCGGTCAACGCGCACACCCCGGTCGTCGCGTCGGTCACCGGCAGCGAGGGGCGGGTGGAGATCCCCGGCGGGTTCTTCTACCCGGAGCGGTTCGTGCTCCACCGGGACGGCAAGGAGCCGCGGGAGTTCGTGACGGACCCGGCGGACGGGCCCCGGGACACGTTCCGTCATGAGGCGGCCGAGGTGATGCGGTGTCTGCGCGCGGGGGCGGTGGAGTCCCCGCTGGTCCCGCTGGACGGATCGCTCGCCGTGATGCGGACGCTGGACGCGGTGCGGGAGCGGACCGGGGTGCGGTACCCGGGCGAGCGGGTCTGAGGAGCCTCTTCGTCCGGGGCGACCACGTCTGCCCGGGGCGTGGGACCGGCATTCCTCCGTCCTGAGAATCTCCACAAGCGGAACGAGACCTTCCGTCCGGTATGGCCGGGCAACACGCCTATGCTCAGGGTTCCTTCATAAGTATGTTCATCGAATATCCACATTTGGAGCCGTGTTGCGTATCCGTTTCGCCGCATCCGCCGCCGTCGCCGTCGCCGCCCTGGCCGCCCCGCTGCTCGCCGCCACCCCGGCCGCCGCCGCGCCGCACCAGGGAGGACTGCACTTCGGCTGGGTCCAGTACGACAGCCCGGGCCGCGACACCCGCTCGAACGCCTCGCTGAACGCCGAGCGCGTCAACATCCACAACAACACCCGTTCCACGATCCAGCTCAAGGGCTACAAGATCAAGGACAACACCGGCTACACGTACACCTTCGGCAACCACAAGATCGGCGCGGGCAAGACCGTCCAGCTGCGCACCGGCCGGGGCACCAACAGCGCCGGTTACGTGTACTGGAACCGCGGCTCGTACGTCTGGAACAACACCGGTGACAAGGCCCGGCTGCTGCGTCCCAGCGGTTCCCAGGCCGACTCCTGCTCCTGGGGCGACGGCCGCGGCACCACGTACTGCCACTGAGCCATCCTGAAGGGGCAGGCGACCGTCCCGGGGCCGGGCGGGGGGGGTGACCGCTCCGCGCGACCGGAACCGCGCGGACAGCGGGAACGACCCGCACCACGGGACGGTCGCCCCCCGGTACACGGGACGAGCGGGACCGCGCCGGCACCACAGGGCGACGGTCCCGTCCTCATGCCTGGCCGGTCTCGAACCGTGTGACCTTGCCGCCCTCCACCACGAAGTCCCACCGGGTCCGCATCTCGCCCCAGGTGTCGTTGCTGTAGCGGGCGATGAGCGAGCGGCCGCCCGCCTTCTCCTTGTCGATGTCCAGATGCCCGTGCGAGGAGAAGATCTCCCGCTCGGTCCACTCGTCGAGATCCCGCTCGGTGCCGTCGTCGGACATGGTGGCGTCCGGGGTGAGCACCGCCCGGAACGCCGTCCGGTCGTGCGCGTTCACCGCGGCGACGAAGTCGCGCACGGCGGGCTCGCTGAGCTTGGCGAGCTGGATGGACATGGGGCCTCCCGGGCCTCCTCGCTGCCGCCCGCGGCCTCCTGGCCCCCGGGCGCCGGCACCGCGGGACCACGGGGCCGACGCCGCCCACCCTCACACCCGTCCGTGTGCCCCGCTACCGGGCGCGGGGGCGTTCGGGCACCCGGGGGTACGGGCGGGCGGACGGGCCCGGGAGGTGCCACCGTGGAGGGGAAGGCCAGGCATCCCCTGAGGAGGAACGCGATGACCGGCTGTTTCCATGTCCACCGGCGCGATCTGGGTCTGCTGCTGCTCCGGGTCGGCATCGGCGGGGCGCTGACGGCGCACGGCACGCAGAAGCTGTTCGGCTGGTTCGGGGGCGGCGGCATCGAGGGCACGGGCACCGCCATGGAGTCGATGGGGTACATCCCCGGCAGGCCCAGCGCGATCGCCTCCGGGCTCGCCGAGGCGGGCGGCGGGACCCTGCTGGCCCTCGGGCTCGCGACGCCGTTCGCGGGCGCGGCGGCCTCCGGCGGGATGGCGGGCGCCGCCGCGGTGCACGCCCCCAACGGCTTCTTCACCACGGAGGGCGGCTACGAGCTCCCCGCCGCGTTCGGTACGGCCGCGGCCAGCCTCGCGCTGACCGGGCCCGGCCGGTACTCGGTCGATCACGCGATCGGGCATGCGCTGGACCGGGACTGGATGGTTCCGCTGGCGCTGGTCGCGAGCGCGGTGGCCGCGGTGTGCGTGGTCGGCACCCGCCAACGAAGGCTCCGCGCGGAACCCACCCCGGCGGAAACCCCCTGACCACGGCCGCCCGACGGCGCCCCGGGTCACCCCGGCCGAACGCCCGACGCCCGCCCGGGTACCGACGTGGCTGCGCAGTTCCCCGCGCCCCTGGGGTTCCACCTGCGGCCCACTCGTTCCACTGAGTACGCCGAAAGACGGCGGAAGGGGCGCCCCAAAGGGGCGCGGGGAACTGCGCAAAAGACGAGGGCCGACCCGCACCCGACGGACAACGAACAGGGGCAGCATCCAGGGGCGCGGGGAACTGCGCACCCACGAACGACCCGCACAGAGACAACTACGCCCGGCACAGGAAACCCAGCGACGCGGGGAACAGCACGACCCGCGGACGAAGACCACGTCCCCCGGATGGCCCAACCGCAGCGATGGAGGTCCCCATGGCGAAGCCCCAGCAGGAACGGCGCGGAGCGGACACCGGGCCGGACAAGGAACAGCGCCCCGAACCGGACGACCGCGAGCGGCCCGCCAAGGGACCGCGCCGGGTCTTCGAGGTGGACCGCTCCGGCACCGCCCGGTCGTCGGACGACGGGCAGCGCAAAAGCCCGGACCACTGAGGGCGGCCGGCCCTAGGCTGACCGGATGACGACGACCTGGAGCCCGGACGCCCCGGGCGTACTGCGGCTGCCGTCCGGACGGACCGTACGGGGCCGGGGGCTGCGCCGCCCGCTGCCCGGGGGCCCCGCGCCGGAGTACGGCGTGTATCTGCTCGGGAGCCCCCCGCCCGCGACCGCGTGGGACGCGGACTGGCTGCGCTGGCCGGACTTCCGGCTGCCGAAGGACCGGACGGCCGCCGCCACCACCCTGGCGCGGGTCTGGACCCGGTCGGCCACCGAGCGGGTCGAGGTGGCCTGCGGAGGCGGCCGGGGACGTACCGGGACGGCGCTGGCGTGCCTCGCGGTACTCGACGGCGTACCGCAGGGCGAGGCCGTGGCCTATGTCCGCGCGCACTACGACCGGCACGCGGTGGAGACCCCCTGGCAACGGCGCTACGTACGCGGCTTCCAGCGCCCCGCCGGGCACCCGGCGGCCGGACACCCGTAGCCGCCCGGCAGGGCCCCGCTCAGTCGCCGAGCGCGGACGCCAGCTGGACCAGGGAGTCGACCTGCCAGTCGGCGGCGGCCAGCACCTCGGGGTCCTCGCCCCACAGATGACCCCACGGGCCGCGCCGCACATGGGCGACGCGGAGCCCGGCGGCCTTCGCCGGGAACACGTCGTCGCCGGGGTGGTCACCGACGTAGACGGTGGAGCGGGCGGGGCTCTGCGCGAGGTCGAGGACCCGTTCGAAGAACTCGCCCTTCGGCTTCGCGACATCCCACTCGGCGGTGTCGGCGACGAGGTCGACCGGCAGATCGAGCCCGCGCAGCATCTCCGTGCAGCGGGCGCTGGCGTCCCCGGCGACGACCACCCGCAGTCCGCGTTCGCGCAGGGCGGCCAGCGCGGGACGCACGTCCGGGTAGAGGTCCCGTTCGTCGAGGTACTCCCCGCGGCCCGAGACGTCCCGGGCCGCGTCGGCGGAGGCGATGTCCATGTCGGGGTTGATCAGCCGCAACGCGTCCTCGGCGGCCCGCCCTTGCGCGACCACCGCACCGACCAGCGCCGACACGGTGTGCCGTGGCATCTGGAGCCAGTCGGCCCAGCCGTCCCAGTACCTGTCCCGCCGTACCAGGGTCTCGCCCACATCAAGAACGATGGTTTCGATCACCACCGGAACACTAGGCCCCCACCGGCCGAGTGCGGGTCGGCCGCGCGAGGGCACGCGGGAAATGAACTCGGACCACGTACCCCGTGGACGGCGCACCTGACCGGCTTCGGGAGCGCGAAGCGCCTCCGACCGCGTGAGAGTCGCACCCCGGCGGGGGCCGGGTCACGGCGGCGCGCCCGGGGCGGGGTCGCAGGGTCCCCCCGGGCCACCTCTTTCGACACATCGCGTGCCCCACCTCCGGGACCGTGTCTTGTGACGGGGTGCTCACGGTGCCTACAGTCCAGCCATGATCCCGCTTGCGACGACCCGGGAAGGACCGGACGGGGCCGCTGCCAGGGAAGGCGTGAGGTGCGACTATCCGATGTGAGCCGCAGGACCGGGGTGCCGGTGCTGACGCTCCGCACGTTCCAGCAGTCGGGGCTGATCCCCGTCCCGCCCCCGTACGACGAGTCGTACGTCCGCCGGGTCGAACTGGTGCGGGCGCTGATGGAGGTCGGCGGGCTCACCCACTCCGACACCCGGCGGGTGCTGGGGCGGCTGGAGTCCCCGGAGACCTCGCTGCACCAGTTGCTGGGCGCCATCCAGTACGCCCTGCCGTCGGCGGGTTCCGCGACCGACGACGCCGACTGGGCGCAGGCGGGCGAGCGGGTCCGTGAACTCGCGGAGGCCAGGCAGTGGGACGTGAGCCCCGACAACCCCGCCTGGCGGACGCTGATCCAGGCCCTGGTGGTCACCGAGTGGCTGGGGCAGGGGGAGTTGATCCGTCCGCTGCTGGCCTACGCGGAGGCCCTGGAGAAGGTCGCCGAGGCCGAACTCTGTCTGGTCCTGCGCCAGCCCGACCGGGAGACCGCGGCGACCCGCATGGTGAACGGCACGGTCATCGGCGACACGGTGATCACCGCGCTGCGCAGACTCGTGCACGAACACGTCTCCACCCGGCTGTGCGCCGCCCCCTCGCCTCACTGAACCTTGATTTCCCCATGAAACCAGCCAAGTGGTGTTACCGAACCCCGCTTTACGCATCGGTAACCATGTGAAGCTTGACGATCACGCACAGCTCTTGCAGACTCCCACTTGACTATCTGAACAACCGGGCCTTTTGCAATCGCACCAGGTGTGCGGTTCTACCGTCAGTGGGGGGCGGTCCCGGCCCGGACGGGGACGGGGGCGTATGGACAGGCCACTGCGTGGGGACTCCGAGCGGCGGGGGCCGGAGGACGGAGCCGCCGCACTCGCGGAGCGGCTCCAGGCGATCCGGCCACAGCTGCTCGACTCCTACCGCCAGGCGCTCGTCGAGCAAGGAAACCCCCTCGGCACCAATCCGGAGGCCTGGCAGACCTGCCATGAGCAGGCGGAACACGTCGTCGCGGACTGTCTGGCGACCCTGCGGCACGGCGGGGAGTCGCCGTTCGACGCGGGTCTCGTGCTGAAGACGCGAAGACTCGGCGGAGCCCGCATCTCCCAGGGGATCGCCCCTATCCACTCCGTGCGCGCGGGCTCCCTCCTGTTCCAGGTGACGATGGATCACCTGAGCCGGATCTGCGCGGACCGGCCCGGCTCGGAGCGTCATCTCATCCAGGCGCTGCTGGGCCTTCAGTCGTCGATCATCAGACGGCTGGAGCAGGGCGCCATCGGCCATGACCTGTTCCTGCTCGACGTGGTGCGGGATGCGGCCCAGCAGGGCCGCAACAGCATGGCCAGGGAGATACACGACCGTATCGGGGGCGCCGCGAGTGTCGCCCTGCGCCAGTTAGAGCTCTACGAGTTGTCCCAGCAGCCCGACTCCCGTCTGACGGCCCTCAAGCAGGCCATCCGGGAGACCCAGCACATCACCCGCGACCTGGTGACGGAACTGCGCAACCGCGCCGACACCACACGGTCCCTCCAGGTCGCCCTCTCCTCGTTCGTCACGGCAATGGCGCTGGACAAGACGACGGTGGAGATCCGGGTCGAGGACCCGGGCGACCATATGCCCCCAGGGCTCGCCGATGATCTCTATCTGATGCTGCGCGAATGTTTGCGCAACGCCTTCGCCCACGCCTCCGCGACCCGGATAGACATCGCTGTCGTGATCGAGGACGGACTGATCCGTGCCTCCGTCCACGACAACGGCATCGGGTTCGATCCGGAGCGCAGACGCGGGCACGGTCTCGCGTCGATGGTCGAGCGCGCCAGACTGCTGGGCGGTCAGCTGGAGATCAACAGTTCTCCCGGGGAAGGCACGGTCGTCGATCTGATCGCCCCCATCGACAAGGAGAACCGTGCTCGCCACGAGTAGACCCGAACCCGACGGCAGAGCCATACGTATCGTCGCCGTCGACGACCACTCGCTGCTCCGTGACGCGCTGTGCCGGCTGATCGAGGCGGAGAGCGATCTGACGATCGTCGCCGACACCGAGAGCAGTGAGGGGCTCGCCGAACTGATCGAGCGGACCCGGGCCCAGGTGGTCCTGCTGGACGTGGAGATCCCGGGCAGTCACGCGCCCACCGTGGTGGGTGAACTGACCCGCCGCTTCCCGGGGCTGCACGTCCTGATGCTGTCCATGCACGGCGACGCCCAGCTCGTCCAGGAGCTGCTGGCCCAGGGGGCCCGCGGGTATCTGCACAAGAGCGTGCCCCGTGAATCGCTGCTGTCGGCGATCCGCAACTCCGTCGCGCGTGATCCCCAGGTCACGATCGCGCTGCCGAGCAGCGGAATGCCGGACACCGGATTCGCCACCTCCGCGCAGACCCTGTCGCCACGTGAGCGGGAAGTCCTGACCCTCGCCGCCGAAGCGCTGAGCAACCGTCAGATCGCGACCCGGCTGAGCATCACCGAGGGCACCGTGAAACGACATCTTCGTAATATCTTCGAAAAGCTCGGAGCGGTGTCGCGCATCGACGCGGTGAACAAGGCGATTGACGCCCGGCTGATCCGACGGGCCATGACAAGCCGGCCCGAGGTAACGGAAATGGAAAATCCCCGGGCGCACCGGAAAACGCCACCAAAAGATTAGACTTACCCCCGGTCACGGGCTCCCCCTCCCCGGTTGACGACCATATGTTTCTTAGGATGTAGGCGGCATGCCTCCGGAGGGTCTGCACTCTCCGGCACCCGTCGAGTAAATTTCCGAATATGCCGAGAGCGAAGCATGATAAATACATCAATCCCGCAACGTTCACGGCCGGGACGGAACCGGGGGAACCCTCCGCACCTCCTAAAGGGTTAAGGTTCGTCGCGCTCTGCCTCCGGGAATCCCGGGGCGCGGTACTCGCGATATTCCTTTTACGTTTCCTGCTTGCCGGAACGGCGGACGGAACCTCCCGATCACCTGCTGAACCCGCGCTCTTCCTGGGCGCGGCCGTATGGATCAGCGCCGTCACGGCCGTCTATCTCTACAACGGCGTCACCGATGTGGAGGAGGACCGGTCCAACGGCTCCACCCGCCCCGTGTCGAGCGGGCTGCTGCCCCTCGACACGGCCCTGCGCACCGCCCGGGGTCTGGCCGCCGCCGCTGTCGTCGGCGCCGCCCTCGTCGGGCCGCTGATGTGTGCGGTGACCGTCGGCTTCCTGCTGCTCGGCTACGCGTACTCGGCGCCCCGGATCGCTCTCAAGCGGCACACCCCCGGCACCATCGCCGCGGTGATCGGCGGCGGCGCCCTGACCTATGTGGCGGGCCTGCTGTGCGGGGCGACCCCCCTCACCCCCGCCTCGCTCGCCTTCTGCGGCGCCATGTGCCTGTGGATGGGTCTGGTCGGCGCGATCGCCAAGGACTTCTCCGACGCGGAGGGCGACGCCCGGCACGGCCGCCGCAACTGGACCGTGCTGTGGGGTCCCGCCGTCACGGCCTGCCTGGTCTGTGTCAGCGCCCTCACGATCGGCACCGGACTCCTGCTGTGCGCCCTCTCCCTGTCCGCCCCCGGGCTGCTCCTGCCCAGCGCCGTGCTGCTCGGCAGCGCGCTGGTGCTCGCCGCTGTGGCCCTCACCGCCCGGCCGGACGAGACCCGCGCCCAGCGCCGCGTCCCGTACCGGATCTTCATGGTCACGCAGTACGCGACCCATCTGGTCGCGTTCGCACTTCCCATCACCTGAGCCAGCACACAGAAGCCGGGGGAACGACGATGATCAGCCAGCAGACCCTCAGACCCACCGCACACCACGACCCGTACCGGCCGGTGGCCGGTACAGCGGGCGACGGCTTCGGCGTCCGCATCCTCGGACCCTTGCAGGTCGTCAACGGCGCCTCCACCCACCGGCCGCGCGGGCCCAAGGTGCGCAAGGTGCTCGCCCTGCTGGCGGTACGCCCGCGGGACATCATCGACCTGGACACCATCGTGGAGGAGCTGTGGGACGGCGCGCCCCCGACCACCGCGGTGAGCACCGTCCGCACCCACGTCTACCATCTGCGCCAGGAACTCGAACGGGAGCTGGGCAGCGCCGCCCGCGACGTCCTCGTCACCGAGGGCTCCGGCTACGCCCTGCACCTCCCGCCCGGCCGGCTCGACCTGGAGGAGTTCACCCGGCTGTGCGCCCAGGCACGTGCCGAACTGCGCGCCGGGAGACGGGAGGCGGCGATCCAGACCCTGGACACCGCGCTCGGGCTGTGGCGGGGCCGCCCCCTGTCCGACGTGTCCCGCGGGCGGGTGCTCGCCGGCCATGTCGCCCGGATCGAGGATCTGCGCCTACGGGCCCAGGAGTTACGCATCGAGGCGGCGATGGGACTGGGCCAGCACCGGGAGGTGGTCCCCGATCTGATCCGCCTCATCGCGGTCGACCCGCTCAACGAATGGCTGCACGCCCGGCTCATCGACGCCCTGCACCGCAGCGGCCGCCGCGGTGACGCGCTACGCGCGTTCAACCATGTCCGCAGCGTCCTCGCCGAGGAGCTGGGACTGGAACCCTCCGAGGACCTGAGACAGTTGCAGCACCACATCCTGGCCGGGGGTTCCGCGGCATGAGTGTGACCTTGGAAGCGGCACCGCTCTCCCCCACCCGTACGGTCGGGGTGCGGATCTGGACGGTCGCGACGGCCCCCGCAGCCGCGGCGGTGCCCTACGACGAGGCGTACGCCGTCCTCGACGCGTCCGAGCGGGCCCGGCTGGCCGGGATGCGGCGGGTCGGCGACCGGATGCGCTACCTGGCCATCCACCACGCCTTCCGCACCCTGCTGGGACGGCGGCTGGGCGTGCCCGCCGAGGAGGTCTCCTTCCGCCGCCACTGCGGGAAGTGCCGCGAGGACGGGCACGGCAAGCCGCGGCCCGTCGGCCCCGACGGCCGCGACCTGTCGGCCAGCCTGTCCCACTCCGGCGCGTACGCGCTGATCGCCCTCAGCGACAGCCCCGGCGTCGAGGTGGGCGTGGACATCGAGCGGGTGCGTCCGCACATGGACTGGAGCGCCATCCCCTGTGTCGACGGCGGCCGGACCACCCACGGCTTCGAGCAGTGGACCCGCGCCGAGGCCCTGGTGAAGGCGGCGGGCACCGGACTGAGCCGTACCCCGCCGCGCTACACCGGCCGGGTGTTCGGGGCCTGGCGCGCCGCCACGGTGCCGCACTCGGCCCAGGAGTGGTACGTGCGCAGCGTCCGCTGCCCGGACGGCTACGCCGCGTCGGTCGCCAGCGCCAGCGCGGACACCCGGGTGTCGACGGCGGCCTGGCGGTCCTGACGGGCGCGGCACGGGGCCGGGCCCGGCGGGTCCGGCCCCCGCCCGTGCCACGGGTCCGTGGGGGGCCGCCGACGGCCCCCCACGGCGTTCAGCGGAGCAGTACACAGCTCGGGCTGGCGACCGGCAGCGGATGTGCGGCGGGGGTGAGGCGTCCGTCGTCGGGGTCGAGACGGAACGCGCTGACGGACTGGCCCGCCTGGTTGGCGGTCCAGACGAACCGCCCCGAGCCGTCCAGCGCCACGTCCCGGGGCCAGCGGGTGCCGGGTGCCTTCGGGGTCACGGGCTGGGACTCCAGCAGGGTGAGGGTGCGGCCCCCGTCGCCGACCCGGAACGACTGGACGGTGTCCAGTCCCCGGTCGGCGGTGACGAGGAGCCGGGCGCCCGGGGTCAGATGCACGGCGGACGGGGCGTTGCGCGGGTCGATGCCCGGCGGTGCCACGGAGGTGTGCGACAGGGCCCGGACCTCGCCCGTGCGGGAGTCGTAGGACAGGACGCTGACGGAGTGACCGATCTCGTTGGTCACGTAGGCGAGGCGTCCGCCCGGGTGGAAGACCAGGTGCCGGGGCCCGACCCCGCTGCCGAGGCGGGTGGTGGTGCGCGGGCTCAGCCGTCCGGCGCGGGCGTCGAAGTCGTAGACGTGGATACGGTCGTCGCCCTTGTCGGGCACGAGGACCCGGGTGCCCGCCGGGTCGAAGGCGACCATGTGCGGGTGGGGGCCCCGCTGTTCCACCGGGTGCGGTCCGCGGCCCTCGTGGCGCAGTACCTGGACGGGGTCCCCGAGGGCGCCGTCGGTGCCCACGGGCAGCACCGCCACATGCCCGGAGTCGTAGTTGACCGTCAACAGGAACCGGCCGTCCGGGTGGAACGCGAGATGGACGGGGGCCGCTCCCCCGCTGGAGCGGGGCCGTCCGACGGGACGCAGCCGGTCGCCGTCGACGCGGTAGGCGTGGACGGCCCCGGTGGCGCCCCCGGGCAGCTGGCTGACGGCGTAGAGCCGGTCGCGGTCCGGGGAGAGGGTGAGGAAGGACGGGTTCTCGATGTCCTTCTGCCAGCCCCGCAGTTCCAGCCGGCCGCTCCCGGTGACGGCGGCGATGCCGATACCGGGCAGTCCGGGGAGCCCGTACTCGCCGCGGGTGAAGCCGCCGATGTAGGCGTGGCGGGCGTGCGGGCGCGGGGTGCCGCCCGCGGCGGCGGTGGTGGCCGCCCAGCCCGCCGCCGAGGCGGCGGCGGCCGCGGTGGCGGCGAGGAATCGGCGCCTGGTGCGGTCGGCGCGGTTCTCGGGGTCCAGGGGTCCAGGGGTCATACGTCGGCTCCGATGACGAGACCGGGCGAGAGGACGGCGAGCGTCCCGACGAGGGCCAGTGCGATCAGTACCTGCCATACGGTGCGCAGCTCCCTGATCCGCCGGGCGCGCCGCGCGGCGGCGAGCAGGGCGACGGCGGCGGCCCACGCGGGCAGCGCCAGGCGCAGCGCGATCTCGCCGGTGAACTGGAGTTCGGCGCGGGCGGAGACGCATCCGGTGGCGGTGCAGGGGTCGGCCGCGGGGTCGGCCAGGGCCGCGTTCACGGCGAACCAGAGCAGGGGGCCCAGCGCGGCGAGCGCGGTGGTCCACACATAGGGGGCGAGGCCGCCGGGCCCGGTGGCCCGGCGGGTGAGCGCCAGGGCCGCCAGCGCGGGCAGCCATCCGGCGAGGACACCGAAGAGGCCCGCGTGCGCGGCCTCCGAGAGCGCCGCCCAGACGCCGTCGGCGCCGAAGGGGGCTCGCGGCAGGGCCAGCAGTCCGGTGGCGGCGGCGAGGGCCGCCGCCGTGTGCGCCCAGGTGCGGGCGAACGAGGGTGCGCCGGCCCAGCCGACGAACGCCCCGGCGAGCGTCACCAGGAGCAGCGGGGGCCCCGCGGTCACCCCCCACGGCAGCGGGAACCCGGGCAGGACGTCCCCGAGCGGCGCCGACCAGCTGCCCCAGCTGCCGAAGAGGGCGGCGAGCAGCGCGGTGACACAGGCCGCGAGGGCCCCGGCCGCCTCGACCCGGTACCGCCCGGCGGGGGCGGCGGCGGTGCCCGTACGGGTGTCCGTGGGCGTACTGGTGCTGGTGCTGGCCGTACCGGTTCCCGTGGCCGTGCCGGTGGTGCCGGTGGCCGTACGGGTGTCCGTGGCCGTGCTGCTGGTGCTGCTGGTGCCGGTGGTGCCGGTGGTGCCGGTGGCCGTACGGGTCCCCGTCCCTGTCCCCGTACCGCCGGGGTCGGGCTCCGTGCCGCCGCCGGGGGGCCCGGGGCTCGCCGGGGCCGGGGCGGACCCGGTGGCCGGGGGGCTCGCCGGGCCCGTGGTGGCGGGCCCGGCGGTCCCGGATTGAGGCGCCGCGCCCCGGTTGCCCGTCGGGGGATGTGCGGGTCCGGGGCGCGGCGCGGTCTGGGGGCGCCGGCGGGGGCGGGTGCCCCGGTCGGCGCGGGGTGGTGCGGGTGCCCTGCCCGGCGGGCCGGGGCGGGGCTGCGGTCGGCCTGTCCGGCCTGGGTGGCGGGTCCGGCCTGGGTGGCGGACCGTGCCGCCGGGGTGGCGGGCCCCGCCCGCGTCACCGACGCGGGCGGGGCGGGCGCCGGGTGCGGCGCGGGCGACGCGGTGTCGCCGGGTTTCGCGGTGGTCACCGCAACGCCTCGGCGCGGGCCGCGGTGGGCTCGGCGGGCGGCGGCGGGGCCGACGACTCGCTGAGGTTGAAGCGGGACCACCAGCGGGCCAGCGGGGCGGGTGCCCACCACGCCTTGCTGCCGAGCAGCGCCATCGTGGCGGGGACGAGCAGACCCCGGACGATGGTCGCGTCCACGATGACCGCGATCACCAGACCCACGCCGATCATCTTCATGAAGAGGATGGACGAGGTCATGAACCCGCCGACCACCACGACCAGGAGCAGTGCGGCACTGGTGATGATCTTCGCGGAGCGCTGGAGACCCAGTGCCATCGACTCGATCGGGTCGCCGCTGATCTCCCACTCCTCGCGGACCCGGGAGAGCAGGAACACCTCGTAGTCCATGGCGAGACCGAAGGCGATCGCGACGACGAGGACCGGGAAGTTGGCGTCCACCGCGCCGATGGGCTCGAAGCCGAGCAGCCCGGAGAGATGGCCGTCCTGGAAGATCCACTTGATGGCGCCGAAGGTGGCGAGCAGCGAGAGGAGGTTCAGGACCACCGACTTCAGCGGCAGCAGCAGCGACCCGAAGGCCAGGAAGAGCACCAGGAACGAGACGACGGCGACGAACAGGGCCATCCAGGGGAGCCGTTCACCGATCATCCCGACGATGTCCACCCGGGAGGCGGGCATACCGGTGGTCAGTGTCTGGGCGCCCGGGGGTGCCTCGGTGGCGCGGATGTCGCGGACCATGTCCCCGGCGTCGGTCGACATCGGGTCGGGGGTGTAGCGGATGGTCACCCGGGCGTCGCCGCCGGAGAACGCGGTGGGGGTGGCCGAGGCGACGCCGTCGACCTCTCCCAGGCGTGCGGCGTAGGCGCTCGTCGCGTCGCGGTCGGCATCGCCGTCGAAGCGGACGACGGTGGTCATGATCCGGCCGGGGTTGGTGGGGAACTCCGAGCCGAGGTCCTTGCTGACGACCTTGGCGTCGGCGCCGGAGGGCAGTACCCACTCGCCGGGCCGCGCCCAGTTGACCCCGAGCAGCGGGGCGCCGAGGCCCACCAGGGCGGCGACGATGAGGAAGGACGAGATCAGCGGCTTGCGCATCACGGCGTGCGCGGTGCGGTACCAGGCGCCCTGGTTCTCCGGCTTGGCCGGGCGCTCCTTCTTGCCGCCGGGCAGCGGGATGCGCCACTTGTCGATGCTGTGCCCGGTGTAGCGCAGCAGCGCCGGCAGCAGGAACAGCGAGCCGACGACGGCGAAGGTGACGACGGCGACCGCGGCGTAGCCCATGGAGGACAGGAAACGGGACGGGAAGACGATGAGGCCCGCGAAGGAGATCGCGACCGCGAGTCCGGAGAAGGCGACCGTGCGTCCGGCGGTGGCCGTGGCGCGGCGGACCGCCTCGTCGACGTCGGCGCCCGCCCGGAGTTCGTCCCGGTACCGGCTGACCATGAACAGGGCGTAGTCGATGGCGAGGCCGAGGGCGAGGATGGTGATGACGTTGATGACGGTGCTGGAGATCTCGGTGAACATGGTGAGCACCCGCAGCACCACGAACGACCCGAGTGCCACGAAGGTGCCCACGGCCAGCGGCAGCAGCGCGGCGATCGCGCTGCGGAAGATCAGCACGAGCAGCAGGAGCAGCAGCGGGACGGAGAGCATCTCGGCGCGGGCGATGTCGGAGCCGGTGAGCGCGTTGACCTGCTGGGTCATCGCGGCGACCCCGCCGAAGCGGACGTCGGTGCCCTCGGCGGCGAAACGGTCCTCGATCTCGGTGAGCAGCTCGACCTGGTCCTGGTCGTTGTCGCTGGTGAACTGGACCGTGACATAGGTCTGGTCGCGGTCCTTGGAGACATAGCCGTCCGCGCCCTGGGCGCCGGGCTGCCAGAAGGAGTCGAGGCGCTCGATGCCCTCCCGGGGGACGGCGTCGAGGGCGGCCTTCACGGCTGGCCCGAACTCGTCCACGCTCTGTCCGGACTTGTCCGACTCGTAGAGGACGATCAGATCGTTGGACTCACGTCCGAGCGGGCCTTCGAGGACCTTGTCGGCCTGTACGGATTCGCTGGAGGGATCGTCGAAGCCCGCACCACCGGTGAACGAGCCGAATACGCCTGTTCCCCACACTCCGGCGAACAGCGTGAATACGACTGCGGCTACGACCACCCATTTCCGGCGCCGCGCGGTGAATTCTCCGATGGCGGCAAACATTTCCCTCTCCCTGCTTGAATGACGAGCGATGGTCTACCGGCGGCCCGCCTGAACTGTTGTCACAATCCTTACAGAGCCCGGAATTTCAAAGGAATGCGCGCTGGGGGTGCGGTTCATGCCTCTTTCGGGACATCGGCGCCGGCCCTCATCCGCGCCGTTCCGCGCCGCTGGACGGCGGTGGCCACGGCGGCTACTCCCAGCGACAACGAGAGTCCGATCGCGAGGGCGTGCACGGGGTTGTCGCTGAGCGCGCCGCCGAAGTAGCCGACGCCCACCGAGTAGGCCGTCCAGACCGTCTCGGCGATCGCGGCGCCGATGACGAAGCGCCGTACCGGGTAGCCCGCGGCGCCCGCCGCGAGCGGCCCGAGGAGCCGTCCGCTGGGCAGGAACCGTACGCCGATCACGAACGGGAGCCCCTGGCGCCGTATCCGGTCCGACGCCCAGACGAACATCTCGCCGCGGCGGCCGGTCGGCTCCGAGCGCCGGAACCTGCCGCCCGCGGACCAGCCGAAGCGGTGCAGCAGCAGATCACCGAGCAGCGCGCTGCCCGCGACCGACAGCAGGACGAGTACCAGGGACATCTCGCCGCGGGCGGCGAGCATGCCGCCGGTGATGAGCAGCAGATTGTTGGGCAGCAGCGGCGGCAGGGTGGTGATCGCCAGGATCGCGTAGGCCCAGCAGGCCATCTCCCCCAGGCGGGGGGCCAGGCCGGCCGTGATGTCGACCCATGAGAGGAGCGACGAGAAGTCCATGGTCTTCCCCCAGGGCTGTCGGTAGCCGTCCGGGGACGGGTTCGCGAGACGCGCATGTGTCTTTGGAGGTATGCACGGGGTCGGAAGGAGGTGATGCTCCCTGGCCGCAAGGCCGTTAACGTCGCGCATGGCGGTGAACGACCCCGCCTGACCCCTACAGTAACCTAAACTATCGATAGTTTCACTATCACCAAGGACGCAGGTGGGGGTCATGACCGAAGTGACGCTTTTCTTCCAGGAGTTCGCCCGATCGCGCCGGGAGACGGGGGCCATCGCCCCGAGCAGTCCCGCGCTGGCCGGCGCCCTGACCCGCTTCGTGATCCCGAGCCCGGGCCACGCACGCGCGGTACTGGAGGTGGGGCCGGGCACCGGGGCCGTCACCCGGCGGGCGCGGGCCGCGATAGGGCCGCTGGACACCCTGGACCTGGTCGAGGCCAATCCGCGCTTCGCCGAGCTGCTCCAGCAGCGGTACGCGGGCGACGGCCAGGTCCGGCTGCTGACCGGCCTGGTGCAGGAGCACGAGCTGGGCTCGTACGACACGATCGTGTGCGGACTGCCGTTCGCGAACTTCGACGCCGCGACGGTGCAGGACATCTTCGACCGGCTGCTGGGCGCGCTGCGCCCCGGCGGGACCCTCTCCTTCTTCGCCTACGCGGGGCTCCCCGCCCTGCGCCGGGCGCTCGTGGGCCCCGAGGAGCGGCGGCGCGCGCTGCGGACCCAGGCGGTCATCACCCGGACCCTCCAGCGCCACCGCTTCCGTACCGAGACCGTGCTCGGCAACCTCCCGCCGGCCCATGTCCACCATCTGGTGCCGGTGCGGCCCGCGGTGACCTACACCGACTGAGTCCGGGGTCTGGCGAAACGGGACGAGGCGCTCTCCTGGGCGATCCGGCGCATCGCCGACATCGCGGCGTCCCCGAGCACCGTGCCGAGGACCACGCCCTCCACCATGCCGTCCACGGTGGGGACGTCGGCGACCGTGGCCAGCTCCACCTGGGCCAGCCGGCCGGCCGCCGCCGCGTACTCGTCGAGGAGGGCCAGCAGATCACCCCGGTCGAGGTCCCGGTAGGTGACGATGATCTGGACGAGCGCGGGCCAGCCCGGGTTCTCCGGCTTGACGTCCCAGCCGTGCCGGCGGACCAGCTCGGCCGCCTCCCGCTCGGCCTCGCGCCGCTCCTCCTCGGTACCGCGCTCGGTGGCGGACCTGCTGACCGCCGACTGGGCCACCCCGAGCATGCCGTGGACCGTGCGCCCGGGAGCGTCCACCTGCGCCAGGACATCACGCACAGTGGCGACGGACATGCCGCCGACCTCCAGCATCGCCCTGATCAGCTTGAGCCTGCGGACATGGGACCCGGCATAGCGCACCTGGTTGGGACTGGTGCGCTCGCCGGGCGGCAGCAGCCCCTCACGTGTGTAGTACTTGATCGTGGGGGCCGGAACTCCCGTATGCCGCGCCAGCTCTCCGATACGCATTCCATAAGGATACTGCGCTTCCCCCGTATCCAGACCGCCCGCGAGGGATCCAACCGCTACGCGACGCCGCACCCTATTTGCTCCGTCTTTTATCGGCCTTGAATTCTGGCACGACCTCGAATTCATGACCCCCTGTCAGGATCGGACGACACCGTCAACACCCCTTGCCGACAAGGGCGACGACGGCGGCAACGTGAACCGCAGCCTTCGAGGGCACCCAGCCAAAGGAAGCAGCCATGACCCCACACGCGGCTCCGGAGACCTCTTCGGCGCCCGCCGAGCTCAGTTTCGGCCGCACGGTGGACCGCTCCCTGGTCCACCGGACCGCGGTCTCCGAGGTCTTCGTCACCGATGTGCAGCAGCTGGCCGCCCGCAAGGTGCGCACCGCCGTCCAGCTCCCGCTGACCCACGGCTACTACAGCGACCATCTCCAGCGGCCGGCCGTCTTCGACGCGCTGCTGCTGCTGGAGTCGGGACGGCAGGCCGCCATCGCCGGGTCCCACGTGTTCATGGGTCTGGCGCCGAACACGATGATGATCGTCGACCGGTTCCGCTTCTCGCTGGACCAGCCCGGCGGGCTGACGATCGGCACCAAGCCGGGGCACATCCGGATCGACACCGCGTACGACGGCAAGATCAACAAGCGGGGCCGGGTCCGCAACGGCCAGGTCGCGCAGCGGTACTTCGTCGGGGACACCGAGGTGGCCACGCACGAGATGGACGTGCTCTTCCTCAACCCGCACGAGAACGAGGTGCTGCGCCACTCGCAGCGGGGCACCCCGGCGCCGATGACCTCCGACTTCGGCGACCACGGACCGGGCGGGGACGGCAGCCGCCAGGTCCCGGCGCACGAGGTGGGCCGCGCCAACCCGCTGAACGTCGTCCTGTCCCGGGCCGAGCGCTTCGGCGAGCGGGTCGGCGCCGAGGTCACCCCGCGCTTCGACAACCGGGCCCTGTTCGACCACGAGTACGACCATCTGCCGGCGATGACGCTGGTCGAGGCGGCGCGCCAGCTCGCCCTGCTGGGGTCCGGGGAGCCGCTCGGCACGTACGCCGTCGGCTTCGAGGCGGGCTTCAGCAGATTCGCGGAGCTGGACGACGTGGTCCGGGCCGAGGCGCCCCGGGCCGTCCCCCTCGACGGCCGGGGCGAGGTGCCGGTGCGGTTCGTCCAGGACGGCAACGAGATCGCCCAGGTGACGGTCACCGTCGCCACCAAGGAGGCACTGTGAACACCCGGCGCATCGCCGTCTGGACCGACTTCGGCGGGGTCCTGACCCCGCCGATCCAGCACACCATGGGCACCTTCTGCGCGGCCCAGGGACTCGACCCGCAGGTCCTGCTCCAGGCCCTCGGCAAGGTCACCGCCCGGTACAACACCACCGATGTGATGGAGCCCATCGACACCCCGCTGATCACCGAGGAGGAGTGGCTCGCCCAGATCTCCGAGGTGCTGGCCGCCGACCACGGGGTCACCGGCAAGCGGCTCACCTCACTGGCCGACGCCTGGTTCGACGGGCGGGAGACCAACCACGAGTGGGTCGCGGTGCTCCGCAAGGCCCGGGACCGGGGCGCCTTCGTCGGGATGCTCTCCAACATGGTCCCGACCTGGGACGCCCACTGGCGCCGGATGGTCGACCCGGCCGAACTCTTCGACGACGTCGTGCTGTCGTTCGAGGTCGGCCACCGCAAGCCCTCGCCCGGGATGTTCGCGCTCGCCGCCGAACGCGCCGGGGTCCCCGCCGGCAGCTGTGTCCTGATCGACGACCTCGCGCACAACTGCGCGGGCGCCGAGGCGGCCGGCTGGCAGGCGGTCCACTTCACCGACACCACCACGGCGGCCGAGCGGCTGGACGCGCTGCTGGGGTCCGCTCTCAGCCAGGGGAGTTGAGCAGCCAGTGAGCCGTTCCGTACTCGTGACCGGCGGCAACCGCGGTATCGGTCTCGCGACCGCGCGGGCCCTCGCCGCCCAGGGCGACAAGGTCGCCGTCACCTACCGCACCGGGGAGCCGCCGGAGGGCCTGTTCGGGGTGCGCTGCGACATCACGGACGCCGAGTCCGTGCGCCGCGCCGTCGAGGAGGCCCGTATCCAGCACGGCCCCCTCCAGGTGCTGGTCTCCAACGCCGGGATCACCCGTGACGAGCTGCTGGTCGCCATGGACGAGTCCGACTTCCGCGCCGTCGTCGAGACGAACCTGCTGGCGGCCGTCGGGGTGGTCAAGGAGGTCGTCCCGGACATGATCAAGGCCCGCTGGGGCCGGATCGTCCTCGTCTCCTCGGTCAGCTCGCTGGCCGGCGCCCCGGGCCAGACCAACTACGCCGCGTCCAAGGCCGGACTCATCGGCTTCGGCCGGTCCCTGGCCCTGGAGGTCGGACGGCGCAACGTCACCGTCAACATCGTCACCCCCGGGCTGATCGAGACCGACATGGTCAAGGAGGTCACCGGCCCGCGCCGGGACCATCTGCTCAGCCAGACCTCGCTGTTCCGGGCCGGCCAGCCCGAGGAGGTCGCGGGTGTCATCCGGTTCCTCGCGAGCGACGACGCCTCCTACGTCACCGCCGGGGTCATCCCCGTCACCGGTGGCCTGGGCGTCGGCCACTGAGTCCCGGCCCCCGCGTCCGCCCCACCCGCCCACAGACCTCTTTCCTCCCCGTCCCACCGTACGAAAGGACACATATGTCGAACCAGAAGGTGCTGGAGATCGCCCACCAGATGGGCAAGGTGTTCAACGACCTGGACGAGAAGGTCGCCCACGACCTCGTCGCCCCGGACTTCGTCGACTACGAGGCCCCGCCCGGCACCCCCGGCGGCCCCGACGGCTACCTCGGCACCGCCCGCTGGATGAACTCCGTGTTCACCGAGGCCAGCTGGGACCACATCGACTCGTTCGCGGACGGCGACAAGGCCGTCGTCCGGGTCCGGTTCACCGGTATCCACACCGGCAACTTCCTCGGCTTCGAGGGCAGCGGCAACAAGGTCGACGTGGAGCACATCCACATCTACCGCGTCGGTGACGACGGGCTCGTCCACGAGCACTGGGCCTGCCGCCAGGACCTGTTCCTGCTGGCCCAGATCGGCGCCGTCGAGCTGAAGCTGCCGCCCACCGGCACCCAGGCGTAACTCCCCGCGCGCACAGGCCGCCGGGCCCTCCCCCACAGGGTCCGGCGGCCTGTGCGCATCCGTATGAGAACCGTTGGTACGTACAAGGAGAAGGAGAAGGAGGATGGAACGCAAGTCGGTGGCATGGGCCCTCGTGGCGACCTCGCTGCCCATGTTCATGGTGGCCGTGGACAATCTGGTGGTCACCAACGCCCTCGCCGTGATCGCCGAGGACCTGGACACGGACCAGGCCGGTCTGCAATGGGTGATGAGCGGATACATCCTGGTCTTCGCCGGGCTGCTGCTGGCCGGGGCGGCCCTCGGCGACCGGATCGGACGGCGCCGGGTCTTCGTCTGGGGCATCGCGCTGTTCACCGTGGCGTCCGCGGCGTGCGCGCTGGCGGACACCTCCGCCACCCTGATCGCGGCCCGCGCGCTCCAGGGCATCGGGGCGGCGGCCATCCTGCCGGTGTCCCTCACCCTCGCCGTCCAGGCCGCCGGGACCGAGCGCCGGGCGCTGGCCGTCGGCGTGTGGGGCGGGGTCAACGGTCTGGGGATCGCGGTCGGCCCCCTCGTCGGCGGTCTGGTGACCGAAGGACTCGACTGGCACTGGATCTTCTGGATCAACGTACCGGTCGGGGTGCTGGCCCTGCCGCTCGCGCTCTGGGTGCTGCGGGAGTCCCGGGGGGCACCGCGCCCGCTGGACGTCCTCGGCACCGTCCTGATCACCGGGGCGGTGATCTCCGCGGTCTGGGGCATCGTCCAGTTCGAGGCGGGCGGGCTGCCCGTACTGCTCGGCGGGCTCGTCGTCGCCACCGCGCTGCTGGTCGTGTTCCGGTACTGGCAGCAGCGGGCACCCGCCCCGCTCGTCCCCCCGCATCTGTACCGGGTACGGGCGTTCATGCTGAGCAACGTCCTCGCCCTGGCGATGTACTTCGGGGTGTTCGGCTCGGTGTTCTTCCTCGCCCAGTTCCTCCAGAACACGATGGGGTACTCCCCCTTCGAGGCCGGGCTGCGCACCCTGCCGTGGACGGCGGCGCCCATGGTGGCCGTCCCCGTGGCCAGCGCGCTGGTCGGCCGGGTCGGCGGCGGCATCCTCCAGGCCGTCGGCTGTCTGCTCCAGGCGGGCGCCCTGCTCTGGCTGGGTCTGACGGCCCGGCCCGGGGTGTCCTACTCGGAGATGTCCGCCGCGATGGCCCTCGCGGGGATCGGCATGGGGCTGGTGTTCGCGGCGAACCCCTCGACGGTGATCGGCTCGGTCGCCGAGCACGAGCACAATGTGGCGTCCGGCGTGAACAACACCCTGCGCGAGTTCGGCGGCGCGCTCGGCATCGCCGTGCTCACCGCCGTCTATGTGAACAGCGGCCTCCGCAGCGCGGTGCTGACGGGGGCCGCCGTGGTGTTCGCCGGCGCGTTCGCCGGGTTCGCTATCGACCGGGGGAAACCCGGGCCCGGGTCCGCGCCAGGACCTTCTCCGCTCCGCAGCGCACCGTCAGATCTACCCGAACCGAGCCGTCCGGGCTGACGTCGCCCGCCACACCGTCGACGGTGAGTTCCACGCCGTCGGCGGTGTCGGGCACCACCACGGGACGCGTGAAACGGGTCCCGTACTCGACGACGACCGCGTCCGGGCCCGCCCACTCGGTGAGCGCGGTGGCCGCAAGCCCCATGCTGAGCATCCCGTGCGCGATCACCCCCGGCAGCCCCACGGCCAGGGCCCGGGAGTCGGACCAGTGGATGGGGTTGTGGTCGCCGGACGCCGCCGCGTACCGCACCAGATCGGCGCGGGTGACACGGAAGACGCGCAGGGGCAGCTTGTCGCCGGAGCCGATCACGCGCCCGCCTCCGCACCGCGGGAGACCAGGGTGGACGTCGTGGTGCACACCAGCACCTCGGTGCCGGCCTCGTGCACAAGACCACGCAGGGTGAGCACGTCGTTGCCGTCCACGGTCGCCGCGGCGAGCACCTCGACGCTCACCGACAGCCGGTCCCCGGCCCGCACCGGCCGTACGGCCTCGAACCGCTGGTCGCGGTGGAGGACCCGGGAGAAGTCGAAGCCGAGCCCCGGATCGTCGATGACCTGCCGTTCGGCGTGCATGGACAGCACGATGGGGAACGTGGGCGGCGCGACGAGCCCGTCGCCGGGCCCGCCCCCCACCGCCGCCGAGAACTCCCTGATCTTCTCGCGGCCCACTTCGTAGGGCTCGCCGGGTGGGTAGACGCGTCCCTGGCAGGACGTGTCGAAGACGCCGGGCACGTGACCTCCTGTGGTCAAGATGGGTCGGTGGGTCGGTGGGTGCTGCTGGGTGGCTCGGTGGGTGCTGCGGGAGCGGGTGCTGCGGGAGTGGGTCGGCGGGGGCCACCGGGCAGCGCGTACGGGGCCGGGCTCCGGGCTCCGGGGTGGCACGGGCGACGGCCAACGGCAGCGGCGCCCGTGGACAACTCACGGGCGCCGCTGCCGTACCGCGGGCCTCAGCGGGGGCTTCGCACCACCATGGCCGCGGCTTGGCCGTCCCACCCCACCGAGGTGACCAGGGCGGTCACCGGCGGGGCGGCCGGCTCGGCCTGCCACAGCGCGAGGAGGGCGGCGAGCTGCATCGCGCCGCTGGCACTGAACGTCTCGCCGAGCACATCGGCGATCCGTACGGTGCGCGGCAGCCCGCCCCCCAGCGCGGCCCGCACGCCGCGCTCCTCCAGCCGCTCCAGGCCACGCTGGTGGACGGCGCCGAGCGAGACGACGTCCACCTCGTCGGGGGACACCCCGCTGCGGAGCAGCGCCCGCGTCACCGCGTCGGCCAGGCCGTCGGTGTAGCCGCGGGGGTCGGGGGTGAACCGGGTCTCGCAGGCGAGCAGTTCGGCGAGCGGGCCCTCGGCGGGCCGCTCCCGCTGCACGGTGAACACGGCGGCGCCCTCGCCCAGGGCCGCCCCGTCCCGCAGCACCCCCGTACGGTGCCAGCCCCACGCCGCCGGGGCGCTCAGCTCCTCCGCACCGCCGACCACCAGCCGGTCCGCGCGGCGCAGCCCGAGGGCGAGCCGTGCGTGCCGGAAGGCCAGCAGGGAGGCGGTCTGGCCGCCCGCGACGGTGGCGTTGAGGCCGCGCAGCCCGTTGCGGATGGCGATCTGTCCCGCGGCGCTGTTCATGACGGTGTTCGGGAACCGGCCCGGGTTGACCAGGTACGGCTTGTCGAGCGTCAGCGTGTCGTACAGCAGGGTGCTGTGCGTGGACACCGAGCCCGTGTTGGTGGCCATGACCACTCCGGTGCGCGCCCCGTCGACCTCGGTGTCGCGGAGCACCTCCTTGGTGGAGATCAGCCCGAACGACGTGAGGCGGTCGAGGTACTTGGTGCCCTTGCGGCCCAGGTGCTCCTTGACGTCCAGACCCCGCACCGCGCGTACCGGGCGCGGCGGGTACGCCTCGGCGTCCTCGCCGACCGGCCCCTCCTGCGACTCGGTGAGCCCGAGGAGCCCGTCGGCCAGCGGACCGAGCCCGATGCCCGCCGAGGACACGACCCCGGCCGCGGTGATGTACAGCGGCTCGACGACGGTGGTGGCCGGGCCGGCGGGGGCCGGACCCGTGGTGGTGGCCGTCACGACACCCTCCCCAAGATGGTGATGACGTTGTTGCCGCCGAACGCGAAGCCGTGGTTCTGCACGATGTCGAGCCGGGCCGCGCGTCCGACGCCGGCCACGGGGTCGACGCCCTCGCCGAGTTCCGGATCGGGCTCGGTGATGTTGGCGGTGGGCGGCAGGAAGTCCTGCTCCAGGGCCTTGCAGCAGGCGATCGCCCCGAAGCCGGAGGCGGCGCCCATGGTGTGGCCGAGCATCGACTTGATGGAGCTGATCGGCGGGATGCGCTCGCCGAACACCTCGCGCGCGGCGGCGACCTCGGTGGCGTCGTTGGTCGGGGTGCCGGTGCCGTGGGCGCAGATGTAGTCGATCTGCTCGGGGCGGACCCCGGCGGCCTCGTGCGCGGCACGGATGCACGCGGCGATGCTGGTGTTGTCCGGGTGGACCATGTGGGAGGCGTCGCAGTTGGCGGCGTAGCCGAGCACCTCGGCGTAGATCCGCGCCCCGCGTCCGACCGCGTGCTCGTACGTCTCCAGCACCAGGACGGCCCCGCCCTCACCGGTGACGATACCGGTGCGGTCGGCCGCGAAGGGCCGCGGGACGTCCTCGGCCATCGCGCCCAGCGCGTAGAAGCCCGCGTGGGTGAGCCGGTTGACGGCGTCCGCGCCGCCCGCCAGCATCACCTCGGCCTCGCCGCTGCGGACCAGGTCGTAGGCGTAGCCCAGCGCGTAGTTGGAGGCGGAGCAGGCGGTCGGGATGGTCTGCGTCTCGCCGCTGAGCCGCAGTTCCGTGCTGACCGCGTTGGCGATCCGGGAGGCCGGGGTCTGCCCGGCCAGCCGTCCGTCGATCGTGTGCAGCCCGTCGGCCACCCACTGCTCGGCGAGTTCCTGGATGACCGCGGACTCACCGCTGGTGGTGCCCATGATCGCGCCGGCGCGGGCGAGCTCCAGCTGGCCCTCGTCGATCCCGGCGTCGGCGACGGCGAGCCGGGCGGCCGCGGCCGCCAGCAGACCGCTGCGCCCCCAGCTTCCCGGGTCGAGCCGCTTGAGGTGGTCGGCCGGTTCGAAGTCGAGGACCTCACCGGCGTTGCGACGCGGGAAGGCACTCGCGTCGAAGCTCGTGATCGGCTTGGTTCCGACCGTCCCCGCACGGACGGCGGCGGCGAACACATCGGCGCCGATACCGACGGGCGACACCGCGCCGAGCCCCGTGATCACGACGCGGCGCATTTCCGGCGCCCCGGCTACGGAAAGACCGGGCTCAGCCATCCGCGCGCTCCTTGGCGTACTGCACGACCGCGTCCACCAGCAGGCGCAGGTTGAAGAGTTCACCGAGCTCGGTCTTCGGAATGGCGACGCCGAGTTCCTTCTCGATGCGGGAGACCACCGTGATCAGCGAGAGCGAGTCGCTGTCGTAGTCGTCGATGAAGTGTCCGCTGTCGGTCAGCTCGCCGTCCTCCAGCTCCAGTTCCTCGTTGACGATCTGGCTGACCTGCGCGTGGTATTCGACGGCCGTGGTAACGGTCTGCTGAGTCATGCGCGTTCCTCTCATCCTGTGCGGGGCGAACAGAACGGAACGTAAACAGGCCGAAGTTGGGCGTACAAGAGTCACCCCACGAAAGGCGTACGACATTCATCGAAAGTGACATCGAACCGTGTGGTGACCACGTTCCACGGCATTTGCCCGCCCCTTTTTCTCGCTTTTATTCGTGCTCCATCGGGCTTCCAGAGGGGGTTGTCAATCTGGTATCCAGCGAATACCAGAAGGTGGGGGTCAGCCGATATGAGCGGTCCACGTTTGGCACTGACATTTCCCGGCCAGGGTGCGCAGCAGCCCGGGATGGGCCGCCCCTGGACGACCAGCCCTGGCTGGTTCCTGGCGGAGCGGGCCGCTGAGGTCACCGGCCGCGATGTGGTGGATCTGCTGCTGCACGCCAACGAGCAGCGGCTGCGCCGCACCGACAACGCGCAGCTCGCCACGTTCGTGCTGGAGATGGTGATCCTCCATGAGCTGCGTCAGGCGCTGCCCACGGCGGACCGGCCGCTGGTGTGCGCCGGGCACAGTCTGGGCGAGTACTCGGCGCTGGTCGCCGCGGGCATCCTGAGCTTCGAGGACGGGGCGCGGCTGGTCGCCGGGCGCGGCGCCGCGATGCGGGCGGCGTGCGCCGCCGAGGCCGGCACGATGGCGGTCGTCGTGGGGCTGCCGCCGGACGAGGTCGAGGCGGCCACCGCCTCGGTGCGCGCCGACGGGGGCCGGGTGTGGGTGGCGAACCTGAACTCGCCGCTCCAGTCGGTGCTCTCGGGCAGCGAGGAGTCCGTCGGGCACTGCGCGAAGCTGCTCGGGGACTCCCCCGCCGCGCGGATCGTGTCGATCCCGGTCGGCGGCGCCTTCCACACCCCGCTGATGGCCCCCGCCGCGCTGGCGTTCCGCAAGGCGCTGAGCGGTACCGAGTTCCGGGCCGGGTTCGCGCCGGTCGTGGCGAACATCGACGCGCGGGCGCACCGGGGCCGCGACAACTGGCCGCGCATCCTGGAGCGGCAGCTCACCTCCCCGGTGCGGTGGGCGGACTCGGTGCGGACGATGGCCGACGACCTGTACTGCGACATGCTCGTGGAGATCGGCCCGGGCCGCACCCTCACCGGGCTGGCCCGCCGGATCAGTCCCCGGGTCTCCCGGCTGACCGTCAGCGAACCGGGCCAGCTGCCGGCCGTGCCCGCGCCCGCCGGACGGAACGTCGCGTGAGCGGGACGGGGAACGTGAACGGAGCGGAGAGCGTGAGCGGTACGGGTACGGCCGGTGGCGGCAGCGGCTCGTCGTGGGACGCGGTGGTGATCGGCTCCGGTATCGGCGGGCTGGTGAGCGCCGCGTATCTCGCCGTCGCGGGCAAACGCGTCCTGGTCGCCGAGCAGGCGGGTGTCGCCGGCGGGAACAGCCATGTGTTCCGAAGACGCCGCGCCTACGAGTTCGACGTGGGGCTGCACTACCTCGGCGACTGCGGGTCGGACGGGGTGCTGCCCGCGATCCTCGACGGTCTCGGGCTGCGCGGCCGTATCACCTACCGGGAGATGGACCCGGACGGCTTCGACCGGGTGCTGATCCCCGGCGCCGCGCTCGACGTCCCCGCCGACTGGGCCGGGTACCGCAAGCGGGTCACGGACCTGTGCCCGCAGGACTCCGCCGGGATCGACGTGTTCGTGGACGTGGTCTCCGGACTCGGCGCCGAACGGCGGGACGCCATCCTCACCGCCGAGGACGTGCCGATGGCCGAACTGCCGCAGCGCGCACCGCAGTCGGTGGCCTGGGGGCGGCGCACCCTCGCCGATCTCTTCGACCACTGCGGGCTCTCCGCGCGGGCCCGGACGCTGCTCGCCGCGCAGTCCCCCAACTACGGGATGGCGCCGGACGAGGCGACCGTGGCGACCCACGCGACGCTCGTCGACCACTACATGCGGGGCGCCTACTACCCCGAGGGCGGCGGTCAGATGCTGGCCGCCGGGCTGCTGGAGGTGATCCGCGCGTGGGGCGGTGAGCTGCGTACCCATGCCCGGGTGCGGCGGGTCCTGGTGGACGGGAAGCGGGCCACGGGCGTCGAGTTCGCGGACGGGACCCGGGTAGCGGCGCCGGTCGTCGTCTCCAACGCGGACTACCGGCGGACCATGCTGGACCTGGTGGGCGCCGAGCATCTGCCCCGCCGACTGGCGGCGAAGACCCAGGACGCGCGGATGGCGCTGCCCTGGGCGACCGTCTACGTCGGGCTGTCCGAGGACCTCGGGCGGCACGCCAACCTCTGGTGGTACCGCGACGACGACATCGAGCGGTTCTACCGCTCCCTGCGCGACGGCTCCGCCTCCGGCGGCACGGACTTCCTGTTCGTCTCCTTCGCCAACGGCAAGGACCCGGACACCCGCCGTATCTGCCCGCCGGGCCACTCCAACTTCCAGCTGATGACGCTGTGCCCGCCCGGTCTGGAGCCCTGGGGGGTGAGCGCCGGTCCGGCGGACGGCGAGCGGTACCGCGACAACCCGGAGTACCTGCGGCGCAAGGCGGCGCTGACGGAGTCGGTGCTGGACGCCGCGGAGGAGGTGCTCGGCACCTTCCGGGACCGGATCACCCATCTGGAGACGGCGACCCCGCTCACCCAGGAGCGGTACACGCTGTCCACCGGCGGCACCCCCTTCGGCATGGCGCGCTGGGGCGCCACCGGGGCCCGCCCCGACACGGCGACCGTGATCGAGGGCCTGCACATCGCGGGCGCCAACACCCGCTACGGCAACGGCATCACCGGTTCCGCGGTGAGCGGTATCGCGTGCGCGGGCCAGATCCTCGGACGGCGGCTGATGCACGAGGTGCACGCGGGCGCGGTCCTCGGGGACCCGTCGCTGCTGCCGGAGCGCGGCGCCGGCTGGGAGCCGCTGCGCGGATCCCGGCAGGGCCGTTCATGATCCGCTCCCCCCGGTACGCGGCGGGGCCGGACAGCGGCGCGCGAAGACGGGAGGGGGCATGCGGCTGAGCTCGGCGCAGCGGCGAGAGGCGGTCGTCCGGGCCGCGGTGACCGAGTTCGCGGCGGGCGGCTTCCACGGCACGCCCATGGACCGGATCGCCGGACGGGCCGGGATCTCGCAGCCCTATCTCTTCCGGCTGTTCCCGAACAAGCGCACCCTGTTCGAGAAGGCCGTCGAGCGGTGCTTCCAGGAGACGGGCGACTTCTACGCGCGGGCCGCCGAGGGACTGCGCGGCACGGACGCCCTCGACGCGATGGCCCGCTCACGCAAGAGGTTCCTGGACGACAGCAGCCTGCCGCTGCTGCGGCTGCACGCCGTCACGGCGGTGCTCGCCGCGGGCGACCCCGGTATCACCGACCAGGTCCGCCGGAGCTGGGCGGCGCTGTGGTTCTCGGTCGAGGACCGGACGGGCGCGCCGCCCGCCGAGGTCCGCGCGTTCTTCGCGCAGGAGCTGCTGATGATCGCCCAGACCGCGCTGGAGGGCCCCCGGGGTCCGGCGGACGACCGGGGCGGTCCGGGCGGTCCGGGCGGTCCGGGCGGTCCGGCGGACGGTGGAGGCTGAGGGCCCGGAAGCCGGGACCCCGGGTCATCCCGCGAGCGGCACCGGGCCCACCGCACCCGCCGGGGCCACCGAAGCCGCGGGACCCACCGGACCGGCCGAAGCCGCAAGCCCCACCGGGCCCACCGCACCCGCCGAGGCCACCGAAGCCGCAGGACCCACCGGACCGGCCGAAGCCGCAACACCCACCGCACCCACTGGGGCCCGCCCCCGGTCGAACTCCTCCCGGAGGAGCCGGGCGAGCATCAGCAGTTGCCGGGAACCCCGGTCCGTGCGCCAGATCAGCGCCATCTGCGACGGCTCGTCGAGTCCGTCCACCGGGAGATAGCGCACATCACCGCGGACGGCGCGCTCGGCCAGCGGGCGGCAGACCAGCATGGCGTGCCCGCCGGAGGCGACGAGCGCGAGGCCCTCCTGGACGGTGGTGATCCCCGTGGTGGAACGGACGGGCACGCCCGCGGGGGTGGTACGCGGCACCCGGGCGGCCTTCCAGTCGTCGGGGGCTTCCCCGGCCGGATGGAGGAGATCCAGACCGGCCAGCTCCTCGACATCCGCCCGCCCGGCCGCGGCCAGCGGGTGGGAGGACGCGACGGCGAGCAGCCGGTCCTGCGGCGGGAAGCGGAAGCCGCAGGTCAGCGCGGGGTCGGTGGCGGGCAGCTCCACGACGACCGCGTCGACCTGACCGTCGAGCACCGCCGAGAACGGTGAGCCCAGCGGGATCTCGCTCAGCGCCATCGTGACGTCGTGGTGGGCGCGCAGCCGGCGGAACGCCTCGGTGACCTCCTCGTAGACGCTGCCGTGGAAGCCGATCCGCAACCGCTGGAGGGTGCCGCTCCCGGCCCGCTCCCGGGCCCGGGTGATCACCGTGGACAGGGTCTCGTAGGCCGGGCGCACCTCGTCCACGAACTGCGCGCCGAAGGGGCTGAGCGAGACGCGGCGGCTGGTGCGGTCGACGAGACGCACCCCGACCCGGCGTTCGAGGGAGGCGACGAGCTGGCTGACCCGGCTCTGGGAACAGCCCAGCCGGGTGGCCGTCCGCCCGAAGTGCAGCTCGTCGGCCAGGACCAGCAGGCACTCGATCTCCTGGACATGGACCTGGTTCATCAACGGCCTCCCGGCGTCCCGCTCATCGATCACTCCACCTCATCAACCGTTGAGAAGTTCGGCGTTGTTCCCGCTCCGGCCCGCTGCTTGATTGAGGTCATGGCTTCGTACGCACCGGTCGACAGCGCCGGTTCCGATCCGGATCGCACCACCGCACGGCAGTGGCTGGCGGTCGCGGTCCTGTCGCTCAGCACCTTCGTGGTGGTGACCTCCGAGATGCTGCCGGTCGGGGTGCTGACCCCGATGGCCGACGGATTGCGGATCTCCCCCGGCTCGGCGGGCTTCAGCCTGTCCGTCACGGGTCTGACGACGGCGGTCACCGCCCCCTTGGTACCCCGGCTGCTGGGCGGGCTCGACCGCCGTACGGTGCTGGCCGCGGCGATGGTGGTGCTGGCCGCGGGCAACGCGCTGACCGCCGTGGCCGGGGGCTTCGGTCCGCTGGTCGTCTCCCGGATCGTCCTCGGGATCGGGATGGGGGTGGTGTGGGGTCTGGCGGCGGCGGTCGCGACCCGGCTCGTGGCGGCCCGTAACACCGCGCTCGCGGTGTCCGTCGCCGTCAGCGGTGTCGCGGCGGCCTCGGTCGCCGGGGTGCCCCTGGGCACCGTGATCAGCAACGCGTTCGGCTGGCGCGCGGCGTTCGCCGTCCTGGCCACGGCCGCGCTGCTGCTCGCCGCCGGGCTGCTGCTGACGCTCCCCCGGCTGCCGCGCCCGCCCGCGCCGACGGGTACGGGCGGCCGGGCGGAACGCGGGTCGCTGCTGCGCAACACCCAGGTCGCCGTCGGACTGGTACTGATCGTGTTCCTGGTCACGGCGCACTTCGCCGCGTACACCTATGTACGGCCCGTCCTTGAGGAGCGCACCGGGCTGACGGACGGTTCCGTGGCCCTGGTCCTGGCCGTGTACGGCGTCTTCGGTCTGATCGGCAACTTCGCCGCGGGCGCCCTCGCGGCGCGCCGCGCCCGTCCCACCCTGCTCGGTCTGACGGCCGGTATCGGCGCGGCGGTCGCGCTGCTCGCCTTCTTCGGCACGGTCACGGGCATCACCGCCGCGGCGGTCGCCCTGTGGGGCCTGGCGTACGGCGGGGTGTCGGTGGCCTGCCAGATCTGGATGGTCCAGGCGGCACCCCACCGCGTCGAGCAGGTGACCGGGCTGTACGTCGGTGTCTTCACCGCGGCCATCGCCCTGGGCGCCTTCCTGGGCGGGACGATCGTGGAGGCGGCGGGCATCACGGCCCTGCTGTGGAGCGCGGTGGCCCTCACGGCGGCGGCCCTCGTCACCGGCCTGGCACGCCCGGGCCGGGCGGACCGGGGCCCCGGCCCCGGGGAGCGGCGCGGCGCGTCCGCCGGACGACGCGCGGACACGTCCGGGAAGACGACCGCCTGAGCGCAACAAGGCCCACCGGGCTGACGCGTACAGGCCCGCCCCCACGGGAACCCGGCGGTTTCCAGGGGGCGGGCCTGTACGGCTGCGCGCCGGCCCGCCGCAACAGCCCGCCGTAAGGCCATCCGCACCACAGACCTGCGCGCGTTCCGCTGCCCATACCGCTCCCTCTCGATATCCTGGAGTGTCACAGCGCGACCACCATGCGTTCGTGCGGGGGAAACGTGGTCTATGACGTATTCATCTCTTACGCGGCTGCTGACGGCGATTGGACCGGTCTGCTGGCGGAGCGTCTGAAGGCACATGGCGTGCGCGTCTTCTTCGACAGATGCAGCCTGCGGCCGGGCGACATCGTGGTGCACGAGCTCGAAGAGGCGATCCGCGCGTCCACGCACGGCATCCAGGTCGTCGGCCCGCGGACGATGACCGAACCGTGGGCGCGGCAGGAATACGCGGCGCTCGTACAGGCGTCGGCCGGGCGCGGGCTGAGGCTGATCCCCGTGCTCTGCGGCGACGCCGACCTCCCCGCCTTCGCCGGGACACGGGTCTGGGTGGACTTCCGCGAGCTGAGCGGGCCCGCGTTCGATGCCAAGGCCGCCGAACTGGCCGGTGTCCTGCGCGGCGGTGAACAGCCCCGCAAGCCCGGGGCGGGCGAAGAGGTACTCGATCTCGCCCGTCCGCGGACCCGGCCGCCCACCGACTCCGCGCAGCCCGCGTTCGTCGTCTGCTACGCCCGCGCCGACGCCGCCTACGGGGAGCGGCTGGTGGACCAGCTCTCCGGTTCGGGCCTGCCCGTATGGTCCCTGGGCCATCTCAAGTGGGGCGACGACTACCTCTGGACGATCCGGCAGCGGCTCCGGCACGCCCTCGCGGTCGTCGTCCTGATGTCGCCCGAGGCCGAGGAGTCCGAGGACGTCACCCGGGAGATCCTCGAAGGGCAGCGCCACAGCCGCGAGTTCTTCCCCGTCCTGTTACGGGGAGAGCGCAACTACCTGCTCGCCAGCAGCTGGTACCTCGATGCCAGGAACGGCGATCTGCCCGGCCCCGAGGCGATGCGCCTGCTGCGCCGCCTCCACGACTCCCCCCGCTCCGAGCGGCGGTCCCCCGCCCCGGGGACCCCGCCGGTACTGCCGCTCCCCGCGGCCCGGCCGGTGCCCGCCGTCCGCTCCCCCGCCCGCGGTTCGCTGGCCACGCTCGAAGCCCTGCTCGCCGAGCACGAGACCGAGCACGCCGATCTGCTGACGACGACGCTGCTCCTGGAAGCGGTCGGCAGACTCGAAGCCGGGTGGCTGCGCCGGTCCGACGGAAGACGGCTGCCCGAGTCCCTGATCTCCGGGATCGACACCCTCTGGTCGCGCTCCTCCGGCGGGACCTACGGCTTCGGCGCGCAGACGCGCCTCGCCCGTGCGGGCGGCGGTCGGCATTCGGACTTCATGCCCCTCTCCGTGGGATACGGCTGGCGCTCCTCGCCGGACGAGACCGTGCCCACCTACCAGCGTTTCACCAGCGCGGCCGGGAACCACGCCTTCTTCCCGACCCTGCGCAACCCCCAGAGCGAGCGGTACCGGGACTGGTACGACCAGTGGACCGAGACGGTGCTCGCCGTACATCTGCGGCTTCGCGAGAGAGGGTGAACCTCCTTTGTTCCTGCTACTGGTGCTGTTGTTGATCGTGGGGTTCGTGGCGTTGAGCATCCTCATCGTCCACGGATCGGGCCGGTCGAAGCGTGAGCGAACCTCGCGTTCGGCACGGCAAGCCGGCGGGATGGCCGGGTTCGGGGCGGGCATGCTGGTCTCCTGGGCCGGTCTGTGCGTGGTGCCCGCGGGCCATGTCGGCATCGTCCACAAGAGGTTCGGGAAGGCCCACCCGGATCAGCGCTTCAAGCGGATCACGCCCCACGACGCGCGCGGAGTCCAGGCCCGCACCCTGCTGCCGGGCCGGCTGTACTGGCTCACGCCCTTCGTCCACGGTGTCGAGTTCGTACCGCGCGTCCATGTCCCGGCGGGACAGATCGGACTCGTCGTCGCCGCCGAGGGCGCCAAGCGCGACCCCGGCCGGGTCCTCGGCCGGTTCGTGGAGTGCGACAACTTCCAGGACGGCCCCGCCTTCCTCCTCGGCGGCGGCGAACAGGGCAGACAGCTCGCGATCCTCCGCGGCGACAGCTCGTACTACATCAACACCGCCCTCTTCCAGGTCGAGGTCGTACCCCGGACCTATGTGGAACCGGGCACGGTCGGACTGATCATCGCCAAGGACGGCGCCATCCGGCCCCCGGACCGCCCGCTCGGCCGGTACGTGGAGTGCGACAACTTCCAGGACGGCCCCGCCTTCCTCCTCGGCGGCGGCGAACAGGGCAGACAACTGGCGATCCTCACCGGCGGCACGCACTACGACATCAATCCCTACCTCTTCGAGACGATCACCTCCAGCAACGTGGGCCGTTCCGACGGGGGCGGCTCGGACGGCCTCGGGACCGGGCAGCTGAAGGA
The DNA here is from genome assembly GCF_036250755.1 of Streptomyces uncialis. Classification (NCBI taxonomy): domain Bacteria; kingdom Bacillati; phylum Actinomycetota; class Actinomycetes; order Kitasatosporales; family Streptomycetaceae; genus Streptomyces; species Streptomyces uncialis. The sequence continues at coordinate 6,730,120 of NZ_CP109583.1, read as the reverse complement.
GATCGCGATCCCCGTCGGCCATGCCGGAGTCGTGATCACTCTGGACGGCGCCGAGCCCGACCGGACGGAACGCAGGGTCGGCCCGATCGTCAAGGGCCACAGCAGCTTCCGGCTGCCCTGGATCTTCCTGGGGAGCGGAGGCTGGCGGGGTGTGCAGGAGGAGAGCCTGGGCGAGGGCTCCGTCTACGCGCTCAATCCCTGGTTCGTCCGCGTCGTCCTGATCCCGACCCGGCTGCTCATCCTGGACTGGAGCAAGAAGGGCGGTTCCCAGGCGGACAACAACTACGACGCCGCGCTCGACCGGATCAGCGTCAACGTCCAGGGGCACCGGCTCCAGGTCGAGCTCCGCCAGACGCTGAACATCCCGGAGGCCGCCGCTCCCCGGCTGGTCAGCGAGTTCGGCGACTCCTCGTCCTCCGGGGTGGGCGGCCTGGTCAACAACCCGGCCCCGGTGCAGCGCTTCGTCGAGCGGGTGCTCGGCGGCGCCGTGGACACGTACTTCAACGGCATCGCCGCCGAGTCCACGGTGGAGGAGTTCCTGACCGGGTACGCCGGAATCCGCACGGACCTGGGCGCACAGGTACGCAACGCCCTCGCCGCTTGGGGAGTCGAGGCGGCGAGCACCAACCTGGGTGAGTTCGAATCCCTGGACGGCGACCTCGACAAGGCCCGCAAGCGGGTGTTCGAGGCGCAGACCCGTACCCAGGAACTGGAGGAGCAGAAGAAGAACGCCCACCTCAAGGCGGACATCCGCCATATAGAGCTCGCGGCCGAGCGGGAACGCATGCTGCTGGACAGCGTGAAGCTGGAGCGCAAGATCGAGCTGCTGGGCCGGGACACCGTCGCCATGCAGCTCTTCCTCGCGGAGCTGAAGCACATGAAGGTGCCGCAGATCGTCAGCGGTGACGCGGAGTCCCTGCTCCAGTACCTGCCCATGCAGCGCGCCTTGGAGCTCATCGACGGGGCGAAGCGGCACGCCGAACAGCCCGCGCTGACGCAGACCACCCCGCCCGAAGAACTCGTCGCGGACGGCGAGCTCCTGGGGGACGGTGAGCTCATAGGGGACGGCGGCGGCGAACCGGAGTAGGGCCCATGCCACGCCGGACGGCCCGCCCGGCTGCCCGGCTGGGGGCTCTCGGCCGACCGTTGAGCCGCGTCAGCGGCCGTGCAGGGCCCGAGCGATCTCGTCGACACGTCGCTCGTACACACCGTCGTGCCCGGAACGGTCGTCCAGGCCGCGGAAGTCCGCGAAGTACCGGGTGGCGGCGAACTCCGGCAACTCCACGTCCCCCACCACGACGGGGATGAACAGCCGGCCGGACTCGATCGAGGACTGCATCAAGGCGGCGTACTCCTGCCGGACCCACCCGCTGCTCATCGAAGCCGCGCTGAACACGAGCAGCCCGTGCGCCGCCTCACGGATCGCGGCCTCGACCGTGTGCACGCGGATCTCCCCCGGCCTGCTCACGACCTCGTCGTACGCGACGTTCAGCCCCGTCTCACGGAGCCGCGCCGCGAACGCGCCGACCCAGTCGGCGTCTTCGCGGCCGTACGAGACGAACACGTCGTAGCGCGCGACGCCTTCGGCGGACGGCACCGGTTCGGGCGGTGCGACCGACGGTACGGGGCGGCGCCGACGCCTCGACAGCTGGTGGCGGACCGCCACATAGGCGAAGTAGGCGCTGACGACACCGGCGACCGCGCCGACCGCGCTCAGGAGCAAGCCTGTCGTGTCCACGAGCATCAGGTTAATGTCCCGGGCCGGTGGTCCGGCGGGAGATCCCGTACGAGTTCCACTCGGCGTTGGCCGGTCTCGGCGTCGCCCACGATGGAGTCCCGCGTCTCAAGGTGCCCAGCGGAACGGATGCTGCGGCGGGCACCCTGCCGAAGTCGAACACCGGCCGAACCACTGCGTCTCGCCTGCCTGGTCAGACCCTCCGGCATGTGGCTCCGGTCCACTGCGCGTGGGCCCCCGTTCACAAGGCGCGGGTCGTGGGGTGGCGCCCGTGCACTCGATCTGAACCGTGGCTCACGTAGGGAGGCCCGTCCTCCTGGCCATGACCATCAGCTTCGGACGCGCCCTCTGATGGAGCACGAAGAGCACCCGGATCACCTCGCGGGCCATCGGGTGCACCTCGGTCATTTGCGGGGCGACCAGGAATGCCCTTTCCAGCGCTTCCTCGGTTCCGGCGTAGTCCTTCGTGTCGAGCCGGGCCCGGGCGATGTCGATGAACATGCGTCCCAGGCGGTTCGGGGTCAGTGTCGCGGGCGGACGGTCCAGCAAGGGGCCGGCCATGTCCGCTGCCTGGTTCGGCTTCCCCAGTTCGATGTGCGCGGCGAGCTCGTACAAGGCGGTGTTCTCCGGGCCGAAGGTCAGGTTGTGCCACAGCACGTCGTCCGGGATGCCCTCGGCGTGCCGCTTGGCCCGCTGGAGATGCGCCGCGGTGGCCTGCTTGTCCTTGTACCGGGAGGCCAGGACGATCCCCCGAAGGTGCAGGGAGCCCAGGGAGACCGCCCGGGCGGGTGAACTGCCTCCCGACGCGTTCTCGTACGCGACGACGGCCCTGTCCACTATGGCCAAGCCATCGTCGTACTGTCCGGCCGACTGGTAGGTACCTGCCTCGTTCCACGCGGCGGCCACCTCGGCCTCCGGGTTCCATGTCTGCCGCGCCGCCCACGTCTGGCGGGACACGATCATGTCCGCGAGGTCGGGCCGCGCCAGCCGGTGCGCCGCCGCGTAGGCGCAGCCGTAGACGTCGACGACCTGGGTCCAGGCCCCGGCCTCCCCGGCGGCGGAGGACAACGCGGTCGCGGTGACCTGGCCCAGGAGCTTCGGGAGCATCCCGAGGAGTGCGAGGTAGTTCGTCTCCGCCCGCAGCTCCATGGCCCGCGCCACATCCGCCGCCAACCGCGCCGGGGCGGGCACGTCCTCCTTCGGAAGGGTGTACCTCCGCACCGCGCCGCGGAGGTCATGGAGAAGGTCGGCCTGCTCGGACACGCCCAGGAACGGCTGTCCGTAGATGCGTTGGGTGGGGACGTGTATCGCCTTGGCCAGGGCCGCCGCCACAGGAGGCGTCACCGGCCGTGTGCCCACCTCGATCTTGCTGAGGTAGGACACGGAGATACCGGCGAGCCGGGCCAGCCTGGCCTGGCCGAGGCCACGCGCCTTGCGCAGGACGGCGATGTTCTCGCCGGGTGCGGGGGTGCTCTCCATGCACCTACTGTTCCATGTCGTACCGTGGCTGGGCCATCAACTCACCTGCATGCAAAGGATGTTGCACCTTCCTGCGTCGGAATCCCTTCACCGGCCATGACGGCTCCGCCACCGCATCCGCCCCAGCCCGCAGCGCACGCGGCCTCCGTATCGGTTCCCGATGAGCGGGGGCGGCGGAGGTGGACCTCGCGAGAAGCGCCCTCACCGCAGGGCCTCGTCGGTGCGGGCGGTCCGGATCGTGAGGGCGGCGAGCAGGGCGCAGGCGCCGCCGAGCCACAGCACACTCCGGAGGGTGAGTGTCTCGACGATGACGCCGCCCGCGACAGCGCCGAGCCGCAGAGTCGCGTCGCCCCGCGAAAGGTTGTGCTGTACCGGGCCCGAGGTTGTACACGTCCGAGTGACGACATCGTGCTGCCGCTCAGTAACACTGTGTCAGCGGGATCGCCTGCCCGGGGACGGGCACGGCATTCCGCACGTCATGTACGCGAAGGGATGGCTTCTTCCTCCCGCCGTCCCGACATCTGGGGGACTTCATGCGCACATCCATGTCCGGCTGCCTGGCCGCCCTGACCCTGGCCGCCGGGGCCGTGCTCGCTCCGGGCGCGGCGGCCGCCGAGACCACCGCGGCCGCCCTTCCCACCAGCACCTTCCACATCAAGTACGGCGCCACCTGGACCAAGGGCAAGATCACCTGGGCCAACCGGTCGGTCCGGGTGGTCGGGCAGCACCGGTCCGCGGTGGCCGGCAGTGCCGCCACCACCTGCCGGACCACATGGGCCTACACCTTGAAGGCGAACCGAGGCGTGCTCGGTTCGGACGGTTCCCGCTCGCACGCCTGCGGCAACATCAAGTCCCACGACTTCACCGTCCCGGCGGACGTTCGGGGCGGCGCCGCGTACGTCAGGGTCTGCCTCGATGACGGGGCTTACAAGGACCTCAAGTGCAAGCTCATCGCCAGGCCCGCGTGACCTCGTGAGCTGAAGAGGCCGCTGCGCGTCCGGGATGAGCTGGTGCCATTCGCTCACCCCGGACGCGCAGCGGCCTCATTCGTACGGGGTGCGGCGCTGTACGTGTTGCCCGTCGCGTGCCACACCGTCCCGCTCAGACCGTGCCGAACTCTCCCGCCTTGACGCCCGTCACGAAGGACGCGAACGCGTAGGCCGGTATGTCCAGCACAGGACCGCACGGGCTCTTGGAGTCACGGACAGGGACCAGGCCGGTGGCAGACGCGGAGGCCGGAGCCCACTCGACACAGGAACCGCCGCTACCGCTGTACGAGGACTTCGTCCAGTTGCGAGCTTCAGTTGTCACGGGATGCCCTTTCGTGCCTGCTTGATGGTGAGCTGGTCCCTCTCGCTCACATCCGGCGCGCAGCGGCTTCGACGCCGGCGGGTACTGCGCGGTGCCGCGCCGAACGCCCCGCGCCGTCCCGCTCAGACCGTGCCGAACTCTCCCGCCTTGACGCCCGTCACGAAGGACGCGAACGCGTAGGCCGGTATGTCCAGCACAGGACCGCACGGGTTCTTGGAGTCACGGACGGGGACCGTGCCGCGCACGGCTGCCGTGTCGGCGGCAACTTCGATGCACTGGCCGCCGTTGTTGCTGTAGGAGGATTTGAACCAGCGGGGGGTCTCTTCGATCGTCACGGGGTGCCCTTTCGTAGCCGGTCGATCATGGCAATGGATACATCCTGGGACAGCGCTCCGGCCTGTAGCTGATGGTAGGCCGTGAGTATGGGCAGCACGAACTTGGTGTCCCGCTCAAGATGGCCACGCTGCGCGGACTCCGCGTAAGACATCAGGGACCGGTCCGGGAGGGTCAGCACGGTGACCGGCAGATCGAACGGACGGCGGTGCCCCATGCTGAACTCCGCCACCTGGAAGACCGTGTTCGGCAAGTCGGCGAACTCGATCAAGCTCGTCAATTGCGCCTCCATCACGGCGGGGTCGCCGACAGGCCTACGGATGCTGCTTTCATCCAGCACCGCCAGGATCAGCGGTGGGGGCGTACGCTTCACCGCCGCTTGCCGCTCCCTGACCAGCGAGATCCTTTCGGCTGCCTGGTCTGGCGTGATGGCACCCCGCTTGACGGCACTTTCCGCCAGCACAGACGTGTAGTCCGGCGTCTGCAACAAGCCTGGGATGACGCCCACTTCGTACAGCCGGATCTCCACTGCCCGGCCTTCATGCCCGACGAACTCAGGGAACCCCTCCAGCAGACTGCCGTGACGGATCTCGCGCCACATGCGCTCGAACATGCCACCGGTTCTCAGTGCCAGGTCAGCCCTGCGCGACAGGCGCAAGGTCGGGGACTTGCGGCCAGTTTCAACCGACGAAATATGCGTGCTGGAATATCCCATCCGGTCGGCCAGATCCTCCTGAGTCCACCCGTGCCGCTCCCGCAAGCTGCGCACTTGCGCACCGAAAGCCGCTTGGGGTGACTCGTCCGGGTTCAGCTCCTTGCGATTCAACCCACGAACACCGACCTTTCCGTCCCGTTGGCCAAGTTGAATGGTGCCCAGCGGCAGGCCACGCTCAATCCCGTCAGTAGTGAAGCCACTACGGAGAGGAGTGGACATGTCCGGGAAGAACGTAGCCACGGATCGGCGTGAACCCCAACTCGGGCTCGATGCAATTGCGTTCGGGGCCCGTCCGGGCGCCTTCGAGTCGGTCGCGGAAAGAATGGTGTGCCGGCCGTCGGCGGCCCGGCAGGCCCGTCGGCTGGTCTCCGCCGCACTGGGCGCTTGGGGCATGGCGGAACTGTGCGCCGACGCTCAGCAGATCGTCAGCGAACTGGTCGCGAACGTCGTCACCCATACCAACTGTGCGACCTTTCGCCTTGAGGTCCGACGCGGAACGAGCGGCGTGGTGCGTGTCGAAGTGGGCGACAGGTCACGTGTCATCCCCGAACCTCAGCGTCCCGGCGCCTGCTCGGAATCCGGTCGGGGTCTCCTCATGGTCGAGGCACTGAGCTTCCGCTGGGGCTGCGAACAACGGCGCAGGGGCAAGGTCGTCTGGGCCGAACTCATGCCCACGCGCGAGACCTCGCCATGAGACGGCGAACCCGGCGACTTCCCCGCGACCGCCCGACTCCGCCGTTCCGCGAACGTCTCGCGAACCTCGTATGGCGGGCCGAGAAGTTCTCGGCCCGCCACATCACCCAACGGAGGCTGCACCGGCAGCTCGACCGGCTTCGCGTCCTGGGTCAGCGGGGGGACGCCCCCACCCGGTCACACCCGGAGAGCTGACGAAGGCCCGGGGGACCCGAGCGCTCCAACAGGTCAGGAGTTGACGTACACGGTGTCCAGTTTCCGGAAGTTGGAGCCTTGGACCATGTAGACGTCGACAGGCCACGTCCTGTTCTCGGGCAGGTTCCTGGTCTTCCAGGGCGAGCACCAGGGAGAGCTGTGACCGCGGGTGCTGGCCTCGATCTCCACCAACCCGCCGTTGACCAGCTCCACTTCGAGCCCCCAGCCGTCAGCTTCCAGGTCACAGAGCTGTAGCGCATCACCGGGGACGGTGCCGGCCGGGTCCTGGTTCCAGGTCAAGGAGCCGACGACTGTCCCGTTGTGACGGAGGTAGGTGAGTTCGGATGGTGGCGGGGCCGACTCCTGGGCGCCCGCAGAGGGCGCCCCCCATGCCAAGAGACAGGAGGCGGCGAGGAAAGTACCGAGCTTGGCGGGCGTGCTTATGGACATGGCTTCTCCCTGTGATCCCTGTAGCGAACCGGACGTCTGTCCGTTAGAGGTAAGCACCGCGCCTCCCGCCCGGTACAGAGAGGTGCGGGCAGGAGTGTCGGCGCAATGCCGCCAGCACAAACCGGTTGAACCTCAGCCCACCCCGGTTCCCACGGCCGCGAGTCAGGCGCGAGGGGGGGCTTCCACAGGGAGCTGCCATGACAGCGCGTCAGCGTCCGCCCCAACGGGCCGAGCGCCACCAGTCTCCGGCGCAGGTCGTCTCCGTGCGACGGCTCCCTGGCCGGCAGCGTCAGCACCACATCCCGCACGGGGCACCCTCCTCTGCGACCCCCGATAGACAGCGGTTAGCCAAAGGGACGTCAAACGCGCCTTGAGCCCCATCCGCGGTGGGCGCGCGACCCCCCGGCCGCGCGCCCAGCGCCCCGGCGAACACCGGAGCCGGACAGGTTCAGGAGGGGTTCAGGAGGTCTGACCGGGCTTGTCCACGATCTTGCCGATGCTCGTCTCGTCGCTCAGCGCGTCGCCCGTCTGGACCTCGATGCTGGCGGTCCGCTCCGACGAGAACGACTCGGCTGCGACCCAGCGGCCCCCAGCTGCTCGTACGTCGTCGGGTCGAGCATCAGCTCGTAGCGCATCCGGCTGTCCATGACGCCGACCCCGGGGCCGGTGAAACCCGCCTCCGATGACGGGCGGGTTCTGCTGCGCACACCCCCTGTTGCCCGTTCGGCCCGGAACGGTTCACGCACCCGGTGCCCACCCGGTCCGGGGAGGGGAGGAGAAGGCGTACGGGAAGCGCGGGAACTCTCCGCACGGCGATGACGGCCGTGCCCTCCGGTTCGTCGTCGTTCGAAGAGCTGCAACGATGAACCTATGAACGTGTTTTCGACCCCTCCGCCGTACTGGACACAGGCCGCCGTCGCCGTTGTGGAATCCGCCGCGTGACGGCCGGGGTCACCACGGCGGCCCGGATGGTCACCGATGTCCTCCAGCCCCGGAACGTCCTCGTCGTCGGCATGTTGGGCATCGGACTCGCGGCCTCGGGTGACTGGACCGGGATTCCGTGGGGTCTGCTCGGTGCGCTGTGCGCCGGGATCGTCCCGGCGTGGTACATCGAATGGGAACGCGCGCGGGGCAGTTGGGGCGACCGGCATGTGGTGGACCGTACGAGGCGCGGCCCGATATTCCTGGTGATCCTGGCGTCCGTCGGTCTCGGAGCGCTCGCCATGGTCCTCGGCCACGCGCCGACGGGCATCCTCGTCGCCATGACCGCCCTGTGGGCCATGACCGTCGTCCTGCTGGCCGTGAACGTGTTCTGGAAGATCAGCGTCGACTCGGCGGTCGCGTCCGCGGTCCCCGCGTTGCTCGGCGTCGTGCACTCGCCGTGGTGGCTGCTCGCGTATCCGCTGACCGTCGCGGTCTGCTGGTCCCGGGTGGCGCTGGCCTACCACACCGTCGCCCAGACGGTGGCCGGCGCTTCCCTCGGCGCGGCGACGGCGTCGGCGTTCCTGCTGACCTGAGCAGACCTGAACTGACGAGACGAGACCGGACCCGGACCAGACCTGACCTGACCGGCTTCGCCCTGGGCGGGCCCCGTTCGAACCGGTACGCGACGGGGTTCAGCGAAGCCCGTCCGCACACGCTCACGTCCACGCTCACGCAAAAGGGCTTCCGGCCTGCGAATTCGCTGGCCGGAAGCCCTGAGCGGCAGACGAGCCGGGTCGTACGCCGGGGACAGCCTCCACACCGCTATGACCTGCACAAACGTGCGGGGAGGGGGCTTCTGTGGCTACTTTCGTGGTTACGTTGGAATGGCAGGGCTTGCTGAGGCAGCCGCGCGCGGGGGTCGACTTCCGGTCAGGGCGGACCCTGGACCCTGGTCACTGAAACGACCTCCACCGTGGTGGAGACGTAGTACGAAGTGATGCAGCCGCCCACCAGGGCCTGGCGGTAGTCCGGTTCCTTGATGGGCTTTGATCCCGCGCCGTACGGATCAGCCGCGAGCTTCTTGATACCCGTGTCGAAACGGCTGCGGACGTCCGGGGGCAGCGCGGCCACAGTGGCGCGTGCCACGTTGGAGAACTGCACCCGGTACGCGCGCCCGCTCACTCTCCGGCTCCAGCCGGGAAGGGCTCGTCCAGGCCGGTGAAGCCGCTGAAGTCGCCGTTCCGCAGTTGCTGGAGCATGGCTTCGTCCTCGTCCCTGGCCTCGCGCGGCAGTGACCACCGCGCGGCGATGAAGGGTACGTCGGTGATCAGCGCGGAGCCGATCTCGCGGTCGAACTCCTCCCGCAGCTCCTCTGACAGGGAGGCCCGAATCCCGTCCAGGCTGGCGGGCAGGTCGACCGCCCGATCTCCGATGTTGGTCCGCATCACAGGCCCGTTGTGCACCGTGCGCCCCTCTCGCTCACCACTACCCACGACAGCAACGCGGCCAGCTTTCCCCAGGGAGCCGGGACACTCACGGAGCGACACCCGGCGCGCGGGAGCACGACAAGCATACTGACGGCGACTGCCGAGCCCCCAGGTGTTCGCGGGACGGGCCGCTTCTGGTGGAGCGGCCCGTCGGGGCTGATACGCGAGGGGAGGAGCTGGAGGGCCTGGTCACCTGGATGTTGGGCGAGTTTCTGGCATAGGTATCAGTTGTCGCCGGGCTTGCTGGTCTTCGTCCCGAGCACGCGCGTGCTCGACGGCGGTCAGGAGTGCGGAGGCGCCGGTGGCGCCGAGTTCGCCGACGCGGTGGGTGAAAGCGGCGACGTCTTTGGGGAGGCAGCCGCCGCCGTAGCCGATGCCGGGCCGCAAGTATCAGGGGGTTTGGCTTCTGGCCGGTTGACGGTCAGAGGGTGACGTCCAGGAGCTTGCACAGGCGCTGGAGGGGCGGGAGTCGCCTCGGAGCGGACGATGGTGTCGCCTTCGCGCGCTCCCTCGATCGGGTACTCCTTGAAGGTGCCGTTCTCCATCAGGCCCTCGGGGTCGATGAAGAAGATCTTCATGCCCTTTGCGCGGGCGCGGGCCTGGACGGAGCGCCGGTCGGCGTGCAGGCCGATCACCAGGAGGGCGCGGGCCTCGTCGAGGAGAGGGACCGGGGGGATCTTCTGGTCGTACCGGCGGACGAAGATCTCCTTCATCCGCTGCCGTGGCTGAACTGCTCGCGCGAGGACACCGCAGAGGACCAGCCCCGCGTCACCGATGGATCACACCTGCACTGAATCGGCGGCAGCCCGCTGCCGCACCCGTCTCCGGTCTCGCGAAACGTGGCCGCCTTCGTGGCTACGTTCACACCCGGGCGGTCCCGTCGGGGCCGGTACGAACCGGGAACGGGGCATGCCGTCCGACTCGCGAAAAAGGGCCCCTGACCTGCAAACTTGCTGGTCAGAAGCCCTTGGTGGCAGACGAGCCGGGTCGTACGCCGGGTTCTGTGGCCCCGGGACCTCGCGGTCGCCGGGCTGGCGGCCATCCATCTAGGACCGGTGTTGCCACCGGCCTCGTGCGGTCTACCCGCGGACTCGGGCGAGCAGCCCTCGAACGTCCGCGCAGGAGCACCTGGGTGCTCCCTCTTGACCTTGCTCCGGGTGGGGTTTACCTAGCTGCCCAGGTCACCCTGGGCACTGGTGGTCTCTTACACCACCGTTTCACCCTTACCTGGGTCCGTACGGATACGGTCCCCGGCGGTCTGTTTTCTGTGGCACTGTCCCGCGGGTCACCCCGGGTGGCCGTTAGCCACCACCCTGCCCTGTGGAGCCCGGACGTTCCTCGGGAGCATCCGAAGGATGCCCACGCGGCCGCCCGCCCGGCTCGTCTGCCGTACCGGACATGCTACCCGGGACGGCGGCCCGTCCGGCCCCGGCGGGTCAGGGTTCCAGCGCGCGTACGCCCGTACGCCAGGCCGCCGCGAGATCGGCGCCCGGCGGGAACCTGCCGTGGATCTCCAGGGTGACCATGCCGTGCGCGAAGGCCCATACCGCGCGGGCCCGGTCCATGTCGTGGCCGCAGGCCCGCAGCAGGGGCGCGGCGGCCCGGTACTCCAGCCCCTCTGGCAGGGCGTGGCGGGGCAGGGGGCCCTCGGTGACCAGCATGTAGACGTACGGGTGGGCGAGGGCGTCGGCGCGGTACGCGGCGCCGAGGGCGGCGAGCAGGGTGGGGGGTTCGGGGCCGTCCACGACGGCGTCCGTGTCGCGGCGGTGCGCGTGGCGCTCCTCGGCCGCTTCCAGCGCCTGCGCGGTCTCCAGCAGGCCGATGGCGATCACCTCGGCCTCGACGGCCGACTTGTCGGGGAAGTGCTTGTACAGGGACGGGGCCTTGATGCCGAGGCTGTCGGCGAGGGCGCGCATGGTGAGGGCGGCGGGGCCGGACTCCTCCACGAGGGCACGGGCGGCGACGACGATCTCCCTGGCCCGGGGGGTGAGGTGGGCCAGCAGTTCCGGCGTGCCCGGGGGAAGGTCCGTGATCACACCCGTGCGCCGTTCAGTCACGCTGGAAGCCCTCCTTGGTCCGCAGTCCGTACCCGAAGGCGCGATCGTACGAGATGTGGGCGAGCCAGCCGCACAGGGCCGCGAAGAGCGGGGCCCATTCCTTGGGCGCGGTGAACGTGTACAGCACGGCGAGGCCGAGCGGGACCGCCGCGCGGTGGGCGAGGTTGTAGTACGGGACCGCGCGGGGCGGGAGCTGGCCGCGGACGGTCGGGGTCGGGTCGCCGATGGCGGCGAGCATCGTCAGATCGGGGGCGACGGCGAAGAGCAGGGCCATCCCGCCCGCGAGCCAGCCGTGGTTGACGCCTTCCAGGACGGCGAAGGCGGTCCAGAAGAGGGCGGCGGCGAACCAGGCGGCGCGCAGGGCGACGGGACGGGGTCGCCGGCGGGGCCGGGTGCGGTGCCCGGCCGCGCTTCCCGTGGCGTCCTCGGCCCTGCTTCCCGCGGCGTCGTCGGCCGCGCTTCCCGTGGCGTCCTCGGCCCCACTGTCCGTGACGTCCCCGGTGGCGCCGGTCGAGGGGGCGGCGGGGACCACGGAGGTGGCCGGACGGGACCAGGTGGGTTCGGTGGAGGTGGCGGGGGTGACGGGGGTGGTGAGGGACATGGCTGACTCCCGGCGATCTACGGCTAACAGCGTTAGCTCGACGGTACGGCTAACGCCGTTAGCCGTCAAGGAGCATGCTTGACCCCGCCGCAGCGTCAACGTTTCTACTGGGGGCATGCGAATCGGGGAACTCGCCTCCGTCGTGGGGGTCACCACACGCGCCATCCGCCACTACCACCAGCTGGGACTGCTCCCGGAACCCGGCCGCCGGGCCAACGGGTACCGCGCGTACGAGCTGCGGCACGCCGTCGTCCTCGCCCGCGTCCGGCGGCTCACCGAGCTGGGTCTCGGGCTGCCCGAGGTACGGGACGTGCTCGCGGACGACGCGGGCCGGGAGCTGGTCGAGGTACTGGCCGAACTCGACGAGGACCTGGCCCGGCAGGAGACCGCGCTGCGGCTGCGGAGGGAACGGGTGGGGGCGCTGCTGGCCGAGGCCCGTGCGGGCCGGGTGCCCGCCGAGGGCCCCGTCTCCCCGGAACTCACCGCGCTACTGGCCGAACTGGAACGGAGCGCGCCCGCCGATCCCGGGTCACCGATGGCCGCGAAGGACCGCGAGACGCTGGCGCTGCTGGACGCGACGGTCGATCCCGCCGACCGGGAACGGCTGCTGTCCGCGCTCGGCAGCACGGTCGGGTCGCCGGAGCAGGCGGCGCGGGCCCACGAGGTGTACGCGCTGCTGGACGCCCTGGCGGACGCCGACCCCGCCGACCCCCGGGTGGACGAGGCGGCCCGGGCCCTGGCCGCCCTGCTGCCGCAGGAGCTGACGGAGGCGGCCATGGGGCTCCCGGATGTGACGGGTGGCTCCGCCGGTACGCCGCCGGACGCGCCGAGGTCGTTCGTGTCGGCGCTGTTCGCGGACCTCGCGCCCGCGCAGTCGGAGGCGGTACGACGAGCCCTCGCCGGGCCGGGGGCGGGAGCGGTACGGGGAACCCTCACCGGCCCGGGGACGGGAGCGGTACAGCGGACCCTCACCGGCCCGGAAACGGAGGCGGAACAACAGGCCCCCGCGACCGGCGACGGACCCCGTACCCGTCCGGGACCCCGTACCCGTCCGGGACCCCGTACCCGTCCAGGGCCCCGGAAGGCGGACGGGGGATGACCGGGCACGGGGCGGCGGCCGGGACCCTGGGCCGGATCGTCCGCCATGAGGCACGGGCGATGCGGAGCCTCTCCCTGTGGGCGGCCCGGCGTACGCACGGCGTCGGCGTGGACGGGCAGGCGTTCGGCTACGCGCGGGGCCAGGCCGCGATGGTGTACGGCATCGCCTTCGCGTGCCTCGTCGAGACGGTGGGTATCTCCTATCTGCTGCGCGATCTGCCGGTGGCCCACGCCGTGATGCTGGTGCTCGACGTGTACACCCTGCTGACGATCCTGGCCCTCCAGTCCGCGGCCGTCACCCACCCCCACGTCCTGACCGGGCGGTCGCTCCGTATCCGCAGGGGCGTCACCGTCGACCTCCTCGTCCCCCTCGCGGACCTCACCGCCGTCCGCCGGGAACTGCGTACCTCACCGGTCCGCCGGCCGGGCGAACTGACCCTGGACATCGGGGCGCTCACCAACGTCACCGTGGAACTCGCCGTCCCAATCACCCGGACCACCCTCCTCGGCCGGACGGAACGGATCACCACCGTCCGGCTGTACGCGGAGGACCCCGACGCCCTGGCCCGCGAACTCCGCTCACGGCAGGCGGCCGGGCGAAAGGACGGTGACACGGTCGCGCGGTGACGTGACCGCACGCGGTGGCGGACCCGGCCGGGACATGAACGGCCGGGCCGGACCCCCTACCCTGGGGCGGGGGCCGGAGCCCCTCCCACGTGATGCTGGAGAACCTCGTGCTCGTGTTGCTGCCGCCGTCCGAAGGCAAGGCCCCCGCGGGTCGCGCCGCCCCCCTGAAGCCCGAGGGCCTGTCCCTGCCGGGCCTCGCCGCGGCCCGGACCGCCGTCCTCGACGAACTCGTCGAGCTGTGCCTCACCGACGAGGACGCCGCACGGACCGTCCTCGGCCTCAGCGAGGGCCAGCGCGCGGAGGTCACGAAGAACACCGCGCTGCGCACCGCGGGCGCCCGTCCGGCGGGCGAGCTGTACACGGGCGTGCTGTACGACGCGCTGGACCTCGCGTCCCTGGACCCCGCGGCCAAGCGCCGCGCGACCCGTTCCCTGCTGGTGTTCTCGGGTCTGTGGGGAGCCGTCCGCGTCAACGACCGCATCCCCCCGTACCGCTGCTCCATGGGCGTCAGGCTCCCGGGGCTCGGTGCGCTGGGCGCGTACTGGCGGCCGGTGATGGCGGAGGTCCTGCCGGAGGTGGCCGGCCGGGGCCTCGTCCTCGATCTGCGGTCGTCGGCGTACGCGGCGGCGTGGAAACCGAAGGGTGAGGTGGCCACCCGGACGGCGACCGTGCGGGTGCTGCACGCGCAGCTGGTCGACGGGGTCGAGAAGCGGTCCGTGGTCAGCCACTTCAACAAGGCGACGAAGGGCCGGATCGTCCGGAGCCTGCTGTCGGCGGGGGCGGAGCCGAAGGGCCCCGCCGAGCTGGCCGACGCGCTGCGGGACCTCGGGTACACGGTCGAGGCGCAGCCGCCCGCCCGCGCCGGGACACCCTGGTCGCTGGACGTGATCGTCACCGAGATCCACTGACCACCCCTCTCGCGTTGCACACTCCGCAACACGCTTTGCGCATGCTGCCGAGCTGACGGCAGGATGACCGTATGACTTCCTCGCAGCCCGCCGCGCCGCACCCCGCCACCTCCGTCCTGGACCTCGCCCCGGTCGTCCCGGTGGTCGTCGTCCAGGACGCGGCCGACGCGGTGCCGCTCGCGCGGGCCCTGGTGGCGGGCGGACTGCCCGCGATCGAGGTGACCCTGCGGACGCCCGCCGCCCTGGACGCGATCCGCGCGATCGCCGCGGAGGTGCCCGGGGCCGTGGTCGGCGCGGGCACCGTGATCTCGGCGGACCAGGTCGGACAGGTCGTGGACGCGGGGGCGCGGTTCCTGGTGAGCCCCGGGTGGACCGGGCGGCTGCTGGACGCGATGCGCGGGTCGGGGGTGCCGTTCCTGCCGGGGGTCTCCACGACCTCGGAGGTCGTGGCCCTGCTGGAACAGGGTGTCACCGACATGAAGTTCTTCCCGGCCGAGGCCGCGGGCGGTACGCCGTACCTCAAGTCCCTGGCCGGACCGCTCCCCCAGGCCCGGTTCTGCCCGACCGGCGGTGTCACGGCCGCCTCCGCGCCCTCGTACCTGGCGCTGCCGAACGTCACCTGCGTGGGCGGCTCCTGGATGCTCCCCGCGTCCGCGATCGCCGCCCGCGACTGGGAGCGGGTCCGCTCCCTCGCGGCCGAGGCCGCCGCCCTCGGCTGACCCCGGCGCGGCGCCGTCCTGAGGGCGGCCCCGAATCCAGGTGCGCGAAGATCACCGATCTGCGAAAGTCGCACCTCGTGAACACCGATGACCTCGTCCTGCGCCGCGCGGAACCCTCCGACGCGACCGCCCTCGCCGAGCTGTGGCTGCGCTCCTTCGCCGCCGCGCTGCCGACCGTGCGCCGCGCGCACAGCGACGACGCGGTGCGGGAGTGGTTCACGTACGTTCTCGTGCCGGGGCACGAGACCTGGGCCGCGCTCGCGGGTGACGGCGTCGTCGGGCTGCTGGTGCTCGGTGACACGGAGATCGACCAGCTGTACCTCGATCCGCCGTGGCGCGGCCGGGGCGTGGGCGACCGGCTGGTGGCGCTGGCCAAGGAACGGCGGCCCGGCGGCCTGGACCTGTGGACGTTCCAGGTCAACGAACCGGCCCGGCGCTTCTACGAACGCCACGGCTTCCACGCGGCCGAGCTCACCGACGGACGGCGCAACGAGGAACGCGAACCGGACGTCCGGTACACCTGGCGCCCCTCGGGCCACCCGAGGCCGGGGGACGACACCTGAACCGCACCGGGCGCCACCGCCCCGGCACCCAGCCTGATCGATCCGTACGGGCGGGCCCTAGACCGCACCGGGCGGCGTCGCCCCGGGCGACAGCGCCCCGGGCGACAGCAGTTCCCGGCCGAGGGCACCGGCCCACCACTCCTCCACCCGCCCGGGGCTCCAGCCGCGTTCGGCGGTGAGGGTGCCGTAGACGTCGATGTTGCAGATCGCCGCGTAGACGTCGACGGCGGCCGGGATGTCCAGTCCGGCCCGCAGGACCGCCGGGGCCCAGGTCGAGAAGACCCGTACCCGGGTCCCGTCGCCTCCCTCGCGGCCCTCGCGGTAGGCCGCTGCCAGCTCCGGCTCGGTGCGGCCCGCCTCCCGCAGCAGCGCGATCACATCACCGGCCCGCTCGAACAGCCGCCGGTCGTACCCCGCCATCGCCGCGAGCTGCCGCGCGGGCGTGGCGCCCGGCGCGGTCAGTTCCGCGAGCAGCGGGGCCGCGTCCGCCGACAGATCGGCCGCGTCGGCCAGCGCGCGGGTCAGCCCCGCCTTGTTCCCGTACGTCGCGTAGACGGTCGGTACGGACACCCCCGCCTCGCGCGCCACCTCCCGCACCGTCGTCGCCGCCCACCCCTGGGCGAGGAAGAGCCGCCGGGCGGCGTGGGCGATGTCGGCCCGGGTCTCCCGCGCCTGGGCCGCCCGCCGCAGCGAGTCGTACGGACGCCTGGCCGGGTTCGTGTCCGGATGCACGGTCCCTCTTTCGCTTTACGGTGCTTATATTGAATACATGACGCACAAGGATTTAACGCACACGTCCCCCGACCCGGCCCGGATCGGGGGCTTCGCCGCGATCGGGTTCGCCGTCGCGATCGTCCTGGGCAATGTGATCATGGTCCCGGCGGGGCTGCCGTCCACCGGCTCCCCGCCGGGTGAGGTCACCGCGTTCTTCGGTACGGAGTCCGGTGCCGTCGGCGTCGGTTCCGCGGTGGCTCCGGCCGCGTGGGTGCTGGCCACGGTGTTCGGTGCGGGGGCCCTCGCCGTGCTGCGGCGTTCCGGACGGGAGGACGCGCGGATGTGGGCGGCGGCCGGGTTCGCGGGGCTGCTGCTCCAGAACGGCGCGTTCTCGGGGGTCGTCGCGATCCGGTTGGCGCTCGCGTCGACCGGGGCGGAGAGCGGGCCCGCCACGGAGGCCCTCTGGGCGCTGCACGACGCGTTGTTCACCCTCAACGGGGCGTTTCTGGCGCTCGCCCTGACCGGGATGTCCGTCGCCGGGCGGCGGGCCGGGCTGATCCGGCGGTGGCACGGGGCGGCGGGCGGGCTCGCGGCCGTTCTGCTGTTCGGCTCGGCGAGCCTGGCGGCGGTGGTCACGGACGGCCCCGGGCCGCTGGGGCTGCTGGGGCTGGGCGGCTGGCTGATCTGGGTCCTGTGGACCGTCACGTACGGCTTCGCCCTCCTCCGGTCGACCCGCCTCCCCGCGCGCCCCTAGGGGCACTTGTCCCTGTGCGGGCTGCCCGGCCTGCCCGCACAGGGTGCGCGCTCCCGTACGCGAAGGGGTGAGAACCCGGGGGCGCGAGCGGGGGCGGGCCGCACGGGTCCCCGGGTGAAGGCCCAGTGCCTAGCGCAGGTGTGCCGTCTCGTTGAACAGCCGGACACTCGCGTTGCCGTCCTTGAAGTACGCGACGGCCGACAGCGCCGCCGCGGACAGCTCCATCCGGAACATCGACTTGGCGGGCGCCCCGAGGGCGAGCCGCACCAGCGTCTTGACCGGCGTGACATGGGTGACCAGCAGCACCGTACGACCCGCGTACTCCTCGACGAGCCGGTCCCGGGCCCGCGCGACGCGCTCCGTGACCTCGGTGAAGCTCTCGCCGCCCCCGGTGGGCCGCGCGTCCTCGGAGTCGAGCCACGCGGTCAGGTCGTCGGGATACCGCTCCCGTACCTGGCCGAAGGTCAGCCCCTCCCAGGCGCCGAAGTGGGTCTCGCGCAGCTCGTCGTCCACGCGCACATCGAGCCCGAGCCGGTCCGCGACGGCCTGCGCGGTCTCGCGGCAGCGCTTCAGGGGCGAGGACACGATCGCCTGGACCGTGCCCCGCGCGGCGAGCGCGCCCGCGGTGAGCACCGCCTGCGCCCGCCCCACCTCCGACAGCGACGGGTCGGTGCCCCCGCTGCCGGAGAACGCCTTGGACGGGGTCAGCGGCGTCTCACCGTGCCGCAGCAGCACGAACGTCGTGGGCGGCCCCATGTCGGCGGACGCGCCCCATCCGGCGGCGGGCGCCTTCGCGGCGGACACCGCGAGGTTCCGGGCGGCCCGCAGATCGGCCCGCGCCTTGGTCTCGGCGGCCGAGGCCCCGGAACCGGCGGCCGGGACACCGGAGTCGGCGGCCGGGACACCGGAGTCGGGCGAGGCCCCCGGATCGGCGGAGCCGCCGGACTCCGACGGCTCCGGCGCGGTACCGGTGGTACGGCGGCCACCGGCGGAGGCGAGGGCCGCACGGGCCTTCGCCGCACCGGCCGCCGCGTCCCCGGGCTCCCTGAGCTCTCCGGGTTCCCCGTACTCGCCCACGGGGCCCGGCGAGGAGCGCCCGTCCAGGTCGGCCGTCGAATCCGCGGCCGACCACTGCTCGCCCCGCTTGCCCGCGTCCATCGCCTCGTTCGCGAGGCGGTCGGCGTGCTTGTTCCGCTCACGCGGGATCCACTGGTACGTCACCCGGCCCGGCGGGTAGACCGCCGCGGCCTGAGCGGCGAGGGGCTTCATGTCCGGGTGCTTGATCTTCCAGCGGCCCGACATCTGCTCGACGACCAGCTTGGAGTCCATCCGGACCCGCACCGGCACGCCGGGGTCGAGGGCGTGGGCGGCCCGCAGCCCAGCGATCAGACCCCGGTACTCGGCGACGTTGTTCGTCGCGACACCGATGTACTCGGCGGCCTCGGCGAGGGTCCCGCCGGTGGCGGCGTCGAGCACGACGGCACCGTACCCCGCGGGGCCCGGGTTGCCCCGGGAACCGCCGTCGGCCTCGACCACGAACTCCCGTACGGAGGACGGCACGGACGCTTCCCCTACAGGCCGGACTCGGAGGTGCGCACCAGGATGCGGCGGCAGTTCTCGCAGCGGATGACGGTACCCGGCGCGGCGGCCCGTACCTCGTTCACCTCGGTGATGTTCAGCTCCAGCCGGCAGCCCTCGCAGCGGCGCTGGAAGAGCCGGGCCGCGCCGATACCGCCCTGCTGCGCGCGAAGCTTGTCGTACAGCTTGAGGAGGTCCTCGGGGATCGTCGCGGCGATCAGCCCGCGGTCCTTGGTGGCCGAGGCGGCCTCGGCGTCGAGTTCACCGGCGGCCTTGTCCCGGCGCGCGACCGCCTCGTCGGTACGGGTCTGCACGGAGGTGACCCGGCCGGTCAGCTCGCCGACCCGCTCCTGCGCGGACTCCCGGCGCTCCATGACCTCCAGGACGATGTCCTCCAGGTCGCCCTGGCGCTTGGCGAGCGAGGTGAGCTCGCGCTGGAGGTTCTCCAGGTCCCTGGAGCTGGACACGGACCCGGAGTCGAGGCGCTGCTGGTCGCGGGTGGCGCGCTGGCGCACCTGGTCGACGTCCTGTTCGGCCTTGGTCTGCTCGCGGGCGCAGTCGCTCTCCTCGGTCTGCGCGGCGACCAGCAGATCACGGAGCTGGGCGAGGTCCTTGGCCAGCGACTCGATCTCGGCGTGCTCGGGCAGCGACCGGTGCTTGTGGGCGAGCTGCTGGAGCTTCACGTCCAGTGCCTGGACGTCGAGGAGGCGGAGCTGGTCGGCGGGCGCGGCGTTCAGTTGGGGGCTCCAAGGTCGTTGATGGTGGCCAGTTGCGGTACGGACGCCGCGTGGATGGTCCAGGGGTCGGTGACGGTCCGGGACACGTGGGTACGCAGTCCCCAGCCGTGCCGTTCCGAGAGGGCGTCGAGCTGGGCGGCGGCCAGCTCGCACCAGGGCCACTCGGTGGCCCAGTGCGCGGCGTCGAGCAGCGCGAGGGGACTGTGCTCGCGGGCCTCGGACACCGGGTGGTGGCGGAGGTCCGCGGTGAGGAACGCGTCGACGCCCGCGGCGCGGACGTCGTCGAAGAGGCTGTCGCCGGAACCGCCGCTGACGGCGACCGTGCGGACGAGCGCGTCGGGGTCGCCCGCGACCCGGACGCCCTGCGCGGTGGCGGGCAGCCGCTCCGCGGCGCGGGCGGCGAACTCGCGGACGGTCAGCGGGTGGTCCAGCGCGCAGATCCGGCCGATGCCGCGGCGGCCCGCCGGGTCGGTGGGGTCGGGCACCAGCGGACCGGTGACCCGCAGGTCCAGGGCTCCGGCGAGGGCGTCGGAGACCCCGGGGTCGGCGCGGTCGGCGTTGGTGTGGGCGACGAGCAGCGCCACGTCGTTCTTGATCAGGGTGTGGACGACCCGGCCCTTGAAGTGCGAGGCCGCGACGGTCGTCGTCCCGCGCAGATACAGCGGATGGTGGGTGACGAGGAGGTCGGCGCCGAGCCGTACGGCCTCGTCGGCGATCTCCTGGACGGGGTCCACGGCGAACAGCACCCGGCGGACCTCGGCGTCGGGGTCGCCGCACACGGGACCGACCGCGTCCCATCCCTCGGCCCGCTCGGGGGGCCAGAGGGCGTCGAGCGCGGCGATGACTTCAGACAGGCGGGGCACGGGGCAAGGCTACCTGGCCCAGGCACTCCGCCGGACGGCCGACGACCGGGGCTCCCGCGACGGCCCAGCGGCGGCCGCGGCCCGCCCCGGTCGCACCCGCCCGGGTGCCCCGCCGGACCCGGGGCGGGCCGCGCAGCACAGAAGAAACGGTTCTCACGGGCGAACCGCCCAAGGGACACCCTTTGGGGTGAAAGGCGGGCGCCGCGTGCCACGGCCGTGCGTACGAAAACTACCTTCGTCGCCGGAGGTGACCGAACCATGACGGTCTGTGCCATCGAGACCACCGCCGGGAACGGCGACCAGGGTGCCCCGCGCGCGGCCGGGGGCGCCGGTGCCCCGCGGCATCCGCAGCGGCCCCGGCCCGCTCCGGCGGCGGGCGGGCTGGTCGTCGCGGCGGACGGCGGGTACGCGGCGCGGCTGGCCCTCGCGGACGGCCCCGGCGGACCGGCCGACCGCTGGTTCCCGGAGCGCTGGACCCTGGACGGCCCCGAGCCGTACGCGGTGCCGCTGCCCGGACGCCAGCCGGAGGAGTCGGACACCGAAGTGCAGCCGCTGGCCGACGGACGGGTACTGGTGCGCCGGACGGCCGCGGGCCGCCACCACTTCGCCCTGCTGTACCCGACGGGTCCGGTGACGGGCGAGGTCCCGCTGGGCGCGCTCGACGCCGGGGCGTACGAGGAGGTACGGCTGATGCCGCCCGCGCCGGGCGGCACCCGCGCCTATGTACTGGCCTCGGGGCCGCGCGTCAGCAGGCTGTGGCTGGTCGCGGGCGGCGCGTTCGGCCCGCAACTGGTCACGGAGGTCCCGGGGCGCTGCTCGGGGGGCGTGTGGCTGGACCGGGCGGGGCGGCTGCTCGCCCTCGACCGGGAACAGGGCGGGCGGGTCAAGGCCGTCGTGATGGATCTGGGGCGGGGCGGCGAGATGTCGCCGCTGCTCCAGATCACGGAGGACAGCAACGACCGGGTGCTGCTCGCCGATCCGGACAGCGGGCTGCTGCTGGTCCGCTCCGACGCCCCGACGCCCGGTCATGAACGGCTGGGCTGGGGGGTCCTGGGCAGCGACCGGCCGGTCCGCTTCCCGGAGTGCCTGCGGCTGCCGGACTGCGCGGTGACGCCGTTCGCCGTCCAGCCGGGGCAGGCGCTGACCCCGGAGCGCAGCGGGGTCGCGCTGCGGATCGACGACGCGGGAGGCAGCTGGCCGGCCGTGTGGCATCCGGCCGGCCGTACGGTCCACCGGCTCGTGCCGCCCGAGGGCTGGCTGGCGGGTGCCGGACTGTGGACCCGGTCGGGCGGACTGCGGCTGCCGTACGCGACGGCAGCGGTGCCCTGCGGGGTGGCCCGGCTGGACCCGGCTCCGCCGTCCCCGCAACCCGGCGGCGGCCACTGCCCCCCGGCGGTGAACGGCTACCGGGCGGCGGGAAGCGGTGGCCCGGGGGCGCCGGAGGTGCGGAGGGCCCCCAGGGTGGCCGACGGGGCCGGGGGCGCTGCGGTGGTCGGTGCGGCCGGGGGCCGGGCGGCCCGGCCTGTGCCGTTGCAGGAGGCGCCGCTGGGCGGGCGGGTGCCCCTCGGGAGGTGAAATCGGCCACCCGTTAGAATCTTCCGGCTGTTGTGAAGATCTTTTCGACGGGGTGACTTAGCCGATGACCGAGACGCAGACGGACCCGACCGCTGAGCCGCAGGAGGCCATGGAGAACGCCGGGCACGGCAAGCACCGGGGGCCGGTGGCCGCCCATGACGAGGAGGCCGCGCCGCACGGTCGCCACCGCAGGCAGGAGTCCTCGCCGGAGGGGCAGCGGTAGGCAGGCCGGGACCGGTCCAGGGAGTGGGGGGTGCCTCGGGGCACCCCCCACTTCTGTTTGCCCCGGCCTTCTGTGCCGTCCGGCGGCGCGGTGACCGCTCTCAGCCGTCCGCCGTGCCGAGCAATTTGCCTAGCAGACGGGTGAGTTGGCGCCGTTCGCCGGGGGTGAGTCGCTGGAAGCTGTCGTCGAGGAAGCCCGGGACCGCGCGTTCGGCGCGTGCCAGTTCCGCGCGGCCCGCGTCGGTGACCGTGACGGCGTAGGCCCGGCGGTCGCCCGCCGCGCGCTCACGGCGGACATGTCCGGCGCGTTCGAGACCGTCGCAGATCCCGACCATGACCGTGCGGTCGATCCGGAGCTGATCGCTGAGGACCCGCTGGGAGCCGGGTCCGGCCTCCGTGAGCATCTTCAGTACGAGATGGGGTCCCACTCCCAGGCCCACACCGGCCGCGTGCGCCTCGGCGGCGCGCGCGACGGCCGACGAGGCGCGGCACAGCGCGATGTCCGGGCGCTCGGCGGCGAGCCGTGCGAAATACGGGGTCTGCCCGGGGGAGCCGTCCGAGCCGTCCGAGCGGTCGGGGCTGTCGGGGCTGTCGGGGCTGTCAGGGCCGGGGGCCGGGTGGGGCGTGGTGCTGGGTGCCATACGGGCCGGTCTCCTTCGCGGGGCGCGCCTTACGGGGTGCGTGCTGCGGGGTGTGCGTGCTGCGGGTTGCGTGCGTTGCGAGGGCCGACCCTACCAAGAACCGTCTGCGCACAGATTGTTTGACCGCCAACCATCCCCACTCATATGCTCACCGATCATCCGCAAGGAAATCATTGGCGCGCAGACGGAGTGTGGAACTTCCATGACCCTGGATCTGACCCCCGACGAACTGCTGTCCACCACCCGGGCGGTCCGCAAGCGGCTCGACCTGGACCGGCCGGTCCCCCGGCGGCTCATCGAGGAGTGCGTGGATCTCGCGACCCAGGCGCCGACCGGACGCAACCGGCAGCGCTGGCACTTCATCGTGGTCACCGACCCCGCGCGGCGGCGGCTCGTGGCCGATCTCTTCCGGCGGGCCCTGACAACCGGCGGCGGGGCCCCGCCCACGGAACGGGATCTGCGGCGGATGTACGCCCACCCCGGGAGCATGGAGCGCATCTCCGACGGGTTCCGGCACCTCTACGACAACATCCACCGGGTGCCGGCGTTCGTGGTGCCCGCCGTCGAGGGGCGCACCGACCGCGCCTCGGTGCTGGACCAGTCGATGACCTGGGGGTCGATCCTCCCCGCGACCTGGAGTTTCATGCTGGCCGCGCGGGCGCGGGGGCTGGGCACGGTGTGGACGACCGCGCAGGGGCCGCTGGAGCGGGAGTTGGCGGGGGTGCTCGGGGTGCCGTACGAGGAGGTGATGCTGGCCGCGTTCGTTCCGCTGGCGTTCACCATCGGTACGGAGTTCCGGCCCGCGCGGCGGGTTCCCCGCGAGCAGGTTCTGCACTGGGACCGCTGGTGAGTGAGCGCGGCGGCTCTGTAAAGGAACTTTGACACCCTGGACGGGCTGTTCTACTTTCGGCGATGTCAGGTTTCCTTGACATCGTTGGAACGAAGAAGGGAGCAGGGGTGGCGCACGAGGAGAATCGGGCCTGGATCATGGCGGGGGTCGCCGCCCTCGCGCACGCGACGCACCTCGCGTGCGCCCTGTCGGCGGTCCTCGGCCCGGTCACCCAAAGCGCCGCTCGCCGCAGGGGGTTGTCGGCATGGTGAGGCCGACCAGGGTCACCAACATCGTCCGGCTCCGGCGGCTCGAACACGGACTGATGACCCAGGCGGAACTCGCCCGCCGCCTCGGGGTCACCCGGCAGACCGTCATCGCCATCGAGCAGGGCCGGCACTCCCCCTCCCTGGAGATGGCCTTCCAGATCTCCCGCGTCCTCGGCGTTCCCCTGGAGGATCTCTTCCAGTACGCCGACACGAACCCCGACACGAACCCGGACATGAACCCCGACGACGCGTGGCCCGCCGGCCTTTGACGCACCGACCTTTGACGCACCGACACATTCGCACCGATACATGGCGCGACGGCGCGTCAGGGGACAGCTCATGAGGGCGATCGTCCAGGACCGGTACGGCGGCACGGACGTCCTGCTGGTGTGAGACGGCCCGGAGCGGCGTCTGTCCGTGCACTACCGTTGCCGCAATGCATCACCGGGGGCGGGAGGCATCCTTGGGCGCGCGCATCCTTGTCGCCGAGGACGACGTGAAGCAGGCCCGGCTGTTCCGGGTCTATCTGGAACAGGACGGTCATGCCGTCCATGTGGTGGGGGACGGCCGGGCCGCCCTCGACAAGGCCCGGACGGCCCGGCCCGACCTCGTGGTCCTCGACGTGATGCTGCCGCTGGTCGACGGCCTCGACGTGTGCCGCATCCTGCGCACCGAGTCCGAGGTGCCGATCCTGCTGGTCACCGCGCGGACCACCGAGGAGGACATCCTGCTCGGCCTGGACCTGGGCGCCGACGACTATCTCACCAAGCCGTGCAGTCCGCGTGAACTGGCCGCCCGGGTCAGGGCGTTGCTGCGCCGGTCCAGATCCACCGGCGAGGCGGCCCCGGCCGTGCTCAGGGTCGGCGGGATGGAGGTGGACACCGCGCGGTTCGAGGTGCGCGTCGAGGGCCGGACGGTCACTCTCACGTCCAAGGAGTTCGGCATCCTCGAAGCGCTCGCCCGCGAACCGGGCAGGGTCTTCACCCGGGGGCAGATCATCGAGCGGGCCTTCGGCTTCGACCACGACGTCCTCGAACGCACCGTCGACGCCCATGTGATGAACCTGCGGAGGAAGCTGGAGCACGACCCGGCACGGCCCAGCCGGCTGGAGACCGTGTACGGCCGGGGCTACCGGCTCACCGACCTATGAGCTTCCGGGTGCGGGTGCTCGCGCTGCTGATGCTCGTCGCGGTCGCGGCGACGGCGGCCACCGCGTGGCTGACGCTCCGCCAGGTCACACGTCAGATATCGGAGTCCACGGTGTCCGACCGCCAGGACGTGGTGACCGTCGACCGGCGGCTGCGCGAGCACGCCGACCGGCACGGCACCTGGCACGGTGTGGAGAAGGTCGTCCGGTCGCTGACGGAGAGCACCGGTCAGCGCATCCGCGTCCAGGACGAGACCGGCGAGTTCACCATCGACTCGGACGCCCTGGGCGGGCGCACACCCCGGCCGGTGGGCGCGGCCCCGCCGTTCCTGATCGACCCCCGGCCGCAGGCGGGTGTGTTCCCGGGGCCCGGGACGGTGCCCACGCCGCTGACGAAGGCCACCCTCCTGTCGATCGTCGACTACCGCGCCTCGGTGCGGTTCGCCGAGTGCCTGGCACTGGCCGGGATCACCCCGTCCGTCCACCGTGACCGGATGAACGTCCCGGTGTACCGGGGGCCCGGCGGCCGGACCCGGGCCGGGGGCTGTGCGCTGCCGAGGGTGACGGACGCCGAGCACGAGCGTGCCGTGGCCGGGGCCCAGGACTGCGCGGCCGTCTCCCACGACCTCGCCATGGCCTGCGCCAGCCGGGCCTTCGCCCTCCAGACGGTGGATGTGGGGCCGCAGCCCCTGCGGGCGAGCCTCGGGGCGCTGGACGACACGGGGCTCACCGTGGCGAGCCGCCCGGCGGTGCTGGTCGCGCTGGGGGTCGGTGGTGCGGCGGTGCTCGGGGCGCTGCTGCTGAGCCGGGCCGTGCTGCGGCCGGTCAAGGATCTGACGGCGGCCTCGAGCGGGCTCGCCGAGGGGGATCTGGCCCGCCGGGTGCCCGCGTCGGGCGGCGACGAGATCGGGGAACTGGGCCGGTCGTTCAACCGGATGGCCGACGCGCTGGCCGCCGGTGAGGAGCGCCAGCGGCGGCTCATCGGGGACATCGCCCATGAACTGCGCACCCCGCTGGGCAATCTGCGGGGCTATCTGGAGGCGATGCAGGACGGGTACGTCGAGCCGACCCCGGAGCTGCTGGCCTCGCTGCACGAGGAGGCGATGCTGCAACAGCGCATCGTGGACGACCTCCAGGACCTGGCGCTCGCCGAGGCGGGCGCGCTGACGTACCACCGGACGGAACTCGACGCCCGCGATCTCCTCGACGCCTGCGCCACCGCGCACCGCGCCCTCGCCGACGGGGCGGGCGTCGCCCTGGCCGTCGTCCCCCATCCACTGCCCGTCCTGGTGCACGGCGACCCCGCACGGCTGCGGCAGGCGCTGTCGAACCTGGTCGGCAACGCCGTACGGCACACGGAGGCCGGGGGCCGCGTCACCCTGGCGGTGGCCGACCGGGGCACGGGCCGGACCGCCCGTACCGCCGAGGCCGCGCTGACGGTCCGGGACACCGGCAGCGGCATCCCGGCCGACCAGCTCCCGTATCTGTTCGACCGCTTCTGGCGGGCGGACGGCGCCCGGGGCCGGGCCACCGGCGGCAGCGGGCTCGGGCTGCCGATCGCCCGGCAGATCGTCGACGACCACGGGGGACGCGTCGAGGTGAGCAGCGAGGTGGGTACGGGGACGGTGTTCACGGTGACGCTGCCCGTACCGAAGGGCCTTACGGGCGGGGGCACTTGATGCCGCCACCGGCCGGTGTCCGGCCGCCACCCGACGTGACGCCGGGAACGCACCACGGCGACGCGCGCCGGCCCGCCCTGCCCCCGGTCGGCCGCCGTCCCAGGTCCCGCCGTCTCAGGTGCCCGCGAGGGCGTCCGTGGGGGCCAGGCGGCTGGCGCGGACCGCCGGGTAGAGCCCGGCCAGCGCCCCGATGAGCAGCGTCGAACCGGTGCCCGCCGCCGATGCCCAGGGCGGCACCACCACCGGCCATTCCCGCAGCACCGCGTACCCGCCGGTGATCAGGGTCCCGAGCACCGTCCCGGCGATCCCGCCGAGCACGGACAGCAGCAGCGACTCCGTCACGAACTGGGTGCGGATCTGGCCCCGGGTCGCCCCGAGCGCCCGCCGCAGCCCGATCTCGGACCGGCGTTCCAGTACCGAGATGACCATGGTGTTGCCCACCCCGACCCCGCCCACCAGCAGGGCGACCCCGCCGAGGCCCAGCAGCAGCCCGTTCAGCGCGGATTCGGTGGCGTCCCGGGCGGCGAGCGCGTCGGAGGGCCGGGAGATCAGCACCCCGGACGGCTTCGCGGGGTTGGCGGCGGCGGCGACCACCGCGCGGACCCCGGCCACCTGACGGTCGTCGGCCCGGAT
This sequence comes from Streptomyces uncialis, assembly GCF_036250755.1. Classification (NCBI taxonomy): domain Bacteria; kingdom Bacillati; phylum Actinomycetota; class Actinomycetes; order Kitasatosporales; family Streptomycetaceae; genus Streptomyces; species Streptomyces uncialis. The sequence goes on along the minus strand of NZ_CP109583.1, from coordinate 6,702,584 downwards.
GTAGACGGTCGTGGGTCTGCCGTCATGGTCCAGGACCTTCTCGGCGGCCGGGACGCCGACGAGGGCGGACCGGTCGAGTTCGGGGGCCAGCGGCACCGGGTCCAGCACCCCGATCAGCGAGAACCACCGGCCGCCCAGCCACAGCCGGGTGCCGGGTGCTTCCACGTCGAGCCGCCGGGCGGCCTGTGCCCCGAGCACCACCGCCGGGGCGCCCTCGGTCGCCTCGTCCAGCCACCGGCCGCCCCGTACGGACGCGCCGACCGCCGGGAGCAGCCCGGGGGACGCGGCGACGACGTCGATGCCACCGGTGCGGCCGACCGGGATGTCCTGGTTGCGGTACACCCGGGCCTCGGTCAGACCCGTCGACTCGGCCCGCAGCACCGGAGGGAGTCGGCGCACCATGGCGACGGCCTCCTCGGGCAGCGGGGTCCTCTGCTCACCGCCCTGCGGCGGGGCCGGTTCGACGCGCAGCAGATTGGTGCCGAGCCGGTCGAGCCTGCGGTCCACCTCGGCCTGGCCCGATGCCGAGATCCCGACGACGGCGATCATCGCGGCGACCCCGATCGCGACGCCCAGCGCGGACAGGAAGACCCGCAGGGGGCGGGTCCGCAGCCCGGTGCCGCCGAGCCGGACGAGGTCCCGCGGCCCGAGCCGGGCGGGCCGCAGCGTCCCGCCCTTCCCCCTGTCCCTGTCCTTGTCCCTGTCCTTGTCCCCGCCGCTGTTCCCGGGTCCGCCCCGGCCTCCGCGCCGGCCGCTCACCGTCCGGCCTCCGCGCGCGCCCCGGTGGGTACCCCGGCCGACGCCGGTCCCGGTGGAGGTGGTGGGCCCGTGTCGGTGGTCATCCGGCCGTCCTTCATCTCGATCCGCCGGGGCAGCGACGCGGCGATCTCGCGGTCATGGGTGATGACGACCACCGTGGTGCCCGACGCGTGCAGTTCCCGCAGCAGTTCCAGTACGGCCGTGCCCGACGCCGAGTCGAGGTTGCCGGTGGGCTCGTCGGCGAGCAGCAGCGCCGGACCGCCGACCACCGCGCGGGCGACCGCCGCCCGCTGGCGTTCACCGCCGGACAGCTGATGCGGGAGATGGCCGATGCGCGCGGCCAGCCCCACCCGGGTCAGTACCTCCTCGGCCTCGTCACGGCGGCGGCGCAGCGGCACCCCCGCGTACAGCAGCCCGTCCGCGACGGCGTCCAGGACCGGGACGCCGACCGCCAGATGGAACTGCTGGAAGACGAAGCCGATCCGGCGGGCCCGCAGCGCGGAGACCTCCCGGTCGGACAGCGCGGCCGTGTCATGGCCGTCGACGAGGACGCGGCCCGTGGTGGGCCGGTCCAGGGTGCCCATCAGATTCAGCAGACTGGACTTGCCGGAGCCCGAGGGGCCGACGACGGCGACCAGTTCACCCCGTCCCAGGGTCAGATCGACGTCCTCGACGGCGCGTACCCCGCCGGGATACGTCTTCGAGACATGGTCGAACCGTACGACGGCCGTCACTCGGGGACCCTCACCTTCATACCCGCGCGGACCCCCCGGCCGCTGACCTCGACCATGCCCTCGGCGAACAGCCCGGTGCGCACGGCGACGAACCCGCCCTCCGCGCCCGCGCGTTCCAGCCCGTGGCCGCCCTCCGCGAGGGCGACCAGCGCGGCCACGGGGACAGCCAGCACACCCGCCTTCCGGTCGCTCACATAGCGCACGGTGACCGGCGCGCTCTCGGTCCGGCCGATCGCGCTCTGGTCCAGCAGCCGGATGGTGACGGTGAAGGTCGCGTCCTGCGCGCCTTCCGCCTTCCCGCCGCCTTCGGGGTCCGCGCCCTCGGCGGACCGCATCTCACGGCTCACCGACCGCACCCGGCCCTCGACCGGTTCGCCGCCGGGCACCTCCACCGTGACCCGGGTGCCCCGGACGGCCCAGGCGCCGTCCTGCGCGGACGCCTCGACGGTGACCCGGCGTTCGCCGCCGGTGTAGCCGAGGGCCTCGGGGGACGCCTGGGCGCCGACCCGGACGGCCACCCGGCCGACCGTGATCCGTCCGGAGGTGTAGACGACATCGCCCACCGCGATCCGGCCCGTCTCGGGGACGCCCAGGTGTTTCTGCCAGCGTTTCACCGCGGCGGCGGTCTTCGCGGTGTAGCGGTCGTCGACCGTGAAGTCGATGTATCCGAGGGCAGCGAGATTGGTCTCGAACTGCCGGACGTCCATACCCGTGCTGCCCGTGCCGCCTGTACTTCCCGTGGTGTCCGTCCCGGCGGTTCCCTGCGGCGCGTCGGCGGTGTCCGGTCCTGAGGTCTGGGCCGGGCCGTCCGTCCCCTTCTCCGCGTCGTTCGCGTCGTCCGCGCCCTTCGCGGTGGAGGGACCGGGCGACGTGTCCGGGGTCAGCGGGCCCCCGGGGCCGAGATCCCGGTACATCGGCAGCGCGCCGTACAGCAGCGTCACCGGGCGGTCGTCGACGCGCAGCACGGTCGCGCCGCGCGTGATCCGGTCGCCCTGTTGCGGGAGCCAGGTCACGGTGCCGGTCGCCTTGACCGGGAGGGGGATCTCCGGCCCGTGCCCCAGCGTCCCGTCCACGGCGGTCTGGTCGACCAGGGTGCGGCGGGTGACCTCCACCGAGGTCCCGCCCCGGCCCCCCGAGGGTGGGTCCTCGTCGCCGCCCGGGTCGAGACCGATGGCGCCGCCGACCGCGACCGCGGCGACGGCGACGGCCACCCCGATCAGCAGCGGGCCGCGCCGCCCGCGCGGGACGACCCTTCTGCGCCGGGATACGGAGTCCGTGCGGAGGTCCGACCCCGGTTCGGGGTCCGGGCCCGGTTGACGGCCGTGGGTGCCCCCGCCTGTGTCCGTCGCGCTCATCCCTTGCGCTCGCTGGGCGGTATCGTCGGGTTGCCGAGGATCGGTTCACAGATCCGGGACGCCCGCTTGGCGCCCGAGGTGTTCTGATCCCACTCCTGTGACACCTCGGTCCCCTCGGCGTCGATCTCGGGGAAGTCCGGCGAGCCCTGCTCCTGCATGCACCTGGAGTACTCCTGCCTCTTCTTGATCTCCTTGGCGCTCAGCTTCGGGGCGTTACGGCGCTCCAGTTCCTCGGGCACCGGCTTGCTGTGCTTCTCACAAGCCTTATGGGCAGCGGTGAACTTGGGGTCCGTCTTCGCCTTCCGGCCGTCCCCCTCGAACTCGGTCCGCCCCTTGGAGTCCGGGTCCGTGTACGGGAAGCCCTCCTTCCTCATGCACTTCGCCCACACACCGACCGACTCGATGTACTGGTCGATCTCGTTCTCCACCTCCGCCGAGGCCTTCTTGCCGCCGCCCGCCGACGGGACCTCGCTGCGCTCCGGTTCGGCTCCGCAGGCGGCCAGCGTCACCAGCAGCACGGGGACCGCGACGGCCCACCGCGTCCAGCCGGGCTCCCCGCGCCCCGGCCGCCGACGCGCCGTCCTGATCGCGCCGGACGTCCCGTGCCTGCTCGTCGTGTCCTTCACCGTGTTCGGTTCCCCTCCGGGTTCACGGGCGGTAGCCGGGACCGGTCATGTCCCGGCTACCGCCCTGAGCCGTCCGGCGGACGGGCCGCCCGCTCCGGACAACGCGACCGTAGGGCGGGACCCATGAAGAACTGTTGAAGAACCTGTCCCGTGATCATGCGCTGTCCCGGCGCCCGCTCCTCCGCCGCACCGGCGCGCGCCCGGGAACGCACGCCCCCCGAACACTTCCCCTGTGCCGTGGCGGTCCCGGGAACCCGCCACCGGCCGCCGTCCGCCTCCCTTACGCTCCCGTGGCGCGCGCCACGGGAGCGTAAGGGACGAGGGGAGTGCCGTATGACAGGGACCGGGGAGCCGGTCGGGGGCCGGTACCACCTGCTCAGGCTTCTCGGCAGAGGCGGGATGGGCGAGGTCTGGCTGGCGCACGACGAGGTGCTGGACCGTTCGGTGGCGCTCAAGAGCACCCTCGTGGACGACGAACGGGCCCGCGCGCGGCTGATGGACGAGGCCCGCAACATCGCCCGCTGCCAGGACCATCCGCACATCGTCTCCGTCTTCGACTTCTTCGTGGAGGAGCCCGCCTGCTGGATCGTGATGCAGTACGTCCCGTCCCGCACCCTGGCCAAGGTGCTGCGCGACGAGGGCCCGCTGGACTCGGCGGCGGTCGCCGCGATCGGGCGCCAGACGGCCGACGCGCTGGCCGCCGCGCACACCGAGGGCGTGGTGCACCGCGATGTCACCCCGGAGAACATGCTGGTGACCGCGACGGGCCTGGCCACCCTCACCGACTTCGGCATCTCCAGCGCGCTGTGGCAGGACCCGGCGCGGGCCCTGACCCTGTCGGTCCGGGGCAAGCCGCCGTATCTGCCGCCGGAGGTCGCCCGGGGCGGGGCCGCCGGACCTGCGGCGGACGTGTTCGGGCTGGGCGCCAGTCTGTACGCGGCCGTCGAGGGGCGTTCCCCGTGGGGCGAGGCGAACCACCCGGCGGTGTATCTGGCCCGCGCGTGCGGCGGGGAGACGGAACCGGCGCGGCGGGCCACCCGTCCGTTCGCCCGGGTGCTGGCCGCGCTGCTGGCCCGGGACCCCGACGACCGCCCCGACGCCCGGGAGGCGTACGGGATGCTCGGCGCGATCGGGACCGGGGCCGGGGGTGGGGCTCATGCCGGAGCCGGGGGTTCGCCCGGGGTGCCGTCCCCGCGTGAACGGCGGCGGGACGGCGCGGCACCCGGGAACCCGCCGGAGCCCGGTGCGGCGGCGGTCGCCGGGGCGCGTTCGTGGCCCGCCCCGACCACCGGGCCCGTCCCGGGCGCCGGGGTGGCCCAGCGGGCGGCGGAGCTGCGGACGCCGGACGGCGAGCGGGGGTCCGGTGCGGGGGAACGGGCGACGGCCGACGTGACCACCGTCAAGGCCCCGCGACACGACGGCCGGACCGTCCCGTCCGCCCCGCCGGACGCCGCCCCCGGCGAGGAAACCCCGGCACACCCACCGCTCGCGGAAGCCGCCCCGGCCCCGCGACCGCCCACGGAAGCCGCCCCGGCCCCGCCCCCGGCGTCCGAAAGGCCCGAGCGGCCCGAGGTTCCCGGCACCCCCGACGATCCCGAGAGCCCCGGCGCCCCCGACGATCCGGATGGCCCCGATGGTCCGGGGCCCGGCTTCCCGCGACGTACCGCCGTCCTCGTCGCGCTCACCGGCGTACTGCTCGCGGGCACGGCCGGGGCGGGCTGGTGGCTGTGGCCGGGGGACGGCGGGAGCAGCGACTCCCCTGACACCCGGGCGGGTACGCGGGCAGTCCTCGGGGACGTCCGGGCGGCCGACCCGTGCGCGCTGCTGGACCCGACGGGGTTCACCTCGTACGGCAGGGCGTCCCTGCACACGGCGTACGGGGCGTTCGACCGCTGTGACGTCCTCCTGTACGCCCGGGAGGACGGCGACGGTCCGAAGGGGGCGCGGAAGGGGGACTTCCTCGCGGGTGTCCAGGTCGACTTCGCCAGTGACCCCGCCGAGCTGGGCTCCGTCCCGAGGACGACGCGCGGCGCGGTGACGGTGGCCGAACTCCCCCGGTCGTCCGACGGGTGCGAGCGCAATGTGATGCTCCCGGACGGCAACCAGGTCTGGCTCGCGGCCGGGAGCGAGCACACCGACGCACCCGATCCGTGCGCCCTCGTACGGATCGCCACCGACCACGCGGTGAAGGTCCTCAACCAGGGTCCCGTCCCGGAGCGGCCCGGCTTCCCCGCCGAATCGCTGGCCGGGGTCGACGCGTGCGCGCTGATGGACGAGGCGGCGCTCGCGGTGGTCCCTGGGATCGACCCGGCGGACGGGGAACCCGACTTCGCGAACTGGGGATGCGACTGGACCGGCGGCACCCAGGACGTCCGGGTCGACCTCGTCTTCAGCCGGGACAACTCCCTCACCGACGACGGCACCCCGGCCCGGTTCGGCGGACGGCCGGGCGCGGTGACGGCGGGCGGGGCGGGCGAGGACTCCTGCGTGGCGCGCGCCCAGCACCGCGTCTATCCCGGGGTCCGGGGCGAGGAGACCATCGAGCTGGTGGAACTGACGGTCGCGGCCCCCTGGCCCGCCGAGGAGCTGTGCACCCGGGCCAGGGCCCTCGCGACGGCCGTCGCCCGGCGGCTGCCGGACGTCTGACAGCGACGAGTTCCCTGGCCACGCCGCCGGCGGGTCCGACCGGTCGGCGCGGAGTACGGCGAGGGGCGGCGGACGGCGGTCCGCCCTATCCTGACGCCGTGGACGAGATGCCGCGTGACCACCGTCCGGCCCGCTCCGTGCGGCTGCTGCTCGCCGAGGACGAGGACGTGACGCACGGCGGGCTGGCGCTGCTGCTCGGGCTGGAGCCGGACTTCGACGTCGTCGCGCAGGTCGGCACGGGGGACACGGTCGTGGCGCGGGCGCTGGAGTGCCGTCCCGATGTGGCGCTGCTGGACCTCGGGATGCCGGGGCTCGGCGGGCTGGACGCCGCCGCCGCGCTGCGCGACGAGGTCCCGGAGTGCCGCGTCCTGGTGCTCACGACGTCCGGCCGTCCCGGGCATCTGCGCCGGGTGCTGGCGACGGGTGCGGTGGGCTTCCTGGTGAAGGACTCCCCCGTCGAGGAGCTGGCCCGCGCGATCCGCGGCGTCCTCACCGGGGAGACCGTGGTGGACCCGGCGCTGGCCGCCGCGGAGCCCGGCCCCGCTCTGTAGGAGGTACGGGCCGGGCGGAGGTGTCCGGGCCCGGTCACGCGGACGGACCCTGACTTCCTCAGGGGGCCGGGGAGTCGGCGGGGGGTACGGCCACCGGCTTCGTCCCGCCGCCGCGCGGCAGCCACACGATCATCAGGGCGGCGCCCGCCAGCAGGAGGCCCCCGGAGAGCCGCAGCGCGGCGGCGTAGCCGTCGGTGAGCGCCTCGGGACCGGCGCGGCCCGCGGTGGTGGCGGTCGCGACGGCGGTGAGCACCGAGAGGCCGAGGGCGCCGCCGAGGGTGCGGGAGGTGTTCATCAGCCCGGAGACGACACCCGCGTCGCCCGGCGCGGCGCCGGAGGTGGCGAGGGACGCCAGCGGGGTGGTCCACAGTCCGCCGCCCAGCGACATCAGTATCCCGGGCAGCAGGATCGCCGTCGTATAGGTGCCGTCGGTGCCCATGGTGGACTGCCAGCCGAAGCCCGCCGCCCCGAGGAGGGTGCCGCCGACGGCGACGGCGCGGGCCCCGAACCTGCGCATCAGAAACGGCGCGGTCTGCGCGCCGACGACGACGCTCAGGGAACTGGGTATCAGGGCCAGCCCGGCGTCCAGCGGGGAGTAGCCGAGGACGTTCTGCGCGTACTGGGTCATGAAGAACCACATGCCGAACATCCCGGAACCGCACAGCAGGATCGCCGCGTTGGCGGAGGCGACCGCGCGGGACCGGAAGAGTCCGAGCGGCATCAGGGGCTCCCTGGTCCGCGCCTCCACCAGGAGGAACACCCCGAGCAGCGCGAGTCCGGCGGTGAACGGCAGCAGGGTCGAGGGCGCGGACCAGCCGGCGGTCTCGGTCCGCGCGATCCCGTAGGCGAGGGCGGTGGCCCCGGCGGTGACGAGGAGCGCCCCGGGCAGGTCGAGCCGCCGGGGGCCGGTGGCGGTGCGGCCGCCGGGTATCCAGCGGACGGCCGCGGCGAGGACGAGCACACCGACGGGGACGTTGACGAGCAGGACCCAGCGCCAGGACAGCCCGTCGGTGAGCGCCCCGCCGACGAAGCCGCCCGCCGCGCCACCGCCCGCGCCGACGGCGGTCCAGGTGGCGAGCGCGCGGGCGCGGGCGGGCCCTTCGGGGACTGCGGCGGTGACGATGGTGAGGGTGGCGGGGGCGAGAACGGCCGCGCCGAGGCCCTGCGCGGCGCGCGCGGCGAGCAGATGCCAGCCCTCCTGGGCGAGGCCCCCGGCGAGCGAGGCGACGGTGAACAGCGCGAGTCCGACGAGGAACATCCGCCGCCGTCCCCACAGATCACCGGCGCGTCCGCCGAGGAGCATGAACCCGGCGAAGGCGATGGAGTACGCGCTGACCACCCAGCCGAGCGCGGCGGGGCTCATGTCGAGCGCGGTCCGCATCGACGGCAGCGCGACGTTCACGACGGACACGTCGAGTACCACGAGGAACTGCCCGGCACAGGCGGTGGCCACCAGCAGCCACAGCGGCGCACGCCCCCCGCTCCCGCGCCCCCGTCCGGCCGACGGGACCCGGTCGTCGGCATGGGCGCGTCCGTCCCCGATGGCGTTCCTGAGCATGCCCCATGCTGACAGCGCCCCCACCCGATGTACATCACCACCCGGTACGAGACCCCCAGGGCCACGAGGAACCACACCCGCACAGGACCAGGTACGCCGAGCACACGAAACCCAGGGGCGCGAGGAACCGCGCACCCACCGAGCGACCTGTGCGGGGACAAGTGCGTCCACCCGGACAGACCCAAGGGGCGCGGGGAACTGCGCACCCACGGACAACCCGCACAGGACCAGGTACGCCCAGCACACGAAACCCAGGGGCGCGAGGAACTGCGCACCCACCGAGCGACCCGCACAGGAACAAGCACGCCCACCCGGACAAACCCCAGGGCCGCGAGGAACCCGCACCCCACGAACGACCGCACCGGAACAAGCGCGGGAAACCCCACAAGCGCAAGCGAAGGCGATCAGCGACCGCCGGACGTATGCCGGATCAACGCGGGCACCAGAACCCCCCAGACCTCGACGGGCGGCATCTGATGCCCCATCCCCCGCAACGGAACGAGCCGCGCGCCGGGAATCTCCGCGGCGAGCGCCTCCCCGTGCCCGTACGGGACGAGCGGATCGGCGGTGCCGTGCAGCACCAGCGCCGGTACGGCGACCTCACCGAGCCGCCCCCGCACCGGAACCCCGCCCCGCAACCGCCAGTGGTTCGTGGCCGCCGCCGGTACGGGACTGCGGTCCCAGGCCCGCCCGGCGGTGGCCCGCAGCAGTGGCTCGTCCAGCGGGATGGTCCCGGCGAAGGCCCGTTCCAGGGCAAGCAGATGACCGGTCACGGACTCCCGGTCGCCCCAGTCGGGGCCGTCCCCCGGCGCGGCGAACCAGCGGGCGAGCGGGGCGCTCATCGGCGGCAGGTCGGTGTTCCCCGGCGCACCCGGCCCACCGGGACTGGTGGACAGCAGGGTGATGCCGAGCGTCCGCCCGGGGCACAGCACGGCCATCCGCTGGGCCAGTCCGCCGCCCATCGACACCCCGACGACGTGCGCGGCACGGACCCCGTACGCGTCGAGCACCCCGAGGGCGTCCGCGAGGAGGTCGTCACCGTCGTAGGGGGGCGGGCCGACCGGGAAGGTGGTGGAGCCGCCGGTGTCCCGGGTGTCGTAGCGGATCACATGGCGCCCGGCGGCGGCCAGCGCGTCGACGAGATCGTCGTGCCACCAGTCCATGGTGTCCCCCGCGCCGTTGACGAGCAGGACCGGCGGACCGGCCGGGTCACCGCAGGCCCGGGTGGCGAGATCGACCGCGCCCGCCCGGACGGTCCGGACGGGCGCGGTACGGGCGGCGGCTGCGAGCATGACGGGACTCCTGGGCGGGGGCGGGCCGGTCGGGGCGTTTGAGGCGCGATGACCCTACTTCGCCGCCGGAGGCCGTCCTGTCACGTTCTGGGCCGTCCGGGCACCCTGTCACCCCTGCGGTGGAACGCGCACCGGCCCGCTCACCCGCCGACCCGCGCACCCGCCGCCCCACGCACGCACCCGCACCGCGCACCACTCACCCACTCACCCACTCACCCACTCACCCACTCACCCACTCACCCACTGATGAGCTTGCCGCGTTTGAGGCGGATCACCTCGTCGGAGGCGTCGGCCACCTCCCGCGAATGGGTCACCAGGATCACGCTCTTGCCCTCGTCGTGCGCCAGCTTCCGGAACACCTCGATGATCCCGTCGGCGGTGTCCTGGTCGAGGCTGCCGGTGGGTTCGTCGGCGAAGAGGATGTCCACTTCGCAGGCGAGGGCGCGGGCGATGGCGACGCGCTGCTGCTGACCGCCGGAGAGCTCCGGTGTGCGGCGGTGCCGGTCGGACTCCTCCACCCCGAGCAGACCGAGGAGTTCGGTGGCGCGCTTCTTCCTGTTGACGCCCTTCACGCCGGTGATCTCCATGGCGGAGGTGATGTTCTGGACGGCCGTCAGATAGGTGAGCAGGTTCAGCGACTGGAAGACCGTGGCCACATGGCGGTTGCGGTAGCGGCCCAGTCCGATCCCGGCGACGTCCTCGCCCTTGAACCGGACGGTGCCCCGGGTGGGTGAGTCGAGTCCGCTGGCGAGGGAGAGGAGCGTGGTCTTGCCGCTGCCGGAGGGGCCGATGACGGAGTACATCCGGCCCTGCTCGAAGGAGTAGTCGACGTCCTTGAGGACGGTGCGGCGGCTGTTGCCGGACTGGTAGGTCCGGCTCAGACCGCTGAGCTCCAGGATCGGGGTCGTCATGTCAGTCGCCCTTCGTGAGGATGTCGCGCGGGTGGAGCCGCAGGACCCGGATGCCGGGGACGATGGTGGCCAGGGCCGCGATACCGAGGCCGGTGGCGCCGACAGCGCCGATGTCCCCCGCGCCGAGCTCGATCTCGATGGCGTCGATCGGCTCGACCTCCTCGGTGCCCTCCTTGAGGCCACCGCCGGTGGGGTCGGTGAGGAGCTGCCCGGGGGCCTCGTCGGCGGCGGAGTTCCTGGCGGAGGAGACCTCACCGGAGAGCAGCCGGTCACCGACACCCTGGGCGATGAACTGGCTTCCGGCGGCGGCGAAGCCGATCGCCAGGACCGCGCAGGCGCCCACCTCCGCCAGATGCTGGCCGAGCAGCTTGGGCTTCTTCTCGCCGAGGGAGAGCAGAATGCCCATCTCCTTACGGCGTTCACGCAGGTTCGAGGCGATGATCAGGGCGAGGATGACGGTGCCCGCGACGGCGACCAGCCACACCGTGAGGGAGGCGAAGTCCGCCGTCCTGCCGATCGGGCCGACCAGGGTCTTGTACTGCTTGTCGTTGACGCTCAGCGGGTAGATCTTCGGGTCGAGTCCGGCCGCCTCGGCGTCGTCCCTGAGCCGGTCCAGATCACCGGGGTCGCGCAGGGTGAAGGTGGCCGACCGGACGTATCCGCCGTCGGCGCCCACCTTCCTGCCGTCGAGACGGGTCGCCCCGTCGGCGCTGACATAGATCTGGTTCGACGGCGCCTGCATCGGGGACACATAGGTCCGGGGGTCGGCCGTGCTGTTCCGGTAGACGCCGGCGACGACGAAGCCGGTCTTCCTGGTGGTGAGTCTGCCGTCGGGCTTCTGGATGTTGGCGTTGAGCTGGACCCGGTCACCGACCTTGAGGCGGTTGGCCTTGGCCACCCGTTCCTCGATGACGACCATGTCGCTCCGGCTGGCCGGGGTGATCCCGGAGCCGGAGACCATCTTCGAGTCGCCGTTGCGGAAGTCCTTGGCCGCTCGCAGATCACGGACCCCGTCCGCCTTGAAGAAGTCGAGTTCATCGCTCTGGCCGGGCGGCGGCGGCACCGGCTGATGGACCTTGACCTGGTCCGTGGGGCCCGCCACACCGTCCTTGGTGTAGTTGCACCCGGCGACGACCGGCGACCCGCAGAGCTTGTCCACGAGGACGCGCCGCATATCGGCGTCGGCCCCGAGGTGCCCGGCCGCGCCGGGTCCGCCGCTCTTGCTGCCCTTGCCCGCTTCCAGATAGGCGTTCAGGTCCAGTTGCATGGTGGCCACCGCGCCCACGCTGCTCTTGGCGTCCACCGCGGCACGGGCCGCGGCGGACCGGATCAGGAACCCGGACAGGACCAGGGTGCAGATGACGAAGAACAGCCCGACGAGCATCACCGTCTTGCCCGGATGGCACCAGAGGCGCCACCAGGCCCGCTTGAACAGATTCATGGCGCTCACGCTAGGAGGACGGTGTTTCGGCGGAGGTTTGCCCGCGGGCCGTCGCGGCGGGGATCTCATACACGGATCAAAGGCGCCGTTTGGTAGGACGGACCCGGTGGGCGTCCGGCGGGGCCGGCCGCCCACCGGGAACGAACCGTCGGACCGATGAAGAGCAGAGGGTGTCGCGCGTGCGGGTGCTGGTGGTCGAGGACGAGCAGTTCATGGCGCGGGTCCTGGCGATCGGGCTGCGCAGGGAGGCGATGGCGGTCGATGTGGTGCACGACGGGGCGCGGGCCCTGGAGCAGCTCACCGTCCACGACTACGACGCGGTCGTCCTCGACCGGGACCTGCCGGAGATCCACGGCGACGAGGTGTGCCGCCGGATCGTCGCGCTGCGTCTGGACTGCCGCGTGCTGATGCTGACCGCCGCCTCCCGGCTCGGCGACAAGGTCGAGGGCCTCGGGCTGGGCGCCGACGACTATCTCGCGAAGCCCTTCGACTTCCCCGAACTGGTCGCCCGGCTGCGGGCGCTGTACCGCCGCAGCCCCATGGCCCACTCCCCGGTCCTGACCTTCGCCGATGTACGGCTGGACACCCATCGCCGCCAGGTCAGCCGCGCGGGCACCGGCATCCGCCTCGCCCCGAAGGAACTCGCCGTGCTGGAGCTGCTGATGCGCGCCGACGGCGGGGTGCTGAGCGCCGAGTACCTCCTCGACAAGGCGTGGGACGTGCACACCGACCCCTTCACCAACGCGGTCCGCCTGGTGGTGCACACCCTGCGCAGAAAACTCGGCGAACCCCGGCTGGTGCACACCGCGATCGGCGCGGGCTACTACCTGGGCACCGGGTGACACGGCCGGGACCGCGGCGGCGCGGGCGGGCGCAGCGGCGGCGGGCCCTGAGCATCCACGGCCGCCTCTTCCTCGGCTTCGGCGGCGCCCTCGGGGTGTGCGCCACGCTGATGGTCGCGATCATCTACGTCGGGATGCGCTTCCTGCCCACGTACGACTTCAGCACGACCGTCATCGTCCCGGACGGCCCCTTCCCCCACGCGTCGCCCGGCCCGGCCGTGGCGTCCCATTTCCCGCTCGACCCCGCCTCGCCGCGGAGCCGGACGATGGAGCGGGCGGACAGCATCTCCAGTGAGGAGGACGTCTGGAACACGGTCCTGCTGGTGTCCGCCGGCGGGGTGCTGCTGGTGATGGCGCTCGGCCTCGGCGCCGGCTGGCTGCTCTCCCGGCGGCTGCTCGCCCCCCTGCACACCATCGGTGAGGCCGCGGCCAGGGCGGCGGACGGCAATCTGACCGGACGCATCCACGCCCGGGGTCCCGAGGACGAGCTGAAGCGGCTGGCCGACACCTTCGACACCATGCTGGCCCGTCTGGAGCGGTCCTTCGCCGCGCACCAGCGGTTCGCCGCCAACGCCTCCCATGAACTGCTCACCCCCCTGGCCACCACCCGGGCCGCCCTCCAGGTCGCCGCCGGCGCCCCGGCCGGCGAGGAGCTCACCGAGCTCACCCGGCTGCTCCAGGAGACCAACGAACGCAACATCAGCGTCGTACGGGCCCTGCTCGACCTGGCCGCCGCGGACCACGCCCCCTTCGACCCCGACCCCGTGGACCTGGCCGACCTCGCGGAAGGGGCCGCCGCCGACCGGGCCGGGCGAGCGGCGGAGCGCGGGGTCCGCCTCACCGTGGACGCCGAGGCCGACTGCGAGGTCATGGGCAACGCCGCCCTCCTGCGGCAGCTGGTCCTCAACCTCCTCGACAACGCGCTCACCCACAACGTCACCGAGGCGGGCTCGGTCCATCTCTCCGTCGTCCAGGACGGGACGACGGTGGTGCTGGAGGTGGACAACACCGGTCCGTATGTCGACGGGGCCGTGGTGGACCGGCTCTTCGAGCCGTTCTACCGAGTGCGTTCACGGGTCGGCAGCGACCGCTCGGGCCATGGTCTGGGCCTGGCGATCGTCCGCTCCATCGCCGCCTCCCACCGCGGTACGGCCACCGCGACCGCGAACCCCACCGGCGGACTCACCCTCCGGGTCGGCCTCCCGGTGTCGCCCGCCCATGAGGAGGGCCCCGCCCCGGGTGGCGGCCGGTAGCTCTCCGCGGCCGGCAGGGCCCGCCGTGGCCGAGGGCAGGCCCCGCCGAGGGGCCGCCTCCCGGTCCCGGCCCTCACGCCCGGGGTACGACCCCGGCGCCCGAGCACTTCCGCGCGCCCCCGGCCCCGTACCGGGGGCACCATGTCGGACGGCCGCGCCGGGACCTACCGTGGGAACCGTCCGATGGTTGAGTCCGCAACGGTCCCCGCCCGGACGCACCACGGCGACCCCGTACGCACCACCCCGCACCGCACCCGGACCACCACGCACCACCACGGCACCACCCCCGCACGCCACCCCGTCGCGCACCGCCCACACCCCGGAGGCCCCACCCCATGCCGCAGCCGACGCAGCGGGACCCGTCCGTACGGTCCGTCCGGACCGGGCTCGCCGCCACCGGCCGCTCCCCGCGTGACGGGCGAGGCGTCGTCCCGGTGCTCGCGTTCGCGGGCATCACCGTCGCGGTGATGCAGACCCTGCTGGTGCCGGTCATCAAGGACCTGCCCGTACTGCTGAACACCTCGGTGGCCGACGCGACCTGGGTCCTGACCTCCACCCTGCTCGCGGGCGCGGTGGCCACCCCGGTGATGGGCCGCCTCGGCGATCTGCACGGCAAGCGGCGGATGCTGGTCGTCAGTCTGTCCCTGATGGTCGTGGGGTCCCTGGCCGCGGGGTTCACCAGCGATCTGACGGTGATGATCGCGGCGCGGGCGCTCCAGGGCTTCGGGATGGGCGCGATCCCGCTGGGCATCGGGCTGATCCGGGACGTGCTGCCGCCGGACCGGCTCGGCGGGGCGATGGGGCTGATGAGTTCGTCGATCGGGGTCGGCGGCGGCCTCGCGCTGCCCGCCGCCGCGCTGACCGCCCAGCACCTCGACTGGCACACCCTGTTCTTCGGCTCGGCCGCGCTCGGCACCCTCGGGATCGTGCTGACCCTGCTGTTCGTCCCGGAGTCCGGGGTACGCGCCACCGGCGGCTTCGACATACCGGGCGCGCTCGGACTCACCGCCGGGCTCGTGCTGTTCCTGCTGCCGATCACCAAGGGCGACGCCTGGGGCTGGGCCTCCCCGCTCACCCTCGGCATGTTCGGCGGGGCCCTCGTCACCCTGCTGGCCTGGGGGTACATGGAACTGCGGCGCGCGGCGCCGCTGGTGGACCTGCGGACCTCCGCCCGCCGCGAGGTGCTGCTCACCAACCTCGCGTCGATCATGCTCGGTGTCAGCTTCTACGTGATCTCCCTGACCCTGCCGCAGCTGCTCCAGCTCCCGGCCTCCACCGGCCACGGCCTCGGACAGTCGATGGTGGTCGCCGGACTGTGCGTGGCCCCGCTCGGCCTCACCATGATGTTCACCGCCCCGGTGTACGCGCGGCTGTCCGCGCGGTACGGGGCCCGGTTCACGCTCGTCCTCGGGATGCTGGTCATCGGAGCCGCGTACGCGGCGGGTCTCGGGATGATGAGCGCCGCCTGGCAGACGGTGGTGATCTCGGTGGTGATGGGCGCGGGCATAGGCCTCGCGTACGCGTCGCTGCCGACCCTGATCACCCACGCGGTGGACCCGTCCCAGACGGGCGCGGCGAACGGCCTCAACACCCTGATGCGGTCCATCGGGACCTCGGTGTCCAGCGCGGTGATCGGGATGGTCATCGCCCGTACGGCGATCCCGCTGGACGGTACGGAGATCCCCAGCATGACCGGTTTCCGGCTCTCGTTCCTGATCGCGACGGGCGCGGTGGCCGTGGGCCTCGTCCTCGCCCTCTGTCTGCCGAACCCCCGCCGCGCGCCCTGACGGTGACCCGCGCCCCCGCCTCCCCCGCGTCCCGCCCGGCCGTGCGCGCCCCGCCGGACGGGCACCCCCGCCGCCGCCGGTCCGGCGGCTGTGCCAGCATGACGGCGCGGCCCGGCCGCGCCCTGTCCGCCGTACCGCCAGGAGCCGAGATGACCAGGTCACAGCCCGTTCCGCCGCCCGCGCCCGAGGTGTTGTCCGCCTTCGGGGCGGCGCCCGGCTTCATGCCCCGGGACGAGGGGCTCGCCCTGCACGCGGCGGCCGTGACGGCCGCCCGCCTCGGCCGCCCGCTGCTGGAGGTGGGCACCTACTGCGGGCGTTCCACGATCCTCCTCGCGGACGCGGCCCGTTCGGCGGGCCTCACCGCGCTCACCGTCGACCACCACCGGGGCAGCGAGGAGCAGCAGCCCGGCTGGGAGTACCACGACCCGGACACCGTGGACCCGGAGGTGGGCCTGATGGACACGCTCCCGGTGTTCCGCCGGACCCTGTACCGCGCCGGGCTGGAGGAGCATGTGGTGGCCCTGGTCGGGCGCTCCCCGCAGATCGCCGCGCTGTGGAACACCCCGCTGGGGCTGGTGTTCATCGACGGCGGCCACAGCGACGAGCACGCCACCGCCGACTACGAGGGCTGGGCGCCGCATCTCGTCCCGGGCGGTCTGCTCGTCATCCATGACGTCTTCCCGGACCCGGTGGACATCATGACGGGCCAGGCCCCGTACCGCGTCCATCTGCGCGCGCTGGCCTCCGGCGCCTTCGAGGAGACGGGGGCGACGGGTTCGCTGCGCGTCCTGCGCCGCACCGGCGGAGACCCGCTCACCCCGGCCCCCACCAGCCTCTCGCAGCCCGCCGGACGCCCCTGACCGGCCGCCAACTGCCCTGACCAGACACCGGACCGGCCCAGGTCCGACGGCGGGGCCACAGCCGGTCAGCACAGGGACCCACCGGAACGCACCGGAGCCCACGGACCGTAACGGGAACCGGCGTTACCCGGTATGACCGCCTTGAACTGGGGTTTCTGTTCTGCGGGGGTTCGCCCGGGGCAGCGGGTAGGGTGGCGGCGTGTCCTACGCCGGCCCCGAGTTCGACCCCCCGCGCCCGCCGCGCCGCACCCGCCGTCCGGCGCTCACCGCGGCGGCCGTCGTGGTGTCCGCCGTGGTGATCGCGGCCCTCGCCGTCCAGCTCACGGACGACGGCACACCAACCGCCGGCGGGACCCCCGCGGGCTCCGGCACCGAGGACGCCCGCGGCCAGGCACCCACCGCGAACGGCCCGGGCTCCCCCGCCACCCGCCCGGCGACGGACGGCACCACGAGGGACGGTGCCACGAGGAGCGGCGCCGCGAGCGCCCCCGCCGCCCCGGGGGCCACCCCCGACGGCACCCGCCCCGGTACGGCCGGACCGGGCGGCGGCACGCCCCGGGACGGGGAGAGCCCCGCGCGACTGCCCCTGAGCGGCAAGGTCGTCGTGATCGACCCGGGACACAACCCGGGCAACTTCCGGCACACCGAGGAGATCGGGCGGCAGGTCGAGATGGGCACCGGCCGCAAGGCGTGCGACGCCACCGGCACCTCGACCAACGCCGTCGCGGGCGGGAAGGCGTACACCGAGGCGGAGTTCACCCTCGATGTGTCACGGGTGCTGCGCTCCCAGCTGCGCGCGCAGGGCGCGACCGTCGTCCTCACCCATGACGGGGACCGCCCCTGGGGCCCCTGCGTCGACGAGCGGGCCCGGATCGGCAACGAGGCGCT
Source organism: Streptomyces uncialis (assembly GCF_036250755.1). Lineage (NCBI taxonomy): Bacteria > Bacillati > Actinomycetota > Actinomycetes > Kitasatosporales > Streptomycetaceae > Streptomyces > Streptomyces uncialis. The sequence continues at coordinate 6,685,081 of NZ_CP109583.1, read as the reverse complement.
CGCGGACGCCGTGGTATCGGTCCACGCGGACGGCTCGGCGCGGGGCAACCGCGGCTTCCACATGATCCTTCCCGCGCTGCTGGAGGGCCCCGGGGCGAACACGGCGCCGATCGTCGGCCGCTCCCGTGACCTGGGTGAACGTATCGCGGGGCACTTCGTACGGGCCACCGGGAGCGCGCCGTCCAACTACGTCGGCGACGGTACGGCGCTCGATGTCCGTGACGACCTCGGGGGCCTCAACCTCTCGCAGGTCCCGAAGGTGTTCATCGAATGCGGCAACATGCGTGACCCCGAGGACGCGGCTCTGCTGACGAGCGGCGCGTGGCGGGAACGGGCGGCGCGGGGGATCTCCGAGGGAATCATGAGTTTTCTGCGCGGGTAGTACGCACAGCCCCTGACCTGGCAGACACCTTCGGCGCGCCGACGATAGGGTCACCCCTACGATGTAGGGCCGCCCCCGCGCTTCGCACACCCTCGACGGCGACAGCGACGCCCCTCACCAGCGACCGAACAGACGACGGACGAAGGACCTGAAGTGAATATCCGCTCCCTCACTAGAGGCGACGGCGTGGTGATCGGAGCAGCGGTGTTGCTCTTCGTCGCCTCGTTCCTCGACATGTACTCGATCGACGGAGCCGGTGACGGAGCCGACTTCCCGAACGCCTGGGACAGCGCGCCGACCCTGATGAGCGTGTTCCTCGCGGGCATCATCGCGGCCGCGCTGATCGTCGTCTCGCACGCCCAGCCGCAGCCGCGCAAGATCGTGGGGCTGGACCTCGGCCAGTTCGGTGTGGCCTTCGCGATCTTCGCGGCCTGGAGCGCGCTGGGGTACATCTTCGACCCGGCGGGCGCGTTCGACAGCAGCGGCTCGCTCTCCCCGGACGCGGGCGCGGGCCTGATCCTCGGGCTGATCGCGGCGGTGCTCCTCGCGGGCGCGGCCGTGGCGACCCCGCTGGTGCCCGCGCTGAAGGCACCGCTGCTGGGCGCCCCGCGTCCGCAGACCCCGCAGCCGTACGGGCAGCAGCCGCCGCAGGGCGGGTACGGCTACCCGGGCGGACCGGGCGGCCAGCCCTCCTTCGGCGGGCAGCCGCAGCCGGGCCCGTTCGGTGCCCCGGGCGGCGCCCCGCAGGGCCAGCAGCCCGGCGCCCCGGCGCCCGGTCCGCAGGCTCCCGGGCAGCCGTCGTCCGGCGGGGACTTCTCGCCGTTCTGGTTCGCCGTGCCGGTGCCGCGTCCGCTGTACGCGGAGGACGGCTCGCCGACCCCGATCGCCGAACTCGCCCCCGGTACCTGGTATCTGGCGGTGGAGCAGCGCGGCCCCGGGCTGATCGCCCAGACGCAGGACGGCCGTCGCGGCGTCCTCCAGGACACCTCGGGCATCCAGCGGGGCTGACCCTTCGCACGGATCCGGACCGATGGCCCCACCCCTCCCGGGGTGGGGCCATCGGCGTTCCCCGCGCCCGACCGGGCCGCCGGTATCCGGGTTTGAAGTGTCCACGACGGGTCAAGCGGGAGGTATGACCACACATCGGAGAACCGGCCAGGCGGGCAGGATCATCGCGGCCGTGGCGGACGTCATGGCCTTCATCCTGGTCCTGTGGATCCTGATGTACCTGCTGGACGCGAATCGCGGCAACGCGCTCGTCCAGTTCGTGCAGGACAGTGCGCACTGGCTCGCGGGCTGGTCGCACGACCTCTTCACGTTCGACCAGGACTGGGCACGGGTGGTCGCGGGCTACGGCCTCGCCGCCGTGGTCTATCTCCTCGTCGGGCACACCGTGGCGAACCGCGTACGCCGCTGACCGGCCACGCGGTCCGGGCGGGGCGGGGCCGGAGACGGCCCCGCCCCGCCGTACGTGTGCTCAGGGCCCGCTGTACGGGTGCTCAAGGCCGCCCCGTCGTACGGGTGCTCAGGCGCAGCAGGGGGCGTCCAGGCCCCAGGGCAGCCGGTCACCGGCGAACACCGCGCAGGTCGCCTCGTGCCCGCCGAGGGCGGCGACGGCGAGCAGCAGCGCGCCGGCCGTCCAGCTGGTCAGTTCCTCGGGCCATACCGCGCGGTCCGCGTAGACGTAGCCGGTCCAGTACAGACCGCTGTCCGGGTCGCGCAGATGCTGGATGGACTGGAGTATCTCCAGGGCCCGGTCCGACTCCCCGACCGTCCACAGCGCGAGGGCGAGTTCGGCGGACTCCCCGCCGGTGACCCAGGGGTTGGGCACCACGCAGCGCACCCCGTACCCGGGGACGACGAACCGGTCCCAGCCGCCGGCGATCCGCTGGGCGGCCTCCGCGCCGGACACCGCCCCGGCGAGCACCGGGTAGTACCAGTCCATGGAGTAGCGGTTCTTGTCGAGGAACCGTTCGGGGTGGCGGCGTATCGCGTGGCGCAGCGCGCCGACGGCCAGCTCCCAGTCGGGCTGGGGCTCGTCGCGCTGGTCGGCGAGGGCGAGCGCGCAGCGCAGGGCCTGGTGGATGGAGGAGCTGCCGGTCAGCAGGGCGTCGGGGACGGGTGTGCCGTCCGGCTCGCGCTTCCAGCCGATCTGTCCGCCGGGCTGCTGGAGGGCGAGCACGAACTCGACGGCGGCGAAGACGGTGGGCCACATCCGGTCCAGGAAGCCCTCGTCGCCGGTGGCGAGGTAGTGGTGCCACACGCCGACGGCGACGTACGCGGAGAAGTTGGTCTCGCGGGCGTGGTCGGTGACGTCGTCGGGGTCGCCGTCGGCGTAGGCCGCGTACCAGGAGCCGTCCGGGTTCTGGTGCCGGGCGAGCCAGGCGTAGGCGCGGGCGGCGGCCTCGTGCTCCCCGGCCGCGTCGAGGGCCATCGCGGACTCGGTGTGGTCCCAGGGGTCCAGATGGTGGCCGCGGAACCACGGGATGGCGCCGTCGGGCCGCTGCACGGCGAGGAGCCCCCGCACGGTCGCGGTGGCCTCCTCGGCGGTGAGGACCCCCGGCAGGACGAGGTGTTCCGTCCGGGGGGTCGTCACGAAGCGTCCACCGCGGGCAGCTGGGGCTTGGTCGCGTACGCGACGAAGCTCTTGCCGATCAGCGGGTTGAGCGCCCGTTCGGTGACCCGGGTGGCGAGAGGTTTCTTCATGATGTCCCACACCAGCAGCTTGTGATAGGCGCGCACGGGCAGGGCGCGGTCGTTGTCGACGCCGAACGCGCACTTGAGCCACCAGTACGGCGCGTGCAGGGCGTGCGCGTGATGGGAGCCGTAGGGCCGCAGTCCCGCCTCGCGTATCCGGTCGAGGAGTTCGTCGGCGCGGTAGATACGGATATGGCCGCCCTCGACCTCGTGGTAGGCGTCGCTGAGCGCCCAGCACACCTTCTCGGGGCCGTAGCGCGGGACCGTGACGGCGATCCGGCCGCCGGGCCTGAGCACCCGGACCATCTCCGCGAGCACGCCCTTGTCGTCGGGGATGTGCTCCATCACCTCGGAGATGATCACGACGTCGAACGAGCCGTCGGGGAAGGGCAGGTTGAGCGCGTCGCCCTCCATGGCGGTGGCGGTGGCGCCCGCCGGGGCCTCCCCCGCCTCCTTCATCGCGGCGAACCACGAGGCGACCTCGCGGATCTCCTCGGCGTTGCGGTCCAGGGCCACCACCCGCGCACCGCGCCGGTACGCCTCGAAGGCATGGCGGCCTCCGCCGCACCCGAGGTCCAGGACGCGGTCGCCCGGCGCCAGCGGGAACCGGGTGAAGTCGACGGTCAGCATCAGTGGTTGCTCCCCACCACATGTGTGGCCGCGGTACGGCCGCTGCCTGTGTCCGCGGCCGGGGCGGGGCCCCGGCCGGTACCGGTCGGCCGGGCGGCCGACGCGCGGGCGACGGCCTCCCGGTAGTGCTCCACGGTGCCCTTGGCGGCCTGGGCCCAGGTGAACCGGGCCAGGACCCGGGCGCGGCCCGCCGCCCCGAGCCGGGCCCGCAGCTCCGGGTCGCCGAGCAGCCTGCCCAGCGCGGCGGCGAGGGCTCCGGCGTCACCGGGCGGCACCGCGAGACAGGTCTCGCCGTCGGTGCCCGCGACCTCCGGGATCGCGCCGCCGGTCGTGGCGACCAGCGGGGTGCCCGTGGCCATCGCCTCGGCGGCGGGCAGCGAGAAGCCCTCGTACAGCGACGGGACGCACGCGATCCGCGCCGACCGCACCAGGTCCACCAGCTCGGTGTCGCTGATGCCCTTCACGAACTCGACGGCGCCTTCGAGCCCGTACCGTTCGATGGCGCGGGCGACGGGGCCGTCCTCGGCGCGGCGGCCGACGACCACCAGATGGGCGGACGGGTGCTCGGTACGGAGCTTCGCCAGTGCCTCGACCAGATGGACCAGGCCCTTGAGGGGCACGTCCGCGCTGGAGGTGGTGACGATCCGGCCCGGGACCTCGGCCACCGACGGATCGGGGGCGAACAGCTCGGTGTCGGCGCCGATATGGACCACATGGACCCGGTCCGGGCGCACCCCGAGCTGGTCGACGATCTCGCCGCGGGACGTGCCCGAGACGGTGAGGACCGACGGCAGCCGACGGGCGACGCGCTTCTGCATCCGGGTGAAGGCGTACCAGCGGCGCAGCGACGCCCGGCGCCGCCAGTGGGGGGCGGCGTCCAGCTCCAGCCGCCGGTCGACGGTGACGGGATGATGGATCGTGGTCACCAGCGGTGCGCCGAGCCCGCCCAACTGGCCGTAGCCGAGGGTCTGGTTGTCGTGGACGACGTCGAACTCGCCGCGCCGGGCCCGCAGATGGCGCCGGGCGCGCAGCGAGAACGTCAGCGGCTCCGGGAAGCCGCCGGTCCACATGGTCGCGACCTCCAGCGCGTCGATCCAGTCGCGGTACTCGCCGCGGCCCGGGGTGCGGAACGGGTCCGGCTGGCGGTACAGATCGAGGCTGGGCAGCTCGGTCAGGCGCAGTCCGGCGAGGTCCTCGCCCTCGTCGAGGACAGGGTACGGCTGGGAGCCGATGACCTCGACACGGTGGCCGAGGCGGACGAGCTCACGGGAGAGATGGCGGACGTAGACGCCCTGGCCTCCGCAGAAAGGGTTCCCCTTGTAGGTGAGGAGCGCGATCCGCAAGGGGTGACCGTCGGGTGGCGCCGCCGCCGGGGTACCGGTCAGGGCGGCGGGCTGCCGGATTCCGTCCCCCGGCTGAGGGCGGGCCTCCATGGCCTCTGCGGTCACTCATGGCCCCCTTCTCGGCGGTGTCGTCGCCCGACCCTACGTGCGGGCGGCAATCTAGAACAAGTTTCAGACCCGGGCGTCCAAGGAGACCGAATCTACCGGTCGGTAGCCGCGCCCGGCCGGGCGGACCAGGTGATTCGCACCACGGCCCGGCGCCCGCGATCGTGTACGGACCGGCAATCCGGTCACGGTGGCCGGGGCCCGTCCGGGGTCGCACTCCCCCGCGCCGTCCGGCATCCTGCCCGGTGACGGACGACTGCGAGGGAACGGGACGAACGCGGCACATGACAGCACGAGCCATGCCGGACGACGGCGGGTCGGGGGCGTGCCCGGCACCCCTCACGGAACGTCAGGAGGAGCGGCGGCGGCGCATCCTGCGCGCCGGCGCGGAACTCGCCGCGCGGGGCGGGTTCGACGGGGTGCAGATGCGGGAGGTCGCCGAGCTGTCCGGGGTCGCCCTCGGCACGCTGTACCGCTACTTCCCCTCCAAGGTCCATCTGCTGGTGGCGACCATGCGGGACCGGCTGGAGCGGGTGCACGAGTCCCTGCGGGGGCGGCCGCTCCGGGGGGAGACGGCCGCGGAGCGGGTCGCGGAGACGCTGATCCGCGCGTTCCACGCGTTCCGGGGGGAGCCGCGGCTCGCCGACGCGGTGGTGCGGGCGCTGACGTTCGCCGACCGGTCGGTGAGCGCGGAGGTGGAGCGGGTGTCCTCGCGGACCGCGGCGATCGTTCTCGACGCGGTGGGGCCAGGGGGCCCCGGGGCCGAGGGGCCACCCGCGGTGGCACGGGTGCCCGGGTCCGGCCCCGCCTCCGGGTCCGGCCTCGGCCCCGGCGCCGGGTGCGGGTCCGCGGTGCGGGTGATCGGGCATGCGTGGCATGCCGTGCTGGTGGCTTGGGTGTCGGGGCGGGCTTCGGTGGCGGAGGTCGAGGCGGACATCGTGACGGTGTCCCGGCTCATTGACACGTGAGCTTGCGCTTGCGTTTCCGAGGTCTGTCCGGCTGGGCGTACTTCGTTCCTGTGCGGGTCGCTCGTGGGGTGCGCAGTTCCCCGCGGGTCGCCTTCGCTTGCGCTTGTGAGGTCTGTCCGGCTGGGCGTACTTCGTTGCTGTGCCGTCGCTCGTCGTTTTCGCGCAGTTCCCCGCGCCCCTTTGGGGCGCCATCTGCTTGTTCTTCGGGTCGGTGCCGGTCGGGATTCTCCGTCCTCGATCCGACACGCTCGGCACGACGCCCAGCGGAGCTACTGAAGAGCATCGGAGTCTGCGGGCAGAGATTCCCGCCCACCCCCTCCCGCAGCAGCGCGACTGCACGAGGAGGGGGGTTCCGCAGACGACGGACAACATGATGGGGCGCCCCCAAAGGGGCGCGGGGAACTGCGCAAAAACGAGGACGGCCCCGCACCCGAAGAGCGACGGCAACGGGGCACCACCCAGGGGCGCGGGGAACTGCGCACCCCCGGAGTACCCGCACGGGGACAAGTGCGCCCAGCCGGACAGACCTAGGAAGCGCAAGCAAAGGCGACCTGCGGGGAACTGCGCGAGCAACCAAGGACCACCCGCACCCGAACGGGAACCGCAAGGGGCGCGATCTCAGGGGCGCGGGGAACTGCGCAAAACCACCGAGCACCCCAGCTGGAACAAGTGGGCCAAGCACAGGAAACCCAGGGGCGGGGGGAACTGCGCACCCCACGAGCGACCCGTGCGGGGACGAGTGCGTCCTGCACAGGTCGCTCGGGGGGCGGGCGGTCAGGTCAGGGAGCGGTCCGGTTCTCGCACCGCGGCCTTCTCCGGTTCGTCGGGCGCCGCGGGCGGCACGGGCACGGACCGGGCCCGGGGACCGGCCAACAGGTACCCGATACCGAACCCCGCACCGACCACCATCGCACCCCCCACCGCGTCCAGCACCCAGTGGTTCGCCGTCCCGACGATCGTCATCACGGTGATCGTCGGATGCAGCGCGCCCAGCACCTTCATCCACACCTTGGGCGCGAGGATCACGATCACCACCCCGCACCACAGGGACCACCCGAAGTGCAGCGACGGCATCGCCGCGTACTGGTTGGTGAGCGCGGTCAGCGTCCCGTAGTCCGGCTTGGAGAAGTCCTGCGCACCGTGCACCGTGTCGATGAACCCGAGCCCGGGCATCAGCCGCGGCGGCGCCAGCGGGTACAGCCAGAACCCGATCAGCGCGAGCACCGTGGCGAACCCGAGCGCGGTCCGCGCCCAGCGGAAGTCGACCGGCCGCCGGACGTACAGCACCCCGAGCACGGTCAGCGGCACCACGAAGTGGAACGACGTGTAGTAGAAGTTGAAGAAGTCCTTCAGCCAGGGCACTCCGACGACGGCATGGTTCACCCAGTGCTCGATGTCGATGAACAGCGCCTGCTCGATGGAGTGGATCTGGCGCCCGTGCTCCTCGGCGGTGGAACGCCCCGCGGTCGCCGCGAGCCGCACCTGCGAGTACGCGGAGTACCCGACCCGGATCAGCAGCATTTCGAGCAGCAGGTTCGGCCGGGTCAGCACCCGTCGCCAGAACGGAACCAGCGGCACCCACTTCCAGCGCGCGGCCACGGGCGCCGCGTAGTCCGTCGGGACCGGCCGGTCGAAGGTGGGCGCCGTCCGGGACAGGAACGGCACGAAACACGCGGCGGCGAGCGCCGCGACGAGGATGACGTTGTCCCGGATGGGATGCAGCACCGCCATGTTCGGCAGCATCATCTTCGCGGGCAGCGTCATCGCCAGGACCACGGCGACGGGCCACACGGGCCGGTCCGAGGCCCGCTTGCCGACCCGTCCCACGACCGCGAGCAGCACCCACAGCAGCTGGTGCTGCCAGGCGGTCGGGGACACGGCGACGGCGACACAGCCGGTGATGGCGACGGCGAGCAGCAGCTGACCGTCCCGGGCGTAGCGCACCGCGCGGCGCAGTCCGATGTACACGACGGCCGCGGCGAGCGCCAGGAACAGCGCCCACTCCAGCGGACCGCTCAGCCCGAAGCGCAGCAGCGCGCCGTGCAGCGACTGGTTGGCGAGCCCGTCGGGGTTCACGGCGAGTCCCGCGCCCGCGGCCTCGTCGATCCAGTACGTCCAGGAGTCGTCGGGCATCGCGGCCCAGGCGAGGGCCGTGCTCGCGGCGAAGGTGGCGCCCGCCGAGACGGCGGCCTTGCGGCGGCCGGTGAACCACAGCAGGGGGGCGAAGAGCAGCACGGTCGGCTGGAAAGCGGCGCCGATGCCGATGAGCACACCGCTCACCCGCTCGTCACGGGCGGCGAAGCAGCCGACGAGGACGAGCAGGACGGGGATGATGCTGGTCTGGCCGAGGTGCAGGGTGTTGCGGACCGGCAGGGACAGCATCAGCAGGCAGATCGCGACGGGCGCGGCCAGCAGCGCGGTGCGCCGGGACACGGGCTGGGGTACGGCCCGCGCGACGATCAGCCCGAGGACGGCCACGAGCAGCAGGGTGCCGAAGGTCCAGCCCCAGCCGAGCGCCTGCTCGGCGGAGCTCGCGAAAGGTTTGAGTACGAGTCCGTTGAACGGGGTACCCGTGAACTGGGCGGCGTCGTAGAGCGACCCGGGGACGTGCAGCACTCCGCCGGGGCCGGTCCAGGTCCCCAGATCGGTGAGCCGTTCGCCCGGCGGCTGCCGCAGCACCACCGTGATCTGCCGGACGGCCAGGAGTGCCGCCATCAGCCACAGGCCGACGCGCATCGCCCCTATCCGAGGGTTCACCGTGTCTCCCGGTCTCGCCAGCAAGACATCTCCTGGTCCCCCGTGCTCCGCTTTCGCCACGCCGCGTCGGCCCTCCCGCCCCGTTTCGCATACTTCGCTCATCGATGTACGGCCTGTCTCGATGGGCCGACCCTAAAGGCTCGCACTGTCCTTGCGAGGAGACGCAGGCAACCCCCTCTTCACCTGACAGCCTCTTCACTTTTGATCGGATGACGATAGTCGGGAAACGGCTCACTCCTGACCGCCAGGGGCGATATTGATCACACTCGGACTGCCCGTCGAAGGAGGCGAATTCAACTCCTCCGACCTCATTGATGGCACTTTGTCCCGGGGATCGCGCCCCCCGCGTGAGCGGGCCTCCGCCGGGCGCTCCCGGCGCCGCCCCGCGCGCCGGAACCACTCCGGCGGAGGAACCGCGCGGGCCCGGGTTATCTTCGGACCGACGGACTCTTTAGCCGCCCTAACGAAAGTGGGTGCCGTTCATGACCGACCCGACCTCGCAGGACCGGTGGGACGCAGTCGACGACTACTTCACCGCTGCTCTCGCGCCCGCCGACGAGGCGCTGGACGCGGCCCTGCGGGACAGCGACGCGGCCGGGCTGCCGAGCATCGCGGTCGCCGCGAACCAGGGCAAGCTGCTCCAGCTCCTCGCGGAGATCCAGGGCGCGCGCCGCATCCTGGAGATCGGCACGCTCGGCGGCTACAGCACCATCTGGCTCGCCCGCGCGCTGCCCGCCGACGGCCGTCTCGTCACCCTGGAGTACGCGGCGGCCCACGCGGACGTGGCACGGCGCAATATCGCCCGTGCCGGGCTGGACGGGCTCGTCGAGGTGCGCGTCGGGCCCGCGCTCGACTCGCTGCCCGTGCTGGAGGCGGAGGGGGCCGAACCGTTCGACTTCGTCTTCATCGACGCGGACAAGGCCAACAACCCCCACTACCTGGACTGGGCGGTGCGGCTCACCCGCCCCGGCTCGGTCGTCGTGGTCGACAACGTCGTGCGGGGCGGCGGTGTGGTGGACGGGGACAGCTCCGATCCCGCGATCACCGGCACCCGCACCCTGGTCGACCGGGTGGCGGAGCATCCCCGGCTGTCCGGGACCGCCGTCCAGACCGTCGGCACCAAGGGGTACGACGGCTTCCTGCTCGCCCGGGTCACCGCCTGACCCGGTGACGTACGCGCCCGGCCGTCCCGGAGTGGTCCGGTGCGGCCGGGCCCCGGTCATGTCTCGTGGTAGAAACCGACGTTCACCGAACGCGGTCCCGTCCGGTCGAGGACCACGATCTCCCCGGACGAGCCCGGGGGCAGCGGTACGGTCCCGCCGTACGCGAGCGGTTGCGACGGGCCGCGGCCGACGGTGAGACGCACCTCGGACGACGGGTCCACCTGCGAGCCGCGCAGCCAGGTGACCGTCCACCCGGCGTCCGCGCCGCAGCGGAACTCCAGATGGGTCCGTGACACGAAGAGCCAGTCGTCGGGGGTCGCGAGCCGGCACACGCTCCGGTCCCGCCCCACTCTCAGCACCGCGCCCGCCGTGCTCGCCGTCTCGGCCATCAGCATCCCCGCCGTGGCCCCCGTGTCGGCCTCCGACAGCGTCGCCATGGTCAGCTCCAGCACCCTGTGCTCCTTTGTCGTCCGCAGTGGTCCACGGCGAGCGTCGCACAGCCCCCGCCCACACGGCAGAGGGCCGCCTTCGCTAGCGCTTCTCAGGTCTCCCCGGCCCGAGCGCACTTGTCCCCGTACAGGCCGTCCGCGGGTGCGCAGTTCCCCGCGCCCCTGGGTCTGTCCGGCTGGACCCACTTGTCCCGGTGCCGTCGTTCGTGGGGTGCGCAGTTCCCCGCGCCCCTGAGGTGCTGCCCCATTACGGTCGCTCTTCGAGTGCGGGTCCGCCCTCGTCTTCGCGCAGTTCCCCGCGCCCCTGGGTCTGTCCGGCTGGACCCACTTGTCCCTGCGCCGTCGCTCGGTGGTTTCGCGCAGTTCCCCGCGCCCCTGAGGTGCTGCCCCATTACGGTCGCTCTTCGAGTGCGGGCCAGCTCTCATCTTCGCGCAGTTCCCCGCGCCCCTGGGTCTGTCCGGCTGGACCCACTTGTCCCTGCGCCGTCGCTCGGTGGTTTCGCGCAGTTCCCCGCGCCCCTGAGGCGCTGCCCCATTACGGTCGCTCTTCGAGTGCGGGCCAGCTCTCATCTTCGCGCAGTTCCCCGCGCCCCTGGGTCTGTCCGGCCGGGCGCACTTGTCCCTGCGCCGTCGCTCGGTGGTTTCGCGCAGTTCCCCGCGCCCCTGAGGCGCTGCCCCCTTGCCGTCGTTCCTCGGGTGCGGGCCCGCCCTCGTCTTCGCGCAGTTCCCCGCGCCCCTGAAAGGGCGCCCACCTGGGGCTGTCGTCAGTCTGCGGGGTCTTCGCTTGCGGAACCACCCTCCTCGCGCAGTCGCCGGACTCACGTAAGGGGGTGGGCGGGAATCTCTGCCCGCAGACTCCGATGCTCTTCAGTCGGGCAAGGAAGCGTCGTACCGAGCGTGTCGGATCGAGGACGGAGAATCCCGACCGGCACCGACCCGAAGAACAAGCAGAACGCGCCCCAAAGGGGCGCGGGGAACTGCGCAAACCCACCGAACGACGGCACAGGAACGAAGTACGCCCAGCACAAGAAACCCAGGGGCGCGGGGAACTGCGCACCCCCGTCCGACCCGCACAGGGACGAAGCACGTCCACCCGGACAGACCTCACAAGCGCAAGCGAAGGCGACCCGCGGGGAACCGCGAAACCACCGAGCGACGGCACAGGAACGGAGTGCGTCCCGCACAGGAAACCCAGAGGCGCAAGCGAAGGCTTACCCGCAGGACTCCGGCTCCGCCGTACGGCTCCAGGAGGAGCCGATCCGGTACACCCCGGCCGCCGGCACATCGAGCCGCGTGTACTCCCCGTGGGGCCGCAGACACGCCCCCTCCGCCCGGAGCCACGGCGAGTACGCGATCCGTATCGTCGCGGACCCCTTCTCGCTCATCCGGATCTCCATGTCCGTGCTCGTGGAGTCGACGACGGTCGCCGGCGCCGAAGCCAGCGGCACCGCGTCCCGCACCTGGTACACGGTCCAGTTCGCGTCGCGCCACACCCGCTCCAGCCACTGCGGCTCGGACCGGACCAGTGCGGCCTCCTTCTGGGCGGGCCCGTCCGGCTTGCCGTTCAGCAGCACCACGTACCCGACGGCCCAGCGGTCCAGCCACGCCCGGTACGCGCTCGGGGAGAACGAGCCGTCGTAGAACAGCCGACCGCGCTCGACGTCGAGCTGACGGTTCCAGCCGCGCGCGAGGTTCATGTGCCGGGCGAACGCCGTGGCCTCCCGGTGGTTGCGCGCGGGCACGACCTCGACCCGGGTCCGGTCGGCGCCCAGCCGCTCCAGTTCGGCGACGACGTCCTCGGTGTGCTGGGCCCACGCGGGGACCTTCGTGGAGACGATCAGGTCGTCCACGGTCTTCTGGACCAGCCAGGTGGACGACAGGACCAGCGACAGGGCGAGCGCGACCCGCCGGACCTTGTCCAGTCCCGGCACCATCAGCGCCGCGAGCAGCGCGGACGGCACCGCGAGCCCGAGGAGCCGTTCCACGTTGGTGCCGATCGGCGAGGAGACGAAGTACGTGAGGACCACGCCGACCGCGTAGACGAGGGCGCCCCAGCGCAGCACCCGCCAGTTGCGGGGCGCGGCGGCGACCAGTACGAGGGAGAACAGGACCGGGGGCAGTATCCGGTCGGCCGCCATGGGCTGTTCGCCCTTGAACGGGAAGAGCAGGCTGGTAGCGGCGACGACGAGGGCCGGCGGGATCAGCAGGACGGCGGCGCGGCCCCAGTCGCGGACCAGCAGCCAGCCGGCGCCCGCGACGGCGAGGAACAGTCCGGCGACGGGGCTGGCCATGGTCGCCAGCAGCGCCCACAGTCCGGCCCGGCCGAGGTCCCGGCGGCGTCCCGTGAGGGCGAGCATGCCCGCGAGGGCGAAGGCGAGGCCGAGGGCGAACGTGGTGCGGCCGGAGGCGACGTTGCACCACAGGGCGATCGAGAAGAGGACGGCGGGTCCGAGCGGGCGGCGGATGCCGGTGCGCTGGATGACGAGCGCGGCGAGCCAGGCGGAGACCAGCCCGGACAGCACGGTGACCGTGCGTACCCCGACCGCGGCCATCAGGTACGGGGAGATGAGGCTGTAGTTGGCGGTGTGCGTGCCGCCGTACCAGAAGAGGTTGTACGGCGAGTCCGCGTGCTCCGAGCCGAACCAGGCCCAGGCCTGCTGCGCGGCGAGGTCGCCGCCGCCGGTGGCGAGGAACGCCCACCACACCACGTACAGCGGCAGGGTGGGCAGGGTCGCGATCAGCGGGACGCGGTGGCGTTCGGCGAGGGCGCGCAGCCGCTCGGCGCGGGTCGGGGCCCTGCCGGTGCCGGTGCCCGCCGGGGTGGTGCCGGTGCCGGGGGAACCGGGGAGCCGCGGGGTCCGGGTGACCTCGGGCGGCTGCGGTGCGCGCGGCTGCGGGGTGAGTGTCCCGGACTGCCGTGCTGCCGTACGTGAGGGTCCTGGCGCCGCCTCCCGTGCGGAGTCCGTGCGGGGCTCGGTGAGGGCTGACGGCTCGGCGACCACGGTGACCGTTTCTGCTGGGGCCCGGAGGGCTGATGCGGGACAGGGTTCCTCAGCCTAGACGCGAGATCACGCGGAAACGTTCACCGGGACGGGCCACCGGATCGGTGTCCGGCCGCCCCGGGAGGGCCCGGGGAACCGCCCCCGACCTGTACGGAGAGGGCGGCGTCCGGGGCGGATTCCGGATCGCGGATACCGTACGAAGCCGTGCGACCTGCATGGACATGCCGAACCCCGAATGAGAGCAACTCCGTTGGCGCGGGCCGCGATCGGGTCCGGTGCGGGCCGGATCCCGGGGCGGTCACGGGCGACGTCCGCCCCCGGCCCGTACCGCGTCGTTGGCGCAATGCCGCCCCGTTCCCCGCGATCCGGTCCGCCCGGCCGCCGGGCCCTGCTCGAATCGCTCCTCCGCACCTGCGGCAAGGGGAGACATGCACCACACACGCAACGGAAGAACCGGCGGTCCGGGGGCCAGGGCCCTCGTCACCGCCCTCGCGGTCACCGCCGCGCTCACCACAGGACCGGCCGCTCCCGCTCACCGTGGCCGTCCCGTACGACGGCGGCGTGACCTGGCGGGAGCGCCCGGTCCGCGACGGCCGGGTGAGCGTACGGAACCCGGCCGCGGGCCGGGGTGTCGCGCTGCGGGCGCGGGTGGCCGACCGGGACGGCACCACCGCGACGGTCACCGTCCGGGACGCCTACCGGGGCCGCTGACCCGGCGGTCCGTGCGCGGACACGGCGAAGCGGTGACGCCCTCCAGGGGCGTCACCGCTTCGTGTCGTTCACTGCCGGGCCGGGTCAGTACCAGCCGTTGGACTTCCAGAAGTTCCAGGCGCCGACGGGGCTGCCGTAGCGGTCCTCCATGTAGTCGAGGCCCCACTTGATCTGGGTCTCGGGGTTGGTCCGCCAGTCGGACCCATGGGTGGCCATCTTGGTGCCCGGGAGGGCCTGGACCAGGCCGTACGCGCCCGAGGAGGAGTTCTGCGCCGTGACGTCCCAGTTGGACTCACGGGTGATGATCTTCTCGAAGGCGGTGTACTGCGTGCTGTCCGGGATCAGCTTCTTCGCGATCGTCTTGGCCGACGCCGCCTTGACCGTCTGCGCGGACACCGGAGCGGCCTGGGCGGGCGTGGCGGCCTGCGCGGGGCCGGAGGCGAGAAGCATCCCGGTCGTGGCGGCGGCGACGGCGGCACCGGCGAGGGCCTTCTTCGGGGAAGCGGTACGACGGATCAGGGAAGCGGTGGAGGCGAACACGAAAGACCTTCCGGTCGGGGTCGAGGACGGTCGTACGCGATCCGTGGCCCCGGCTCGGCCGGGAGGGGGAAAGCGTGGGCGCCGTGGCCCGGGTGGGCACATCGGCGCCGTGCGACTCGATCCAGAGAAGCAGGCCGGGGAAGCTCCCGCAATGACCCCTTTTACTAGTGGGAGTCGCATGTGCCCGATCGGTCCGCTCTGTGAGCTGGCTCTCAATCCCCAGGTCAGACCCCCTGACGACGCGAACACGTCAAGGAAATGCGGCTACGACCCCGGGTAGTGGAGGGCGAAGTCCTGTGGGACTCCTCACCAGCGGGGCCCCCGGCGGCTCACGGACCGCGTTCACGGAGGCACACGGCGGCGCCGGGGAATGTGACCGGCGCCGCACGGACAGGGGGTCGGGAGCGGGCCCGGGAGCCCCGGAAGGTGACCGGGACCACGGTCCCTACGTCCCGCCGGGCACCCCGTCGGCCGCCGCCCGTACCTCCGCGCCGGGCGGGGCACCGGCGGCCCCGGGCTCCCCGGCGGTCACCGGCTCCTCGAAGGCCACCGGCGCCTCGAAGGCGGCCCGGCGGGTCGCGCGCCGCAGCGCCCGCAGCACGGTCCCGCCGAGGGCCAGGGTCAGTACGACGGTCAGCACCGCCCGGCCGAGGTCCCAGCCCAGGGAGGTCGCGACGCAGTAGGCGAGGAACCGGACCAGGTTCTCCCCGACCGGCTCACCCGGCCGGAACGCCACGCTCGACGTCAGCTCGCCCATGAACGGCCAGCCCGCGAGGTTCATGACCGTGCCGTACGCGAACGCCGCCACGAACCCGTACGCGGCGAGCAGCAGCCGTTCGCCCGTGCCGCGCAGCCGGTCGGGGCCGGGCAGCAGCCCGGCGCCGAGCGTGAACCAGCCCATGGCGAGCATCTGGAACGGCAGCCAGGGGCCGACGCCGCCGGTGAGCAGCGCCGAGGCGAACATGGTGAGCGCGCCGAGCACGAACCCGAAGCCCGGTCCGAGGACCCGTCCGCTGAGCACCATCAGGAAGAACATGGGCTCCAGCCCGGCGGTGCCCGCGCCCAGCGGGCGCAGGGCCGCGCCCGTCGCGGCGAGCACCCCGAGCATCGCGACGGCCTTGGCGCCGAGCCCGGACTCGGAGATCGTCGCCGCGACCACCCCGATGAGCAGCACGAGGAGCGCGGCGAAGAGCCAGGGGGCGTCCTGGGAGTGCGCGTTCACGGAGGAGGCGGGGTCCGCGAGGAACGGCCAGCCGAACCCGGCGACACCGACCGCGCCGACGAGCGCGAGGGCGGCGGCGGAGCGCGGTCCGAGCCGTACCGCGCGGACCGCCCGGTCGTGGCGCGGCGGGCGGGCCGTCATCGCAGGGCCTCGCGGACCTGGGCGACGGTCAGCCACGGTCCGGTGCCGAGCACCTTGGCGACCTGCGGGGCGAAGGACGGGGACGCGACGACGACCTCGGCGGCCGGGCCGTCCGCGACGCTCTCGCCGTCGGCGAGGATCAGCACCCGGTGGGCCAGTTCGGCGGCGAGTTCCACGTCATGGGTGGCCAGCACGATGGTGTGGCCGTCGGCGGCGAGCGCCCGCAGGACGGTGAGCAGCCGGGCCTTGGCGGCGTAGTCGAGGCCCCGGGTCGGTTCGTCGAGCAGCAGCAGCGGGGGCCGGGCGGCGAGGACGACGGCGAGCGCGAGGACCAGCCGCTGTCCCTCGGAGAGGTCACGGGGGTGGGTGCCGTCGGCGATCCCGGGGAGCAGGTCGCTCACCAGGGCGCGGCAGGTGCCGGGCGCGGCACCGGCGTCCCGGTCGGCGGCGGCGCACTCGGCGGCGACGGTGTCGGCGTGGAGCAGGTCGCGGGGTTCCTGGGGGACGAGTCCGACGCGGCGGATCAGATCACGCGGCTTGGCGCGGTGCGGTACGGCGTCCCCGACCCGGACGGTGCCCTCGCTGGGGCGGACCAGTCCGACGAGGGCCGACAGCAGGGTCGACTTCCCGGCGCCGTTGCGGCCCATGAGCGCGACGGTCTCCCCCGGTCCGAGGGTGAGGGTGATCCGGCGCAGCGCCTCGATGTGGCCCCGGCGGACCCCGGCCCCGCTGAGCCGGGCGACCGGCGGGGTGTCCGGGTCCGAGGGCGCGGGCGCGGCGGGCCGGGGGGCGTCCGCGAGGCGTTCGCGCAGGGGGCCGGCCTTGCGCCGGGCGTCCCGGACGCTCAGCGGCAGCGGTGACCAGCCCGCGAGCCGTCCCAGTTCCACCACGGGCGGCCGGACGGGCGAGTCGGCCATGATCCGTCCGGGTTCCCCGAGCCGCGGGCGTTCGCCGGGGCCGGGCAGCAGCAGCACCTGGTCGGCGTACTGGACGACCCGTTCGAGCCGGTGCTCGGCCATCAGGACGGTCGTCCCGAGGTCGTGGACCAGCCGCTGGAGGACGGCCAGCACCTCCTCGGCGGCGGCCGGGTCGAGGGCGGAGGTCGGCTCGTCCAGGACCAGGACCCGGGGGTGCGGGGTGAGGACGGAGCCGATCGCGACGCGCTGGCGCTGGCCGCCGGAGAGGGTGGCGATCGGGCGGTCGCGCAGTTCGGTGAGCCCGAGCAGGTCCAGGGTCTCCTCGACCCGGCGGCGCATCACGTCCGGGGCGGTGCCCATGGACTCCATGCCGTAGGCGAGTTCGTCCTCGACCGTGTCGGTGACGAAGTGGGCCAGCGGGTCCTGTCCGACGGTGCCGACGACATCGGCGAGCTCCCGCGGCTTATGGGTACGGGTGTCGCGGCCCGCGACGGTGACCCGGCCGCGCAGGGTGCCGCCGGTGAAGTGCGGGACGAGTCCGCTGACCGCCCCGAGCAGGGTGGACTTGCCGGACCCGGACGGTCCGACGAGCAGCACGAGTTCGCCCTCGGGCACCTCGAAGTCGGCGTCCCGCAGCGCGGGGTGCTCCTGCCCGTCGTAGCGGACGGACACGTTCTCGAAGCGGATCACGGGCGGGTGTCCTTCCTTGGCCCCGGTGCCGGTTCCCCGGGCCGGACGGGCGCCGGGGCGATCAGCGCGGGGAGAAGTCCGGCGAGGATCGCCAGGGCGGGCCACAGCGGCAGTTCCGGGGCGGTGAGCGGGACGACCCCGGGCCGCAGGGCGTCCGGGTCCAGCGACCCGAACCGGATGAGCGCCAGCGCGACCACCACGCCGGAACCGGCGACGAGCCAGGCACGCGCGCCCCAGGCGTCGGGGCGGTAGCGGGTGCGCACCGAGCGCCGCCCGCCGAGCCACAGTCCGCCGAGCGCGGCGGCGGTCCCCAGGGCCAGCAGCGGCAGCGCGTACCCGGCGCCCGCCGCGCCGAGCACCCCGTACGTCCCGGCGCACACCCCGAGCAGTCCGCCGAGGGTGAGCGCGGCGGTCAGTCTGCGGACCGGGGCGGGGACATCGGCGGTACGGCCGTAGCCGCGCGCGTCCATCGCGGCGGCGAGCGCGACCGAGCGTTCCAGTGCGCCCTCAAGGACGGGCAGCCCCACCTGGAGCAGCCCGCGCAGCCCCCGGTCGGGACGGCCCCGCAGCCGGCGGGCGGAGCGCAGCCGCCGGACGTCCGCGATCAGGTTGGGGGCGAACGTCAGGGCCACCACCACGGCGACCCCGGCCTCGTACAGGGCGCCAGGCAGGGACTTCAGCAGCCGGGACGGGTTGGCCAGCGCGTTGGCGGCGCCGACGCAGATGAGCAGCGTGGCGAGCTTCAGCCCGTCGTACAGCGCGAAGACGAGTCCCTCGGCGGTGACCCGGCCGCCGATCCGCACCCCCTGCGCCCAGTCGGGCAGCGGGACCTCCGGGAGGGTCACCAGGACATGGCTGCCGGGGATCGGGGAGCCCAGCAGCACCGCGAAGACCAGCCGCACCCCGAGGACGACGAGCGCGATCTTGACGAACGCGCCGTACGAGCGGGCCCAGGGCGCCTCGGTGCGGCGCGCCGCGACGACGTACCCGGCGACCGCGACGAGCAGCCCGAGCAGCAGCGGGTTGGTGGTGCGGGACGCGGCGACCCCGAGCCCGAGCGCCCAGACCCACCAGGCGCCGGGGTGCAGCGCGTTCGCCCGGGTCGCGGCGGGCGCGTACGGGCGGCGCGGCCCGCGCGCGGGCCGCGCCGCGCGCCGGGCGGGGGTGCGCTCGGCGGCGGGCTTCGGGGGCGGGGTCACGGGCACGGTCGGGCTCCGGTCAGCGCCGTCGGCGGGACTGCCACAGCGCGGCGGCGGCGAGCAGGACGACGGCGGCGATCCCGGCGTACACCCCGGCGGACGGGCCACCGCTGTCCGCGTCGGCGGCGTCGCCGGAGGCCGTGCCGGTGTCACCGGAGGTCCCGGGGGTGTCCCCGGGGCTGTCCCCGGGGGTGTCCCCGGGGGTGTCGCCGGAGACCTGTTCGCCGCAGCCGGTGCGGGGGTAGCCGTCGATCGCGCAGAGCAGGGCGTTGCTGTCGTACCGCAGCGGCTCGGCGACCGAGGCGAGCGCCTCGGCGCTGGTCGCGTCCTCGGCGACCCGGGCGCAGGCGGTACGGGGCGCGGGCGGGTTCTCCCCGCCGGTGGCGTCGGCACGGGTCCCGAAGTCGACGACGAGCGCGACGCGCTTGCTCCCGTCGCGGGCGTCGGTGGCGCCGCAGATCGCGCCGAAGTCGTGCGGTCCGCGCGGTTTGGCCGCGTCCTGCGAGTTCTCGCTGACCGCGAACCGGAACCCCTGGACGTCGCCGTCCCCGGGCCGCGCGATCGACGGCCCCTGGTTCGCGTACGTCCAGGTGCCGTCGGTGAGGTCCCAGAAGGACCAGTACCGGTATCCGGCGGCCTGTGCGGGTGCGGCGGCCGTCGTCACGGCGGTGACGGCGGCGAGGAGGGCGAGCAGCAGGGCGGCGAGGGGGGTCCGGGCCCGGCGGTGGCTGCGGCGGGCCTGCCGGGGCCGGTCGGCGGGCTGTCCCGTGGCCTGACCCGTGGGCTTTCCGAGGGGCCGTCGGGTCGGCTCTCCGGTGGGCCGGGGCGGCGGGGTCACTTCTGCCGCTTCTTGCGGCGGCCGCTCAGCAGGATGCCGATCCCGATGCCGACGACCAGTCCGATTCCGATGATCCAGATGACGGCGGGGCCCCCGTCGTCGTCCTTGCTGTCCTTGGCGTTGTCCTTGCCGTCCTCGGCCGCCGTGTCCTTGGCGTCGGGGACGGATTCGGGGGCCGGGCCGGTGGCGTTGAGGCGCTGGACCAGGTCCGTGCCGCCGAAGTCGCGGGGGTCGGCGCCGGTGGCGTGGGCGGCGAGGACGAGCTGGGACCAGGCGGCGGGACCGCTCTTGGCGGCCCAGGCCGCGCCGTCGCGCTTCAGCCAGGTGACCGTGCGGTCCGCGCGGTCGGTGAGTCCGGCGGCGGCCAGGGCGACGACCGCGTCCGCGGTGTTGCCGTGGTCGGGCTGGTCCTTCGCCCCGGCGAGACTGCTGACGAGATAGCCCTTGGCGGAGAGCGCGGTGACGAGATGGGCGGCGCCGTTGCGGGCGGCGTCCGCGGCGGTACGGGGCTCGGCGCAGGTGGCCGGGGCGGCCGGGTCGGCGGCGGGCGCGGC
Organism: Streptomyces uncialis; assembly: GCF_036250755.1. Taxonomy (NCBI): domain Bacteria; kingdom Bacillati; phylum Actinomycetota; class Actinomycetes; order Kitasatosporales; family Streptomycetaceae; genus Streptomyces; species Streptomyces uncialis. The sequence continues at coordinate 6,664,773 of NZ_CP109583.1, read as the reverse complement.
CTTCGTGGCGAGGGTGCGGTCGAGTCCGCCGAGGACACCGGCGGCGGTGGCGTCCGCGTTGGCGGCCAGGACGCCCTTCTTGTCCGGCTGGTACGCGAAGGCGCCGCCGCCGTCCGCGTCGCACGGCACGGTGAGCTTCAGCAGCGCGTCGTGCGCGTTCTTGCCCTTCTTGGAGCGGACGCCGTCCGGCGCGGTACCGGCGGCGGTGAGCGCGCCCGCGACGAGGGACGTGGAGTTGGTGTCGCTGGGGCCGCCGGGGAGGTAGCCCCAGCCGCCGTCCGGGTTCTGCGCGGACTTCAGCCAGCGGACGGCGTCGCGTACGGCGGTGTCCTCGCCGCCGAGCGCGGCGAGGGCCTGCACGGCGGCGGCCGTGCTGTTGCTGTCGACGGGCGTCTTGGCGCCGCACTTCGCGGCCGGGTCCGCGCGGAACGCGGCGAAGGCGCCGTCGGCGCACTGCTGGGCGGTGAGCCAGTCGACCGCCTGCGCGGCGGGGCGCACCCCGGTGGTGTCCTGGGCGAGGAGGGTGAGCGACTGACGCCACACCCCGTCGTAGGTGGGGTCGGTGCTGCCGTGCAGACCGGGTGCGTCGGGGGCCGCGGGGGCTTCGGGGGTCGCGGGAGTGGTGACCGGGGCGGCGGTGGCCGTCGGGGCTGCGGCCGCGGCGATCACCGCGGTGGCGGCGATGGCCGTGACTGTGCGGCGGACGTTCATGATCGGCGGGTGCCTCTCCCTTGCGGGGAGCCGGGCGCGCGGGTGCGCGGGGTGTGGGCACCTGGGCGGCTCGGCTCCGTTTGCCTCGACGGTGCGTGTCACCGGTTCCCGGTGGCTTGAGCCGGTCACGATCCGTGCGGGGCATTCCGGCTGGGCCCTTGCGGGCGGCTCACGGTTGCGGGTCAGCGCCGGATTTACACCGGCTTCCCCCCGTACGGGCGCGATACGACTCCCCAACCTTACAGGCCGCCTTCGCTTGCGCTTCCGAGGTTCCCTGTGCTGGGCGTACTTGTTTCCCTTGTCGTCGCTCGGTGGTTTCGCGGTTCCCCGCGGGTCGCCTTCGCTTGCGCTTGTGAGGTCTGTCCGGGTGGACGCACTTGTCCCGTGCCGTCGCTCGTGGGGTGCGCAGTTCCCCGCGCCCCTGGGTTTCTTGTGCTGGACGCACTTCGTTGCTGTGCCGTCGCTCGTCGTTTTCGCGCAGTTCCCCGCGCCCCTTTGGGGCGCCATCTGCTTGTTCTTCGGGTCGGTGCCGGTCGGGATTCTCCGTCCTCGATCCGACACGCTCGGTAACACGTCCAGTGGTCCTACTGAAGAGCATCGGAGTCTGCGAGCAGAGATTCCCGCCCACCCCCTCCCGTAGCCGAGCGAGTGCGGGATGAGGGTGGTTTGAACCCCGACCCCGGTCGCTGACAGCCCGCACCCTGACGACAGCCCCAGGTGGGCGCCCCCAAAGGGGCGCGGGGAACTGCGCAAAGACGAGAGCAGACCCGCACCGGACGAACAAGCCCGAAGGGGCACCACCCAGGGGCGCGGGGAACTGCGCACCCCCGTCCAACCCGCACAGGAACAAGTACGTCCAGGTATGGAACCCCAGGGGCGCGAGGAACTGCGCGAGCAACCAAGAACCACCCGCACCCGAACGGGAACCGCAAGAGGCGCAACCCCAGGGGCGCGGGGAACTGCGCAAAAACGAGGACGGCCCCGCACCCGACGAACAAGCCCGAAGGGGCAGAACCCCAGGGGCGCGGGGAACTGCGCACCCACCGAACGACGGCACAGGAACAAGTGCGTCCAGCCGGGAGAACCCAGGAGCGCGAGCGAAGGCGACCCGTACGGGGACAAGTTCGCCCGGAACCGGGGTACGGGGAAGGGGCACGGGGGCGACCCGGTGAGGGGGGACCCCGGGTCAGGGCTCCTCGGGGCCCCGGGGCCGTTCCGCGTCGGACCCGCACAGCTCCCCGCTCAGCTCCTTCACCAGCAAGGTGAGATCCGTCGGCCGCCCAGGCCCCCACCAGTCCCCCAGCATCTCCGCCAACGACGCCTCCCGAGCCGCGGCCAGCGACTCCCCCACCTCCCGCCCCCGCGGGGTGAGCACCAGCGCCAGCCCGTCCCGCACCGCGAGCCCCCGCTCCTCCACCTGCCGCGCCGCCGCGGTGACGACCCCGAGCGGGACCCCCGCCCGCTCCGCGAGCATCGCGGGGTCCGCACCCCCGTCCCGCCGCGCCCGCAGCACCAGCCACCCCGCCGCGGGCAGCAGGTCGTACCCGGCCCGTTGGATGATCGTCACGTAGACGTGCCGCCGGCCTTCTCTCGTCCCGAGCACGGACAGCGCCCGTACGCACTCGTCGTACGAGGACCGCTGCACCGGATTGCTGGCGAACGTCTCGGTGCCGTCGGGCACCCGTACCGACCCCCGCAAGGGGTCCTCGTGGAAGAACCACGCGAGCACGAAGCCCAGCAGCGCGACCGGCGCCGCGTACAGGAACACCTCGGTGATGGAAGACGAGAACGCGTCGAGCACGGCGGGCCGCAGCGCCGCCGGGATCTGGTCGAGCCCCCGGGGATCGGCCGCGAGGGACGCGGGATCGACCCCGGCCGGCAGGTTCCGTCCCGCGAGCGCGTCGGCCAGCGCGTCCTGGAGCCGCCCCGCGAAGACCGAGCCGAACACGGCCACCCCGAACGCCGCCCCGATGGACCGGAAGAAGGTGACCCCGGACGTGGCCACCCCGAGATCCTCGTACGTCACGGAGTTCTGCGCGATCAGCACCAGGACCTGCATCACCAGTCCGAGCCCCAGCCCGAACACGAAGAAGTACGCGCTGGTCTCCGCGGTACCGGTGTGCGCGTCGAGCCGGTGCAGCAGGAGCAGCCCGATCGTGGTGATCCCGGTCCCCGCGACGGGGAACACCTTCCAGCGGCCCGTGCGGCTGACGATCTGCCCGGACACCGTGGACGAGAGCAGCAGCCCGACGACCATCGGCAGCATGTGCACGCCGGACATCGTCGGGGTCACCCCGCGCACGATCTGGAGGAAGGTCGGCAGGTACGTCATCGCGCCGAACATCGCGAAGCCGATGATGAACCCGATCACCGCGGCGAGCGTGAACGTACGGACGCGGAACAGTTTCAGCGGCAGCACCGGCTCCGCCGCGCGCCGCTCCACCGCGACGAACGCGACCGCGAGCAGCAGTCCGAGCAGCGCGAGACCGATGATCGGCGCCGAGTCCCATGCCCAGGTCGTGCCGCCGAGCGAGGCGACCAGCACCAGACAGGTCGCGACGGACGCGATGAGGAACGTGCCGAGGTAGTCGATGGTGTGCCGGGTGTCCCGGCGCGGGATGCGCAGCGAGGTGGCGATGACGACCAGCGCGACCGCGCCCAGCGGCAGATTGACGTAGAACACCCAGCGCCAGCTCAGCTGCTCGGTGAGCACCCCGCCGAGCAGGGGACCCAGCACGCTCGTGGTGCCGAACACCGCACCGAACAGCCCCTGGTACCGGCCACGCTCCCGCGGCGGGACGAGATCCCCGACGATCGCCATCGACAGCACCATGAGCCCGCCGCCGCCGAGCCCCTGGAGCGCGCGGAACCCGATGAGCTGCGGCATGTTCTGCGCGATCCCGCACAGCGCGGAACCGATCAGGAAGATGACGACGGCGGTCTGGAAGAGTCGTTTTCGGCCGTACTGGTCACCGAGCTTGCCCCACAGCGGGGTCGCGGCGGTCGACGCCAGCAGATACGCGGTGACCACCCAGGACAGATGGTCGAGCCCCCCGAGGTCGCTGACGATCGTGGGCAGCGCCGTCGACACGATGGTCTGGTCGAGGGACGCGAGCAGCATCCCGAGCAGCAACGCACCGATCGAAACCAGGACAGAACGGTCGAGCCGGTTCTCGCCCTTGCCCGAGAGCCGCGCGTGCGTGCCGCTCGCCCCGTGGGCGTCATGCGTCATGGACACTCCTCGGCCCGCTCGGGGACACCGCCTCTCCCATGGTGGTGGGTGTGCCCGGGGACGGCCTGTCGGGCGGTTGGGGCGCTCGCCTGCGGGCCGAACCGGTTGTCTGGATAATCACCCTCAAACAGAGGGAGGGGACCCAGACGGTGAACGGACAGGCTTGTCCTCGGTGCGGTACGCCCTGGGGGGCCGGCGCACAGGGCAGTTGCGGATGCGCGACGCGTCCCGACGAATCGGCGCGCGACGCCCGGCCCCCCGCGCGGGCACAGCACTTCGACCCGCTCCAGGTGCGCCCGTACGTCGGCCACGGCCCGGACCCGGCCCCCGCGCAAGCCGGAGCACCTCCCGGACCCCCGCCCCCGCCCCCGCCCCCGGGCACAGCCACGGGTACGGGTACCGCCGCAGGCGCGGTCACCGGCACGGGCGCGGGCGCTGCTCAGGGCTCCGGGCGGGGCGCCTCCGGCCAGAGCCCGGGGCACCAGGGCCCGGGGCATCAGGGCCCGAGCCACCCAGGGGGTCAGAACCACGCAGGGCAGAGCCACCCAGGGCAGAGCCACCAGGGCGGGAACCAGAGCTCGGGCCAGAGCCAGAGCCAGGATCAGGGCCAGGGGAACGCTCAGGGCGGCCGGGGCCGGGGCGTTCCCCGTACCGGTGCCGTACCGGCGTCCGCGGACGGCTCGGACGCCACCCGTCCGCTGCCCCGCGTGACCGCGCGCCCCGCGCCCGGCCCCCGGGGGACGACGCCCGGAGGCCCCGGTCCCGTACCGCCCGCGTTGCGCGGTCCGGGTGCCGTCGCCGGGACGGTGAGCGGCGCGGGCGCCGTCCCGCCGCCCCGGCAGGGCCCGCTGCCCACGGTGCCGCCGCCCGCGTACCCCGCCCGTACCCGGCCGAACCCGTCGGCACCGTCCCCCGGGCGCGGCACCCCCGCCGCCCCCGCCACCGGTCCCGGGACGCCGCCCGGCACCCCGTCCGTACGGCGTCCCGGCGCCGCACCCGGCGCCGCTCCGGCGGCCGGGCCCGCGGTGACGGGGCGTGGAGCGGGTCCGGGCGCGGGTGTGCTGCGCGCCCGGGGCGCGAGCGCGGCGGCGGCCGCCGCGGCGGCCACCCCGCCCATACCCGGCGCCCCGCACATACCCGGCGGCGCGGCCGTACCGGGGACACCGGCGACACCGGTCCCGACCGGCACCCCGTCCGTCCCCGGCGCACCGCCCACGGGAAGCACCCGGGGCACGGCAAGCGCCCCAGGCACCTCGAACGCACCCGGGACACCCGACGGCGAACCCCGCCCCGGACCCGCCGCGTCGGGCGAAGCCCCCGCCAACGCCACCGCACCGGACGCGCACGGCAGGGCCACCGCGCCCGGCACCGCGTCACACGCCGGTACCCCGATGCCCCCGGCCGGACCGCTGCCTCCGCTGGCGGACCCGGACGCGCCCCGTCCGCATCCCGCGCCGCCCGGCCCCCCGCCGCCCCTGCCGACCCCGCCCGCCCCGGCCCCGCGCCAGGACCCCGCGGCAGCGAACCGACAGGGTGCCGCGCCGGTCACCTGGCCCGTCGTGCAGCCCGCGACGGATGTACGGCCGACCCCGCCCCCGGAGCGGACGCACCCCTCCGGCACCGGGTTCGACACGACGGCCGCCGTCTACGCGGGGCCGCCCGGTGCGGGGCAGCACGAGGAGCCCGACCCGCGGGAGCGGCGGCGCCGGCTCGCGATCATCGCCACCTCGGGAATGGCGGTCGCGGCGGCGGGTGTCGCGGCGGTGACCGCGGGACTGTTCAGCTACGACAAACCGACGCACGACAAGGCCCTGCCCGAGGTGGACACCAGCGTCCCGGACACCGGTATCCCGGCCACCGAGGAACCGGACACGGCACCGGTCGGCAACCCCGTGTCCCGGCCGCCCCGCCCGGCCACCGGGAGCACCTCGCCGTCGGCGTCCCCGTCGGCCGGTTCCCCCACCTCCACCCAGCCGCTGAAGCCGGGGGGTACGGCGACCCCGTCGAAGGCTCCCGACAAGAAGGGCTCGGCGTCCCCGTCGGCCCCGCGCGACACCGCCCGGCCGACCACGTCCGCACCGGCGCCCGCGCCCCCGCCCGTCACGGACGGCACGCTGCGGGTGGGTGACCGCGGTGCGGCGGTCCAGGAACTCCAGCGGCGGCTGTGGGAGCTGCGGCTCTACACCGGCGCCCAGAACGGCGTCTTCAACTCCGAGGTCTCCCAGGCCCTGATCCGCTACCAGATCGCCCGGGGCGTCCCGCAGGAGATGGGCAGCTACGGCCCGGCCACCCGCCGCAGCCTCGAAGGCGAGACCTCCGGGTCCGGCAGCGGTGGCGACGGCCGTAGCGGGCGGGGCGGAAGCGACGGGAGCGGCGGAAGCGGCGGCCGTGAGGACGACGAGGACGACTGAACAGGGCAGCCGGGGGACGACCGGCCCGGCCCGGGGCACACGTCGGCCCCGGGCCCCCGTGAGGGAGTCCGGGGCCGATGACGGACGGACGGGCGGCTCGGCCGATGACCGACGGCCGGGTCGGGCGGGTCGGGCAGGGCGGCCGGGTGGTGGGGCGGGTCAGCCGATGTGGAGCGTCACGGTCCCGTCGTCCGCGCGGGACACCCGTACCCGGGTGAGGTCGTCCACCTGGACGGTCGGTCCGTGCGCGCGGGCCCGGGGGCCGATCCCGACGACCTGCATCCCGGCGGCGAGTCCGGCTCTGATCCCGGCCTCGGAGTCCTCGAAGACCACACAGTCCGCGGCGGGGACACCCAGTTCGGCGGCGCCCTTGAGGAATCCCTCGGGGTCGGGCTTGCTGGCGCCCACCGACTCGGCGGTGATCCGGGCCGAAGGCACGGGCAGCCCGGCGGCGGACATCCGCCGCTCGGCCAGGCGCAGCGGCGCGGAGGTCACGAGCGCGTGCGGCACCGCGGCGAGCGAGGCCAGGAACTCCGCGCCCCCCGCCACCGGTACGACACCGTCCATGTCGGCGCTCTCCTCGGCGAGCAGACGCGCGTTGTCCCGGTGGTTCTCCTCCATCGGCCGGTCGGGCAGCAGCGCGGCCATGGACGCCTGACCCTGCCGGCCGTGCACCACGCTCATGACGGCGTCCCCGTCGAGCCCCTGCGCGGCGGCCCAGCGCCGCCAGACCCGCTCGGTCGGGCCGTCGGAGTTCACCAGGGTCCCGTCCATGTCCAGCAGCAGGGCACGGGCGGTCAGCACGGTCGTGGCCGTCATCAGCAGCTCCAAAGGGACGGGCCGCGGACGAGGTCATCGCGCGCGGTTCGCGTGGCCCGCCGTCACGGCGGGCAGGGACGTGCCCGGGCGGTCGCGCCGGAACCGTTCCCGGAAGAACGGCCCCGCCCGCTGGTCAGGGGTGTGCGGGCGGAGCCATTTGTTTCACGAGTATACAAAGTGGACGGTCAGCCCGCCACCGCCTCATAAAGGCTCCAGACGCCCAGCCCCAGCATCAGCAGCGCGGCGATCCGGGTGATCAGCGTCAGCGGCACCCGCTTCATCAGCGCCTTGCCGCCCACGATCCCGAGCCCCGCGACGGTCCACAGCGCGAGCACGGCACCGAGTCCGACGGAGAGCGGGTCGTCGTAGCGGGCGGCGAGGTTGGCGGTCATGATCTGCGTCAGATCACCGAACTCGGCGATCAGGATGAGCATGAACCCGGCCCCCGAGACCTTCCAGAAGCTCTGGTCGGCGGGCTGGCGGATCTCCTCGTCGCCGTCGCTCTTCTTCAGGAACAGCACGGCCGCGCCACCGAGGAACAGCACACCGGTGATGGCGCTGAGCAGCCGCCCGGGGAGCAGCGTCAGCACGCTGCCCGCGGCGACCGCGAGGGTGACGTGGACGGCGAACGCGGCGGCGACCCCGGCGAAGACGTACGAGGCGCGGTAGCGCGTCCCCAGGACGAGTCCGGCGAGTGCCGTCTTGTCCGGCAGCTCGGCAAGGAAGACGACGCCGAACACGAGCGCCGTCACACTGATGCTGATCAAGGTTCCTCAATCGGTCGGGGCTGCCCCGCCGAGAGCGACCGCGTACGACACCTCGGCACGGCAGCGCTCGGACGCGCGCACGGGTGGTGCGCACGACAGCACTGCTGGCCGAAGGTCTCGCTGACGGGCCCGGTCCGGTCGATCCCGGATCAGGGCTCCGCCTCCGGGCGCCGGCTCAGACGAGCTGAGCAGTATGTCGACGGTCCGGCGAAGAGCTACTCCCCTTCTGCGCCACCCATGGTACGGGAGGCCGGACCCGCCCGCCCTGGGACATGGGTCACGGCGGGGGACGCGGCCGGGCGACGTGGGCCGGGGACGGATCGCACCGCGCCGTACAGCACCATGCCGTACCGGGTCACACCGTGCCGTACCGGGTCGCATCGCACACCGCACCCCACCCGGCACTCCCGCCCCGCGCGCGACGGCGTACCCCGGTCCGCGCGAACCGCCCGGGCCGGAACATTTCACAACCATTCGACCCCACAAGGGACATGATCCTCCGTCACCCCCTTGATGTGTCGTGCCCATGACGCAACCCTGTTACCTGGCGACCACGCTCCGGCAACCCCCGGGCGCCGGCGTGGCCGCGCCCCACCCAGGGGCCTTGCCCCCCACTTCCAAGGGAGCCCTCATGTCCGGCCTCTACGCGCGTCGCACCTCATCCACCGGTCCCACCCGCACCCGATCCCTCCTCCGCGGCCGCGGTCTCGGTGCCGTCGTGGCGCTGACGGCGAGCCTGTCCGCCGTCGCCGTGCTCACCGGGCCGCCCGCCCAGGCCGCTCCCCCGGCCCCGGTCAGCGCGGCGACCGCCCGGACCTACCTCACCCAGCTCACCGTCGCCGCCGAGGGCTCGTCGGCCGGTTACAGCCGCGACAAGTTCCCGCACTGGAGCACCGTGTCCGGCGCCTGCAACACCCGTGAGGTCGTCCTCGAACGGGACGGGACCAACGTCGTCCAGAACGCCAGCTGTGCCGCCGTCTCCGGCAGTTGGTTCTCGCCCTACGACGGCGCCACCTGGACCGCCGCGTCCGACGTCGACATCGACCATGTCGTCCCGCTGTCCGAGGCATGGCGCTCCGGCGCCAGCGGCTGGACCACCAGCACCCGCCAGGCCTTCGCCAACGACCTCGCCCGCCCCCAGCTCATCGCGGTCACCGACAACGTCAACCAGGCCAAGGGCGACAAGGACCCCGCCGAATGGCTGCCGCCCACCTCCTCGTACAACTGCGTCTACGCGCGCATGTGGGTGCATGTGAAGAAGCACTACGACCTCAAGATCGACACCGCCGAGAAGACCGCCCTGGGGAACATCCTCAACAGCTGCTGACCGCCCGCCCGGTCCGCGCCCCGGCACCCCGGGGCGCGGCACCCGTCACCCGGCGGGGCCCCGGCGGTGCGCCCGCCGTGCCGGAACCTCCCCGTGACCGCCCGTCGTTCCGTACCGTACGGGGACGACGGAGGAGGGTGAACACCGTGGCGACGCTGCGTCTGGGACCACTGCTGAGGTATGTCGACGGATCGTCCGCGACCGTCTGGGTCGAGGCGGGCCGCCCCTGCACCGCCGAGGTCCGCTGCGCGGACGGCGCGGTCGGCTCGGCCCGTACGTTCCAGATCGAGGGCCATCACTACGCGCTGGTCACGGTCGGGGGCCTGACCCCCGGCACCCGCACCGCCTACGAGGTCCTGCTCGACGGCGCACGGGTGTGGCCCGCGGCCGATCCGGCCCTCGCCGCGTTCCCGCCCTCCACGATCACCACCCCGGGGGCCCCGGGTTCCGGTACGGATGCCGGGGCCGGTACGGGCACGGGCGCGGGCGCGGGGGCCGGCGCTGAGGAGGTTCCGGGCGCGGGGGTCGGTGGGGACGCCGGCGATGGTACGGACGCGGAGACCGGTACCGTCCGGGTGGCGTTCGGCTCCTGCCGCTGGGCGGCGCCGCCCGACGGGGAGAAGGATCCGGTCGGCCCGGACGCCCTGGACACCCTGGCCGCCCGGCTCGCCGCCGACCCGGACGGGCCCCGCCCCGACGTGCTGCTCCTGCTCGGTGACCAGGTGTACGCGGACGAGACCTCCCCCGCGACCCGCCGCTGGCTCGCCGCCCGCCGCGATCTGACCGAGCCGCCGGGCGACCAGGTCGCGGACTACGAGGAGTACACCCGGCTGTACTACGAGTCCTGGCTCGACCCGGAGGTCCGCTGGCTGCTCTCGACCGTACCGAGCCTGATGATCTTCGACGACCATGACGTCATCGACGACTGGAACACCAGCGAGTCCTGGCTCGCCGAGATGCGGGCCACCCCCTGGTGGAACGAGCGCATCCTCAGCGGCCTCATGTCGTACTGGGTCCATCAGCACCTGGGCAATCTGGCCCCGGCCGAACTCGCCGCGGACCCGTTGTACGCCCAGGTGCGCGAGGCCTCCGACGGCAGCGACGCGCTGCGGGCCTTCGCCGCCCGCGCCGACGCCGACCCGGCCGCCGTGCGCTGGAGCTACCGCCGGGACTTCGGCCGGACGCGGCTGCTGATGATCGACACCCGCGCGGCCCGGGTGCTGGACGAGCAGAACCGGGCGATGGTCGACCCGGACGAGGCCGACTGGCTGCGCGCCCAGGCCCTCGACACCCCCGGCTCGTACGACCATCTGCTGATCGGTACCTCGCTGCCGTGGCTGCTGCCGCCGCTGGTGCATGACGCGGAGGAGTGGGACGCCTCGCTGTGCCGGGGCACCCGGGGGGCGCGCTGGGCACGGTTCGGCGAGTGGCTGCGCCGCCGCGCCGACCTGGAGCACTGGGCGGCCTTCCCGAACTCGTTCGCCTGGCTGACGGACCTGATCGCGGAGGCGGGCTCGGGCCCGTCGGCGCCCGCCTCGGTGTACGTCCTGTCGGGCGACGTCCACCACGCGTACCTCGCGGAACCCACCCACTGGCCCGCGGATTCCGCGCCCGCCGCCCGCGTCCTGCAACTGACCTGTTCTCCGGTGCACAACTCCGTTCCCGCGTCGATCACCTGGGGATTCCGCTTCGGCTGGAGCAGACCGGCCCAGGCCCTCGGCCGGGCCTTCGCGGGCCACGCCCGGTCCGGCACCCGGGGCCTCAGGTGGCGCAAGCGGGGCGGCCCGTGGTTCGGCAACCAGCTGATGACACTCACCCTGCGGGGCCGCACCTCGGTCCTGAGACTGGACCAGGCACGCGAACACGCGCAGGGCGGGGCCCGGCTGGAGACGGTACGGGAGACGGAACTCACCCCGTAGCGGCCTCGGTGCGGGCGGGCGCGGGAGGGCGCGCGTACGGGAGAGGTGACGGGAGAGGTACGCGTACGGGGAGCGCTCGGGGGCATCGGGAGTACTGGGGACGCCCGGCGCGCCGGGCGCCCTGGGGGTGCCTGGTGCACCTGGGGATGATCGCGCGGGCAGCAGCACTCACCCCTCACTCCGCGTGATCGGACGGCCACCGGGGCGGACCGCCGGAGGGAGTGCGCACCGCGCGTGCGGCGGCCGACGGAAGGGCTGCCCAACGCGCGGAAACCCGTACGAGAAGGCCGATCTATGGCCGAATGTTGAACTTGCAAGCACTCTTCCGGCACTCCTAGCGTATGACTCCGTTCGGTTACGTCCCCCACCACACCGAAGGAGTCCCCCCACATGACTGGTCGTCTCGATCGCGCCCAGCCCTACGCCATCGGAATGTTCCGGATCGTCGTCGGTCTGCTCTTCGCCTGCCACGGCGCCGCCTCCCTGTTCGGCGTTCTCGGCGGCGCCCACGGCGGCGGAACCATCCCCGCCGGAACCTGGCCCGGCTGGTACGCCGCCGTCATCCAGCTCGTCGGCGGCGGCCTGGTGATGATCGGCCTCGGCACCCGCGCCGCGGCGTTCGTCTCCTCGGGCTCGATGGCGTACGCGTACTTCAAGGTCCACCAGCCGGAGGCCCTGTGGCCGCTCCAGAACAGCGGGGAGGCGTCGGCGATGTTCTGCTGGGCGTTCCTGCTGCTGGTGTTCACCGGCTCCGGCGCCCTCGGGCTGGACCGGCTCCTCGCCTCACGCTCGCGTGACACGGGGACCCGGCAGCGGACCCGGAAGACCGCGACGGCCTCGGCCTGATCTGACCGCCCCTGGTCCGGACCATCCCGGCCAGCGGTACGACCCCCAGGACGACACCGGCTCGCCGCCCCCAGACGGCGAGCTCCCCACACGGCGTCGCGCCTGTCACCACCACGAGGCCCGTCGGCACCCGCCGACGGGCCTCGCCCGTTTGCCCGGTACGGACGACGGTCCGCCAGGTCGCTCCGCCGCCCGCAGCGCCCGCGGAGGGGCGGTGCGAAGGCGCGGCCCAGGACGCCCGCGCGGGACCGGCCCCGCCCGAAGACGTACCGGCACGGCGTTCCGGTCCGACCGGTCCGTACGTCCGGCCGCCGTCCGTGTACAGCTCGACCCCCTGCTGCGCAACGGCGAGTTCCAGCCATACGCACGGCTACGAGGTGAACACGGTGTGGAGAACACTTGAGCCCCCGATGGATCACGCACGTCACCTGCCGCGTACGCTGTATGGCTGTCACCAAGCGCCGACACTGCCGCACCTCGCGGACACTGCGGCATCGCGATGCCGACCGGGGGAGTATCGGTGCTGGAGAGTGTGGGGCCGCTGACCGGCAGCCCATGGATCTACGCCCTGGTAGGGGTGTCGGTCCTCTTCGACGTGTTCCTCCCGGTGCTGCCCAGCGGGGTGCTCGTGATCACCGCCGCCACTGCCGCGGCGGCGGGTACCGGCGCGGCTACCGGACAGGTCCCGCACGACGTCCCCGACATCCTGGTCCTGATCCTGTGCGCCGCCACCGCCTCGGTGCTCGGCGACCTCTGCGCGTTCCGGCTGGCGCGACGCGGCGGCCCCCGTTTCGACCGGGCCATCGCCCGCTCCCGGCGGCTGACCTCCGCCCAGGCGCGGCTCGGCTCGGCACTGGCCCGGGGCGGCGGCGCGCTCGTGGTGATCGCACGGTTCGCCCCGGCGGGCCGTTCGATCGTCTCGCTCGGCGCGGGGGCGGCCCAGCGCAGGATCCGCGAGTTCCTGCCGTGGTCGGCACTCGCGGGTGTCGCGTGGGCCGCGTACAGCGTGGGCCTCGGCTACATGGGCGCGCAGTGGCTCGGCGCGACCTGGCTCGGAGCCGGGTTCTCCCTGCTGGCGCTGTTCGCGGCGGGCGCGGGCGCCGCCTACGTCGTACGCCGCCCCGCCCCGGCGGCGAGCACCCCGGCGGCGAGCTGACCCACCGGGCGCGGCGAATCACTTATCCGCAACCGCCCCGCACCCATGGCCGTCGCGCACGCACGGTGACCCGAACGCACGGTGACCCGCACGGGGCCGGGTGACGCCGGAGGCGAAGAACTCACACCCGCGAGGAAGCGCGCGGAGCGATCCCGCTCCCCCGGACCTCCAGCCCGGCGAGCAGATCGGCGGTGGCCGCCGCCACCGCGTCCACAGCCGCGTCGAACACCTCACGGTTATGGGCGGCCGGGGCCCGGAAGCCGGAGACCTTCCGCACATACTGCAAAGCGGCGGCCCGGACCTCGTCCTCGGTGGCCTCTTCGGGGATGGCGGGCGGACGGAGAGTCTTGATGCTGCGGCACATACGTCCAGTGTCCCTCTCCCACCCACCCCCTGTCCCGCCCCTCACTCCCCCGCACCCGGCAACCACCGGCGGTCCGCCGGCCCGCCGCCCCAGCGACCCGCCACCCCACCCCCGGCCCACCGATCGCGGAAGTCGCCCCACCAAATCGAACAGGCGTACCATTACCGCGTGGCTGCGACCTACGACTTCCCGAGCGATCTCCTCGCAGGTCAGGAGGAGCTGCATCAGGTGCGCGCGGAACTCCTCGACCTGCTGAAGCGCCTGCCCTGGTCGGTGGAGCCCCTCGACGGCTTCAGCGACGACACCAGCTGGCGCAGGATCGAACGCCCCGCGTCCCCCGGCTGGTCACCCGACGAGCAGGCCGAGGTCGAGAAGCTCCGCGCCCGTGAACGCGAGCTCGCAGTCTTCGTCACGTGTCATCGCTTCTGGACCGAGGTCACCGCCCCCCAGAAGGTCGACGCCCGCATGACCCTCAAACAGAGCGCCGCTCCCCCGCCCCAGCCGCCCCCGTGACACCGGCCCGGCGACACGGCACGCGAAAAACCCCGGCACCCTGCTGAACAGGGAGTACCGGGGCTTTCGTACTGCTTCATCCGGTGGGCGCGGACGGTTTCGAACCGCCGACATCTGCCTTGTAAGGGCAGCGCTCTACCACTGAGCTACGCGCCCGGAATGAGTCGACAGCCTACCTTGCCGCCGCCCCTGCCCCGCAAACACCTTTCCCGGGGACCGTCCTGACGTCCCCGCCCCCGTCCGATCCGCTACCGGTCCCGAGCCTGCGGGCTGGGGACGGGATGCCGGGGAGGGCGGGATGGCGGGGGGACAGCGCGCCGGGGTCCCGAGGCCGGGGGTCCGGGGGCCGGGAGCCGAGGTCCCGGGAGTCCGAGGCCCGGGGTCCCGAGGGCGGGGGTTATCCCCACCCCCGTTCCGGTAGCGGCCCGGATGCCCCTGCGGCGCCCCGCTCCCTACGGTCGGAGTACCCCGGTGGCGGCGGTGTCCGACGACCGTGACCGGCCAGGCACCGGGGTACCGCCGCAGCCATGTCCCAGGGGGGATTCCTATGACCGTTCGTACCAGCCGCCCACGCCGGAGCCGCGCGTCACTGCTCGCCGTCGCCGCCGGAACCATGGCGTTCGGCCTGGTCGCCACGGGCTGCACCTCCGATCCCGAGGACGACACCTCGCCCGAGCACCGCTCGTTCGCGCTGACCGGCCGGACCCTGACCGTCGACTCCGACGACTCCGCACTCGAACTCGTCCCCGCCGACATCGACAAGGTGGAGGTCACCCGCTGGTTCAAAGGCAAGGTCGCGGTCGGCTCCGAACCCTCGGTCAGCTGGTCGATGCGGGACGACCGGCTCAAGCTCCGTCTCCATTGCTCCGGCATCGTCGCCGACTGCGCGCTGAAACACCGGATCGAGATCCCCCGGGACGTGACCGTCAAGGTCAAGAACGACGACGGGTCCGTCCGCGCCTCCGGCTTCCGCACCCCGCTCAGCATCGACACGGACGACGGCTCCGTCCGCGTCGCGGACACCACCGGGCCGCTCACCCTGCACAGCGGCGACGGCAGCATCCACACCGACGGACTGCGTTCCCGGCAGGTCAAGGCCGACACCAACGACGGCTCCGTGCGGCTCCGGCTCGCCGTCGTCCCGGACCGGGTGACCGCCGACAGCAACGACGGCTCCGTCGAGGTCACTCTCCCGCGCGCGGGAGACAGCGACAGCGGCGACGGCGGCGGAACCGCCTACGCGGTTTCCGCCAAGAGCGACGACGGCAGCGTCAAGGTCTCCGTCCCCCGCGACGGGCGCAGCGCCCATGTCGTGTCCGCCCGGAGCAACGACGGAAGTGTCACGGTACGGAACGCGGACTGAACGCCCCGTGTGTTCGCGCCGGTCCGGTGGGACAATGACACCGGGCACGGCGGACCACAGCACGGGAGAGGGAAGTGACGGCGACACCATCGCAGCCGTACACACCGACAGCACGGCAGATGCTGCACACCCCCCACTTCGTTGATCCCCCACGCCCACCGACCCCCACGGACCCGCACGCCGGGCCCGACTCCCCGGCACCCGGCCCGGTGCCGCCCGCCGGACCCTCCGACCCCGGCGCGTCGCATACCCCGGCGCCGGTTCCCCGGACCGCCCGCCCCGCCACACCCGGCGACACAAGCAGCGCCCGTCCGCACCCCACCGCACCCGTGAAGAGCCACGCGTCCGGTCATGGGTCCGGGACGGGCGGTTCCGCCGTCCGTCGGTTCCTGTCACTGGCCCTGCTGCCCCTTCCCCTGCTCGCGCTCGCCGCCGTGACCCTCCCGGCGGCCTTCTCGGGCGGCGGGAACCGCCGCTGGTTCGGCGGGCGCGGCGAGGGCCAGCGCGCCGAGGCCCAGGCGGCCAAGGACGCCGCCGCCGCCGCGTTCTACGAACTGGACTCCGCGCAACGCGATCTGCGGATCTCCATAGAGACCATCACCGCCGTCGACGACTCGCCCCCGGCCCGCGGCGCCGTCTCCGGTTTCACGGATCTGAGCGCCCGTATCGACGAGGTCAGCCACCAGTACATCGCCGCCGTCGACGCGCATGACCTCGACCGGGACGATCTGGAGGCGTCCACCGCCTCCCGTGCCCGCGCCGAGCTCACCCAGGCCCGGGACGCCCTGAACAAGGTCAAGGACGACCTCGACCGCTTCACCCAGGGTCTCGGCCCGCTCCTCGACAAGGCCGAGACCCAGCTCGCCCGGCTCGCACCCGCCGTGGAGCGCGCCCGGCAGTCCCTGCTCGCCGCGAGCAACGCCCTCGACGCCACCCGGGCCGCCGGACTGCGGGCCGACGACCTCGCCGCCCGCCTCGCCGCACTGGCCCCCGAGCTGACCAGGCTGAACCAGGGGGCCGGCCGCCACGGCGTCCCCGAGACCCTCCAGCGTGCCGAGCACGTCGCCCGCGACGCCGAGGCGGTACGGGCCGAGGCCGAGCGGCTCCCGGAGCGCGCCGCCGAGACCGACCGCCGCCTGGTGTCGCTGCGCACCCGCGCCCAGGCCCTCACCACCCGCGCCGAGCAGGTGGAACCGATCCTCAGCGAGCTGCGCCGCCGCTTCACCATCGCCTGCTGGCAGGACCTCCAGCAGGTGCCGGATCAGGCCGCCGCCACCGTCCGGCAGGCCGAGACCAAGCTCGCCGAGGCCCAGGCCGCCCGCGACGCCCAGCGCTGGCCGGACGCCACCTCCCTCCTCTCCACCGTCCGCGCCCTCCTCAACTCCACCGACGAGGCCGTCTCCGCCGCCGGGAACCGCCTTCAGCGGCTCAACGCCGTCGCCAAGGACCCCCAGGACGAGATCGACCGCACCCGCTTCGCCATCCGGGACGCCCAGCGCCTCGCCATGGCCGACCGGCACACACCCGACCCCCGGCACGCCCGCCCCCTGGACGAGTCGGTACGGCGGCTGGAGCTCGCCATCGCCACCCTGGAAGGCCGCCACCCGGACTACTGGCACTTCCTGACCGAGCTGGAGGCCGTCCGGCAGACGGTGGCCACCGTGGTGTCCCGTATCCGCGAGGAACGCGGCACCACCGCCTGAACCGACCCCTACCGCGCCCGCACCGCCCCGGATGGCCCGAAGCACCCGCGCGGCACCGGCCGTCCGCCCGCTAGCCTGTCCCCATGCCCCGCTACGAGTACCGCTGCCGCACCTGCGGCGACACCTTCGAACTCAGCCGTCCCATGGCCGAGTCCGCCGCCCCCGCCGCCTGTCCGGTGGGTCACGACGACACCGTGAAGCTCCTGTCGACCGTGGCCGTCGGCGGCTCGTCCGCCGCCGCTCCCGCGCCCGGTCCCGCCTCGGGCGGCGGCGGAGGATGCTGCGGGGGCGGCTGCTGCGGCTGAACCCCACGGCGGGGGGGCATGCCGGGTCCCGGTGGCCCTCATGTCCCCAGATAGCGGAGGACCGCGAGCACCCGGCGCGAGTAGCCGGACTCCCCCGACAGCTCCAGCTTGTCGAAGATCGCGTTGATGTGTTTCTCGACCGCGCTCTGCGAGATGTGCAGCCGCCCGGCGATCGCCGCGTTCGTGTGCCCCTGCGCCATCTCCGCCAGTACCTCCTTCTCCCGCGCGGTCAGCCGGCCCAGCAGATCGGCGTGCGGGCTGCCGCCGAGGAGCTGGCGGACCACCTCCGGGTCGAAGGCCGCCCGGCCCTTGGCCACCCGCTCCAACGCGTCCAGGAACTCGTCGACCTGGACCACCCGGTCCTTCAGCAGATATCCCACCCCTTCCGACTGCCCGGTGAGCAGTTCCGTGGCGTAGCGCTTCTCGATGTACTGCGACAGCACCAGGACCCCGACACCCGGCCAGCGGTCCCGGATCTCCAGCGCCGCGCGGAGCCCTTCGTCGCTGTGGGTCGGCGGCATCCGGACATCGGCGACGACGACGTCCGGGCGCTCCCGTTCGACGGCGGCCAGCAGCGCCACCGCGTCGCCCACGGCCGCCAGCACCTCGTGGCCCTCCTCCGCGAGCAGCCGCACCAGACCCTCCCGCAGCAGCGTCGAGTCCTCGGCCAGGATCAGCCGCACGGCAGCTTCACGGTGATCACGGTCGGTCCGCCGACCGGGCTGTCGACATCGAAGGTCCCGTCCAGCGCGGCGGCTCTGCGGGCCAGACCCGTGAGCAGCACGAATATCAGCTCGGCGACCGCGGTGCAGGCGCCGAGCACGAGTCCGGTGGCGAGTCTGAGCCCGCCGCGTACGACTGTGTCCACGTCGATCACGGTAGCCAGCCGGCGGGTCCCGGCACATTGTGGAAAACCGCAGTTCTTCCCTGTGGCGCGTACCACCGTAACGATGTGGTCCGCTTCAGTGTGCCTTCAGCTCAGATTTCCTACCGTGGAGACATGATCGAAAGCAGCGCTCCACAATGGATCAACGGCTTGATGGACCAGCTCGGCGCCCCAGGTGCCGGACTGGCCATCGCGCTGGAGAACCTCTTCCCTCCCCTGCCCAGTGAAGTGATCCTGCCGCTGGCCGGATTCGCCGCGAGTACCGGCCAGATGAATCTGGTGGCGGCCTTGTTGTGGACCACGGCCGGTTCGGTCGTGGGTGCGCTGGCCCTCTACGGCGTGGGGGCGATGCTCGGCCGCGAGCGCATGATCGCGATAGCGTCCAAGCTGCCGCTGGTGAAGGTCGCGGACATCGAGAAGACCGAGGCGTGGTTCACCCGCCATGGCACGAAGGCCGTGTTCTTCGGGCGGATGATCCCGATCTTCCGGAGCCTGATCTCCATACCCGCGGGTATCGAGCGGATGTCGATCCCGGTGTTCCTGGGGCTGACGACGCTCGGGAGCGCGATCTGGAACACCATCTTCGTCATGGCCGGGTATCTGCTCGGCGAGAACTGGACGGAGGTGACGGGCTACGTCTCGGCGTACTCGAAGGTGGTCCTGGTGCTGGCCGTCCTCGCGGTGATCCTCTTCGTGGTGGTGCGGATGTTCAAGCCCGGTCCGGGGCAGCGGCGCGGGTCAGGCTCCTCAGGATCGTCTCGCCGGCAGCGACGCCCCTCTCAGAAAGAGCTGTGAGGTTCGGCGCCTGCCAGCCTTCGTCCGCGAGTTCGCCGTGGCCCGGTCGCCAGGACCGGTCCGCGGCGAGCAGCAGATCGGCGTCGAGGAGGGAGTCCCCGGCGGCGAGGACGCGGGTGGCTCCGGTGCGCCGGGTGACCTCGCGCAGCGCGGCGCTCTTGGTGAGGGGCTTCGGGACGGCGTAGATCTTGCGGCCCTGGAGGGAGACGGTCCAGCCCCGGGGTCCCGCCCATGCGCTGAGGTCCTTGACCCAGGTCCCGGGGAGCAGGGCGCGGTCGACGACGAGGTAGGCGAAGAGGTCCTCGGCCACGCGGTCCTTGAGCAGCCACGCCGGGTCGGCGGTGTGTCGCAGATGCGCGCGGACCTCTTCGAGGGGGGCGCATTCGTCCGCGATGCGTCCCGTGACCTGTCGCCGCCATTCCTCGTCGGGCTCCCCGTCCACGAGGATCTGGCCGCCGTTGGAGCAGATCGCGTGCCGGGCGGCGGGCCCGGGGAGATGGATGCGGCGGTACTGCTCGACGGTGCGGGTGGTGGTGGGGACGAAGTGCGTGGTGCGGGCGAGTCCGTCCAGGAGCGCGGCGGCGGTCTCGGTGAGGTAGGACAGGGGCTTGCCCTGGTAGACCTCGACGCAGAGCAGCCGGGGCGCCTCGGCGTCGGGGACGTCCAGGGCGAGTGCGGCGGCGGAGTAGATGAGGGTGCGGTCGAGGTCACTGGCGACGAGGACGGAGCGGGGGTCGCTGTCCTGTGTGCGGTGGGGTGCGGTGTTCATCGCGCGGCCACCGACTTGCCGTCGGAGCCGGTGGCGCCGCGGGTGAAGCGGGGGTGGATGAGGCCGACGCAGGTGTACGGCAGACCGGGGACCTCTTCGACGGGGACGCCGCGTTGCTCGGCGAGGAGCCGTACGTGGTCGAGATCCCTCCCGGCGTCGGCGCGGGCCAGGATCTTCCAGGGGACGCGCCGCAGCAGGACACGGGTGGTCTCGCCGACGCCGGGCTTGACGAGGTTGACGTCGTGGATGCCGTACTCCTCGCTGATGCGTTCGACGGCGGCCCAGCCCTCCCAGGTGGGTGACCGGTCGGCCGCGAGCAGTTCCTTGACCCGCCCGGCGACGGCCTCGGCGACCTCGTCGAAGCGGGCGGCGATCCGGTCGATGAAGTCGGTGGAGACATCGGCGCCGGTGAGTTCGCGGTAGTACTTCGCGCCGTGGTAGTCGTCCGGTCCGACGAGGTCGGCGCGCAGGACGGTGCGGGATATCAGCCCGGAGACGGTGGAGTTGAGGCAGGCGGAGGGGATCAGGTAGTCGTCACGGGTGCCGTAGGTGCGTACACATGATCCGGGGTCCGCGAGGACGGCGATCCCGGGGTCGAAGCCGCGGATGCCGGTGCTCTCCTGGAAGTCTTCGAGGGCCTGGGCGAGTTCGCGGGTGATGGCGCCCTTGCCGGTCCAGCCGTCGACGAAGACGATGTCGGCGGGGTCGTGGTGGGCGGCGAGCCAGCGCAGCGCGTTGGTGTCGATGCCCCGGCCCCGGACGATGGACACGGAGTAGTGCGGCAGGTCGAGTCCGTGGTGGTGCCGGGCCCAGCGCCGCATCAGTACGCCGACGGGCGTTCCGGCGCGGGCGAGGGAGACCAGGACGGGCCGGGGTGAGCGCTCCGCGAGGACGATGTCGGTGACGGTGCCGACGGCCCCGGCGATCCGCTGGGCCGCGTCGGTGAGGGCGCTGTGGAACAGCTCCTGGTACTGGGGGCTCGGCTGGTACTCGACGGGCAGCGACTCGGCGTAGTGGGCGCCGCCCGCCTGGATCGCCTCCTCGCGTTCCTCGGTGGGGGCCTCCAGCCGCACCGAGGAGAGGTCCTGGAGCAGCCAGCCCACGTCCTCGGAGGCGTAGGAGGAGAAGTCGGGGCCGCGGAGGGGCTCGGGGAGCATGGGGGGCCTTTCGGGGGCGCGCGTCGCGGCGGGCGGTATGTACGAGGGGACGACGGCCAGCACGACACGGGAGGTGTGCCGGGCGAGCTGGGCGAGGAGCCCGTCGGGGGCGTGCAGGGCGGGGGTGTCCGCGGTGGAGTCGACGACGGCGACGACGGTGTCGAAGCCCGCGCCGGCCACGTTGTAGGCGTAGCGGGTGCCGGGTCCGTCGCCCGGGTCGTCATGAGCGGGGAAGACCAGTCGGCTGCGGATGGCGTAGCCGGGGTCGTCCACGGCGAGGACGGGTGAGCGGGTGGTGGTGGAGAAGAAGAGGTCCGCGTCGAGCAGGTTCTCCAGCGCAGTGGCGAGCCGGAGCGGGGCGTACATGAGTTCCTCGAAGCCGAGGACGAGGACCCGCGGGCGGGTCGTGCCGGGCGCGGGGCGGAGGTGGGGGGCGAGCTGTGCGGCCATCGCCGGGAGCGCGGATTCGAGCCGGGCCTGGTGCTCGGGGGTGAACCCGTGCCGTCCGCCGTCGGGGATCCCGACGGGCCAGTCGAGGGCGGCGCGGACGACGGGCGCGGTCGTGGGGCGCCCGGGCGTGGGATGGGTGGCCGCGTTCCGCCCGCTCGCGGGGACTGCCCCTGGCGTCGTCGGCGTCGGCGTCGGTACGGCTTCGTCGGGTGCCGGGGGCACGGTCTCATACCGGGCGACCAGGGCTTGGCCCTTCGCCAGGACGTCGTCGGGCAGCCGCACCGTGCCCGCCGCGGTGGCCACGAGATCCACCCGCGCGCCGATCTCGCGGGCGAACGCGTCGAGCCGTCCGCGGTCCTCGGCCGACCGCATGTCGATCAGCGCGACGATGACGTACCGCTCACGGGGATGACGGGCGTGCAGGGCGCGGATCGTGTTGAGGACGGTGTTGCCGGTGGAGAACTCGTCGTCCACCAGCACCAGGGGTCCGTCCCCGGCGAGCAGCGCGGGGTCCTCGGGGAGCAGCAGATGGCTGCTGGCGTGGGAGTGGGCCTCCTCGAACCCGGCGGCGGTGGCGACGCCGGGCACGGGGCGCCGGGTGGAGTGGAGGTAGGGGGCGAGGCCGATCCCGTCGGCGACACAGTGACCGAGACCCGTCGCGGTCTCCGCGTACCCGAGGACCACGGCCCGGCGGGCCTCTTCGGGGCCGAGGAGGGCGAGCACCCGGCGGCCGAGCTCATGGCCGTGTCCGTGGACGACGGCGGGTGACCGGGGGACGTGCTTGCCGAGCACGTTCGACACGAGCAGGTGGGCGCGCTTGGGATTGCGGCGCAGCGCGAGCCCGAGGAGCTGCCTCAGCTCGTGACCGTCCGAGAGCCTCTGACCGGCAGAGAGGTCGTGGCTGTCCGAGAGGTCGTGGCCGCCGGACAGCTCGTCATCACCCGGGAGCTCATGGCCGCCGGAGAGCTCCTGACCGCCCGGGGGCTCGTGGGCTGCCGAAGGCTCACGGTCTCCTGAGGTCCCTTGACCACCGGTAGGGCCCGATCCGCCGCCGGTAGGGCCTGATCCGCGATCGCCAGGCCCCGATCCGTCGCTGACAGGCCCCGATCGGCCGCTGGTAGGCCCCGATCGGCCGCTGGTGGGGCCCGATCCACCGTCCGAGGGGCCCGATCCGCCTCCGGCGGGGCCTGGCCGGCCACCCGGGCGCCCAGGGGTGCCCGCGTCGGCGCCCGCCTCGGCACCCACCAGTTCGATCCCGAGCCGCCGCGCGACCCACGTCCCCGTCCACACCACGTCGTCCATCGTCCCTTGTGTTCAGCCGGAGAGCCCGGCGGCGAGAAGTTCCACGAAGCCGACGTCCTCGCGTGCGACGCCGAACACCTCGGCGCGCAGCAGGATGCGCTCGGCCCACGCGCGGTGGGGTTTCACCTCGTTCATCTTGTTCGTGTAGGCGGAACGCATCACGCCGCCGCCGTCCCGCTCCGGTCGCAGGATGTCCCGCGCGTCGCCGTACTCCTCGTGACTGACCACGGACAGCGCGTGCACGGGCTGGACGTGCGACGGATGGATGCAGGTCTTGCCGAGCAGACCGTTGGCGCGGTCGAGCTCGATCTCACGGAGCAGTCCGTCGAGGTCGTGCTCGATGAGCGTCTGGCGCAGCTCGTCCGCGCGGCCCTCCAGGAAGGGGCTGCGGCGCAGCTGGGGCTTGAACATGCGCTCCTGGAGCCGGAAGTACTCCCAGACCGGCCCCGTGACGGTGTAGCCGGTGCCGTCGGCGCGGCCGAGGAGGTTCACCACGTCACCGATGACGGAGGCGACGACCTGGACGTCGTAGGCGGTCAGGTCGGGCGGCCTGCGCAGCCCGTACACCGAGCAGAAGTCGGTCACGCCCAGTCGCAGGGCGAGAACGCGGTCGCGGTACTTGTCGACGGTACGGGCGATCCCGGTGAGGGTCTCGCGGCGGGTCTCCAGGTACAGCAGCTCCGGGGACTCCAGCACCGGCATCGCGAACAGTCTGCGGCCGTGGAGGGACTCGGCGGCGGTGAGGGCCTCCAGGAAGGGGATGCCCCGCTCCTCGGTGAACTTGGGCAGTACGAATCCGGACAGCAGCGCGCCGGCCGCGCCCAGGCGCCGCACCAGGTCGGGGATCTGCTCCGGCGTACGGACCCGGATGAAGAGAAGCGGCAGGTCACCGCCGGGGTGCGCGGCGAGGTCGGTGAGCTGGCGGACGATGTTCCGCTCGGCGTCGGGGACCTCGGTGTCCTCGATGGAGTCCTCCAGGCACAGCACCATGGACATCACGCCACGAGCGGCCTGTTTGCGGATGGCGTCGGCCAGCGCGGGCCTGGTGGCGGGGGTGTAGAGGGTCGCTCCCAGGGCGACCGCGAGCACCCGGGCGGGAGAGTCGGCGGTGAAGTCGCACGGCTCCCGGTGGAAGAGGCGCTGACGCACCTCAGGGGCGATGTGCCCGAAATGACGCATGACTCTCCCCGTGAAGCCGGAATGTTCCGACGCAATGTGGCCGGTAATAGTACGTAGGAACGTATGTCAGGGGTTCCCATGGGGCGTGAATTTCTGGTAATCAGCTGCGGTCCGTGTCGGCCCGCGGGGCCCGTTTTCCTTGTCGCGGCACGTCCCCCGCGTTGTCCTGGCGACCGCCGGGAAGGCAGGATGGCCGTATGACGCACGCGATGCTGAAGGGGTCGAACGTCCCGCTCGAAGCGACGGCGGTACGCGCGGTGCTGCGCTGGTCCCCGGGGCAGGACGTCCCGGACGTCGATGTCTCGGCGCTGCTCCTCGGGTCCGGGGGGCGGGTGCGGTCCGACGAGGACTTCGTCTTCTACAACCAGCCGCGGCATCCGTCGGGCAAGGTGTGGCGGCTGGGCAAGAAGCGCGGGTCCCAGGGGCTCACCGACACCATTCAGGCGGATCTCGCGGGGCTGCCCGCCGAGGTCGACCGGGTGCTGCTGGTGGCGTCGGCCGACGATGTGCCGTTCGAGCGGGTGCACACGCTGTGCATCCAGCTGCATGACGCGGACGCGGCGGACGACGAGCCGCTGGCCTATTTCGACATCAGGCCGGAGACGGGCGCGGAGACGGCGCTGATCTGCGGTGAGATGTACCGGCGTGGCGACGGCTGGAAGTTCCGCGCGGTGGGTGACGGGTACTCGAACGGCCTGGTCGGTCTCGCGACGGACTTCGGGATCTCGGTGGACGAGTCCGAGCAGGACCCGGAGCCGGACGCCGCGGAGCAGGTGCGGGACGCCGCGGTCCCGCCGCCCGCGCAGCCGTCCGCGGCGGCCCCGTCCGGCCCGGCGCACACCGTGCCCCGGCAGACCGCGCCCCATCCGGCGTATCCGCCCGCCCCGCGGGAACCGGCCGCCGGGCCCGCGTACGGCTATCCCCCGGCCGCGACGACGGCCGGCCCGTCGCCGCGGCCCACGTACGGCTACCCTCAGCCGCCGTCCGGGCAGCCGGGGGCCCCGCAGCCTTCGTACGGCTATCCGCAGCCGGTCGCCGCGGTCGTTCCCGACCCGGACTTCCGGCTGCCGCCGCAGGGCCCGCAGTTCCAGCCCCGCTGAGGTTGCCGGCCGGCCGGCCGTCGCCCGGTGGCCGGTTCGGGTGCCCCGGAGGCGAGGGTTCAGCGGTCGGCCTTGGACTTGTAGCCCCGGCCCCACTGGAGGCCCCACCCGTACAGGCGGTCCAGCTCGGCCTGGAAGCCGTAGACGAACTTCACCTCGCGGCGGACGATCAGCTCGTCCTTGACGTTCTCCAGTGAGAACACCGCGCAGGAACGGGCCTGCGGGGCGCGCTCGTCCAGCCCGATCTCGATCCGGGGACCGCTGCTCGGGTAGAGGGTGACGATGGCGTGGGTGCGGTCGAAGGCGGGGGTCTGGTCGTAGATGTAGACGAAGATCAGCAGGCGCTTGATCTCCTCCCGCTGGTCGAGGTTGACGAAGAGCGTCTCGCCGGTGCCCGAGCCGAAGCGGTCGTCCCCGCTGAGCTTGACGTAGGGCGCGCCGTTCAGGTCCCCGAAGAAGCCGCCGAGGGGCTGGACGACGCCCTTCGTCCCGTCCGTCAGCTCGTAGAGGCAGCCCAGGTCGAGGTCGACATTGACCATGCTCATGGTGTGGGCCTGGACCACATCGGGTTTGAACATCTTGAGCGGGCTGCTGAACAGTCCGCCGCGGTCCGGGCCGCCGATGTCCGAGTTGCGCATCCGCCAGGAGAGGTTGACGCGCAGATTCCCGGTGGCGGCGCCCTGCTTGGTCAGCGAGACCATGGGGCGCCGCTTGGTCAGTTCGATGGCGTTGCTCGCCGAGGCCCCTGACTCGAAGTCCGCCGAGCGTCCCGGCCACAATCCGTCCCAGAAGGACATACCGCCCCCCAATGCCCTGGTGTCCCGATGCCCGGCCGTCGGCCGGGTTTCTCCTGATCGTTGCAGCGGGGCGGCCGTGAGGACCATGCCTCACGACCGCCCCGTTGAGAGCGTTCCTCGTGGCGGGCGCCGTCACACTCCGGAACCGGCCACGGTAGGGCGATACTCAGGCCCCGGACGTCACCTTCGACGCGTCGTCCGAGCCGCCGCCCTTGTGGCCGCTCGCCACCAGGGCGCGGTTGCGCCGCACGGACGACCAGAACGACCAGCCGATCAGGACCACGCCGACGAGTCCGGTGACGAACTCGTTGACCTCGAAGCGGATGGTGATCAGCAGGATCGCGGCGAGCGCGCCGATCGCGTAGTGCGCCCCGTGCTCCAGATAGACGTAGTCCTCCAGGGTGCCCTGGCGGACCAGATAGACGGTGATGGACCGGACGTACATCGCGCCGATACCCAGGCCGAGGGCCATGAGAACGATGTCGTTGGTGATCGCGAAGGCGCCGATGACCCCGTCGAACGAGAACGACGCGTCCAGGACCTCCAGGTAGAGGAACATGAAGAAGGCCGCTTTGCCCGCGAGGAGGATCACGGGCTTCCCGCTGCGCTTGGCCGCTTCCTCCGCCTCGTGCTCGCGTTCCTCCTCCTCGTCGAGCTTGCCCTCGAAGAAGCCGGACAGACCGCCGACGACCAGATAGGTGATGAGACCGGCGATCCCGGACAGCAGCACCGTCTCCGTCTTGTCGGCGTGGGTACCGCCGTGCTGGTGCGCTTGCGGCGCCAGATAGAGGGCGCTGATCATGAGCACGATCAGGGCGATGCACACGGAGAGCATCTCGACCTTGCCGAGCCTGGCCAGCGGGCGCTCGATCCAGCGCAGCCACTTGATGTCACGGTCCTCGAAGATGAAGTCGAGGAAGATCATGAGGAGGAACATGCCTCCGAAGGAGGCGATCGACGCGTGGGCGTCGGTGACCAGTTCCTGATAACGGTCCTTGTCGTTGAGCGCGAGATCGACCGCTTCGATCGGACCGAGTCCGGCGCTGACCGCGACGATGACCACGGGGAAGACCAGCCGCATACCGAAGACGGCGATCAGGATGCCGATGGTGAGGAAGATCTTCTGCCAGAAGGCATTCATCTTCTTCAGAATTCCGGCGTTGACCACCGCGTTGTCGAACGACAGCGAGATCTCCAGGACGGACAGGATCGCCACGATCCCGAACCCGACCCACCCCCCGTAGAGCAAGGCTGCGACGAGGCCGAGCGCGGTGACCGCGAACGACCAGCCGAAGGTTCTCAGAATCACTGGCTACCCATTCCTGTCACGGGGATTTCCCCGGTAGGAGTCCGGCAGGGGTCACCCCGCACCGGGCCCAGCTTTACGAAACATTGACTCCGAAGTCTAGGGCGATGCCACGCAAGCCCGACGCGTACCCCTGGCCCACTGCACGGAACTTCCATTCATTTCCGTAACGGTAGACCTCACCGAAGATCATCGCCGTCTCGGTGGACGCGTCCTCCGAGAGGTCGTAGCGCGCGAGTTCCTGGCCGTCCGCCTGGTTGACGACCCGGATGAAAGCGTTGCTGACCTGGCCGAAGCTCTGACCGCGGTTGTCCGCGTCATGGATGGAGACCGGGAAGACGATCTTGTCGCAGCCGAGCGGGACCTTGGACAGATCGATCAGGACCGACTCGTCGTCCCCGTCGCCCTCACCGGTGAGATTGTCACCCGTGTGCTCGACGGAGCCGTCGGGGCTCTTGAGGTTGTTGTAGAACACGAACCATTCGTCACCGAGAACCCGGCCCGCGGTGCACAGCAGAGCGCTGGCGTCGAGGTCGAAGGGGGCTCCCGTGGTGGAGCGTGCGTCCCAGCCGAGGCCGACCAGTACCTGTGTGAGATTCGGCGCGGCCTTGGACAGGGAGACATTGCCTCCCTTGGCAAGCGTGACACCCATGATCGTCTTCCTCCCCGAGGTGATACTGCGTCTTCCCGGGGACCGCCAGACCCACGGACTGCGCCGTGGCCCCCCGGGCCCCCTGGCCGGGGGCGTTCGTACGACCGCCGACCGCCTGGCGCGGCGCGCGGATCGGGCGCCGCGCCGGGCGGTGGTGCGGTGTGCGGTACCGCGGTGATGCGGCGGGCGGTACCGCGGTGATGCGGTGTGCGGCGGCTCAGACGTTGACGCCGAAGTCCTGCGCGATACCGCGCAGACCCGAGGCGTAGCCCTGGCCGATGGCACGGAACTTCCACTCGGCGCCGTTGCGGTACAGCTCGCCGAAGACCATCGCGGTCTCGGTGGAGGCGTCCTCGGAGAGGTCGTAGCGCGCGATCTCCTGGTTGTTCGCCTGGTTGACCACGCGAATGAACGCGTTCCGCACCTGGCCGAAGGACTGCTGGCGGTTCTCGGCGTCGTAGATCGAGACCGGGAAGACGACCCGGGTGACGTCCGCCGGGACCCCGACCAGGCTCACCTTGATCTGCTCGTCGTCGCCCTCGCCCTCACCGGTGAGGTTGTCACCGGTGTGCTCGACGGAGCCTTCCGGGCTCTTGAGGTTGTTGAAGAAGACGAAGTTCTGGTCGTTGGTGACCTTGCCCTCCGCGTTGGTCAGGATGGCACTGGCGTCGAGGTCGAAGTCCGTACCCGTGGTGGTCCGGACGTCCCAGCCGAGACCGATCACGACCGCGGTCAGGCCGGGGGCCTCCTTGGTCAGCGATACATTGCCGCCCTTGCTGAGGCTGACTCCCACAAATCCTCCCGATGTTGTCCAGGGGCGCGGAGCCCCCGTCGTGCTGTGGTATCGGATCAACGTTTCGATCCTAGTGACGGGTTCCCGCACTCCGCAGTGCTTGGTCCCGAAGAATCACAGGATGTCGAGGGCCTTGAGGTAGTCGCCGAGATCCCGGGCGTCCGGCAGGCCGTTCACGACGGTCCAGCGCACGACGCCCTCCTTGTCGATGATGAAGGTGCCCCGGACCGCGCAGCCCTTGTCCTCGTCGAAGACGCCGTAGGCGCGCGAGGCGTCGCCGTGCGGCCAGAAGTCGGACAGCAGCGGGTACTCCAGGCCCTCCCGCTCGGCGAAGACCCGCAGGGTGAACGGGGAGTCGTTGGAGACGGCCAGGAGCTGCACATCGTCGTTGACGAACTTCGGCAGTTCGTCACGCAGTGCGCACAGCTCGCCGGTGCACACCCCGGTGAACGCGAACGGGTAGAAGAGCAGCACCACGTTCTTGTCACCGCGGAAGTCGGACAGACGCACGGTCTCGCCGTGCTGGTTCTTGAGCTCGAAATCCGGGGCCTTGGTGCCGATCTCGATCGCCATGGTGACGGTGTTCCTTCCACGCGGCTGTTCAGGTGACGACCAGCCTACGCAGCGGCCCCGCAGACCCGACGGGGGGCTGCGGGCGGCGTCCACGGCCCTGGACGGGGCGCTGGGGCCGACGCGGGGGCGCGGGGGGCAGGAGGGGCCACTGGGGGCGGAGGGGGCGGCAGAGCGCCGTGACGGGCCTCGACGGACCGGGCGGAGGGCCGCGGGCGGCGGGCGGCCTCGGCGGACCGGGCGGCGCGGCCGGGGCGGGCCGGCGGCGGGCGGCACGACTGGCTCGCGGCTCGCGGCTCGCGGCTCGCGGCTCGCGGCTCGCGGCAAGGAAAACGCCGCCCGTGGGGGTGCCACAGGCGGCGGGTGTATTCGTCGGCAGAGCCCCGCCGACGCCGGTCGGCGGGGGCCCGCACGGAGATCACGGACGCGGGAGCCGTTGAGGATGTCCCGCGCGAGGAGGTGGTGTCAGCGCTTCTTGGCGGCCGCCTTCGGGGTGACCAGACGGCTGCCGGTCCAGTCCTTGCCCGCGCTGATGCTCTTGGTCTGGGACAGACCCGCGGTCTGTGCGGACTCGTTGATATCGCTGGGTTCGACATAGCCGTCGCGCCCGGTCTTGGGCGTCAGCAGCCAGACCGGGGAACCGTCGTCGATCAGCCCGAGGGCGTCGACCAGCGCGTCCGTCAGATCGCCGTCGTCCTCACGGAACCACAGCACTACGGCATCGGCTACGTCGTCGAAATCCTCATCGACGATGTCGCTGCCGATGATCTCCTCAATGGCCTCGCGGAGTTCCTGATCGGCGTCGTCGTCGTAGCCGATCTCCTGGACCACCTGCCCGGGCTGGAACCCCAGCCTGGCGGCAGGGTTCGTCCGCTCCTCCGCGTGGTCCGCGGTCGCGCTCACCGTTTGCCTCCTGATCATGTTCGGATGTTGTCTTGCGGGCCTCGCGCCTGCGCGAGGTATTGGCCGTAGTCCACACGGGCGGGACGGATCGCGCAAGTACCCGGCCGTCGAGACCGCCGAAACGGTGACGTTCCCGGCCGTCTCGACGCAACTCCAGGCACGAAATCACGGCAATCAGTGACACACACCACGACAGTCTGCCCTATTCGCCCGTTTCGCGAACCGAAGTAGGGGCAGCGGAAAAACCGGTACGCATCCGAGACGGACGCGGGGGCAAAAGATCGACGAGGCGCCGGGCGAGGTGAACACAAGGGGACATTCCGGCGCGCGGGGGACACATGGAGCGGGTGGCGGCGATCACCCGGCCGCCCGTTCGGCCGGTACGGGATGGGCGTATCGTTGCGATTTGGCCGAACCGCCCCACCCTGCCGGACCGAGGTCCCGGTTACCTCCCGGTACAGATGACGTTTCCTGTCCTGCGGTACACGATGGGGAACGCCGCACCCACCAGCAGTGGCATGTCCCACGGCCGTGCCACCGGACAGTGAAGGAACAGCGTGGCTTCCGGATTCGATCGCAACCCGATCATCATTGGCGGCCTTCCGAGCCAGGTCCCCGATTTCGATCCCGAGGAGACCCAGGAATGGCTCGACTCGCTCGACGCCGCCATCGACGAGCGTGGCCGTGAGCGGGCCCGCTATCTGATGCTCCGACTGATCGAGCGGGCCCGCGAGAAGCGTGTGGCCGTGCCCGAGATGCGCAGCACGGACTACGTCAACACCATCGCCACCCGGGACGAGCCGTTCTTCCCCGGGAACGAGGAGATCGAGCGCAGGGTCCTCAACGCGACCCGGTGGAACGCCGCCGTGATGGTCTCGCGTGCGCAGCGTCCCGGGATCGGGGTCGGTGGCCACATCGCGACGTTCGCCTCGTCCGCGTCGCTGTACGACGTGGGTTTCAACCACTTCTTCCGCGGCAAGGACGAGGGCCACGGCGGTGACCAGATCTTCTTCCAGGGGCATGCCTCCCCGGGGATCTACGCCCGCGCCTTCCTGCTGGACCGCCTCGACGAGCGGCAGCTGGACGCCTTCCGGCAGGAGAAGTCCAAGGCTCCCGACGGACTCTCCAGCTACCCGCATCCCCGGCTGATGCCGGACTTCTGGGAGTTCCCCACCGTCTCGATGGGCCTCGGCCCGCTGGGGGCGATCTTCCAGGCGCGGATGAACCGCTATATGCAGGCGCGGGACATCGCGGACACCTCCCAGTCGCATGTGTGGGCCTTCCTCGGTGACGGGGAGATGGACGAGCCCGAGTCGCTCGGCCAGCTGTCCATCGCCGCCCGTGAGGGGCTGGACAATCTCACCTTCGTCGTCAACTGCAACCTCCAGCGGCTCGACGGACCGGTACGGGGCAACGGCAAGATCATCCAGGAGCTGGAATCCCAGTTCCGGGGCGCGGGCTGGAATGTGATCAAGCTGGTGTGGGACCGCTCCTGGGACCCGCTGCTCGCCCAGGACCGGGACGGCATCCTGGTGAACCGGCTGAACACGACGCCGGACGGGCAGTTCCAGACGTATGCCACGGAGACCGGGGCGTACATCCGGGACCATTTCTTCGGTGACGACCAGCGGCTGCGCGCGATGGTCGAGAACATGACGGACGACCAGATCCTGCATCTGGGGCGCGGCGGGCACGACCACAAGAAGATCTTCGCGGCGTTCGCGGCGGCCAAGGCGCACAAGGGTCAGCCGACGGTGATCCTCGCGCAGACGGTCAAGGGCTGGACGCTCGGCCCCAACTTCGAGGGCCGTAACGCGACCCATCAGATGAAGAAGCTGACCGTCGACGATCTGAAGGGCTTCCGTGACCGGCTGCGTCTGCCGATCGCCGACCAGCAGCTCGAAAGCGGTCTGCCGCCGTACTACCACCCGGGCCGGGACTCGGAGGAGATCCAGTACATGCACGACCGCCGCAAGGCGCTCGGCGGATATGTCCCGACACGTGTCGTGCGGGCGAAGCCTCTGGAGCTGCCCGGCGACAAGGCGTACGCGGCCGTCAGGAAGGGCTCGGGACAGCAGTCGATCGCCACGACGATGGCGTTCGTACGGCTGCTGAAGGACCTGATGCGGGACAAGGAGATCGGCAAGCGTTTCGTGCTGATCGCGCCGGACGAGTACCGCACGTTCGGCATGGACTCGTTCTTCCCGAGCGCCAAGATCTACAACCCGCTGGGCCAGCAGTACGAATCGGTGGACCGGGACCTCCTCCTCGCGTACAAGGAGTCCCCGACGGGGCAGATGCTGCATGACGGTATCTCCGAGGCTGGTTGTACGGCGTCGCTGATCGCGGCGGGCTCGGCGTACGCCACTCACGGCGAACCGCTGATCCCGGTGTACGTCTTCTATTCGATGTTCGGTTTCCAGCGCACCGGTGATCAGTTCTGGCAGATGGCGGACCAGCTGGCGCGTGGCTTCGTGCTGGGGGCGACCGCCGGGCGGACGACGCTGACCGGTGAGGGCCTTCAGCACGCCGACGGTCATTCGCAGTTGCTCGCCTCGACCAACCCGGGCTGTGTCGCGTACGACCCGGCCTACGGTTACGAGATCGCCCATATCGTCCGGGACGGGCTGCGCCGGATGTACGGCGAGACCGCCGACGGCGCGCCGGGTGAGGACGTCTTCTACTACCTGACCGTGTACAACGAGCCGATGCAGCATCCCGCCGAGCCGGAGGACGTGGATGTCGAGGGCATCCTCAAGGGTGTCCACCGGCTGAAGGCGGGCGAGCGGGGTGAGTTCGGGGCGCAGATCCTGGCGTCGGGTGTCGCGGTGCCGTGGGCACTGGAGGCGCAGCGTCTCCTGGCCGAGGAGTGGAACGTCCGGGCGGATGTGTGGTCGGCGACCTCCTGGAACGAGCTGCGCCGGGAGGCCGTGGAGGTGGAGCGGCATAATCTGCTGCACCCCGAGGAGGAGCAGCGGGTGCCGTATGTGACGCGGAAGCTGTCGGGGGCCGAGGGTCCTTTCGTGGCGGTGTCGGACTGGATGCGTTCGGTGCCCGACCAGATCGCGCGCTGGGTGCCGGGGGCGTACCAGTCGCTGGGTGCGGACGGGTTCGGTTTCGCGGACACCCGGGGTGCCGCTCGGCGTTACTTCCATATCGACGCGCAGTCCATCGTGCTGGGTGTGCTCACCGAGCTGGCGAAGGAGGGCAAGGTGGACCGCGCGGCGCTGAAGCAGGCGATCGACCGGTATCAGCTGCTGGATGTGGCGGCGGCCGATCCGGGGCCGGCGGGCGGCGACGCGTAGTCGCCGGGGCTGTTCCTCGGGGGTGGTGGGGCTTCGGTCCCGCCGCCCCCGTCGGCGTTTCGCGGCCGGTCAGTTCTCCCAGACCTTGAACGCCCTGATCCGGTGGGGTGATTGCGGGGTCCAGGTGCCGTCGCCGGGGTAGGTGTCGAACTCCCCGGTCTCGTCGCAGGTGCCGGACTGGTAGGTGGTGACGGGGCGTCCGAGTCGGTTGGCGAAGGATTGCGCGCTGGTCCCCTGCGGGAGGGGTACGCAGCTCTCGATGTCGATCTCGGACAGGTCATGGGCGGTCCGGGTGCCCTTGAAGTCCGGCTTGGACCACAGACACAGTTCCCCGGGCCCGCAGGCGCCGAGCGTGGTGCGGGTCATGGCGGCCGGGGTGGTGGCGTTGCGGGCGGCGGGTGCGCCGGCGGTCCGGTGCGGGGTCGTGGTGCCGAGGGAGTGCGGTGCGTCGGCGGGCCGGGCCGAGGGCGAGGCCGCGACTCCCGTGTGGACGGGACCGGCGAGGGCCAGGGCCGTGGCGGTCGCGGCGGTGGCGAGGAGCAGGTTGGTGCGCATGTGGTCGAACCCCCGTGTCGTACTGATCACTTGGTGCCACTGTCACCTGCGGGGCGGAGCGGAAGGAAGGGTTCCGAGGCGGTGCCACCCGGACAGGCGAAAACCCCACCGGTCGGGAACTGGTGGGGTTTCGCGAGCGTTGGCGGCCGTCCGCGGTGTTGCCGTGGCGGTCGGGCCGGTGCTGGTCGGCGACGTGGCGCCGACCAGCTAGATGTGGGCCGCCGAGGCGCCCGCCTGGGCGTTGGCGCCCCGCTTGGTGAGCAGGGCGACGAAGATCGCCACGAAGCCGACGGCGGCGGCGACGAGGCAGGCGAGGCTCATCCCGGAGATGAACGTGTCGTGGGTGACACCGGTGATCGTCGCGGCGATGTCGGCCGGGGTGCCCGGGGCTATGGGCGGGGCGCCGACCTGGACGGCCTCGGCCGCCTGGTCGAGCTGGTCGGGG
Source organism: Streptomyces uncialis (assembly GCF_036250755.1). Taxonomy (NCBI): domain Bacteria; kingdom Bacillati; phylum Actinomycetota; class Actinomycetes; order Kitasatosporales; family Streptomycetaceae; genus Streptomyces; species Streptomyces uncialis. Next base: position 6,630,373 of record NZ_CP109583.1, on the reverse strand, counting down.
GTGAGCGGCGGCAGGTCGGCGTCCGTCCAGTTGCCGGGGAGGTCGCTGTGGACCTTGGAGGCCATGACGGCGCCGAGCACGGCGGTGCCGAGGCTGCCGCCGATCTGCATGGCGGCCTGCTGGAGTCCGCCCGCGACCCCGGACAGTTCCATGGGCGCGTTGCCGACGATGACCTCGGTGGCGCCGACCATGACCGGTGCGAGACCGAGGCCGAGCAGGGCGAACCAGATGGACATGGTGAAGCTGCCGGTCCCGGCGTCGAGGGTCGACATGCCGTACATGGCGAGCGAGGTGACGGCCATGCCGCCCGCCAGCGGGATACGCGGGCCGACCTTGGTGATCATCAATCCGGCGAGCGGGGAGCCGACGATCATCATGCCCGTCAGCGGCAGCAGATGGACGCCCGACTGCACCGGGCTCATCCCGTGCACCCGCTGGAGGTAGAAGGTGACGAAGAACAGTCCGCCCATGAAGGCGATGGCCATGAGAACCATCAGGACCACACCGGCCGACAGCGGCACGGAGCGGAAGAGCCCGAGCGGGACGAGCGGCTCCTCGACCTTCGTCTCCCAGAAGGCGAACAGGATGAAGGAGGCCACCGCGATACTCATGAAGGTCCAGGTCAGTCCATCGCCCCAGCCCCACTCGGGGGCCTTGATGATGGCCCAGACCAGGCAGAACATGGCCGCGGACAGCAGCACGATGCCGATGATGTCGAAGGAGCGCGGCGCGTTCTTGGCACGGTGGTCCGTGAGGATCAGCACACCCAGGACGAGGGCGACGACGCCGACCGGCACGTTGATGAAGAACACGGACTGCCAGCTCACGTGCTCGACGAGCAGACCGCCCACGATCGGGCCGCCCGCGGTGGAGGCACCGATCACCATGCCCCAGATGCCGATGGCCATGTTGAGCTTCTCGGCGGGGAAGGTGGCGCGCAGCAGGCCGAGCGCCGCCGGCATGAGCAGCGCGCCGAACAGACCCTGGAGGACCCGGAAGAAGATCACGTAGGCGATGCCGTCGGACAGGCCGATGGCGGCCGAGGCGAGGGCGAAGCCGACGATGCCGATGAGGAACGTCTGGCGGTGTCCGAACCGGTCACCGAGCTTGCCCGCGGTGATGAGGGAGACGGCGAGCGCGAGGAAGTACCCGTTGGTGATCCATTGGACGTCCGCGAAGGTCGCGCCGAGGTCCCGCTGGATCTCGGGGTTGGCGATCGCCACGATGGTGCCGTCGAGGGCCACCATCATCACGCCGATCGCGACGGCGAAGAGCGTCAGCCAAGGGTGGCCGCGCAGCCCTTGGGCCTTGGTGGGGCCCGGGACGAGCGGGGTCGGCACCTCGTCCGCCGGACCGGTCTTGTCGACGGTGGTCTGACTAGTCATACGGCGGACAGTAATGTCAGCCTCTGACAGTTGACAAACAAAATCACTAGCCGGTAGCTGTCACCTTACTCACAGATAGAGTGACCTGCGGAAACAGAGGAAATGGGGCGCGGCGTGACATCACCCCGACCGGGACTGCGTGAGCGGAAGAAGGCGCGCACACGGGACGCACTGCTGCGGGCGGCGCTCGAACTGTTCACCACCCAGGGGTTCGAGGAAACCACCGTCGACGAGATCACCGAGGCCGTCGACGTCTCCCAGCGCACGTTCTTCCGCTACTTCCGCAACAAGGAAGAAGTCGTCTTCGCGGTCCAGGACATGATCGAGTCCCACTTCGTGGCGGCGCTGCGCGAGCGCCCCCGGACCGAGGGGCCGCTGGAGGCGCTGCGCAACGCGGTGCTCCAGACCTGGGACACGGTCGACGACACCATCGACACGACCGTGCCCATGCCGCTGCACATGCGCACCTATCAGATGATCGAATCCACCCCCTCCCTGCTCGCCAGCCATGTCCGCCGCTCCTCGGAGGTCGAGGAGCAGATGGCGCGGCTCGTCGCGGAACGCGAGGGCCTGGACGTCGACGAGGACCCCCGGCCACGCGTCGCGGTGGCGGTGTTCACCGGCGTGATGCGGGTCACGGGCCGCCTGTGGGGCGCGGGCGAGGACACCAGCATCGAGTCCATCCGCGACCTCACCGCGCGCTATCTGGACCATCTGGGCCCCGCCCTGGCCGGGGACTGGCGCACCGGCCCGTCGCGATCGCCCCGATAACGCCCCGCGCGGGCACCGATCAGGACGCGCCGCCGACCCGACCGGAGCGCACCGCCGACCGCACGCCGGACGGCGCACTCCCGCGCGCGAGACACACACAGCGGCTACGGAACGTGACAACCCCCCTGCTTTCGCGCCCCCTTTGACACACTTGCACCGGTGAAATCGTGATGCGTGTCACCCAGCGCACGCAGTCGTGCGGGCTTCTCCTAGGGTGTGCCGCAGTGACTTCCTTCGACTCATCCCCTCAACTCGGCGCCTGGCGGGCAGTGCTCGCCCTGGTCGTCGTCCTCGTGATGCTGGCGACCACCGGCTGGACGACCCTGCACGGCCGCGGCGAGCGCGGTTCCGCCCTGAGGGCAGCGCTCTCCGCGTGGGAGCGCGGTCACCTCGACGGCCGCCCCCTCCCGGACCCCCAGGTCCCTCCGGCACGGCTGTCGCAGTTCTTCGCCTCGCTCACGGCCCAGCAGCAACGCCTGCTCGTCCACCGCCATCCCCTGGCCGTCGGCAACATGAACGGCGCTCCCGTCTCCCTGCGTTATCTCGCCAACCGCACGGCACTCGGCATCGCCCGCGAGCAGGAGTCGCAGCGCGCGCGGGACAGCAGACTCTCCGCGGCGGGCCAGCGGGACGCCGAACGCCGTATGCAGCGCTACGACGCCCTCAGCCGGCCGGGCCGCCAGGTCCTCGCCTTCGACCCGACCGGACCCGGACGGGTGGCAGAGGTCCTCGGCGACCTGGAACGCGCCCAACGGGTCTCCGTCGTCGTACCCGGCGTCGACACGACCCTGATCACCTTCCAGCGGGACGACCGCGCGTACTCCACGCCCCTCGGTATGGCCCGTGCCCTCCATGACGCCGAACGCGAGGCGAGCCCGCGGACCCGCACCTCGGTGATCGCCTGGGCCGACTACCGGGCGCCCGACGGGCTCGGCGTCGAGGCCGCGACGGCGATACGGGCCGAGAGCGGCGCGGTCCGCCTCAACGCGATGCTGCGGGGCCTGCCGGGCCGCGGCGGGATCGCCCTCTACTGCCACAGCTACGGTTCCGTCCTGTGCGGGGTCGCCGCCCCGGGGCTGCCGTCCCGTGTCAGCGACATCGCCGTCGCCGGAAGCCCCGGAATGCGCGCCGACAGGGTGTCCCAACTGCGCACCCACGCGCGCGTATGGGCCACCCGGGACGGTGACGACTGGATCGAGGACGTACCGCATCTCGAACTCGGCTCCCTCGGCCACGGCGCCGACCCCGTCTCCCCCGCGTTCGGCGCCCGGCTGCTGTCCGCGCGCGGAGCGGACGGACACACGGGCTACTTCGAGCCCGGCACCGAGAGCCTCACCAACTTCGCCGAGATCGGCGTCGGGGCCTACCAGGGGTTGCGTTGTGCCGACCGGGACGACAGTTGCAGGAGTGGTCTGTCCACGGGCGCCGCGGCCTGACGCGCGTAGAAGACGTAAGAAGTGCGGCCCCCTATGGGAGGGACGGAGACGCCCGTGCCGCATACGATGACCAGCATGGGTGATGTACTGGCCGGATTTCACGCCGCTTGGGAGTTCGAGTCCGATTCCGTGCTCATCCGCTTCGAACGGGGGATACGCACGCCCAAGCTGTTCCAGGCACTCGGGGAACGCCGGGTCCCCCACGAGGCGGTCGCCGCCGTCACAGTGACCCCCGGCAGACGCGGAACGGTCGTCCTGCACGCCGTACCGAGACCCGGCGCCGACCCGCTCATGGACGCGGCGGCGGGACAGCTCAAGGAAGGCGCCGACCCCTACCGCCTGGTCCTCCCGGCGGAACGCGCGACACTCGCCGAGTACTACGCCGACGAACTGCGGCCCCTCATCGGCGAAAGCGGCACCGGCGAACCCCCGGACCGCTACCTCGTGACCGCGCCGGAAGCCCCCCTGCACTTCAAGGCGTACGACGGCAAGGCGGCCTTCGACGGCAAAGCCGTCTCCTACCGCTGGTCATGGACCGGCGCCTCCTCCGCGAAATGGAAGGCCGGCGACCAGAAGTTCCCCGTCGCCGACCTCAACGGAGTCGAATGGCGCTCCCCCGAACTCTTCGAAGGACATCTGCGGCTGCTGCTCCGTGACAACGCCCAGCAGCCCGCCCAGGCCGACCAGGACCCGGCGGCGGTGGTGTTCGGCCTCGGTTACGGGCCCGTGCACGAGTCCCTGCCCTTCGCCGCCTCGGTACTCGCCGCCGTACGGTCGTGCGGACCGGTCGGAGCCGTCCCCGCCCTCCACGCCCCGCCAGGCCGGCGCGACCCCGCGGACATCGCGGACCGCATCCGGCACCTCGGCGAACTCCACCAGGCGGGACTGGTGACCGACGAGGAGTTCCTGTCGAAGAAGGCGGAACTGCTCGCCGAGCTGTGACCCCCAGGGGCGACCAGGGTTCCCTCATACCCCGGTATGAGATGCGGTCCAGCACCTCGGTATGACGGCAGAACGGCACACCGGTGCCTACCCTGATCAGGCTATGAGCACCGCACCCCCACCCCCAGGCCCGCCAGGGCGGACCTCACCGCGCACCTTCGCACACCGCGCCCGGACCACGGCCCGGGACGCACTGCGCGACGTCGGCGTCGCCCTCGTCACCCCGACCGGATCCACCGAGGCCCTGCTGTCCCAGGCGTCCAGGTCCTGGATGCGGATGATCCCCTACGTGGTCGCCCTGGCCCTCGTGTCGAGCCTGCTCCCCACCACCATCGGCGTCCTCATCCGCGACTACGAGGTCGCCGGAGCGCTCGCCGGTGCCCTCGCGGTCGCGCAGACGGCGCCGTTGCTCCTCGCCGTGACCAGACCGCTGCCCGCCTGGTGGATCATCGGCAGCGCGAACGTCCTCTGCGCCGTGACCACCCTCGACGCGACGGCCGACCGGCCGGCTCCCTGGCTCCCCCCGGCCATCGTCGGGTACGCGGCGCTCAGCCTCGCGCTCGCCCTGCGGGAGAAACGCCGCACCCTGGTCGCCGTCTGGCTGACGACCACGGTCGCCAGTCTGCTGCTCGCCGCGCTGAGTGCCCCGGACAGCCAGGACACCAGCGTCCTGATGATCGTCCTCAGCGGGGCGATGCTGCTGGTCGGCACGCTGATAAAGGACCGCCGCGAAGCACAGCACAAGCTCGCCGAACAGGAGGACATCAACGAAGCGGAGCGTTCCCACCGGGCCCTTCTGGAGGAACGCGCGCGTATCGCCCGCGAGTTGCACGATGTCGTGGCGCACCATATGTCGGTGATCACCGTGCAGGCCGACTCCGCCCCCTACCGGCTGGGGAACCTTCCCCCCGGCGTGGTCAAGGAATTCGAGTCCATAGCCACCGGGGCGCGGGAGTCCCTGGGCGAGATGCGCCGTCTGCTGTCGGTGCTGCGCAGCGAGGACACCGCGGGCGAGCGGGCTCCCCAGCCGGGTCTCGACCGGCTGAGACATCTGGCCGACGCCACCGTGCGCGCGGGGGTGCCGGTCGTACTGTCGTCCCCCGAGATCGCCCTCGTCAGGGAACTGGCTCAGCTGTCGCCCGCCGTGGACCTGTCGGCGTACCGCATCGTCCAGGAGGCCCTGGCCAATGTGGTGCGCCACGCCCCGGGCGCCCTCACCGAGGTACTCGTCTCCACCGACCGGAAACATCTCACCGTGGCGGTCGTCAACCGGCCCTCCAAGCGACCCTCCTCCGCTCCCTTGGAACATGGATCGACGGGGCACGGGCTGATCGGCATGGCGGAACGTGTCCGGCTGGTCGGCGGCACACTCGATGTCGGGCCGCTGCCCGACGGAGGGTTCCGTGTCGCGGCCAGGATGCCCGTCGTCGAACCGGGCGGTACCGCGCCCGCCCCCGACCGACCGCCGACCGCCGGTCCCACCAGCACCAAGGAGCAGCCTCGCCCATGACCATCCGCGTGATCATCGTCGACGACCAGGCCATGGTCCGGGCGGGGTTCGCCGCGCTCCTCGCCGCGCAGAGCGACATCGACGTCGTGGGCGAGGCGCCGAACGGCAAGGAGGGGGTCGTCCTCAGTCGCACCGCTCACCCCGACATCGTGCTGATGGATGTACGTATGCCGGAGATGGACGGACTGGCGGCCACCCGTGTCCTGCTCGACCCGCCGCCCGGAGTGGTGCACCGGCCCAAGGTCCTCATGCTCACCACGTTCGACGCGGACGACTACATCTTCGAGGCACTGCGCGCCGGCGCCTCGGGCTTCCTCCTCAAGGACGCGCCGCCCGCGGACCTGATCTCGGCGGTGCGGGTCGTCGCGGGCGGGGACGCCCTCCTCGCGCCCTCGGTGACCCGCCGGTTGATCGCGGAGTTCGCGGAGCGCAAGACCAGCTCGCGGCGTGAACGGTCCCTCGCGCTGAACGGACTCACTCCACGGGAGACCGAGGTACTGGGGCTGATCGCCCGGGGCCTGTCCAATCAGGAGATCGCCGACCGGCTCATCCTCGCGGAGCAGACGGTCAAGACGCACATCGGACGGGTCCTGGCCAAGCTGGGGCTCCGGGACAGGGCCCAAGCGGTGATCTTCGCGTACGAGTCGGGGCTCGTCACGCCCGGAGAGCGGTAGGGCCACGCACCGCTAACGGTCCGGGTCCCGCACGGAACCTGGACGCCGAGGCTGCGGTCCCCCGGCAGTTCGCGCACGCGCCCCTCGACCGTCCCACGGTCGGGGGGCGCGGTCGTACGCCCGTCCCCTCCCGTCCTCTCCCGTTCCCTCCCGCTGTGCCCGGCCGCTGTGCCCGGCCGGGGGCCCGGCCGGGGCTGCTTGGGTGCCCGTTCGCCCGCGTCAGCCCTGTCGTAGGCGCCCAGGGAAGAGCCACGCAGCGCCGGATCGCGAAGGTTCGGGCCGTCAGGAGGCGGCCGGTCTTCGGCTCCCTGGGACCAGCCGGTACCGGGGTATGACGACCCCATACCCCGGTACTACCCGCGACTTGGCTCCGCAGTGTGACGTGCGGCGTGCGTTCAGCTCCGTACCTTCCCCTCGTCAGACGAACGGACCGACGGGGAGGGCGAGCGATGGACCACAACTCGCTTGCAGGACAGGGCAGTTACTGCGCCACCACGACAATGGCGCGGGTGCGGGATCACAAGGTCCGAGGGGCGACCGCTCCTGTCGAACCATCGGCCTCCACGGCCAGGGTCCGAGCACGCGGCCGACTCCGTTCCCGGGTCCCCGCTCAGGGCCGGCGGGCCGGGCGGGGCAGGCGGACCTTGATCGCGATGGCCCTGGTCACGGCGGCCTTCGCGGGGACCACCGGCCTGGCCGTCGGGAACGCCCAAGTCCCGCTCAACGGGCCACCACCCGGCACCGCCGCATGGCGGGCGGACCGTTCCCTCGGGGTCCACCTGCCTGACCCGGCCGCCACGACTCCCACCGGGACAGCCCGGTTCTTCGGCACGCTGGACGACTCGGAGCGCGAGAAGCTGGCCGAACGACACCCCGGGGTCGTCGGCAACCTCGACGGCGCCCCGCTGGACCTCCGGTACCAGGCGAACAGGCGCGCTCTGCTGGACAGCCGGGCACAGCAGCAGAAGCAGGCGGCGAGCCGGGAACTTCCGGTCCGGGACCGCCAGCGGGCCCGGGAACGGATCACCCGGTACTCCGAACTGCTCGCACCAGGCCGACGGATACTGGCCTTCGATCCCCGGGGGCGAGGGCAGATCGCCGAGGTGCACGGCGACCTCGGGACCGCGCGCCATGTCTCGGTGATCGTTCCGGGCTCCGACATCGACGTGAGCACCTTCGACCGGACCACCGACACCTACGGCACACCGTCCGGGATGGCCAAGTCGCTGCGACAGGCAGCAGGGGGCGGCACGGCGGTCGTGGCCTGGGCGGGCTACACGACACCGGTGGGCATCGGTCCCGACGCGGCCACCGGTGGGCTCGCGGAGGCCGGGGCGCCACGGCTCAGCCGGTTCGTCGCGGGACTGCACGCGGTGGGTCGGCCGGCGCCGACCGTGTTCTGCCACAGCTACGGCTCGGTCGTCTGCGGCCTGGCGGCGCCCTCCCTCATGGCTTCCGACCTGGTGGTGCTCGGCTCACCGGGAATGCGCGCGGACAGCGTCTCCGATCTGGGCACGGACGCCCGGGTATGGGCGGCCAAGGACGACAGCGACTGGATCGGCAAGGTTCCGAACGTCCGGTTCCTCGGTCTCGGACACGGCGAGGACCCCGCAGGACCCGCGTTCGGCGCCCGCCCGGTCCCGGCCCATGACGCCCACGGCCACACCGGCTATTTCGCACCGGGCACCGCTTCGCTGGCCGCCTTCGCGGACATCGCCACCGGCACCGGGATCGCCGGCAGCGGCCTCCGGGCCGACACGGACCAGGGTCACACCCGGGCACGGCAGGAGGTCGCGTCATGAACAGCATCATGAACAGCAGGACGACCAGGTCGGCACCGCCGATCAGCAGGACGGAACCGCTCATCGCTGATCGCCGGGGAGCTGACTCCTCGCAAGGGGCGAAGCAGCCCATCTCGCAGGGGGCGAAGCCGCTCATGGCGAGGGTCCCGGGCTCATCGACGCTCAGCCGGGCGATCGGCCGGGCTGGAGCCGCCGCCGGCGCGATAGACGCGAAGACCCCGCCGAGCCGGGACCGGGCGATCGACGGATTGCGGGCCATGGCTCTGCTGGCCGTCCCCACCGGGCACTGGCTGCTGGGCGGCTTCACGCTCGGCGCGGACGGGGCCCTGCGCAACGCGAGCCCCTTGTCCGCCTTCGGTTCGCTCGCGCCCATCAGTTGGGTGCTCCAGATGCTCGGAGTCTTCTTCCTGGTCGGCGGCTACGCCTCGGCGCTGTCCTACCGACGGACCCGGCAGCGGGGCGGGTCGGCGGCGGACTGGCTCCGGCAGCGGTTGGCGCGGCTGGGACGGCCGGTGCTGGGTGTGACGGCGGTGTGGGCGGTGCTGATACCGGTGCTGACCGCCGCGGGGATACCGGAGACGACGCTGCGGACAGGTTCCACGCTGGTGGTCCAGCCCTTGTGGTTCGTCGGCGTCTACGCCGTGATCACGGCCCTGACACCGCTGTGCATACGGGCGGCGGAGCGGCTGGGGGCCTGGGCGGCGGCTCCCCTGATCGGTTCCGTGGCGGTGGTGGATTTCCTGCGGTACGGCCCCTACGCGGAGGCGATGCCTTCTTCGCTGAGCCTGTTGAATCTCTTGCCGGGCTGGATGTTCGCCTATCAGCTCGGGGTGTGCTGGTCGCAGGCGCGGCTGGGGCGGCGCGGGGCCTGGGTGCTGCTCGGCGGGGGTGTGGCGCTGTTCGTGGCGCTGTTGGCGGTCTTCCACTACCCGGCGTCGATGGTGGGGGTGCCAGGAGCGGAGCGGACGAACTCCCATCCGCCGTCGCTGCTGGTGCTGGCACTGGCCGCGGCGCAGTGCGGGGCGGCGATGCTGCTGCGGGACCGGATCGGCCGGGCGTTGCGGAGGCCGGGGCTGTGGGCTCCGGTCGTGGTGATCAATCTGTCGGCGATGACGATCCTCTGCTGGCATCAGACGGCGATGCTGGTGGCGGCCGTGCCGGCGTCACTGTTCGGCGCGGTGACTGGCCTGGTCGGGGCGCCGGAGAGCGTGGGGTGGATCGGAGCGCGGTTGGCGTGGATTCCCGTGTTCGCGTTGCTCTTGGTCGTGGTCGGCAGATGGACGCGCGGCTTCGAGTCCCCGTGGGCGGGGACGGGTCGGACCAGAAGGGCGGTGGCCGGGCTGCTGGCGGCGGGTTTCGCGGCATTCGCCCTGGGGTTGGCGTAGACAGGCGGGCGCCGGGCCGCCCACGAGCGTGGACGCCCCGGCGGGGCCGGCGGTGGAGTGGGCGGGCGAGGTGAGTGGTCAGGGTGAGTGGTCGAGGTCGGGCGCCAGGGTCGGGGCCGGTGTCAGGGCCGGGGCGAGGGCCGGGTGTTGCTCTCGCGGCTGCCGGCAGCGGGTCGTGACGTCTGCGGACAGGGGGGCACGGGCGCCTGGGGGTGTTACTCGCGGCCCGCCGAGGTGAAGGTCATGTCGGCGTAGCGCTCGCCGGAGACCTGGGCGGCGAGGGGGTCGAGGAGGGACAGTTCCTCGTCGCTGAGCGAGATACGGATGGCGGCGGTGTTCTCCTCGACACGGCTGCGGCTGCGGGTGCCGGGGATGGGGATCACGGACAGGCCGTGGATGTCGGCCTGCTGGTGCACCCAGGCGAGGGCGACCTGGCCGAGGGTGGCGTGGTGAGCGGCGGCGACCGTACGGATGGGGGTGAGGAGGGAGGCGTTGGCGGTGGCGTTGGTGCCGGTGAAGCGGGGCAGTTCACGGCGGAAGTCGTCGGCGGTGAGTTCCTTGTCGGCGCTGACGAAGGACCCGGTGAGGAAGCCGCGGCCGAGCGGGGAGTAGGGCACGAGGGCGATGCCGAGTTCGGCGGCGGTGGGGACGACGCCCCGTTCGATGTCCCGGCTGAAGAGGGACCACTCGGACTGGACGGCGGCGATCGGGTGGACGGCGTGAGCGGTGCGCAGTTCCTGGCCGGTGACCTCGCTGAGGCCCAGATGCTTGACCTTGCCGGCCTGGACCAGCTCGGCCATGGCGCCGACGGTCTCCTCGATGGGCGCGCCGGGTGCGCGACGGTGCATGTAGTACAGGTCGATGGTGTCGATGCCGAGGCGCTGGAGGCTGGCGTCGACGCTGGAGCGTATGTAGGAGGGGTCGTTGTTGATGGAGCGGTTGGTCGGGTCGTCGGGGTCGATCGACAGGGCGAACTTCGTGGCGAGGACGATCTCGTCGCGATGGGCCCGGAGGAAGGGGGCGAGGAAGCGTTCGTTGTCGCCTGCGCCGTAGACGTCGGCGGTGTCGTACAGGGTGACGCCGAGTTCGAGGGCGCGTTCCAGGGTGGCTCGGGCCTCGTCGGTGTCGGTGGGGCCGTAGGCGAAGGTCATGCCCATGCAGCCGAGTCCTTGGAGTCCGACCTGGGGTCCGTCGGCGCCGAGGCGGGTGGTCGTGAGACGCGTCATTGGGTGAGGTTCCTCTCGGAGGGGGAAGCGGCTGTGGAATAGAAGTCGATCTTGTGGTCCAGGACGGCGAGCGTGTCGCGGAGCTCGGCGATCCGGGTCAGCACATCGCGGCGGGTGGCTTCCAGGAGCCGTTGCCGCTCGGGGAAGTTGTGGTCACCGTCGCGGACGAGTTCGGCGAAGCGGACCATGCCGGCGACCGGCATCCCGGTGAGCCGGAGCTTGCCTACGAGGTCGAGCCAGTCGAGGTCGCGGTTGCGGTAGCGGCGCTGACCGGTGTGGGAGCGGTCGATGTGCGGCATCAGGCCGATCCGCTCGTACCAGCGCAGGGTGTGGGCGGTGAGACCGGTGTGTGCCGCGACCTCGCTGATCGTGTAGCGGTCCTGCCCTTCGGGGCGCGGATACGGGGAGGGCTCGGCGGCACAAGCCGGCTCCCCGGGGTCCGGGCCCGGGACGGAGGTGGTGACGCCGTCCCTGGGAGTCAGGTACGTCGTTTCGGCGGGGGCGTGCGCGTCGGCCGGACGCGGGCCGGTGGGGCTTGTGGGGTGGGCGAGACCGGAGCGGGTGTCCGGACCGGCCCCCGGGGTCGGCGTGGTGGGGGTCAGCGGGGTGGGGGCTGGCGTGGTCTGGGTCACCGTTTCCATCACCGTCATGACCGCCACGCTAGGACCTTGGAGTGCACTCCAGGCAAGCGTGTTTAGGCGGGGTGGGAGGGGAGGGGGAGGGCCCCCTCCCTGGCGGGTGGATAGGGTCGGGAGCATGCAGAGCCTCGGGTTGATGGAAGGGTGGCCGGTTCCGGCTGCCGCTGGTGCGGTGGTACGGGCCGACGGGGAGTTGGTGGGGGCGTTCGGGCCCACCGGGCAACGGTTCGCGTTGGCCTCGGTGACCAAACCCCTGGCGGCGTACGCGGTGCTGGTGGCGTACGAGGAGGGCGCGGTCGAGCTGGACGAGGCGGCGGGGCCGGAGGGGGCGACCGTACGGCATCTGCTGGCGCACACCAGTGGGCTGGCGTTCGACGAGCACAGGGTGATGGCGGAGCCCGGGGGGCGGCGGCTGTACTCGAACGCCGGGTTCGAGGTGCTCGCCGATCATGTGGCGAAGGCGACGGAGATCCCGTTCGGGGAGTATCTGCGGCAGGCGGTGCTTGAGCCGTTGGGGATGGTGGACACGTCCTTGGACGGGAACGCCTCCCCGGCCAAGGACGGGGTGTCGACGGTCGACGACCTGGTGCGCTTCGCCGCGGAGGTGCAGGCTCCCCGGTTGCTCGACCCGCGGACGGTGGCGGAGGCGATGACGGTGCAGTTCCCGGGCACCAAGGGTGTGCTGCCGGGGTACGGTCACCAGAACCCGAACGACTGGGGGCTGGGGTTCGAGATCAGGGACGCCAAGTCGCCGCACTGGACGGGGAGTTCGTCGTCGCCGAGGACGTTCGGGCACTTCGGGCAGACGGGTACGTTCCTGTGGATCGACCCGGACGCGCGGTGGTCGGACGGCCGGGGTGCCGGAGCGGCGTGCGTCGCGCTCACGGACCGGGCGTTCGGCCCGTGGGCGGTCGAGGTATGGCCGAAGCTGACCGACGCGGTGCTCGCCGAGTTGTGAGGGCGGCCGGTGCGCGGGCCGTTCGCCGCTGACGGCCTACGGGTGGGGTGACGCGTTCCCGGAGTCGTCGCGATACAGAGGTCGTCGTGACAGCAAGAGTCGTCGTGACACAGGAGTCGGTTGGGTGTCGCGTCGGCGTGGCGTGCATGGCCTGGCTGTGCGTTGGCGTGGCATGCGCGGCAGGAGTTCGCGTTGGTCTGGTCATGCGCGGCCTGTACCGCGCGGGTCCGCGGGCCGTGCGGTCGGGGCTCACCGGGGGCGGGCCGTCGGAACGGTGAGGGTGTCGTCGCTCGGGGCCGGGCCGGGGGCTGGTGGGGGTCAGCGGGGTGGGCTGGGGCTCATTTCCCAGAGGAGGATCTCGGCCGCGGAGGTCGCGGTGAGCTCCAGGCCCTTCGGGTCGGTGAGACGGGCCGCGTCACCGGGGGCGAGGCGGGTGTCGGGTCCGGGGGTGTCGGGTTCCCCGTTGCGTGACGTGTCGGACTCCCCGCCATGTGGGGGGTCGTGGGGGATGCCGCCGGGTGCGGGGCGGTCCGTCGGGTGCAGCCGGAGGTCTCCGCGGACGACGTGGATGTACACCTGGGCGGCGTCCGGGACGGCGGTGCGTTGGGCCGGGGCGAGACGGCGCACATGGAGTACGGCCCCGGCCTCGGGGACGGCGTACGGGGTGGAGTCGGCGATACCGCGGACGACCTCGTAGCGGGGCTCGCCGCCCGGGTTCAGCGGGGCCAGCCACATCTGGACGAAGGTCAGCGGGGTGGGGCCGTCGTTGCGTTCGACGTGATGGACACCGGTCGCGGCGCTGAGGCGCTGGACGTCGCCGGGGCGCACCACGCTGGTGTGGCCGGCGGAGTCGCGGTGGGTGAGCTCGCCCTCGACGACCCACGTGATGATCTCGGTATGGCTGTGCGGGTGCTCGTCGAAACCGGCGCCCGGGGCGAGGCGTTCCTCGTTGCAGGCGATGACCGCGCCGAACCGGAGGTTGTCGGGGTCGTAGTGGGAGCCGAAGGAGAAGGCGTGCCGGGTGGTGATCCCGGCCTCGGGGTCGCCTCCGGGGTAGCGCTCAGCGGCGCGGCGCACATCCGTCACGGCCCCACGGTAGCCGTCGGTGGATCACGGCGGGCGGACGGCCCGGGTCCATGGGCCGAAGCAGCGGGCGGGTCAACGGCCCGAGGCTGAGGGGGGCGGGCGCCTCGGGCGGGCCGGGCGGTGCGAGCTTTGCGGGTACCTCAGGCGGTCCGGGCGGTCCGGGCGCCCCAGGCCCTGCGGGCGGTCCAGACGGGTCGGGCTGTGCGGGCGGTCCGGGCTGGTCCGGGCGGTCCGACTACGCGAGCTGTGCGGGCGCCCCAGGGCAGTCCGGGCGGTCCAGGCCGTGCGGGCGGTCCAGGCCGTGCGGGCGGTCCAGGCCGTGCGGGCGCCCCAGGCCGTGCGGGCGGTCCAGGCGGCGCCGGGCTGTGCGTGAATTCGGTGGGGCGGGCGGGTGTTGCCCGTGCGGGGGCGGGAGTGGCGGTGACTGGAGTGTCGGGGCCGGGCGCGTGCTTGGGGAGGGGCGGGTGTCGGGGCGGCGGGTCCGCCGGCTGTGCCGTTCCCGGGCCGTCGTCGCCCCCGGGGATACGTTTGGCCGTCCCGATAAGGCAGTCTTGTCATCGTGCCCGAACCCGACGTCGGCAAGACCGATCCCGCAGCCCACGGCGCATCGCGCGGCCCCGCCTCCGGTTCATCACGGGCCGCGGACCCAGGCGGACCACGTGTGCCGGACCCCGGTACGTCCGTCGTGAGGCGTTCCGCGGGGCCGCCGCGCTCCGGGGGGACCCCGCGCGGTGTGCACCCCGATTCCTGCGAGTACGGGGACCCGCCCAGGTCCGGTGGGCGTCCGGCGGGCTCCCGGGCCACCGTGGGTCCGCCGCCCCACGAGCCGTCCCCCACCCGGGCCGAACGGGGCCGTCGAGCCCAGCACGTCCAGCGATCCCAGCACGTCGAGCGGCCCCAGGGGTCCCAAGGTTCCCAGGGGTCCCGGTCGCCCCGGCTACCTCAGGCACTTCGGCTGTCGCGGCCCGTCGCCGTCGCCACGGCGGTCGGTGCGTCCGGTGCGCCTGGTGCGCGTGACGCATCCGGTGCGCCGAGCGCGTCCGGCGCGTCCACGACCACCCGCCCGGTCCGCACCGCCGACCCCGCCCCGATCCCCGCCGGAGCCACCCGCCCCACGGAACCCACCGGACCTGCCGGACCCACACAACCCGCCGACCTCACCGACCTCACCGACCTCACCGGTATGAGCGTTCCGGACAGTGGGGCCTCGGACGACGGTGCCGCCTCGGATGCCGCTGACCGGCGGGCCGCCGAGCGCCATGAGGACGCCGAGTCCGCGCAGCACCCGGCCCGCCGGTCCGCCCCGTCCCGTACCGCCGGCGGCTCAGGCCAGGGCGGCAGCGGCAGTGGCGGCGGCAGGGCCGGTGGCGGCCGGGGTGGGGGCGGGAACGGTGGGGGCGACGACGGGGACGACGGTCATCGTGGGGCCGGCCCCGGGGACCCTCCCCCGCCGCACCCCCACCCCGCGACGCTGCGCAGGCTGGAGAAGTCGTCCGGCAGTCTCGCCGCGCAGGCGATCGCGCGGATGGACGAGACGCTGTCCTGGTACCGGGCGATGCCGCCGGAGAACCGTTCCTGGATCGGGCTGGTGGCGCAGGCCGGTATCGCCGCGTTCACCGAGTGGTTCCGGCGGCCGAACGCGCCGCAGGCGATCTCGACGGATGTGTTCGGGACGGCGCCGCGCGAGCTGACGCGGGCGATCACGCTGCGCCAGACCGTGGAGATGGTGCGGACGACGATCGAGGTGATGGAGTCCGCGATCGACGAGGTCGCGGCGCCGGGCGACGAGTCGGTGCTGCGGGAGGCGCTGCTGGTCTACGCGCGGGAGATCGCGTTCGCGACGGCGCAGGTGTACGCGCAGGCGGCGGAGGCGCGGGGCGCGTGGGACGCCCGGCTGGAGTCCCTGGTCGTCAACGCGGTGCTGTCGGGCGAGGCGGACGAGGGCGCGGTGAGCCGGGCCGCCGCGCTGGGCTGGAACTCCCCCGAGCATGTGTGCGTGGTCCTGGGGACCGCGCCGGACGGGGACAGCGAGCTGACGGTGGAGGCGATCCGCCGGGCCGCGCGGCACGCGAAGCTCCAGGTGCTGACGGGGGTCCTCGGTGACCGGCTCGTGGTGATCGCGGGCGGCAGCGACAATCCGTTGCAGGTGGCGAAGGCCCTGATCGGGCCGTACGCGCAGGGGCCCGTGGTGGCGGGGCCGATCGTCCCGGACCTGCTGGCGGCGACGCGGTCGGCGCAGGCGGCGGCCGCGGGACTGAAGGCGTGCGGGGCGTGGCAGGACGCGCCGCGCCCGGTGCTGGCGGACGATCTGCTGCCGGAGCGCGCGATCGCGTCGGACCCTGCAGCACGCGAGCAGTTGGTGGAGGAGATCTACAGACCGCTGGAGGAGGCGGGCTCGGCGCTGCTGGAGACGCTGAGTGTCTATCTGGAGCAGGCGAGCAGTCTGGAGGGGGCGGCGCGGATGCTGTTCGTGCATCCCAACACCGTGCGCTACCGGCTTCGACGTGTGACTGATGTCACCGGATGGTCACCCTCCGACGTACGGTCGGCGTTCACTCTGCGGATCGCCCTGATCCTCGGCCGGCTGGCCGACGGTGACGTTCCGACGTAGGCGCCTTGTAGGGGGCCTACAATTCCCCCCTCGGTTCTTCGTCCCTGTCCCCACGGGCGGCTTCCGCCGTCGACAAGAGAGAGTGTGAGTGTGCTCGTACTCGTCGCTCCCGGCCAAGGCGCGCAGACGCCCGGCTTCCTGACTCCTTGGCTCGACCTGCCCGGTGCCGCCGACCGGGTGGCGTCCTGGTCGTCCGCCATCGGCCTCGACCTCGTCCACTACGGGACGCGGGCCGACGCGGACGAGATCCGTGACACCGCGGTGGCGCAGCCGCTGCTGGTGGCGGCCGGAATCCTGTCCGCGGCGGCGCTGACCGGTGCGGACCCGGTGGATGCCGCCGACCGTACGGCCGCCACGCCGCTCGCGGGGCTGTCGGCGGATGTCGTCGCGGGTCACTCGGTCGGGGAGATCACCGCCGCCGCGTTCGCCGGGGTGCTGTCCCCGACGGAGGCGCTGCGGCTGGTGCGTACCCGTGGGCTGGGGATGGCGGAGGCCGCCGCGGCCACCGAGACGGGTATGGCGGCGCTGCTGGGCGGTGACCCGGAGGTCGTGCTGCCGTATCTGGAGAAGCTGGGGCTGACCGCGGCGAACGTGAACGGCGCGGGTCAGATAGTGGCGGCGGGTACCGCCGCGGAGCTGGCCGCGCTGGCGGAGGACAAGCCGGAGGGGGTGCGCAGGGTGGTGCCGCTGAAGGTGGCGGGCGCGTTCCACACCAGGCACATGGCCCCGGCGGTGGACGTGCTGCGGGAAGCGGCCGGGAAGCTGGCTCCGCTGGATCCCGCGGTGGCGTACGTGTCGAACAAGGACGGCCGTGCGGTCGCGTCGGGCGGCGAGGTGCTGGACCGGCTGGTCGGGCAGGTCGCGAACCCGGTGCGCTGGGACCTGTGCATGGAGACGTTCAAGGAGCTGGGGGCGACGGCGCTGGTGGAGGTGTGCCCGGGTGGGACCCTGACGGGTCTCGCCAAGCGCGCGCTGCCGGGTGTGCCGACCCTGGCCCTGAAGACCCCTGACGACCTCGACGCCGCTCGGGCGCTGATCGCCGAGCACGCCGGGCAGACGGCCTGAGCCTGAGAAGGAGAGTCCGGAGAGCATGGCGAAGATCAAGACCGGTAGGGGTGCGCAGTACGCGCGCATCCTGGGTGTCGGCGGTTACCGTCCGACACGGGTCGTCCCGAACGAGGTGATCCTGGAGACGATCGACTCGTCCGACGAGTGGATTCGTTCGCGGTCCGGGATCGCCACCCGGCACTGGGCGAACGACCAGGAGACCGTGACGGAGATGTCGCTGGAGGCGTCGGGGAAGGCGATCGCCGACGCGGGGATCACCCCGGAGCAGATCGGCGCGGTCGTCGTGTCGACGGTGTCGCACTTCAAGCAGACCCCGGCGGTGGCGACGGAGATCGCGGACCGGATCGGTACCCGTAAGGCCGCCGCGTTCGACATCTCGGCGGGCTGCGCGGGTTTCGGCTACGGGCTGACGCTGGCGCGTGGCATGGTCGTCGACGGCAGCGCGGAGTACGTGCTGGTGATCGGTGTGGAGCGGCTGAGCGATCTGACGGACCTCACGGACCGTGCGACGGCGTTCCTGTTCGGGGACGGCGCGGGCGCGGTGGTCGTGGGTCCGTCGGCGGAGCCGGCGATCGGGCCGACCGTGTGGGGCTCCGAGGGCGACAAGTCGGAGACCATCAAGCAGACGGTGCCGTGGACGGACTACCGGGACGGCACGGTCGAGAAGTTTCCCGCGATCACGCAGGAGGGCCAAGCGGTGTTCCGCTGGGCCGTGTTCGAGATGGCGAAGGTCGCCCAGCAGGCGCTGGACGCGGCCGGGATCAGCGCGGACGACCTGGACGTCTTCATTCCGCACCAGGCCAATATGCGGATCATCGATTCGATGGTGAAGACACTGAAGCTGCCGGAGCATGTGACGGTCGCCCGTGATGTGGAAACCACCGGCAACACGTCGGCCGCCTCGATCCCGCTCGCAATGGAGCGGCTTCTGGCGACCGGTGAGGCGAAGAGCGGCGACACCGCGCTCGTGATCGGATTCGGGGCGGGTCTCGTGTACGCCGCCACGGTCGTTACCCTCCCCTAGGCAGTCGTGCGGATCTACGGTCCGTACGGAAACTGCTGAGCACACCCTCTGGACAGGACAAGAAGGAGCGCCGAAATGGCCGCCACTCAGGAAGAGATCGTCGCGGGTCTCGCAGAGATCGTGAACGAGATCGCCGGCATCCCCGCCGAGGACGTCCAGTTGGACAAGTCCTTCACCGATGACCTGGACGTCGACTCGCTGTCGATGGTCGAGGTCGTCGTCGCGGCCGAGGAGCGTTTCGAGGTGAAGATCCCGGACGAGGACGTCAAGAACCTCAAGACGGTCGGTGACGCGACCGCGTACATCCTGAAGAACCAGGCCTGATCGCAGGCCTGGCAAGCCTGCCGCCACCCGGCGGTGGCGCCGCTGAATCCCTCGTAACCGTGGAGAAAGAATTCCTGTGAACTCGACCAATCGCACCGTGGTCGTCACCGGTATCGGCGCAACCACACCGCTGGGTGGCGACGTGGCCTCGACCTGGGAGGGTCTGGTGGCCGGGCGTTCCGGTGTCCGTCTCCTCCAGGAGGAGTGGGCGGCGGACCTGCCGGTCCGTATCGCCGCCCGGGTCGCCGTGGAACCGGGCGAGGTGCTGCCTCGCCCGCAGGCCCGCAAGCTGGACCGTTCGGCGCAGTTCGCGCTGGTCGCGGCCCAGGAGGCGTGGCGGGACGCGGGCTTCACCGCGAAGGCCGGTGAGGACGTGTCCGTCGATCCCGACCGGCTGGGCGCGGTGATCGCGTCGGGTATCGGCGGGGTGACGACGCTTCTCGACCAGTACGACGTGCTGAAGGAGAAGGGTGTCCGCCGGGTGTCGCCGCACACGGTGCCGATGCTGATGCCGAACTCCCCGGCGGCGAACGTGGGGATCGAGCTGGGCGCGCGGGCCGGGGTGCACACCCCGGTGTCGGCGTGCGCGTCGGGCGCGGAGGCCATCGGGTACGCCATCGAGATGATCCGCACGGGCCGTGCGGACGTCGTGGTGGCCGGTGGTACGGAGGCGTCGATCCATCCGCTGCCGATCGTCGCGTTCGGCAACATGATGGCGATGTCGAAGAGCAACGACAACCCGGAAGGGGCCTCGCGTCCGTACGACGCGGACCGCAACGGGTTCGTGATGGGCGAGGGCGCGGGCGTCGTCGTCCTGGAGTCCGAGGAGCACGCGAAGGCCCGGGGTGCCCGGATCTACGCGGAGGCCGTCGGCCAGGGCATCTCGTCGGACGCGCACCACATCACGCAGCCGGAGCCCTCCGGCAGCGGGATCGCGCGCGCGCTGCACCATCTGATGGACGCGTCGGATCTGAAGCCGGCGGAGATCGTGCATGTGAACGCGCACGCGACGTCCACCCCGCAGGGTGATGTCGCGGAGGTCAAGGCGCTGCGGAAGGTGTTCGGCGACGATGTCGACCACATGGCGATCTCGGCGACGAAGTCGATGACGGGGCATCTGCTGGGGGGCGCGGGCGGGGTCGAGACCGTGGCGTCGGTCCTGGCGCTGTACCACCGGACGGCTCCGCCGACGATCAACATCGACAATCTTGATCCCGAGGTCGAGGCGGATGTGGTGCGGGGGGAGGCCCGGGCGTTGCCGCCGGGGCGGATCGCCGCGTTGAACGACTCGTTCGGGTTCGGTGGGCACAACGTCGTGCTGGCGTTTCGATCGGTCTAGCCGGCGCTTCGCGCCTGCTGCCCGTGGTGCAGGGGCCTCCGCCTGGTGGTGGGGGTCCCTTTCGCCGTCCCCGGAGGTCCTGGCGGGGGCCGGGGTTTCCTCGGCTGAGCGCGGTTGGCCCTGTGCGGGTCGTTCGTGGGTGCGCAGTTCCCCGCGCCCCTGGATGCTGCCCCACTCGGGGGTTCTACGGGTGCGGGTGCGCTCTCGCGTTTTGCGCAGTTCCCCGCGCCCCTGGGAGGTGCCCCACTCGGAGGTTATTCGGGTGCGGGTGCGTCCTCGCGTTTTTGCGCAGTTCCCCGCGCCCCTGGGGGCTGCCCCACTCGGTAGTCCTACGGGTGCGGGTGCGCCCTCGTGATCTGCGCGGTTGGCCGCGCGACCGGTCCGTGGGGGTCAGACGACCTGGTGGAGCCAGCGGACGGGGGCGCCTTCGCCTGCGTAGCGGAAGGGTTCGAGTTCGTCGTCCCAGGGTTTGCCGAGGAGTTTGGCGATCTCGGCCTCCAGGTCGGTCTCGTCGCGCTGGGAGCGGGCGAGGGCGGCGCGCAGGCGGTCCTCGGGGATGAGGATGTCGCCGTGGATGCCGGTGACGGCGTGGAAGATGCCGAGGTCGGGGGTGGAGCTGTAGCGCTCGCCCTCGGCGCTGGCGCAGGGTTCCGAGGTGACCTCGAAGCGCAGCAGGTCCCAGCCGCGCAGCGCGGAGGCGAGTTTGGAGGCGGTGCCGACCTCGCCCCGCCAGGAGAACTCGGACCGCCAGGTGCCCGGTGCGGCGGGCTGCCTGATCCAGTCGAGGTTGACGCGCGCTCCGAGTACGCCCGCTACCGCCCATTCGACGTGCGGGCACAGCGCGCGCGGTGCGGAGTGCACGTACAGGACTCCACGTGTCGTCACCGGGACCTCCAGGGTGGGGCGAGGGTCGCCTGGTCCGGCGGCCTCGCGCCCGTGCCGAGCGATTTTTCCTCAGAACCAGCGGAAAGCCAATGAAAACAGACAGATGTGACGTGATGTAATTTACCGGAACCTCAGCTGCTCGGTGCCACGGGGACGGCAAGCCCGCCCTGTCACGGCCTGGAGGGGCAGTGACGGGCACCTCGGGGCCGAGGCTACCGTGCGGCGGGGCGCGGAGGGTGACGTACCGTCGGTCCCGCCCGTCGCGAGCCCCGGGCTTTCACTCTCGGGGACGTGCCCCGGACACCCGGTCGGAGGTGCCGGCCACGGCTTCCGCGGGGTGTCGCGGGTCATGGTTTTCCTGGCGGCTCAACCCTGGGGGCCGTCAGCACGTCGTGCAAGGCGACAGAGGGGAGCCGGAGATGCGCAGGCGTAGACACCGTCCAGGCCCGGCCGGCCGGGGTTCGCGGAAGGCCGTGGTGACGGCCGCGGCGGTGCTGGCGGGGGTCGTGGGACTGAGCGGGTGCGACGCGGTGGGCGGTGACGAGCCCGCTCCGTTCAGCGCGTCGGACAAGGCGAAACCGAAGCGGCTGTGGGACCGCAGTCCCCGGTCGATGGCGGCGATCGGGGACTCGATCACCCGGGCGTTCGACGCCTGCTCGGTGCTGTCGGACTGTCCGGAGGCGTCCTGGGCGACCGGTTCCGACGCGACGGTCCGCAGTCTGGCGGTCCGGCTGCTGGGCCGGACGGGTGCGGAGCGGCGGAGCTGGAACTACGCGCGGACCGGGGCCCGGATGGTGGATCTGCCGGAGCAGATGCGGCAGGCGGCGGCGCACAAGCCGGGGCTGGTGACGGTGCTGGCGGGGGCCAATGACGCGTGCCGGTCGTCGGTGGCGGCGATGACCCCGGTGGAGGACTTCCGCGCGGACTTCGAGCAGGCGATGCGCACGCTCCGGCGGACGTCGCCCACGTCGCAGGTGTACGTGGCGAGCGTGCCGGACCTGAAGCGGCTGTGGGAGGCGGGCCGGGGGAACGCGCTGGGCAAGGAGGTGTGGAAGCTGGGGATCTGCCCGTCGATGCTGAAGGACTCGGACGCGCTGGACAGCAAGTCGCAGGCGCGGCGGGACCGGGTGCGGGAGCAGGTGGTGCGGTACAACACGGCCCTCAAGGAGGTCTGTGCGAAGGATCTGCGGTGCCGTTACGACGGGGGCGCGGTGTTCGGGTACCGGTTCGACGACACGCAGCTGAGCACCTGGGACTGGTTCCACCCGAGCAAGGACGGTCAGTCGCGGCTGGCGGAGATCGCCTACCGCAAGGTGACCTCCCGTACGCCGCCCGCGTCCTGACAGCGTCCGCGTCCTGACACTGCCCGCGTCCTGGCGGTCGCGGGGCGCGTCCGGTGTGCCGGGGGTGGACCGCGCGGGGCCCGGTGCGGGCGCCCGCGCGGAACCGTTCTCAGACCTTGAGGTCCGCCCGCAGCCGCAGGTCGGCGACGGAGCGGCCCGCTTCGACGGTGTACGGGCCGTCCGCGAGGTACCAGCCCACGGTCTGCTCGTCCCAGACCTCGAACGCGCGGCGGGCCACGGTGATCACGGCTTCGGCCGTCCCGCCGGGCGCCGCCTCGACCCCGGCGAATCCCGCGAGGCGGCGGGCGGGCCGTCCGTGGCGGGCCGGGTCGGCGGGGGCGAGGTACACCTGGACGACCTCGCGTCCGGCGCGGAGCCCGGTGTTGCGGACCCGTACCCGCACGGTGAGCGCGTCGGGCGCCTCGCCCTCGACGGTGAGCGACTCGTAGGTCCAGTCGGTGTAGCCGAGGCCGTGTCCGAAGGGGTGGACGGGCCAGGCTCCGGCGCGTTCCCAGGCGGTGTACCCGATGAACACGTCCTCCGTGTAGTCGAGGACGCCGTCCTCGGGGACCACCCGGGTGACCGGGGTGTCGGCGAGGGTGCCCCAGGTGGTGGGCAGGCGTCCGCCGGGCTCCTCGGCACCGAGGAGGACATCGGCCAGTGCGGCGCCGCCCTCCTGGCCGGGGAACCAGGTCAGCAGGACGGCCGGTACGTCGCTCTGCCAGGGGAGTTCCACGGGGGCCCCGGAGTTGACGACGACCACGGTCCGGGGGTTGGCGGCGGCGACGGCGCGGACGAGTTCGTCCTGGTGGCCGGGCAGGGCGAGGCCGGTGCGGTCGAAGCCCTCGGACTCGACGCGTTCGGTGGTGGCGACGACCACGACGGCGGTGTCGGCGGCGCGGGCCGCGCGGACGGCCTCCGCGACGAGGTCGGCGGGGTCGCGGCGGGGTCCGAGGTGCAGCAGGGAGAACACCACCCCGGCCAGTGGGGCGGAGGTGTTCGCCTTGGGGGT
The DNA here is from genome assembly GCF_036250755.1 of Streptomyces uncialis. Lineage (NCBI taxonomy): Bacteria > Bacillati > Actinomycetota > Actinomycetes > Kitasatosporales > Streptomycetaceae > Streptomyces > Streptomyces uncialis. The sequence continues at coordinate 6,606,954 of NZ_CP109583.1, read as the reverse complement.
GAACCGCAGGGACACCGGGACGTCCACGCCTTCGGTGAGGGTGACGTGGCCGCGTTCCCTCGCCTCGCCGAAGAACGCGGCGAAGGGGTCGTCTCCGGCGCCGGTGGAGTCGTCGCCGGAGTGCAGTTCCCGGCCGTCGACGGTGAGGGTGAGGGCGCCGTGGCCGCGGGTGCCGAAGGTGTGCTCGCCGGACTCGCGGGGGGTGAACGTCCCGGTGATCTCGACGCTGTGCAGGGCGTCGTGGGTGACACCGTCGGGCAGGTCGTCACCGAGCCACTGGACGTGTCCGCCCGGCAGACCGGCGGTGGCGAGGACGGTGCCGTCGGCGGCGCGGCAGATCGCCTGGAGCGCGAAGCCCGCTGCGGCGGGGTCGAGTTCGTCGTTGGGGTCGGCGCCGACGGAGTAGCTGAGGTTCCCTTCGGGGAGGGCCGCGGTGAGGCCGTCGAGGGGGGAGACGATCCGGTCGGGGAAGACGGTGGCGGAGCCGCCGCCGAGGACCCGGGCGTCGCGGGCGGCGGCGCCGATCAGGGCGATCCGCCCCCCGGCGGCGATCGGCAGGACCGGGGCGGGAGCGGCCGTGCCGGTACCGGGTGCGGTCCCGCTGGTCCCGGTCGGGGTGCCGGGGACCGGCTCGTTGCGGACGAGGACGAAGCCGCGGCGGGCGATCTCCCTGGCCAGGGCGCGGCCGTCGACGGTCGCGGGCGGCTCGGTGACGACGGGTTCGGCGCCGTCCAGCGCGCCGGTGCGGGCGGCGAGCAGCAGGACCCGCCGGACGGCCCGGTCGACATGGGCCACGTCGATGTCCCCCGCGCGGACCGCGGCGGCCAGCGTGTCCCCGTAGACGGTCCGGGGGCCGGGCATCGCGACGTCGAGGCCGCCTTCGAGGGCGGCCTTGGTGTCGCGGGCGGCGAGCCAGTCGGAGACGTTGTACCCGTCGAAGCCCCATTCGCCGCGCAGGACCTCGTTCACGAGGTAGCGGTGCTCGGTCATGGTGGTGCCGTTGACGGAGTTGTAGGCGGTCATGATGCCCCACGGGTGGGCGTTCGCCACGACCGTCTCGAAGGGGGCCAGGTACAGCTCGCGCAGGGCGCGGGCGGAGACCCGGTTGTCGACGGTGAAGCGGTCGGTCTCGGCGTCGTTGGCGACGAAGTGCTTGACGGTGGTGCCGACCCCGCCGGACTGCACGCCCCGCACATATCCGGCGGCGACGGCGCCGGTCAGCAGCGGGTCCTCGCTGTACGCCTCGAAGTGGCGTCCCCCGAGCGGTGAGCGGTGCAGGTTGACGGTCGGCGCGAGCAGGACGTGGACGCCCTTGCGGCGTGCCTCCTGGGCGAGGAGGACTCCGGCGCGGTGGGCGAGGTCCGGGTCCCAGGCGGCGGCGAGCGCGGTCGGGGACGGCAGGGCGATGGACGGGTCGTCGGCGCTCCAGCGCACTCCGCGGACACCGACCGGGCCGTCCGACATGACCAGGGACCGCAGTCCGATCCCGGGGACGGCGGGCAGCGACCACATGTCCTGTCCGGCGAGGAGCCGCGCCTTGGTGTCCAGGTCGAGCCGGGCGAGCGCGGCGTCGGCGGCGGCCTCCCTGGCCCGGTCGGCCGGGGTGCGGCTGGTGCGGTCCGTCATGGCGTTCCTCCTGGGGGTGGGCGCGGGTCCGGCCCGTTCCGGTCCTTCCATCCTGCACCCGTACCTGTGAATCGGTAGGTTTCGTTATCTTCTCGTTATCAAACGATGTCGTACGGTCCTGGGGACGGCAACGGGCAGCGGAGAGGGGACCGGCGGATGACGCCCAGGACCAGGAAGGACGCGCGGCGGGCGGAGATCGTCCGGGCCGCGCTGGAGGCGATCGCGGAGCGCGGCTACCGCGGCGCGAGCCTCGCCTCGGTCGCCGAGCGGGTCGGGCTCACCCAGCAGGGGCTGCTGCACTACTTCCCCACCAAGGACGACCTGCTCGTGGCGGTCCTCGCGGAGCGCGACCAGTGGGACTCGGCCCCAGGGTCCGGCTGGCGCGCCGATCTGCTCACCGCGCTCGTCGAGTACAACGTGATGCGGCCCGGGGTGGTGCAGACGTTCTCCGCGCTGCTCGGGGAGAGCGTCACCGAGGACCATCCGGCCCGCCCGTACTTCACCCTGCGGTACACGAGGGTCCGCGCGGAGATGGCGCGGTCGCTGCGCGGCGAGTACGGGGAGCGGCTGCCGTCCGGCCTCACCCCCGAGCAGGCGGCGCCCCTGCTGGTCGCGGTCATGGACGGTCTCCAGTACCAGTGGCTGCTCGATCCGGAGGCGGTGGACATGGCGGAGGCGTTCCGCGCGTTCCTGACCCTCCTGGGTACGGAGCCCCGTACGGGGAGTTGACCGGGGCGGGGACGGTGCGCGGGGCGGGACCTGGATGCCGTCCCCGGGGGCCTGGGGGGCTGGTGCGGGAACTTGTGGGGCTGGTGCGGGGAACTCCCGTACCGCGATACTCACTCCACCCCACAGGCAACGGAGGTCTCACGTGCACGGTTCGACACGGACGGCGACACGTACGGTGGCGCTCGCGGCAGCACTCCTGCTCGGCCTCACCGGCTCCCCCGCGACGGCCGCCCCGGCGGCCGGCGCGGACATCGGCACCCCGACGGCCGAGGAACGGCGGCTCGACCGGGCCGTGCCGCAGGAGATCCTGCGGCGCTCCGGATTTGCCGCGCTCACCCCCGCGTTCGGCCGTGCGCTGGCCTCCGCGGACTCCTACGGCGAGGCGCGGCGGGCCGTCGACCGGCACGGCTCGGCGCTGTGGGACCGCGCGGTGGACCGGGCGCAGGGCCGGGGCCCGGTACGGGGGGACCTGAGCCGGGACGACGACCGGCCGCTGTACTGGGCGCGGCTGGCGATGAGCCGGGAACTGCGCTCCTGGCAGCCTGGGTTCGAGCTGGGCGGGGAGCGGCGGGCGCGGCTCGTCGAGCTGCTGGAGACGGTGTCCCGGGGGCAGGACTCCCTCCGTTTCCCGGAACGGGACGGTGACCGGCGCGGGGCGGGGGCGCCGCTGCGGATACTGGTGACCGGGTTCGACCCGTTCACCCTCGACCGCGACATCCGGATCAGCAATCCTTCGGGCGCCGCCGCGCTCGCCCTGGACGGCACGGTGATCCGGACCGCGCGGGGGCCCGCGCGGATCGAGACCGCGCTGTTCCCGGTGCGCTGGCAGGACTTCGCGGACGGTGAGGTCGAGCGGACGCTCGGGCCCCATCTCGACGACATCGATCTGCTGACCACCATCAGCCAGGGCCGGGTGGGCCGCTTCGACGTGGAGCGGACCAACGGGGCATGGCGCGGGGGCTTCCCCGACAACGCCAACGTCTCCCGTACGGAGACCGTGCCGGTCGCCGGGCTGACCGGCGTCCAGCCGCAGTGGTCGTCCAGCAGCCTGCCGTACGCGGCGATCGTGGCCGCGCCGACCGGGCGGTTCCCGGTACGGGACAACACGTCCGTGACGGAGATCCCGCTCGGGGGTACGGCGGCGGTGGACCGGGCGGACGGGCCGACGGCGGGGTCCACGGCGCGGGCCGGGGGCGGGGGCAACTATCTGTCCAACGAGATCGCGTACCGGGCGACGCTGCTGCGGGACCGGTTCGGTCCGGCGGGGCTGCCGGTGGGGCATCTGCACACGCCCGTGCTGGAGTTCGGGGCGGGTAACACGGATCCCGTGGCCGGGGTGGTGAGCGATCCCGGGCATGTGCGCAACCGCGTCGACATCGTGTCCCAGATCCGCACGGTCCTGACGGTCGCGGTCCGCAGTTCCCCGCGCCCCTAGGTTCCTTCAGCTGGGCGTACCTGTCCCCGTGCGGGTCGCCTTCGCTCGCGCCTCTGGGGTTCCCCACCTGGGCGTACCTGTCCCCGTGCGGGTTGCCCGTGGGTGCGCAGTTCCCCGCGCCCCTGGATGCTGCCCCCTTGCGGTCGCTCCTAGAGTGCGGGTCGCCCTCGTCTTCGCGCAGTTCCCCGCGCCCCTTCGGGGGCGCCCCCTGGGGCTGTCGTCAGGCTGCGGGCCAGCATCAACCGGGGCTGCGGTTGGACCCCCCTCCTCGTGCAGTCGCTCGGCTGCGGGAGGGGGTGGGCGGGAATCTCTGCCCGCAGACTCCGATGCTCTTCAGTAGGACCACATGTACGTCCGACCGAGCGCGTTGGAGCGAGGACGGAGAATCCCGACCGGCACCGACCCGAAGAACAGACAGAACGCGCCCCAAAGGGGCGCGGGGAACTGCGCGAAACCCACGAACGACGGCACAGGAACAATCGCGCCCACCCGGACAGACCTCAGAAGCGAGGACTACGCCGCGTCCGCGTCCGCCACCGAGCCGGACGGCTTCTGGTCCTCGCCCATCAGGTCCCGTGCCATCATCGTCGCCCCCGCGACCGCCCCGGGCATCAGGAACACCGCGACGAACGGCACGAGGAAGGCCAGCGCCAGCGGCGTACCGAAGCCCCAGACCATCATGCGGCGGTCCCGCAGCATCTGAAGACGCGTACGGACATTGATGCGGCGCCGCTGAAGCGCGACCGCGGTCAGCTCCTCCGCGAGGAAGAAGCCGGTGACGAGGAACCCGATCACGGGGATCAGCGTCTGCCCGACGACCGGGATGAACCCGAGGCCGAACAGCAGCACGCCCCACACCGCGGCGCGGGCCACGATCCGCAGACTGTCCCGCGCGGAGATCCACAGTTCCTTCCACAGCGGCAGGTCGGACACGGGAGCGGTCCCGTCGGGGGACACGTCCCGGTCGACCTGCTCGGACAGCTCCTCGTAGAAGGGCTGGCCGATGAGCAGCGTCACGGCGGTGAAGGTGACGACGGCCAGCAGCAGCGACAGCCCGAAGAGCAGGGCCGTCAGGAAGCCGCGGAACAGGCCGAGCCAGGGCGAGCCCCAGTCGTCGGCGAACGGGGTCGCCCAGCCCACGAAGTCGTCGCCCCACAGGAACAGGCCCACCAGGGCACCCGCGTAGAGGACGAGCGTCACGAGTCCCGGTATCAGTCCGAGGCCGAACGCCTTGCCGTGGGCGGCGACCCAGCGCTGCCCGCTCACCAAATACTTGAACCCCACCCCAAGATCACGCATAGGCGCACGATACCCGGGGCGGGGCGGGGGTCCTGACGGCCGCGACGCGGCCGTCAGAACACTGTGACGGTCGTGTCGGTGCTGTGACGGGCGGGCCCGGTCAGCTGTCGAGGGTGACGATCATCTTGCCCGTGTTGTCGCCGCGCAGTACCCCGAGGAACGCCTCCAGCGTGTTCTCGATGCCGTGGACGACGGTCTCGCGGTACTTCAGCTCCCCGGACCGCACCCAGCCGCCGACCTCCTGGACGAACTCCGGCTGGAGGTCGTAGTGGTCGCCGACGAGGAAGCCCTGGATACGGCCCCGGGTCTGGATCAGCCGGGCGAGGTTGCGGGGGCCGGGGGACGCCTCGGTGTCGTTGTAGACGGAGATCGCTCCGCAGATCGCGATACGGCCGTCCCGGTTGAGGCTGCCGATCGCCGCTTCGAGGTGGTCGCCGCCGACATTGTCGAAGTAGACGTCGACGCCGTCGGGCGCCGCGGCCTTCAGCTGCTCGTGGACGGGGCCGTTCTTGTAGTTGAACGCGGCGTCGAACCCGTACTCCTCGGTGAGGAGGCGGACCTTGTCGTCGGAGCCCGCGGAGCCGATGACCCGGCCCGCGCCCTTGAGCCGGGCGATCTGGCCGACCTGGGAGCCGACGGCCCCGGCCGCGCCGGAGACGAAGACGGTGTCGCCCTCCTGGAGCGCGGCGACGCGGAGCAGTCCCGCGTACGCGGTGAGACCGGTCATGCCGAGCACACCGAGGTAGGTGCTGAGCGGGGCGAGGCCGGGGTCGACCTTGACGGCGTGGCTCGCGTCGAACACCGCGTACTCCCGCCAGCCGAGGAAGTGCAGGACGTGGTCACCGACCTCGACGCCCTCGTCCCGGGAGGCGATGACCTCGCCGACCGCGCCGCCCAGCATCGGCCGGTCCAGCTCGTACGGGTCGACGTAGGTCTTCACGGCGTTCATCCGGCCCCGCATATAGGGGTCGACCGAGAGATGGAGGTTGCGCACCACGACCTGTCCGGGGCCGGGCTCGGGGATCTCCGTCTCGCGCAGGGCGAAGTCGGAGGGCTGCGGCCAGCCGTGCGGGCGGCTGAGCAGCAGCCATTCACGGGAGGTGGTGGGGGTGGCGGTCATGGGGGGACTCTCCTCCTGGGTCGGGCGGTCGGACGCGCGCTGCCGGTCGGGCACACACCGCGCTCCACGCGGTACGCCGTGTGCGGTACGTCATGCGCGGTACCGCACGGGCCGTACTTCACATGGTGAAACTTCATATTCTGAAACAAATACTTGTCTTAATATTTCATGATGTCAAGTATCGGGGTAACCTGATCCGCATGGCCACCGAGCACCGCACCCCGCCCGTCGATCCGCTGACCCTGGAGGTCGTCGAACTGATCGGCGCCGTCGTCGCGCGGTACCACGAGGAGTACGAGGAGGTCGCCGGGCGGCACGCGCTGACCGGGGTGCAGGCCAGGACGCTCGCGCTGCTGTCGCTCGGGCCGCTGCCGATGCGCCGGGTCGCGGAGAGCCTCAAGTGCGAACCGTCGAACATCACCGGCATCGTGGACCGGCTGGAGGTCCGCGGGCTGGTGGAACGCCGCGCGGACCCCGACGACCGGCGGGTGAAGCTGGCGGCCGCCACCCCCGAGGGGCAGCGGCTCGCCCGCGTCCTGCGCGACTCCCTGGACTTCGCCCGGGAACCCCTCGCCGCGCTCTCCGACGCCGAACGGCTCGCCCTGCGCGATCTGCTGCGCCGGATGCTCCCGGTCTGACCGGTCCGCCGGGTCCGCCGGGTCAGACTGCTCCGAACGGTCTGACCGGTCCGACCGGCCTGATCGGTCAGGCCGGCGGGAGCGGTCTCGTCTGAGCGGCCCGTGCCGGGGGGTCACGGGCCGCCCCCTGATACGCGCGCCGGGCGCCCGGCGTTCACCGGAGCCCGGAGCCGGGGTCGGAGCCGGGGTCGGAGCCCAGGCGGGAACACGGGCCGGGGCGCGGGCCGGAACGCGGGCCGGGCGTCAGGTCCAGGTGCCGAGTTCGCCGCGCAACCGCTGCGCGCGCAGGACGAGTTCGAGTTCGAACCGGCGGTCCGGGTCGTCGATCTCGTCGCCCCACAGCTCCCTGATCTGCCGCAGCCGGTAGCGCACGGTCTGCGGATGGACGCCGAGCCGGCCGGCGACCTCGGGGGCGCCGCCCCGGGTCTCCAGCCAGGCGAGCAGGGTCTCCGCGAGCCGCCGCCCATGGGTGCGACCGCAGTCGGCGAGCGGGGCGAGGGCCCGGCGGGCGAGGTCGTCGATCAGTTCCTCGGGCTGGAGCAGCACCAGGGCCTGGGTGTGCTCCGTGCACAGCAGCACCTCCCCGGTGGGCAGCAGTCCGCGTTCCATCAGCCGGACGGCCGCCTCGGCCCAGCGCAGCGACTTCGCCGCGTCGACCAGCGGCACCGGCGGACCGATCGCGCCGGACCAGCCGGTCATCGCCCGGCGCAGCAGTTCCGGGCGGCCCGCCGCGTCCGGTTCGGGCACGACCACCCGGGGCAGTTCCGCCTCCATGTCCAGCAGCACGCCCTGGCCGACGGCCGGCGCCACCGCTTCCCGCGCGGGCCGCAGCAGCACACCCGCGGCGACCGTCGTGGGCAGCGGCCAGCCGATCCGCGCGGCGCGCTCCGCGAGGGCGACGGCGAACTCGGGCGGTCCGTGCGGGCCGTGCGCGGCCTCGGGGCCGGCCGGGGAACGGACGCGTTCGGCGAGCAGGAGTTCCATCAGCTTGCGCTGGAGCCGCAGCCGCTCCCCCGCCTGCCGGGCGGCGGCCTCCGCGTAGCCCCGCACCGACTGGTCGACGAGTCCGTCGAGGTACTCGTAGCCCGCGTCGGCGAGTTCGTACATGGCGGGCGGCGGGATGTCGACGCGCTGGCCGATCTCCGCGAGGCGGCGCCACGCGAGCCGGACGCCCATCCGGTAGATCGCCTGGAGCGAGTCGAGGGTGCGCCCGCCGAGTCCCTCGCCGCGGCCGAAGTCCTGGAAGACCTCGGGATGGACCCGGGGCCGGTCCTCGGGGGAATCCAGATGCTGGACGAAGACCTCGATGGCGCGGCGGATGCCGACGAGGGACTTGGGCTCGCCGGAGTCGTCGAGGATGACGGGCAGATGGGGGTACTCACGGCGGATCTCGCCGAGGATCTCCTCGGCGAGGACGGGCACCTCGGCCATGGCGAGCGCGGCGAACTGCCGCACCTGGGTCCGGGGCACGTCGTGCCAGGCCGACAGCGGTCCCCCGGGGTGCGGGCCGGGGCCGGGCGGCACGGGGCCGGCCGGTGCGCCCGGTGGTCCGGGGGTGCCCCGGCGAGCCGGGGACGGGGAGGGGACGACGGCCACGGGTCAGCGCTCCTGCGGGGCCGTCTCGTACGTCACGAGCGGGGTGTTGGGCTGTTCGGGGGTGGCGTCGAGCAGTGCCACGACACCGACGGCGGTGCCCGCGGCTAGGGCGGCGGCGACCACGACGGTGATCGTGGCGGCGAGCAGTCTGGGCATGTGCTGGGTCCAGCCTCTCCGGTCGAAAGGTCGTCCCCACCCTGGAAGATCCACACGATCCATGATCCGTACGCTGTGCGCCGCTGGTCACAGGCTTGAGGGCCATCGGCCGTCCTGTGGCGACGCGTGCCGGTCCCGTCCGGCTGGGGTCAGTCTCGACAAGCATTGACACCTAGTCAAGGGTGCGCCTACGGTTCCCGGCCCATAACGCGCCCTCGCTTTTCCTCGCCGCGCGCTCACGCTCCGTCACCTCGTGACGGCGTCCTCCTTCGATCCACCTCACCGTGTCGAGCTGTCCCGACCCCTCCCCTGGAGTGCCCGGATGCGACGTACCGCCTCACCCCTGTCCCTCGTCCTGCTCGGCGCAGGCACCTTCCTGCTGGTGCTCGCCGCGATGCTCGCCTGGTACGTGGAACCCCGTGCCCAGCGCACCCCCATCGACACCGACGTCACCACTGTCTTCGCAGGTCAGGGCAGCTACTTCGATACGAAGAAGGTCAAGACCGTCAAGGGCACACCGCTCACCATCACCCGTAAGGTGCGCGGCGACGTGGCCGACAGCGAGAAGAGCGGCCGGGCCATCTGGGACGTCGCGACGAGCGTCGACACGGACGCCTCGCTGCCGGCCGCCGATCCGCACGACGCGCTCCAGTGGACGCTGGAACGCTGGGTGACCGACCGGAAGACCAACCGTCCGGTCCACTGCTGCGAGGAGAGCCCCTATTTCGAGGGCGAGGCGTATCTGAAGTTCCCGTTCGGCGTGGAGAAGCGCTCGTACAGCTGGTGGGACAACACGCTCGGCGGGACCGTGCAGCTCGCCTACCAGGGCACGAAGAAGATCCAGGGCCATGAGGGATACCGGTTCACGGCGAAGGTCGACGCGGTGAAGACCGGCACACGGCAGGTGCCCGGAATGCTCGTCGGGCAGCCCGCGCGGGGCCAGGTGCTGGCCGAGGAGTGGTACGCCAACCACGGCATCGAACTGGTCGCCGACCAGCGCACGGGCCGCATCCTGTTCGCGGCGATCGGCCCCCGCAAGACGCTGCGGGCGCCCGGCGGGGACACCGACGAGGTGGTGCTGCTGGAGAGCGAGCGCATCGCGTTCACGAAGGACACCCAGAAGAAGCAGGTCGAGCTGGCCGCCGCGGACGGACGCAGGCTGGTCCTGGTGGGGCTGACGGTGCCGGTGGGGGCGGGGGTGCTGGGCCTGCTGCTCGCCGCCGCGGGCACGGTGCTCGTCGTCCGGGGGCGCCGGAAGGACGACGGGGCGGCTCCGGCGGCCGAACTGTCACCCAGCTGAGGGGGTACGGGGGGTAACAGGTGCCGAACTTGTCACCTCGGTGAGTAGCCGCAGCGAACGGCTGGGCGAAAACTGTCCATCCCACCCAACACCATCCGTGCAGCACCCCAGCACATTCGAGCACGACCCCGTCCCGTACCGGGGTCCGCTCGCCCCGTTCCGAACCGTTCCGTGACCTCGGTGCGACCCGTACCGACCGCCCTCGCCGTTTCCCGTACGGCGTCCGGCGTTCCGTACCGCGCCGCACCGCCCGCTCCTCTCCACCCGTACCGCCCATCCCCACCCGTACCGCTCGGACGTACCGCTCGGAGTACCCGACCGGTGCCGGGACCGCGCCGCACCCTCTTCCCCCCGGGGCGCGGTCCCGGCACCGCGGTGTCATGCACCGCACAGAAACGGCGAACCCGCCGGACCGCGAACCACCGCCCGTCACCGCACCTCTCAGCACGGCACGGCACGGCACCACCGCACCACCCGCACCGCTCACGACCGCACCGCACCGCACCACCACCACCGCACCACCACCGCACCGCACCGACCCCGTTCGTCGACCGTCCCCACGGTTGCTCACCCCGAGACGAGTTGGAGCACCACATGCCCCAGCACGTGCCCGCTTCGCCGCGCACGGCCGCACCGCGGTCCGCGCAGCCACCGGCGGCGCCGCCCGCAACGCCCCGCCGCATCGTGTTCCTCACCCGTCGTGACCTCGGCAACCCGGCCGCCGGGGGCTCCGAACTGCTCGTCGACAAACTCGCCGACGGCCTCACCCGGCTCGGGCACCAGGTGACCCTGGTGTGCGGCGGGCCGGCCGCCCGCCGCGACTACCGGGTCGTGTCGGCGGGCGGCGACCTCGGTCACTATCTGCGGGCCCGCCGGACCCTGGCCCGCCAGGTCGGTGACTGCGATCTGCTGGTCGAGGTGTGCAACGGCATGCCCTACCTGGCGCCGCTCTGGCACCGGGGTCCCACCCTCTGTCTGGTCAACCACGTCCACACCGATCTGTGGGACATGCGCTTCGGCGGGGGTCCCCTCGCCCCGGCCGGACGGCTCGGCCGCAAGCTGGAGCACTGGGCGCTGCGGGAGGGCCAGCGGCGCAATCTGATGGTCGCCGTGTCGTCCTCCACCGCCGACGCGCTGGGCGCCATCGGCGTGGAACGCGACCGCGTCCGGGTCGTCCACAACGGGGTCGAGGAACCGGGACCCCAACTCCCGCGCTCCGGTGAGCCGTTGTTCCTCGCGATGGGACGGCTCGTCGAGTACAAACGGATCGATCTGCTGCTGCGGCTGTGGGAGCGGGTCCGGCTGGTGACCGGCGGCCGGCTCGTCATCGTCGGGGACGGCCCCGAACGCGCCCGGCTGGAACGGATGGCCGGTCCCGGGGTCGAGTTCGCCGGACATGTCACGGAGGCGGAGAAGCACCGTCTGCTGTGCGCGGCCTGGCTGTTGCTGCATCCCTCGGCCGTCGAGGGCTGGGGGCTGGTGGTCACCGAGGCGGCGATGTGCTCGACCCCGACCGTCGGCTTCGACGTACCCGGGCTGCGGGACTCCGTCGACGACGGGGTGACCGGGGTGCTCGCCCGGGGCGAGAGCTCGTTCGCCGCCGCCTGGTGCTCGCTGGCCCTCAGCGAGCGGCGGCGGGCGTCGATGGGCGCCGCCGCGCGTGAGCGGGCCGCCGGTTACACGTGGGCGAACACGGTGCGCGCGTTCCGGGACGTGGCCGTGGAGGCCGCGACCGGACAGCGCCCCGCCCCCGTGACGGCGTCCGCGCCGATCCCCGCCCCCGTACCGGTGGCGACCGTACCCGCCGCACGAATCCCGTCCGGCGGGCCGGTCCCGAGCGGCGGGCCGGTTCCGAGCGGTGGGCCGGTTCCGAGCGGTGGGCCCGTCCGGTCCCGGTCCGGTGGGTCCGCCCCGTCCGGCGGCACGGTCCTGACCGCCGCACCCGCACCCGCACCCGTGCCCGCCGCACCCGCGCCCGTATCCGCCGCCCCCGTACCCGTCCCCACCGTGCCCGCCGCGCGGACACCCCTGTCCGCGGCGTCCGCGGCCCCCGTCCCCGCTCCCCTGTCCGTCCCTGCGTCCGCCCGGGTCCCGGGTGCCGACGAGGGCGGCGCACCGCCGTCCCGGCGGAAGTGAGGTCCGATGCAAGCCCCTGGTCCAAGAGTCGGCCGTACCGGTGCGGGCCGCCCCCCGGCGCGCCCCGCGGACGGTCCGCGGCGGCCGTGGCGGAAGGACCCCTCCTTCCGGCGGTCGGCCGCGCTGTTCCGCGCGTTCCTGCGGGAACAGGACGACCCCGAGGCGTGCTACACCCTGCTCGCCCAGGACGCCGCCGACCAGGTCGAGGCGTACGGCGGGCCGCTCGACGGGCGGACCGTCGTCGACATCGGCGGTGGCGGCGGGTACTTCACCCGGGAGTTCCGGCGGCGCGGCGCGTGTGCGGCGCTGTTCGAGCCGGACCCCCGGGAACTGGGCGGCTCCCCGCCCGAGGGCGCGGTCGTCGCGGACGGCTATCTGCTGCCGCTCGCGGACGGCACCGCCGATGTGTGTTTCTCCTCGAACGTCCTGGAGCACGTGGACGATCCGCAGACCTTCCTCAGTGAGATGGTCCGCGTCACCCGCCCCGGCGGGCTGATCTATGTCTCGTTCACCAACTGGCTCTCCCCGTGGGGCGGTCACGAGGGGGCGCCCTGGCACTATCTGGGCGCCCGCCGGGCGCGGGACCGCTACGAGCGGCGCTCCGGCCGCCCCGCCAAGCACATCCTCGGCGAGAACCTCTTCGCCGTGCACGTAGGTCCGACGCTGCGCCAGGTGAGGGCGCGGACCGATGTCACCGTGGTGTCCGCCCGGTCCCGCTACTGGCCGTTCCTGGCCGGTGCGGTGACCCGGGTGCCGGGCCTGCGGGAATTCGCCACCTGGAACCTTCTCCTCATCCTCAGGCGGTGTCCATGACCAGTACGGCCCCGGCGGCCCAGGCTCCCCCTCCGGCCGCCCCGCGCACCACCAGCACCACCGAAGGCCCTCCCGGGGTGCCCCGGTCGCGCCGGTGGCTCGCCGGTTTCTGGGCCGTGGTGTTCACGCTGTTCCTGGTGGTGTCACCAGGACGGATGACGTTCGACACCAAGCTCGGGGTCACGGTCGACCCCTGGCAGTTCCTCGGCGACCTCGGCCAGTTGTGGCAGGACCGGGCGGGCTTCGGCACGCTCACCGACCAGTACATCGGCTACGCGTTCCCGATGCTCCCCTACTACGGGCTCGCCGATCTGGCGCAGCTCCCGGTGTGGCTCGCGGAGCGGCTGTGGCTGTCGATCGTGGTGACGGCCGCGTTCTGGGGCGCGCTGCGGCTCATGGAACGCCTCGCCGTGGGCAACCGCTCGACGCGGCTGCTGGGCGCGGCGGTGTACGCGCTGTGGCCGACGTACACGATCGTCGTCGGTTCCACGTCGGCGGCGGCGCTGCCCGGCGCGCTGCTGCCGTGGGTGCTGCTGCCGCTGGTCGACGACCGGTACAGCGCGCGGGTCGCGGCCTTGCGTTCCGCGCTGCTCGTGGTGTGCATGGGCGGGGTGAACGCGGCGTCGACGCTGGCGTCGCTGCTGCCGGTGGCGCTGTATCTGCTGACCCGGCCGCGCGGTCCGCGGCGGCGGGCGCTGATCCTGTGGTGGGTGCCGGGGGTGCTGCTGGCGACCCTGTGGTGGGTGGTCCCGCTGCTGCTGCTCGGGGTGTACGGCGAGAACTTCCTGCCGTACGTGGAGACCTCCCGGGTCACCACCGACACGATGGCCGCGACGGAGGCGCTGCGCGGCGCCGGGAACTGGGTCGCGTATCTGAACTTCGGTGAGCCGTGGCTGCCCGCCGGGTGGAGTGTCGCGTCGTCGGTGCTGGTGATCGTGGCGTCGGCGGTCGCCGCCGCGCTGGGTCTCGCGGGGCTGGCCCGCCGGGACGTGCCGGAGCGGCGCTGGCTGACGCTGACGGTGCTGACGGTGGCGCTGCTGACCCTGGCCGGGTACGGCGGCACGTTCGGCGGTCCGTTCCACGGCTTCGTGCAGGATCTGCTGGACGGTGTGCTGGTGCCGTTCCGCAACATCTACAAGTTCCAGACGGGCCTCGCGCTCGCGCTGGTGCTGGGTCTGACGCATCTGCTGGCCGTCGCGGTGCGTGAGCACGGGGCGCGGCCGGTGCGGGGCCGCCGCTGGGCGCCCGCGGTCGCCGCGGTGCTCGTGGTGCCGGGTCTCGCGCTGCCGTACGTCAACGGCTCGATCCTCCAGCCGGGTTCGTTCCAGAAGCTGCCCGATTACTGGGAGACCACGGCGGGCTGGCTGGAGAAGAACACCCCGGACAGCCGGGCGCTGGTGGTGCCCGCGACCGCGCACGGCGTCTACACGTGGGGCTCCCCCATCGACCAGCCGCTGGACGTGCTCGCCAAGTCCCGCTGGGCGCAGCGCGACTACGTCCCGTTCGGGACGGCGGGCAACCGGCGGGCGATGGACGCCGTGGAGCAGGCGCTGCTGACCGGTGCCGAGGTACCGGGGCTGCGGGACTTCCTGAGCCGGGCGGGGCTGCACCATGTCGTCGTCCGCAACGACCTGGACCCCGACCAGATCGGATACGTCCCGACGACGACGGTGAAGCGGACCCTGGAGCAGTCCGGGTACGAGCGCGTCGAGGGCTTCGGCCCGGTGATGACCGGCGGGCGGATCGCGGACGACACCCCCCTCCAGGTCGAGGGGCTGTTCGCCCAGCAGCGCGCGGTGGAGATCTACGAGCCGGCGGCCGGTACGAAGCGGCCCGGCCAGGCGGGGATCTACGCCGCCGCCGACACGGCCGTGGTGTCCGGCGGACCGGAGACGCTGCTGCCGCTGTCGGGCGACCCGTCGCTGCGCGACCGTCCGACGGTCCTGACCGGTGACGGGCACCCGGGCGTCGACAAGCCCGCGCTCCAGGTGGTCGGGGACGGGCTGCGGCGCGCCGACACCCGCTTCGGCCTGGTGAACACCAACACCTCGTACACGTACACCGAGGACGAGCGGAACCACTCCGGGAGTGTGCAGGACCCGGGTGACGAGCCGCACCAGATCCTGCCGAAGAGCGGTGTCCGGCATCAGACGGTCGCCGAACTGCGGGGCGCCCGCGCGGTGACCGCGTCGTCCAGCGGCAACTGGCTGTTCCATCTGCCGCAGTACGACCCGGTGAACGCGTTCGACGGGAACCCGGACACCGCGTGGGCCGTGGGCACCTCGGGGGACGCGGCCGGTGAGTGGCTGCGGATCGCGTTCGAGGGAACGACGGAGATGCCGTCCTCGCTGACGGTCACCCCGCTGCCGCAGAACGGGACCCGGGCCGCGCCGACGAAGGTGCGGGTGGAGACCGAGCGCGGCAGCGAGACGAGTCCGCTGCGCGCCAACGGGAAGCCCCAGGACATCAAGTCCCCGCCGGGTGGGACGGACTGGCTGAGGATCACGATCGTGGAGACCGAGTCGGGCGGCCCCGGGCTGACCGGTGCCGGTTTCTCGGAGATCGAGATCCCGGATGTGTCGGTGACCCGGATGCTGAAGCTGCCCACGGACGCCGAGAACGCCACCCGCGCGGGCGCCGAGACGGTGTCGCTGCACCGGACGGCCGACCCGGGCGGGCTGTCCCCCGCCGGTACGGAGTCGGGGCTGCACCGCTCCTTCACCACCTCCGACGGCGGGGCGCACCAGGTCAGGATGAGCGCGGTGCCGGTCCCCGGTGAGGCGCTGGACAAGCTGCTGTACGGGGCGGGCACCGAGCGGCCCCGCAACCAGGTCGTCGCGACGGCCGCCTCCACCGCGCGCCTCGGCGCGCAGCTGTCGGCGCGCAATCTCACCGACGGGGATCTGACGACCGCGTGGATCGCCGGGGACGAGCCGGTGGTCCGGCTGGCCTGGCGGGACAAGCGGCCGGTGGACCGGCTGGTGCTGACCGGCGCGGGCGGCCTGTCGGCCCGCCCGACGAAGGTCGAGATCAGTTCGCCGGACGGCGCGGCGATCGCGAACGTGGACGACAACGGCTGGGTGCGTTTCGACCCGATCACCACCGATGAGCTGGAGATCAGGGTGACCGCCACCTCCGAGGTCACCCTGCACAACCCGGTCGCCGGTGACGATCTGCGGCTGCCGGTCGGCCTGACGGAGATCACCGTCCCCGCGCTGGAGCCCGACGGCTACCGCACCGAACGGCCGTCCGACGGGCGGAGCTTCACCCTGGAGTGCGGCGAGGGTCCGGCGGTCGCGATCGACGGGGTCCTCCACGCGACGAGCGCCAAGGGCGTCGTCCAGGACCTGGTGGAACGGCGGCCCGTCGACGTGACGCTGTGCCAGCGGGACGAGCCGGACGCGGAACTCACACTCGGCACGGGCACGCACACCCTGGAGGCGGGCGACGAGGGTCCGCTGGCCGTCACCGCGGCGACCCTCACCCGGGGCGAGGCCGCCGCACCCGCGACGGCCACACGTGAGCTGAAGGTCGACGACTGGCTCGGCGACCGCCGTCAGCTCACCGTCGGCTCCGGCGCGGAGTCGTACCTGACGACGTACGAGAACGTCAACGAGGGCTGGAAGGCGACCCTCGACGGCAAGGAGCTGACCTCGGTCCGGCTCGACGGCTGGCAGCAGGGCTTCCGCGTCCCCGAGGGCGAGGGCGGCAAGGTCACCCTGAGTTACGAGCCCGCGCGGACGTACGAGATCGGGCTGGTCGTCGGGTTCGCCGCGCTGCTCGGTCTGGTCGGTCTGGTGCTGTGGCGCCGCCAGGAGGAGAACCCGCACGGCCCGTCGGCGGCGGTGAACGGTCCGGGGACCCTTCTCGGCACGGTCGCGCTGACCCTGGTGGCCGTGGTGATCGCGGGCTGGTTCGCCCTGCTCGTCCCGTTCCTGGCGGTACTCGCGCTGCGCCGTCACACCCTGCTGGTGCCGATCGCGTTCGTATCGATGACGGCCGCGGGTGTCGTGGCGGCGACCGGCGCGGGCGAGGCTCCGGCGGCGGGCGAGGGGTCGTTCGGCCCGCTCGCGCAGGTGCTGGCGCTGATCGCGCTGTTCGCGTCGCTGGTGACGGTCGGCGGGGGCGGCGGCGGACACCGCCGCCGTACCGCCGGTCCGGCGGCGGCCGGTCCCACGGGTACGGCGGTGCTTCCGGCGCAGCCGTACGGGGCGCCCGCGGTGCAGCCCGCGCCGGCGGGGACGCCGACCGCGCGTCCTGCCGGTCCTGCCGGTCAGGGTTCCGCTTCGGCCGTCCCCGCAGGTTCGGACGCGGCTCCGACCGCACCTGCCGCACCTGCCGCACCTGCCGCACCTGCCGCACCTGCGGGAACGTCCGGGGCGGGTCGAGCGGACGGGGCGGACGGGCCGGACGAGGCGAAGCGTACGGCCGGGCAGGACGGCCGGGACGGGCGGACCGTCACCGCGCGGGGGCCCGGCTCCGGGGCACGGGACGCGGGCGGGGGCGCTCGGTGACCGCTGTGGACGGCCCGGCCCGGCCCGCCGCACCGGCGGGCCCGGTCCGGGTGCCCTTCCCCGTCGTCGACGAGGTGTCGCGGCACTGCGTCCACAAGACGGAGCCGGACACCGTCCATATCGAGGTGCGGCTGCCGGGGCGGCCCGACCCGGAACGGCTGCGGCGGGCGTTCGGCGAGGCCCTGCGGCGCCACCCGCGCGCCTTGATGCGGGAGGCGCCGGGCCCCTGGTACCGGCGGCGCTACAACTGGGAGCTGACGGACGGTCCCGACACGGAGGTGGTGACGTTCCCCGCGCCGGGACCCGGCGCGCTGGAGCGGGCGAGGGCCCGTGCCCTCGCGACGGCACCCCCGCTGTCGGCGTCCCCGCCGATCCGGCTGGAGGCGGTCGAGGACCCCGCGCGGCCCGGCGGGACGGTGCTCTTCCTGACGCTCAACCACACCGCGCTGGACGGTCCGGCCGGTATCCGTGTCCTCGCGACCGCCGCCGGGCTGTACGGCGGCGCCGGTGACGACGCGTCGTCCCCGCCCGTCCCGGCCCGGCACGCCCCCGGGCCGGGCCCGGCCGACCCGGCGCCGGGCCCCTCCCCCTGGGCGCGGCCCGCCCGGCTGGCCCCCGGCACCCCGGCCCGGCCCGCCGGGGCGTCCGGCCCCGGCAACGGGATGCTCGTCCTCGACCTCGATGTCCCGCGCCGCCCGCCCGGCGCCCCGTACACCGTGAACGACCAGCTGATGGTGGCCACCGCGCTCACCGTGGCGCACTGGAACCGGACGCGGGGGGAACGGCCGCGCCCGGTGCGGATCACCATGCCGGTGGACGACCGGCCGCGCGGGCCCGGGATGCCGATCGGGAACGGCACCCGGCTGGTCGAGGTGCCGTTCACCGCCGCGGAACTGCGGCCCGCCGCCTGGGGCGGCGACGAGTGGCACCCGGCGGCGGTGCGCGGACTGCTGACGCGGACCGCGGACCGTACCCGCGCGCTGAAGGCGGCGGAGCGGCCGCAACTCGGGCGCGGGGCGACGCTGCTGACCGCGCCGGTGCTCCCGGTGCTCTGGCGGGCGGCCGTCACCCGGCTGCTGCGCCGCGCGCTGACGCCCTGGATGTCCACCACCCTGGTGAGCAACATCGGACGGGTGCCCTACCCGCTGGACTTCGGTGACGCCGGCCGGTCCGACGCGCTGTGGATCTCCGCGCCCGCGCGGATGCCCCGGGGGTTCACGGTGACCGTCGCCTCCACCGCCGGACGGCTGCATGTGGTGCTGCGCTGGTCGACGGCGCTGCTCGGGGACGCGGACGGCGCGCGGCTGCGGGAACTGTTCGAGCGGTATCTGGACCTGACCCGGCCCCCGGTGGCCGGGGACGGGGCGCGGGAGGGGACCCGATGACACGGACCACGCGGGACGGCACGGGGACCGGTGACCGGGCGGCGGACGACGGACGGGGCGGGGACGGCAGCGCGCCGCGCGGACTGCGGGACTTCTACGAGGACCCGGGGGTGCCCGTCGCGTCGGGGGACGCCCGCAGTCTGCGGCAGGCGCGGATGCTGGCCGCCGCCCTCGGCCCCGCCGCCGGACGCCCGGCCGTGGTCCTGGACGTGGGCTGCGGCGACGGCACCGCGGCGCGGACCGCGGCGCCGCTGCTGGCCGGGCACCGGGTCATCGGCGTCGACTGGTCGCAGGACGCGCTGCGCCGGGCCCGCGCCCACCTCACGGACGTCGTACGCGGCGAACTCACCGACGGGGGGCTGCCGCTGCGCTCCGGCTCGGCGGACGCCGTGCTGTTCAGCGAGGTCATCGAGCACCTCGTCGACCCCGACAGCGCCCTGGACGAGCTGCGCCGGGTGCTGCGGCCCGGCGGGCATCTGATGCTGTCCACCCCGAACCTGGCCGCCTGGTACAACCGGGCGCTGCTCCTCGCGGGGGTGCAGCCCGTGTTCTCCGAGGTCAGCCTGCGGGGCATCCATGGGCGGCCCGGCCGGGAGGTCGTCGGTCATCTGCGGCTCTACACGGCACGCGCGCTGCGGGAGTTCGTCGCGGCGTCCGGTTTCGAGGTGGTCCGGCTCGCGGGCGCCCCGTTCCACGGGGTGCCGCGTCCGCTGCGCGGCCTGGACCGGCTGGCCTGCGCGGCGCCGTCCCTCTCCTCGATCCTGCTGCTGCACGCGCGAAGGACGTAGCCGTGGGGTGGGGGGTGGCCGCCGCGCTGCTCGCGAACGTGCTCTACAGCACCGGGTTCGTGCTGGAGAAACGGGCGCTCGCGCGGCTGCCCGCGGTGAGTGTGCGCGAACCGGTGCGGCTGCTGTGGCTGGTGCTGCGCAGTCCGCTGTGGATCGGCGGCGCGCTGGCGCTGGCCGCCGGGTTCGGCGCGCAGCTCGCCGTGTACCGGACGCTGCCGATCGCCGCCGCGCAGGGCATCTTCGTGTCGGGGCTCGTACTGCTCCTGCTGCTGTCGTCGCGGGTCCTCGGTGAGGAGACCTCGGGGCGTGAGCGGTACGCGATCGGGGCGATCCTGCTGGCGCTGCTGATGGTCGTGCTGTCGCTGCCGCACGGCGCCGGGTCGGCGGAGGCGGTGGGCGCGGGGGCCCCGGCCGGGGTGATCCTGCTGGTGTGCGTGCCCACGCTCGCGGCGGGCCTCGGGCTGTACGCGGTGACCGAACGGCGGGCCGGACGGCGGCACCGGATGCCGACGGCCGGTGTCGAGTACGGGGTCGCCGTCGGGCTGCTCTACGGGGTCAGCTCGCTGGCGATCAAAGGGGTCTCCGGGCATCTGCCGGACCTCGCGCGGGCACCGGGCGGGGCGCTGCTCGGGCTGCTCGGCTCGCCGTATCCCTATCTGCTGCTGTGCACCGGGGTGTTCGGGCTGATCATGTCGCAGGCGGCGCTCCAGCGCTGCCGGGCGTCCCTGATCGTGCCCGTGTGCACCACGGTGTCCTGTGTGTTCTCGGCCGTCCTCGGGACCCTCGCGTTCGGTGAGGCGCTGCCCGGTGATCCGGTACGGCTCGCGTTGCGGGTCGCGGGGACGGTCCTCGCGGTGTCGGTCCTCCTCGCGATGCCGAAGCACGACTCCCCGCCCGGTCCCGCCGTACCCGACCGTCCCGCCGTCCCGACCCCGACCCCGCCGTGTCCGACCGCAAGGAGCTGACCCCCATGAGTCCTGACGATCCGCTGCTCGACCTTCTCGTGTGCCCGCTGGACAAGGGCGCGCTGCGTCTGGTCGGTCCCGAGGGGGGCGCCCCCGGGACGGCCCTGTACAACCCGCGGCTGCGGCGGCTGTACCCGGTGGTGGACGGGGTGCCGCAGTTGCTGCCCGCATCGGGGACGGCGGTGACGGACGCGGAGCACGAGCGGTTCACGGCCGGGGCCCCGGCGGACGGCTGAGCGGTTCCCCGGCGCCGGTGCGGCACGATGGGGACATGCCCCGTACCCCGTCCGTGCCCGGTGCCCCGTTCGGTCCGCTGGAGTTCCAGCTGGTGCTGCTGCGGAGGATGGCCGACCACCAACCGGATCTGGTGGCGGACGCGCGACGGACGCTCGGGGTGTCCGTCACGGAGATGCGCGAGGCGAACCGGCGGTGGCAGGCGATGTCCCGGTCCCCGCGGGGGCGGGGGGCCGCCGGGCGTTACCGGTCGGTGCTGGGGCCGCCCGAGTCGCGGTCCGCCCGGCGGGTCGGGGACCTGGAGTGCGAGGCGCTGCTGTGGCCGGTGCCGTTGTGGCCGGACCTGCGGTTCGAGGTGCTGACGGGGCCCGGTGGGGCGGTGTGGAACGAGTGGCTCGTACGGGCGCCGGGGTGTGCGGGGCCCGTGCTGCGGGGGGTCGGTGACCTCGTGCCCTGGTCGGTGACCGTCGACGAGGTCGCCTCGGCGTTCCCGCCGGCGCGGCCTTTGCAGGGGTCGGCGCCCGGGCGGTGGGGACTGGCGTTCACCGCGAGCGGTGCGCCCTATGCGTACACAGCGGAGTTCACGTGGGGCCTCCTCCAGCGGATCTCCCCCGGGTGACCCTTCCCCTGGTACCCCTTGGGTTCCTGTGCTGGGCGCACTTGTTCCCGCACAGGTCGTTCGTGGGTGCGCAGTTCCCCGCGGGTCGCCTTCGCTTGCGCTTGTGAGGTCCGTCCGGGTGGGCGCGCTTGTTCCGGTGCCGTCGCTCGTGGGGTGCGCAGTTCCTCGCGCCCCTGGGTTTCGTGTGCTGGGCGTACTTGTTTCCTGTGCCGTCGCTCGGTGGTTTCGCGCAGTTCCCCGCGCCCCTGAGGTCGCGCCCCTTACGGTTCCCGTTCGGCTGCGGGTGGTCCTTGGTTGCTCGCGCAGTTCCCCGCGGGTCGCCTTCGCTTGCGCTTCTGAGGTTTGTCCGGGTGGGCGTACTTGTTTCCGGTGCCGTCGCTCGGTGGTTTCGCGCAGTTCCCCGCGCCCCTGTCGGGGCGCTGCCTGGCTGGTGTTGTCCGTCGAGTGCGGGCCGGTTCTCGTCTTTGCGCAGTTCCCCGCGCCCCTGAAGGGGCGCCTACCTGGGGCTGTTCTCAGTCTGCGGGTGTGGTCAGGCTCCGGGCCGGGCGGGGTCGAACCACCCTCCTCTCGCAGTCGCGCTGCTGCGGGAGGGGGTGGGCGGGAATCTCTGCCCGCAGACTCCGATGCTCTTCAGTCCGGCAAGGACACGTCGTACCGAGCGCGTTGGAGCGAGGACGGAGAATCCCGACCGGCACCGACCCCAAGAACCGGCCGGACGCGCCCCAAAGGGGCGCGGGGAACTGCGCGAAAACGAGGGCCGACCCGCACCCGACGAACAAACCCGAAGGGGCAGCATCCAGGGGCGCGGGGAACTGCGCACCCCACGAACGACGGCACACGAACGAAGTACGCCCAGCCGGACAGACCTAGGAAGCGCAAGCGAAGGCGACCCGCGGGAACTCCCGTACAGGAACAAGTGGGCCGGCCACGGCGGACCTCAGGCGACGCACCCCGTGAGGGACTTCGCCAGGGCCGACGCCGTCTCGGGGTGGAGGCCGAGGAACAGGTTCGGCTCGATCAGCTCCAGCTCCATGACCCGGGGCACCCCGTCGTCCCCGTCGACGAGATCCACCCGAGCGTAGACAGGCGCCCCCGAGAGGGGGACAGCCGCCAGCGCCCGCCGCGCCACCGCCAGCTCCGCCGGGCCCGGCGTCCACCCCCGCACCCCGGGATGCGCGGTCTTGGCCGCGTCGAAGGCCGCCCCGGCCTCCAGGACGGCCCCCTTCCGTATCGCGTGGTGGAAGGTCCCCCCGATATGGACCAGGGCCCGCTCCCCGGTCGTCTCGATGGCCCGCATATAGGGCTGGACCATCGCGGTGAGCCCTTCCGCGTGCATCCGCGAGACCTGCTCCCGGGCCCGCCGCACGGCCCCCGCGCCGCCGTCCTCGTACCGCGCCGCGTACCGCGCGCCCGCGCCCCAGGTGGGCTTGACGACGAACGGACCGTCGGGGAAGCCGGGTTCCGCGCCGGGCGGGACGAAGCGGGTGGGGACCACGGGCACGTCCGCGCGGGCGAGGTCGTCCAGGTAGCGCTTGTCGCTGTTCCAGCGGAGCACCGGCGCGGGGTTGACCAGCCGGGTCAGCGTGGCGCAGCGGTCGGCCCAGGCGAGGAACTCGGTGACCCGCTGCGTGTAGTCCCAGGTGGAGCGGACCACGGCGAGGTCGAAGGAGGCCCAGTCGGCCCCGGGGTCGTCCCACGCCACCGCCTGTCCGGCCGCGCCCGCCGCGGTCAGCGCGTCGAGCATCGCCGGGAGGTCGGGATCGGTCACCCCGCCGGGGCGGGGACGGTAGGTGACCAGGGCGATCCTGGGGGTGCGGGACACGGCGGAGCTCCTGGTGGAAGGCGGACGGACGGACCGGACGCAGGGTAACTCTCCGGATGTCCGGGACACCACGCTTTACCTTGCCCCTCGGTCAAGCCCCAGGATCGGGGACAGGACGAGGAGCGGGGTGGGCGGTCATGAACGGCGGGTTCCCGGACGGCGAGGGCACGGGCGGCGAGGGCACGGGCGGCGGGGACGGCGGCGGGGACGGCCCGGGGGCCGGTGCCTCGCTGACCATCGGCGCGTTCGCGCGGGCCGCCCGGCTGTCGCCGAAGGCCCTGCGGCTGTACGACGAGCTGGACCTGCTGCGTCCGGCCCGGGTGGACCCCCGGTCGGGCTACCGCTTCTACTCGCCGGACCAGTTGGAGCGGGCCCGTCTGGTGGCGTGGCTGCGCAGGCTGGGGATGCCGCTGGCCCGTATCCGTGAGGTGACGGCCCTGGCGCCGCCACGCGCGGCACAGGCGGTGCGGCGGTACTGGGCCGAGGTGGAGGCGGAGACCTCGGCCCGTCGGGACCTCGCGGAGTTCCTCGTCGACCAGCTCTCCGCACCCTTACGACCGAAGGAGCCTGTCATGACCCTGGAACTGCGCTGCGCGGCCCTGTCGGACGGGGGCCTGGTGCGTCCCGGCAACCAGGACGCCGTCCACGCGGGCACCCGGCTGCTGGCCGTCGCGGACGGCTTCGGGCCGGGCGGGGCGCCCGCGAGCGCCGCGGCCGTCGAGGCGCTGAAGGCCCTGGACGGCGGGACACTGGACCCGGGCGACGTACTGAACGCCCTGGAGGACGCGGTCGCGCGGGCGGCCCGCGCGGTACGCGAGGTCGCCGTGCGGACGGCCGGGGCGGCGGGCCGGGCGGAGGTCGGGACGACGCTGACCGCGCTGCTGTGGACCGCCTCGCGGCTGGCGCTCGTCCATATCGGGGACTCCCGGGCGCATGTCCTGCGCGACGGTGAGCTGTTCCTCGTCACGGAGGACCACACCGTGACGGGTTCGCTGGTCGAGGAGGGCCGGCTCACCGAGGAGGAGGCGCGGTCGCATCCGGGGCGGTCGCTGCTGCTGCGGGCGCTGACGGGCTCCGGCGGGCACGGTGTACCGGACATCCGGCTGCACGACACCCGGCCGGGCGACCGCTATCTGCTGTGCTCGGACGGACTGTCGGCGGTGGTCCCCGGGGAGCGGCTGCGGAGCGTGCTCGTGGCGGCCCCGGACCCGGCCGCGGCGGTGCGCGAGCTGCGTGCGCGGGCGTACGAGGCGGGGGCGCCGGACCATCTGAGCTGTGTCGTCGCGGAGGTCGCGGAGCGGGCCCCCGGCGGCTGAGGAGGGTGCAAGCTTGCGGGTGCGGCGTCCGGCCGCGCGGGGCGGTGTCCGTCCCGGACCTCCCAGACGAGGAGCAGCACGCGTGACCGTTCTCTTCCCGGCCCTGACGGACCCCCGCGCGGCGGACCGGCCCGCGCTCCGCTTCGGTGACCGCTCGCTGACGTACGGGGCGCTGGCGTCCGCCGCGGGGCGGGTGGGGCGGCTGGTCGCCGGGGAGGGGCGGGTCGCGGTGTGGGCGGTCCCGTCGCCGGAGACCGCGGTCGGGGTGGTGGGCGCGCTGCTCGCGGGGGTGGCGGTGGTGCCGCTGAATCCCGCCTCGGGTGCGGCGGAGCTGGCGCATGTGGTCGCCGACAGCGCGCCGCGGCGGGTGCTGGTGGCACCGGGTACGGAGCTCCCGGCGGCGTTGCGGGGCGTGCCCCGGCTGGAGGTGTCGGCGGAGCCGGACGGCGGTCCGGGCGCGGAGCCGGCAGGGGAGCCCGTACGGGAAGAAGGGTGGGGCGGGGAGGTGCCCGCGCTCGTCGTCTACACCTCGGGGACGACCGGTGCGCCGAAGGGCGCGGTGCTCCCCCGGCGGGCGCTCGCGGCGAGCCTCGACGCGCTGGCGCGGGTGTGGGCGTGGACGGGTGACGACGTGCTGGTGCACGGGCTGCCGCTGTTCCATGTGCACGGGCTGGTCCTGGGGACGCTGGGGCCGTTGCGGCTCGGGGGTGAGGTGCGGCATCTGGGGCGGTTCAGCACGGAGGGGGTGGCCCGGGAGCTGGGCGCCGGGGCGACGATGCTGTTCGGGGTGCCGACGATGTACCACCGGATCGCGGAGGCGCTGCCCGGTGACCCGGCGCTGACGCGGGCGCTGGCGGGGGCGCGGCTGCTGGTGTCCGGTTCGGCGGCGCTGCCCCTGCGGGACCACGAGCGGATCGCGGCGGCGACCGGGCGGCGGGTGGTGGAGCGGTACGGGATGACGGAGACGCTGATGAACACGGCCGTCCACGCGGACGGTGAGGCGCGGGCGGGGACGGTCGGGCCGCCGCTGCCGGGGGTGGGGCTGCGGCTGGTGGACGAGTCGGGGGCGGCGCTGACCGCGCCGGGTCCCGGGGAGGTCGGGGAGATCCAGGTGCGGGGGGCGAATCTCTTCACGGGGTATCTGAACCGGCCGGAGGCGACGGCCTCGGCGTTCACGGCGGACGGCTGGTTCCGTACCGGGGACATGGGGGTGCTGGACCCGGACGGGTATGTGCGGATCGTCGGGCGCAAGGCCACGGACCTGATCAAGAGCGGTGGTTACAAGATCGGGGCGGGGGAGGTCGAGAACGCGCTGCTGGACCATCCGGGGGTGCGGGAGGCGGCGGTGACCGGCGAGCCCGACCCGGATCTCGGGGAGCGGGTGGTGGCCTGGGTGGTCGCCGCCGACCCGGCGGACCCGCCCGGGGCGCGGGAGCTGGCGGAGCATGTGGCGGCGGCGCTGGCCCCGCACAAGCGGCCGCGGGTGGTGCGGTACGTGGCGGAGCTGCCGCGCAACGACATGGGCAAGGTCCTGAAGCGGGCGCTGACACAGGGCGGTTGAGCCGGGACATGTCGAACGGGGTTCGAACGGTGGGGCAGTTGTTCCCTGGAACAGGTGATCGTCGCTCTGATGATTGCCCCGGGCACCGACGGTCAGGGATGATCACGGTGTGCGAACGACGGGATGCATACCGTCACTTCGCCTCTCCTGTTCCTCCCGGTCGTCCCCGTATGTCCCCCGTGAGCCCTCCTGGTTCGCGGAAGACGGGTGGCGGCGGAGCGGGCGGGAGCGAGTCCCACACCGGCATCCCAGCAAGGAGAACCACAGCATGAACTTCCTCACCGACGTCCTCGCCGGCCTCCTCCACATCGTCGGCCGCCTCGTCTGACGTCACGGCGAAGGCGCGCGGGCGCCGTCTCCCCCGGTCCCACGGGGAGGCGGCGCCCCCGCGCGTGTTGCGGCGTTTCCCCTGACAGCGGCAACTCCCTTCGGGGACAATGTGCTTCGCCGGGACCGCCTGGGCTCCCGCCCCCCGCGCGGCCGGTACGGATCTGTACGGTGCGGGCTGGCACGGGGGTCGTGTGGACGAGCTGGTGGAGTTCAGGACCGAGGGCGGCGCGGCAGTCCTCGTCGGCACGGACGACGCGGACCGGGGCGGCTCCCGGCCGGTGTCCCGGGGCGGCGGCCCCGCGCAGGCCGCCCGGACCTTCGAGTCGTCCCTGGACGGGGCGCGGGCGGCGGCCGAGGCCGCGCTGCGGGTGTTCCGGGACGGGACCCTCGGTCCGGACTCCGTGGAGATCGAGTTCGGCGTGAAGCTCACCGCCGAGAGCGGCGCGGTGATCGTGAAGGGTTCCGCCGAGGGCCATCTGACGGTCCGGCTGACCTGGTCGCCCGGCGGCGCGGACCCGGCGGCCGGGGCCGCCCCGTCCCCGGAGCCGACCGCCGGATCATGACGGCGGACGGTCCCGGCGCGGGCACCGGGGTCCGGGTCCCGCCGGCCGGGCTCCCGGCCGCGGCCTCCTGGCACGCCCGGGTGGACTGCGGCGGCGAGGTCGGCGCGGGCTTCCTCGTCTCCGAGCGGGAGGTGCTGACCTGCGCCCATGTCGTCCGCGAGCGGCACACCGGCGCGGACGTCACGGTGACGTTCCCGCACGCGCGCCCGCTCGGCGGCGTCGCGGCCCGGGTGGTGGCGCACGGCGGCTGGGGCGGCGGCGACCTGGACACCGGGGACGTCGCGGTACTGGAACTGGAGCGGACGGTGTCCCTGGCCCCGGTCGAGTTCGCGGCGCCCGGCGACGGCTACGGCGACCCGCCGCGCAGACTCCTCGTGTACGGCTTCCCCGCCCGCTTCGACGAGGGCGTCCTCGCCGAGTACCGGGCCACCGCCACCCAGCGGATCAGCGACGAATGGGTGCAGCTGGAGCCGTGGACCGGGCACGGCCGGCCGATCGCCCCCGGGTTCAGCGGGGCCGCGGCGGTCCTCGCGGACACCGGCCGGGCCGTGGGCATGGTGACCTCGGCGGACCGGGGCGGCCCGGCGCGCGGCGGCCGGATGCTGCCCGTGGCGGTGCTGGCGCGGTACTGGGCCCGGCTCACCGAGCTGATCCCGACCCGGGGGTTCGGGCGGGCCGACAAGGAGACCCTGCGGCGGCTGGTGACGGCCGCCGGGGCGGACGGCCCCGAGTGCGTGCCGGACCGGCTCTACGCCGAGTCCGTCGACCCGGTGGGCGGACCGCCGCTGCCGCCGGGCGGGTTCCCCGCGCTGTGGGACGTCGTCTGGTACCTGCTGTCGGAGGTCGACGACCCGGCGGCGCCCGCCCGGTTCGCGGACCGGCTCGCCGACTTCGTGTCCGACCCGGAGGTGCGGTACGGGCTGCGCAGATGGGCCGCCCGCGGCGGCCCCCCGCCCCCCGCCGCACCCCTCACGGCCCCCGCGCCCACGGCCGCCGTCACGCCCCCCGCACCCACGGCGTACCCACCACCCCCGCACCCGGCCGTCCCGGCGCCCTCCGGCGGTGTGTACCGGGAGCGTCCCTCCGGCGGCGTTCCCGGGGAGCGGCCCGCGCCCGCCTGGTCGCCCATCGTCGTGGAGCTGGAGCGCTCCGGCTCCGGCCGCGGCCAGTACCTGGCGCAGGTGTCCGCGTACCGGGACGGGCACCGCCGGGTGGTCGGCGCCCGCACCCTCGCCAAGCGCGCGCTGCCCCGGTACGTCGCCGAGCGCGTGGACGAGGCGTTCCACGAACTGCCGCACGGCGCGCCGGTCCTGATCGCGTTCGTCGTACCGCGCGCCCTGCTCAACGAGCCGGTGGACCGCTGGCCCCGGGGCGCCGGTGACCCGAGCCCGCTGGGCTGTCTGTACCCGCTGGTGGTGCTGGACCGGGAGCGGCGCAGGCAGGGCGGGCGCCGGCATGAGCTGCTGCGCAAGTGGGAGCGGCTGGACGCCCGGGAGCGCGCCGAGCTGTACCGGGTGGAGTGCGGCAGCGCGGAGGACCAGGGCAGGCTCACCGTCCGGCTCTGGGAGGACGGCCAGATGATGGGGTTCACCGCGCCGCCCACGTCCCCCCGGATGAAGCGGCTGTTCGCGGCCGGGCTGAACGGCTCCGTACCGGTGCTGCTGTGGCCGCGCACCGGCTGCGACGGCCGGCACGGTGACGGGGAGCCCTGCGCGGGGAGGGAGTTCCTGGACGAGCTGACCGCCTATGTGGCCCGGCTGCCACCGGCGGAGCTGCCGTCGCACATCCGTGCGCTGCGCAGCGTCGTGTATCTGTCCGACGACCCGGGAAGCCACTGGGCCAGGGATCTGACCCTGTTGTGGGAGGACCCGCGCTGCTTCCCCGAACCCCCCGGCCATGCCGCGTCACCCGTCGGCTGACCCCGCCGACCAGCCCCGTCCGCAGACCCGAGGAGTCCGGCTCATGTCCCTGTGGCCCGTCTACACCGGTACGAACGAGCCGCACGACGGTATCGACGCGCTGCCCGCGCCGCCGCCGTGGCGGGCCTTCGACGGCGGTCCCCCGCTGGAGACACCCGCCCCGGACGAGGACACGGCCGCCGCGTCCCCGGACCGCGCCCACCGGGCCCGGACGTACCAGGCGCCGCCGCGGAGCGTGGACCTGGTCAACGCGGCGCTGTATCTGCGGCGTCCGCTGCTGGTGACCGGTCCGCCCGGCAGCGGCAAGTCGTCGCTCGCGTACGCGGTCGCCCGGGAGCTGCGGCTGGGGCCGGTGCTGCGCTGGAACATCACCAGCCGTTCCACCCTGCACGACGGGCTGTACCAGTACGACGCGCTGTCCCGGCTGTACGCGGCCCGGGAGTCGGCGGCGCGGGCGGGCGGCGAACCGGCGACCGGCGCGCAGGACGACGGCGAGGAGCTCCAGGACCATCTGCGGCTCGGTCCGCTCGGTACCGCCCTGCTGCCCTACCGGCGGCCCCGGGTGCTGCTGATCGACGAGATCGACAAGAGCGACCTGGATCTGCCGAACGACCTGCTCAATGTCCTGGAGGAGGGCCAGTACCAGATCCCCGAGCTGGTCCGGGCGGCCCGGCGCACCCCCCGGGCGGAGGTGATGGTGGACGGCGGCCGGGACCGGGTGGCCGTCACGGGCGGCGCGGTGCGCTGCCGGGCGTTCCCGTTCGTGGTGCTGACCAGCAACGGGGAGCGGGAGTTCCCGCCCGCGTTCCTGCGGCGCTGTCTGTCGCTGCGGCTGCGGCGGCCGGACGGCGCCCAGCTGGACCGGATCGTCACCGCGCACCTGGGGGAACCGGACGCCTACGCGCGGACCCTGATCTCCCGGTTCCTGGAGCGGGCGGACAGCGGGGGCCTCGCGACGGACCAGTTGCTCAACGCGATCTATCTGACCGGGACGGCGGGGCTGACCGGGGTGTCCCGGGACGCGCTCGCCGAACAGCTGATGCCGTATCTGAGCCGCACCCCGGACAGCGACGACGATGCCTACTGAGCCCGGTCCCCTCCCGTCGCCCGTCGCCCGGCTGGCGGCCGTCCTCACCGACGCCGCGCGGGGCACCGCGCCGACGCCCACCGAACTCGCCGAACTCCTGTGGCTGGCGGGCCGGTGCGCTCCCGGTGACCACCCCGGAACTCCCTTGGTCCCGTATCTCCCCGGCCCGGACCCCGGCCCCGACGGCGACGACGGCCCCGACGGCGACGAGCGGACCGGCGGCCCCGGGACCGGCCGGGACGGGCCGCCGCCGCCGGAGCCGGGCACCGGACGGGAGCGGGCCGTCGTCCATCTCCCCGGGCCCGCGCCGCGCCCCCGTGGCGGACCGCCCCGATCCGGTCGGGCGGGCCGCGCTGCTGGTGCCCGCGCCGCCGATGCTGGCCCGGCCGCTCGCCCTCCAGCGGGCGCTGCGTCCGCTGGCCCGCAAGGTGCCCGCCCCGCACGGCCGGGAGCTGGACGAGGAGGCGACCGCCGACCGGATCGCGCGCCTCGGACCGGGTCCCCGCTCCTGGCTGCCGGTGCTGCGCCCGGCGCGTGAGCGCTGGCTGCGGCTCCATCTCGTCCATGACACCGGGCCGACGATGCCGCTGTGGCGTCCGCTGGTACGGGAGCTGCGGACCGTGCTGGAACGGTCGGGGGTGTTCCGCACGGTGGAGGTGTACCGCGCGGACGCCGACGGAACGGTACGCGGGCCGCGCGGCGGACCGGTGCCCGCGCTCGCCGACGGACGGACCGTGACCCTGCTGTTCAGCGACTGTGTGGGCCCCCAGTGGTGGGACGGCCCCGCCGGGGTCCGCTGGTACGGCACCCTGCGCCGGTGGGCCGACCGGATGCCCGTCGCCGTGCTCCAGCCGCTGCCCGAGCGGCTGTGGCGGGCCACCGCGCTCCCGGCGGCCCCGGGCCGGCTGTCGTCGCCCGCGCCCGCCGCCCCCAACTCGGCGCTGGTGTTCACCCCGTACGACCCCGTCGCGCCCGACGGGGTGCCCCGGCCTGGCCCCGCCCCGGTCGCGCTGCCCGTGCTCGAAGTGGGACCCGGCTGGCTGGGCCACTGGTCGGCGCTGATCGCCGGGCCCGGCGGCACCCGGGAGCCGGGGGCCGCAGCCCGGCTCCACCACCGGCCGGTGCCCGTCGCCACGGACGATCCCGCGCGGGACGACGCGCGGAACCTGTCCGCCACCGATCTCGTCGCCCGGTTCCGCGCGACGGCTTCGCCGGAGGCGTTCCGGCTCGCCGGGCACCTCGCGCTCGGCACCCCGAGGCTGCCGGTGATGCGGCTCGTCCAGGCGGCGACCGAGGCGCGTCCCAGCCCGCAGCATCTGGCGGAGGTGGTCCTCAGCGGGATGCTCACCGGCGGGGCCCGGCCCTCCGGCTGGTACGCGTTCCGGCCCGGGGTGCGTGAGGTGCTGCTGCGCTCGCTGCCCCGCTCCACCCGCAGCCGTACCGAGGCGCTGCTGGCCCGGGTCGGCGCCCTGATCGACGCGGGCGCGGGCACGGTGCCCGGCGGCTTCCCGATGGAGGTCGCGGTACCGGACGCCGCCGCCGGGGGCGCGCCCGGCGGCCCACCGGTCGCCACGGTCGGCGCGGACAGCCTGCGGTACGCGGGACGCCCCCCGGCCCCGCGCCCGGCCCCGGACGAGGGATCACCGCGGCCCTCGGACCTCCTGTCCTGGGAGGCCGTGGAGACGGCGGGACCGGCGGAACCGGCAGCGGTGACGGACCCGGGGCCGGACCCGGAAGAGGACGGACCGCCCGCGCACGCCCCGTACTTCGACACCGGTGTGGTGGTCGGTGGCCGATACCGGCTGGAGCACCCGATCCGGCCGGGCGGCGGGCTGTGGCTGGCCGGGGACCGGGTGGGGAGCCGGACCGTGGTGATACAGGCGTTCTCCGTCGGCGAGCCGGAGGACGCCGCCCATTTCGAGCGTACGGTCCGGCTGCTGCGGGAACTGCGCGACCCGAACATCGTCCGTGTCCTCGGCTCGGGACGGCACGGCGCCGCGCGCTTCATCGCCATGGAGCACCTGGACGGCATCCCGCTGAACGCGCTCGCCGCGCCGCAGGGGTTCGTGCTCCCCGCCCGGCTGTTCGTCTCCGTGGCGGCGGGGCTCGCCGCCGCGCTGGACGCGCTGGGCCGCCATGGGGTGGTGCACGGTTCCGTCGGCACGCACAGTGTGGTCGTCCTCCCCGACGGGACGCCGCGGCTGACCCTCTTCGAGCTCGACCGCGCACCGGGCCCCGACCGGCGGCGGGAGGATCTGCGGCGGCTGGGATCGGCGCTGGCGTTCCTCGCGTCGTCCTCGTCCACCGCGGAGGCGCACCCGACGCCACGGAACCTGAACAGGCTGCCCCAGCCGCTGCGCGCCCCGGTGTCCGAGGCGCTCACGGCCCTGCTGCACGGCTCCGCCGACGACTCCGTCCAGGCCCTGAACGGGCTGCGGAACCCCGAACTGCGCGGCCACGCCCGCAGATCGGCGCCGTATCTGCGCTACCGGCTGCTCGGCCCGGTCCAGGTGTGGCGCACCGGCGCCCCTCCGCCGGACCCCGCGGGCGGACCCCGTCCCGTCCGGCTGACCAGGAACTCCGACCAGGTGCTGGTGGACTCGGCCACGGGCGGTGAACGGCTGGCCGTGCTCGTCCAGTTGCTGCTGCGGCACGGCCGTACCGTGACGCACGACCGGCTCGTCGAGGAGGTGTGGGACCCCGCGGAGCGGCCCGCGCATGCCAGCGCGGTCCTGAGCGAGCATGTGTCCCGGCTGCGGCGGGCCCTCGGCCCCTGCACGGTCGCCCGGCTGCCCGACGGCTACGCCCTGCACATCAGCCCGGACCAGGTGGACCTGCTGGACCTGGACTCCCTGGCGGCCGAGGCGCGGAACCTGCGCGGCGACGGCGACCCGGCGCGGGCGTCCCGGGCGATCCGCACGGCCCTCCAGCTCTGGCAGGGCACCCCGCTGGACGGGGTCCCCGGGCCGGGCGCGGCGGCCCACCGCGAGCGGCTGACCGCGCTGCGGCTGGAACTCCTCACCACCCTCGCCGAACTGGACCTGGAGCAGCGCCGGTTCGCCGATGTGGCCGACGACCTCGCCGCCCGGGTCCGCGAACACCCGGAGCATGTGGGACTGCGGGCCCTGCGGATGCGGGCCCTGTACGAACTGGGGCGCCACGACGAGGCGCTGGAGGTGTACGACGGCCTGCGGGCGGCCGGCGGGCGGCCGGGTCCGGTGATGGACGCGCTGCACCGGGAGGTGGCGGACGCCCGGGAGGCCGCGGCGGACGGCCCGGGGACGGACTCGGGCCCGTGGGCCCCGGGGACCCGGACGCGGGAGGGGAACGGGGGCCCGGCCCGGCATCCGGTGTCGTCCGTGGCGTTCGACGTCTCCTTCGACATCGCGCCCCGCGCCCCGCTGGCCCCGGCGGTGCGGGAGTCCCTGCACCGGGTCCTCGCCGGGCTGACCCGGCGCCCCGGCGGGCTGCGGTCCACGCCGACCGGGTACGTGATGGCGGTCCCGCCGGGCGGCCCCGCGCTGGCGCTGCTGCCCGCGGTCGTCCTGGAGCTGCCCGGCGCGCTGGCGGCGGCGGAGCTGCCGCCGCTGCTGGTGAGTTTCCTGCACGAGGACTCCCTGGCCGACTCCCCCGCGCGCTCCGAGTCGGCCCTGCGGTCCGTCCTCGGGGACCGGCTGCGGGACGCGGGCGCCCGCGTCCTCGTCGCCGTGTCCCGCTTCCACGAGGAGTCCCTGGCCACCGCCCCGGTACCGCCCCAGGCGGTGTTCCGCCCCCTGTACCGCAGAGGCGTACGCGGCCCGGTCTGCTCCTACGCCCTGCTCACCGGCCCGCCCCCGGCCCGTTCCCGCTGACCGGGCCGGGTCACACGGACCGGTCACGGGGCTCCGGGGCGGACGCCCGCACGCCCCATGTCCGCCCCGGGGTCCACCCCGCCCTCACCCGGTGTGCCGCCGACCGGGGCGTGGTACGGGCCGTCCGACGTCGTCAGGCACCCCCGCGGCCGACGCTTCGGCGGTCCGTGCGGTCCGTGCGGTCCGTGCGGTCCGTCAGCAGTTCACCGTACGGTCGTAGTTTCCGAGGACCCCGGTGTAGATGTACAGGTCGCTCGCGCCGCGCGCCAGCTTGTAGCAGCGGCTGTCCGGGGCCAGGGACACCACGACCCGCACCGAACGGGTGCCGGAGCAGTTGTTGCTGAGCAGGACGTCGAAGCCGTTGGTGGTCTCCGTGACCATGCGGCCTATGCAGGACGGGGCCGTGGTCGCCGCCGCCGCGGGCGGCGCCGAGACAGCCAGCGAACCGACGAGAGCGACCGCGGTCACGGCGGCCTGGGCGGCCTTCCGGGAGGTAAGCATCAAGTACTCCTTGCCTGGAGGTTGTTCACAACAGCCCGGAGGTTAGGCTGACGCGCGCACAATGTGCGCACGACGTCCGCACAACTCGGCGTCGGACGGCCCGTGTCACGGGTCCCGCTCTCGCGACATGGTTGGTGACGGTGCGCTTCGCTCTCCTCGGCCCCCTGGAGGTCACCCTCGACGGCCGGCACCTCGCCCTGGGCTCCATCAAGCAGCGCCTGCTGCTGGCCACCCTGCTCAGCCGCCCCTCGCGGACGGTGCCGACCGGTGTGCTGGTGGCCGCCCTGTGGGGCGAGGACCCGCCGGCGTCCGCCGCCGCCAATCTGCGGACCTACGCGCGGGGGCTGCGCGGCGCCCTGGGCGGCGACGGCTCCTGGGACGGCATGCCGCACACCCGTGGCGGCTATCTGCTCCGTGTCCCACCGGGCGGGACGGACGTGGAACGCTTCGACGAGGCCGCGTTCCGGGGCCGCCGCGCCCTGGCCGCCGATGACCCCTCCCTGGCCCGCGAGGAGCTGTCGAGGGCGCTCGCCGTCTGGCGCGGCCGGGTCCTCGAAGGGCTCGTGCTGCCGGACGTCCTGGAGTCCTGGGCGACCGGTCTGGAGGAACGCCGGTGCCACACCGAGGAGGACTACGCCCAGGCGCTGCTCGCGGAGGGCGATCTGTCGCAGGCGGTGCTGCGGATGCGGAAACTGGTGGCGTCCCATCCGTCACGGCAGCGGGCCTGGGGCCATCTGATGCTCGGTCTGTACCGGGTGGGCGATGTGGGGGGCGCCCTGGAGGCGTACCGCGAGGTGCGTGACACGCTGGTCCGGGAGACCGGTCTGGAACCCGGCCCCGAGCTGACGCGCTTGCACGCGGACATCCTCAAGCAGCGGTCGACCGCCACCATCGGCGACTCCCCGCCACCCCCGCCCCGGCCCCGCCAGCTCCCCCTCATCACCCCCGACTTCGTCGGCCGGGAGGAGGCCCTCGCCGCGCTCGACGCCGGTCTCCACCGCGCGGACGGCGAGACGCCGGGTGTCGTGATCACCGCCGTCTCGGGGATGGCCGGTGTCGGCAAGACGACACTCGCGCTGCACTGGGCCCACCGGGTCGCCGACCGGTTCCCCGACGGGCAGCTCCATGTGGATCTGCGGGGGTACGACGAGAGCGGGGTGGTGTCCGCGTCCGACGCCCTCCAGGGCTTCGTCCAGGCGCTCGGCGTACCGCAGGCCCGGATACCCTCCGGCACACAGGCCCGCGCGGGCCTGTTCCGCAGTCTGCTGGCCACCCGCCGGATGCTGGTGGTGCTGGACAACGCCCGCGACTCCGCCCATGTCCGGCCGCTGCTCCCCGGCGCCGGGAACAGCGTGGTGGTCGTCACCAGCCGGAACCGGCTGGCGGGGCTGGTGACGTCCGAGGGGGCCCGGTCACTGACCCTCGATGTGCTGAGCGCGACGGAGTCGGCCCGGATGCTGGCCCGCCGGGTGGGCCCGCGGGTGGAGGCCGAACCGGACGCCGCCGCCGACATCGTGACCCTGACCGGACGGCTGCCCCTCGCCCTCGCCGTCGTCGCCGCCCGCGTGGCGAACCACCCGGCGTTCCCCCTGCACGCCTTCGCCGCCGAACTCCGCCCCAGCGGCGCCCTGCTGGACGTACTGGAGGACGGTGACGCGCAACGGGTGCTGTCCTGGTCGTATCTGGCCCTGACCGAGGAGGCGGCCCGGCTGTTCCGGCTGCTCGGACTGCACCCGGGACCCGATCTGACCCTGGACGCCGCCGCCGCGCTGGCCGGTGCCCCGGCGCACTCCGTCAGGCCCCTGCTGCGGGAGCTGACCCGGCTGCATCTGCTGACCGAACACCGGCCCGGCCGCTATCTGTTCCACGATCTGCTGCGGACATACGCGTCCGCGCTGGTCCGCACCACCGAACCGTCCGCCGGTGTGCTCCAGGCGCGGGAACGGTTCTACGACCACTGTCTGCACCGCGCGCACGCCGCCGCGGTGCTCGTGCAGCCGCAGTGGCCCGCCGTCGTGCCCGTGCCCCCGCTGCCGTCGAACAGCGGCGACCGCGCCCGCGACGCCGAGGCCGCCCTGGGGTGGTTCGCCGACGAGCGCCAGGTACTGCTGCGGACGGTGGCGCAGGCCGCGGCGCGCGGCTTCGAGACCTACAGCTGGCAGCTCGCCTGGGCGCTCACCGCCTATCTGGCGCCCCTCGGGCTGTGGCAGGACCAGCGCGCGGTCCAGGAGACCGCGCTGGCCGCCGCCGAGCGGTCCGGCGAGGAGGTGGGCGAGGCCATGGCCTGTCGGCTGCTCGCCCGCGCCGAGGCCAGGCTCGGCGCCCTGGACACCGCCGAGCGGCTGCTGCGCCGGGCCCTCGGGCTGTACGAGCGGCTGGGCGAGCACAACGGCCAGGCCCAGACCCTGCACAACTACGTCGAGCTCTGCTACATGGGCGGCCGGCTGGCGGAGGCGCTGGAGCACGGGCGCGAGGCGCTGCGGCTGTACGGGCTCTCCGGCAACCGGGACGGCGAGGCCCGCACCCTCAACGCGATGGGCTGGCTCCACGCCGCCGAGGGCGACCACCCGGCCGCCATCGACCACTGCACCCGCGCGCTCGACCGCCAGCGGCAGGCGGGCGACCGCAACGGCCAGGCCGCCACCCTGGACAGCCTGGGATTCGCCTATCACCATCTGGCGCGCTACGACCGGGCGGTGGCCTGCTACGAGGAGGCCATCGCGCTGTTCCGGTCCTCGGCCGACCGCTACCACGAGGCCGAGACCCTGGTCAGACTGGGCGACACCCACCTGGTGACCGGCCGTCCGGCGGCTGCCGAGGAGGTCTGGGGGCGGGCCGCCGCGATGTTCGACGCCCTGTGGGACCCGGAGGCCGAAACGGTACGGAAGCGCTTGGCCGAACTGAGGAGCCCCCGTCAGCAGGACTGACCCCGCGCATGGGTCCGCGCGCCCGCGCTGACGGGCGCGTCCCGCGGACACGGTGACCGGGTACACGACGCGTACCCGCGGACACCTTCCCCGAGAACACGACGCGTAACGCGCCGCACACCCCCGGGACACCCCGGTCCCCGCCGGTGGTCCCAGGGGTGTGCGGCGCGGTGCGCGCGGCGGGTTCAGACCCCGTGTGTCCTTCCCGCCTCCGACGGACCGGACCGGGTCACGCCTTGACGCCGTAGACCGTGCCGCACGCGGAATAGCTGCCCTTCACGACGCAGACCTCCATGTCGTGCCTGCTGCCCTCCGGGAGATTCCCGCTGGCCCTGTCGGTGTAGGGGGCGTTGTGCCCTCGGGTCGTCGCCACCCGGGAACCGTCCAGGGTCACCTGGATGCCGTAGCCGTCGGAGGCCGAGTCGCGGGCGATGATGGTGTCTCCCGTGGAGGAGCCGAAGTCGCCCGGGTCACCCGCCCACTGCCCGGTCCCCGCGCGATCTCCGTTGATGTACATCACGATCTCCGCCCAACCCATGTCCAGCGGGTCGGCCCTGCTCGTGAAGGTGACGTTGGGCGCCGCGCTGGCCGGAGGGGCCGCGACCGCGACGAGCGCTCCCGCAGCGAACACCGAAGCGGCGAGCGCCCGTACCGTGGCCGTCCTGAACTTCATCTTCATGTCCCCTTCGAGATGAGGGCATACGAAATGAGCACGCCCTGCTTTCCCGGCGCAGGCTGTCCGCGAATACCTCACGGAGAACCTTGAGCCGTCGTGACGAGCGCGTCTTTCGATCGCGGACGTCATCGGCACGCCTTGACTGCGTTCATCGTGCAGGGTGCGCAAGGGGTGAACAAGACAGGATTGCTCAACGAACGTTTAGCCTCGTACGGTTCTGCGGTCACCCCGCTCGAAGAGGAGGACTCATGCTGGAACGCCTCGAACTACAGGTCTTCCTCACGCTCGCCGAGGAGCTGCACTTCGGTCGCACCGCGGAGCGGCTGCACGTGACGACCGGCCGTGTGAGCCAGATCCTCAAGAAGCTCGAAGGGCGGGTGGGCACCCTGCTCTTCGACCGCAGCAGCCGTACCGTCGAACTCACGGAGATAGGCCGCCAGCTACGGGACGATCTTCAGAGCGGCTACGAGCAGATAGAGACGGGACTCGCGCGCGCGACCCAGGCTGCGCGTGGTTCCGACAGCTCGCTGCGGGTCGGTTTCGTCGGTGCGCTCGCCGGTCAGGTGATGCACAGGGCCGCACAGGAATTCACGGACGGCGAACTCGGCGCGCCGGTCCATATCCGGGAGGTCCAGGTCGTCGACGCCTTGGCGCGACTGCGCGGCGGACACCTCGACGTACTGGTCATCAGCTTGCCGCTCTCCGCGCCCGACATCACGGTCGGCCCCGTGCTGTTCTCCGAGGCGCGCATGCTCGCGGTCCCGGCCGGGCATCCGCTCGCGACCAGGGCGAGCGTGACGATGGAGGACCTCGTCGGCGTCGTCGTGCTGCGGCCGACCGACACCACGCCGGGCGCGTGGCCCGCCGACCGTCACCCCCGCCGTACCCCCGCCGGATCGACCATCGTCGGCGGGCCGCGCGTGGACACGTTCCAGGAGGCTCTTCAGCAGGCGGGGGCCGGCGCGGGCGCGGTCATCGTCGGAGCCCAGGTCCTCCGCTTCTACAGCCGTCCCGACGTCGTCTACGTCCCCTTCAGCGACGCACCCCCCATCGAGTGGGCCGCGACCTGGCTGAAGACCAACGACGTCCCCCGCAACCGGTCCTTCGCCCGCATCGCCCAGAAAATCGGAAGCGGCTTCCTCCAGCAGTGAGACCGGCCCCGAAAGCTCCGACGAGGCCCCCAGCGCACCTCCGCCCGACCGCACAGGAAACACGTACATGTGACCGTGGAACCCTAGGGGCGCGGGGAACTGCGCACCCCCGCCCGACCGCACAGGAAAAAGCCACGCCCAGGTGTGGAACCCCAGGAACCGCAAGGAACAAGCACCCCGCAGAGGAACAGCGACGAACCCCAGGACGCTACGCACCGGGCGCCCACGCCTACGGCACGGGCGACCGCGCGTCGTAGCGGGCGAAGTCACGCCACACCGCCCCCAGCACCGCCACAGCGACCACGCACGCGATCCCGCCCCCGACCACCGCGACCTCGGGCGAGGTCAGGTCGCCCACCGCGCCCGCGAGGAAGTCACCGAGCCGGGGACCGCCCGCGACGACCACGATGAACACCCCTTGGAGGCGCCCCCGCATCTCGTCGGGCGTCGCCGACTGGAGCATCGTCGAGCGGAACACCATGGACGTGGTGTCGGCGGCACCCGCGAGCGCGAGGAACAGCATCCCGAGCCAGAGGTTGCGGGTCAGCCCGAAGACGGTGACGGCGGCGCCCCAGGACCCCACGGCGAGCAGTATCGCGAGCCCGTGCCGCCGTATCCGCCCCAGCCAGCCGGAGAACACCCCGCCGAGCAGCGCGCCCACGGCGGGGGCCGCGACCAGCAGTCCGGTGGTGGTGGCGTCCCCGCCGTACCAGAGCACCGCGACGGCGGGGAACAGCGCGCGGGGGTGGGCGAGGACCATCGCGCACAGGTCGGTGAAGAACGTCATCCGGATGTTGGGCCGGGTGGCGAGGAACCGCAGCCCGTCCAGGACGGAGGCCCGGCCGCCCCGTTCCGCCGCGCCCGTGGGCCGCATCGAGGGCAGCCGCCACATGGCGTACAGGGCGGCGGAGAAGGTGAGGGCGTCGACGGTGTACGCGGCCTGGTAGCCCCACGCCCCGACGATGAGGCCGCCCAGCATCGGCCCGAGCATCAGCCCGGACGTGGTGGTCATGGACCCCAGCGCGTTGGCGGCGGGCAGCTGTTCGGGCGGCAGCAGCCGGGGGATCATCGCGGACCGGGCGGGCCCGTTGAGCGCCCCGCACACCGACTGGAGCGCGACGATCGCGTACAGGAACCGGACATCGGCGTACCCGGCGAACGCGGCGGCGGCGAGCGCGAGGGACAGCACCCAGGCCCCGGCGGACGACCACAGACCCAGCTTGCGGCGGTCGACGGTGTCCGCGACGGCGCCCCCGTACAGTCCGAACACCACGAGCGGGATCAGCGAGAAGAGTCCGACGAGGCCGACGGAGAAGCTGGAACCGGTGAGGTCGTAGACCTGGAGCGAGACGGCGAGGGAGGTCATTCCCTGGCCCACCCAGGAGACCGTGCTGCCGATCCACAGCCGCCGGAAGTCGAGGGAGGTCCGCAGCGGCGTCAGATCCGCGAGCACCCGCCGCCGCACGACCGGACCTGCGGGACCGGCGGGATTCGCGGGGCCTGCGGGACTGGCGGGGCCCGGGGGACCTATAGGGCCACCGCTGTCGCGGTCACCCCCCGTACCGCTCTCCGGACTACCGGACTTCGCACTGGTCACAGCGGATGGTAGCAACGCACCCGCCCCATAAGTGCAGCATGCACCGGTTCTTTCCGGCCGATCCGCTCAGGGGATGGCCTCGATGCGTTCCAGGTGCTCCTCGCCCCATTCGCCGAGCGGGGCGAGCGCGTCGTTGAGGGAGCGGCCGAACGCGGTCAGGGAGTACTCCACCTTGGGCGGCACCTGGGGGTGGACCTCGCGGTGCACCAGTCCGCTGGCCTCCATCTCCCTGAGCTGGAGGATCAGTATCCGTTCGCTGATACCGGACACCGTGCGCCCCAGCTCCCCGAAACGCAGCGGCCCGTCACCGAGCGAGAACAGGATGAGGCCCTTCCACTTGCCTCCCATCACGGCGATGGCGGCGTCGAGTCCGCAGGTGTATCTCCGCTTGGTCACCGGCGTTCCTCCTGACAGGAATGTGAGTACCCGACAAAAATGTCGGTACTTGAGGGAATGCGCGTGCGAACCCAGTATGGGACGGGCGCCGCGCCGGGAACACCACGGAGCGGGGGGCGGGCGCGGCGGGCCGGCATGCCGTGGACGTCCGGCGATCCGACATCTCCTGGAGCGGGAACATGACCATGAACCACCGCACACCCGTGACCGTGATCGGGCTCGGCTCGATGGGCCTGGCGCTGGCCGGTGCGTTCCACGACGCCGGACATCCGACGACCGTATGGAACCGCACCCCGGCCAAGGCGGCGCCGCTGACCGCCGAGGGAGCGGTCCTCGCCCCCTCGGTGGCGGCGGCGGTCGGCGCGAGTCCCCTGGTCATCACCTGCTTGACCACCTTCGACGACACCCGCGCGGCCCTGGCCCCGGCCGCGGCGGAACTGACGGGGCGTGCCCTCGTCACCCTGAACAGCGGCTCCCCGGCCGGGGCCCGTGAGACGGCCGCCTGGGCGGACGGTCTCGGCGCCCGGTTCCTCGCCGGGGCGGTCAAGAACGTGCCCGCGGCCGTCGGGGCACCGGACACCCTGCTCTACTACAGCGGCGACCGGACCGTCTTCGACGAGTACGTGACCACGCTGGAGGTGCTGGGCGGCGACACCGTCCACCTCGGGGACGAGGCCGATCTGGCCGCCCTGTACGAGATGGCGGTGGGCGCCATGCTGCTGCCCGCCCTTGTCGGGTTCTTCCAGGGCGCCGCCGCCCTGCGGTCCCGGGGGCTGGAGGCGGCGGGCATGGTGCGGTTCGCGGGCAAGTGGCTGGACATGATCAAGTCGCTGCTGCCCGTCTACGCCGCCGAGATCGACAGCGGCGACTACACCGACGGGGCCTCGTCCGTGAATCTGTTCCTCGCCGGAGCCGCCCATGACGCGGAACTGACCCGGGAGACGGGCGTCGACACGTCCTGGACGGCCCCCCTCGACGACCTGGTGCGACGGGCGGCGGAGGCGGGCCACGGCGAGCACAGCGTCGCGGCGCTGACCGAGATGCTCAAGAAGCCGCGCCGGACGGTGTGACACGCGCGACGGCGCGGATCTCTCCCCCGTTCGCCCCGTCCCGGGCCCGGTCCCCTACTGCGAACGGCCCCCGGCGTCACCCGGGCGGCGGCCCCCCGCCCGGCCCACCCGCGATGCGTGGGCCCCCGCGCGGCCGGACGATGCGGAGGAAGAACGCCGCACGGCGCCGCCGTACGGTCCGCGCCCTCGGGAGGAAAACGCCCATGACCGGCAGTGCCAGCCTGGACCAGTTGCGTCGGTGCCATATCGCGGTGGACCTGGGCGCCGCCCGCACCCGGGTGTTCGTGAAGGGCGCGGGACTGGTGGTCGACCAGCCGAGCGTCGCCGCCGTCAACACCCGCACCGGATCGCTGATCGCGGTGGGCGAGTTCGCGGAACGGATGACGGGCCGCACCCCCGGCTACATCCGGGTGGTGCGCCCGGTGTCCGGCGGCTCGGTCGTGGACATCGAGATGGCGCAGCGGATGCTCCGTCATCTGATCGGCGAGAAGCTGCGCCGCGCGCTGCGGCGCAAGCCCCGGCTGCGGGCCGCCGCGTGCACCCCGCACGACGCGGACCCGCTCGCGCAGCGCGCGGCGGTGGAGACGATGGTCGGGCTCGGCGCCCGCCGGGTGGAGCTGGTCGACACGCTGCTCGCGGCGGCGGTCGGCTGCGGGCTGCCGGTGGAGCGGCCCGAGGCGACGATGATCCTGGTGTGCGGGGCCGCGACCACCCAGGTCGCGGTGCTG
This sequence comes from Streptomyces uncialis, assembly GCF_036250755.1. Classification (NCBI taxonomy): domain Bacteria; kingdom Bacillati; phylum Actinomycetota; class Actinomycetes; order Kitasatosporales; family Streptomycetaceae; genus Streptomyces; species Streptomyces uncialis. The sequence continues at coordinate 6,564,106 of NZ_CP109583.1, read as the reverse complement.
TCGCTCGGGTCGATCGTCACGGCGGAGCGGATCGCGGTCGGCGGGGACGCCATCGACCACGCGATCGTCCAGCATCTGCGGCACCGGCACGAACTGATGCTGCCGTCGCAGTCGGTGCGCCCGCTCCAGCTCGCCCTCTCCGGCAACGGCCTCACCCCGCACGGTCCGACGTCCACCGAGATCCACGGCCGGGACGTGGCCACCGGGCTGGCCCGTTCGGTCCAGGTCGACACGGCGGCGGTGCGGGACGCCATCCACACCCCGCTGACGGCGGTCCTCGACGGTATCGGCAAGGTGCTGCGGGACTGCCCGCCGGACCTGGTGGCCGACCTCGCGGACCGGGGCATCATGATGGTCGGCGGCAGCGCCCTGCTCCCGGGCCTGGACCAGATGCTGCGGGACGCGACGGGGATGCCGGTGCACATCGCGGAACGCCCCGACGTCTGCGCGATCCTCGGTCTCGGCGCGATGCTGGAGGGCCGGATCGCCCCGATGCTGCTGGACCCGCTGTCCGGCTGACCCGACCATCGGGCCGAGCCGACCCGAACCCGACCCGAGCCCGACCCGAGCCCGTCCGCCGGACCGCCGGACCTCCGCGCCTCCGCGCCTCCGACGGACGGGACACCTCCCGCGACCCCCGCGACGGCGCCGCTGCCGGGGAGCGGGCGGCCCAGGCGGCATCCTGGAACGGTGAGCGAAGACGACGGTACGGCGGCGGGCGGGTCCCGGCTGCCGCTTCTCCTCGAAGCGGTCCTGGAGGTCGGGACGGAACTCGACCTGCCCGCCACCCTCCAGCGGATCGTGACACGCGCCGCCGGGCTGACGGGCGCCCGGTACGGGGCGCTGGGCGTCCTGGACCTGGGCGGCGGCCCGGACCGCCCCCGTCTGCGCGACCTGTACACGACCGGGCTGCCGGCGGCGGCGCGCGCCCGGATCGGCGGCCTGCCCGACGGGCACTCCGGGCTGATCGGCGCCCTCATCGACGATCCCCGCCCGCTGCGGATCGACGATCTCACCACCGATCCCCGCGCCCGGGGGCTGCCGCCCGGCCATCCGCCGATGCGGTCGTTCCTCGGCGTCCCGATCCATGTCGCGGACGAGGTGTTCGGCAATCTGTATCTGACCGGGAAGCGGGGCGGCCCGTTCACCGAGGAGGACGCGCAACTGCTGCGGGTCCTCGCGTCCCAGGCGGGCATCGCGATCGGCAACGCCCGGCTGTACGGCGCCGCGCGGCTGCGGGAACGCTGGATCGAGGGCGCGGCGGCGGTGACGACCGCGCTGCTGACCGCCGGGTCCGCGACGGACGCGCTGGTGACGGTCGCGGAGCGGGCGCGGCTGCTGGCGGACGCGGCGGCCGGGGCGATCCTCCAGCCGACCCGGGCGGGCGGGATGGAGATCGTCGCGGCGTCCGCGCCGGACCCGGCCGGGGAACTCCTCGGCGCGACGATCCCGCCGGGCAGCGCGATCCTGGACCAACTCCTCGGCGGTGAGCCGGTGTTCATCACGGACTCGGCGACCGATCCCCGGATGGCCACCCCGGTGCGCTCCCGCTTCGGCCCCAGCATGATGCTTCCGCTCCAGTCCGGCGGACGGCTGATCGGCACCCTCGCGCTGCCGCGCGTCCGCGGGGGCCGCCCGTACAGCGCGGTGGAGCGGACGATGGCCGCCCGGTTCGCGTCGCACGCGGCGCTCGCCCTCGTCCTCGCGGACGCCCAGACCCGGCGCGAACGGCTCGCCGTGTACGAGGACCGGGACCGGATCGCCCGCGATCTGCACGACCTGGTCGTCCAACGGCTGTTCGCCACGGGCCTGATGCTGGAGTCGACCCACCGCCGCGCGGAGCGGGCGGCGGACGGGGACGCCCCCGGGGCCGGGACCGGGGCCGCCGAGGCCGGGGCGGCCCGTACGGTACGGGACTGTCTCGCGTTCGCGGTGGACGAGCTGGAGTCCACGATCCAGGAGGTCCGTACGGCGATCCTCGCGCTCCAGCAGCCGCCCGCCGACGCCCCGACCACCCTCCGGGGCCGGGTGCTGCGCGAGACGGCCGCGGCGGGCGCCGTCCTGGGCTTCCCGCCGTCGCTGCGGTTCCTGGGCGCCGTGGACACCCTGGTGGACGACCCGGTCGCCGGGCCGCTCCTCGTCGTCCTGCGCCGCGCCCTGTCGGAGGCGGCCCACCGGACGGGGGTGACCCGGGTGGCGGTCGCCGTGGACGTCACGACGTTCCTGCCGGACGGGCGGCCCTGCGTACGGCTCACCGTCCGGGACGACGGCACGGCGTCGGCGGACGACGGGTCCGGGCCGCGGGGCGAAGGCACCGCGCTGGTCTGGCGCTCACCGATCGGACCGGCCCCGGGAGCCTGACACCACTCCCCCGCGCAACGCCCCGGGGCGGTACCGGGAGCGGCCTCGGATCAGGTACCGGCAGCGGCGGCGGGCCCCGTACGGCACCGCCCGGGGCGGCGTCCCGGGCCCGCTCAGGGGAGGGCGGCGGAGGCGTCCGCGACCGGGGGCTTGGCGGGGTCGGTGACGCGTCGCTGATGAGGGGTCTCTCATGGCCCTCGACAAGCGGGTGACGAGTCCGGTTTTCTGTCCGTGTCGACCTGACCACAGCTCGGACGTAGAAGCCCCGACGGGGAAGCAGGCACCTGACTCCATGGCACGACAAGCACGGGCGATCCAGACGCGCGAGTCCATCCTCCTGGCGGCCGCGGCCGTCTTCGACGAGCGCGGCTACAGCTCCGCGACGATCACCGAGATCCTCCAGCGTGCCGGGGTCACCAAGGGCGCGCTGTACTTCCACTTCGCGTCCAAGGAGGAACTGGCGCTGGGCGTGGTGGCGGCGCAGCTGGACGTGGGCGAACTGCCACCGCAGCGCACCCGGCTCCAGGAACTCGTGGACCACGGGATGCTGTTCGCCCATCAGCTGCGCCACGACCCGCTGACCCGCGCCGGGGTGGGCCTCGCGATGGACCACCGGCGGGAGCACGGCGACGACCCGGCGCCGTTCCACGGCACCCCGTACCAGTCGTGGATCGACCGGATCGGCCAGGTCCTCGCGGAGGCCGACCGGCACGGCGAGCTGCTGCCGCACGTGGTCCCCGACGACACCGCGCAGTTGCTCGCGGGCGCGTTCACCGGCATCCAGGGGATGTCGCAGACCCTGTGCGAGCGGGCCGATCTGACGCACCGGGTGATCGTGCTGCTCCAGCATGTGCTGCCGAGCATCGCGCAGCCGTCGCTGCTGCCGACCCTCGACCTCGGCGCGGACCGCGCGGAACGGCTCCTCGCCGCCCGCGTCGGCACCGCCGCGGGCACCGAGCGGGCGGGTGACGGGCGCCCGGCGGCGGAGCGGCCCGGCACGGAGCGGTCGGCCGACCTGTCGTCCGGCGCTCAGCGGCCCACCGGGGAGCACGGGATCCCCTCCCCCCGCCGGACCCCGACCGCCGTGCGCTGAGGCCCTGACGGACCCCTGGCGCCCTCGCAAGGGGGTGCCAGGGGGCGTCAGGGACAGCAGGGGCGCCCGGGACGACGGAACGGACCGCCACGACCGCCCACGGGCCGCGCCGCCCGTGGCCACCCATGGCCGCCGGAACCGTCCGCACGGACCGCACCACCCGTGACCGCTACGACCGCCCACCCATGACTGCTACGACCGCCCGCCCAGCCGCCGCGACCGCCCACGCGACCGCGCCGCCGGTGGGCGGCACGGCTCAGTCGACCTCCGCCACCGCCTGGGCGAACTGCGCCGCGTACAGCCGGGCGTAGGCGCCCCCGGACCGCAACAGCTCCTCGTGGGTGCCCTGTTCGACGATGGAACCGTGCTCCATCACCAGGATGGTGTCCGCGTCGCGGATCGTGGACAGCCGGTGGGCGATGACGAACGAGGTCCGGCCGTGCGAGAGCCGGGCCATCGCCTTCTGGATCAGTACCTCGGTGCGGGTGTCGACGGAGCTGGTCGCCTCGTCGAGGACGAGGATCACCGGCTCGGACAGGAAGGCCCGCGCGATGGTGATCAGCTGCTTCTCGCCCGCGCTGACCCCGGCGCCCTCGTCGTCGATGACGGTGTCGTACCCGTCGGGCAGGGTCCGGACGAACCGGTCCGCGTGCGCGGCCCGCGCCGCCTCCTCGATGTCGTCACGGGTGACGTCCCGGGACGTGCCGTAGGCGATGTTGTCCGCGATGGTCCCGCCGAACAGCCAGGTGTCCTGGAGGACCATCCCGATCCCGGCGCGCAGTTCGTCGCGGGACATCTTCGCGATGTCGACGCCGTCGACGGTGATCCGCCCGCCGGTCACCTCGTAGAACCGCATGAGCAGATTGACCAGGGTCGTCTTGCCCGCCCCGGTCGGTCCGACGATGGCGACGGTGTGCCCGGGTTCCACGGTCAGCGACAGGTCCTCGATGAGCGGCCGGTCCTTCTCGTAGCGGAAGGACACCCGCTCCAGGGCGACCCGCCCGGTGCGCTCCACGGGCCGCACGGGGTGCTCGGGGTCGGGGGCCTGCTCGTCGGCGTCGAGCAGTTCGAAGACCCGCTCGGCGGACGCGACCCCGGACTGCACCAGGTTCGCCATCGACGCGACCTGGGTCAGCGGCATGGAGAACTGCCGGGAGTACTGGACGAACGCCTGGACGTCCCCGATGGACAGCGCGCCGGAGGCGACCCGCAGCCCGCCGACGACGGCGACGAGGACGTAGTTCAGGTTGGACACGAAGAACATCAGCGGCTGCATCAGCCCGCTGGTGAACTGGGCCCGGTAGGTCGCCTCGTACAGCGCGTCGTTCTCCTCGGCGAACCGCTTGGCGCTCTCGTCCTGCCGTCCGAAGACCTTCACCAGGGTGTGCCCGGTGTACATCTCCTCGACATGCGCGCTGAGGGTGCCGGTGGTGCGCCACTGGCGGACGAACTGCGGCTGGGACCGCTTGCCGACCTTCGTCGCGATCAGGAACGACAGCGGGACGGTGACGAGCGCGACCAGCGCGAGCAGCGGTGAGATCAGGAACATCATCACCAGCACACCGAGGATCGTCAGCAGCGAGTTGACGAGCTGTCCGAGGCTCTGCTGGAGGGTCTGCCCGAGGTTGTCGAGGTCGTTGGTGGCACGGCTGAGCACCTCGCCGCGCTGCCGCTTGTCGAAGTACGCCAGCGGCAGCCGCGACAGCTTCGCCTGGACCTCGCCGCGCAGCCGGAACACGGTCCTGTTGATGGCCCGGTTGCCGAGCCGGGTGGCCACCAGCATCAGCAGTCCGCCTATCACGAACGTGATCAGCGCGAAACCGAGGACGGAGGCGACGGCCCCGAAGTCGACACCCTCGCCGGGGGTGAAGGCCACCCCGGAGAGCATGTCGGCGACCTTGCCCTCACCGTCGGCGCGCAGCTGCGCGAGGGCCTGTTCCTTGGTCTGCCCGGCGGGCATCGGGCGGCCGACGATCCCGGCGAAGATCAGGTCGGTGGCCATCCCGAGGATCTTCGGGCCGAGCACCGACACCGCGACGCTGATCAGGGCGCAGCCGACCATCCCGTACATGGTGGCGCGTTCGGGCCGGAAGTGGCCCAGCAGCCGTTTGCCGGAGCCCTTGAAGTCCATGGACCGATGGTCGGGTCCCGTCCCGGCCATCATGCTGCGTCCCGCCGCCATCAGGCCGCCTCCGCTTCCGTCAGCTGGGAGAGCACGATCTCCCGGTAGGTCTCGTTGTCCCGCATCAGTTCGGCGTGCCGGCCCGCGCCGACGACGCGGCCCTCGTCGAGGACGACGATCCGGTCGGCGTCCCTGATGGTGGAGACGCGCTGGGCGACGATGACGACGGTCGCCTCCCGGGTCTCCGCGGTGAGCGCGGCCCGCAGCGCGGCGTCGGTGGCGTAGTCGAGTGCGGAGAACGAGTCGTCGAAGAGATAGATCTCGGGGCGCTGGACGAGGGTGCGGGCGATGGCGAGCCGCTGCCGCTGGCCGCCGGACACATTGGTGCCGCCCTGCGCGATGGGCGCGTCGAGCCCCCCTTCGAGCTGGGACTCCACGAAGTCGCGTGCCTGGGCGACCTCCAGGGCCCGCCACAGGTCCTCGTCGCTCGCGTCGGGGTTCCCGTAGCGGAGGTTGGTCGCGACGGTCCCGGCGAAGAGGTACGGCTTCTGCGGGACGAGGCCCACGGTCCGGGCGAGCAGCCGCTGGTCGATGTCCCGTACGTCGACGCCGTTCACCAGGACGGCGCCCTCGGTGACGTCGAAGAGCCGGGGCACCAGGCCCAGCAGGGTGGTCTTGCCGCTGCCGGTGGACCCGATCACGGCGGTCGTCCGGCCCGGCCGGGCCACCAGGTCGACGCCCTTGAGGACGGGTTCCTCGGCGCCCGGGTAGCGGAACCCGGCCTCCCGCAGCTCCAGGTGCCCATGGGTGCGCATCTCGCGGACGGGCGCGGCGGGCGGCACCACGCTGGACTGGGTGCCGAGCACCTCCTGGATACGCTCGGCGCACACCTCCGCGCGCGGCACCATCATGAACATGAAGGTGGCCATCATCACGGACATCACGATCTGCATGAGGTACGCGAGGAACGCGGTCAGCGACCCGATCTCCATGGCCCCGCTGTCGATCCGGTGCGCCCCGAACCAGACGACGACGACCGACGACACGTTCACGACGGTCATCACGATGGGGAACATGAACGCGAGCAGCTTGCCGGAGCCGAGCGCCATCTCGGTCAGGTCCTCGTTGGCGCCCCGGAAGCGTTTCTGCTCGTAGCCGTCCCGGACGAACGCCCGGATGACCCGGTTGCCGGTGATCTGCTCGCGCAGCATCCGGTTGACGGTGTCGACCCGTACCTGCATGGCCCGGAACAGCGGACGCAGCTTGTGGACGATGACGCTGACGCTGATCCCGAGCACGGGGACCACCGCTATCAGCACCGTCGACAGCGGCACGTCCTGCCCGAGGGCCATCACGATCCCGCCGACGCACATGATCGGCGCGGTGACCATCAGGGTGAACGCCATCAGGGTCAGCATCTGGACCTGCTGGACGTCGTTCGTGGTCCGGGTGATCAGGGTGGGCGCGCCGAAGTGGCCGACCTCCCGCGCGGAGAACGACTGCACCCGGTCGAACACGGCGCCGCGCACGTCCCGGCCGACCGCGGCGGCGCTGCGGGCGCCGAGCCGGACGGCACCGACGTTGCACACCACCTGCACCAGGGTGACGGCGATCATCAGCCCGCCGAACGACATGATGAATCCGGTGTCGCCCTTGACCACACCCCGGTCGATGATGTCGGCGTTCATCGTGGGCAGGTACAGCGTGGCGCTGGTCTGGAGCAGCTGGAGCGCCACCAGCACGGCGATGGGTTTTCGGTAGGGACCGAGGTAGGTCCGGAGCAGTCGTATGAGCACGTGCGGGTCTCGCTCACTGGGTTCGGCCGGCGGGGGCGGACGGTCGGCGGGGCGGGTGCTGGCGGTCGGCGGGGCGGGTGCTGGCGGTCGGCGGGGCGGGCGGTGGCGGTCGGTGGCCGGGCTGCTTCGGCGGGCCGGGCCGCTGGGCGGGTGGGGGCCGGACAACACTCATCACTTCACGCCCCATCGTCCGTCACGCACCACCCGTTCACCCGGCTTATTGGCCCAAGAGCACGCCAAGAAGAACCCATACGCACGTCAGCGGCCCATCCCGGCCCTGACGGGCGGTACGGGGCGGGCCGCTGAGCGGGACCGGGGCGAAGCGGGAGCGCCCGGGGCGGGGCCCCGGGCGGAGGGAGCGGTACGGGGCCGGGGTCCCGGGCGGTCGGTGCGGTCCGGTGCCGGTGCCGGTGCCGGTGCCGAAGTCCGGGGGAGGTGGGAGCGCGCCGGAGCGGAGACGCCCCGGGCGAGGCGAGCGGGTACGGGTACGGGCGCCTGGTTCCGGGTATGGGCGCCGGGGTCCGGGTCCGGGTCCGGGTTCCGGGTCAGAGCGAGAAGGCTCCGGGGTGGATCTGCTCCCGTACGGCCATGTACTGCTGGCGCACCGCCTGGCCGGCGGCCAGTTCCTCGCCGGGCGCGAAGACCTGTCCCGTCGCGCCGGGCCACGCCGGCGGCGTGTGCGGGTCGAGCCCCCCGCGGGACACCCCGAACGCCCAGGCGGCCTGCCGGGCCGCGCCGAGCGCCGCGTACTCGGCGGGCTGCGGCACCACGACCTGCGCCCCGAACAGCGACGGGGCGGCGGCCTGCACCGCGGGCAGGTCCGCGGCGGCGCCCAGCAGGAACACCCGCCGCACCTCCACGCCCCGGCCGCGCAGCACGTCCAGGGCGTCCGCGAGGCCGCAGAGCATCCCCTCGAACGCGGCGCGCGCCAGATGCTCGGGCTTCATGGCCTCGCGCCGCAGTCCGGCGAGGGTCCCGGCGGTGTGCGGCAGATGCGGGGTGCGCTCGCCCTCCAGATACGGCAGGAGGACCAGCCCGTGGGCGCCGGGCGTGGACTTCATCGCCAGCTCGGACAGCGCGGCGGGGTCGGGGAGGCCGAGCAGTTCGGCGGCGCCGCGCAGGGTGCGGACGGCGTTGAGGGTGTGGACGACGGGCAGATGCATCCCGGTCGCGTCGGCGAGGGAGGTGATCATGCCGCCGGGGTCCGCGAGGGGCTCCCGGTGCACGGCCATCACGGAGCCGGATGCCCCGAGCGAGACGACCGCGTCCCCGAGCCCGATGCCGAGCCCGAACGCGGCGGCCATGGTCTGGCCGGTCCCCGCGGAGATCAGCAGGCCCTCCGGGGTGGTCCCGGCGGCCTCGGCGGGACCCAGGACATCGGGGAGCCGGATCTGGTGGCCGAGCGCCAGCTCGACCAGGTCGGGCCGGTAGCCGCCGGTGGCGGCCGACCAGTAGCCGGTGCCGGAGGCGCCGCCCCGGTCGGTGGTGCGGCGCGCCGGGCGGCCGAGGAGCTGCCACACCAGCCAGTCGTGGGCCTGCACGGCCGCGGCGACGCGCTGGGCGTTGTCGGGTTCGTTGGCGGCGAGCCAGCGGAGCTTGGCGACGGGGTGGGCGGGCTGCGGGACGCAGCCGACGGCCTGGGCCCACGCCTCCCGGCCGCCGAGCGCGTCGACGAGGTCGGCGGCGGCGGCCTGGGTGCGGCGGTCGTTGCCGATCAGCGCGGGGCGGACGGTGCCGCCCTGGTGGTCGAGGGGCACGAGCGCGTTCTGCTGCGCGGACACCCCGATGGCCTGGACCCCTTCGAGGAGCCCGCCGCCCGCGGCGTCGCCCAGCGACAGGAGCCACGCCTGCGGGTCCACGTCGGCGGGACGCCCGCCGTCCCCCTGATCGGCCGCCGCCACGGGGTGCGGGGCGTATCCCTGCCTGAGTACGGCACCCGTGTCGGTGTCACAGACGACGATGCGCGTGGAATCGGGCGAACTGTCCAGACCGGCGACTATCCCCATGCCGGAATTCTGCACCACGTTCGGGGGTGACCCCTACCGTGGTGCCGGAGGAACGGCCCGGAGCGCGGGCCCGGCGGGGCGGATCAGGTGTTGGTCGTGCCCCAGTCGTCGCCCTGTCCGCCGCGGCTGCGCTCGCGCAGGGACCGCACCCGGTCGGCCACGGAGTCCGGGATCCGGTCCCCCGCCCGTTCGGTCACGGAGTGCAGGGCCTTGCCCGCCACCTCACGGCTCTGCTGGGCCGCGCTCTCGGCGGCGTTGCGGACGGCGGGGTTCTGGGCGAACTGCCGCGCGGACTTCTTGAGCTGCTCGTACCGCTCCCGTCCGGCCCTGGTCCCCAGCACGTAGCCGAGGGCCAGCCCGATGACGAATGTGAGCCGGTAGCGCATGGCAGCCACCCTTCCGTTGCGTTCGGTTTGCGGATCGCGGGGACACCGATTGGCGGAGCACCCCCCTGCTTGCGCTAATGTATGTGTCGCAGCGAGCGACCGCCTTCTGGCGAGTACCCAGGCAGGCTCGATCGATGCGACGAGGCAATCCTCCGTAGCTCAATTGGCAGAGCAGCCGGCTGTTAACCGGCAGGTTACTGGTTCGAGTCCAGTCGGGGGAGCTCGATCCTCCGTAGCTCAATTGGCAGAGCAGCCGGCTGTTAACCGGCAGGTTACTGGTTCGAGTCCAGTCGGGGGAGCAGCCGAGAGGGACCCCTTAGGGGTCCTTTTTCATGTCCGGTGGAACCATGCGGGCACGCCGGAGGTCTCCTTGGTCAGCAGTGCCGACCATCCGAAGCAGGAGATCGTATGAGCGGCTATGCTGCGGCACACGGCGCGTACATATGTACGCGACACGCCGCAAGGGGGCGGTAGCTCAGCCGGTTAGAGCAGCGGACTCATAATCCGTCGGCCGTGGGTTCGAGTCCCACCCGCCCCACCGCAGGGCCCCCCAGCAGGAACGATTCGACCTGCCGGTCCGGCCCGAAGGCACGCAGCGCCGCGCGCCACCCACCGGCGGGACGCCCCTCCCCGCCACGACGAAGCCCCGCTTTGTGTGCGCCCCCACAGAGGCGCAGCGCGGAGCACGGACGAACGCCGCACGCGGGCGGATGGGAGCGGAGGCGACGGCTCCCGTCCGCCGACCGCGTCAGCGGGAGCCCGGCACGACGACACGCTCCCGTCCCCCGCGTCCGGGCCGGTCGCCGTGGCCGCGGAGCGTCATGACCGGGTCCCCACGGCGATGGCGGTGGACCCCCCGAGACACGCGAGCGCCCGCAGCACGATCCCCAGCCGCCGGTCCCCCAGCACCTCCACCTTCCACAAGGGAACGAGCCGGGGAAACGCAGTAGCGAGGACAAGCATCAGGAACGCGTCCTCCCCCTCGTCCAACACCAGCGCACACCGGTACCGCGCCTCGAACCGAGCCCAGTCGCAGAACACGAAGGCCCCGTTCTCGGAACCCGCCCGCGTCAACCAGTACAACCGGCTGTGCGACGTAGCCCGCCACTACGCGGTGCCGTACGCGCGGTTCAAGGCCTCGATCGCCACCGACGGGTAGCAGGGGCGAGTATGTACCGGTGAGCACGGACTATCAGCAGGCACGCGAAGCTCTCGGGCAGCGGCTCAGGGAGCTCCGTCTCACGGCCCCCGAGGGCCGGCTGACCGGTACGGCGCTCGCCCGCACTCTCGGCTGGCCGAACTCCCGTATCTCCAAGCTGGAACTGGGCAAGCAGACGGCGACACCCGACGACCTGCGCCAGTGGGCGAACGCGTGCGGTCGGCCCGACGCATACGAGGAACTGCGTTCCCGGCTGGCCGGGTTCGAGTCGCACATCCGCTCCTGGCGGCGGCAGCTGGTCGCCGGGCACCGGCCCGTGCAGGACGCCCACAACGCGGCCCAGGCCGGATCTGCGGTCCTTCGGGCCTGGGAGTCCTCGTGGATCGTCGGAGTCCTTCAGACACCCGACTACGCACGGGCCGTCCTCACCCGCTCCGCCGAACTCCACCGCTCACCCCGGGATGTCGAAGCCGCCGTTCGGTCCCGTATGAAGCGGCAGGAACTCCTCTACAGCGGGGACCGGCGGTACCACATCATCCTCTGGGAGCCGGTGCTCCGATCCCTCGTCTGCTCACCCTCCACACTCCTCGCCCAACTCGACCGGCTCTCGGGGGTCATCGGGATGGACACCGTGGAGCTGGGGATCGTGCCACTCACCTCGTCGCTCGAAGTCCCGCCCGGCACAGGCTTCTGGATCTATGACGACCGTCAGGTGGTCACCGAGGTATGGCATGCCGAGATGTGGCTCGATGACGCACAGAGCGTTGCCCTGTACCTCCGCACCTGGAAGACCTTGCAGGAATCCGCGGTCTACGGGGCCGACGCGCAGAACGTGGTCAACGCCGCGCGGCGTGCGTTGAATCCACGCTGACCCGTGCAGACGGGGCAAGATCCCCGCAGTCGCGGGGTCGCCAGGAACCGACCTGCGGCGATACGCGCCCTACCGTCGGCTCCTTCACCTGGGCAGGTGAGCGGCCGGCACAGGCCGAGGCTCCGCCGACCGCCACCTGACAGCGGACCTGTCGCCTGACCCGGTCCGGCTACGATCGGCGGCGCATTCGCGGACCAGACGGAGGAACAGTGTGAGCCAGCACCCAGCCGAAGCCGCTCCGATCGCCCCTGTCGCCATGGATCGGCAACCACCCCAGCGCACCGAAGCACAGTGGCTCCAGATCGCCCGCTACGTCCGGCACGCGGCCAACAAGGTGGGCCCCGACCTCCCGCTGTGCCTCGCCGGGGAGCCGGAGGACTGCGGGAGCAGCGCCCAGACGCACGTCCTCGCCTGGGCCGCGGACCTCAAGGCCAGGGCACAGCACCTCATCGAGACCAGTGCACCGGACCAGCCCACCGCCTACCACTACTCGACCACGCACTACCGCAAGGCGTTCCACACGCTGACCGAGTGACCGGGCATTCGACCGGGAAGGTCAGCGCGCGTCGCGTTCCGCCACCCTCCACGCCCTGCGAAGGTCCCGGCCCGTCCCGCAGTCCCAGGGGCCGTCGCTGAGGCATTCCGGGCAGGCCCCGAGGTGGGTCAGCAGCTGGCACCAGGCCGCGTAACGGGCGGCCTCCAGCGCGGCGGGGTCCCGGTCCGCGCCGCTGACCTCATCAGGGCACGTCCCGTGCCGGTGCAACGTGATCCCCGGCCCCGACGCGGAATGCCGCAACTGGTCCTCGTACGGCTCACCGGGGGCAATGGCCCGATCGCAGCGGGAGCAGATCATCACCGTCGTCATGACCGGCTCCCCACGGCGATCGTCCCGCTGCCCGCCAGACGCGCGAGCGCCCGCAGCACGATCCCGAGCCGCCGGTCCCCCAGCACCTCGACCTTCCACAACGGCACCAGCCGGGGGAACGCAGTCGCGAGGACAAGAGTCAGGAACGCGTCTTCCCCCTCGTCCAACACCAAGGCACACCGGTACTGCGCCTCGAACCGGGGCCAGTCGCAGAACACGAAGGCCTCAGTCTCCACGACCAACAGATGCCGTACGTCCCCACGCGCGAGAATGTCGCCTTCTTCAAGCAGCGCCGCCACTGCCGCTCGCTCACCGGGATCACGGGTATGGACCCAACTCGTCAAACGGTCACTGAGCAGGGGCGTGACCGTTTCTCTGCTCCCCGTCGGGCCCACGCTCGATTCTTGCTCCACATCGGCTCCTTCGCCGGTCGGCCATCAGCCCCCGGGCCGTTCGCGCGGTCGCCGGGACTCATCGGTGGTCGTGCCTCACGGCCGATCACCGGGTGCCCGCATCGTCGTTGCACCGGCTTGGACACCGCTACGCGCCTGAAATGGCCGCTGCCGTCGTGCCCCGACTCGGCTTGGTCATCTCTTGGACTTCTTGGACATGGATGGGTAGGGAAGCCGGGTCGTGGGTCACCATCGGCTCATGGCCTTGACGACATTCGGAGAACTCCTCAATCAGCGTGGCTGGGGGTACGCGAGGTTCATGCGTGAGGCACAGCCGGTTGCCCGCGCCCTGAGGCTCACTTTCGTACTGGAACGGCGCCAGTTCGACCGATGGCGTACGGGGAAGGTGAAGGGGCAGCCTCGGGACGAGGCGTGCCAGGTGCTGGAGAGACTGTTCCCAGGGCGCACGGCACAGGAATTGCTCACGCCGGGCGATGCGGCGGGAGGACCGCTCCTGCAAGCAGCCCGGGGGACCACACATGTGCTGGAGGACGAGGTGAACAGGCGGTCCTTGCTCGGGTTGATCGGAGCCGCGGCGGCCAGCCCCGCCGCGGTCGAGTTCATGCGGGACACACGTCGCCGGATGGATGCCGCGTTGGAAGGCACGACGATCAGTGAGGCAACGCTGGATCGGTGGGAGGAGACCGCCCGGGACTACGCACGCGCCTATCAGGCCCTTCCACCGCAGGATCTTCTGGCAGACCTGCTCGCGGACTTCGCCGAGGTGGGACGCCTACTGGAGGAGCGCCAGCCGATACGGCAGCGTCGGCGCCTGTGCCGCGTGGCCGCGCAACTAGCGGCGCTGGCAGGTATTTTCGCTTCGGCACTCGGGGAGCACCGGGAGGCCCGTGGGTTCTTCCACACCGGGCGTCTGGCAGCGTCGGAGTCCGGGGACCAGCAGTTGGAGGGAACGCTGGCAGTCCGGTCCGCGATCGTGTCGCTCTACTACGGGACCCCGGCGACCGCCTACGCCGAGGCGTCTCGTGCACGTCGGAGCCTGGGAACGGTGATCGGTCCCGCTTCCACCCGGGCCTTGGTGGTGGAGGCTCGCGCCCTCGCCCGGATGGGCCGGGTCGGTGAGGCGCTGCCGCTGCTGCGGCAGGCCGAGGACATGTTCGGTCACCTCACCGCCGAGGACCGTGAGGATGTCGCGCTCGGCTATACCGAACGTCAGTTCCTCTTCCATCTGGGCAACGCGTGGACACACTTGCGACGTCCCGAAGAGGCATTCCCCGCGCAGAGTCGGGCCCTCTCCTCCTACGCGCCGGGCGAGTACCTCGATCCCGCTCTGATCCGCATCGACCGGGCAACCTGCCTCGCTCAGTCGGGTGAGCCCGAGGAGGCATACAGAGTCGCGGGGGACGCGCTGCTCCGCCTGCCCGCCGAGCACCGCACCGGAATGGTCATGCGGTACTCACAGGACTTCAGGATGACAGCGGGACACACGGAGATGCCTGCCGGACGGCAGTTCGCGGAGTTACTGCGCTCCTGAAACGACCGGGTTGCGCAGCGTGCCCACCCCTGCGACGGTGACCGCCACCTCATCGCCGGGCGTGATCGGCCCGACCCCCGCGGGGGTGCCGGTGAGGATCACGTCGCCCGGATCGAGGGTCACAGCCGCACTGATGTACGCGACCAGATCCGCGACGGACGTGAGCATCAGCGACGTGTTCGCGTGCTGAGTCAGGGCTCCGTTGACATGACAGCTCACGTCAAGGCCGGTGGGGTCCAATCCGGTGGCGATGACCGGGCCCAGCGGGCAGAACGAATCGAACGCCTTGGCCCAGGAGGGCTGCCCGTCCGCCTTCTGGATGTCCCGTGCGGTGACGTCGTTGGCACAGGTGTAGCCGAACACATGGTCCAGGGCCTGCTCAGAGGCTACGTTCCGCGCGGTGCGGCCGATGACTACGGCCAGCTCGGCCTCGTGCTCGACCTGGTGGGACTGGCGCGGACAGACGATTGACTCGGCGGGTCCGATCACCGACGACGGCGGCTTGAAGAACAGCCGGGGCACCACCGGGGCGCCCATACCCGTCTCCGCGATGTGATCCCCGTAATTCCGTCCCACTGCGATGATCTTCCCGGGCACGAGCGGTGCCAGCATGCGCACTTCTTCCACACCGACGGCCCGCCCGTCAGGGACCGCACTCCCCCGTATCGGGTCCCCCGTCAGCACCTCGACACGAGTCCCTCCGGAACTCGGCATCCGCCCGTACCGAACGCTGTCCCGCCATTCGAACCGTACGTAGATCACGTCTCCTCCTGCGGGCTCGTGAGAAGAACCAGGGAACCAGACGGTGTCACGACTCCACGATCCCGTAGGCGCCGTGAGTCCTCCACGGAGTAGCGGCAGGCCCCGCGAGAGGGGTCTGAGCGCGGTCAGTGGCCTTGCGCGTTGAAGGCCCCGATCAATGCCGGGAGTTCCAGGAGGCTGTGGACCCGGAAGGTCGGGAGCTTCGTCGCCTCCTCGTCATGCCACTGGATCGTCGCCCACGGTCCGCGACGTACGAAGTGCCGTCTCCATTCCTGCGACGACAGCGGGGCGCAGATCGTTGTCGACGCGGTCACCGACGTAGAGGATCTCTGCCTTGGCGAACGGGACCGCCTCCGCGAGGCGGTCGAAGAAGAGCGGGTCCGGCTTGGCGGCACCCCAGTCGTCCGAGGTGCCGATCAGGTCGACATCCTGGGCGAACAGTTCCCGCAGGATGCCACCCGCGCGCACCGTCTGATTGCCCGCGATGCCCAGCCACAAGCCGCCGTCGCGCAGCGCGGTGAGACTGTCACGGACATCGGGGTAGAGGTCGTCCTCGCCGAAACGCTCCGGCTGACCGGCCGCAACCCGCTTCTTCCGTTCGGCGTACAGGTCGAACCCGGGCCGGAACTCCTGGAAGGTGTCGCGGTAGTCGCGGCCCTGCGCGATCACCGCCCCGAACATCGCGGTGAAGGTATGTCTCGGTACGCCGAGCCAGTCGGCCCACGTGCCGTATTCCCGGGTCTCGTCCACGAGGCATTCACCCACGTCGAAAACCACAGCTCGAATCATGCGCTTCAGGCTATCCACCGGGCGTCACGTCGAACCGGAGCGGGTGTCTGGTGCTCGGGAGGTCACTGCGAATCAGTGGCACGCGGCCTGGTCATCGAGGTGGAATCGGTTGGACATGGCTCGTAGCCGTTCGGGTACTCCGGCCCGTTCGCCGTGGACGATCCTTCTCAGCGTGGCCCGCGCGAGGGGGTGGTTGCGGACCAGTTGGGGGGCGAGGTGCTCGGCGGTCCCCAGCTCGTCCAGCGCCTGGTCGCGGTCCCCTTCCCACAGCCACGCCCGTGCGAGATCCATGTGGTGGTGTCCTTGACGGGACTTGGGCAGCGCGGCGAGGCGACCGGGGTCGGCGCGCCGGTTCAGTGTGAGGGCCTTCGTCTGGTCCCCGGACTCCAGGGCGACACTGATGCGGTGGATCTGGACGTTCCCGCCGGAGAACGTCAGTGAGTGGCGGTCGTGCACCGGTGGTCCGCCGAGTACGGACAGGCGAGTGCTCGCCGTTTCGGCGTGGTCCAGTCGGGCGTCCGCCTCACCGGTGTCACCGCCCCTGGCGCAGGACACGGCCGCGCGGAGCTGCAACGTTCCCCATACCCGGAGGGCGAGCGGGTCACCGG
Organism: Streptomyces uncialis; assembly: GCF_036250755.1. Classification (NCBI taxonomy): domain Bacteria; kingdom Bacillati; phylum Actinomycetota; class Actinomycetes; order Kitasatosporales; family Streptomycetaceae; genus Streptomyces; species Streptomyces uncialis. The sequence goes on along the minus strand of NZ_CP109583.1, from coordinate 6,547,344 downwards.
CGTCGCACTGGTGCTGGATCGTGGCGAGAGCCTTGTCGGACAGGGACACGGAGTCCTGCCAGTCGGCCGTGGCCCACATGTCCCAGACCCGCATCCAGTCGGCCACCGCGGGCATCAGCGGATCGCCGGACAACTGCGCCGCCCATGCAGCTCGTTCGCAGGACATCGCGACGAGTTCCGGGTGGCCGAGGGAGTGAGCCGCCGTGTGGGCGAACTTGCAGGCGACGGCGTAGATCGCGAACGCCTCCTCGCGTTCGTGACCGGTGGAACGGTCGGCCAGGGCGAGTGCCTCGCGGAACAGGTCGGGCAGGCACTTGAGGATGGCGACGTTCGCCGCCGCGTCACGGAGCCGGTGCAGACGTGTCATGTCCTGCCACACCTCGGACGAAGGGCGCGGTGTCCCGTCGAACACGGGCGTCAGATCGTAGCGGCGCAGTTCGCGGAGGATCGACGCGGCGGCCACCTGCCACTGGTTCTCGTGCGCGTCGCCCACATAGGGACGTTCCAGCAGTATGTTCGGATGGCAGTGGAGCGCGGCGGCGAGCATGTTGATGAGCCCGGTCCTGTCGAGTTCGATCGTGCCGCGCTCGACCTTGGACAGCCACCCCTGGGATCTCCGGACCGCCGCGGCCAGATCGGCCTGAGTCATCCCGAGGCGGAGCCGCTGACGCTTGACGCGGCGGCCGATCGCCTCCTGTTCCTCCATGCGGTACGGCATACCGGCCCTCATCCTGTTCGGTGGCATTCCATGGGATCGCGCCTCCGGCAAAACGGTACCGGGGATCTGCCCCGGCACCCGTGGACCGGCTTCCGTCGGGCTCCGTCGGGTCGAGCCTCGCGCGGGTGGGCGCTGTGATGGTCGACCAGGGAGCGGGCAGAGGTCGACCAGTCGCCAAGAAAGGGCGGATTCCGGCCAGTACGGCCGGTGATCGGTGGGTCTACGGTGTGGTGCATCCGCTGGTGAACTCCCCCGGACATTGGCGTCCTTGGTGGGATGTGGGGGTGAAGTCCGGCCGAAGTGCGGTGAACCGGCGCCGAACGGCGGTTCGGTGCGCGAGAGTTCGATCACCTGTCCGGGAACCAGCCCCTCCGGTGTCCCTCGGTCCGGACGTCCGCGTCCGTCCGCGGCGCGCACCGGTTCACCCCCATCCGGAGGCCCGATGTTCCCCCGCTCACGTCCGCTGCGGCGGACCCTTGCCCTGGCCACGCCCCTCGCCCTGGTCGGCGCCGTGGTCGTGGCCGCCAGCGCCACAGGCACGCCGACCGACACCGCGTCCGACCGGTCCACGGGACCGGAGGTCGTGGGAACGGCCGTGCTGGACGAGATACCGCTGGCCGGGTTCAGCAATTCCCTGATACCCGGTTCGGTCCGTGACGACCGTGGCGTCCACCTCGGGATCGGCAGTGATCTGTATCCCGCCGACCGGCCCGGGGAGTTCTGGGCCCTCACCGACCGCGGCCCCAATGGCCAGATCAAGGTCGACGGGGTCAAGCGGCGCACCTTCGCCGTCCCCGAGTTCAATCCGGCGATCGTCCGGGTGAAGGTCACCGGTGAGCGCGTCCAGGTGCTCAGAGGCATCCCCGTGACCACCGCGTCCGGGAAGGCCGTCACCGGACTGCCCAACCAGACCGGCCGCGACGAGGCGCCCTTCACGTTCGACGCCAAGGACCCGCTGTCCGTCAACCCGAACGGGCTGGACACCGAGGGCCTGGCGCGTGCCAAGGACGGCACGTTCTGGCTGGTGGACGAGTACAGCCCGTCCCTGGTGCATGTCTCCGCCAAGGGCCGGGTGCTCGCCCGGTACGTGCCCGAGGGGCTGAAGCTGCGCGGCGCCGACTACCCGGTGGTCGAGGCGCTGCCGTCGATCCTGCTCCAGCGCAAGCAGAACCGGGGCTTCGAGTCCCTGACCGTGCTGCCCGGCGGCGATCTGCTGATGGCCGTCCAGAGTCCGCTGCTCGTGCCCGACAAGGCCGCGGGCGAGGCGTCGCGCAATCTGCGGCTGCTGCGGTTCTCGCCCGAGGAGGGCGAGGTCACGGCCGAGTACGCGTACCGGCTGGACCCGGTCACCGAGGTGGACCCCGCCGAGACCGACCCGGCGGAGCTGAAGGTGTCCTCGCTGGTCGCCCTCGGCCCCCGGACCGTACTGGTGCAGGAGCGGACCGACCGGTCCTCCCGGGTGCACCGGGTGACCCTGCCGCGCGGCAAGGGCATCCTCGACAGCCGCTGGGACGACCCGGCGACCTCCCCCAGCTATGAGCAGACCGCCGATCTGGCGGGCGCCGGGGTGAACGTCCTGGACAAGCGGCTCGTCGTGGACTTCGGCAAGGTCGCGGGGGTCCCCGGCAAGGTCGAGGGGATCGCCGTCGCGGGCCGTGACACGCTCGCCCTCATCAACGACAACGACTTCGGCATGACGGACGGTCCCGACGCGTTCGACGGGAACGGCCGGCTGCGCGACAGCGGGCTCAACACCACCGTGATCCACGTACGGTTGCCCGGCCCGCTGCGCGGCTGACACACGCCGTCCGACGGGCGTGGGGACGCCAGGCGGACGGTGTGCACCATATGAACGGTTGGAAGCGGGGCGTTCCTCCGTGGCCCGGCGGGGTCATGGGGAACGCCCCGTTCCGTTGCCCTGTTCCGTTGCGCCGTTCTGTTGCCCTGTTCCGTTGGCCCGCTCCGTCGGCCCGTTCCGTTGCCGGTTCCGTTGGCCCCTTCCGTCCCTCGCCCCGGTCGGCCGGCCGTCGCGCTCCCCCGTCACTCGGCCCCGGCGAGCCCCGCCCCGCGCCGTCGGGCGGCTCGTGAGGGACGGGCCGCGTGGGGCCAGGAGTAATCTGCGGGACTGGGTGCGGAGTCGCCTCCGCGCGGGGAGGGAAGCGCACACCATGGCCCGACTGTCCGACTTCTTGACCATGCCGCGGGTGGTCCGGCATCTGCCCGCGACCGCCGAGGGACTGCCTCCGGACGGGGAGATCGTCGTGGACGCGCCGGACGAGGACCTGGCGCGGGCCCTGGACGCGGCCCGGCGCGGTTCGTGGGAGCCCGCCGCCGCGCTGCTGGCCCGTACCCGGGCCGCCGCCGACTGGCAGCTCCGGTCGGACCACCTCACGGGACTCGTCACCCTGGCGCTGCACCACGTCGGCTGGCTGGAGGACTGGTTCCGGGACCGGCCGGCCGACCCCGGCGCCGCGCTGGTGCGCGCCGAACTCGCGGTGCGGCGGGCCTGGGAGATCCGGACGATGACGGGGCCCGGAACCATCCCCCGCGAACAGTTCGAGGCGTTCCGCACCGCGCTGGCGGACACCGCGCCCCTGCTGCGGGCCGCCGCCGAACTCGGCCCCGACGACCCCACTCCCTGGGGCATCCTCCTCACCCACGCCCGGGGGCTGGGCGCGCCGCGCGAGGTGTTCGAGGAGTACCTCGCGCAGGGCCAGCTCCGCGCGCCGCACGATCTCGCGCTGCACGAGCGGGCGTTGCCGTATCTGTCGGACAAGTGGTTCGGCTCGTACGCGGAGATGTTCGCCTTCGCCCGGTCGGCGGCAGGGTCCGCGCCGGAGGGGTCACCGCTGCGGGGGCTGCCCCTGTGGGCGGTGACCGAGTACTCCCTGGAGTACACCGTCCGCGACGGCGAGGGACCCGTACCGCGGGCCCTGGTCAAGGAGGCCGTCGCGGACGGTGTGGAGCTGTCGGCGCGGTTCTCGGCCGGTGACCCGATGGCCGCCGGGCTGCGCAACCATCTGGCGCTGGCCCTGTTCCGCTCCGCGCGGCGGCCCACCGCGGCGCTGGAGACGTTCCGGCTGATCGGGACGGACGCGCGCGCCCTGCCCTGGACGTATCTCGGCGCGCCCCGCGAGACGTTCATCGAGGCGCGGCGGCTGGTGCGGATGCGGGTGGCGCGCGGGACGCCGTACTTCCGGGGCGCGGTCCGGGCCCCGGCCGTCGCACCGGCGCAGGCCGGGACCGTCGCGCCGCCGCAGGCCAAGGCCGTCACGCTGTGCGGGGCGCCGCCGGAACAGGTCGTCAAGGCGGTGCTGCTCACCGGCACCACCCTGCGGCTGGCGCCCGCGCCGGGCGGCCGTACCTATCTGGAGACGGCCCCTTCGGTGGACGCCGCCGACGGGCGCGGGGCCGGGCGGCGGGCCGTCTTCGCGCTGGGCGGGGCGGTCCGGCTGGCGCGCATCCTCAGCCGCGGGGAGCAGTGGCCGGTGGTGGTCGCGCAACAGGAGGGCGACTCGTACACGCTGACCCTGGTGCGGGACGGGGAGGAGATCGCCGCACACAGATGGCGGGGCGTCGCGGACGTGCCCGGTCTGACGGCGGCGTCGGCGGTCTCGGCGGCCTTCACCGAAACGCTCGGAGTCACCGACCCGCGCCCGCTGACCGCCGTGCTGCGGGACTCGGGCGCACCCCGGCGCCATCTCGCGGACGCGTTCGCCGCGCTGGGGCTGCCGCCGCTGCCGGACGGGTTCGGCGAGCGCGACGAACCGCTCGCGGCGGCGCCCGGCGCGCGGGTGGTGCTCCGCAGGTCGCTGCTGGTGGCGGTCAGGGAGATGCTCGGGCCGGAGCGGGTACGCGGTCGTGGTGGCCGTCCCGGTCGTCGTCCCGATCGTGGTGGTGACGGTACGGGGGGTGGGTGAAGCGGTGCGCGGTGGTCCGGGCCGCTGACGGGTTCCCGTGCCGGGTGCGCGACGGGTGCCGTGGTCGACGTGACCACGTGGTCGGCAGTGCCCCGGCCGCTCAGGGCGGGGCGAGCAACCGGCCCAGCGTGGCGCGGTCGTTGACGCCCAGCTTGCGGTAGACGCGGCCCAGCGTGTTGTCGACCGTACGGACGGACAACCCGCGGTGCGCGGCGATCTCCTTGCTGGTGCGGCCCCGCGCGGCGAGGTGCGCGATCTCCAGTTCACGGGCGCTCAGCGCCGCCGGGGCGCCCGGACCGCGTTCCGTCAGCACGCCCAGGGCCGGGGTCGCGGCGCCCTCGCAGCGCTCCCGCAGCAGCAGCGCGCGGGCCGTGGCGCGGCGCTCCGCGACGACCCGGGCGGGGGTCCGGTGCCGTTCGCCCGGTGCCGGTTCCCGCCAGAGCGACGCGGCCTGTGCCAGGGTCTCGGCGGCGAGCAGCACGGTGCCCAGGGCGGTCCAGGTGTCGGCCACGGCCGTGAGCGCGTCGGGGTCCGCTGCGGCGAGGGCCCGCGCGTGGGCGGCGCGGGCGGCCTCGTACGGGCCCTGCGCGGTCGCCGCGAGGTCCGTGACCCGGTCGGCGGCGGACCGTTCGCCCCAGCGCACCAGGTCGTGCTGGAGGGTGAGGGCGACGGCGCGTTCCCCGTGGGCGAGGGCGTCGGCGGTGGCCGTGCCCAGTACGGCCACCGCCTCCCCGGCGCGGCCTTGGCAGCGCAGCGCCCAGGCGTGCGCGCGCAGGGTGTCGGCCTGCCGCCACGGCCCGTCCGGGCCCTCGGCGACGGCCGCCAGTTCCGCCGCCGCGGCCCCCGCATGGCCCGTGTACGCCCGCGCGAGGACCAGTCCGGCCAGGACGCGCTGTTCCGCGAAGCGGTGTCCGCACAGATGGGCCTGTGCGCGGGCCTCCCTGAAGTGCGCGGCGGCCTCGGCGGGCCGCCCCCGGTCCAGCGCGATCCTGCCGCGCACCCAGCCGAACCAGGTGACCAGCGCGGGCACCGGCGCGGCCAGCAGTTCCTCCAGCCCGTCCCGGGCGGTCCGGTCCGCCTCGTCGAGCCGCCCGGCCTCCAGCAGGGCCGCCGCGATCAGATAGGAGCTGCGGGCCGGGTAGAACACCTCGGTGCGCTCGGTCACCGCCCGGTGCGCGGTGTACGCGGCCCGCCCGCTGCGCACCGCGTCCTCGGCCCGCCCTTCCGCGAGTTCGACCCGGAGCCGGGCCTGGAGCAGCAGGACTCCGGCGGGGTCCGGTACGGGGGCGGGGTCCGGTACGGGGGCGAATGCGGGTGCGGGGTTCGCTGCGGGTGACCTGGGCAGTACGGGGACCGATGCGGGTGCGGGGTTCGCTGCGGGGACGGGTGGTCCGGGCAGCGACGGGCCGGGGTCCGGTACCAAGGCGTCAGGTCCGGACGGGGACGGGGACCGTACCAGGGCGGACGACGGGCCCGGCGCGGACGACGGGTCCAGCGCGGACTCCGGGCCTGGCGGGGACTCCGGGCAGCCCGCGAGGGCGTGGGCGGCCAGGTCCGTGCGGCCCGCGGCGGTCAGCAGGGTGACCTCCCACCCCGTGAGGACCGGCGAGGGGCCCGCCCGCCCGACGGCCTCCGCGAGGACCGCCAGGGCCCGGTCCAGCCGCCCGGGACCGTAGAAGTGGTGGACGGCGAGGGTCACCGCGACGGACCCCACGTCCTCGGGCCCGGCCGCGGCGAACGCCCGTTCCAGTACGGCGATGCCCTCCGTGAAGGCGCCGCGCTGGCCGAGCGCCTCCCCGAGCATCAGCGCGGCGCGGGGGTGCGGGCCGTGGACCAGGGCGGCGCGGGCCAGTCGGCACATGGTGTCGACATCGTCCGCGTACAGCGCCCGGCCCGCGGCCCGCACCAGCAGTTCCGGGTCGGCGGTGCCGGTGGCGTCGAGTTCCCAGCAGGCGACGGTGAGGGCGTCGCCCGCGCGGCGGGCGCCGTGGCCGCGTACCCGGTCGGCCTGCCCGAGGAGCAGCGCGCGGGCCTTCAGCCTGCTGACACCGGCGCGCAGGACCCTCGCGTGCAGCGGGTGGGCGAGGGTCAGTTGCTCGCGGCGGCCGTCGACGTGGGAGACGATCAGACGGCGGTCCTCCAGTTCCGCGAGCACCTCGGGCCCGCTGTGGGCGAGGCCGTCGCGCAGTCCGATCGGGCCGCACACGGCGAGGAGTTCCAGCAGGGCGCGCCGGTCCGGGGCAAGCGCGTCGAGCCCCTGGCCGGACAGCCCGTCGGCGACCGTGGCGGGCAGCGTTTCGGGCAGCGGGCGGTTGAGGCACCACACGCCCCGCACCTCGCCGAGCCCGTTCTCGGCGAGGGTGGCGCGCAGCAGTTCCCGCAGCAGCAGGGGGTTGCCCCGGCTGGCTTCCCACAGGGCGCGCGCGGTGGGCGCGGCGACCGGGCCGCCGACGGCCGCCGCCAGCAGCGCGGCGCTCTCCCGCGCGGTCAGCGCGGGCAGCGGAAGGTGGCGCAGGGCGTCGTCACGCCACAGGGCGCGCAGCGCGTCGGGCCAGGGGGCGCCGTCGGGCAGGGTCGCGGCGAGGAACAGGGTGGCGTCGGCGAGCAGCAGCGACAGCAGGGCGAGGGAGGTCGGATCGAGGAGGTGGATGTCGTCGACGACGAGGACGGTCGGTCCGGCGGTGGCGCGGTGGGCGGCGGCCCGGCGGCGGACCTCGGCGAAGAACCCGGCGGGGCCGTCGACCTCGCTGTCGTACGGGAGGAGCGGGGCCAGCGCCGACAGCGGCATCGCGCGGGCGGCGTCGGTGGCCTGGACCCGCAGCACGCGGTGGCCGCCGCGGTGGCGGGCCCGGGTCAGGAACTCCTCGGCGAGCCTGCTCTTGCCGACACCGGGCGCGCCGGTGATGACGGCGGCCCGGCACGACGGGCGGCGTAACGCGCGCTCCAGCGCTCCGAGTTGTGCGGCGCGACCGGCGAAGGGCAGCCGGGCCCCCGGCCGTCCCGTGCCGGTCCCGGGCATCGGCCGGGCCCCCGGCGCGTCCCGTTCACCGGGCGTCGTCGCCCCTGGCGGGGAGTGTCCCGCCGCCCGGCCGACGCCGTACGCGCTCACGTCCCCGTACCCGCCTGGGGCCCCGTACTCACCCACGTCCTCGTACGCGCTCATGTCCCCGTCCGTGAGCGCGCCCGCGTCCCTGTACGTGACCGTGCCGGCGCACGAGTCGGCGCCCGCGCCCGTATCCGTATCCGTAGGCGCGTTCGTGACCGTGACCGCGTCCGTGTTCGTGTCCATCCCCCGGTCCCCCTGGCGTGCGGGGTGGTCCGGCCCCCTGCCGGATGTCCGCCGCGTCCGCCGTCCCGCAGAGTGCCAGGCGGCGGGGCGCGGAGGCACGGGGTGACACACCCTTGGCCGAAACCGGGTTCCGGCCGGTGGTGCCGGGATGGGGTAGGCGGCGGCGCGTGATGGAGCAGTGGGCTGCTCTGTGCCCGGGTGGTGGCGGTGCGGGACGTTGTTCCTGCCCATCAGGGCGACGGCCGCGACCACGAACGGTTCCGGCCACCAGGATCTAGGGGGAGGAAGACTCCAGTGCGTTCCACTGTGTTCCGCAGGCTCGCCACGACCACCGCCGTTCTCGGGGCGGCACTCGCGCTCACCGCGCCGATGGCCTCGGCCGCCCAGCCCGCCCCGCTCGTGCCCGGTGAGCTGTACAAGGTCCAGCTCAACCTGCTGCGATGCGTCAACATCTCGGAGAGCGGCGAGGACGAGCTGTATCTGAAGCTGGACGGCGGGGTCGTCGTCCCCACGTCGACCTGCGCCGAGCGCGGCACCGTCGACTACTCGGCGATCGACCCGGAGCGGTTCATCTTCGAGGGCGGCACACCCCTCAACGTCGAACTGTGGGAGCAGGACCCGGACTACATCGACCCGGACGACAAGCTCGGGGTGTTCGAGCTGAACGACGCCCGGGTCAACGCGACCAACATCGCCCGGGTGGTCAAGAACGGCGACTACAGCTACACCCTGACGTACACGGTGCTGCCGCTGTAGCGGCCGGACGGACGGGTGAGGGGGCACCGCGGGCCGCGGTGCCCCCTCACCCGTCCGGGACGACGACCGGCGTCCCCCGGTACTGCCGGGCACCCGGCACCCGGCACCCGGCACCCACCGCACGCGACGCCCTCAGTCCAGATAGCCGCGCAGCTGGTCGGCGTAGGCGTGGTCGCGGAGCTTGTTGAGGGTCTTGGACTCGATCTGGCGGATGCGTTCGCGGGTGACGCCGAAGATGCGCCCTATCTCCTCCAGGGTGCGGGGGCGGCCGTCCATGAGGCCGTAGCGGAGCTGGACGACCTTGCGTTCGCGTTCCCCGAGGGTGGACAGGACCGCGTCGAGGTGTTCGCGCAGCAGCAGGAACGCGGCCGACTCCGCCGGTGAGGCGGCGTCCCCGTCCTCGATGAGGTCGCCGAGGGCGACATCGTCCTCCTCGCCGACCGGGGCGTGCAGCGAGACGGGTTCCTGCGCGAGCCGCAGTACCTCGCCGACGCGTTCCGGGGTGAGTTCCAGATACGCGGCGACCTCCTCGGCGGTCGGTTCGCAGCCGCGTTCCTGGAGCATCCGGCGCTGGACCCGCGCCACGCGGTTGATGAGTTCGACGACATGGACGGGCACCCGGATCGTGCGGGCCTGGTCGGCGAGCGCGCGGGACATCGCCTGGCGTATCCACCAGGTCGCGTACGTGGAGAACTTGTAGCCACGCGCGTAGTCGAACTTCTCGACGGCCCGGATCAGTCCGAGATTGCCCTCCTGCACCAGGTCCAGCATGGTCAGCCCGCGGCCGATGTACCGCTTGGCGACGGACACCACGAGGCGCAGATTGGCCTCGATGAGACGGCGTTTGGCCATCCGGCCCATCACGACGAGCCGGTCGAGGTCGCCCGCGAGCCGGGAGTCCAGATCGGGCGCGGAGCCCAGTTTCTCCTCGGCGAACAGCCCGGCCTCCACCCGGCGGGCCAGTTCGACCTCGTCGGCGGCCGTCAGCAGTCCGATCCTGCCGATCTCCCGCAGGTACTGGCGGAACAGGTCGGAGGAGGGGCCGCCGTGGTCCGCGCGGGCGGCGGACCGGTCCGCCGCGGGCCCGGTGTCCGCGCCGGGGCCGGGCGGCGTCTGCGGACGGACCCTCGCGCGGCTCTGCGCGGGCACCGCCCTGAGCGGTTCGGGTTCCGCCCCGGCGGCGGCCGGGGGGACGTGCGTGTCGGTGGGGAGCTGCGCGAGGGTCCGGGTCTGCACGGCGGCGACCTCCAAGGGGTTCGCTGCTGGAGCGAGCGACAGCGGTACGACGGGAGCGGTAGGGGCGGCCTCGCCGCCGCCGTCCCGTACGCGATGAGCGGAACCGCGGGGGTCCGGGGTCCGCCATGGACGAACCGGCCGCGCTCCGAGGACTCAGGCACCGCTCCCCAGTGTGCTCTACGACACATCCTTGCCACGAGGGGCGTGCGACGACTTTTTACCTCTGTACGTGACCGGCCGGTTACGGGGCGGGTCCGGGGGACGGGTGCGCCGGAAGCCTGGCCGGGACGGCCCTACAGGGCGTCCGCGCCCCGCTCGCGCAGCGACTGACCGTACTGCTGGAGGACCCACAGTTCGTTCTGGACGGCGGCCAGATGGGCCGGGTCCCCGCCGGAGCCCAGCCGGGTGAGGGTCGACTGGATGTCCCGGACCCGGCGGTCGACCGCGCGGCGGCGGACCGCGACGAGCTGCTCGCCCGCGTACAGCTCGTCGACCGTGCGGCGCATGATCGCCTCGACGGCCAGCTCGGTCACCATCGCGCGGACCTGGTCGTCGGGGGCGGCCTCGCGGACCCGCACCAGGTACTCCTGGGGGGCGCGCGCGCCGTGCTCGGCGCCGCCCGCCTCCATCACGGCCTCCCGGACGGCCGCGTAGGGCGGCGCGGTGAACTCGTCCACGCCGTACGCGTCGAAGGCCGGGGAGACCAGCTCAGGGCGCTGGAGGGCGAGCTTGAGCAGTTCGCGTTCGGTCGCGTGGACGGCGTTGCGCAGATTGAGGGCGGCGCCCCGGGGGCGGCCCGCCCCGCTCTCGTCGAAACCGGCGGCGGTCCGCTGGGCGCCGCGCTCGGGTGCGGGGCCCTGGCCGCCGCGGTCGCGGGCCCAGCGGGCGATCTGGCCGACGCGCTTGACGACGAACTGGGTGTCGAGGATGCCGACGAGACCGGCGAGCTGGACGGCGACCTCGTGCTGGGAGGCGCTGTTCTTGATCCGGGCGACGACCGGGGCGGCCTCGTCGAGCGCGGCGGCGCGGCCCGCCGGGGTGTCGAGGTCGTAGCGGGCGACGATCTGGCGCAGCGCGAACTCGAACAGCGGGGTACGGGGCTCGGTCAGCTCCGCGACGGCTTCGTCGCCCTTGGCGAGCCGCAGGTCGCAGGGGTCCATCCCGTCGGGGGCGATGGCGATATAGGTCTCGGCGGCGAACTTCTGGTCGTCCTCGAAGGCGCGCAGGGCGGCCTTCTGGCCGGCCGAGTCCCCGTCGAAGGTGAAGATCACGCGCGCGGAGCCGTTGTCCATGAGGAGGCGGCGCAGGATCTTGATGTGGTCGGCGCCGAACGCGGTGCCGCAGGTGGCGATGGCGGTGGTGACCCCGGCGAGATGGCAGGCCATGACGTCGGTGTAGCCCTCGACGACGACCGCGCGGCTGGCCTTCGCGATGTCCTTCTTGGCGAGGTCGATGCCGTAGAGGACCTGGGACTTGCGGTAGATGGGTGTCTCGGGGGTGTTCAGGTACTTGGGGCCGTTGTCGTCGGCGCGGAGCCTGCGGGCACCGAAACCGACCACCTCGCCGGAGATGTCCCGGATGGGCCACATCAGGCGTCCCCGGAAGCGGTCGATGGGGCCGCGGCGGCCCTCCTGGGCGAGCCCGGACAGCAGGAGCTCCTTGTCGGTGAAGCCCTTGCCGCGCAGGAAGCGGGTGAGGTGGTCCCAGCCGGCCGGGCTGTAGCCGACGCTGAAGTGGGTGGCCGCCGACTGGTCGAACCCGCGCTCCGCGAGGAACGTCCGGCCGATCTCCGCCTCGGGCTGGGAGTCGAGCTGCTCGGCGTAGTACACCGCGGCGGCCTTGTGGGCCTCCACCAGCCGGATGCGCTCACCGCGCTGATGGCTGGGGTTGTACCCGCCCTCCTCGTAGCGCAGGGTGATGCCGGCGGTGCCCGCGAGCCGCTCGACGGCCTCCGAGAAGGACAGGTGGTCGACCTTCATCACGAACGTGATGGTGTCGCCGCCCTCCTGGCAGCCGAAGCAGTGGAAGAGGCCCTTGCTGGGGCTGACCTGGAACGACGGCGACTTCTCGTCGTGGAAGGGGCACAGGCCCTTCAGGTTTCCACCGCCCGCGCCGCGCAGCTGGAGGTACTCGGACACCACGGCGTCGATCGGGACCGCGTCCCGGACCGCCTTCACGTCCTCGTCATTGATCCTGCCTGCCACGCCGCGATTCTACGGCGACGCACCGACACTCCCGCGCCGCGTGTGCTCCGGGGGACCCTCCGGACGTGCTCCCGGGAGGCCCGGGCACGCCCCGCCGGAACGGGACGGGCCCGGGGCGCCCGGGTGTGCGCGAGGCCCCGCGGGGCCTCAGGGGACCAGTGACGCCAGGGGCACCGAGGGGTCGGCGAGCGCGTCGGGGTCCACCCGCGCGCGTGACCTGATCAGTGCCTGGACCGGCTCGGTGACGTCCCACACATTGACGTTCATCCCGGCCAGGACGCGGCCCTCCGACAGCCAGAACGCGATGAACTCCCGCTTGCCGAGATCGCCGCGGATCACGACCTGGTCGTAGGAGCCCGCGGGCGCCCAGCCGGAGTACTCCAGGCCCACGTCGTACTGGTCGGAGAAGAAGTACGGCACGCGGTCGTACGTGACGTCCTGGCCGAGCATCGCGCGGGCGGCGGCCGGGCCGCCGTTCAGGGCGTTGGCCCAGTGCTCGACCCGCAGCCGGGTGCCGAACAGCGGGTGGTGCGGGGCCGCGATGTCGCCCGCCGCGTGGATGTCCGGGTCGGAGGTGCGCAGCCCCAGGTCCACGGCGATGCCGCCGCCCTCGGAGCGGTCCACCAGCTCCAGGCCCGCGGCCTCCGCGAGGGAGGTGCGGGGCGCGGCGCCGATCGCGGCGAGCACGTCGTGCGCCGGGTGCTCCTCGCCGTCGTCGGTGCGGGCCGCGAGGACCATGCCGTCCTGGCCGACGATCTCCGTGAGCTGGGCGCCGAAGTGGAACCGCACCCCGTGCTCGCGGTGCAGGTCCGCGAAGAACTGCCCGAGCTCGGGGCCGAGGACGCTGTGCAGGGGGGCCGGGCCCCGGTGCACCACGGTGACCTCCGCCCCGTAGGAGCGGGCCGCCGCCGCGACCTCCAGCCCGATCCAGCCCGCGCCCGCGATCACCAGATGGCCGTTCTCCCGGCCCAGGCTCGTCAGGACCTGGCGCAGCCGGTCGCTGTGCGCGATGCGGCGCAGATGGTGGACCCCGGCGAGCTGGGTGCCGGGGATGTCGAGGCGGCGCGGTTCCGCGCCGGTCGCCAGCAGCAGCTTGTCGTACGCGATGGCCGTGCCGTCGCCGAGCCGCACGGTCCGCGCGGTGCGGTCGATCAGGTCGACGGTCTGGCCGAGGTGCAGTTCGATGTCGTGCTGCGCGTACCAGGCCGGTTCATGGACGCCGAAGCTGTCGCGTTCGGCCTTGCCCAGCAGATAGCCCTTGGACAGGGGCGGGCGCTCGTAGGGGTGATCGCGTTCGTCCCCGATGAGGATCACCCGCCCGGTGAACCCCTCCGCGCGCAGGGTCTCGGCCGCCTTGGCGCCCGCGAGCCCTCCACCGATGATGACGAACGTCTGATCCGCGTCGACCACTTGATGCCTCCTCGTAAGCATTCCGCCAGGAGCGAGCGTCCCGCACACAGGGTGATGCGGGAAGAGGGAGTGACCCGATCAGGCCATCGCCCGTCACACCCCGTGGCGGTACGCGGGATTCCGTTCCTGTTCCGCGCCCCCGGTCGTGTGCCCCGCGCGGGGCCCGTCCAGTCCTGTCACAGGCCGGTCGGCGCGGCGCCGGGGCGGTCCGTGAGCCGGGCGTGCAGGGCGCCCGCGGACACATCCGTGAGGGACGCGATCTGATCCACGATCACCCGTTTGCGGGAGCGCGCGTCGGGTGCCGTCTCGAACAGCGCGCGGAACTGCGGGTCGAGCCCCTCGGGGGCGCGCCGCGCGAGGGCCTCGGCCAGCTCCGCGACGACGACCCGCTGTTCGGCCCGGATCAGGGCCTGTTCGGCGCGCTGCATGACGTACCGGTCGGCGACCGCCTTGAGCACCGCGCATTCGAGGCGGGCCTCGCGGGGGACGACGAGCTCCGCGGCGTAGCGGGTGAGGCGCAGCCCGGTGTGGCCGGGGTCCCACCGCGCGCGGGTGGCGTGTTCCGCCGCCACGCAGAAGCGGCCGATGAGCTGGCTGGTGGCGTCCTTCAGGCCCGCCTGCGAGGACGCGGAGCCGTCGTAGCCGTGCGGCCACCACTCCTGGGCGAGGAGCCGGTCGAGGGCCGCCGCGAGTTCCTCCGGGTCGGTGTCCGCGGGGACGTAGCGGCCGATCGCCACCTCGTAGACGTCCCGGCGCTCGGGTTCGGCGTGCAGCACCCGGGGGTCGACATGGCCCGCGTGCAGCGCGTCCTCCAGGTCGTGCACCGAGTACGCGACATCGTCCGACCAGTCCATGACCTGCGCCTCGAAGCAGGTCCGGCCGGCCGGGACGCCCTCGCGGACCCAGTCGAAGACCGGCCGGTCGTCCTCGTAGACACCGAACTTCGGGGACGCCGGGTCGGTGGGGTGGCCGCCCAGGGGCCAGGGGTACTTGGTCGCCGCGTCGAGTGCGGCGCGGGTCAGGTTGAGTCCGACGCTGACGGGGGCGGTGCCGCCGCCGTGCCCGGCGGGGGCGAAGCGCTTCGGTTCGATCCGGGTGAGCAGCCGCAGGGACTGCGCGTTGCCCTCGAAGCCGCCGCAGTCGGCGGCGACCTCGTTGAGGGCCTGTTCGCCGTTGTGACCGAACGGGGGGTGCCCGAGGTCGTGCGACAGGCAGGCGGTCTCCACGAGGTCCGGGTCGCAGCCGAGGGCCGCGCCCAGTTCCCGGCCCACCTGGGCGCACTCCAGGGAGTGCGTCAGCCGGGTGCGGGGGCTCGGGTCCCAGGCCGGGCCGCGGGTGCCGGGGGTGACCACCTGGGTCTTCCCGGCGAGCCGCCGCAGGGCGGCGGAGTGCAGGACCCGGGCCCGGTCCCGCTGGAACGCGGTACGGCCCGGCCGTTTGTCGGCCTCGCCCGCCCAGCGCGCCTCGTCCGCGGAGTCGTAGGGGACCGTGGCGGGTGCCGGGGTGGACGTGGTGGTGCCTTCGCCGTGCATGGGCACGACAGTAGACGGCCGGACCGGGTTCGCGCGCGAGCCGCCCGCCGGGCGGACCCGGGGGCGCCCGCGGTGCGCGGCGGACGCCGGGGCCGGGGCGTTGTCTGCGGGGTGGATTACTCTGGGTGACACGAGGTCGGCCATTGCTTTGGGGGTTGGGGATGCGGCTCGTCCGGGGGGTTCGTCGAACGGCGGCGCGGGTGGTGACCCGTACGGCGCGGGAGGTGGCGCGGGTGCCGTGGCGCTCGCTGCGGCCACGGCTGCCGCGCGGCAGGCGGGGGCAGCGGATCGCGGTGCAGTCCGTGATGGTGCTGTGCGTACTGGGGCTGATACCGCCCACCTGGGTCTATCTGTCCGCGGACAGCTCCTTGCGCGACCCGGGGGACGTGCCCCGTACCGAGGTGGCGATGGTCTTCGGCGCCGGGCTGCGCGGCGACGAGCCCTCCCCGTATCTGGCCCGGCGGCTGGACGCCGCGGTCGGGCTGTACCACGCGGGCCGGGTCGAGGTCATCCTCGTCACCGGGGACAACAGCCGCGAGGAGTACGACGAGCCGGACACCATGCGCGCCTATCTGACCCGCCAGGGTGTCCCGGACCGGCGGATCGTCAGCGACTACGCGGGCTTCGACTCCTGGGACTCGTGCGTACGGGCCCGTGAGGTGTTCGGGGTGGACCGGGCGGTCCTGATCAGCCAGGGCTTCCACATACGCAGGGCGGTCGCCCTGTGCCGCGCCGCGGGGATCACCTCGTACGGCGTGGGCGTGCCCGACCGCCGCAACGCGGTCTGGTACTACGGCGCCACCCGCGAGCTGATGGCCTCGGCCAAGGCCGCGTCGGACGTGGTGCTCCGGCCGAGCCCCCGGTTCCTCGGCCCCAAGGAGCCGGGGGTGGCGGCGGCGCTGGCCACCGGGCGCTGAGCGGTCAGGCGGCCCCGGTCGGTTCCGGCTGTTCCCCGGTGAGCGCGGTGTGGGCGAGCCAGTCGCTCCCGGCCAGCCGGGTGCCGTCGCGGCGCAGTCCGTCGGCCACGGACGGGGCCGCGAGGTACACCCAGGCCGGGGTGGTGGAGCCGTCGGCGCGGTGGACGTCCCGGATCACCCGCTCGTACTCGTTGCCCGGGTCCCCGGGGCCGTGGTACTCCTCCAACTCGTCGAGGGAGACCAGCAGCCCCGGGTAGTCGCTGTCCAGCGCGGTGACCAGTTCGCCCTGTATCCGGCCGGGCCCGGGGACCTCCACGGCGTACGGGTAGCCGGGCCCGTCGTACAGCGCGGCGCCGGGGAGCGTCCCGGGCTCGTCGTGGGCGGTGCCCGCGCGCAGATACGCGTCGTGACAGGACGCGCCGGGCCGCAGCGTGCCGTAGACGAAGAAGGGCAGTGCCGTGGCGGCCCCCCGCGGTCCGTCCGTCATGCTCATATCCGATGTCCGTCCTCTCCCGGTGCGGTTACGGACGCCGATTATCCCGGGTCGGGCCACGGGTCGCCTTCGCTTGCGCCTCTGAGGTCTCCTGTGCCGGGCGTACTTGTCCCTGTGCGGGCCGCTCGTGGGGTGCGCAGTTCCCCGCAGGTCGCCTTCGCTGGCGCTTCTGGGGTTCCACACCTGGCCGCACTTGTCCCTGTGGGGGTACCGACGTGGGTGCGCAGTTCCCCGCGCCCCTGGATGCTGCCCCTGTTCGTTGTCCTTCGGGTGCGGGTCCGCCCTCGTCTTCGCGCAGTTCCCCGCGCCCCTTTGGGGGCGCTCCTCAGGCTGTCGTCCAGGTGAAGGTCCTTCGCTTGCGGAACCACCTTCCCCGCGCAGTCGCAGGACTCACGTAAGGGGGTGGGCGGGAATCTCTGCCCGCAGACTCCGATGCTCTTCAGTCCGGCAAGGTCACGTCGTACCGAGCGCGTTGGAGCGAGGACGGAGAATCCCGACCGGCACCGACCCGAAGAACAAGCCGGACGCGCCCCAAAGGGGCGCGGGGAACTGCGCGAAACCACCAGGCGACGGCACAGCAACGAAGTACGCCCAGCCGGACAGACCTCGGAAGCGCAAGCGAAGGCGACCCGCTCACGACCCGTACGGGCGGGCCTCCTTGCCCTCGCGGAGGGTCAGGCCCCACCACGTGAGCTGATCGAGCAGGGACTTCACGGCGGCCCCCGCGGCGGACGGGTCCCGATGGGCCCCGTCGTCGTCGAACTGCGACCCGGCGTTGGCGAACGAGACCGAGTCCCGGACGGTGACCGCGTGCAGTTCGGCGAAGACCTGCCGCAGATGCTCGACCGCGCGCAGCCCCCCGGAGATCCCCCCGTAGGAGACGAAGCCGACGGGCTTGGCCTGCCACTCGTCGTAGTGCCAGTCGATGAGGTTCTTCAGCGCGGCGGGATACGAGTGGTTGTACTCGGGGGTGAGGACGACGAACGCCTCGGCGTCGGCCAGCGTGGGTGTCACCTTGGCGACCTCCGCGGCCACCTCGGGCGACGGTCGCCCGGGAAGGGTCGTGGGCAGGTCGACCGCGCCGACGTCCACGAGCTCGGCGCGCAGTTCGGGCCGGACGCCGATCTCCTTGAGCAGCCAGTCGGCGACGACCGGCCCGAACCGGCCGTCCCGGTTGCTGCCCAGGACGACCGCGATCCGCAGGGGCGCCGGAGGCCGGACCTCCGGCCCGTCCGGTTCGGTCGCCACCCCCGGCCCGCCGGACCAGGAGGGTTCGACGGGAGAGGTGATCGGGGTGGCGGTGGCGGTGGGCACGGTGGATGCTGCGGCCCCGAAGGCCGCGTTCTCGGTGTTCATGTGCCACAGCGTGTTCCCTCAACCAAACTTGAGGTCAAGCGCGCCGCACCCGCCCCGCCCGCCACGCGTCCGGCACCCGCCCGGCACCCGTCCGCATCCCGGGAACCGTGCCCGACGCACCGTCAGCCCCCGGCCGGGGAACGCGGGACGCCGGACGCCCCGTCATATACGCCGTCCGGCCGACCGTCACCCGTTCACAGCCCTGCGGGACGCGCTCCCGCACATTTCCCTTCGCACGTCCATGACCTGCTGAAACAGGGTGCGGCAGGGCGCGGGAGTCAGCCGTTCGCCGGAACCGGGGGCCGGGCGCCGGGAGGCGGCGGGGGCCGGGGGGCCGTTTTCTCGGGGTGCGAGGGCGCGACCGACGCAGCGGCACTTGGGGGCCGCGGGGCGCGCGCTTCCCTAGGAGCGAGTCATGCGTACTGCCCGTCTGCTGAGCGCCGCCGCGCTCGCCGTCGCCACGGCGGCGCTCGCCGCGGCCCCGACGTGGGGCGGTGACGCGAAGGGCACCCGGCTCTTCCCGTCCTCCGCCTCGCCGGGCGACCTCGTCACCATGAACACGGGCGGCTGCGGGGCGGGCGGCACCGCGGCCGGGGACGCGAGCTCGGTCGGCGCGGGCACCTTCACGCTGGCGCCGAGCAGTCATATGGGGCAGTCCGTCGGTCAGTTCAAGGTGCCCTCGTCCGCGCATCCGGGCACGTACGAGATCGCCGTGAGCTGCGCGGACGGCAAGCAGGCCACGGCCGACCTGTGGGTGGGGCTGGCCGGGGCTGCGCTGCCCACGCACCCCAAGGGGCATGTGAACACGGGGGTCGGCGGCGCACTGGGCCCCGACCCCGTCCAGACCGCGGCGGGTGTGGCGGCGCTGGCCGTCGCCGCCGCGGGCGGTACCTGGCTCCTGCATCGCCGGGCGAGAGGCGACGGGATCTGACGGACACCTCCGCTGTCCACCGGTACCGCCTTCCCTCCCCCCTCCGGTCCCGCGACCCCTCGCCGGGCCGGAGGGGGGCCGCGGGAGAGACCAAGCGACCCGAGGGGGACCTCATGCGCAAGCCCGGCCACGACGACCCCGCCGCCCCCGGCCGGAGGCCGTTCCGTCCCGGGCGGGGCCCGGGGGACGGGGTGATAGCGGGGATCACCGTGCTCGCCCTGTGCGCGGGGGCGTTCCTGCTGCGCAACGGCTCCACGTCGCATCCGCCGCCGCAGCCGTCCGCCGCGCAGGCCGCGCCGTCCGTGGGCGGTACCGGGGGGCGGGGGTCGGGCGCGGCGCCCATGGCCCCGTCGCCGCCGGACCGTATCCGGGTCCCGGCGATCGGGGTCGACGCGCCGCTGACGGGGCTGGGGCTGACCCCGCAGGGCAGTCTGGACGTACCGCCGCCCCAGCGGAAGAACCTCGCGGGGTGGTACGAGGCGGGGACGACACCCGGTGAGCGGGGTACGGCGGTCGTGGCGGGGCACGTCGACAACGCGGAGGGACCCGCGGTGTTCTACCGCCTCGGGGCGCTGGTCCGGGGGCGGACGGTGGAGGTGGCCCGGCGGGACGGGTCGGTGGCGGTGTTCACGGTCGACGCGGTCGAGGTGTACGACAACGAGGACTTCCCCGACGAGAAGGTGTACGGGGCCGCGGGGCGGGCCGAGCTGCGGGTCATCACCTGCGGTGGGCCCTACTCCGAGCGGACGGGCTACAAGGGCAACGTCGTCGTCTTCGCCCACCTCACCTCGACGAAATAGCCCACACGAGTTGTGCCCCCACGGGGTGCGTCGTGGTCGCCTCGGGCCGCCGGGACGGTGTCCCGCGGCCCTGGGTTCCCACCCGTGGGGCGGCTGTCCCCGTCCGGCTCCCCGCCGCCTTCGCGCGGTTCCCCGCGCCCCTGGGTCGGCGCCTCTTGCGGTACCCGTCGGGTGCGGGTGGTCCGTGGTGCGCGGTTCCCCGCGCCCCTGGGTACTCGTCCCTGGGCGCACTTGTCCCTGTGCGGGTCGCTCGTGGGGTGCGCAGTTCCCCGCGCCCCTTTGGGGCCCGTCCACTGTCCGCGTTCGCCTGCGGGCCCGGTGCCCCCGAAGGGGCGCGGGGAACCGCGCGAGGCGGGCCGGAACCCGGACAGGGACAGCCGCCCCACGGGTGGGACCACGGCCCCCGGCGAGGAACAGCGGGGTCACGACAGGTCGGACGCCTCGAACACCCCCCGGCCCTCCTCCGCGTCGATCCGCTCCCCGATCCGCTGGAGCACCCCCGTCCCGGTGCGCAGCAGTCCGGACGCCCGCGCGTGGCGCGCCCCCGTGTCGAGCCGGTGCCACAGCAGCGGATTGCCCGTCAGGACCTTCGGGTCGACCTCGACCCGGTTCCCCAGCGCGTCCCGCAGCACGAGCCTCGGCTGGACCCCGTCGCTGTGCCGCGCGGCGACGAGCAGGTCCGTCGCGACCTGCCGGGTGCGCCACAGCCCCCGGACGGCGAGCCATCCGGGCCCCGCCGTGACCAGCGGCGGGTACAGCACCGCGTACAGCAGCAGCGCCAGCGTGAGCCACAGGAGCCCCCGGACGGCGGTCAGCGTGCCGTTCGCGATGTCGACCAGGCCGATCAGACCGAGCAGGGTCGACGCGCAGTACACCGCGTCCCTGCGGTCCGTGGCCCAGCGCCGGTCCGCGGCGACCCCGGGGGCCGTGAACGGGCCGTGCCGGGCCGCCGGGCCGCGCTGCCCGACCGTGACCCACACCGGTTCCCGGCGTCCGTCCGGCCGCCGGTCCGCGTCGTCCTCCTCGTCGTCGTCCTCGCCCCGGTCGCCGCCCTCGTACCGTGTCCCTTCACATCCCATGCGGGCACCGTAGAACGACGGACAGCCCACGTCAGCGGGATTGACGCTTCGCTGACCCGGGGGCGCCATCCCTTGGCGAGTTCATGACGTATCCATGTCCGGGTCACGGCTTCCGGACGACCGGAGGCGGCGGGCGGCCGGCGGGCCGGGGGCCGTCCGGCTCAGAGCGTGTCCAGCTCCCCGTACGTGACACCGGTCAGGGCCTCGGAGGCCGCCCACAGCCGGGTGGAGACCCGGTCGTCGGTGGTCCAGCTCGCGCGCCAGGACGGGGCGGGGGCGCCGCGCCAGCCGAGGAACCGGGGGCCGGTGAAGGAGTCCGGGGCGACGCCGGGGGCGGTGGCCGCGTACAGGGTGGGCAGGGCGCCGGCCTCGGGGCCCTGGGCGATGATCCGGTTGCCCAGCTCGATGACGCGTTCGGCGGTCCTGCGGCCCTCCATCCGGACCCCGGCCGTCTGGAGGTTGGTGCGGGCGTACCCCGGGTGCGCCGCCGCGGCGACCGTGTCGGCACCGGCCGCGGCGAGCCTCGCGGCCAGCTCGTGGACGAAGAGGAGGTTGGCGGTCTTGGAGCGCGCGTAGGCGATCCAGCGGCGGTATCCGCGTTCGCTGTTGAGGTCGTGGATGTCGATGTTGGACAGCGCGTGCACCCCGCTGGACACACTGACGATCCGCGCGCCGGGCGTGGCGAGGAGGGTGGGCAGGAGTTCCCCGGTGAGGGCGAAGTGCCCGAGGTGGTTGACCCCGAACTGCGTCTCGAAACCGTCGGAGGTGAGGCGGTGCGGCAGTGCCATCACCCCGGCGTTGTTGATGAGCAGGTCGAGCCGGTCATGGTCGCGTGCCCAGGTCCGTGCGAACTCCCGCACGGAGGCCAGCGAACCGAGGTCCAGGGGGGCGAACTCCGCCTCCGCGCCGGGCACTTCGGCCAGCACCCGGTCCCGGGCCGCGGTGCCGCGCTCCTCGCTGCGGCAGGCGAGGACGACCCGGGCGCCCCGGCGGGCGAGCGCGCGGGCGGCGCAGTAGCCGATCCCGCTGTTGGCTCCGGTCACCACGGCCGTCCGGCCGCTCTGGTCGGGGATGTCGTACTCGCTCCAGCGGCTCATGGCGCATGCTCCTCGCGAGGTGTCGGCGCGTCGTCCCCGCACCCTTTCATGGTCCACCGGCGCGGCGGGTCACGCTCCCGCAAGCCCATGGGCACGGCGTACGCGGCCGGGTCCGGCCGCGCTCCCGGGCGCGGAGCCCGCACGCCCGGCGCGCGGGCTCCCGGGGCGCCCCCCGGGTGCTCAGGCGCCCCGCAGCAGGGAGATCCCGAGGCCGGTCACGGTGTGCAGCACGCTGGGGCCGGCCCGGACCGTGGTGACCAGTCCCGCCTCGCGCAGGATCGTGGCGTGCTGGCTCGCGGACGCCGGGGAGATCCCGGCGCGCAGCGCCAGCTCCCCGGTGGTGCAGCCCGCGCCGATGGCGGCGAGGACCCCGGACCGGGTGCGGCCGAGCAGCCGTTCCAGGGCGTGCCGTCCCTCGTACAGGGTGCGGGTGGCGGTGACGGTGCGTGCCGGGTAGACGACGACCGGCGGGAGTTCGGGGTCGATGAGGGTGACGGGGCGGCGGCTGCAGAAGTAGGACGGGACGAGCACCAGGCCGCGGCCGCCCAGATGGAGGTCGTGCGCGACCGGGTAGTCGGCGGTGAGGACGGGCGGTTCCCAGCGCAGCACGGGCCGCAGTCCGGCTAGCAGCCCTTCGGTGCCGCCGTCGAGCAGGTCCCGCCCGGAGCGGGCCCGGTCGGCCTCGACGGCGGCGCGGACGGCGGCCCAGTGGGGGGCGACGGCGGCGGCGTGGTACGTCCGCAGCGCGCAGTCGAGCCGGCGCAGGGCGTCGCGGTCCCCGTCGCTCAGGGCGGTGAGGCGGCGGGGCGGGTCGGGGAGCATGCCGATGTCGCGGCGCAGCAGGGTACGGGGGGTGGCGAGGATCTGGTCGAGTCCGCCGCCGAGGTCGTCGCCGGGGCTGTCCATGAGGGCGGTGGGGGTGAGGAAGTCGGGGAAGTTGCCGCGGCGCGGTATGAGCGTCCCGAGCAGGGAGAACGCGTCCCGGCCGCGGACCGGGTCGGCCATCAGCCGGCGGCGGGCGGCGCCCCGCCAGGTGTCGAGGGCGGTGGGTGACCAGCGGTCCCGGAGCCGGTGCACGCTGAGCACGGTCTCCCACAGCGGGTGGGGGCGTTCGACGACCCGGACCCGCGCGAGGTCGTCCCGCGTGAAGTGGATGCGCAGCACCGTGTCCCCGATCCCCTGACCTCTGCTTTTCGGCCTGTGCCGAAAGGGCTCGCGGGAGGGGTCCACGCGCCTTCAGCATGGTGCCAGTCCGGCGCCCGGGGCGGAACGGGGACCACTGTCCCCGTCGGAACGGATTCAGGTTCCCGGAGGAGACCCGGGGGATGCGACTCCTCCCCAAGGCGCCGCGCGTTCCCGTGCGGGCGCCGGACGAACGCCGAAGAGGCGGCACCCCCGCACAGGGGTGCCGCCCCTTTTCTCCCGGACGCCCGGTGCCGCCGCCGCGTCGGCGAGGGTGAGGGACCGGCGGCGGTCACGGGCTCGGGTTCCGCGGGGCCACCGGAACACGCGTACCGGTGGCCGTGCAGGAGACAAACGACGTGCAGGGACGGGGGCCGTACCTCACCGGACGGGCGCCCCGCCCACCCGGGTCAGCGGTGGTCGCTGCCCTTCGACTGGCCCGCGCTGGCGGCCCGGCCGGCCTCCAGCCGGGCGACCGGGATGCGGAACGGGGAGCAGGAGACGTAGTCCAGTCCCACCTCGTGGAAGAAGTGGACGGACTCGGGGTCGCCGCCGTGCTCGCCGCAGACACCGAGCTTGAGGTCGGGGCGGGTGGCCCGGCCGGCCTCCGCCGCGGCCCGGACGAGCGCGCCGACGCCGTCCTTGTCGATGGTCTCGAACGGGGACACCCCGAAGATGCCCTTCTCCAGGTACGCGGTGAAGAAGCTGGCCTCCACGTCGTCGCGGGAGAAGCCCCACACGGTCTGGGTGAGGTCGTTGGTGCCGAACGAGAAGAACTCGGCGGCCTCGGCGATCTGTCCGGCGGTGAGCGCGGCGCGCGGCAGCTCGATCATGGTGCCGAGCGAGAGCTTGAGGTCGAGCCCGGCGGCGCGCTGCACCTCGTCGATGACCTGTTCGGCCTCGTCGCGGACGATCTCCAGTTCCTGGACGGTGCCCACCAGCGGGATCATGATCTCGGCGCGCGGGTCGCCCTTGGCGTCGCGGCGTTCGGCGGCGGCCTCCGCGATGGCCCGTACCTGCATGGCGAACAGACCGGGGATGACGAGGCCGAGGCGGACCCCGCGCAGTCCCAGCATCGGGTTCTGCTCATGGAGGCGGTGGACGGCCTGGAGGAGACGCAGATCGTTCTCGTTGGCGTCCTTGCGGGACTCGGCGAGCGCGACACGTACGGAGAGTTCCGTGATGTCGGGCAGGAACTCGTGCAGCGGCGGGTCGAGGAGCCGGACGGTGACGGGCAGTCCGTCCATGGCCTCGAACAGTTCCACGAAGTCGCGCTTCTGGAGCGGCAGCAGCCGGTCGAGGGCCTGCTCGCGCTCCTCGTCGGTGTCGGCGAGGATCAGCCGCTCGACGTACTCGCGGCGCTCACCGAGGAACATGTGCTCGGTGCGGCACAGTCCGATGCCCTGGGCGCCGAAGCGGCGGGCGCGCAGCGCGTCCTCGGCGTTGTCGGCGTTGGCACGGACCCGCAGCCGCCGGACGCGGTCGGCGTAGGCCATGACGCGGTGCACGGCGGCGACGAGTTCGTCGGCGTCGTCGGCGCCCGCGTGCATCCGTCCCTCGAAGTACTCCACGACGGGCGACGGGACGACGGGCACCTCACCGAGGTACACCTTGCCGGTGGACCCGTCGATGGAGACGACGTCGCCCTCCTCGATCACGATCCCGCCGGGCGCGGTCATCCGCCGCCGCTTGGTGTCGACCTCCAGTTCCTCGGCGCCGCACACACAGGTCTTGCCCATGCCGCGGGCGACGACGGCGGCGTGCGAGGTCTTGCCGCCGCGGGAGGTGAGGATGCCCTCGGCGGCGATCATGCCGTCCAGGTCGTCGGGGTTGGTCTCCCGGCGGATGAGGATGACCTTCTCGCCGGACCGGGACCACTTGATGGCGGTGTACGAGTCGAAGACGGCCTTGCCGACGGCGGCGCCCGGTGAGGCGGCGATGCCGCGGCCGATCTTGTCGACCTTGGCGTCCTCGTCGAACTTGGGGAACATCAGCTGCGCGAGCTGGGCCCCGGTGACCCGCTGGAGGGCCTCGGCCTCGTCGATGAGGCCCTGGTCGACGAGCTGGGTGGCGATCCGGAAGGCGGCGCCGGCGGTCCGCTTGCCGACCCGGGTCTGGAGCATCCACAGCTGTCCGCGCTCGATGGTGAACTCGATGTCGCAGAGGTCCTTGTAGTGGTTCTCCAGCGTCTCCATGATCTGCATCAGCTGGTCGTACGACACCTTGTCGAGCTGTTCGAGATCGGCGAGCGCCACGGTGTTGCGGATTCCGGCGACGACGTCCTCGCCCTGGGCGTTGCTGAGGTAGTCGCCGTAGACGCCCTGCTGGCCGCTGGCGGGGTCCCGGGTGAAGGCGACGCCGGTGCCGGAGTCGGGCCCGAGGTTGCCGAAGACCATGGAGCAGATGTTGACGGCGGTGCCGAGGTCGTGGGGGATGCGTTCCTGGCGGCGGTAGAGCTTGGCCCGGTCGCCGTTCCACGATTCGAAGACGGCCTTGACGGCGAGGTCCATCTGTTCGCGGGGGTCCTGGGGGAAGTCCCGTCCGGCCTCGGTGCGGACGGTCTTCTTGAACCCCTTGACGAGCTTCTTCAGGTCGGCGGCGTCCAGGTCGGTGTCGACGGTGACGCCCTTGGCGGCCTTGGCCTCCTCCAGGGCGTCCTCGAAGAGTTCGCCGTCGACCCCGAGGACGGTCTTGCCGAACATCTGGATGAGGCGGCGGTAGGAGTCCCAGGCGAAGCGCTCGTCGCCGGCCTGCCGGGCGAGCCCTTCGACGGAGGCGTCGGACAGTCCGATGTTGAGGACGGTGTCCATCATGCCGGGCATGGAGAACTTGGCGCCGGAGCGCACCGACACCAGCAGCGGGTCGTCGTGCTGGCCGAGCCGCTTGCCCATGCGCTGTTCGAGGGTTTCCAGATGAGCGGATACCTCGTCACGGAGTGCCGCAGGTTCCTCGCCGCTGTCCAGGTAGACCTTGCAGGCGTCGGTCGTGATGGTGAAACCGGGCGGCACGGGCAGCCCGAGGTTGGTCATCTCGGCGAGGTTCGCACCCTTCCCGCCGAGCAGATCCTTGAGGTCCTTGTTTCCCTCGGTGAAGTCATAAACGAACTTCACTACCTGAGGACCTTTGTTCTTCGACATGGGACTCGACTCCTCAAGGATCGGCTGGCTGCCCTGACGGCGAGGAACATACCCAGATCAAAGGCTTATGGGTACGTCCACCTGCCTGTCGTACGACCGCAACCACTCGTCCGCCAGCAGATCGAAACCGGCAGCGGAGTGACACCCGCACCCCTGATGCGTTCACCTCTTGAACCCAAGCACACCGGAACATGACCCACTCCGCTCACCTGAGCGGATTCCCCTACATTTGATTTCGGGCAGTAAAAAAGAACGGGGTGACACTCAGTGCCACCCCTTGGAGAAGTGCATCCGCTGATCGATCGCTCATCAGAGCGGCACCACCCTCAAAGGTGGCGCGAATCACGCCCCGCCCGCCCCGCCGAATCCCACGATCCGGACAGTCCCCGTGCGCGGGGATTCCCGGTGCCGGGCGGGTCCGGTGCCGGGGTATCGGGTGCCGTACGGCATGCCAAGTGGCCTCGCACCGGCTCCGCCGCGCGTCCGCGAGGCCGTGGAACTCCGGGACGATGTCAGTGGGGGGTGGTTGGCTGCCGTCATGGACCTACGACAACTGCTGTGGTCGGTGGGCAACCTCACGTGGCCGGACTCCACCGAGCTGATATGCGGCGAGTCGGCACATCCGGCAGGGCATGTGTGCGTACCCGTCCCGGAAGGGACACCGCTGGACGACCTCGTGGAGCAACTCGCCAACTGGTACGGGGAGCCGCTCACCGAGGACAGCGAGCTGCCGCCGTCGCTGCCTGCCGTCGCACCAGGCGGCTGGAGGTATGCCTGGCCGTCCGGTGGACGATGGGTCGCGCTGGGCGACGCCCAGGCCACCGACCCCGCCCGGCTCCTCCTGGTCGTCGCCCACCGGCCTGTACCGGCCCCCGGCGGGACGTCCGCCGACGAGCCCTGGCCGGACCGGCTGGTCACCCTCACCGGCTGGATCCCGAGGGCCTACGAGGTCGACTGGGCGTCGGTCGAGTCCCGGCTGGGAAACCGCCTGCCCAGCGACTACAAGCGTCTCGTCGAGGTCTTCGGCCGCGGCCAGTTCGACGGCTTCTTCCAGATCCTGATGCCCGAGGAGGTCATCTCGTACGCCGAGACCAACAAGAAGCTCGGCCAGGACCCCTGGGAGCCACACCCGCCCTTCCCTGCATCCGGCGGAATACTCACCTGGGCGGGCAACGAGCACGAGCAGTCGTTCTACTGGGTCACCGAAGACCCCGACCCCGACCGGTGGACCGTGTACGTCACGGATGTCGGCCCCGACCCCGGAACCCGGTTCGACTGCACCGCGACGGAGTTCCTCCACCGCCAGCTCGCCGGCCCACGCCACCCCTTCTCCCACCCGGCCGCCATCCGCGCCCACTGGTTCCAGGCATGCAGCTCCCCGGACGACCTTTCCTGATCACCGGAGGCGCCCCCGATGCCGCCCTTCAGGTGCGGAACGCCCCTCCTCGCGCACTCGCCCGGCTACGGGAGGGGGTGGGCGGGAATCTCTGCCCGCAGACTCCGACGCCATCAGTGCGGCCACTGAACGTCCGTACCGAGCGCGTTGGAGCGAGGACGGAGAATCCCGACCGGCACCGACCCGAAAAACCAGCCGGACGCGCCCCAAAGGGGCGCGGGGAACTGCGCAAGAACGAGGGCGACCCGCACCCGAAGAACACCGAACCGGGGCAGCATCCAGGGGCGCGGGGAACTGCGCGAAACCCACGAACGACGGCACAGGAACGAAGTACGCCCGGCACAGAAGACCCAGGGGCGCGGGGAACCGCGCAAGAACGAGGGCGGACCCGCACCCGAAGGGCAACGGTCAAGGGCAGCACCTCAGGGGCGCGGGGAACTGCGCACCCACCGAGCGACGGCACAGGAACAAGTACACCCACCCGGACAGACCTAGGAAGCGCGAGCGAAGGCGACCCGCACAGGAACGAAGTACGCCCACCCGGACGAACCCGGGCCCGCCGGCGCCGGGCGGGAGCCGAGGGGTGGGTGGGCGGGAGAGAAACCCACCCCCTACACGCCCAGCGCGGACAACCGCTCCTCCACCCGCTCCGCCCCGTACAACTCCTCCACCACCATCGCCCCCGCCCCCACCAGCC
Source organism: Streptomyces uncialis (assembly GCF_036250755.1). Taxonomy (NCBI): domain Bacteria; kingdom Bacillati; phylum Actinomycetota; class Actinomycetes; order Kitasatosporales; family Streptomycetaceae; genus Streptomyces; species Streptomyces uncialis. The sequence continues at coordinate 6,519,194 of NZ_CP109583.1, read as the reverse complement.
CCGCCCGCTCCCCGAGCCGCGCCGTGACCACCTCCAGCCGGGCGGTGGACCGCGGCAGCGCCCGCTGGTACAGCAACTCCCGTACGCCCGTGAGGAACGCCGTCCCCGCGAGGTCACCGGCGATCATCAGCACCCCGGGGTTCAGCAGGGTGACCACCGTCGCCAGTACCTCCCCGACCGCCCGCCCGGCCTCCCGGGCCAGCCGCACCGCCTCGGGATGCCCCGCGGCGAGCAGCGCCCCCACGTCCGACCCGGACGCGGCGGGCACCCCGAGGTCCGTGAGCCGCCGCGCCAGCGCCCGCCCGCTGGCGACCGCCGCGAGACAGCCGTAGGACCCGCACTTGCACAGCGCGTCCGCGCCGGCCGGTACCCGGACGTGCCCGATGTCCCCGGCCCCGCCGTCGATCCCCCGGTACACCGACCCGTCCACTATCACCCCGGCCCCGATCCCGGTCGACACCTTGACCAGCGCGAACGCGGAGCATCCGGGGAAGGACGCGCGCTGTTCCCCGTACGCCATGAGGTTGGCGTCGTTGTCGACCAGGACGGGTACGTCCCCGGTGCCCGTCCTGGCGGTGAAGGCGTGGCACAGCCGTCCCCGGATGTCGTGGCCGTCCCAGCCGGGCATGATGGGCGGCTGGACGACCCGCCCGGTCGCGGTGTCGACGGGCCCGGGGACGGCGAGCCCTATCCCGCACACCCGCGCGGGGTCCCGGCCCGCGCGGTCCAGCAACCCGGCGAACCAGCCGCCGAGTTCGCCGAGCACGGACTCGGGGCCGTCCTCGACCCGCAGCGGCCCGGTGTGTTCGGCGAGCGGTGTCCCGTCGAGGGTGAGGACGGCGGCGCGGGCGTGCCGGGTGCCGAGGTCGGCGGCGAGCACCACCGCGTGGACGGTGTCGAACTCCAGCCGCGCCGACGGGCGTCCGCCGAGAGGTGAGCCGACCGGTCCGGCCACGCCCTCCCGCAGCCAGCCCGCCCGGAAGAGCCGGTCGAGCCGCAGTCCCACGGTCGCCCGTGACAGCCCGGTGGCCTCCTGGAGCGCCCCACGGGTGGTGGCCCGTCCGCTGCGCACCAACTGAAGCAGGTCCCCCGATGTCGTCCGCTGCCCGCCCATGCGTACCCCCTTGCGTCGACCGATCGCACGTTACATATTGAGTTCTGCGTACCGAACAGACATAACCCGGCGGCGCGCACAGCGGAACTGACGCACCGCCACCCAGCCGCACCCACGGTCACGGTCACAGCCCCCGCCACGCACACCCCCGCACCCCGGCTCCCGCCCACCGGCACCGCACCCGCACCCGCACCCCCACCCGCACCCAGACTCACGCCCGACGCCACGCGCTCAGCCGCACCCGCGCCCCAAGCTCACGCCCGACGCCGCACCCACCCTCACGCCCACGACCCGTCCCCGAAACCACGGCCCGGGGAGACCCGCGTGTATCGCACCACCCAGCATCCACCGTCCGCCCCGCCGCCCGGTCCCGCGCCCCCCGGTTCCCCCGAGGCCGGTTCCCCCGAGGCCGGTCCCCCGGTGCCGGGGAGCCTCGCCGAGCGTGCCGCTCGGGTCCTCGACGCCAACTGGACGGGCACGTCGACCGTGCCGTCCCGCGCGCTGTACCCGCACCAGTGGTCCTGGGACTCCGCGTTCGTCGCGATCGGGCTGCGTCATGTGTCGCCGCTGCGGGCCCAGACCGAGCTGGAGACGCTGATGCGCGCCCAGTGGGCGGACGGCCGGGTGCCGCACATCGTGTTCAACCCCGGGGTCCCGTCCGGCGCGTACTTCCCGGGCCCGGACTTCTGGCGGTCGGGGAGCGCGGGCCGGGCGGCGGGCGCCCCGCGCGCGGTGGCGACCTCCGGCCTGGTGCAGCCCCCGGTGCACGCGCTCGCCGTGTGGCTGACACACCTCGCGGACCCGGCGCTGTCCCGCGCGCGGGGCTTCCTGGCGCGGCTGCGGCCGGGGCTCGCGGCCTGGCACCGCTATCTGCTGGGCCGCCGGGACGCGGGCGGCGGCGGGCTGGCCGCCGTGGTGCACCCCTGGGAGCAGGGGATGGACAACAGCCCGTGCTGGGACGCCCCGCTGGCCCGGGTGGAGCCCGCGCCGCCGGGCTCGTTCCACCGGGCGGACCTGGCCCACGGCGCGGCCGGGGACCGGCCGACGGATCTGGACTACCGGCGCTACGTACGGCTGGCCACCGGCTACCGGGACAGCGGGTACGCCGACTCCCCGGCGGTGTTCGGGGAGTTCGCCGTGGAGGACCCGGCGTTCAACGCGCTGCTGATCCTGTCCGAGCACGCGCTCGCCCGGATCACCGCCGAACTGCGCGGCGACGGGTCCGCCCGGGAGGCGCGCGCCGAGCGGCTGACCGCCGCGCTGGTGCGGCGGCTGTGGGACCCGGAGCGGGAGATGTTCCTCTGCCGGGACCTGCGCACGGACTCTCTCGTCCCGGAGCGCGGGGCGGCGGGCCTGGTGCCGCTGGCGCTGCCCGCGCTGCCGCGCCCGGTGGTGGCCGCGCTGCTGCGCACGCTGCGGGGACCGCACTTCGGCCTGGGCGGCGCCGCCCGGCTGGTCCCGAGCTACGACCTGACGGGCGCCGCGTTCGATCCGCGCCGCTACTGGCGGGGTCCGGCGTGGTTCAACGTCAACTGGCTGCTGGAGCGCGGGCTGCGGCTGCACGGCGAGCGCACGGCGGCGGACGCACTGCGTTCCGCGCTGCTGGCGACGGCCGGCGAGTCCGGGTTCGCGGAGTACGTGGACCCCCGTTCCGGTGAGGCGCGCGGTGCCCGGGACTTCTCGTGGACGGCGGCGCTGGCCCTGGACCTGGCCGTCACCGGCACCTCGCCGGACGTCAAGGACCCGGCAACGTGCGCGAACGGCCCGGGCCACACGGGTACAACAGGCAGGACGAGCACGACGAGCGCGACGAGTACGGACAACATGGACAGCGCGGGCAGGATGAACGGCGCGGACAGCGCGGGCGGCACGGACGACGGGCGCGGGGCGAGGGAATCGAAGTGGGAGGCCGACGATGAGTGAGCGGCGTCATGTGCTGGTGCACGGCGGGACCTTCGCCGCCGTCGGCTCCGGCGGGGACATCACCGGGGTACGGACGGGCGGCGATTCACCGGACGGGCTGTTCGTCCGGGACGCCCGTCATCTGAGCCGCTGGCAGCTCACCGTGGACGGCGCCGTCCCGGACACGCTGTCCCCGGTGGGTCCCGGGGACACGGCGCGCTGCGTCCTGGTGCCGCGCGGCGGCCGTCAGGAGCCGCCGTCCTGCACGGTCATCCGGGAGCAGGGCATCGGCGAGCACGGGCTCGTGGAGTCGCTGCGGGTGGTGAGCAACCGTTCGGTGCCGACGACGGTACGGCTGGGGCTGACGGTGGACGCCGACTTCACCGACCCGTTCGAGCTGCGCCGGGACCACCGGACGTACGCGAAGACCGGTACGGTCCGCACCCGCGAGGCCCAGGACGGCGGGGTGATGTTCGGCTACCGCCGTGGCGAATGGTTTTCCCGCACGGAGATCACGGCCGATCCCGCCCCGGACGCCGTCGAGGAGACGGGTACCGGGGCGCGGCGGCTGGTGTGGGCGCTGGAGCTGGCGCCGCACGCGGAGACGGAGGTACGGCTGCGGGTGACCGCCCATCCGCACGGGGAGGTCTCGGTGCCCCGGGTGCCGGACTCCCCGGCGCAGGCGGCGGGCGACCTCGACGCGCTGCGCGAGGAGCTGGCGGCCCAGTGCACGGCCGTCCCGGACACCGGCTGGCCGGAGCTGACGGAGGCGTGCGCGCGGGGCCTCGCGGATCTGGCGGTGCTGCGGGTGCGGGCTGCCGGTCCGGACGGCGAGGAGCTGCGGGTCCCGGCGGCGGGCATCCCCTGGTTCCCGGCGCTGCTCGGCCGGGACGCCCTGCTGACCTCGCTGTTCCTGCTGCCGCATCTGCCCGCCCTGGCGGCGGCGACGCTGCCCGCGCTGGCGGCGACTCAGGCGACGGAACGGGAGATGTCCCGGGGCGTCGTCGCCCAGCCGGGGAAGATCGTGCACGAGGTCCGGCACGGCGAGCTGGCGCACTTCGACCAGGTCCCGTACGGCCGTTACTACGGTTCGGTGGACGCGACCCCGCTGTTCCTCGTCCTCCTGGACGCGTACACGGAGTCGACCGGTGACCGTTCCCTGGCCCGGCGGCTGGAGCCGCAGGCGCGGGCCGCGATGGCGTGGATGCTGGAGCACGGCGGGCTGAGCACGTACGGCTATCTCGTCTACCACGCGGACGAGGGCGGGCTGGCCAACCAGAACTGGAAGGACTCCCCCGGCGCGATCTGCCGCGCGGACGGGACCCGTCCGACGGGTCCGGTGGTCGCGGCGGGCGCCCAGGGCTACGCGTACGACGCGCTGCGCCGCACCGCGTTCCTGGCCCGCACGGTGTGGGACGACGACGACTACGCGGAGCTGCTGATGCGGGTGGCGGCGGATCTGCGGGACCGGTTCCAGCGGGACTTCTGGATGGCGGGCCACGCGTTCCCGGCGCTGGCGCTGGACGGCGACGGGCGCCCGCTGGACGCGCTGGCGTCCGACGCGGGGCATCTGCTGTGGTCGGGGCTGCTCGACAAGGAGTACGGGGTGGTGGTCGGGCGGCGGCTGCTGGAGCCGGACTTCTTCTCGGGGTGGGGGGTGCGGACGCTGGCCGCCGGACAGCCCGCCTATCACCCGCTGTCGTACCACCGGGGTTCGGTGTGGCCGCACGACAACGCCCTGATCGCCCTGGGCCTGGCCCGCTACGGGCTGCACGACGAGGCCCGGACGGTGGCGCGCGGGGTGCTGGCCGCCGCGCGGGCCGGGGGCGGCCGGCTGCCGGAAGTACTGGCGGGCTACTCCCGCGAGACCCACCCGGAGCCCGTCCCGTACCCGCACGCGTGCGTCCGGGAGTCCCGTTCGGCGGCGGCACCCTTCGCCTTGCTGACGGCCATAGGGGGCGGTCTGTAGGCCCCGGCGGGGCAGTCCGCAGAGCCCCTGGCGGGACGGTCGGCGGCCCTCGCGTCAACGGCGTGAGGTCCCCGAACGGGTGAGTCGCCGGGCTCCGGGCCCAGGTGTGCCGGACCCGCCCCGTGCCGAACGGGCGACTGACCGGACGGGACGGGCCGGGGCCGACCACCGACGACCGTACGGACTCGACCGCACCGGCCGTACGGGCTCAGCCGCCGGAGGTGTCCAGCTCCGCTTCCTCGCTGACGCCCGCGCAGTCGTACGGGTCCTTCAGCCAGCCGTCGGGGAGGACGACGCGGTTGTTGCCGGAGGTGCGGCCCCGGGGGCCGTCCGCGCCGAGCGGCCAGTCCTGGGCGAGGTCCAGCTCCGCGAGGCCCTCCGACAGTTGTGCGAGCGACGAGCTGATCGCCAGGCGCTTGCGCATCTCGGAGCCGACCGCGAAGCCCTTGAGGTACCAGGCGACGTGCTTGCGGAAGTCGATGACGCCCCGCGCCTCGTCGCCCAGCCACTCCCCCAGCAGGGTCGCGTGCCGGACCATCACGGCGGCCACCCGTTCCAGCGAGGGCGCGGCCGGTTCGCCGGTGCCCTCGAAGGCGGCGACGAGGTCGGCGAAGAGCCAGGGACGGCCCAGGCAGCCCCGGCCGACGACCACGCCGTCGCAGCCGGTCTCGCGGACCATCCGCAGGGCGTCGGCGGCGGACCAGATGTCGCCGTTGCCGAGGACGGGGATCTCCGGGACATGGTCCTTGAGCCGCGCGATCGCGTCCCAGTCGGCCGTGCCGCCGTAGTGCTGGGCGGCGGTCCTGCCGTGCAGGGCGATCGCGGTGACGCCCTCCTCGACGGCGATCCGGCCCGCGTCGAGGTACGTGATGTGGTCGTCGTCGATGCCCTTGCGCATCTTCATGGTGACGGGGAGGTCCCCGGCGCCGGTCACGGCCTCGCGCAGGATCGCCCGCAGCAGGTGCCGCTTGTACGGGAGCGCCGAGCCGCCGCCCTTGCGGGTGACCTTCGGGACGGGGCAGCCGAAGTTCAGGTCGATGTGATCGGCGAGCCCCTCGTCCGCGATCATCCGGACGGCCTTGCCGACGGTCGCCGGGTCGACCCCGTACAGCTGGAGGGAACGGGGCGTCTCGCTGGCGTCGAAGCGGATGAGCTGCATGGTCTTGTCGTTGCGCTCGACCAGCGCCCGGGTGGTGATCATCTCGCTGACGAAGAGCCCCTTCCCGCCGCTGAACTCCCGGCACAGGGTGCGGAAGGGCGCGTTGGTGATGCCCGCCATGGGGGCGAGCACCACGGGCGGGACCACCGGGTACGGACCGATCGCCAGCCCGCCCCCGGACGGCAGGGCGGCCGGGGCGGGGCCGGGGCCGGGGGGACCGGCGGGCACACGCACGGCGGCGCTCGCGGGTGGGCTCGCGGGGGCGGGGAAGTCAGCTGCGGAAGTCATCGCGGGTTCGGCCATCGACGGGGACGGGGACACGGGCATCCGACCATTGTCCCGCACGGCGCGCCTCACCTCAAGGTCGTTAGTTAGACGTACTATTAATGAATGCGGGAATCGACCCCCAAGCGGCTGGGCGCACCGGCGAACACGCAGGTCAACCCCCGGCTCGTGCTGGCGATCTGCTGTATGAGCCTGCTGATCGTCAGCCTCGACACCACCATCCTGAACGTCGCCCTGCCGACCCTCCAGCGCGACCTCCACGCCGGCCTGTCCGACCTCCAGTGGACCATCGACGCGTACACCCTCGTCCTCGCCTCGCTGCTGATGCTCGCGGGCTCCACCGCCGACCGGATCGGCCGCCGCCGGGTCTTCGTGGCGGGTCTGGCCGTGTTCTCCGCCGGTTCCCTGCTCTGCTCGCTCGCCCCCGGCCTCGGCTGGCTCGTCGCCTTCCGGATGATCCAGGCGGTCGGCGGCTCCATGCTGAACCCGGTCGCCATGTCGATCATCACCAACACCTTCACCGACCCGCGTGAGCGGGCCCGCGCCATCGGGGTCTGGGGCGCGGTCGTCGGGATCTCGATGGCGGCGGGCCCGCTGGTCGGCGGACTGCTCGTGGACACCGTCGGCTGGCGGTCGATCTTCTGGATCAACGTCCCGGTCGGGATCGCCGCGCTGCTGCTCACCCTGCGGTTCGTCCCCGAGTCCCGGGCGCCCCGGCCCCGCCGGCCCGACCCCGTCGGACAGCTGCTGGTGATCGCGCTGCTCGGCTCGCTGACGTACGGGATCATCGAGGCGCCGGACGCCGGGGCGACGTCCCCGCTGATCCTGGGCTGCGCCGCCGTCGCCGTCGCCGCGCTCGTGACCCTCGTCCGCTACGAGTCGCGGCACCCGGAGCCGCTGATCGATCCGCGCTTCTTCCGCAGCGCCCCGTTCACCGGGGCGACCGTGATCGCGGTGTGCGCGTTCGCCGCGCTCGGCGGCTTCCTGTTCCTGAGCACCCTGTACCTCCAGGAGGTGCGCGAGCTGTCCGCGCTGCGCGCCGGACTGTGGATGCTGCCCATGGCCGCCATGGCGTTCCTGTGCTCCCCGCTGTCCGGACGGCTGCTGGGGGTGAAGGGACCGCGTCCGCCGCTGGTGATCGCCGGGGTCGCGATCGCCACCACGGGCGTGCTGTTCGCCGCGTTCGCCGTCGAGACCTCGGACCTCGGGCTGCTCCTCGGGTACACGCTGTTCGGCCTGGGCTTCGGCTTCGTCAACGCGCCCATCACCAACACCGCCGTCTCCGGGATGCCCGACGCGCAGGCCGGGGTCGCCGCCGCGATCGCCTCCACCAGCCGCCAGACCGGCACCACCCTCGGGGTCGCGGTCATCGGCTCGGTGCTGGCGACCGGGGTGAGCGCCGCCGCGTACCGGACGGAGTTCGTCGACGCCGCGCGGCCCGCGTGGTGGATCATCGCGGGCTGCGGCACGGTCGTCCTGGTCCTGGGCCTGCTGACCACGGGCCGCTGGGCCGAACGCACGGCCCGCCGCACCGCCCGCGGACTGGCGGATCCGGCCCCCGCCCTCCGGGACGGGAACAGCCATGGGTGAGCGGCGGACCCGGCGGTCGGCGTGATCCCGCCGCCCGGACACCGATGAGTTCCGGACCCGCCTAAGGTCTCCCCTCAGACAGGCCCGTCGGCGCGGCGGGCCCGGGGAGCACGCCGTCACCGGACGCGCCCCGTACGGCACGAAAGGCGGGACGGCACGATGGCCGATCTTCAGCGGGAACTCCAGGACACCGTCGACCAGCTCGTCGCGAGCGGCGCCGAACGCGGGGTGCAGGCCGCCGTGTACGCGGACGGTTCGCTGGTCGCGGAGGCCGTCGCCGGTACCGCCGACCCGGCCACCGGACGCGAGGTGACCCCGTCGACCCCGTTCTACAACTGGTCCATCGGCAAGGGCGCCACCTCCGCCATAGCCCATCTCCTGGTGGACCGCGGCGTGTTCGGCTACGACACCCCCGTCGCGGAGCTGTGGCCCGAGTTCGCCGCCCACGGCAAGGAGAAGGTGACCGTACGGCACGTCCTCGCGCACACGGCGGGCGTCCCGGGCATCCCGCTCGACACCACCGTGGAACAGGTCTGCGACTGGGACCACATGTGCGCGGCCCTCGCGGACGCCGAGCTCTGGTGGGAGCCCGGCACCAAACTCGGCTACCACGCCTACACGTTCGGCTACCTGATCGGGGAGATCGTCCGCCGCGCCACGGGCCGCACCATCTCGCAGGTGCTGCGCGACGACGTCACCGGGCCGCTGGGCATCGCCGACGAACTGTACTTCGGCATGCCCGAGCAGGAGCACCACCGGCTCGCGGTCCTGGAGGACGTCCCCTCCGACTTCGACATGAGCATGCTCCCGCCGGAGACGCCCATGCTGAAGGCGGGCCCCTTGTGGACGTTCCCGAACGCCGCGCTCGGCAACCGCGCCGACGTCCTCGCCGCCGACATCCCCGCGGGCGGCAAGACCTCCGCCCGCGCGATCGCCCGGATGTACGCGGCGATGCTCGGTGACGTGGACGGCTTCCGGCTGATCACCCCGGAACGGCTGCGCGAGGTGACCGAGGTGGCGTCCAGCGGCCCCGACGAGGTGTTCGGCATGCCCAGCACCTTGGGCCTCGGCTACAGCCTCGGCGCCCCGGGCGCCGAGCCCGACCCGCGCACGACCGTCTTCGGCATGGGCGGGATGGGCGGCAGCTGGGCGGGCGCCGACACCGCGACAGGCGTCACGTTCGCGGTCACCAAGAACCGCCTCGGCCCGGACTTCGAAGCGGCGACGGCGATCATCGCCCTGGTGCGGCGGCACACGGCCTGACCCCCGCCGGTCCGGATGAGCGGGCACGCACCGCGCCCACTCATCCGCCGCCGCCCGTACGGCAGTCACAGGGGGACTGCCGTACGGGGTCCCGGGCCGGGTCGTAGCCGCCGGTGCCCCGGCATCGGCGGCACTCACGCTCGCGCGGCGGGCCGGACATCGACCCGTCCGAGACCCGCCCGCGCGCGTGACAGAAGGGACAGGGACGGCCACCGGCCGCGTCCGGGGCCTTCACGGCAGGTACCAGTGGGGCTTGAGGTAGGCGCTCATGATGACGAGGAAACTGATCGCGTAGATCGCGAACGGGACGAGGGCGTCGAGGTTGCGCGCGACCGCCTGCCGCAGCGAACGGCTCCGCCGGGGCACACGCCGTTTCCGATGCCGGTGCCGCCTCACGCCTCCCCCGCCTCCGTCTCGCGGCGCGTGACGGTGCCGGGGACGACGACGGCCGTGAGCCGCCCGCCCCGTACCCGCTGGAGGACGTCCTTCAACTGATCCACGAGCCGGGCCGCTTCCCGCTCGCTGAGCATGAGCCCCGTTCCGGCGGGGACGGGGGTGTCGCCCTGGACCACCGTCAGCGGCAGGAACACCATGTCCGGGGCATCGCCCTTGATGACCCGGTGGATCGGTTCCCCGGGCGCCCGGTTGATGGTGATGCCGGTGGGGGTGATCGGTTGCGCGCTCATCGTGCGGCAAGCCCTTTCGTAGCCGTGCGTAGCGGTTCAGCTACGAGTGTCGGTGGCCGCGGGTACGCTCGACAGGGGTCGGCCGTAGCCGAAAAAGCCGCTGCAACAAGGGGGTTGCGATGCCCGCACATGTGTCCGGCCGGGATGGACGGGCCTCGGCCAAGAGAGTCCTCGCCGAAGAACTGTCACGCCTGCGAACGGTGTCGGGCCGGAGTCTCGCGGCGCTCTCGGACCTGACGACGTACGACCGCGCCTACTTGCACAAGCTGGAGACGGGCAAGAGCAGCGGCACCCCGGAGGCATTGGCCGCGCTGGACGCGGTCTACGGGACCGGGCGTCACCTCCAGGATCTGTGGGAGCTGGTGCAACACGACCTCCACCCCGACAAGTACAAGCGCTTCATGGAGCGCGAGCGCCAGGCGACCGTCCGGTACCAGTACGCGTTCAGCACCCTTCCCGGACTCCTCCAGACCGAGGGATACATGCGGGAACTCGTACAGACACACCGCCCACACACCGAAGAGGCTCGCGAGAACGTGGTGACCGCCAGGCTGGCCCGACAGGCAATGGTGCGAGGGAACGACCCGCAGCACTACCGGGTGATCATGGATGAATCAGTGCTGCGCAGAGCCACCAAGGACAAGCGTGTCTGGCACGAGCAGATGGCGGCCTTGTGCGACGCGGCAGCGGCGCCCAACATCCAGCTTCACGTGTTGCCGTTCTCAGCCGGGCTACACGGTCTCCTGGGCGAGTCACTGACCCTTCTGTGGCTGCAATCCGGCAGGTTCGTCGCCTATCTGGAGGGCAATCGGACCGCCGACCTGATCGAGGCACCGGACCAGGTCGAGCAACTGCACCTGACCTACGATCTGCTGCGGGACTCCGCACTGCCACCCGCCGAGTCCGCTCAGTTCCTCAAGGACTTGATGGAGGGCAGTACGACGTGCGAGCAACCCGACAGGCCCCACCCGTAGCCCTCGACTGGCGCAAGTCCAGCTACAGCAACGCTGAGGGTGGCGACTGCCTGGAAGTGGCCAGCGGCGTACCGGACGCCGTCCCCATACGGGACAGCAAGCGGCCCGACGGACCGATACTCCTCGTCCAGGCCCCGGCCTGGACGGCGTTCATCGGAGCGGTCCGGACGAGGGACACGCTCGGCGGCTGAGGGAAATGAGGACCAGGCATGACCACGCGCAACGGGCCGGTGTGGAGCGTTCCCCTCGACGGAGGGCGGATCGAGATCCCGTCGAGCATCGAGGGTGTACGAGCCGCCCTGGAGGCCAGGGGACTCGCGGAGTTCGACGCCGAGATCGCCCGGACCCCGGCCAAGCACCTGGTGTACGTGATTCTCGGCTGGGCGCTGCCGCCGGACGCCGAGGAAGCGGATCCGGAAGCCGTCGGCCGTCTCAAGAGCGGTGACTTCAGCGGTGTGCTGGACGAGAACGGAGAGGTGGTAGCCCCCACTCACCCGCCACTGGACGAAGCGGCGGGTGAGGTCGCCCCTGCGGTGTGGTCCACGGGCTTCCCTGTCGGGTCGAAGACCTTCCCGGCGACGATCGAGGGCATCCGCGCCGCCCTGGACACCGAAAGACTCCCTGACTTCGAGGCCGAGATCACCGGAACTCCGGGGCACGAGCTGACCTACGCCGCCCTGCGCTGGGGCTACCCGCCGGAGGAAATGGCCGAGGAAGACGCCCTGATCGCCGACCTGAAGGCCGCTGAGAAGCGCTCGTCCGACCAAGGAGCTGAGGGCGCGTGAGCCGCTACCGCATCCAGTACGCGGGCGAGGCCGAGAAGGTCCGCGGCCAGATGCCGGCCGCCTTCCGCGCCAGATTCGACGCGGCGATGGCGTCCACGTTGGGCAACGACCCCTACGGTCACGGCTCCAGGCCGGCGGTACCCGGGCAGGAGCCGACCCGGCGGCACGCGACCGTCGCGGGCGCGATCGTCCGTTACTACGTCGGCGGGCCACCGTCCCTGGTGGTCACAGCGGTCAAGATCATTCATGGCTGACGCAGCCCAACGAACGTCCAGGCGCCCGGTCACCGTCCGGGACCCTACCGCCGTATCTGTAGGACACCACCCCAGGGACCGTTCATGAGCGACGACGTACGCATCACCCCCATGCGGCCCGAGCATTCCGCGCGCGTGCTGGCGATCTACCGGCTCGGGATCGACGGGGGTGACGCGACGTTCGAGAGTGCCGCGCCCACCTGGGAGAAGTTCGACGGGGCGAAGCTGCGGGCGCACCGGCTGGTGGCGCTCGACGGCGGCGGTCGCGTACTCGGCTGGGCCGCCGTGTCGCCGGTGTCCGACCGGGAGGTCTACGCGGGAGTGGTCGAGCACTCGGTGTACGTGGACCCGGACGCGCGGGGCCGGGGCGTCGGGGGCGCGCTGTTGCGGGCGCTGCTGGAGTCGACGGACGCGGCGGGGATCTGGACCGTGCAGGCGGGTGTCTTCCCGGAGAACACCACGAGCATCGCGCTGCACCTGCGTACCGGCTTCCGGGTGGTCGGCACCCGGGAACGGATCGGCCGCCGCGAAGGGGTCTGGCGGGACGTGGTCCTGCTGGAACGCCGCAGCCCGTACGTGAACTGAGCCCGGGACCAGGGGTGTTCCGTCAGGCCCGGGACAACCGTCGCACGCGGCGCATGACCGCGTCGCGCTGTCCCGCCCGTATCGGTCCGGGGCAGGCGTGCCCGCCCCACGAGGCGCCGCCCATCTCGTGGGTGCCGAGGCCACGGCCGTCCGGGGAGTCGGCGACTTCGAGCGGCCAGCCGTGTTCACGGGCGCCCCAGGCGTAGACGCGGGCGACCGAGGCGACCTGTGCGGTGGTGAGGGGCTTGCTCGCGAAGCCGGAGGTCTCCAGGGAGGCCCATCCGACGTTGCCCGCTCCTTGCGTCCAGGCGCGGTCGTGGACGGATATGTACTGCTCGATCACGCCCGCCTGCGAGACCCAGAAATGGGCGGAACTCCTGGTCGAGGGGTCGGAGAAGCGCTCGAACAGCGAGCCCTCGCCCTCCTGCACATGCATGATCAGGCCCTGTTGTCCGCTCCGCCCGCCCCGGCGGAAGTTCTTGTCGATCGGCTTCCTGAGGACGCCGGGCATCCAGCCGGGAGGCCGGGGCGGGGTGGAGGCGGGCTCCATGCTGGGCGGCTGGGCGCGGGCCTGCGTCCGGGGCGCCACCGATTGCGCGGTCCGGTCCTGCCCGAGCAGGATCGCGACGGCCGGAGCGAGGAGAAGCCCCCCGCCGATGACGAACACACCGCGCCGGGTGGGCTCGGCCGGACGCCGGCGCTGCCCTGTCACGGGCACCTCCGCGTCCGTACACCGGGGACCGCGGGGATGTTAACGGGGATCGGCATGCCGCCCACCTTGAACCGCGCACATGATGGCACCTTGATGGCAATGTAACGAACAGACATCAGCGCCGACCCCGTGAACACCGAAGTGTTAAGGCTGGTCAGGGGATGATCCGGCACATTCGTTCTATTCCGCATGAGATTCTGTCGGGGAAGCCGCGGCGACGTGCGACCGCGCCCGGTGGGGGCGGGGCGCGGTCGCCGCCCGGGGAAGGGGCGGAAGTGCTCGACAGGGTGGAAGCGGAACAGGACGGCCGGCCCGGCCGCGGGCTGTCATGGCCGTGGTTCCTGGTGGTGGTGATCGTCTACGCGGGCATCATCCAGGGCCTGGGTCTGCTGATCGGCGTGGACACCGGCGACTCGGACAGCGCGTTCCCCGATGCCGAGGCCCTGGTGCGCAACGCGCTGATCCCGATCGGGGCGTCGATCGTGTTCGCCGCCGGGGTGGTCACCTGGCTCGGCTGGTGGGGCGAGGTGCTGAGTTACCGCGCCCCGGTGCGGCGTTGGGTGCGCTGGGTGCCGATCTCGATGATCGCCGTCGCCGTGCTGGGCCTGAACTACGGCCACCTCGCCGACCAGAGCGTCTCGCTGGTGCTCTGCGTGCTGCTGCTCGGGCTGTTCGTGGGGGTCGGTGAGGAACTGATGTTCCGGGGCATCGGCGTCCACGTCTTCCGGCGGGCCGGGCTCACCGAGGGCAAGGTCGCCCTCTGCTCCTCGCTCGTCTTCGGTCTCGTGCACGTCAGCAACGCCTTCGGCACGGGTGCACAGGCCGTCGTACAGGCCCTCGTCGTCACCACCTCGGGCTACTTCTTCTATCTGTGCCTGCGGGTGGGCGGCGCCATCTGGCTGCCGATGCTGGTCCACGGCCTCTGGGACATCAGCCTGTTCTCCAGCCAGGTGGGCGACCAGCCCAAGACCTACCTGGGCATGGCCCTGGTCATCGCCCTCCAGGTCACCTTGATCGTCGTACTGCTCGTCAGGCGCCGCACGATCGAACCGGTCCGCGCGGGCGCCCCGGGCTGACCGTCGGTGGGACCAGTACGGGTGCAACGGGCCAGGGCTGTCACGCACACACGGGGACAGAAGGCTCGATCAGGATCGACGGCCGTTTCAGTCCACGGGGTCGTCGTGGAGGCGGCCGCTGAGGTCGGTGACCCAGTCCAGCGCCCAGGCGCGTAGGGCAGCGATCTCCTCGGTGCTGAGGCCGTACGCGGCGAATTCGTCGTCCTCGTCCCACGAAGAGCACAAGGTCCGGCCCTACGTGGCAAGGGTGTCCCGGAGGATGCGGCGGCTGCGAAGGAGTTCCGCGCGCGAGCCCTTGATGCCATGGTCACCATCAGGTTCCCCAGTCACCGGAAAGTGCGTTCTTCCATGTCAGCGGCCACTCTCCTACGGTTCCCCAGTAACCACTGGAGACCATCGGGCGACGTTCCGCCCGTGGGGAAGCGGGCCCTCGGGCTCGTGCGACAAGGAGGCGGGCGGTATGGCCATCACGCTGGTGAACCCGGAGGGGCTGCCGGAGGTCGGGGCGTACAGGCAGGTGTCGGTGGCGTCCGGGTCGAGGCTGGTGTTCGTCGCGGGGCAGGTCGCCTGGGACGCCGACGGGGTCACGGTCGGTGAAGGTGATCTCGCCGCGCAGGTCGAGCGGTGCTATCTGAACGTCGCCACCGCCCTGGCGGGGGTCGGCGCCTCGTTCGACGACGTGGCGAAACTGACCGTGTACGTCGTGGACTGGACCCCCGACAAGATGCCCCTGTTCGCGGAGGGGGTCACGAGGGCAGCCGCCAAGCTCGGAGCCGCCCCCGTACCGCCGGGCACCCTGATCGGCGTCGCGGCACTGGACGTACCCGAGCACCTGGTGGAGGTCGAGGCCACCGCGGTCCTCGACTGACCTGGTCCAGCGTGTCCGGTACCGCCGAACCCGGACCGTCGCCGGTGAGAGCCCTCACGAGAGGCCCTGCCGTTACCGCCGCGTACCCGTACCCGTCACCCCGTCCGCCGTCGGGGACCCCGACGGCTCGGCTGCGTCCGCCGCCGTCCCCGACCGCCCCGACAGCATCGCCGTCACCACCGCCGCGCCGGCCACGCACGCGCCCGCCACCCACCACAGGGCGATGTGCCACGCGCTGGTGAAGGCGTCCGCCAGGGCGCCCCGGCCGGGGCCGGCCGGGAGGTTGCCCGCCGCGATCTCCTTGGCGAGCGCCGCCGAGCCGACCCGGCTCTGGAGCAGACTGATCAGCAGCGAGCCGAACACCGCCAGGACCAGGGCCTCCGCGCCGCCCCGGACGGTGTTGAGGAACCCGGCGGCCATCCCGGCGCGTTCCGGTTCGACCTGGCTCATCGCCTGGCCGTCGGTGATGCCGAAGGACACGCCCATTCCGATACCGACGAGCACCAGCGGACCGGACAGTTCGAGGGCCCCGATCCCCGGCCGCAGCACGGTGAGCCAGGCGCTGCCGACCGCGATGAGCAGCAGCGCGAGCCCCATCAGCAGCCGCGCCGGGACCCCCCGGGTGATCAGCCAGCCGCCGAACTGCGGTGCGACGAGGACCGGGACCGTCATCAGGAGCATCGTCGCCCCGGCACCGGAGGCCGAGCTGCCGGAGGCGCCCTGGAAGTACGTGGGCAGGAAGGTCAGCGTGCCCATGAACCCGACCGAGGTGACCAGTGTCGCCACGCACCACGCGGTGTAGCGGCGGTTGCGGATCAGGGTGAGGTCCAGGACGGGATGGCCGCTGCGGCGCTCCACCCGGACGAACACCCCGAGCAGCAGGACGCCCAGGACGAGCGCGCCCACGATGAGCGGGTCGCCCCAGCCGATCTCGGGGCCCTCGACCAGCCCGGTCATCACCAGCGCCAGCCCGAGGACGAAGGTGAGCACGCCGGGCTTGTCGACCCGGGGGCGTTCGGCGGCCCGGGACTCGGCGATACGGACGCTGCCCACCAGGACGACGGCCTGCACGACTACGTAGAAGAGGAACCCAGCGCGCCAGCCGAGCCCGCCGACGAGCCAGCCCGAGAGGGTCGGGCCGAAGGCGATGCCGACGCCGACGACGGTCCCCATCGCGGCGAACGCCCGGGTCCGGGCGGCGCCGTCGAAGGTCGTCGCCAGGATGGCCCCCGCGCTCGCGAGGACACCCGCCGCGCCCACTCCGGCGACCGCCCGCGCCAGATCGAGGACGAGGATGTGCGGCGCGAGCGCGCTGACGAGCGACCCGAGGGCGAAGAGCGCGCCGCCCGTGACGAAGATCCGCCGCCGCCCGAAGAGGTCGGACAGCGAGCCCGCGACCAGGGTGACCGTCGCGAAGAGCAGGTTGTAGATGTGCACGACCCACATCAGGGGCGCGCCCGACGTATCGAGATCCCTGCCGATGCCGGGCAGGGCGACGGCGGCGCCCGAGATCGACATCGGGACGACGAGGACCCCGAGCAGGACGACGGCGAGGGTCGCACCCGGATTCGGCCGTGACGGCGGTACTTCACGGGCAGCGTTCAACGTTCGCTCCGTTTCGGTGGGGGAAGGCCCGGGTCCTCCCGGGCCGGCCTGGAACGGTCACGAACGTAGAAGTTCAAGTGAGCTTGAGGTCCAGTGGGACGATCGTCCTACGGCGCGGGGCGGAGGCGCCCCGGCCCAGTGGACGAGGCGATATCCGGCCTGGCAGGCACCCCGCGAGGCGATATCCGGCCTGCGGGTACCCCAGGCACCTTGGGTACCCCAGACATCCCGGGCACTCCAGGCACCCCGGGTACCCCAGACATCCCGAGCGCTCCAGGCGCCCGGGGTACCCCGGGCACGTACTCCACGTACTCCCCAGGGCGCCGCATCGCCCCGGACGCGCCGGAACCCCGGTCCCGTACGTGGTGCACGGGGCCGGGGTTCCAGGTGTACGGCGGTTCAGCAGCCGATCAGACGGGAGGCCAGGTAGCCCTCGATCTGGTCGAGGGAGACCCGCTCCTGCTTCATCGTGTCGCGCTCACGCACGGTGACCGCATTGTCGTCGAGGGTGTCGAAGTCGACGGTGACGCAGAACGGCGTACCGATCTCGTCCTGGCGGCGGTAGCGGCGGCCGATGGCACCCGCGTCGTCGAAGTCGATGTTCCAGTTCTGGCGCAGCGCGGTGGCCAGGCCCTTCGCCTTCGGCGACAGCTCCGGGTTGCGGGACAGCGGCAGGACGGCGACCTTGACGGGCGCGATGCGCGGGTCGAGGCGCAGCACGGTCCGCTTCTCCAGCTTGCCCTTGGCGTTGGGCGCCTCGTCCTCGATGTACGCGTCGAGGAGGAAGGCGAGCATCGTGCGGCCGACACCGGCGGCGGGCTCGATGACGTAGGGGGTCCAGCGCTCGCCGGCCTCCTGGTCGAAGTACGAGAGGTCCTGGCCGGACGCCTTGGAGTGCGCCGACAGGTCGTAGTCGGTGCGGTTGGCGACGCCTTCCAGCTCGCCCCACTCGTTGCCGCCGAAGCGGAAGCGGTACTCGATGTCGGCGGTGCGCTTGGAGTAGTGGGAGAGCTTCTCCGCCGGGTGCTCGAACCAGCGCATGTTCTCCTCACGCAGGCCGAGACCGGTGTACCAGTTCCAGCGCTGCTCCATCCAGTACTCCTGCCACTTCTCGTCCTCGCCCGGCTTGACGAAGAACTCCATCTCCATCTGCTCGAACTCGCGGGTCCGGAAGATGAAGTTGCCGGGCGTGATCTCGTTGCGGAAGGACTTGCCCATCTGCGCGATGCCGAACGGCGGCTTGCGGCGCGAGGTCTGCTGGACCTGGGCGAAGTTGGTGAAGATGCCCTGCGCGGTCTCGGGCCGCAGATACGCGACGGAGCCGGTGTCCTGGGTGGGGCCGAGGTGCGTGGCGAGCAGACCGGAGAACGACTTGGGCTCGGTGAACTGGCCCTTGTTGCCGCAGTTGGGGCAGTTGATGTCGGCGAGGCCGTTCTCGGGAAGCCGGCCGTGCTTCGCCTCGTACGCCTCCTCCAGGTGGTCCGCGCGGTAGCGCTTGTGGCAGGAGGTGCACTCGGTGAGCGGGTCGCTGAAGGTCGCGACGTGGCCCGACGCCTCCCACACCTCGGTGGCGAGGATCACCGACGAGTCGATGCCGACGACGTCCTCACGGGACGTGACCATGTAGCGCCACCACTGACGCTTGATGTTCTCCTTGAGCTCGACGCCCAGCGGTCCGTAGTCCCAGGCGGCGCGCTGGCCCCCGTAGATCTCACTGCAGGGGTAGACGAAGCCACGGCGCTTGCTCAGGCTGACGATGGTGTCGATCTTGTCGGCGGCCACGGTGCTCTCTTCATTACGACGGATGACGACGGATGACGACGGCGCGAAGCGATTGCTTCAGAGCGAAGCCATCAGGTTACCGGCGCGGGCGGGGGCCGGGCCAACTCCGGTTGGCCTGCCCGCCCTGGTACCGGTACGCGCGAGGCGCCCCGCGACACCATGATCACCCAGGACACCGCCGACTCGTTCGGGTGACGCGGACGACATCCCGGTTTATTGACAATCGTTTCCACAATTGTTGAAAATGAGAGTCATGAACGTACGACGTCTGATACCCGGCACCGCCGTGGCGGCCACCGCCCTCCTCGGCCTCGGCGCCCTGTCCGGCTGCTCCTCCTCGGACGCGGCCGGCGGGAGTGACGGCAAGCTGGACATCACGGCGTCGTTCTATCCGATGCAGTACCTCGCCGAGGAGATCGGCGGCGGCCATGTCGAGGTCACGACCCTGACCGAGCCCGGCCAGGAGCCCCACGACCTGGAGATCAGCGCCCGGCAGACGGCCGCGATGGAGGAGTCCGACCTGGTCCTCTATCTGAAGGGCCTCCAGCCCGCCGTCGACGAGGCCGTCCAGCAGTCCGAGGCCCGGACGAAGGTCGACGCGACCACGCTGACCTCGCTGGAGAAGGACGGCCCGGAGCCCGGGAAGTCCGCCGGGTCCGAGAAGTCCGCCGGGTCCGGGGAGCCCTCGAAGTCCGCGGAGCCCTCGAAGTCCGGCGAACCCGCAGGTGAGCACGCCGACGAGCACGGTCACGCGGAGGACGGGCACGGCCACGCGGAAGAAGGCCACGCGGAGGACGGGCACGGCCACGGCGAAGAGGAGAAGCCCGCCGGGGAGGAGAAGGCCGCCGAGGAGGAGGCCGGGCACGACGGGCACGACCACGGGCACTCCCACGACGGCCCCGACCCCCACATCTGGCTGGACCCGGTGCGTTACGCCGAGGTCGCGAAGGGGCTCGGCAAGGCCATGGCGAAGGCCGACCCGGACCACGCCGCCGACTACGACAAGAACACGGACGCCCTGGTGAAGCGGCTGGACGCGCTGCACACCAAGTTCGAGGGCGGGCTGCGCGACACCCGCACCGACGTCTTCATCACCACCCACTCCGCCTTCGGCTACCTCGCCGACCGCTACGGCCTCATCGAGGAGTCGATCACCGGTCTCGACCCGGAGAGCGAGCCCAGCGGCGCCCGGATCAAGGCCCTCCAGCAGACGGCGAAGGCCGACAAGGTCGACACCGTCTTCTACGAGACGCTCGTCTCCGACCGGACCGCGAAGACCCTCGCGAACGACGCCGGGCTGCGCACCGACGTCCTGGACCCGGTCGAGGGGATCACCGACAAATCCAAGGGCGACGACTACGTCCAGGTCATGGAGGCCAACCTCACCGCCCTGCGGACCGCGCTCGGCGCGAAGTGAACCACCGGGCGACGGAACCGGCGGCGGCCACGGACATGTGATGTCCAGCACAACAGCCGAAGCGTCGAAACCGTCGGAAGCGGCGGAAACGGTTGTAACCGGTGGAACGAGCGGAACGAGCGGGACCGGCAGAAGCAGCGGAACGTGCGGGACCCGACGGAACAAACGGAACAAGCAGAACCGGCAGCAGAAGCAGCGGGAAGTACCGGCAGAAGTACCGGCAGGACGAGCGGTACCGGCAGGACGAGCGGTACCGGCGACAGCGGCAGTACCGGCCACGGTGAAACGGACCGGAACGGCGATCGGAAGGGACACGGGCCATGGGTGACACGCAGAGCAAGGCGGAACGTTCCGCCACCGAACCGGGACGGGACGGCGACCCGGTCATCGCCCTGCGCGGGGTGACGGCCGAACTCGGCTCGCGTCCCGTGCTGCGCGGCATCGACCTCACCGTCCACCGGGGCGAGGTCGTGGCCCTGCTCGGCGCGAACGGCTCCGGCAAGTCCACGGCGGTACGCACCGTCATCGGACAGGTGCCGGTCACCGGCGGCACGATCGACCTGTTCGGCGTCCCCAGGGAGCGCTTCCGCGACTGGGCCCGGATCGGCTACGTACCGCAGCGGACCACGGCGTCCGGCGGGGTCCCCGCGACCGTCACCGAGGTCGTGTCCTCGGGCCGGCTCGCCCGTACCCGGTTCGGCCTGCTGCGGCGCGCCGACCGGGCGGCCGTACGGTCCGCGCTGGAGCGGGTCGGGATGGGCGACCGGGCGGGGGACCCGGTCGACGCGCTGTCCGGCGGCCAGCACCAGCGGGTGCTGATCGCCCGCGCGCTCGCCGCCGAACCGGAAGTACTGATCATGGACGAGCCGATGGCGGGCGTCGACCTGTCCAGCCAGGAGGTGCTGGCGTCGACCCTGCGGGACCAGGTCGCCTCCGGCGCGTCCGTGCTGCTGGTGCTGCACGAGCTGGGCCCGCTGGAGCCGCTGATCGACCGGGCGGTCGTCCTGCGGGAGGGCTGCGTCCTGCACGACGGCCCGCCCCCGAGGGCCGTCGGCCAGCACGCCCTGCCCGGTCACGACCATGTCCATCCGCACACCGCCCACCCGGAGCCGGTGCGCACAGGACTGCTGAGCTGAGGACACGCTGATGGAGATTCTCGACTACGCCTTCATGCAGCGGGCCCTGCTCGCCGCCGTACTCGTCGGCATCACGGCCCCGGCCGTCGGCATCTATCTGGTGCAGCGCCGCCAGGCCCTGATGGGCGACGGCATCGGCCATGTCGCGATGACCGGCGTCGGCCTCGGCTTCCTGCTGTCGACCTCGCCGGTCTGGATGGCGATGGCGGTGGCCGTGCTCGGCGCGGTGATCATGGAACTGATCCGCTGGTACGGCAAGACACGCGGGGACATCGCGCTCGCGATGCTCTTCTACGGCGGTATGGCCGGTGGTGTCATGTTCATCAACCTGGCGCCCGGCGGCTCGAACGCCAACCTCAGCTCGTACCTGTTCGGCTCGCTGTCCACGGTGTCGTCGCAGGACGTCCTCGCGATCTGCCTGCTGGCCGCGTTCGTGGTGCTGGTGACGGTCGGACTGCGGCGGCAGCTGTTCGCCGTCAGCCAGGACGAGGAGTTCGCCCGGGTCACCGGACTGCCGGTGCGGTTCCTGAACCTGCTGACGGCGGTCACGGCGGCGGTCACCGTCACCGTGGCGATGCGGGTCGTGGGGCTGCTGCTGGTCAGCGCCCTGATGGTGGTCCCGGTCGCGGCGGCGCAGCAGCTCACCCGCAGCTTCGCGGCGACGTTCGCGGTGGCGGTGGCGATCGGCGTCACGGTGACGCTGGGCGGCACGGTCACCTCGTACTACCAGGACGTCCCGCCCGGGGCGACGATCGTCCTGCTGACGATCGGCGTGTTCATCGCGCTGACCGCGCTGGCCACCCCGCTGGCCCGGCGCCGGGCCAGGGCAGCGGCGGCGGCGCGGGCCGCGGAGAGCGGCGAGCCCGGTCACGACGGCGGCTTCCCCCTGGAATGCGCCGTGCCCGACACGCGGACCGGGCGGGCGCCCGGCGGGAACGAGGCGGTTCAGCCGACTCAGCAGGTTCAGCCGGTCCAGCCGACTCAGCCGCAGCCGGTGCAGCGGGGCTCCGGCGGGAACGAGCCGATTCCGGGCCGGTCCCACGGGTCGTCCGGCGGGAACAAGCCGGTTCCCGGGCGGTCCGGCGGCAAGGGAGCCGCGACGGAAACGGGGCGGGAGTCCGGGGTGGAGGTCCCGTCGCCGCGCGCCTGACCAGCGGCCCGGCCCCGTACGACCGGCCGGCTCCGTCCCGCGGAACACCACTCGCGCACGGCCACGTCCCCGGGGTCCCCGGGGCCCCACGTGTTCATGTGACGACCGGGGGGGTACCCGCCTGGCACAATGGCCGGGCAGGAGACCAGGAGGAGGCCAACGTGACAGCCCCGGTTCGAGGCAGGTCCACCCGCCAGCGCGCGGCCGTGGCGGCGGCGCTCGAAGAGGTGGAAGAGTTCCGCAGCGCCCAGGAGCTGCACGACATGCTCAAACACAAGGGCGACTCCGTGGGTCTGACCACGGTGTACCGCACGCTCCAGTCCCTCGCCGACGCCGGTGAGGTCGATGTCCTGCGCACCTCGGACGGCGAGTCCGTCTACCGCCGCTGCTCCAGCGGTGAGCACCACCACCATCTGGTCTGCCGCGCCTGCGGCAAGGCCGTCGAGGTGGAGGGCCCGGCCGTGGAGAAATGGGCGGAGGCGATCGCCGTCGAGCACGGCTTCGTGAACGTGGCGCACACCGTCGAGGTCTTCGGTACGTGCGCGGAGTGCGCGCGGACCGCCGAGGCCGGCTGACCCGGCCGACGGTTCCCGGGAGCGGGCGCGGCCGGGTCGCGCCCGCGCCCCTCAGGACCCCGCCCGGCCCGGCCTCGCCCCGCCCCGCCGAAAGGGACGGTCGTCTCAGCCGCGCCGCAGGTGCCGGTCCAGCAGCTCCCGCAGCCGGTCCACGTCCTGCGGCGCCGCGACGCCCGCCTTCGGCAGGGCGAAGAAGCTCGCCGTCGACTTGTCCCCGGTGAACAGGGCGAACACGGTCGGGCCCTCCGCGTAGCGGCCGTACATCGACCACTTCGTCCAGGACACGATCTTCTCGGTGCTGAACCTGACCCCCTCGTCGTCCGCCACGGCGTGCACGGGCCCCTGGTGCTCCGCGATCCGCTGGTACGAGCGGATGTAGCTGTTCTGGATCAGGCTGAGCCACATCAGCGCCGTCACGATGGCCAGCGCCGCCCAGAACACGCCCCAGACGGGCTGGTCACGGCCGAACAGGGCCACCGGGAGGGCGCCCCCGGCGGCCATGGCGAGCAGGAGGACGCAGACCTGGAGGGCCCGGGCACCCCGCACCACCTTGGGCCGCAGGGACAGTGCCTCACGGCAGTGCTTGATCGTCGTCCGGTAGTGCAGCTCGACCGGCCCGCCGGACGCGGTCCCGCCGGCCTGTTCGGCGGCCTGAGCCGTCCCGGCCGTCACCGGTGTCGTGTCCGTCACGAGATGCCCCCTGTGGAGTACGTGGTTCCGTTCCGAGCGGAGCACGCCGGAACCCCGCTCCCGGGGGCCCCGCGTCAGCGTCCGCTGCCCGCCGCGAGCTGCTGCTCGTTCGGGATGGCGCCGCCGAAACGGCGGTCACGGGAGGCGTACTCGACGCACGCGCGCCACAGGTCCCGGCGGTCGAAATCGGGCCACAGCACGTCCTGGAACACCATCTCGGCGTAACTACTCTGCCAGATGAGGTAGTTGGAGGTGCGCATCTCCCCGCTGGGCCGCAGGAACAGGTCGACGTCGGGCATGTCCGGGTAGTACAGGTACTTGGCGAACGTCTTCTCGTTGACCTTCGACGGGTCGAGCTTCCCGGCGGCCACGTCCCGGGCGATGGCCTGCGCCGCGTCCGCGATCTCCGCGCGCCCGCCGTAGTTGAGACAGAAGTAAAGCGTCATCGCGTCGTTCTGCGTGGTCTGCTCCTGGGCGACCTGGAGTTCCTGGACGACGGACTTCCACATCTTGGGCATCCGTCCCGCCCAGCGGATACGGATGCCGAGTTCGTTCATCTCGTCGCGGCGGCGGCGGATCACGTCCCGGTTGAAGTTCATCAGGAAGCGGACCTCGTCGGGCGACCGCTTCCAGTTCTCGGTGGAGAAGGCGTACAGGGAGAGATTCTTGACCCCCACCTCCAGACAGCCCTTGAGCACGTCGAGGACGACGCCCTCCCCCACCTTGTGCCCCTCGGTGCGCGGCAGCCCGCGGTCCTTCGCCCACCGGCCGTTGCCGTCCATCACGACGGCGACGTGCTTGGGCAGCAGCTCCCCGGCGATCTTCGGGGCGGTGGCGCCGGACGGGTGCAGCTCGGGGATCTTGTACTCGCGCCGGGACCGGCCCAGGATTCCACGTCGTGCCATGCGGGGTTGTCTCTCCTAGCTCTTCTCTACGTAACGCAGGGAGCGCAGGCCGCGCTCCAGGTGCCAGTGCAGATACGCGGACACCAGCCCGCTGCCCTCACGGACATGGCGCGGCTCGCACGCGTCGGCGGTGGGCCAGTCGCCGGTGAGCAGCGCCCCGAGCAGTTCCAGGGCCTGCGGAGAGGGTACGACGCTGCCCGGCACCCGGCAGTCCCCGCATACGCAGCCGCCCGCGCCCACCGAGAAGAACCGGTTCGGCCCGGGCATTCCGCACTTGGCGCAGTCCCCGAAACTGGGCGCGTAGCCGTTCACGGCGAGTGAGCGCAGCAGGAACGCGTCGAGGACGAGATTCGGCGCGTGCTCGCCCCGGGCGAGGGTCCGCAGCCCCCCGACGAGCAGCAGATACTGCTGGACGGCGGGCTCGCCCTCGTGGTCGGTGAAGCGTTCGGCGGTCTCCAGCATGGCCGTACCGGCGGTGTACCGGGCGTAGTCGGTGACGATGCCGCCGCCGTAGGGCGCGATCGTCTCGCTCTGGGTGCACAGGGGCAGACCGCGGCCGATCAGTTCGCTGCCGCGTGCGAAGAACTGCACGTCGACGTGCGAGAACGGTTCGAGGCGGGCCCCGAACTTCGACTTCGTGCGCCGTACTCCCCGGGCGACCGCGCGCACGCGTCCGTGGCCGCGGGTCAGAAGCGTGATGATGCGGTCGGCCTCACCGAGCTTCTGGGTCCGCAGCACCACCCCGTCGTCCCGGAACAGACTCATGCGTTCATTCTCCCGCACGTACGGGGCCCGGCGGACCGCTCCGAAGAGTTCCGGTGCGCTTCGACGGTTCCGGTTCGCGGCGGCGTCCGATCTGCGGCGGGGGCGTCCGGTTCGCGGCGGGGCGGGAGTCCGGTCCGCGGCGGGGCGGGAGTCCGGTTCGCGGCGGGGGTCCGGCGCGGACCGGACGCGTTTCGGCGCGCCCCCGGGGCCCGGCCCGCCTGTCGGGTCACGGACCGTGACCGTACGGTGCGGGCTGGGGGTGCGGTGCGCTGTGGTGCGAGCCGGCGCCGTACGGGACGGGCCGGGGCGGTACGGGACGGGACGGGACGGGGCGGTACGGGACGGGCCGCGTGGACCAGTACCGGGGGCCGGGGCGGTGACCGGATCTCCGTCTCCGTACGACGAATGACGGACGTGGCCGATCGGGCACCCCATGGCAGGTGGGCCCGTGCACCATGGGGAGATGAGCGTCGACATCGACATCACGGGGCTGCCGCAGGAGCGCGTCACCTTCGGGCCGTCGCCGCTGGCCGAGCTCGGGGCGGCCCTGCACGTGCTCTCCGAACCCGGCCACCACCCGGGCCTGCGCGGCTGGGCGGCCTCGACCGCCGCGGGGCTGGAGCCGGATCTGCTGAGCCGGATGGCCGAGGCGGAGTTCCTGTGGCGGTCGACGCGGTCGGACATCCTGCTGCCCGGCCGCCCGGCGCCGTCGGCAACGCTGGCGCGGGAGCTCGACATGGTGGACGAGCTGGACGACGAGACGTACGTCGGGGCCGCGCTGGAGATCAACGCGGCGGGCTGCGAGCTGCGCGGCGCGGGCGGGCGCTCCCCGCTGGTGGACGACGCGGCCCGGGACGCCGCGCTGGAGCGGGCGTCGGCGCGCGGCCCCCGGCAACTCGATTTCGCACAGCGTCTGCTGAGGGACCCGGCGGCGGCCCGCGCCTGGATCAGACGGCTGCTGGAGGACTGCGACGAGGCGTTCTTCGCGGGGGTCTGGCAGCGCGTGCTCCCGCAACTCTCCGCCGACGCGGCGGAGAAGGGAGAGTTGCTGCGCCGCAGGAGCCTCACGGACGCGCTCAAGGCGGTCTCCCCGACCGTGGCCCTGGAGGAGGACGCACGGGGCCGGCGCATCACCGTCGACAAGTTGTCCCACGCCCGCGCGGACGCCGTACAGCAGGGTGTCGCCCCCGGTGTCACGTTCGTACCGAGCGCGTTCGGGTGGCCGCATCTGATCGTGCGGCACGCGCCGGGGTGGCGTCCCGTGGTCGGGTACCCGGTCGCCTCGCCGGAGGTGCGGCCAGGACCGGGCACGTCCGAGCTGGTGGAGAAGCGGCTGATGGCGCTGGCCCACCCGGTCCGGATACGCCTGTGCTGGGAACTGGCCCGCGCCCCGTGCACGACGAGCGAGCTGGCGAAGGGCTTCGGGATGACGGCGCCCGAGGTGTCACGCCATCTGAAAGCCCTGCGCGAGGCAGGAATGCTCACCACGAGGCGGCACGGACGGTACGTGCAGCACCAGTTGGACGTGGGGGTGGTGGCGCGACTGGGAGGCGACTTCCTCGAAGCGATCCTGCGCTGACGGCGGGACCCGGCCGTCGGACTACTGGTCGCCTTCCCGGCTTCGCGACAGCTCGTCCCTGACGGACTCCAGCAGTCTCGTCGACTCGTCGCCGCCCATGGCGTGCCGGGCGAACCCGGAGAACTTCGCGACGTACAGGGCGACGTCCCGGGGGTCGGTGACGACGACTTCCGCGTGCACGGTCTCGACGGTCACGGCCCGGTCGTCCCGGATGACGAACGCGTGGTTCGGGAAGTCATGCTTCCGCCCGGCCAGCGGCACGACCCGCACGTCCACGTTCGGCAGGCGGGACAACGACGCCAGCCGGTCGAGCTGACCGGCCAGGACCACGGGTGGAACGATCAGCCAGCGGAGTACCGGTTCGGTGATCACGAACCGGAACGTCTTGGTCTCGTCGTACAGCACTTCCTGCCGTTCAAGTCGCGCGGCGACCGTCCGGCGGACCGTCTCCTCGGACAGATCCTCGTGACGGGACAGGACCGCGCGCATGTACTCCGGGGTCTGGAGCAGACCCGGTACCAGCGCGGGTTGGAACAGCCGCAGAAGGCTCATCCTGGCCTCTACGGCCTGGAGTTGCCGCTGCGCCTTGTGGAGCCCCGCACGCTGGATCAGGCGCCACGCCGTGGCCTCCGTGGCGACGGCGCGCGCGGCGTTCATGTACTCCGCCTTGACGTCGTCCGAGACGCCGATGGCGGTCAGGATGCGATCGACGTCGTCAGCACTCGGCGACAGCTTCCCTGTCTCGATCTTGCTGAGCTTGCTCTGGGACATGACAGCGCCACGGGCCACCGCCTTCCCCGCCTTCCCGGAAGCGTTCCGCAGCACCCGCAGCGCGACACCAAGCTCTGAACGGTTCACTCGGCGTACTTTGCCCACCAATCCGCGAACGGCACAGCGTGAGCCAGCGCCATCTCCCGGTAGCCGACGTACTGGTCGCCCTGATCATCAGGGAGTACGTCGGCCCCAAGGAATCTACCGTCGTGGGTGTATCGCATCGGCACCGCGGTTACCGAGTCGAACAGCCAGAAGTCCTCAACGCCTACTAGCGGATCGGTCAGCCGGGTCACGTCGAGGATGAAGAACTCCTCACCCGCCGTCGCGTTCGTCGCGTAGCCCCACCCCAGTTCGAAGCGCAGATAGGACGTCAGCGGGCGCGTGACCACGTGCACTCGATAGACCCTGCGTCCGGCGCCGACATGCACACGCACCTCGTCCAGCCAGTCGGCGTTGTAGCCCTGCGGCTTCGGGCGACCGTCGAGGAACAGCCGGTACGCCTCGACGCTGCCCGAGTTGCTGTAGTCGTCACGGGTCTCCAGCCGGAACGCTTCCCGCTGGAAGCCGTCA
Source organism: Streptomyces uncialis (assembly GCF_036250755.1). Lineage (NCBI taxonomy): Bacteria > Bacillati > Actinomycetota > Actinomycetes > Kitasatosporales > Streptomycetaceae > Streptomyces > Streptomyces uncialis. The sequence goes on along the minus strand of NZ_CP109583.1, from coordinate 6,491,024 downwards.
AACATGGACCCCAGGGTGCGGTCAGTCACCGACCGGGACCCCGAACGCCTTGCGGATCAGTTCCATCGGAATCTCCACGAGGGCTTCGTGTGCGGGAATCACGAGCCCGTGATCCGTCGGTGTCCCGCCCTGAACGAGGATCGTGCCCCGGTCCGTCTTGTAGAGAGTGGGGCAGTCCTTCTTGTCGCACGTTGTCGCCAGTACGGTCACCTGCATGCGCTCGGTGCGAGCTGTGCCGCTGTCCCTCATGAGCGTTCCCCTCACCGCACCGCCCTTCGCGGGCGGTGCTTGCCGTGGTCCCGGGCTGCCTCCGTCCCATGGTTCCGGCCCGCCGGGGCCGGGGGCAAGAGGTTCCTCTTTCCGGAACGGGAAACCGTGACGCCCTACCATCGGGCGCATGATCGCGGAATTGCAGTGCGTGGTGCTGGACTGTCCCGAACCGGCGCGGCTCGCCGCGTTCTACGCCGCGCTGCTCGGCGGGACGGTCGACCGGCCGGACCCCCGCTGGGCGGTGGACGGTGACTGGTCGACCGTGCACACCCCGGGCGGTCAGGTCCTCGCCTTCCAGCGGGTACGGGATCATCGTCCGCCCGCGTGGCCCGACCCGGCGCGCCCCCAGCAGTTCCATCTCGACCTCGGCGTCCCCGACCTGGACCGGGCAGAGCCGGAAGTCCTGGCGCTGGGCGCACGGCTGCTGGACGCGGGCCCGGGGGACCAGGGTTGGCGGGTCTACGCGGACCCCGCGGGCCACCCGTTCTGCCTGGTGCGCCACTGACGCCGACCCGTGGTCATCCGTCGCGGTCCTGGGTGGCGGCCCCGTCTCGCTACGGGATCAGTGCTGGATCAGGCCGCCTACCGGGACGGGAGCGACATGGCCGGTCGCCGGGAGGGTCCGCGCCAGGTCGAGGCCGATGTCGACCAGCGATGACCGCCGCAGGCCCGCGACCTCGGTGAACGGGGTCCAGACGCACCCGGCGGTCGCCCCGTTCGGCTCGGGCCGGAGTCTGCCGCCGGTGATACGGACCTGGTAGAAGACGCCGACGTTCTGGTGCTCCGGTCCACCGGGGACAGCGCGTTCAGCGGCGGGGATGATCCTGGAGTCCACGCCCAGCAGCCGTTCGACCACCGCCTCGCAACCGGTCTCCTCCGCGACCTCCCGGATCACCGCGTCGAACGGATCCTCCGCCTGCTCGACCCTGCCGCCCGGCAGCGTCCAGTTGATCCCACCCTTCGCCGGTACGTGGGCGGCGAGCAGCACCCGCCCGTCCTCGACGCACACGGCGTACGCCGCCAGCCGGAAACTCATCCGGCGGACGCTACCCGAAGTGCGGTGCGGCGCTCCGTCCGCCGAGGTGCGCCCGGCTGCCGGGACGGGGGGGCGGCGGCCGGTCAGCTCCGCTCGTTCCACGCCTGGAGCTTCTCCGGGTTGCGGACGGCCCAGATGTGGGTGACCCGGCCGCCGGTGAGGCCGAACGCGGCCACGGTCACGGTGACGCCGTCGTGCTGGGCGACCAGGCCGGGGCGGCCGTTGACCGTCCGCTCCAGCAGCGTCAGCCCGGGGGCCTTGGCCGCGATATGGATCAGGTACTCCGCGATGCGCTCGCCGCCCTCGACCGGGCGGAGGGCGGCGCCTGCCAGTCCGCCGCCGTCCGCGACCATCGTGGCGCCGGGGTCGAGAAGACCGACCAGCGCCTCGATGTCCTTGGCCTCCCACGCCTCCTTGAAATCCCGCACCACACCGGCCTGCCCTGCCGCCGGAACGGCCGGGGCCTTCGCGGCACGCACCCGCTTGCGGGCCGAGGCCGCCAGCTGACGGCAGGCCGCCGGTGTCCGGCCGACCATCCCCGCGACCTCCGCGAAGGGGTACCGGAAGACATCGTGCAGGATGAACGCCACGCGTTCGGCCGGTGTCATCGACTCCAGCACGACGAGGAACGCCATGCTCACCGACTCGTCCAGGGTGACCCGGTCGGCGGGGTCGGCCGACCCCGCCCCGCCGCCGCCCGCGCGCCCGCTCATCCACTCCGTACGGTCGGGCAGCGGCTCGGGTATCCACTCCCCTACGTAGCGCTCGCGCCGGACCCGCGCCGAGCCGAGCACGTCCAGGCAGACACGGGTGGCCACCGTCGTCAGCCAGGCACCCGGTGACTCGACGGCCTCCTGCCGCTCCCGCGACAGCGCGTACCAGCGGGCGTACGTCTCCTGGACGGCGTCCTCGGCCTCGGCCAGTGAACCGAGCAGCCGGTAACCGATGTTGATCAGCCGCCGCCGCTCACCGACGACCACGCCCAGGGTCGGCTCGGACCGATCACGCACGGGCTCGGACGGCGTACTGGACGGGCTGCTCATGGTCGCGCCTTCTCCCTGGTTCGTCCCGGCCGTTCCCGCTCCCGCCTCGGCGGAACACCGCACCGGACCGTGGCTCCGGCGTCCCGCCTCACATCCCGCGAGCCCACGTCGTCGGAGTACCGAGACACTACCGATCCGCCGCCGCGAGGCGAAGAAGGGACCGAGCCATGGCCGCACGGACGACGGCAGGGCACCGCAGCCACACCTTCCTCCAGGTCGCGATATCCCTCCAGACCCTGGCCCTGCTCTTCCAGACCGTCACCGCCGGGATACTCCTGTCCTCGTCCCACGGCTACGCCCTGCACGACATCGGATCACGCGTGCTGTACGCCGCGTCGATGCTGTACGTGATCGCCGCGATCCTGACGTGGCGACCGGGCGGCGGCCCGCCCCGCCCGATCCTGTACGCGACCGGGTTCCTGGTACTCGCCTCGGTGCAGGTGGCGTCGGGCGTCGCGCACGTGACGTCCCTCCATGTCCCCCTGGGCATGCTCATGTTCGGCCTGAGCGTGCTGGCGCTGGTCCAGGTGCTGTCGGCCAGGCGGTCGCAGCGCTCCGGCACCCGGTCGTAGCCGCCGCGCGACGATCGGCCGTCGGCTCCCTCGGCTCCGTCGGCCGTCGGCTCCGTCACCTCCGTCGGCTCCGTCATCGGGACTCGGCGTCGTGGCACGCGGTACAGGTCATCGGGCGATCGGCACGGGGATCCGGGGGTAACGGGGCCCAGCCGGTCAGCCGTTCCCGGCTCGCGCCAGCAGAAAAGTGGCCGCTCTGCCACGGCCATGACGGTGAAGTCGGCCACTCTAACGGGGTAATGCCCGACAGATCATGAAACAGTACATTAGGAAGGGCTACGAAGTAGACCGAAGACGACAAGTGACTGAGCTTCAGGTTCCTGTGTCCGAGCGCCCGACGCGGTTCGCCCGGTACCAGTAGCGGCATCGCGAAGAAGGGCCGAAACGGCCGCTTCTGTCTCCCACCCCAAGGAAACGACCGGCTGCGGGAACACACAGCCGGATGGCGATCGACGTCATGTCGGCCACGACCAGGTGAGCGTCCACCGGACGGTCCTCTTCCGCCCTCCGGCCACGCGGCCACCGACTTCAGGTCCGCCGGAATGCCTCAACGCGCGGGCCCTCTCGCCCTTCATCCGTTCCGGCCGACGAGCCAGCCGGACCACCCCCTCGTGCCCCAGCCGCGCCGAAGTGGCGCGGGGCAAAGCGCTGCTGCCACTGCCACCACTCCACCCCACAGCAGGAGTTGACCCATGAGTGCATGCGGATGTGGGCAGTCCCCCCTCGTCATCGGCGGCTGCCGGCCCTCCAAGCCGGCCTGTCCGCCCGCCCCCTGTCCCCCGGTCGCTTGTACCGGCTCCAAGCCGGGCGAACACTGCGAGACGACCCCCTTGCGCGACTCCGCGCCGTACCGGGTCACGGCGACCGCGACCAGCACCGACCCGACGCCGTACTACACCATCGCCAACACCCACGCAGCGGTGGACCCCGTCGTCGCCCAGACCATCCTGAACAGCGGCACGGGCACGTTCCCGGCCGACGACGGAACGCACAACGGCCAGCACACCTGGCTCGCCGGCGTCGTGCACATCGACCCCACGACACTGCGCGGCGATCCCACCAGCGTCACCGTCAGCGCCTCGGTCCATGTCCACAACGACGGCAGGAACACCGCCTGTCAGCTCTACGGCCGTTTCGCCCTGTGGAACGGCACGACCCCGATCCGCACCGATCTCCTGGGCCCACCCGATCTGCCGCCGGGTGGTGACGACAACGGCGTCATCCCACCGACCACCGTGCCCCTCGCGGATGTCCTCGCGGGAAGGGTCGTCGTCGAGCTCAACCTGGAGACAGGCAACGACGACACCTGCCGGGTCGGCCCCAAGCAGTGGACCGTCGACAGCTTCGTCCTTACCGTCCAGGCGTCCGCCCCGGGCTGCGGCAGGCCGTTCCTCCGTACGACCTGCCGTGACTGCGACGGCGCGGTCACCTGTACGACCGACACCCTGGACGGCTCGATCCCCTACGCCCCGGTCCCGCCGGTCGTCCCGGTCGCCTCCTGCCAGGACGGCTGCGCCACCGCCCGCCCTCCGTGCGTCTCCACGGACCGGGGCAACGCCATCACCCGGGGCAGCGACGGGTGTCTGTACGCGCCCGACACACCCGCTCTGGACCCGTCCCCGTGCAACGCCGCACGGAACACCACCGGCGGGCTGCTCGTGCCACGGATCGACCTGACGGGTATCGCCCCTGGCGGCAACATCAGCACCCAGCGGTCCGTGGACATCGACGTCACCGGGACGCCCGGCTGCCCCGAAAGGTGGCGGATCGGCGCCCGCCTCACCCCGGTGAGCGCGTTCCGCAACGCCGAGAGGCAGCACGCCGACCTCCTGGCCCGGACAGGCACCGACGTACCGATCCCCGAGTCCGACATCGTGCTCCCGGAAGCGGGGGTGTACCACATCGACAGCGACGTACGGTACGCGCTCGGTTCCGCCACCGGCGGCAGCGGCTACATCATCGGCTGGCTCAGGGACGAGACCACGGACACCCTTCTGACGAGCTTCACCCAGATCGCGGTGATCAACGCGGCGAGGCAGCAGCAGTACGGCGGAACCACACACATCATGACCGAGTACGCGGTCACCTCCGGCCCCCGGACGGTCCGTCTGCACCTGATGTTCGTCCTCACCGGCGGCAAGATCACCAACGCCGAGGCCGGCGGCACCGACAGCAACGGCGCGACCCGGATGCGCCACCTCAAGGTCAGGGATTAGCCGTCGCTTCGTTCGGCGGGTGGGCGTTGGCCGACGCGCGGCTGGCCGCGCTGGGTGTGGTCGGCGGTGCACGCGCCCCGAGTGTGGACGTGCTCGGCGCACACGTGGTGCGTGACGCTGACGCTCCCGCTCATGCTTCCGTACCCGATGACCACCGGGGCGATGGTCCAACGCCCGCACAGGCAGCAGTGCTCACCGCGCACCGGGGGCACTTGGGGGAAGAGTCCGTCGTACGTCATGCGGGCATCCCGGCCCCGGCCCTGACCCCGGCCCTGGTCACGTCGGAGCCGTCGAACGTGAACGGCAGGTCCACCCCGAGGGTCGCCGCCGCGACCGCCGCCCGCCTCTCGTACTGCCGCTCGCGCTCCTCCTGCTCCCCGATCCAGTCCCGCAGATACGGCGGGACGCGGTGCCCCCACGGCGACGGGACGGACCGCGCCAGGACGTGTACGGGGATCGGGGTACGGGCGGCGCAGATGACCAAGGGGACGGGCCCGGTCCGGACTGCGAGGTGTCCGGCACTGTGGCGTCCGGGACGGGTGCGCCGGGTCCAGGGGAGGACGTTCAGCACCCGTACGAGGGCACGGGCGATAGCATCACGCATACGTCGTTCAGCTCCTCAGAAAGCTGTGGCGGCGAGCCCCGGCGGACCGTTCGAGCGATCTGTCGGGGCGCTTCTCTTCGTTGTCCGGATGGCGGCTGATGGGGGGCCGGTCCGGTCGGTGCGTCCGGGGCGGTGTCAGGGCGAGGAGTCGCGCCAGGCATCCGCTCCCATCCGGGATCTCATCCGTGCGGAAAGGCGAGCAGCTGCCGGAATCGGGCGTTGTTCGCCGCTGAGTCCTTCTCCCCCGCACTCGCCGTGAACTCGCGGCGCCCCTCCCCTTGCGTGCTCCGGGTCAGCTCTGCGGTGCGCCGCACTTGCGGCAACGGTTCGCGCCGCTCGTTCAGCGGGAGTCCTCGGGCACCAGGTGCCAGGCGCGGCGGACCACCTGCTCGTACTCGGTGTGCCCTTGGTGGTCCCGCAGGTGGCGGAACTTCCAGACCTGCGCGGTGTCGAACTCCTCCGACTCCCCTGACTCCGCACCGCACGGGTTGCCGGACCTGTCCTTGGTCGTGCAGCGGAACAGGTGCAGTGTCGGGGGCGCGTGAGCGGTGACGTTCGGCGTACTCGTCCACCGCACATGCCGATAGCGGGCGCGGATCACAGCAGTTCACCCCGGCTTCGCGCGTTGGCGCGGGCGGTCTCGGCGCGCAACCGCTCTTCCGGACTCGCCAGTTGCGTGTCCCCCGGGCTGACGGCCCACTCGGTGCCCCCGCACACGGGCCGCAAGCACCACCAGCCGCACCACTCGCCCCGGAACTCACCGACCTGGTACCGCGATACATCCACCAGGAGCGTGCCGATCTCCGGAACAGGCGGTGATTCCGGCTGCTCCGATCGAACGAATTTGCCAGACATGGACCACTCCTCTGTGTAGCCGATCCACTACTGAGGGGGCACAGCGTTGCCTAGAGTTGGGAGCTGTTCAACCTGTCCGATAGGAACGAAAGGTCAGTGATCGCCGTTGAACCGCAAGGAGTTGAACCCAGACGCATCACCCCAAGCAGCATTCGGGGCACAGGTGCGCAGCTCACGCGAGCGACGCGGCTGGACGCAAGACGAGTTGGCCGATCGGATGGAATATTCCAGCACGCACATTTCAGCCGTTGAAACCGGACGTAAGTCCCCGACTCGTCGGTTTTCGCGCAGTCTTGACTCAGCCTTCGAACTCGATGGGACTACAGAGTCGTTCGAACGCGCCTGGGGGGAGATCCGGCACGGCAGCCTGTTGGAAGGCTTTCCGGAGTTCGTCGGGTACGAGGCTCGGGCAGCGGAGATCAGGCTGTATGAAGTAGGCGTGATGCCTGGACTCCTCCAGACGCCGGAGTACGCGACGGCACTGGTAGCGAGCGAGGTCAAGCGGGGGGCGATCACAGACGACCAAGCACGGGAGCGAACCGCACTGATCGCGGAACGCCAAGCCGCCCTGATCCGGCGGACACCACCCCTAGTCTTCGTGGTGCTGGACGAGAGCTGCATTCGGCGACCCATCGGTGGACCTGACGTCATGGACGGGCAGTTGGCGCGGCTGGTCGAGTTCGCCGCGCTCCCGAACACCGTTCTCCAGGTGGCGACTTTCGCTATGGGTGACCGCAGACCGTTCAACTTGCCGATCACCGTACTGACGCTCGCTGACCGGTCTCTCATGTCGTACGCCGAGTCCGCACATCGAGGACACCTCGAACGAGACAACAAGTTCGTGCTGCCCCTACTGGGCGCCTACCATCAACTACAGGCCGAAGCACCATCCCAATCAATGTCCGTGACCATGATTAGCCAGATCCGAAAGGGCATTCCGTGACGACCGAGTCCCCCCGCTGGTTCACTTCCTCGTACAGCGCCAACGGCGGCCAGTGCATCGAGGTTGCTGCCAACCTGACAACCACCCACGGCATCGTCCCCGTCCGCGACTCCAAGAACCCGAGCGGACCCGTGCTCGACATACCCGCCACCGCGTTCGCGTCCTTCGTGACCGGAGTCAAGGCCGGAGAGTTCGGATCGCTCTGAGCCGCCCGCACAGAGTGCTCACGAGCCCCGTTCGAACCAGCGCCGAGCGGGGCTCGACCCGTTGCCCAGTCATCAAGTTCCGAAAGGACACCCAGTGACGGTCGAATCCCCGCAGTGGTTCACGTCCTCGTACAGCAGCAACGGCGGGGCCTGCATCAAGGTCGCCACCAACCTCGTCGCCTCCCACGGCGTAGTCCCCGTCAGGGACAGCAAGCAGACCGACAGCCGCGTCTTGGCGCTCTCCCTGAGCGCTTTCACCGGGCTGGTGGCATTCGCCCGTACCACCGACGTGAGCTGAAGTCCGTCCCGGCCCCTAGACCCGCGAAAGGACACCGATGACGACCGAGTCCCCGCACTGGTACAAGTCCTCGTACAGCTCCAACGGTGGCGACTGCATCGAAATTGGCGCCGCCCAAGCCGTCTCGCACGGCATCGTCCCCGTCCGCGACTCCAAGAACCCGGACGGTCCCGTACTCGGCATCCCCGCCACCGCGTTCACGTCCTTCGTCAACGGAGTCAAGGCCGGAGGATCGCCCCGCTGGTCCACGTCCTCGTACAGCAACAACGGTGGCACTTGCGTCGAGGTGGCCACGAACCTCGTCGCCTCGCACGGCGTGGTCCCCGTCCGGGACAGCAAGCAGACCGACGGCCCCGTCCTGACGCTCGCCCCCAGCGCGTTCATCGGGCTTGTGGCACTCGCCCGCACCATCGACGTGAGCTGAAGTCCGCCCCGACCACGAGAATCCCGTCCAATCCGCACGGCGAAAGGACACCCCAGTGACGGCCGAGTCTCCTCGCTGGTACAAATCCTCCTTCAGTGAGAACGGCGGCGCCTGCATCGAGGTCGCCACGAACCTCGTCGCCACCTGCGCGACCGTCCCCGTCCGGGACAGCAAGCAGATCAGCGGTCCGGTCCTGACACTCACCCCGCGCGCGTTCACCGGACTGGTGGCACTCGCCCGCCGCGCCGACGTGAGCTGAAGTTCGCTTCCTGGGCTGAGAGGCCCGTCCGGCCGACGAAAGGACCCACATGGCAACGGAGTTCCCCCGCTGGTACAAGTCCTCGTACAGTTCCAACGGCGGCCAATGCGTCGAGGTCGCCGCCAACCTCGCCGCCGCCCACCGCATCGTCCCCGTCCGCGACTCCAAGAACCCGGACGGACCCGTGCTCGACATCCCCGCCACCGCGTTCACGTCCTTCGTGGCCGGAGTCAAAGCCGGAGAGTTCGGCGCGCTCTGAAGCACCCGCGCAGCACGCACACGAGCCCCGCTCGGACCCAGCGCCGAGCGGAGCCCGGGGGAGCCCGTCCCACGCGGGGGCCGCAGCCTCCTAGAGCGGCGCCAGCGTGCGGTCCAGCGCGGCCCGGCCCGCCGGGCCCCACGTCGGCTTGCCGCCGGGCAGGCCCTGGTCGCCGGCCTGGCCTATGCGGATGAGGACGAGGCTCTTCACCGCGGCCAGGCCCCGGGCGCGGCGGATCATCGCCTCGTCCGCGCGGGTGTACGTGTCGAAGAACCGTGCGGCCGAACCGGCGGGCAGCAGCACCCACGCGGCGGCGACATCGACCGCCGGGTCGCCCTTGCACGTATCACCGAAGTCGATCACGCCCGCGAGTGTGCCGTCCGTGGTGACGACGTTCGCCGGGTGGAGGTCGCCGTGCAGCCACAGCGGCGGGCCGTCCCATTCGGGCGCCGCGAGGGCGTCGTCCCATACGGCCTGGACACGGTCGAGTTCAGCGGCGGGCGTCCCGGAGGCGGCGACTTCCTCCAGTATCTTCTCGACGGTCCCGTGGAACGTTTTGAGGGGAACGCCGCGGTCCGGACTGACCGGTGCCTCCGGGGGCGCCTCCGTGTGGAGTGCTTCGAGGAAGTCCGCCAAGGTACCGGCCGCGCTGTCGTGGCTGAGGGGGGCGTGGTCGGCCGGTGTGCCGGGGACCCAGGTCACGATGGTCCATGGCCGTGGGAATCGGGCGGACGGTTCGCCCATCCGCACGGGGGTCGGGACGGGCAGCGGAAGGCGTGGGGCCAGGGCGGGGAGCCAGCGGTGCTCCTTGCGCAGGAGGGCGGGCGCGCGTTCCGAGCGGGGGATGCGGACCGCCAACTCCTCCCCGAGGCGCCAGAGTTGGTTGTCCCAGCCGCCGGTGACCTCACGTACGTCCGGTCCCGCCAGGTCCGGGTGCTGTTCCCGTACCAGTGCGCGCACCAGTCCTTCGTCGATCTCGAAGTCGTCCATCGCCTCACCCAATCATCAACGGCGACGCCGCCACGACGGGATTCCGTCGTGGCGGCGTGTCGCCGGATGGGCGACCCGGCCGTCATGGCCGGCTACTTCGGGTCGTGGTTGAACTTCGAGGTGGACCAGAAGTAGCCGAGGAGCGCGAGGCCCACGCACCAGACGACGGCGAGCCATCCGTTGTGGCCGATCCCGCTGCCGAGCAGCAGCCCGCGCAGGGTCTCGATGGCGGGGGTGAACGGCTGGTACAGGGCGACCGGCTGGAACCAGCCCGGCATCGTGTCGACCGGGATGAAGGCGCTGGACAGCAGCGGCAGGATCATCAGCGGCAGGGCGTTGTTGCTGGCGGCCTCGGCGTTCGGGCTGATCAGGCCCATGCCGACCGCGATCCAGGTGAGGGCCAGGGCGACCAGTGTCAGCAGTCCCAGCGCCAGCAGCCACTCCAGGGCGGTGGCGTCCTGGGCCCGGAACCCGATGGCCACCGCGACGGCCCCGACGAGGATCACGCTCATCATGCACTGCACCACACTGCCGACGACGTGCCCGACGAGCACCGAACCGCGGTGGATCGCCATCGTGCGGAAGCGGGCGATGATGCCTTCGGTCATGTCGTTGGAGACGGACACCGCCGTCCCGATCGTGGTGCTGCCGATGGTCAGCAGCAGGATGCCGGGGACGATGTAGGCGATGTAGTCGGAGCGGTCCGCGCCGCCGCCGCCGATGCCCGCGCTCATCACGTCACCGAAGATGTAGACGAAGAGCAGCAGCAGCACGACCGGGCTGAGCAGCAGGTTCAGGGTCAGGGACGGATAGCGCCGGGCGTGCAGGAGATTGCGGCGCAGCATCGTGGACGAGTCGCGCACGGCGAGGGAGAGGGCACTCATCGGACGGTCTCCTTGGTCTGGTCGGTCGCGTCGTTGCCGCCGGTCAGGGCGAAGAAGACGTCGTCGAGGTCGGGGGTGTGCACGGTCAGTTCGTCGGCCTCGACGCCGATCGAGTCCAGCCAGTCGAGGAGGGAGCGCAGTTCGCGCTGGGTGCCGTCGCTGGGGATCTGGAGGGTGAGCGACTCGTCGTCGGGGGCGCCCCCCGGCCGGGCGGGGCCGGGAGCCGGGGGGAGGGTGGCGTCGCGCAGGGCGACGGCGGCGGAGCGGTACGCGGCCGGGTCGTCGAAGCGGAGGCGGATGTGTCCGCCGGGGATGAGCCGCTTGAGTTCGTCGGCGGTGCCCTCGGCGGCGATCCTGCCGTCGTGGAGGACCGCGATGCGGTCGGCGAGCTGGTCGGCCTCCTCCAGGTACTGGGTGGTGAGGAAGACGGTGACGCCGTCGGAGAGCAGTTCGCGGATGATCTGCCACATGTTGTGGCGGCTGCGGGGGTCGAGGCCGGTGGTCGGCTCGTCGAGGAAGATGATCCGCGGGTCGCCGACGAGGGTCATGGCGAGGTCGAGCCGCCGCTTCATCCCGCCGGAGTAGGTGGAGGCGGGCTTCTTCGCGGCCTCCGTCAGGCCGAACCGGGCGAGCAGTTCGGCGGCCACCCGCTTCCCCTCCCGCCGGGGCAGATGGTGCAGGTCCGCCATGAGGAGCATGTTCTCCTCGCCGGTGATCAGGCCGTCCACGGCGGAGAACTGGCCGGTGACACCGATCGCGGCACGGACCGACTGGGGGTCGGTGGCCAGGTCGTGGCCGCCGACGCGGATGCCGCCGGAGCCCTCACCGGCGGAGAGCAGCGTGGAGAGGATCTTGACGACGGTGGTCTTGCCGGCGCCGTTCGGGCCGAGCAGCGCGAAGACGCTGCCCGCCGGGATGTGCAGGTCGACGCCGTCGAGGACGAGCTTGTCACCGTAGGACTTGCGCAGGCCGGTGGCGGAGACGGCGGCGGGCTGGTCCTTGCTGGTGCCGCGCCTGGGCGTGGGCATGACAGATGAAGCCATGTGGCTCTCCCGATCGGGGGCTGGTGGGGACGGAGGGGGAGGTGGAGAGGTGGAGAGGTGGAGCGCGCCGGGGAAGGGCGGGGCTCAGACGCGGGCGCGGCGGATGTCGATGTTCCCGTGGCGCGTACGGGCGCGGACCTCGACGGTGTCCTCGGACTCGTCGGGGCTCGCGGAGGCGGTGAGCGTGTTGCGCACCTGGCCCATGTGGGAGCTGACGTCGAGCCAGGTGGCGGTGCCCTCGCGGATGCCGATCTCGATGGCGCCGTACGCGGTCTCCAACTGGACGGTGCCACGGGCGACATCGGCGACGCGCAGGGTGCCGTGCGCCGTGGTGGCGGCGACCGAGCTCTCGGCGCGGGTGATGGTGATGTCGCCGTTGGAGCCCCTCACCCGCAGATCGCCGGTCACGCTGCCGACGGTCGTGCTGCCGTGCGAGTTCTTCAGTACGGCGGGGCCGTCGACGGTGCCGATATGCAGACTGCCGGAGCTGGTGGTGATCTCGGCGGAGCCGTCGACCCGCTCGACGGTGATCGAGCCGTGCGCGGCGGTCAGGTGCAGCGGGCCGGTCGTGTCCAGCCGGACGTCACCGGACGAGCTCTTCACCCGGACCTCGCCGAGCCGCCCCTCACCGAGCACCTGGACCCAGGCGCCGGTGACGTCGAGGTGCGAGCCCGTGGGCAGTTCGACCGTCACATCGACGGTGCCGGAGGGCCCGACGAGGTAACGCGCCTTGGGCGTCCTGACGGTCAGGGTGCCGCTCACGTACGTCACCTCGGTCTGCTCGGCGGCCCGTACGTCCTGGCTCCGCTTCGGGTCGCGGGGCCGTACCTCGACGACCGTTTCAAGGGTCTTGGCCGCGGTGAACTGGATGGAACCGGCGGAGACGTGAGCGTTGGCCGAGATGGGTTCGGGCGTGTCGAAAGAAGGCATGGCTGTCCCGTCCTCATGAGTCCGTGGGCCGTCCCCGCTGGTGGGACGTGATGGGTGTGAAGTGGGCGGGCGTGGGCGCGGCTAGCGCACCCAGCCCGTGAAGCTCTGTCCGACGGTGCGGGACCTCTCGGCCGGCCGCGGCCGGGCGCCGCCGTCCGCCGCGGCCGAAACCGCCCGCACCAGCCACGCGTTGACCGACAGGCCCTCGCGGCTCGCGGCCTCCTCGGCGCGCGCCTTGAGGTGGGCCGGCAGCCGCAGATTGACGCGGGCGGTGCCGCCCTCGTCGGTGTCGGCGGAGGCCGGGGCCGGGAGCGGTGCGGGCGGCTGCGCCTCGTGCGGCGCGGTGCGCTCCTCGTGCTGCGGCAGCACCACCACGAAGTCGGGGTCGAGGCCCCGCAGTCGTACGTCGACCGAGCCGGGGGCGAGTTCACGGGTGATCTCGTCCATGGCGGCGGACAGCACGTTCAGCAGGGTCAGACGGGTGGCCGACTCCAGCGGAGCGGTCAGCCGCTCGGCGAGCTCGCGGGCTTCGTCACCCCCGGCTTCGGCGGCCACCGCCAGTTCCCTGCGGAGTGTTTCGACGTACGGCGTGAGGTCCATGACGCCATCATGGCACCACAGTGGCGCCATCCGCAAGTCCGGGGGTGCCACCGGCAGGGCGAGACGGGCTCCCCCGTCACGCCTTGGTCGCATTGCCGCAGGTCAGCAGCGCTGCGGAGGCGCGTGAAGCGATGACACCACACAGTCGCCGGGTGATGTCACACAGCGCCTGGCGCGGCGACGTGGCACCGCATGGCATCACGTGGCGCCACATGACGCCACGCGGTGCCACGTGACGCCATGCGGTGCCACGTATCGCCACGCTCCGCGCGGGTCACCTCTCCAGCGCTTCGCGCTGCGCCGGGGTCAGACGGTCCGGTCTGGCGGTGACGGCGTACGTCCCGGGTCCGACGGTCCGCAGGGCGAGGGGGTCGGCGAGGTCCGGCCGCCGCCGGAGCGCGTCGAGGGCGGCGACGGCGCGGTGCCGGGGCCAGCCGAGCGCGGCGGCCACCGCGTCCAGGGTGAGCGGCCGACCCGCGTGGACCAGGGCGGCGAGCACGGTCAGCACGTCGTACGCGACGGCGTCCGCGAGGGTGCTGTCGCGCATCTGGTCTCTCAGCCGGGCGAAGAACCGGCCCATCCTGTCGAGCCGTCCCCCGGCCGTCGTGTCCGCGCCGAAGAGCTCGGCGCCCCGCAGCGCGGCGGTCGCGATCTCGCCGTGCGCGCCGGTGTCGGCCTGCCACGCCCGGAGCCAGACATCGTCGTCGATGAGATACCGCTCGCGGCGCCGACCGGGATCGGACCGGCGCACCACCAGCTCCATCGCTTCGAGGGAGCCGATGGACTTGGACACCGACGCCGGGCTGACCTGGAGCCGCCGCACCAGATCGGCCGCCGTCAGACCGTCGGCGTCGGCGGTGACCAGGGAGACGAACACCCGGGAGGTCATCCGGGGCAGACCCGTCGCGGCCAGCAGACCCGCGAAGCGGTCCACGAAGGCGCGCACCTCGCCGGACCACCGCCCGCCCTCGGACGACCACCCTTCCCCGGACGACGGGCCACCCCCGGGCGACGACCCATCCCCCGACAACCCCTCGTCGGCCGCAGGTCCGGGCCGGACCGGTCGCGCCGGTCCGCTCCGGCGGGCGCGGAGGTCGGCGGCCCCCTGGGCGTGGTCGGCGAGGTAGCCGCCCGGCGCGCTGTTGCGGGCGGCCTCGCGGCTGATCGTGGACGTCGGACGGCCGAGCCGCCGGCCGATCTCGGCGTACCCGAGCCCGTCGGCCAGCCACCCGGCGATCAGACACCGGTCCTCATGGGTCAGCCTGCCTCCCGGCACCGGAACACCTCTTCCCCTTGCGTTCAACTGCGTTCAGCGACACACATTGCAACGGCCCTCGCGGGCACGGCCGAACAGTTGCATTCAATCGCAACTCCGTTGCAACGATTGGTGTTTACCTGCCCTTTCCATGCCACCTTTCGTTGACCCGGACCAAAACGCAACGTAGCTTTTCGCCATCCGGAAAGAGAGGGCGCAGATGATGCAGGTGATGGCCGTGTCGACCGTGTCGGACGACGACAAGTTCTGGAGCGGGCTGAAGAAGGCACACGCCGGACTCCCCCAGGGCGCCGGATGGACGCTGGCGGTGGCGAGCAAGGGCGGGGCCAAGGCGGTGAACATCATCAGCCATGACTCCGTGGACGGGGTGAGGGAATTCTTCGAGGCGCACGCCGGTGCCTACGCCACGACGGAGTACTTCGAGGCGGACGCCGCGAACGCGGTCGGTCTCCCGCGATGACGGTCGACGTACCGCGGATCGTGGCGCGGCTGGCCGAACTGCTGGCGGAGTACGGGATACCGAGCGCGGCGATCGGCGTGCTCCACGGCGGGAGGATCACCGAACTCGCGGCAGGCGTCAGGAACGTGGAGACGCGGCAGCCCGTGACGACGGACACCGTCTACCAGTGCGGCTCCCAGACCAAGACATGGACCGCGCTGGCCTTCATGCAGCTGGTCGCCGAGGGGAAGGCGGATCTGGACGAGCCGGTGCGGACATGGCTGCCCGGCTTCACGGTGACCGATCCGGAGGCGTCCGCCAAGGTGACACCACGCCACCTGCTGCACCACACCGGCGGTACCGAGGAGTCCTACGGCGATCCCGGCGAGGGCGACGACGTCCTGGAGCGGATGGTCGGGAACGCGGCCGGCGCGACCCAGGTCTTCCCGGTCGGCAGTACCCACGGATACAGCGCGGCGCTGGGCTACGCGATCCTCGCGCGCGTCCTGGAGGTACGGGACGGCAAACCCTGGGACGAGGTCATGCGGGACCGCCTCTTCGACCCCATGGGCCTGACCAGCACGCACACCCGCCATGAACAGGTCGACGCGACCCGGGCCGCGACCGGGCACCTGATCCGCTCCCTGGCGGAAGGCCCCCTCGTCACACCGGTGGACCATCTGCCGCGCGCCTTCGGCCCCGGCGGCAACATCACCTCCACGACCCGGGAGACGCTCGCCCTGGCGCATGTCCTCCTCCACGAAGGCATCGCGCCGAACGGAAGGCGCGTCGTCCCGGCGGAGAGCGTCCGGGAGATGAGGAGTTCACGGGTGCCGGTGCCGGACCCGTATCTGTTCGGGCCGCAGTGGGCGCTCGGTCTCATGGTGTGCGACTGGCACGGCGAGACCGTCTACGCGTCCGACGGCAGCACGATCGGCCAGCACGCCCGGCTGCGGCTCCTGCCGGACTCCGGCACCGCCGTCGTCATGCTGACGAACGGCGGACCCCGGGAGAGCTTCTTCCGGGCGGTGTTCCACGAGATCCTGACCGGCCTCGGCACGGCCACCGTCCCCGGCCCGCCCGTACCGGACCCGGCCCTCGACCTCGACCCGTCCCGGTACACGGGCGTCTACGAACGGCCCGGCGCACGGTACGAGGTGTCGGGCGAGCGCGGAAGGCTGTACGTGACCCTGGACCTCGACCCGACGACGGCCGCGTTCCTCCAAAAGCCCGACCGCGTCCGCCACGAACTGCTCCCGGTCAGCGGAACGCATTTCCTGATGCCGCCGACCGACCCGCTGGAGGACGCCCGGACGGTCGCGCTCCACGACTTCACGGACGGCACCGCCCGGTACCTCCACACCAACGGCCGGACGCACCCGAGGACGAGCCCCGGCCCGATTCCCCGGACGGCTCCGCGACTTAAGTACGAGCCCGCGCCGTGAACCACCGACTTCGGTCGACGGACCACCACCCCGAGCCCGTTCCGGGGAGTGGCGACGCCTGCCTAGATTCGAGCCATGACTTCCTCCACCCCCAACTCCCCCCTGACCGTCTTCACCGGACTGATCTGTTTCATCCTGGTCGTCGGCGGCGCGAGCGGGCTGCTGCGCGAGTGGCTCGGCTGGATTCACTTCATGGGATTCGTCCGCTATCTCACGGTGGACGGATATGAGACGTACAGCTACGCGGCAATGGTCATCCTCGGTGTCGCGGTGGGGGCGGCGGGTGACGCGCTCGCGCGCCGCCATGGCTGACCCGTCGGGCGGCCCGGTTCCCCGGCGCACCGCTCCCCAGGCCTCCGCACCCGAACCCACCTGGCCCTGTGCGGGGAGGTCCGGGGGCGGCGGGCCCTGAGGGGTCGCGGGAGCGAGGTGGACGGGAGAGCGGAGGTCAGGGCCTGGCGCGGTGGGCGCGTCGTCGGGCGGTGATCAGCAGTGCCGCGCCGCCGAGGAAGGCGGCACCCGCGACGAATGCGGTGGCGACGAGGTCGGACCCGGTGCTCGCGAGCCAGGACGACGGCTTCGGCGTCACGGCCGTCGTGACCACGCAGTTCTGACCGGGGACGGCGGACGCCCGCGCGGGACACTCCCCCGGCCGCCCACCGGCACCACCGGCCGCACCGCCGACGGAGCCACCGACCGCACCGGCGTTCGCACCGCTACCGGAACCACCCTCAACGGAGCCGCCGTTCGCGGACCCTGCGCCGCCGGAACCACCGGAACCACCGGACGCACCGCCCGAGCCGCTACCGCTACCCGAACCACTCCCGCTCCCGCCACCACTCCCGATACCGCCGGACCCGCCGCTCGGCGCACCGCTCGGGTTCGTGCCAGGTGTGGGCGTGGGGCCGGGGCCGGGGTCCTTGTCGGGGGTGACGCCGATCCGGGAGAGGCCGTTGACGATACGGGCGCCCTCGCCGGTGACCTTCTTGACGGTGACCGAGTAGGTGAGTGTCTCGGTGCCGCCCGCCCTGACCGGGGTCGACCACAGCATCCGTGCGTCACCGATCACCACCTTCCCGGCGGTGGCCTTCGCGTCGCCGTTGAACCGGGTGTGGGTGAGGACATCGGACATGTCGTCCTCGACGCCCGCCGGGTCGCCCGCCACGAAGTCCGCGTCACCGACATTGCGGGCCGTGACCGTGTACGTCACCGTGTCGCCCGGGTGCACCGGGCCCGAGGTGTCGGCGGTCTTCGTGAAGTGGAGCTTCGGGACGGTGATCGCGGCGCAGGCGGTGGCCCGGCCGACGACCGTGTCCGTCGAGGTCAGCGACACGGAGTTGCCGTAACCCCGGCCTCCCTCAGGGCCGCACGCCACGTCCTCGGCGGTCAGGTGCATCGCGTCCGACCGCGCCGTGACCGTCACCCGGTACTCCCGTGTCCCGGGGCCGTCGCCGGTCGCCGCCGGAACCCGGTGCGTCCCGGTGAACAGGGCCGTGTCCGGGGTGACCGTGGCGTCGCCGACCTTGGTGAGGCCGCCGTTGAAGCGCGGGTTCATGGTCGCGCCGCCGCTGTCGGCCGTCACCTTCAGGACGCGGACGCCCCGGGGGAACGACAGGGTGTCGTCCAGCTTGTGGACGAGACCGCCGGCCGCGGTACGCGACTCGTTGGTGACGGTGATGACGTAGCCGATGTCCCAGGTGCCGTCGGCGTTGCGCCGCGGCGCGCCGTCGACCGTCTTGGTGACGGTCGGCTTCGCGGGGGCGGCGCAGGAGTCCGCGGTGCGCCGCGAGCCGTCGGTGAGGGTGAGGGTGGCGCGGTTGGCGAAGCCGCCCGCGGCGCCGTCGACACAGAGCCCCGGGGCGGTCCCGGCCGTGCCGTGCGCGTCGGCGGTGACGGTCACGGCCCACTCGTGGGTGGCGCCGCCGGGGAGTTCCACGTCCGTGGCGAGTTCGCCGGTGCCGTTCCAGTCGTCGTTCCCGGTGACGCCGTCCGGGGCGCTCACCCTCGTGCCGGTCACGTCGATGCCCGCGCCGGGGCGGAGGTCGTCCGCGAGGTCGTAGCGGGCCGGGCGGTGCGGGTCGGGGTTGGTGACCTCCAGGTCGTAGACGACCGTCCAGCGGCCGTCGTCGCGCTGCTCGGCCGAGCGGACCGACTTGGCGAGCAGCGGGGCGAAGCCGTCGGTGGTCGTGGCGCAGGGCACCCCGTCCTCGTCGCGGCCGGCCGTGCTGTCGCAGACGGTTCCTTCGTCGGCGCCGTACGCGGTGTTGCGCAGCGTGTGGTCGCCGTCGCTGTCGCTGTCGACGTGTACCCGGTAGGTGAGGGTGACGGTGTCGCCGACCGCGAGGGCGCCCGCCCACCGCAGGACTCCGTCCGACGGGTCGGGCAGGGGCTCGGAGGGGCCGCCGCCGGTGGTCACGGACGCGGAACCGGTCACGAACGACGCGTCGTCCAGGACTCCGTCCAGATGGTCGGTGAGCACGGCGGGGGTGGACAGCGTGTGGTCGGCCGTCCCGGAGTTCGTCGCCGTCACCGTGTACGTGACGGTGTCACCGGCGCTGACCCCGGCGGACGGGATGCCCGACACCTTGGTCAGGGTCAGGGCGCGGACCGCGTCGGTGTCCGAGACGTCGGCGGTCAGTGTCCGCCCGCTGTGGGCGGGGTCGGGGGCGGTGACGCGGGCGGAGTTGACGACCGCGCCGCGGGCCCCGGGCAGCACCCGCACCCGCACCTCGACCGTCGCGGTGGCACCGGTACCGCCCGTCGTACGGTCGCCGTCCGGGGAGGGGACCCCCGCACGGCCCAGGTCACCCAGTGTCCAGGTCACCGTGCCGCCCGGCCGGTTGCCGAAGGCGTCGGCGTCGCCCTGGTCGCTGACGGTGCCGCCGTCGGTCGCGGACACGAACTCCAGCCCGTCCGGGAGGGTGTCGGTGAGGGTGGCGCCGGTGATCCGTTCGCCGGGCAGCAGGTTGGCCGCCTCCAGGGTGTAGCCGTACTCCTCGCCCACGGCCACGTCGTCCCGGCCGTCGGTCTTCGTCAGCGCGAGTCCGGCGGTCGCGGGGCCGACCCGCACACACCCCGTGGCCTCGTTGTTCGCGGGGCGCGGGTCATGCATGGGGCCCGTGACGGAGGCGGGGACGCAGATCCGGCCCGACGTGGTCGGGGTGACCGGTACGTCCAGTGCGGTGGTCACGCCCTTGCGGAGCGGTCTCGGCTCGCCGTCGTCGTCCACGGGCGCGCAGGTCAGGGTGAGCGGGCCGTCGAGCGGGGCGCTGCCCGGCTCGGCGGTGCATGTCCAGCCCTGCGGCGTCAGGCTGTCGACCGTCAGACCGGCCGGGACCGCGACGGTCACGGTCGCGGCCGTCTCCCGCGAACCGCCGCCGTGGGTGACGGTGAACGGCAGCACTCCGGGGCGGCCCACCTGCAACGGCAGCCGCTCGGGGACACCGGCCTCCAGGTCGGCCTCCTGGGTCGCCGCGCACACCGGGCGGGGTTCCGACGGCAGCGTCTGACGGCTGTCGAGGGCGACCGAGTTGCACGCGACGGCGTCCGCCTCCGTGCCCGGGGCGACCGCGGCGACGAACACGAAGGCCGCTTCCTGGCCGGGTGCGAGGTCACCGGTGACCGTCGCGCGGACGGCCTTCTTCCCCGCCGGGCCGGGGCCCCAGTCGTCGGTGGTGCCGGGCGCGGCCGGGTTCACCTCGGCGCGCGCGGGGTTCGTGGACGCCGAGTACTCCAGCCGCAGGTTCGCGGAGATGTCCGGGACGCTGTCGAGCGTCTCGTCGAAGGTGCTGCCGCGCGGGGTCGACGCGGTACCGGCGCTCGTGCCCCGGTCGCCCGTGTGCGGCAGCACGTCGTACGCGACCACCTCGCTGAGCGTGGTGTTCCCGGTGTTCTTCAGGGTGACCCGGTAGCGGATGTCGGTGGCCGTCGGCGCGACGCCCACCAGTTGGTCGGGGTCGGACAGCCAGGCGCATCCGTCGGGCGCGCCGGGGGTCGGCAGACAGATCTCCTTGACGGCGCTCAGCCCGTCGGCGGAGGAGACCGTCACGTTCTGCGCGGCGCTGGAGAACCATTCGTCCGTCGAGCCGTCGCCGTCGATGTCGGGGGCGTCCTGGACGGCGTTCGCGTACGTGGCCTCGGCGCTGGTCCAGGTGTGCCGGAAGTCGCCCGCCCAGGCGGTGGCCGTGCTCCTGGTCCCGGCGGTGACGCCGAAGCCGGGCCGGGCGGCGACGGTCATGTTCGGCCAGGTGGTGTTCTCCCCGAAGGAGACCCCGCTCGGCCAGGTCGCCACGACGGCCTCACGGGACACCCCGCCGACGGTCTTCGTCGTGTGGTCGAGGACCACACCGTCCGGTACCGACCCGGCGGGGAAGGACGCGGAGTCGGCGTCGACGGTCCAGCCGGCCGGTGCGAGGAACACGTACTGCGGGGTGATGTCCGCGTCGGCGGGGATGCCCGAGGTAGCGCCCCGCAGGCTGAAGGTCACCTTCTTGCCCGGGACGGCGTTGCCCCCGCCCTCGATCACGGGGGTGGTCGCGAAGGCGGCGGCGAAGGCGGGCTTCGCGGCGTTGGTCTTCGGGTACGCGCGGAACTGGATGGTGCGGGACACCGGGCCGAGTTCCCTCGGGTCGAGTCCGCTGCCGGGCCACGACATCGTCGCGGTCGCGGTGTTGGTGCGCCGCTCACCGATCGGCGCTGTCTTCTTCACGGGGTAGGAGAAGTAGGCGCCGAAGCCGTTCGAGCCGGTGTCACCGGGGCGGATGTTCGGCGGTGCCAGGGTGCCGCTGGTGATCCGCGCCTTGGTGTACCAGGTGCCGGGGGGCGCGCTGGCGGTGCCGTTGGAGGTACCGGAGGTGCCGTTGTTCAGCGTCCAGGCGATGGTGGCGGCCGGGGTCGTGCTGGTCGTCGTGATCCGGTCGACGGGTGCGTCCGGCTGGCCGAGGGTGTCGTCCTCGATGACGGCGACCCCGGCGGCGTTCGACTGGTTGCGGGCCACCACGGACCAGGAGTAGAGGCTGTCCGCGAACGGGGCGAGGGCCGAACCGGGCGCGCAGACGCGGTTCCAGTCGTCGCGACCGCCGGACGGGCAGGTCAGTCCGGTCACGTCCGGGGGTACGTTCAGGAGCCGGACCGCGCCGCTGGAGCCGCTGTTCGTGGAGTCCTTCGCCACATCGGCCCGGGGGAAGGGGTCGTAGCAGGACACCGTGTGGGACATCGTGGACGACGCGCTCCTGGTGGTGCGCTCCGGGTCGAGGTAGGTGGCCGTCACCTCGGCGGTGGTGGTCACCCGCTCCTCGAAGTCGCAGCCGCCGGGGTCGGAGGTGAACCCGCCCACCGGGTAGTTCACCGTGACCGAGCGCGGTGTGTAGGGCGCGCGGCTGGTCCACTGCCCGACACCGGCCCACCCCCAGCCGCCGGACGCCGTGGCCACGGGGGCGTCCTTCGTACCGAGCGACCAGGTGATCGAGTGCGCGGCCCGGTCGTAGACCCCGCCACCGCTGCTCGACACGTACACGGCCCGGGGGTCCAGCTTCTCGACCACGGTGTAGTTGCCGGCCGCGATCCACTGTGAGGTGCCGGTGATGACCGAGCCGCTGATCCGCGCGAAGGAGCCCGTGCCCATCGAGACGTTCCACGACACGTTCGTCCCGGGTCTGACCGATCCGGGGCTCGCCATGGCGATGGACGGGGACGGTACGGAGCTGGTCCAGGTCACGGGTGCCGCGTCGGCCGTCGCCGGGCCGACCGCGCTGGTGGCGTCCATGGTGGCCGACATCCGGACGCTGAACCCGGACGGGTAGTACTGGGCCGGCTTGGGCGTCGTGTACGAGCCGCTGCTGGCGATGGTGTAGACGACGAGGAAGGTGCCCGAACGGCCGGCCGTGAGATCACCGAGGGTGATGGTCCGGCCCGTCGCGTCCGTACCGCCGACCGACGCGCCCGGAAGTCCCGCCGGGGGCGTCCAGTTCGTGTACGAGAGCAGGGGCGCGGCGGACAGCCCGTACGGGTCCGGCTGGGACGGCGACATCCGCACGGTGGCGCCCACGCAGTCGGAGGCGGCGCAGGAGTACCCGACCTTGTACGCGACGGAGTTGTCGTGCGTGCCGAAGGAAGCCGTCGTCTGCGGCGCCCCGGTGGTCGGGTCGACGGCCTCCACGGAGACATCGAGGACGGCGGTCCCCGGGGCCGCCTGCGCGGTCATCGCGGGCATCAACAGCCCCGCCACCAAGGCGAAGGCGGCCAGTGCGGCGAAGGTGCCGCGCCTGCGTATCGCCGCCCGGAGAGTGCCTTTGCGGTACGCCACCGAATTCCTCCTGGATTCACGCGCGGGGCATTGCCTTCGAGGCATGCCGGAGAGGCACCGGATCCGGCGTCGGGCGCATGACCGAAAGGGGTGCTCAGCACGTCTTGGGGCGGTGACACGCGAGTTCGCACACAGCCGGAACATCGCGTTCCGTAGCTGACTATCAGTCAGACAGTAACAGTACGGATCTCATCACATCAACCAATACGGACATATCAAGTTCCCGAATGACCCGCTTTGTGACGCATGCCACGCACCCTGGACACCACGGCCGTTCCCACGGCAGCACCCCGGACCGACAGCCGCGCACGGCAATTCATCGACATATCAACCGGCTGAATTCACGCCGGAGAAGCGGGTTCGACGGGTCCACGATTCACTGTCGGGAATTACGCCTCCGCCGCTCCGAACGCCTCGCCTGCCGCACCTCACAGGGCAGGGCCCGAAAGGCAGGGTCAAGGCTCAACGGTCGGCCCCGGCGTCAAGGCTGCCCAGGATCAGGCCGGTCAGCGCGGTGACCGCTTCGCCGTCGGTCGCCCGCTCCCCGTTCAGCTCGGCGGCGATCGCCTCGGCCGCACCCAGCACGCCGACGCACCGCAGCCGCAGGGCCTGGGGCGCGAGCCCGGAGTACGGCAGCAGCGCGGCGGCCATCAGGTCCGTGTAGCCGTCGGTCGACTCGCGCTGGACCGCCTCCATCTCCGGGTTCCCCTTCAGCGCGGCGGAGACGGCGCCGAGCTCCGGCATGTCGGTGGCGCAGGCGAAGTAGGCGGCGCTGATGACGCGGGCGACCTCGCCGGCGCTGGGTTCGGCGTCCCGCAACGCCTGGGTGATCGCGGCCCGGTGGCGGTCGTCGAGCCGTTGGTGGAGCGCGAGCAGCAGGCCGGGGCGGGTGGCGAAGTGGTCGTAGGCGATCGGCCTGCTCACCCCGGCCTCCTCCGCGAGGGTGACCAGGGTCAGCCCGTCGGCGCCCCGGGTGCGCACGATCACCAAGGCGGTGTCGAGCAGCTGCTCCCGCCTGGCCTGCTTGGACAGACGGGTCGGTGCGGCGGCCATGGTCCTCCCTCTCACTCCCTTGCGTTCCCGTCCCAATCTAAGCTACAAAACGTAGGCTACAAAATGTAGCTTCATGGATGTGAGGGGAACCCACAGTGGGACAGTCGGAATCGGTACTGATCCTGGGCGGCACGGGCCAGGCGGGAGCGGGGGCCGCCGCCCTCCTGCGGCGATGGCACCCGGCGCTGCCGCTGACGATCGCGGGTCGCGACCTCGACCGCGCCCAGCGGGTCGCCGACGAACTCGGCACCGCCACGGCCACGACCATCGATCTGCGGCGCGGCGATCTCGGCCTCCCGGCCGACCACCACTACTCGGCGGTGGTCGCCGCGCTCTGGGACGACCATCTGCACGGACTGCGCTACGCGCAGCGTCACGGGCTGCCGTACCTCAGCATCTCCAGCGGTCTGACGGACATCGCGCCGGAGGTCGTCGCGGGCGCCCAGCGGGCGAACGCCGCGCCGATCCTGGTGGCCAGCCACTACTGCGCCGGTACCGTCGTCCTCGCGGCCCTGCACACCGCCCGGCGGTTCGGCCGGGTCGACAGCATCCGGATCGGTGCGGTACTGGACGAGACGGACACCGGCGGGCCTGCCGGAATCGCGGATCTGGAGCGGTGGTCCACGGCCACCACGGCGGGACTCGTGCGCCGGGACGGCGTCTTCACCTGGGTCACCGACCCCGACGCACAGGCGGATGTGCGCGGTACCGACGGCACCGGTCTGCCCGGCCGGAGCATCGCCATCCTCGACGTACCGAGCCTCGCCCTCGCGACGGACGCCCCCGATGTCCGCTTCGACTTCGCCGTCGGTGAATCCACGGGCCGGCGCCGCGGTGAACCCGCTTCCTTCGAGGTCCGGATCGACCTCGAAGGAACGGACCGGGAGGGTGCGCCGATCAGTACGAGCCGCTACCTGGTCCACCCGGCGGGGCAGCGCCCCTTGACCGCGACCGGCATCGCCCTCGGCGTCGAGCGCTTGCTCGGACTGCGCGGCGAAGCGGTCGCACCGGGCATCCACACCCCCGAGTCGTTGCTCGACCCGGCCTACGCGGTGCAGCGGCTGGAGGAGACCGGCGCCACCTTCATCGACGCGCCTGGAGGCGGCTGACCCGCCCTGGATGTCTCACGGAGCACCCAGCACGGTCATGGCATCCGGTCGGGAAAGGAGGAGCCGACCTGGGACGTCTCACGGAGCAGCCGCCATGGTCACGGCATCCGGTGCGGGTCGGCCCGGCCGGGCGGAGGTACGCCGTCAGAGCGTTCCGGGGGTCACCATGCCGGACTCGTAGGCGACGATGACGAGTTGGGCGCGGTCGCGGGCGGCCAGTTTGCCCATGATGCGGCTGACATGGGTCTTGGCGGTGAGCGGGCTCAGCCCGAGCGAGAGGGCGATCTCCTGATTGGTCAGGCCCCGGGCGACCAGCCCGAGGACCTGGCGTTCGCGTTCGGTCAGGGTCTCGGGGCCGGGCGACCGCCCCGGGCCCGGGTCCGGGGCGCGCAGGGCGCGGGCGATCAGCCGGGCGGTGGGACCGGGCGACAGCAGGGCCTCGCCCGCCGCCACGAGCCGTATCGCGTCCAGGAGTTCGGCGGGCCGGGTGTCCTTCACCAGGAAACCGGAGGCACCGGCGCGCAGCGCGTCGATGATGTGCTCGTCGGTGTCGTACGTGGTGAGCACGAGGACCTTCACCCCCGCGAGGTCCTCGTCGGCGGCGATCAGCCGGGTCGCCTCGATCCCGTCGAGGTCGGGCATCCGGATGTCCATGACGACCAGGTCGGCCCGTGCGGTGCGGGCCAGGTCGACGGCCTCCCGGCCGGTGCCCGCCTGGCCGACCACCTCCATGTCGCCCGCCGATTCCACGAGCATCGCGAAGGCGGCCCGTACCAGCGTCTGGTCGTCGGCGAGCAGCACACGGATCGTCACGGGGTCCCCCTGGGAGTGTCGTTCGGCGTCGTACGCACCGCTTCTCTCACGCGGTGGTGGCCTCCCCCGCGCACCACCGACCCTGCCACGGGCGGCCGGGCACCTCTTCGGGGGCGGCGGGTTCGGGCGCCGCCGCCCCGGCGGGGAACACGGGGGCGAGGGGCAGGACGGCCGCGACGGTGAAGCCGCCGTCCGGGCTGGGACCGGCTTGCAGGGTGCCGCCCACGCTGCGGGCGCGTTCCCGCATACCGATCAGTCCGAACCCCGGCGGCTGCGCGGGGTCGGCGGGGAGCGCCGCCGGGCCGCTGGGGGTGTGCGACGCCGCCAGGATGTCCGGGCACGGTACGGAGGTCCGGCCGTGCCCGCTCACGGGGGCGGTGAGCGGTCGCCGGGCCGGGTGGGAGCCGGGGGCGCCGTCGTCCGTGACGAGGACCTCCAGGAGGCCGTTCGCGGCCCGGACGGTCACGGCCACCGCGACGCCGGTCCCCGCGTGCCGTACGGCGTTGGTGAGGGCCTCCTGGACGATGCGGTAGACCGCCGCGCCGACCGCCGGGGGCGGTTCCGTGTCGAGGGCGCCGCGTACGGTCAGGGTGACGGCGGCGCCGGTCGCGCGCGCGGACTCCGCGAGGTGGACGAGTCCGCCGACACCGGGCAGCGGGCCGCGTGGCTCACCGGGCGCGTCGGCGCGCAGCACTTCGAGGGTGGCGCGCAGCTCCCCGCGCGCGGTGCGGCAGGTGTCGGCGATGTCGTCGAGGGCGCGGGCGACGGCGGCCCGGTCGAGGCGGTCGGGGTCGGCGGCGAGGACGTGCGCGGCGACGGAGGTCTGCACCCCGACGAGGGTGATGGTGTGGGCGAGCAGGTCGTGCAGGTCCCGGGCGATCCTCAGCCGTTCCTCCGCGACCCGGCGGCGGGCCTCCTCCTCGCGGGTGCGTTCCGCGCGTTCCGCGCGTTCGGTGGCGGCGCGGACATTGCGCCGGTGCACCCGAACGTACTCGCCGACGACGAGGACGGCGACCACCCAGCCGGATATCTGGAGCAGTTCCATGGCCTTGTGGGGACTGACCCTGATCATGATCGACACCGACAGTCCGACGGTGCCGAGCCCCACGTACACGGTCCGCCGGGGGGTGCCGAGGACGGCCACGGTGTACAGCGCGAGGTAGGTGACCGGGCCGGAGGCCGCGTGATGGTAGTCGAGGGCGTGGTACGGGGCGACGAACGCGACGACCCCGAGGAACGAACACAGCGGCGCCCGGGTGCGGAAGGCCGCCGGGACATGGGCGGCGAGGAGCAGCGCCCAGCCGAGGGCGTCGAGGCCCCCCTCGGCGTCGCACAGCACGGCGACGATCACCGCGGACGCGGCGAAGGCGGCGGCGAGGGCCCGGTCGTCACGCAGACAGCTCCGCCAGACCGGACCCGGGCGGTCGGGTGTCCCGGCGGCGAGGGCCTGGTCGTCACGCGGGAAGCCCCGCCAGGCCCGTCCGGGCCCGGCGGGCGTCGCGGGGGCGCCGGACCCCTCGGGAGGGCCGTGGCGGGCCACAGGGGGCGCGTCCGGCGCGCCCTGGGGGGCCAAGTCGGCTCGTTCGGCGGTGCGGTGGGATTCCACGGGGCCATCCTGCGGCATGAGGGCGCCCCTCCGGGAGGGAGGGGCGCCCGCGGGTTCACGGAACGGGGACGGGTTCCTCTGCGGGGCGGTCGGGCACGGGCACCGGCGCGCGCTTGGACAGCGGGCCGGGCCACCACACCTTGCGGCCGAGGGCGACGCTGGCGCTGGTCACCAGATACGTCCGCACCAGGAAGGTGTCGAGGAGGACACCGACCGCGACGACGAAGCCGAGCTGTACGAGCATCACCATCGGGAGGTTGAGCAGCACCCCGAAGGTGGCCGCGAGGACGAGTCCCGCCGACGCGATCACGGCGCCGGTGCTGCGCAGCGCGCTGAGCGCGGCCGGGCCCGGTTCGGCGCCCGCCAGGGACTCCTCGCGCATCCGGTGCATCAGGAAGATGCCGTAGTCGACGCCGAGGGCGACCAGGAACACGAACGACAGCAGCGGAAGCCCCGGGTCCATGCCCTCGAAGCCGAACAGCGGGCCGAAGACGAGGCCCCCGATACCCAGCGAGGCGCCCCACACCGCGACCACCGCGGCGATGAGCAGCAGCGGCGCGACCAGACTGCGCAGCAGCAGGATCAGGATCAGCAGCACCAGGACGAGCACGAGCGGGATGACGAGCGTGGTGTCCCGGGAGTGGGTCTTCTCCAGGTCGATCTGCTGCGCGCTCGGACCGCCCACGTACGAGTCGTCGAGGGCGGAGCGCAGTTCCCCGATCGTCCTGGTCTCGGCGGCCGACTCCGGCTTCGCGGAGGCGATGACGGACAGCTCCGTCCAGCCGTCGGCGCTGCGTCCGCGTGCGACGGCCTCCACGCCCGGGACCCGTTCGGCGGTGGTGAGGGTCACGGCCGCGCGGCCGGTGGGGGTGATCACGGTGATCGGCTGGGAACCGCGGTCGGGGAACGCCTCGCCGAGGGTCTCCAGCGCGGCGATCGACTCGGGCTTGTCGGTGAAGGAGTCCTCCTGCTTGAGGGTGCCCGGCATGGCGAACACCCCGAGCGCCAGTGCGCCGAGGACCGCGGCGCCCCCGATCAGCGCCCGGTACGGGTAGCGGCCGGCGGAGCTGCCCATCGCCGCGAACAGCGACCTGCGTGCCTTCGGTTCGCTGCCGTACGCGGGTATCAGCGGCCAGAACACCCGGCGGCCGAACAGCAGCAGCAGGGCGGGCAGCAGGGTCACCATCGCGAGCAGCGCGCACAGCACCCCGAGGGCGCCGAGCGGGCCCATCCCGCTGCTGCTGTTGAGATCCGCCACGAGCAGCGACAGCAGACCGACGGCGACCGTGCCGGACGAGGCGATGACGGCGGGCCCGCAGCCGCGCAGGGCGGCGGCCATCGCGTCGTACGGGCGCTCCACGCGGCGCAGTTCCTCGCGGTAGCGGGCCACCAGCAGCAGGGCGTAGTCGGTGCCGACACCGAAGACGAGGACGGTCATGATCGACGCGCTCTGCGTGGTGACCGGGGTGTCGAAGAGCCGGTTCAGGCCGTAGGCGCCCGCCCGGGCCAGCACCTCGGCCATACCGGCGCTGATCAGCGGGATCAGCAGCAGGAACGGGCTGCGGTAGATGACGATGAGCATCAGCGCGACGACACCGACGGTGGTGAGGAACAGCGGGCCGCCGAGCGAGCCGTACACCTCTTCGGCGTCGAACTGGATGGCGCCGGAGCCGCCGACCTCGACTCCGAGGCCGTCGGTGCCGGTCGCGGTGGCCCGGACGTCCTTGACGAACGCGGCCCGGGCCTCCTCGTCCTGGCCCGGGGCGTTCGTCGCCACCGGGTACATCAGGGTGGCGCCGTCCTCCGACGGGATGCCCTCGGGGGTGGCGGCGAGTTCATGGGCCGCGCCGATCTCCCGTATCTGGTCCTCGGCGGTGGTGCGGTCGGCGGGCGTGAGCCCGCCGTCGCGGTGGTAGACGAGGACCAGTTCGGTGGTCTCGCCGCCCGGGAGGCTGTCCTGGATCTTCGCGACCTGGGTGCTGTCGGCGCCGGCGGGAAGGTAGTCGACCGCGCGGTCCTGCTGGACGTCACCGAGTTTCCCCGCGAAGGGGACGACGAGGGCCAGCAGCACGACCCAGAGGCCGAGGACGGCCCAGGGAACGGCGGTTCTCCGGGACCTCCCGGGCTTCCGGGGCCGCGGGGTGTTCCGGGGCTCGGGGTGGGTGGTGGATGTCGTTGTCGTCACGTGTTCCAGCATTCCGCCACGGCACGGGGCTTCCGTCGGACCCGGGTGCGAGCTTCCGGCTACGTCCCAGGGAGCGAACCGGTGCCCGCTACTCCCCGGGGAGTAGGTCCCGTCCCCGTCGTCCTCGCTCGCGCTTCCCAGGTCTGTCCGGCTGGGGGTACTTCGTTCCTGTGCCGTCACTCGGTGGTTTCGCGCAGTTCCCCGCGCCCCTTTGGGGCGCATCCGGCTTGTTCTTCGGGTCGGTGCCGGTCGGGATTCTCCGTCCTCGATCCGACACGCTCGGTACGACGTCCAGCGGAGCTACTGAAGAGCATCGGAGTCTGCGAGCAGAGATTCCCGCCCACCCCCTCCCGTAGCCGAGCGCCTGCGGGAGGAGAGGGGTGCCCCTTCAGGGGCGCGGGGAACTGCGCGAAACGAGGACCGGGCCGCACCCGAAGAGCGACCGTAAGGGGGCAGCATCCAGGGGCGCGGGGAACTGCGCACCCACGAACGACCTGTGCGGTAACAAGCGCGTCCACCCGGACAGACCTCGGGGCGGCAAGCGAGGGCGACCCGGGGGAAACCCTCAGGAGGGTGTGGGACGGGCCGACTTCAGGAGGCGGGTGACATCCTCCGTGGTGAGCGTGAGGGCACAACCGACAGTGGTCAACGTGTCCCGCTCGGCGGGCGTATAGGCCCCGTCGGCGAGCGCGATCCGCGCCCCCTGGAGCAGCAGCGCCTCCCGCCCCGCGGGAGCCAGATGAGGCGCGAGCGGTTCGAGCGCCTCACGGAGCTCGACGGTGAGCCCCGAGGCCCCCGCCCCCGACCCCGCGAAGAACCCGGGCAACCGCCCGGGCTCCGCGCACAACGCCTCGACGAGCGTCACGAGCTGCTCCCCGTCGCAGTCCCGGTACCCCGCGTCCCGGACGACGGCCAGCGCCGCGTCCACGGCCGTCCGGGCCCCCGTACCCCCCGCGGCCAGCACCGCGAGCGCCACCGTGTGCACCGCGTCCCGCAGCATCGCGGAGAACCGCTGCGAGGTCGGATGGTCGAGCGCGTCGGTACCGAACCGCTCCTGGCAGCTGACGCACTCGACGACGGGCGCGGCGGCCCCCCGGGGCACCAGCGGCAGCCCGAGCACGGTGAACCTGCGCCGTCCGGTGCGCCGCTGGTAGTTGCGGTCGCCGCCGCATCCGGGGCAGTAGAACTCCCCGTCGGACACGGTCGTCCACACGGTCCGGACGCCCATGAGGCGGGACCGGCGGGCACCGCGGACGGCACGGCCGTACCGTCCCCTGCTTGGCAGCACCTCGCACCTCCGTAACGCCCCGGCAACATCGCCGTGTTGGCGTGATGTTAGCCACATGAGGCGGGCGGCGTCAGTACCCCTGGTGTGAAGGTGGCCGGGAGACGCCCCGGCACCGGGTGCCACTGGGGCGTCCGGTGCCGGGGGAACCGCAGGTGACGGGGGTCGTCAGCGGGTGGCCCGGTTGACGGCGGAGACAACGGCCTTCAGCGAGGCGCGTGTCGTATTCGCGTCGATGCCGATCCCCCACAGGACCTTGTCGCCGATCGCGCACTCGATGTACGAGGCGGCCTGCGCGGAGGCGCCCTCGCTCATCGTGTGCTCCTGGTAGTCCAGCAGCCGTACGTCGATGCCGATGGACTGGAGGGCGTCGAAGAACGCGGAGATCGGGCCGTTGCCGGTGCCGCTCAGCGCGGTGTCGGCGCCGTCGACGGTCGCCTCGACGGTGAGCCGGTCGATGCCGTCGGTGTCGGTGGTGGACTGGCCGGTGCGCAGCTGGACGCGGCCCCACGGGTTGTCCGGGTTCGGCAGGTACTCGTCCCGGAAGACGTTCCAGATGTCCTTGGGGGTGATCTCGCCGCCCTCGGCGTCCGTCTTCGCCTGGATGATCCGGGAGAACTCGATCTGCATCCGGCGCGGCAGGTCCAGCTTGTGCTCGTTCTTCAGGACGTAGGCGATGCCGCCTTTGCCGGACTGCGAGTTGACGCGGATCACGGCCTCGTAGGAGCGGCCCACGTCCTTGGGGTCGATGGGCAGGTACGGCACGGCCCACTCGATGTCGTCGACGGTGACGCCCTGGGCGGCGGCGGTGGCCTCCATCGCGTCGAAGCCCTTCTTGATGGCGTCCTGGTGGGAGCCGGAGAAGGACGTGTAGACGAGGTCACCGACGTACGGGTGACGGGGGTGGACCTCCATCTGGTTGCAGTACTCGGCGGTGCGGCGGACCTCGTCGATGTCGGAGAAGTCGATCTGCGGGTCGACGCCCTGCGAGAACAGGTTCATCCCCAGGGTGACCAGGTCGACGTTGCCGGTGCGCTCGCCCTGGCCGAACAGGCAGCCCTCGATACGGTCGGCGCCGGCCATCAGGGCCAGCTCGGCGGCGGCGACGGCGGTGCCGCGGTCGTTGTGCGGGTGCACGGACAGGCAGACGTGCTCGCGGCGGGACAGGTTGCGGCTCATCCACTCGAAGCGGTCCGCGTGGGTGGACGGCGTGGACCGCTCCACGGTCGCGGGCAGGTTGAGGATGATCTCGCGGCCCTCCTCGGGCTGCCAGACGTCCATGACCGCCTCGCAGACCTCCAGCGCGAAGTCCAGCTCGGTGTCGGTGAAGATCTCCGGGCTGTACTGGTAGCCGAAGGTGGTGCGGTCGTCCAGCAGCTTCTCCGCGTACTCCATGACCAGCCGGGTGCCGTCGACGGCGATCTGCTTGATGTCGTCCTTGGAGCCGCGGAAGACGACCCGGCGGAAGACGGGCGCGGTCGCGTTGTACAGATGGACGGTGGCGCGCTTGGCACCGACCAGGGACTCCACCGTGCGCTCGATCAGGTCCTCGCGGGCCTGGGTCAGTACGGAGATCGTGACATCGTCGGGGATCGCGTGCTCGTCCTCGATGATCGACCGGACGAAGTCGAAGTCGGTCTGCCCGGAGGCCGGGAAGCCGATCTCGATCTCCTTGAAGCCCATCTTCACCAGCAGATCGAACATCTCGCGCTTACGGGCGGGCGACATGGGGTCGATCAGGGCCTGGTTGCCGTCACGCAGATCGGTGGACAGCCAGCGGGGGGCCTTGGTGACACGCTGGTCGGGCCAGGTCCGGCCGGTGATGTCGACCTGCTCGTACGGGCGGTACTTGTGGGTCGGCATCGTGGTGGCCCGCTGGAGGTGCGTCGCGTTGGTGACCGGCGTGGGACTGCCGACGGCGGACGCGGGGGCGGCGGGGCGGGAAGGGCTGGACATGATGCGTAGGGCTCCTCTTGGTCCACGGGGGACGGCCGACGGCTGAGCGCAACACCGAACTCCGCGGGGAGGGGGTCGGCCTACGACTTACAGGCCCTCGCCGCGGCAGCTAAGGAGAAGCAGCCCGAAACGCATGGTGGTCGCAGCCTAGCCGAGCCTCCCCCGGACCGGTGCCCTGTCCCAGTATGCGGGACGGATGGGGCGGGTCGGGGCGAAGGGTCCAGGGCGGGCCCCATGGCCCATAGGAACCCTCCCACGCCCGGGAACAGCCCTGTTTCACTCCTTTTCACCAATCCACGTGACAACGGGTGACAACTCGATGACCCAGTGCCACATTGCGAGGCATGGCATCTCAGCGTCCGGGCCACGAGCCCGTCTTCTGCACCGTCATCCCGCCGCACGTCCTCGACAAACTGGCCGAGGCCGCCGACTCCGTCATCTCGGCGGCCGCCCGCCGCACCCTGGAACTGGACGCCGCCCAGCGCACCCGGCGGCGGATCACCGCCGTGCGCGGCGCCGTCCTGAGCGCCGTCACCGGCGTCTCCGACACCCCGGACCGCCGGGTCCACGACGCCCGGACCCGGGAGGTGCTGCCCGGCCGCAAGGTCCGCGACGAGGGCGACGAGCCGACCGGCGACGCCACGGTCAACCGCGCGTACTCCGGACTGGGCGCCACCTTCGACCTGTACCTCAAGGAGTACGGCCGCCGCTCCATCGACGACTCCGGGCTGCCGCTCATCGCGACCGTGCACTACGGCGAGAACTACGCGAACGCCTTCTGGAACGGCGAGCAGATGGTCTTCGGCGACGGGGACGGCGACCTGTTCCTCGACTTCACGCTGCCGGTGGACGTGATCGGCCACGAGCTGACGCACGGCGTCGTCCAGTACACGGCGAACCTGGAGTACTACGGGCAGTCCGGCGCCCTCAACGAGTCGGTGTCCGACGTCTTCGGCTCACTGATCAAGCAGTACGCGCTCGGACAGCGCGCCGAGGACGCGGACTGGCTGATCGGCGCGGGGCTGCTGGGCCCCTCGGTCACCGGGACGGCGCTGCGCTCGATGAAGGCGCCCGGCACCGCGTACGACGACGACGTGCTCGGCAAGGACCCGCAGCCCGCGACGATGGACGACTATGTGCGCACCAGCCGCGACAACGGCGGCGTGCACATCAACTCGGGCATCCCCAACCACGCCTTCTACCTGCTCGCCACGGACCTCGGCGGCAACGCGTGGGAGCGGGCGGGCCGCATCTGGTACGACACGCTGACCAGCGGCGAGCTCGCGTCGGACGCGGACTTCGCGGACTTCGCCCGGCTGACCCTGGCCACCGCCCGGAGCGTCTTCGGGGACGGTGACGAACTGGAGGCCGTCCGCAAGGCGTGGTCGTCCGTGGGCGTCCCGACGGGCTGATCGGGGTATGCGGACAGTCATGCGTATCTTCGTGCGGCGCACAGGTGGGTTCGCGGGGATCGAGCGGCAGGCGGAGGTCGACACCGCCTGCCGGGCCGACGCCGCGGACTGGCACGCCCTGGCCGAGCAGGCCCTGGCCGGTGCGAGTCCGGTACCCGGTACGGGCGTCCCGGACGGTTTCTCGTACGAGGTCACCGTCGACGGCCGGACCCTGCACTACGCGGACCCGACCCTGACGGACGCGCAACGGGAACTCGTCTCCCGAGTCCTGAAGGAAGGCGCCTGACCCCCTGCCCCTCTGACGACCGGACCGGACCGGGGCGGGGGCAGGCGTGTGCCCCCAGCCCCGCCCCACCACCACAGGGGCGCGAGGAACCGCGCACCCACGGGGTACCGGCACAGGAACAACCACGCCCAGCACAGGCAACCCAGGGGCGCGGGGAACCGCGCGAAAACGAGGACCGGCCCGCACCCGAAGAGCGACCGCACGAGGGCAGCATCCAGGGGCGCGAGGAACCGCGCACCCACGTCCGTACCCGCACAGGGACAAGTACGCCCAGGCGTGGAACCCCAGGGGCGCGGGGAACTGCGCACCCACGAGCGACCCGCACAAGAAGAACCGCGCCCAGCACAGCAGACCCAGGGGCGCGAGGAACCGCGCGAAAACGAGGACCGGCCCGCACCCGAAGAGCGACCGCAAGAGGGCAGCGCCTCAGGGGCGCGGGGAACTGCGCACCCACCGAGCGACCCGCACAGGAAACACCGCGCCCCGCACAGGAAACCCAGCGGCGCGAGCCCAAGACGGGCTCAGGACAGCGGCGCCAGCCCCGCAGTCACCGAGGCCGCCGCACGGCGCGACGTGTCGCCGGACGCGCGCGCGAAGTCGAGCACCAACCCCCGCAACACCTCGGCGGAGCCGTACGCACCGGTGATGTACCCCGCCCGCCCCAGATGCGCCAGCCCATGCATCTGGCAGAACAGCTGCCGCACCAGCAGATCGGGATCGGCCCCCGCCCGGAAGCGCCCCGCCGCGACACAGCGGCGGATCGCGTCCCGCGGGGCGCGCAGCACATGGACACCCAGCCTGCGGTCGTCCTCGGTCTGCTCGAACCCGGCGATCGCGGAGCCGCCGAACATCACCGCGTACACATCGGGCTCCTCGCGGGCGAAGTCCTGGTAGGCGCGGCACAGCGCGGCGAGTTCGGCGACGGGGTCGTCGGGGTGGGCGGCCGAGGCGGCCTCGACCCGGGTGTGGAAACGGTCGAAGCCCTCCTTCATCAGCGCGCGGACGAGTCCGGGCATCGACCCGAAGTAGGTGTACACGGCCATGGTCGACGCGCTGACGGCCTTGACCAGCCGGCGGACGCTCAGCGCCGCGGCGCCCTCGTCCGCGAGCATCCGGGCGGCCTGGTCCAGCAGACAGCGGCGTACGTCGGTGGGCTCTCGCCGTTCCTCGGTTGACACCAGGCCACCATAACGCTGTTATAGACATAACGGTGTTATGGGTGAGGGCGATCACCTGTGAACGGAACCGGCATGCCGGTTCCGGTGCACCGGCACGTCCCAGCGACCGATACGGAAGAGGACCCATTGCTCCCGCGCAGTGTCCGCAACATGCGCCGCCAGCTGACCCGGCTGCCCGAGGCGGGCGGCGCCACCGAAGGGCTCACCGAACACCACGGGCCCGGCCCCGCCCGCCCGCCGCTGCGGCTCGTGATGATCGGGGACTCGGTCGCCGCCGGGGTCGGCGCACCCGCCCTCGGCGAGGCCCTGGCGGGCCACCTCGCCGCCGCCCTGACCCGGATGACCGGACGTCCCGTCTCCTGGCGGGTCTCCGCACGGGCCGGGGCGACCCTCCCGTACGTCCGCCGCTCCCTGCTGACCGGGCTGACCGACCCGACCAGCCGCTGGACCCCCGACTTGGTCCTCGTGGTGGCGGGGACGAACGACGCGCTGCGGCTGTGCCGCCCCCGCGCCTTCCGCGCCGAGGCGCGGCGGCTGGTCCGGGACATCCGGCTGCGGCTCGGGGACGACGTCCCCGTGGTGTTCACCGGGCTGCCCGACCTGCGCGGGGTGGAAGGGCTCCCCGCGGCGATGCGGGCGCCGCTCGGACAGTACGTCCGGCTGCTGGACCGGCAGCTGCTGGCCCTCGCGCGCCAGGACCCGGGCGTGCACCATCTGTACTCCGGCGGAATGCCCGAGATCCCCGGGTCCTGGATCGCCGAGGACCGGTTCCACCCGTCCCCGGAGGGCTACCGGGCCTGGGCCCGGGTCCTCGCGGGCCGTCTGTCGACCCTCACGGAAACACTGCTGCCGGACCCCGTACGGTGACCGGGTCCGGCAGTGTGGACAGGCGGGCGGCGCGGCGCAAGAGGCCCGCGGATCCGTCAGAAGCCCAGCTTGCGCAGCTGACGGGGGTCGCGCTGCCAGTCCTTGGCGACCTTCACATGCAGATCGAGGAAGACCGGGGTGCCCAGCAGCGCCTCGATCTGCTGACGGGACTTGATCCCGACCTCCTTGAGCCGCTTGCCCTTGGGACCGATCACGATCCCCTTCTGGCTCGGGCGCTCGATGTAGACGAAGGCGTGGATGTCCAGCAGGGGCCGGTCGGCGGGCCGGTCCTCGCGGGGCAGCATCTCCTCGACGACCACGGCGATGGAGTGCGGCAGCTCGTCCCGCACCCCCTCCAGCGCGGCCTCACGGATCAGCTCGGCCACCATGACCTGCTCGGGCTCATCGGTGAGATCGCCCTCCGGGTACAGCGCGGGACCCTCGGGCAGCAGCGGCACCAGCAGATCCGCCAGCAGACCCACCTGCTGGCCCTGGACCGCCGACACCGGCACGATCTCGGCCCACTCGAAGCCCAGCTCCTTGGCGAGCTGGTCCACCGCGATCAGCTGCTCGGCGAGGGTCTTCTGGTCGACCAGGTCCGTCTTGGTGACGATCGCCATCTTCGGGGTCCTGCGGATACCCGCGAGCTCCTTGGCGATGAAACGGTCACCGGGGCCGAGCTTCTGGTCGGCGGGCAGACAGAACCCGATCACGTCGACCTCGGCCCAGGTGGCGCGCACCACGTCGTTGAGCCGCTGGCCGAGCAGCGTACGGGGCTTGTGCAGGCCAGGGGTGTCGACCAGCACCAGCTGGGCCTCGGGGCGGTGCACGATGCCCCGGACCGTGTGCCGGGTGGTCTGCGGCCGGTTGGAGGTGATCGCCACCTTCTGACCGACCAGAGCGTTCGTGAGGGTGGACTTGCCGGCGTTGGGACGCCCCACGAAGCAGGCGAAGCCCGCCCGGTGGGTGGCTTCGGAAGGCTCGGATGACGGGGTGCGAACACTCATGCCGCCCATTGTCCCCGATCCGCCGGGCCCTGTGGCACCGCACCCGCTTTCGATCACGGCTCGCGCCCGTACCGGACGGCCCCCCGGCCGCCCGGTACGGGCTGCCCTCACCCTGTACCGGACGGCCGGGGGGCCGCCCGGTACAGGGCGAGGGCAGCCCGTACCACGGGACCCGGGCGCGCCCCGCGCGCCCACCGTTCCGGCAGCCGTGGTCATGGGGTGACGAGGGGTTCCGAGTCATAGGCCCGGTGCAGTGCCTCCAGGAAGGCCGGGGCCTGCGGCAGGTCCGCCGACCCGATACGGCGCACCGCCACACCCGGCGTCCAGGAGTTCATGACGACGGCCCCGGCCAGCTCCGGGACGTCGTCCGGGGTGATCCGCGCCACGCGCTGCGGGACGCCCAGGGCCTCCAGGCGGCGGCTGACGATGCCCATCGTCGTCCCGCGCAGCATCTCCGCGTCCGGCCACAGCACCGAGGTGCCGTCCCAGAACGCCAGGTTCCAGATCGTCGCCTCGCTGAACGCGCCCGTGCGGTCGGTGAACGCGGCGTCGTCGAAAC
The DNA here is from genome assembly GCF_036250755.1 of Streptomyces uncialis. Taxonomy (NCBI): domain Bacteria; kingdom Bacillati; phylum Actinomycetota; class Actinomycetes; order Kitasatosporales; family Streptomycetaceae; genus Streptomyces; species Streptomyces uncialis. The sequence goes on along the minus strand of NZ_CP109583.1, from coordinate 6,452,812 downwards.
CCTGCTCCACGGCCCGCCGCAGCAGATGGGTCTTGGCCACCTCGCCGACGTGCTTCACGGCCGGCAGGAACCGTTCGTGCCCGACGACCGCCAGGGCCAGCGGTCCCGGTGGGCCGGAGCTGGGTTCACCCGTGCGGACCAGCACCTCGGGCTCCGCGTCCGCCGCGGTGAACTCCCCCGCCGGTGAGTACACCGTCGCCGTCAGGGAGAGGTCGGCCGGGCCGTCCGCGAGGGCCGTCCGCAGCAGGGCGCGCACCCGGTCCTCCGGCAGCGCCCGCCCGAACAGTTCCACGGAGGCGGACCTGAGCCGTTCCAGATGGAGGTCGAGGCCCCGTACCCGGCCGTCGCGGACCTGTATGGCGGTGAAGTGGGCGTGGCCCGCGAAGGCCAGCGCCGCGAGGTCCCCGGCGGTGGCCGTCCGGCCGTCACGCTGCACGACGAAGTTCATGGTGTCCTCCGGTGGATCGGAATCAACTGCTTCCAGCAGGACGTTAAGGGGTGACACCGGTGACAAGGTCAAGTCGAGGGGGAACAACACATGTTGATCGGGGAACTGGCCCGGCGCACCGAGGTCAGCAAGCGGTCCCTGCGGTACTACGAGGCGCAGGGGCTGCTGAGCGCCGCGCGCGGGGTCAACGGCTACCGGGAGTACGACGAGGAGTCGCAGGCCACCGTGCGGCGGGTGCGGACGCTGCTGGACGCGGGGCTGTCCACGGAGGTGATCCGGGAGTTGCTGCCGTGCGCGCGGGGCGAGGGCGCGGGGTTCGCGTTCGAGCTGTGCGGGGAGGTGCGGGAGGTGCTGGGGCGGGAGCTGGCGTCGACCGACGCGCGGATCGACGGCCTCCGCAGAAGCCGCGAAGCCCTCGCGGGTTACCTGTCCCCGGTATGACCCCACCCGGTCCGTACGGCCCCACCCGGTCCGCGGCCCGTCTTCGCTCGCGCCGCCGGGTTTCGTGTGCTGGACGCGGTTGTCCCTGTCCCGTCACTCGTGGGGTGCGCAGTTCCCCGCGCCCCTGGGGTTCCCCACCAGGACGTACCTTGTCCCGGTACGGGCCGTACGTGGATGCGCAGTTCCCCGCGCCCCTAGGGTTCCCCACCTGGACGCACTTTTCCCAGTACGGGCCGTACGTGGATGCGCAGTTCCCCGCGCCCCTAGGGTTCCCCACCTGGACGTACCTTGTCCCGGTACGGGCCGTACGTGGATGCGCAGTTCCCCGCGCCCCTAGGGTTCCCCACCTGGACGTACCTTGTCCCTGTGCGGGCCGTCCGGGGGTGCGCAGTTCCCCGCGCCCCTGAGGTTCCCCACCTGGACGTACCTTGTCCCGGTACGGGCCGTACGTGGATGCGCAGTTCCCCGCGCCCCTAGGGTTCCCCACCTGGACGTACCTTGTCCCTGTGCGGGTCGTACGTGGATGCGCAGTTCCCCGCGCCCCTGGGTTTGTGCCACTCGCCGCGCCTGTGCCCGTGCGGGTACCCGCAGGTAGACGCACACCGCAAGAGGCACCCCCCAGGGGCGCGGGGAACTGCGCACCCCACAGGCGACGGCACAGGAAGAACCGCGCTCAGCACAGGCAACCCAGGGGCGCGGGGAACTGCGCGAAAACGAGGACCGGCCCGCACCCGGAGAGCGACCGCAAGAGGGCAGCGCCTCAGGGGCGCGGGGAACTGCGCACCCACCGAGCGACCCGCACAGGAACAACCGCGCCCAGCACAGGCAACCCAGGGGCGCGAGGAACCGCGACCGTGGGGAAGTCAGGTAGAGAGAACCGCCCGGAGGCTCGCGTCGGGCCCCGCGACGAAGACCGGCGTACCGGGCCCCGCGAGGTCCCGGACCGCGGCAAGGTCCTCGTCGCCGGCCGCCAAGGCCTCCGTGACGACCGCGACCGCCTCCAGCGACTCCGCCCCGGACGCGACCGCCATCGCGACCGCCGCCCGCACCGCGCTGAGCCGCAGCGACGGCAGCCCGACCGTCCCGGCGGCATACGTCCGCCCCGTGGCGTCCCGTACCGCCGCCCCCTCGGCCACCCCGTTGCGGGCCCGCACGGACCGCGCGAGGGTCACGATCTTCCGGTCCTCGGGCCCCAGCTCACTCTCGCTCATGGCCCCAGCTTATGCGGCGCCCCACCGCACCCGGCGGGCCCGGGTTCAGGGCCGGTCGAGCCGCAGCCGTTCCGCCCTCGGAAGCCCCGCGACGACCAGGTCGTAGGAGTCCTCGACCAGTTCGCGCACCTGACGCCGGGGCAGCTCCCCGACCGTCACGGTGTTCCAGTGGCGCTTGTTCATGTGGTAGCCGGGCAGCACGGCCCCGGGATGCTCGGCGCGCAGCCGCACGGCGTCGTCCGGGTCGCACTTCAGGTTCACGGTCAGGGGCCGCGCGTCCAGCCGGGACAGCGCGAACATCTTGCCCGAGACCTTGAACACCGACGCCTCCGGCCCGAACGGGAACTCCTCGACGGAGGCGTTGAACGACAGGCACAGGGAGCGCAGCGCGGCGGGGGTCATCAGCGGCCCGCCCCCCGCGCCCCGCCGCTCTCCCGGCCGCCGGCCTTGGCGGGCCGGGCCCGTCCGACGGGCTCCACGAGCACCGTCATGATCTTGTTGCGGCGTCCGGCGGCGGCCTCCGCGGTGAGCCGCAGCTCCCGGCCGTCGGGCAGCGGCACCGACGCGGAGGCGTCCGCGATGGGGACCTTCCCGAGGGCCTTGGCGAGCAGTCCGCCGACCGTCTCCACGTCCTCGTCGTCGTACGCCTCCAGCCCGTACAGCTCGCCGAGGTCGCCGATGTCGAGGCGGGAGGTGACCCGGTAGCGGCCCTCGCCCAGGTCCTCGACGGGCGGCAGCTCACGGTCGTACTCGTCGGTGATCTCGCCGACGATCTCCTCCAGGATGTCCTCGATGGTGACGATCCCGGCGGTGCCGCCGTACTCGTCCACGACGACGGCGACATGGGTGCGTTCCTGCTGCATCTCGCGCAGCAGGTCGCCCGCGTTCTTGGTGTCGGGCACGAACGTGGCGGACCGCATCGCGGTGGACACCAGCTCGGACTCGGCGTCCCGGCTGATGTGCGTCTTGCGGACGAGGTCCTTGAGATACACCACGCCGACGACGTCGTCCTCGTTCTCCCCGGTGACGGGGATACGGGAGAAGCCGGAGCGCAGCGCGAGGGTGAGGGCCTGGCGGATGGTCTTGTACCGCTCGATGACGACGAGGTCGGTGCGGGGGACCATCACCTCCCGTACGAGGGTGTCGCCCAGTTCGAAGACGGAGTGCACCATCCGGCGCTCGTCGTCCTCGATCAGGGACTCGGCCTCCGCGAGGTCGACCAGCGCGCGCAGCTCCGCCTCGGAGGCGAAGGGTCCGCGCCGGAAGCCCTTGCCGGGGGTGAGGGCGTTGCCGAGCAGGATCAGCAGCGACGGGATGGGGCCCATGATCCGGGCGAGCGGCACCAGGACGTACGCGGCGACGGTGGCGGTGTTCAGCGGGTGCTGGCGGCCGATGGTGCGCGGGGAGACGCCGACGGCGACGTACGACACGAGGACCATGACGCCGATCGCGAGGAGCAGCGCTTCCCAGGTGCGGTCGAACTCCTGGAGGCAGGCGTAGGTGACGAGGGCGGCGGCGGCCATCTCGCAGGCGACCCGGACCAGCAGGGCGACGTTGAGGTAGCGGGTGGGGTCGCCGGCGATCCGGGCGAGTTTGGCGCCGCCGCGGCGGCCGGAGCGGACGGCTTCCTCGGCGCGGAAGCTGGAGACCCGGGCCAGACCGGCCTCCGCGCAGGCGGCGAGCCAGGCGACGACGACCAGCAGGACCGCGCCGAGGATGAGGGGGGCACTCATCGGCTTCAGGAGACGGTCGGGGCGGGCGAGGGGCCGGTGAGGCCCTTCTCCTGCCGCCAACCGTCGACGATCGCGGCCTGGAGGCCGAACATCTCGGCCTTCTCGTCGGGCTCCTCATGGTCGTAGCCGAGCAGGTGCAGCACACCGTGGACGGTCAGGAGCTGGAGCTCCTCGTCCATGGTGTGGTCGGTGTCGGCCTCACGGCCCTGCCGTTCGGCGACCTCGGGGCACAGCACGATGTCCCCGAGGAGGCCCTGCGGTGGCTCGTCGTCGTCCTTGGCGGGCGGCCTGAGCTCGTCCATCGGGAAGGACATGACATCGGTGGGCCCTGGCAGGTCCATCCACTGGATGTGGAGCTGTTCCATGGCGTCGGTGTCCACGACGATCACGGACAGTTCGGAGAGCGGGTGGATACGCATCCGGCCCAGGGCGTAGCGCGCGATGTCCAGGATCGCGTGCTCGTCGACCTGGGTGCCGGATTCGTTGTTGACGTCGATCGCCATGGTGGTGCCGGTCTACTTCCCTCTGCCGCCGCGGCCTTGGTGGGAGCCGTGGTCGGTGCCGTTCGCGTGGTCGTACTTCTCGTACGCGTCGACGATACGGCCGACCAGCTTGTGCCGTACGACGTCCTGGGACGTGAGCCGCGAGAAGTGGACGTCGTCGACCCCTTCGAGGATGTCCTGCACCTGCCGCAGACCGGACCTGGTGCCGTTCGGCAGGTCGACCTGGGTCACGTCACCGGTGATGACGATCTTCGACTCGAACCCGAGCCGGGTGAGGAACATCTTCATCTGCTCGGGGTTCGTGTTCTGCGCCTCGTCGAGAATGATGAAGGCGTCATTGAGGGTCCTTCCCCTCATATAGGCCAGGGGCGCCACCTCGATGGTGCCCGCGGCCATCAGGCGGGGGATCGAGTCCGGGTCGAGCATGTCGTGGAGCGCGTCGTACAGGGGGCGCAGATACGGGTCGATCTTCTCGTAGAGGGTGCCCGGGAGGAAGCCGAGGCGTTCGCCGGCCTCGACGGCGGGGCGGGTGAGGATGATGCGGTTGACCTGCTTGGACTGGAGGGCCTGGACGGCCTTGGCCATGGCCAGATAGGTCTTGCCGGTGCCCGCGGGGCCGATGCCGAAGACGATGGTGTGCTTGTCGATCGCGTCGACGTAGCGCTTCTGGTTGAGCGTCTTGGGGCGGATGGTGCGGCCACGGGAGGACAGGATGTTCTGGGTGAGGACCTCGGCGGGGGTCTCCTCACCGGTGCCCTCGCCCGCCTCACTGGCCCTGAGCATGGCGATCGAGCGTTCCACCGCGTCCTCCGTCATCGGCTGCCCGGTGCGGAGCACCAGCATCATCTCGTCGAACAGCCGCTGCACGAGGGCCACTTCACGGGCCTCGCCGACCGCGCTGATCTCATTGCCCCGGACATGGATGTCGGCTTCCGGGAAGGCCTTCTCGATCACGCGGAGCAGTGCGTCCCCGGAGCCGAGCACGGTGACCATGGGGTGCTTGGCCGGGACGGTGAACCGGGCGCGGGACTGGCCCTCCGCCGGTTCGTGAGCTGTGGGTGTCTGCGTCATGGGCCGGCTCTGTGGCCTGCTGGTCCTCCTCGGGCGGGGCGCGTCGGTACGAGGCGCCGTTGCACTGCCCAGGGTACGACGCACCCCGCGCCAGGGCCGAGGAGTTTTCGCGACCCCCGCTCGGGGGCCGCCATGGTCCCCGCGCGCAGGCCGCCTCGGTCCTCGCTCGCAGGTCGGCACGGCCCTCGCTCGCAGGTCGGCACGGCCCTCGCTCGGGGATCGCCCACGGTTCCCGCGCGAGGGACGCCCCGGTCCTCGCGCGGGGCGGGGGTCAGACGGTGCTGCGGAAGCCGATGGTGGGCACCGCCCGGCGCAGCGGCCAGGGCCGGGCGGCGGCGGGCAGCGGGGGCCGCAGGGAGTCCAGGAAGGCGTAGCGGGCGAGGGCCGCGGGGTCCTGGGGGCCGTAGTCGCGCACCCGGCGCCACCAGGCGGCGACCTCGGTCCAGCCGGGCGCGGAGAGCGAGCCGCCGAACTCCTGGACGGACAGCGCGGCGGTCAGTCCGGCGAAGGCGACCCGGTCGGCCAGCGGCCAGCCCGCGAGGGTGCCGGTGACGAACCCGGCGACGAAGACATCGCCCGCGCCCGTCGGGTCCAGCGCCTCGACCTCGATGGCGGGGACGACGGCCGTCTCGCCGGTGCGCCCGTCCACGGCGTACGCGCCTTCGGCACCGAGGGTGACGACGGCGACGGGGACCCGTTCGGTGAGGGCGTGCGCGGCGGCGCGCGGACAGGTGGTGCGGGTGTAGCTCATGGCCTCCTGGGCGTTGGGCAGGAAGGCTTCGCAGTGGGCGAGGTCGGGCAGCGCGTCCAGGTCCCAGCGGCCGGTCTCGTCCCAGCCGACGTCCCCGAAGAGCCGGGTCCCGGCGCGGGCGGCGCGGGCGATCCAGGGGTCGCGGGTGCCGGGGGCCAGGGAGGCGACGGCGGCGCGGGCGGGCGGGGTCGCGGCGATGCCGACGGCGTCGGCGGCCGGGGGTTCGTGGGCGTGGGACACCATGGTCCGCTCCCCCTCGTACGCCATGGAGACGGTGACCGGGGAGTGCCAGCCGGGGACCCGGCGGGACGGCCCGAGGTCGATGCCCTCGCCCTGTTCGAGGGCGTCCCAGCAGTACTCGCCGTAGTGGTCGTCGCCGAACGCGGCGGCGAGCGAGGTCCGCAGTCCGAGCCGGGCCAGCGCGGTGGCCATGTTGGCGACACCGCCGGGGCTGGAGCCCATGCCCCGGGCCCAGGACTCGGTGCCGCGGACGGGCGCGGAGTCGAGTCCGGTGAGGATGATGTCGAGGTAGACGGGCCCGGTCAGGTACACGTCGCAGGGCGGGTCACCGGGCGTGCGGAGCGCGGCGAGCGGGTCGAGATGGGGCCGGGGACGGGGGCGGGTCCTGGCCTCCCGGTCCCGGTGCTCCAGCGCGGCCTCGGCGGAGTCGGGGACGGGCTCGGGGCCGGGGCCCCCGGTGCTGCGGTGGCGGCTCTGCGGCGGCTCTCCGTCGTACGTGGTCACGGTGCGCTCCCCCTGGATGGTGCGGGTTCAGGTCAGTGTGCCCGAAAGGGGTGCGGGAGGGGTGCGGGCGGCGCGTCCGGAAGGGGTGCGGTAGGGGTGCGGGCGGCGCGTCCGGGAGGGGGCGGGCCGTACGTCCGGGAGAAGTGCGGCCTGGGTGCGGGAGGGGTTCCGCCTGGGTGCGGGCCGGGTGGGAGCCGGGTGCGGGCGGGGTGCGTGACCCGGATTCGCGGGGCGGGTTCACGGAGCGGGTTCGCGGGGCGGATGATCATCGTCCGGAACAGGAGTGTGTACCCGGGTTGCGTAATTGCAAACACTTTTCATTAAAAATGTCCCGTAGGTCACGGCAAGGTCACTTCGTCTACTTCCTTCCGGTTGATACAAATTGCCCGCGCCGATTCACGGTGCCGCGCAACCTGCCCCACCCATGCCCGCCCCCCCTTCCCCATGCCCCGCTCCCCCGCTCCCCCGCACGCACCGGGAACGCCCGTGTCCCCCTTGCCCCGCCCCGCCTGGCCCCTGGTCTCGCTGTTCACGGCCGGGTATCTCACGCCGTATCTGCTGCCCACGGTCGTCGGCCGGCTCGACGACACCCTCGCGCTGTCCGTCGCCCAGGCCGGAACCCTCGGCAGCGCGCTGCTGCTGTGCTCGGCGGGCGCGGGTCTCGTCCTGGCGTCCCGGATCGAGCGGTACGGGCCGCGGCGCACCGCGCGGGCGGGCCTGCTGCTCGCGCTGGCCGGGTACGGGACGGCGGCGTTCGCCGACACGGTCACGGGTACGGTGCTGGGCGCGCTGGTGGGCGGACTCGGGACGGGTACGGCGACCACCGTCGCGGCGACCGGGATCGCCGGACGGCGTGATCCGCAGCGGCAGACGACGCTGGGCCTGCTGGGTGTCTCGGCCCTCGCGGGCGCCCTGTATCTGACGATCCCGCATCTGGGCCCCGGGCACACGGTCCCGTTCGGGGCGCTCGCGCTGACCGCGTTGCTGGTGTGGCCCACGACGGCCCGGCTGGCGGGCCCCGTTCTGGCCGGTGCGTCGGCCCCGGCGGCCGGTCCGCTGCCCTACCGGCGTTCCGGCCCGGTGCTCGCGGGCGCGATGGTGTTCTGGTCGATGGCGCAGAACGCCCTGTGGGGGGTCAGCGGCCGGATCGGCGCCGAACAGGCGGGGCTGGGTGAGGTGACCGTGGGCGCGGTGTTCGCGGTGGCGCTCGGCGCCGGGCTGCTCGGGGTGCTGGGCGCGGGCGCGCTGGGCGCCAGGGTGGGCCGGGCGCTGCCCATCGGGGCGGGGACGGCGCTGATCGCCTGCTGCATCGCGCTGACCGCGGGGTCCGGGGGCCTGGCGTCGTTCGCGGCCGGGGAGATCGTCTGGAACGCCTGCTACCCGCTGGTGATGTCGTACCTGATCGGACTCGCGGCCTCGCTGGACGGGCGGGGCCGGTGGGCGGTGCTGGTGGGGTCGGCGTCGTCGCTGGGCACGGCGTGCGGGCCGCTGACGGGCAGTCTGCTGGCGGAGCACGCCGGGTATCCGGTGATGGGGCTGGTCCTCGGCGGCGCGCTGCTGCTGTTGTCGGTGCCGCTGGCGGGCGTGGCCCTGCACACGGGCGGGCGTCCGTTGGTACGGAAGGCCGTGCGGTGCGGGGGTGAGGGTGAGGGTGGGGGCGCGGACGGGAGCGGTGGGCCAGTGGTGGACGTGGACGGCCCGGTGCCGGTGCCGGTGCCGGTGCCGGTGCCGGTGGAGGTGCCGGCGGCCCGGGCGGACGGGATCGTGGACGGGGTCGGCGGCGGGGTCGGAGTAGCGGTCGCGGTCGGGGCTGAGCCCGGTACCGGCACCGCCACCGCCCTCGATCCAGGGTCCGGGGACGGTGGCAGTGCCGGTGTCGGTGGTACCGCGCGGGATGCCGCCGGGCCGGGGACGGACCCCGGACCCGGCGGCACCACGGCCGGGCGGCTAGGGCAACCCGGTGTGCAGGGCGTTCATCAGGGTGCCGGTCGGGGTGTCACCGGACATCTCCCAGATCATGGCCCCGAGGAGCCCCTTGTTCCTGATCCACTCGGACTTCTTGCCGATGGACCAGGCGTCGTCGAACGACCACCACTGGCCGTTCGGCCCGGTGTAGCCGTACGTCGACACGGACTGTTCGTCGTGATGGACGGTCATGTTCGGGTAGTTGCTGATGAGGTTGTGGTACCCGCGGGTCCCGGCCTCCTCGGGGAACTGCCCGGTGGCGGCGCCGTTGGCGGTCTGCCATTCACCGTTGGTCCCGGCTGGCCCGGCGGCCACGTCCTTCCAGCCGCGGCCGTAGAAGGGGAAGCCGACGGTGAGTTTGCGGGGGCTGACCCCGGCGTCGAGGTAGGTCTGGATCGCCTTCTCGACGCTGAAGTCGAACGCGTAGGGGTCCTGGGCGTCCCGGTGGAGGTTGCCCTGGTGCCCGGTGCGGTTCGGCTCCCAGGAGTTGTCGCTGCCGGCCCCGTGGAAGTCGTACCCCTGGACGTTGGCGAAGTCGAGGTAGTCAAAGATCTTTGACAGGTCCCAGCCCGCCTGGATCTTGGCGGGGTCGGCGGGTGTGAACGCCGTCAGCAGCCGGTGTTCCCCGCCGAGGGCGTCGAGCTGCTTGCGGAACTCGGCGAGCAGGGCGGTGAGGTTGTCCTTGTCGGCGGCGCCCCACTTGTTGCCGGGGTGCCCCTCGGCGCCGGGCCACTCCCAGTCGATGTCGATGCCGTCGAAGACACCGGCGCCGGTGCCGGGGCCGCCCGCGCCGTTGTAGACGGGCAGATTGCCCTTGATCCACACATCGACGCAGGAGCGTACGAACTTCTCCCGTGCGGCCGGGGTGGCCGCCGCGTCCGAGAAGAACTTGGAGAACGTCCAGCCGCCGAGCGAGACGACGAACTTCAGGTGCGGGTGCTTGGCCTTGAGCTTCTTGATCTGGTTGAGGTTGCCGCGCAGTTTGCCCCAGCCGTCGTCCGCGACGCCGTCCACGGACTGGGCGGCGGACATGGGCCGTCCGTAGTCGGCGTCCGCGTCACCGGCGCCGGTGCCCTCGTTCGGGTCCTGCGGATTGCCGGAGACCCCCTTGGTCACCCCGGCCTGGCAGGTCAGGTTGACGGGGTCGATGTTCTCGAACGCGTAGTTGACGACGTCGAGTTTGGCGGCGGCGCCGGAGGTGTCGAGGTTCTTGATGAAGAACTGGCGCCCGTAGATGCCCCACTGGGTGAAGTAGCCGACCTTGTAGTAGTTCCCGGGCCCGGCGACGTCGTCGGTGGTCACGTTCACCGCGTTGGACGCGGGTGAGGAGTTGTCGGCGGTGTCCCGTGCCTTCACGGTGAAGGTGTAGGCGGTGGCCGGGGACAGTCCCTCGACGGTGGTCGCGGATGTGGTCGCGGAGACGGTCTTGACCAGGTTGGCCCCCCGGTACACGTCGTACGCGGCGACGGCGACGTTGTCGGTGGCCGCGTTCCAGGCGAGGGCGACGGTGGACGCGGTCTTGCTGGTGCTGCGGAGGTTGCCCGGCGCGGTGGGTGCCACGGGGTCGGTCGCCGGGTCCACGGTGCTGAAGGTGAACGGCGGACTGCCGGGTCCGATATTGCCCCGGGTGTCCTTGGCCCGGACGGTGACGGTGTAGCTCGTCGCGGGCGTCAGCCCGGTGAGGGTCGCGCTGACGCTGTCGGTGACGGCGAGGACGTTCGTACCGCTCAGCACCTCGTACGAGGCGACGGGGTAGTCACCGGCGTTCGCGGCACTCCAGGTCAGCGCGGCGGTCCGGGCGGTGACGGCGGTGGCCTGCGGCCGGCCGGGCGGGGTGGGCGGCACATCGGGTGTGCCGTCGCACTTGTCCCCGTTGACGGTGCACCCGGTGGGCGTGCCGACGGGCCCGTTGCCGATGAACCAGTAGCTCCACGGCTCGCTGGTCCCGCCCGCCGGGATGGTGGCGTTGTAGTGCGCGTTCTTGACGGTGACCTTGCGCCCGCTGACGGTCGCGTCCCCGTGGTAGTGCCCGCTGACGGTCACCCCGGCGGGCAGCTCGAACGAGAGCGTCCACCCGGTGACGGGCGCGGTCCCGGTGTTGCGCACGGTGTAGATGCCGCGCCACCAGGACCCGTTGTTCTCGGAACTGAAACTGGCGGTGAGGGTCCCGGCGGCCTGCGCGGGCGCGGCGAGGGCGGTCATGGAGGCGAGCGGCAGCAGCAGCACGGCGAGCAGCGTCAGCAGCTTGTGCCGCAACGGCCGCCCACGGAACGTCCGCCGGAACGGCCCGACGGTACCTCGGGGGGCGGTCCCTCGCCGGTCGGTGCCTTGCGGGTCAGTACCTTGCGGGGCGCTGACTCGCCGGTCGGCCCGGTCGGCTTGCCGGTCAGCCCGGCGGGCGGCTCTGCGGGTGCCTGTGCGGTCGGTTCCACGGTCGGCTCTGCGATTGCGTCTGCGGTTGCGGATGTCGGTCAGGAACATGGCTCTCCCTGGTGAGGTGGGGGAGGAATCGGGAGCAGCGGGGTCGGGAGGTCGGGAGGAGGCGGTTGGGTGGGGTGAGGCGGTGCCGGACGGTGGGGGGGTGGGGGGTGAGCGGGTGCGGTGGGGTGAGCGGGTGCGGGTGCGGTGTCCGGCGGTACGGGTGCGGTGGGGTGATGCGGGCGGTGCGGTGCGGGTGCGGTGTGCGGTGCGCCTGTCGCTGGTCCCGGGGCGGTGCCGATGCCGTTGGCTGTACGAGTGCCGGTACTTGGGGCTGTGCCGGTACAGGTACGAGGGCGGGTGCGGTGCCGGCGCCGTGCGGGTGGGATGGGTCCGGTACGCCGGTGGGCGGCTGCGCCTCACGGGTGAGGGGTGGGGCGGTGCGGTACGCGGGGCCTACGGCGGTGCCTCGTGTGGGGGTGAGGCGTGGCTGCGCTGTGCGTCGGTGGTGCGGGGTGACGCCTTGCGTGGGAGGCAGGGCGGCGGGTGCTGGGCTCGCGCGCTGTGCTTGTGGGGGTGGGGCGTTGGCGTGTGTGTACGCGTCAGCAGGGATGCGGTGGTGGGTGCCGTGGGGAACGCGATGCCTGCGTTGTGGGGTGATGGGTTGGGGTGGGGTGGGGACTCGCTGTGCGGTGGGGTGATGAGTGCGGTGCGCTTCTGGCGGGGACGCGGGGAGCGCTGGGGGGAACGGGCGGGGGTGCTGGGGGTACCGGTCTGCGCTTGGTGCGGGGTGGTTCGCCGTTCGTTGCGCGAGGCGGTTCGCGGGGCGTTCGTGGGGTGCGGGTGCCGCTCCGGTGGGACGGTGACTCCGGTGATGCGGTGGCGCGAGGTGACGCGATGGGGGTGGGCGTCGGCGCGTGTTCCGAGGAGGCGTGTACGTGACCGGGCGGCGAGGGACCGGAACTCCCGTACGTACATGACAATTTGAAGTTACTTGGTCTGGACCACACCGGGAACCCGCCCGGACCCATCCGATTGCGCCACATACCCGAGCCCCCGCCAGGCCCCGGCACGTCGCCCCACTCGAAGCCCGTCGCCCCGGATACCTGGACGAACGGGAACGTTCCGCACCTCCAACACACGCTGTGACGCCGCAACTTGCCCATGCCCCATGCACCGACCACGGCCACAGCCCCCACAACGCTGGCTCAGTTCAGCCGTTGCGAAGCCGGACAACGAGAAGGCCCACCGGTTCCGGCGACTCGGCTGGCCGCCGAACGACAGTCCCGGCGGACACCGCACGGCAACAAGGACAGGCGGCCACACCGTCCGGTACACCTCTTGGATCACACGTACGGGCCCGCCTGAGCCCCATAAACTAGGACGATCACCGAGAACCTGTCACGACGAAGCGCACAGGACTACCGGGTACACACCCGAAGAAGCGCGCGCTGGCCTCGCACGGGGGGCCTGATCCGACTAAAGGAAACGGGCCTTTCGGCGGAAGAAACCCGCAGGTCGGGAAGTATGGTCCCCGCGCACGCGGGGGTGGTCCGGCGTTCCTCGGGTCGAGCCGGTCGACGTACGAGTGGTCCCCGTGTACGCGGGGGTGGCCCTGGATGGGCGCCTTGCAGCCCTGGCCACTGCCGCCCCCGCGTGGGGGTTTTCCACTGCTGACGACGAGTGTGGCGGTCAACGGAGAGTGAGCAGTGGTTCTGGCCGCGCTGCGTGTTGCCCACGGCCGCAGACAGGTTCGGTGACTGTGAGTCCGGACTTCAGTGAAGCTCGGTCTCCCACGCTTCGAACGGTGGCTCCACCTGGTACGCGGGGTCACAGCGCCTGCGGACCCATTGGGCCGCGCGGTACTCGGCATCGCCGTAGTTGAGCGTGTGGCCGTGCTCATCCACTTCGAGGACATTGCAGAAGATCGCGAAAATCATCTCAAGGTCGGAGCCGAACACGAGCAGATGGGCACGGTAGTCGATCCCGTCCAGCAGCTCGACTTCCAGTGTGCCGTTGCCCAGGTAGAACGCGAAGAGCCTGAGAGCGGCCCGTACATCTGTCGGAAGGTGTGTCACAAGGTCATCTTCCATGAGAGCGGTGCAAGGCGTTTGGCTCGCCTCGCTGGCCGGGCCGGCCCTCGGCTGGACATGGGCGAAGCGCAGACTGGAGGCTTCAGCGAGGACGACGTGGGCGGGGTGCTGGCAGATTCGACCAGCGAGCCAACACGTTAGGTCCGCCCGGCGTCTCGGAGCCGCGAGCCAACCTGCTGGATCACACCGCCCAATGCGGATTCCCTCATAGGCTTGCTCCATCGTGGAACCCGGCCAGTCGAACGGTGGATGTCCACCGACCACTTCCACCGAGAGGCAACCGATGCCGTTTCCGAGGCCCCCGACCCCACTAAAGGAAAACGGGCTCTTGGCCAGATAAACCCGCAGGTCAGTAAGTGTCGGCCCCGCACACGCGGGGGTGGTCCCCCGGCTTGACTGCACGCCACGCGTGGCGCAGCGTCGGCCCCGCACACGCGGGGGTGGTCCGGGGGCCAAGGAAACCTCGTTGGTCCGGATGGTGTCGGCCCCGCACACGCGGGGGTGGTCCCCAGTCGACGCGCCCCTCCGCCTCGGGCAGCGAGTCGGCTCCGCGCACGCGGGGGTGGTCCTCACGCCGGGCTCGGGGAAGACGACGTGCTGCGTTCAGCCCCGCAGACGCGGGGGTGGTCGCCGCTTCAGCCCTACGCGGAACGACGGCGTCGAGTCGGCCCGCACACGCGGGGCTGCGACGCGCGGCCGAAGCCGTGTTCCCACACGCGCGGGGACGGTCCGCCATTGCCCTCGATAACGGCTGCTGAGGTTCTTTTTGCGGCCGAGCTAAATGCCAGGAGGAGCAGGTGCGCCTAGAGCTACATGCTCGGTGAGTTTTCCGGTTGCCAGCCGTCATTCCGGCACCGACGGGTCACCAAGTAATCAAGTCCAGTCAATCCGACACGCCGTCAACTTCGACCCTCCGTAACTTTGACCGGTCGCGTTACGGAATTCGGCGCGCATCTGCCTGTTATCACGTGCGGTCCGGTGATGAAATCTGGTGTGTGACCGAATTGGTGTCACCTCTCTTCGCCGACCGCCACACCAGGGGGAGCAGTGGGACGTTCAAGGGAATTGCTGATATCGGGAATAGCGCTCAGCGGTCTCGTGGCCGCATCGGTGACCGTCGGGACAGCGTCAGCCCGCGCACCAGAACCGGCCGCGCTGTCAACGTCGGCCGACGGAAGCAGGGCGGAGTCCCACCCGAAGCCTGTCGGACTGCTGATGGACGGGCGGTCGCCGGACGTGCGGTCGGCTGACGAGGACTGCCGGGCCGCACTGGAGGCGGCATCCGCCGCAGGACGGGAATCCGCTTGCCTGCGCCCTGCGGCTGTACCCGCTGACGCACGGACTGCGGCGGCGACGCAGTTGCGGGCGGCGGCCCGTGACCGGATGTGGAAGTGGCCGGACTGGTGCGACGACCACGGTGTCGCCAACGGTTGGTACGTCACCCGGATCAAGGGCTGCGGCGTCTGGGGGTACGAACTCATCGTCCGTGACAGCCGAGGCCGTGAACTCGGCCGGATCAACTATCTCGCGGTGGGCTACGAGCACTCGGCGCGTGACGGCAAACGGTGGGCGTACCAGATAGCGCTCCTGGAGGTCAGGCGCTCGGGTGGCGCAGCGGTCGCCGGGACAAAGACCGCAGGAAAGGCAAAATGCAAGAAGAAATGCAAAATCGCGAACGGGAGTTTCCCTTCGCAGACCATCAGCGCCACCAAATCCCCGTACGGGCAGTTCTACATCGACACGACGATCGACACGTCCCGCCGCGGGCAGCAGGGCAGCGGGCGCGGCGTCATCTCGTGGAGGATGACCAACCCCCGGTGGGGGTCGTCCAACCCGGCGGAGGTGAGCACGTCCGACGTGCGCTGCGACACTGCGCTGCCCGGACGCACCCGCCAGGTGGGCTGCGTCAATCCGGGCTACATCCCGGAGATGGTGTACTCGAAGACAGGCCCTTACCCCGAGCTCGCCAAGCACATCGCGTACGCACAGGACGAGAAAAACCTGCCCGGCAAGCACCGCACCACCCGCTACCTGACACGCCTCACGGACGGAACGAAGCAGGACCGGAACCGCAAGAAGGCCTGCCCCACGAGCCGCCCGAGGCCCACGGGCAAGTCCTGCGACGAGTATCCTTTCGCCTCGACCTGGCAAGGGGCCGCGACGGGGCGTGACGGATTCAGCTGGCGAATGATCAACGCGGAGCAGAACCGAAAGGGCGGCAACGCCCTCAGCGGCTTCTTCACCTACAACCGGATCATCGAGGCGGACCGGTACCTGGTCTGGATCAAGCCGTAGACCGTCTCGTACTGGAGGCGTATCGATGAGCAGCTCATCTGCCACGCGGGTGCGTGTGGACTACCACCAGTTCCTCGTCCTGGACGAGGACGGACCCGTTGTCGACACCGACGAGGTGGATGCCTCCATCACCGGGCTCGTCGCCGTCTGCGACGGGCAGGTCGAGATCCTCACGGGTATCCACAGCGGCTCCGTCCACGTCACCGTCAGCAGCCACCACCACCCGCCCACCCACGATCCCGGGCCCTGGGAGGAGATCAGCGAACTCTCCTTCCCCTCACCCTCGGGCACCCTCGCCGTCGCCGCGCTCATGCACGACCTGGACGAGGAACTCCCCCCGCTCACCACCGCCGGCCCCGGCACCTACCGGCTGCGCGTCCACGTCCGCGGACGGGACACCGCCGTCGACCTCACCCCCGACGACGTCACCGAGCACTACCTCATCCAGTGCTGGCCCGCCGAACCCACGCCACCCACCATCGTCAGGACCGGCGACACCTACGGCGCGCACCAGCGCACCAGGCCGCTCCCGGACACGACCACGACCCTCGGCACACCCCGCGGCCAGGACGCCCAGGAGCGTGAAAACCTCCGCCGCTCCTGGCAGAACGACGCCTGAACAGACTGGCTCGTAGGGCTGAAGGCCTCACGAGCCGGTTCCAGGTCCGCGGCCTCGCTGCCGATTCTCGGCGTTCGCGCTGTGATCCCCGCGCACACGGGCATGGTCCGCAGCGGGGTCTCGCGCATTGTCCGGCCGGAGTGTCGGCCCCGCACACGCGGGGGTGGTCCGCGCGGCGTCTATCAGTTCAACCCGCCGTACTCGTCGGCCCCACACACGCGGGGGTGGTCCCTACGCGGCCTACGTCGCCGAGTTCGGCGAGCCGTCGTCCCCGCACGCGCGGGGGTGGTCCCCGGGTCCCCGCAGGCACCGGCCCCCGGGGCGCGTCGTCCCCGCACACGCGGGGGCCACCCACCACACCGCCGCCCGCCCCAACCACCCCAGAACCCCAGGGCGCTCACCCTCCCGGCGGAGAGCCCACCCGCCCAAAAGTGGAACCAGGCAAGGTACGTGCCCTCCCCGAGAGCGACGCCGAACCGCCACGTCCACCGCCAGCATGGACGTCATGACGACAGCGCTCCCCACACCCTCCGCTGCACCCCTCGCGCCCACCTGGGCACGCCGCGCCGCCCACGCCATCGCCTTGTGCGCCGTCCCCTCCGGACTGTGGCGGATCGCCATGGCCTCCGGCATCTACGTCGGGTACAGCGACCAGGTCCTGCGCGATGTCTTCGACATCCCCGGGTGGGGCATCGCGTACGTCGTGGGACTGGCCGTCATCAGCGAGTTGGCGGCCCTGTTCCCGCTACTGCTCGTCAGCGACCGGTGGAAGCCGCTGCGGCCCTGGACCCTCTCCCGACTGGCCTGGACAGCCTCCGCCGTCCTGGTCGTCGGGGCGCTGTGGCAGATCGCGGTCGCCCTCACCGTCGAGAGTCAGACGTACCTCGCGAGCGGTCCCGCACAGACCGTCTGGGCGCTCACCTTCGCCCCGCTGCTCGCCATCCCGGCGCTGATGACGGCGGTGACCTGGTCCTACGCGGAGCGGCACCGCGTACGAGCTCACGCATGACCCGAGCGCCCGCGCCGCCCTCCCCCATGTTCGTCCACGAGCCGGAACAGCACGATGCTCGTCCCTCCACGGTCGGCCCAAGTCCCGCCTCCGCAGGAGCAACGCCCCAGCCAGGTGCTCGCACGCAAGCGCGGAGCCCGCGCCGGCAAAGAGGGCGATGAGGCGAAGAGCGGCAAGCCGTAGGCCCACCTACGCCCCGCGCTGCCCCGTGAGACAGGTGTACATCACTTCGCCCTCCCAGCCTCCCGTCTCCGCGAACGACAGCACCGCCGGGCGCGAACCGCCCCCGCACTCCGGTGCCGTCGTCGAGAAGGCGGAGGTCTCCCCGCTCGGGTCGAACCGCAAGTGGTCGTCGCACTGGTAGCCCGCGGCGCCCATCAGCAGGATCGCCTCCCGCTCCGCACCGGACGACGAGCCGGTGTACGAGAGGCAGTACGTCGAACCCGCGTCACCGCCCGTCGGCGGCGTCTGGATGATCCGCACCTGCTCCAGCGGCGCCGCCTTCACCTCCACCTCCGCCGCCGCAGAAGGCCGCACCTGCGTACTCGGAGAGACCGACGGCTTCCGCTCGACCGCCGCACTCGCCGCAGCACCAGGCCTTGATACGGGCTCCCGCGGGCCACTGTCCATGAGGCTGCCGATACCGACGATGACGAGCGCTCCCAGGACGCCACTCCCGACCGCCGCCACCGCGAGCTTCCATCCCGGGGTACGGCTGCTCCCGGGCCGGTACTCGGGCGGCACCGGCATGTTGTCGAGCGTGTTCCCGTTGTGGAACCGGACCGGCTCCTCGTCCGGGTGCAACGGTCTCTTCGGCTGATCAGTCACTGGCCCCCCAGATGCCGTTCAACATCACGCCCGCGCGGCACAGCCCGGACGCGAGGGGCAGTGTCCCGCATTCGCCGGACCACTGCCCAACCGACCCAACAACAGGGCTACGGCTGCGGCAGGATGTGGTGATGGCGGGCCTTCCCTGCATGCCCCGCAGAGATCCGACGGGTCCCGCGCAGTCGCGCGCCCGGACCAGGCAGGAGGACAAGGCTGGCACCCCGGAACCGTTACGGGGACGCTGACAGGCCCTGCGACATGCGGACTCGCAACCCGCCCGGCGGATTCACCCCGTAGGCTCGACCCGCCGCAGAGACCGACCAGAACGACCGCTTCCCACACCCCTGTTGGCTCCCACCGAAGGGACCACCCGATGCCCCCACCTAAGGCCCCGATCCCACTAAAGGAAAACGGCCCCTCAGCCGGATAGAACCGCAGGTCAGGAAGTGTCGTCCCCGCACGCGCGGGGGTGGTCCGCCCACGGATTCGATGAACTCCCGCGTGGTCTTGTCGTCCCCGCACGCGCGGGGGTGGTCCCATTTTGGCGGCGTCGTAGTGCGGCGGGATCAGGTGGTCCCCGCGTCTGCGGGGATGCTCCGAAGTGCGTCGAGTACACCCTGGAGCGTGTGAAGTGGTCCCCGCGATCGCGGGGGTGCGGTCCGGCCCTGCTGCGGTGGATGTGCGTCTGCGTCAGGGCCGGTCGGGAGGCGAGGCGTGCGAAGGCGGGGTGCCGTACGGGACATGAGGGGGGCTCTACTCGTACTGGGTGTGGTCGGCTGTGCAGGGGCTTCGGGTGTGTACGTGTTGCGCGCATACGTAGTGGGTGACGCTGGCGCCGCCGCTCATGCTTCCGTAGCCGATGACCACCGGTACCTCCGTCCAGCGTCCGCACTTGCAGCAGTGCTCACCCGAGACCGGCGGCACCCGGGGGAACAAGTCGTCAAGCCTCATGCGGACACCTCCGCCCCGGCCCTCGTCACCCCGGAACCGTCGAACGTGAACGGGAGGTCCACACCGAACGTCGCCGCCGCTGCCGCCATCCGCCGCTCGTGCTGCCTCGCCCGTTCCTCCTGTTCCCCGATCCAGTCCCGCAGGTACGGCGGAACCCTGTGCCCCCACGGCGACGGGACCGACCTGGCGAGAACGTGTGCGGGGATGGGGGTACGCGCGGCGCAGATGACCAGGGGGACGGGCTCGCCCCTGACGGCGAGGTACTCGGCGCTGTGGCGTCCGGGACGGGTGCGGCGGGTACCCGGAAGGACTCCGAGCGCCCACGCGATCACCCGGACGATAACATCTGGCATACGTCGTTCAGCTCCTTCGAAGCTGTTGCGGCGAGCCCCGACGGACCGGTGCAACGGTCCTTCGGGGCGCTTTTGTTTGTGAGCGGAGCCGTGCTTGCGGCTCATCGCCCGCCGGCGGGTGGCCCCGGCCGCTCCTACAGGGCGGGCGAGAGTGACCGGGGCCGGGAGCGGACCGATCCGCTCCCCTTCCCTCGGCCCGCGTGATGACCACACCGGTCCGAGGGGGTACCGCTCCGCGTGTCCTCCGCAGCGTCGGGGGAGGGACGCTGCCACGCGAAGCGGTGGTCTGAAGTCGCCCTTGCGTCAGCGAGGAAGTCGCGCGTTCGGGCCGGTCATCCCCACATCCGCTCCACCCGGCTCCGCGTGTTCACCTCGGTCAGCGCGGGGCGGAGCTGGTCCGTCACCGTGGCCGGCCGAACGTCCGCACACGACGCGTCCCACTCGACACCACCCCGGGGCGGCCGTAGACAGCACCGTCCCGAACCCGTCCCCGTGATCAGATCCATGACCACCCCGAGGACTCCCCTGGACCTGTCGAATACCAGCTCCCCAACCTTGAGTTGGGGTTCATGCCGCTCTGTGGCTACGTTTTCACCGGACACGGCCGTACCTCTCTGTAGCGACTCCACTACCGGAGGGCTTCAGGTTGGCCTAGATTCGGAGCACTGTTCAACTTGCGATATTTGATTGGTTGGTTGGGATTCGGATGGTGAACCGCAAACAACTGGACCCCGAGGACGGCCCTCAAGCAGCCTTCGGTGCACGTCTGCGCATGAAGCGGGATGCCCGTGGCTGGACTCAGGACGAGCTGGCAGAGCGCATCGGGTGTACCGGGTCGCATATCTCCGCCGTTGAAACTGGACGCCGCCCACCAACTCGACGGTTCGCGGCAAGTGTTGACCGGGTATTCGATACCGGAGACCAGTTCGAGCGACAGAGCATGGCGGTGCGGCAGACGGCACTTCTGGAGGGGTTTCCGGAATACGTGGCGCATGAAGGTCGAGCGGCAGAGATCAGATTGTTCGAGTCGGGAGTGATTCCCGGGCCGCTTCAGACCCGCGAGTACGCACGTGCGCTGGCAGACGGTGCCGTGGAGCGAGGGGACATCACACCCGAACAGGCCGCTGAACGAGTCGACTACCTCATAGGGCGACAAGCGGCACTCAACCGCACTCCGCCCCCGCTCATCTTCGCGGTGCTGGACGAGAGCTGTATCCGCAGGCCCATTGGCGGGGCCGACGTGATGGACGCTCAGCTGGCACGGCTGATCGAGTTCGCCTCGCTTCCGAACTCCGGCTTACAGATTGCCCCGTTCTCCATGGGGGAGCGGAAGCCGTTCGTCCGGCTGGTTCACCTGCTGACGTTGCCTGACCGGTCCTTGATGTCCTACGTAGAGTCGCAGATCCAGGGGTACTTGGACCGTGAGCTGTCATCCGTACTGCCGCTGGTGAGGAACTACCATCAGCTTCAGATCGGGGCAGTCTCTCAGGCGGAGTCTGTCGCCATGATCGAACAGCTACGAAAGGGCACTTTGTGATGGCCAAGACCAACGCTTCCCCGTTCCGTTGGGTCAAGTCCTCATACAGCACCGAGAACGGCGGGTCCTGCGTCGAGTGGGCCCCGTCCAACGTCACCGCGACCGGCATCGTCCCCATCCGGGACAGCAAGCGCGCCGACGGGCCCGTCCTGATGGTGTCCGCCGACGCGTTCGCCGGGCTCGTCAGCCTCGCCCGGTCCACCGCGCTGTAGAAGCCGAACCGCCCCACCCCGCACGTGCGCCACGCCCCGCCGCTCCCTCCTCCGGAGCGGTGGGGCTCCAAACCGACCCCAGACCGAATCGCTGCCTGAAGCGGCATCGGTGGGCGTGATCGCAGTGACGAAAGGGCACCCCGTGACGGACATTCCCCTCTGGTTCAAGTCTTCCTACAGCGGCAACGGTGGCGCCTGCGTGGAGGTCGCCGCCAATCTCGCGGCCTCACGAGGCACCGTTCCCGTCCGTGATTCGAAGACTGCGGGTGGGCCGGTGCTAAAGCTCCCCAGCACCGCGTTCACCACCTTCGTGGCAGCCATCAAGGCTGAAGAGTTCAGCGCCATCTGATCATCCGGGGCGTTGCACCTCCCATCCGTTCTCATCCGGCAGCTCCGCCACCCTCCGGAACCAGGGGTGTGGCGGGGCTCTTCCGACCGAGCACGAAAGGGCATCCCATGACAATGAACTCCCTTGCAATCCTCTGGGTCAAGTCCTCCCACAGCACCGACAACGGTGGAACCTGTGTCGAGTGGGCCCCCTCGAACGTCACCGCGACCGGCATCGTCCCCGTCCGGGACAGCAAGCGTCCGACCGGCCCCGTACTGATGTTCTCCGCCGACGCCTTCGCCGGACTGGTCCGTCTCGCCCGGTCCAGCGCACTGTAGAAACGCGGCTCCAGCTCAAAGCTGCCGCGCTCAGGCGAAGTCCTTCGCCGAGGTCGACCACCTACGAAAGGGCATTGCGTGATCGCCAAGACCAACGCTCCCCAGTTCCGTTGGGTCAAGTCCTCCTACAGCACCGAGAACGGTGGCGCCTGCGTCGAGTGGGCCCCGTCCAACGTCACCGCGACCGGCACCGTCCCCATCCGGGACAGCAAACGCACCGACGACCCCGTACTGATGGTGTCCGCCGACGCGTTCGCCGGACTCGTCCGTCTCGCCCGGTCCACCGCGCTGTAGAACCGCGCCGTACCGAACCGCACCACCACCCGCACATGTGCCACGCCCCGCCCGCTCCCTCCTCCGGAGCGGCGGGGCTTCTCCGTGTCGAGACCGGGTCACCGTTTCGGCAACGACACCCTCATCAGGTCCGCCGCTACCGTCAGTTCGCCCTCGAACCCCGCGTCGCGGGCCTCCTGTTCGAAGGCCTCGGGGTCGGGGTAGCGCTGGCTGAAGTGGGTGAGGACGAGGTGGCGGACGCCTGCCTCGGTGGCCACGCGGGCGGCCTGGGCCGCTGTGAGGTGGCCGTACTCCGTGGCGAGGGACTCGTCGGGGGCGAGGAACGTGGACTCGATGACCAGCATGTCGCAGCCGGCCGCGAGTTCGTGCACGCCGTCGCAGAGCCGGGTGTCCATGACGAAGGCGAACCGCTGGCCGCGCCGGACCTCGCTCACCTCGTCCAGGCGGACGCCCCGCAGCTCGCCGTCGCGCTGGAGGCGGCCGACGTCCGGGCCCGAGATGCCGCGTTCGGCGAGCAGCGCGGGCAGTATCCGGCGGCCGTCGGGCTCCACCAGGCGGTAGCCGTACGCCTCGACGGGGTGGGAGAGCCTGCGTGCCTCCAGCCGGTAGGGGCCGGAGTGGGTGAGGACGGCGGCGTCGCCGCTGACGGGTGCCTCGTCCAGCCGTACCGTCTCGCGGTACGCGGTCGCGTGGCGCAGCCGGTCGTAGAAGTGCTGGCCGGAGGCGGGGTAGTGGGCGGTGACGGGGTAGGTGACGCGGTCGAGGTTGATGCGCTGGATGACCCCGGCGAGGCCGAGCGAGTGGTCGCCGTGGAAGTGGGTGACGCAGATCCGGTCGATGTCGTGCGCGGCGACCCCGGCGCGCAGCATCTGCCGCTGGGTGCCCTCGCCGGGGTCGAAGAGGATGCCCTGGCCGTCCCAGCGCAGCAGATAGCCGTTGTGGTTGCGGTGCCGGGTGGGTACCTGGCTGGCGGTGCCGAGGACGACGAGTTCACGTACCGACACGGCGGATCACCCGGGGGGCCACTGGAGGCCACGGCCGCCCAGGACGTGCGCGTGGGCGTGGAAGACGGTCTGGCCCGCGCCGGAGCCGGTGTTGAAGACGATCCGGTAGCTGGTCGCCTGTTCCTGCGCGGCGACCTCGGCGGCTTCCTTGAGCACGTCCGCCGCGATCTGCGGTTCGGCGGCGGCGAGCGAGGCCGCGTCGGGGTGGTGGACCTTCGGGATGACCAGGATGTGGGTGGGCGCCTGCGGGTTGATGTCCCGGAACGCGACCGTGGTGTCGGTCTCGCGGACGACCGTCGCGGGTACGTCGCCAGCGACGATCTTGCAGAACAGGCAGTCGGCCTGCGGCTCTCCGGCCACGTTTCGTCACGTCTCCTCGGTGATCGGGGCGGCACACGGGCGGTGCCGGGGCGTCGGTTCGCATGCTATCCGGGGCGGGGGCGCCGTCCGGGGGTCACCCGTGCGGCGCCCGGTCGGGGGACGGGGCGCCGCACAGGTGGCCGGGCCGGGTCGGATGAACCGCACGGTGGCCGGGCCGGGGTCGGATGAACCGGACCGGTGGTCAGGGCGGGGTCAGGGCAACCGCGCCCGTGGCCATCCGGTCAGGGGAGCTGCGGCGGGGTGCGGGCCGGGCGTTCCGCGAGGGACGCGAGGGCGATACGGACGGCCTCGTCCAGTTGGGGGTCCCGTCCGGCCGCGTGGTCCTGCGGGGTCTGGGCGACCTCGACGTCCGGGTCGACGCCGTGGTTCTCCACCTCCCAGCCGTATCCGTCCAGCCAGAACGCGTACTTCGGCTGGGTGACGAGGGTGCCGTCGACCAGGCGGTAGCGGCTGTCGATGCCGACGACACCGCCCCAGGTCCGGGTGCCGACGACGGGGCCGATGCCGAGGGCCTTGATGGCGGCGTTGACGATGTCGCCGTCGGAGCCGGAGAACTCGTTGGCGACGGCGACGACCGGGCCGCGTGGCGCGTCCTGCGGATAGCTGGTCGGGGCCTGGCCGCGCGGCAGGTCCCAGCCGACGATCCGGCGGGCGAGTTTCTCCACGACGAGCTGCGAGGTGTGGCCGCCCCGGTTCTCCCGGACGTCGACGATCAGGCCCTCGCGGGTGACCTCGACCCGCAGATCGCGGTGGATCTGGGCCCAGCCGGGCGCCATCATGTCGGGGACGTGGAGGTAGCCGAGGCGCCCCCCGGACAGCGTGGTGACATGGGCGCGCCGGTCGGTGACCCAGGCGTGGTAGCGCAGGGGTTCCTCGTCGTCCAGCGGGACGACGACGACATGCCGGGGCTCGCCGCCCGCGCCGGGCAGGACGGTCAGTTCGACGGGTTTGCCCGCCGTCCCGGCGAGCAGGGGGGCGGGGCCGGTGACCGGGTCGACGGGGCGTCCGCCGACCGCGACGACGGCGTCGCCCACGCGGACCGCGACGCCGGGCGCGGCGAGCGGGGAACGGGCCCGGGGGTCGGAGGTCTCGGACGGCAGGACGCGGTCGATCCGCCAGCGGCCGTCGGCGTGCCGGGTGAGGTCGGCGCCGAGGAGCCCCTGGGAGTCGGACGAGCCCCAGCCGCCGCCGCTGGGGATGACGTACGCGTGGGAGGTGCCGAGTTCGCCCTGGACCTCCCACAGCAGGTCGACGAGGTCGTCGTGGGTGGCGATCCGGTCGAGGACGGGTCGGTAGCGGTCGAGGACGCCGTCCCAGTCGACGCCGCCGAGGTCGGGGCGCCAGAAGTTGTCGCGCATCAGCCGTCCGGCCTCCGCGTACATCTGCCGCCATTCGGCGGCCGGGTCGATCTGCTGGCGGACGCGGGAGAGGTCGACGGTGAGATTGCTGTCGCCGTCCTCGTCGGCGGGTGCGCGCCGGTCGCTGGGGACGACCTTGAGTTTGCCGTCGGTCCACAGCAGGACGCGTTTGCCGTCGCCGCTGACGGCGTAGTGGTCGGCGTCGCCCGCCAGATGCTCCACCCGTCGCTGGACCAGGTCGTAACGTTCCAGCTCGGTCTTGGGTTCCGCGTCGTCGGGGGTGGCGCGGGTGGCGCCGAGGACACCGACGACCGGGTGCCGCAGCCACAGCACGCCGTCCTTCGCGGCCCGCAGGGTGGAGTAGCGGCCGGCCTCCACGGGGAACGGCACGATGCGGTCGGCGAGCCCTTCGAGGTCGATACGGGTGGCGGGGGCGCCCTCGCTGTCGGGGGTCTCGTCCTTGTCGGGGGTCTCGAACGGGCGGCCGTGGCGCTGGGGTCCGAAGGGGGACGGGGTGGTCGCGGCGAGGGTGATCAGATGCGGCCGGGCGCTCTCCACGAACGCGAGGTCGAAGACATGCTCGTCGTAGACGGGGTCGAAGGCGCGGGCGGAGAGGAACGCGAGGTGTCTGCCGTCGGCGGTGAAGGCGGGCGAGTGGTCCTGGAAGCGCAGCGGGGTCGCCTCGGTGACGGTGCCGTCGGCGGTGTGCGCGAGTTTGAGCTGGCGCAGCGGGCCCGGTCCGGGGTGCGACCAGGCGAGCCAGGCGGAGTCCGGGGAGAAGGTCAGTCCGGAGGCGTCGCCGTACTCGCTGCTGTCGATCTCGCGGACGTCGCCGGTGGTCCGTTCGACGAGGAGGACGCGTCCGTCGTGCGCGGCGACGGCGGCCCGTCCGCCGTCGGGGGCCATCGCCAGTCCGACCACACGGCCGAGCTGGCCGCGCGCGATTCGCCGGGGGGCCGCCCGCGCCGGGGAGGTGGTGTCCTCCGTGGGCGGGTCGGGGGTGGTCGCCGGGCCCGAGGTGGTGGTGGTCTTGTCGGGGGTCGGGGTGGTCTGGGTGGTCTGGGGGGTCGCGTCGGCCGTGGCGCCGGGGGCCTTGTCCGGAAGGGTGGCGTCGGCGTCCGGGGTGCCGGTGGTGTTCGGGGTGGCGTCCCCGTTCGGAGTGCCGGTGCCGGTGCCGTTCTGGGCGTCGGCGGAGGCTCCGGTGGCGCTCGGGGTGCCGGTGGCGTCCGGAGCGCTCGGGGTGCCGGTGGCGCTCTGGGTGCCCGTGGCGTCCGGGGTACCGGTGGCGCTCGGGGTGCCGGTCGCGGGGATGAACTCCAGCGCGTCCTCGCCCTCCGCGTCGGTGACCCAGACGACATGCTCCTCCCCCGCCACCCGGAAGGTCCGGGGCAGCCGCGCCCGTACCCCGGGCTCGGCGGCGAGGGCGCGGGCGGGGCCCTCGCGGTGGGTGACCCAGTGCACCGCGCCCCGGACGGCGAGCGCGCTGCCGCGTCCGGTGTGGTCGGGGGCGGCGGCGCCGAACCAGCGGGCGGCGCTGACGGGATGCGGCTGAAGGTCGGTGCGCTGGCCGCCGAGACGGACGGTCAGGGGGCGGGGGCCGGTGGTCGGGCGGTCGGAGCCCGCCGGGCCGTTCACGTCGTCCAGGCTGTCCAGGCTGTCCAGGCTGTCCAGGCTTTCCAGGAGCAGGAGTTGACCGGCGCTGGTGTAGATGACGCGGGTGCCGTCGGTGGCCGCGTGGCGGGCGTAGAAGCCGTCGACGGGGGTGTGGCGGCGCAGGTCCGTCCCGTCCGCGAGGGACGAGTAGAGCGCGCCGACGCCCTCGTGGTCGGAGAGGAACGCGACGCGCTCACCGACCTGGAGCGGGTACTCGATGTTGCCGTCGAGGTCCTCGTGGAACCGGACGAACTCCCCGTCGCCGTCGCGGTCGATCCAGAGTTTGCCCGCGGTGCCGCCCCGGTAGCGCTTCCACCAGGCGGCCTCGCGGCCCATCGGCGCGGAGAGCAGGACGGTCCGTCCGCCGGGGCCGAACACGGCGTCGCCGACGGGTCCGTAGGGCAGGGTCTCGGCGGGGCCGCCGTCGAGGGGGACCGCGCGGGCCCAGGAACGGCGGGTGCTCGCCTGGTCGTGGGCGCCGAGTGCGAGGACCCGGCCGTCGGGGGTCCAGCCGCGGACGGTGGTGCGGGGGCCGCCCCAGTGGGTGAGCCGCCGGGAGGGGCCGCCGTCCACGGGGGCCACGTGGATCTCGGGGGCGCCGTCGCGGGTCGAGGTCCAGGCGACGGTGGTGCCGTCCGGGGAGATACGGGGGTGGCTGACGGGCACGTTGTCGGCGCTGACCCGCCATGCGCGGCCGCCGTCGAGTGGCGCGATCCAGACGTCGTCCTCTGCCGTGAAGGCGATCAACTCGCCGTGGACATGGGGGTACCGGAAGTACGCAGACTGAGTCACCCGATCACCCTAGGCAGCGGTGGCTCCGCCGGTCAGCGGTTTCGATCACCTCACCGCCCGTCACCCCACGTCCCCGGGTCCCCGGGGTTGCCCGTACGGGCTCCGGTGCGGGTTCCGGTGCGGGCTCCGGTGCGGGGTGGTTCAGGGGTTCGCGCAGTTCCCCGCGCCCCTTAGGTTCGTCCCGCTGGACCTACTTGTCCCCGTGCGGTACGTCCGGGGTGCGCAGTTCCCCGCGCCCCTGAGGTTCGTCCCCCTGGACCTACTTGTTCCCGTGCGGGTACGTCCGGGGTGCGCAGTTCCCCGCGCCCCTTTGGGGCGGGTGCTGCCGCAGTCTGACAACGACGGAGGCACAGGCCCAAGGGGCGCGGGGAACTGCGCGAACCCACGAGCGACCCGCACGGGAGCGACCACGCCCAGCCGGGCAGACCTCAGGGGCGCGAGGAACCGCGCACCCACGAACCGCCCGCACAGGGACAAGTCCGTCCAGGTGGGGTGACCCAAGGGGCGCGCGGGTGCGATCCAGGAAACGCGGCGGGCCGTAGGGGTCAGGACCAGCGGCCCGTCCGGCCGAGGACCAGTGCCGTCGCGGCCGTCCCCGCCGTGGACGTCCGCAGCACGCTCGGCCCCAGCCGGTACGTCCCCGCCCCGGCCCCCGCGAACACCGCGAGCTCCTCCGGCGAGACACCCCCCTCGGGCCCCACGACGAGCACGATCCCCCCGTCCACGGGGAGTTCGGCCGTCGCGAGCGGCACGCTCCCGTGCTCGCGGTCCTCGTGCAGGACCGCCGCGAGATCCGCGCCGGCCAGCAGCCCCGCGACCTGCTTCGTGGTCATGAGGTCGGACACCTCGGGGAACCGCACCCGGCGGGACTGCTTCCCGGCCTCCCGGGCGGTGGCCTGCCACTTCGCGAGGGCCTTCGCGCCCCGGTCGCCGCGCCACTGCGTGACGCACCGGGACGCGGCCCACGGCACGATCGCGTCGACACCGGTCTCGGTCATGGTCTCGACGGCGAGTTCCCCGCGGTCGCCCTTGGGCAGCGCCTGGACGACGGTGATCCGGGGCGTCTCGGCGGGTTCCTCGCTGACCGAGTCGAGCTGGACGACGAGCCGGTCCTTGCCCTCGGTGGCGAGGACGACGCAGTCGGCCCAGGCGCCCCGCCCGTCCGTGAGGACGACGTCCTCGCCGGCACGCAGCCGCTTGACGGACACGGCGTGCCGCCCTTCCGGACCGTCGAGGACGAAGCGTCCGCCGGGCCCGGACCTGACGCTCGCGAGGTCGTCGACGACGAAGACGGGTGCGGTCATGAAGCCCTCCCGAAGGCCAGGGTCTCGGCGGCGTCGGCGAGTTCGTCGTACAGGACGTCCATGAGCTGTCCGGCAGGCATCTCGCGGGCGAGCCGGTGGCCCTGTCCGGCCCACAGGGCCATGCCCTGCGGGTCGGCGGCCCGCGCGGCGGCCTTGCGCAGTCCGGCGGTGAGGTGGTGGACCTGCGGGTACGCGGCGGGGGCGTACGGGCCGTGCTCGCGCAGGAAGCGGTTGACCAGGCCGCGGGCGGGGCGGCCGGTGAAGGCG
Source organism: Streptomyces uncialis (assembly GCF_036250755.1). Lineage (NCBI taxonomy): Bacteria > Bacillati > Actinomycetota > Actinomycetes > Kitasatosporales > Streptomycetaceae > Streptomyces > Streptomyces uncialis. The sequence goes on along the minus strand of NZ_CP109583.1, from coordinate 6,423,911 downwards.
CGGGTGAGTTCGGTGCGCGCGTACAGCGGGTCGGTGAGGGCGTGCTTGTGCAGCAGATGGGCGCCGGACTCGGGGGTGGGGAGGAAGGCGGTGCCGAGCTGCGCGGCGTCGGCCCCGGCGGCGAGGACGGCGGCGATCTGGCTGCCGCGCATCAGTCCCCCGGTCGCGACGACCGGCAGTTCCACGGCCTCCCGGACCCGGGCGACAAGGGTGAGGAGCCCGATGCCGGTGCCGTCGTGTTCGGTGGTGTCCCGGTGGGTGCCCTGGTGGCCGCCCGCCTCGATGCCTTGGACGATCACCCCGTCGGCGCCCGCCCGTTCCACGGCCAGCGCCTCCTCGGGGGTGGTGGCGGTGACGAGGGTGACGGTGCCGACCTTGCGCAGCGAGTCGAGGACCCCGGGGATCGGACAGCCGAAGTGGAACGAGACGACGGGGACGGGGTCGTCCACGAGGATCGCGAGCTTCGCGTCGTACCCGTCGTCGCGGCCGTGGTCGGGGTCACCCAGCTCGGTGTCGTACCAGGCGGACTCGCCCGCGAGCTGATGGCCGTACACGGCGACGACGGCCGGGTCGGCGTACTCGGGCTGGGGCATGAAGACATTGACGCCGAACGGCCGGGCGGTCAGACTCCGCAGTTCCTTGATCTCCTGGTACATCCCGTCGGCGGTCTTGTACCCGGCGGCGAGGAATCCCAGCCCGCCCGCGTCGGACACGGCGGCGGCGAGCAGAGGCCGGGACACACCGCCCGCCATCGGGGCCTGCACGATCGGACGAGGGAGGAGATCGGTCAGTGCGGAGGACATGACGGCATGTTGTCACGTCGCCCGCGCAAGTCCGAATCCAGCCGTGTGCCTGGCATATTCAGCCGCGAGAGCGTACTGACAGCCCCTCTAAAGACCACTGTTTCCGCTGGTCAGGGCGGTAATTGACGGTTCTACGAGTATGGGTGGCCGAGTACGCACCGTAGGGCCGGGGGCGGGGACAAGCCACCCCCGGGACACCGCTCGGGAACCGCTCGGGAACCGGTTCGGCGCCGGTCCAGACCGCCGCGCGCCGACGCGTCACGGACAGATGTCCGGCGCCGCGTCCACGTACCAGCGACGCGGCGCCGGACGACGGCTCAGCGACCGTTGAACGCGTCCTTCAACCGGGAGAACAAGCCCTGCTGACCTGGCTGGAACTGACCGGTCGGCCGCTCCTCGCCGCGCAGCTTGGCCAGCTCCCGCACCAGGCGTTCCTGCTCGGGGTCCAGCTTCGACGGGGTCTGCACCTCGACATGGACGACGAGATCGCCCCGGCCGCCGCCCCGCAGATGCGTGACACCCCGGCCGTGCAGCGGGATCGACTGCCCGGACTGGGTCCCGGGCCGGATGTCGATCTCCTCCATCCCGTCCAGCGTCTCCAGCGGCACCTTCGTACCGAGCGTGGCAGCTGTCATCGGGAGGGTGACCGTGCAGTGCAGATCGTCCCCGCGACGCTGGAACACCGCGTGCGGCAGCTCATGGATCTCGACATAGAGGTCACCGGCGGGGCCACCGCCGGGGCCGACCTCGCCCTCGCCCGCGAGCTGGATACGGGTGCCGTTGTCGACGCCCGCCGGGATCTTCACCGTCAGGGTGCGACGGGACCGGACCCGGCCGTCGCCCGCGCACTCGGGGCACGGCGTCGGCACGACCGTGCCGAAGCCCTGGCACTGGGGGCACGGGCGCGAGGTCATGACCTGGCCGAGGAACGAGCGGGTCACCTGGGAGACCTCACCCCGGCCCCGGCACATGTCACAGGTCTGCGCGCTGGTGCCCGGAGCCGCGCCCTCGCCGCTACAGGTGCCGCAGACGACGGCCGTGTCGACCTGGAGGTCCTTGGTGGTCCCGAAGGCCGCCTCGTCCAGCTCGATCTCCAGCCGGATCATCGCGTCCTGGCCACGGCGGGTCCGCGAGCGCGGACCGCGCTGCGACGCCGTGCCGAAGAAGGCGTCCATGATGTCGGAGAAGTTGCCGAAGCCACCGGCGCCGAAGCCACCGGCCCCCGCACCGCCCGACGCGGACAGCGGGTCGCCGCCGAGGTCGTAGACCTGCTTCTTCTGCGGGTCCGACAGCACCTCGTAGGCGGCGTTGATCTCCTTGAACCGCTCCTGGGTCTTCGGATCGGGGTTGACGTCCGGATGCAGCTCGCGTGCGAGTCTGCGGAACGCCTTCTTGATCTCGTCCTGGGATGCGTCGCGGCGTACGCCGAGTACGGCGTAGTAGTCCGTGGCCACTTACGACTCCGCCAGGATCTGTCCGACGTAACGTGCCACTGCGCGTACTGCTCCCATCGTTCCCGGGTAGTCCATGCGGGTCGGGCCGACCACGCCGAGCTTGGCGACTGCCTCGCCGCCCGAACCGTAGCCCACCGACACGACGGACGTGGAGTTGAGCCCCTCGTGGGCGTTCTCATGACCGATCCGTACGGTCATGCCCGAATCCTTCGCCTCACCAAGGAGTTTGAGGAGCACGACCTGCTCCTCAAGGGCCTCCAGGACGGGCCGGATCACGAGAGGAAAGTCATGTCCGAAGCGGGTCAGATTGGCGGTTCCGCCGATCATCAGCCGCTCCTCGATCTCCTCGACCAAGGTCTCCAGCAGGGTGGAGAGGACAGTCGAGACGGTACCCCTGTCCTCGTTCTCGAAGACATCGGGGAGGTCCTGCACGAGCTGCGGGACGTCCGCGAAGCGGCGGCCGGCGACCCTGCTGTTGAGCCGGGCCCGCAGATCCGCGACCGAGCTCTCCCCGAAGGGCGCCGGGCAGTCGACCAGCCGCTGCTCGACCCGGCCCGTGTCCGTGATCAGGACGAGCATCACGCGCGCGGGCGACAGCGACAGCAGTTCCACGTGCCGCACGGTCGAACGGGTCAGCGACGGGTACTGCACGACGGCGACCTGCCGGGTGAGCTGCGCCAGCAGCCGCACCGTACGGCCGACCACGTCGTCGAGGTCGACCGCGCCGTCGAGGAAGTTCTGGATGGCGCGCCGCTCGGGCGCCGTCATCGGTTTGACCCCCGCCAGCTTGTCCACGAACAGGCGATACCCCTTGTCGGTGGGGATACGCCCCGCGCTGGTGTGCGGCTGGGCGATGAACCCCTCCTCCTCCAGCGCCGCCATGTCGTTGCGGACGGTCGCCGGGGAGACACCGAGACTGTGCCGCTCGGTCAGCGCCTTGGAGCCGACGGGCTCCTCCGTACCGACGTAGTCCTGGACGATGGCGCGCAGCACTTCCAGCCTGCGTTCACTGAGCATCGCGCACACCTCCCGCTTCGCCTGCCCCAGCTCTTTCCACTGCTTGGCACTCATGACGGTCGAGTGCCAGAGTTCCCCGGCCCAGTGTACGGCCGGTGGGTGCGCACGTAGCAAGGCCGGGGCACACGAGGCTCAGGACGGGTGCCGTCGTGCGTCCTGCGGGGATGACCTAGCGTCACGGTATGCGGAGAACGGAAGAGACCGACTGGGCGGCGGAGGGCTGGGAACGGCTGGCTCCCCGGGCGGGGCGGCGGCGGCTGCCGGGCTGGGACTGCACGGTCGGGCTGGTCGTGGGCGACCGTGCGGCCCTGCTGGTCGACGCGGGGTCGACCCTGCGGGAGGGGGCCGAGCTGCGGGAGCAGACCCGGCGGCTGCTGCGGGGCGGACCCGGGCGTGTCCGCGAGGTCACCCATGTCGCGCTGACGCACGCGCACTTCGACCATGTGATGGGGGCGTCCGTCTTCGGCACCGCGCGGGTGTACGGGGCGGCGGGGATCGGGGCGGTGCTGACCGCGGGGCGCGAGGAGCTGCGGGCGGACGCGGTACGGCACGGGGTCGCGCCGGACGACGCCGCGCGGGCCGCGGAGGCGCTGGCCTCGCCCGGGGTGGAGGTGACGGGGTCGCTGTCGCTGGATCTCGGGGGGCTCGTGGTCGTCCTCGCGGACGTGGGCCCCGGACACACCCGCAACGATCTCGCGGTGCTGGTGCCCGGGGAACCCGCGGTCGTGTTCTGCGGTGATCTCGTGGAGGAGTCCGGGGAACCGCAGGCGGGCCCCGACGCGGAGGCGCTGCGCTGGCCTTTCGCGGTGGACCGGCTGCTGGGGCTCGGGGGCGCGGGGGCGGTGTACGTGCCGGGGCACGGGGCGGTGGTCGACGCGGGGTTCTTGCGGGAGCAGCGGGTGGTGCTGGGGCGTCTCCGCTGAATCGGTGCGCTGGCTTTTGGGTTCGCTGTGCCGGGCGCACTTGTTCCTGTACAGGTGGTTCGAGGTCTGTCCGGGTGGGCGTACCTGTTCCTGTGCGGGTCGTCCGGGGGTGCGCGGTTCCTCGCGCCCCTGAGGTCTGGCCGGGTGGGCGTACCTGTTCCTGTGCCGTCGTCCGGGGGTGCGCGGTTCCTCGCGCCCCTGAGGTCTGGCCGGGTGGCCGTACTTGTTTCTGTGCCGTCGTCCGGGGGTGCGCGGTTCCTCGCGCCCCTTTGGGGCGACCCTTGAGGCCGGCTCCCGGGTGCGGGCAGACGGGACCCCGGGAACGGGTGTCTGTCGCGAGTGGGGAACTATCGTCGGGGGATGCGCCAGTACTCTCCGGATCTGACACCGCCCTGGAAGAAGAAGGGGCCGATCGCCGAGGTCGTCGCGGAGGCGGGCCTTGTCGTGGAGGAGGCGACCACGGGCTTCTGCGGCGCGGTCACCCGCGTGGAGGCCGGCACCGTCACCCTGGAGGACCGCTTCGGCAAGCTCCGGGTCTTCCCCCTGGAACCCCGGGGCTTCCTGCTGGACGGCAGGCCGGTGACCCTGACCCGCCCCCCGGCCGGTGGGCCCCGTCGGCCGGCGCGTACCGCGTCCGGCTCCGTCGCCGTCCCCGGCACCCGGGCCCGGGTCGCCCGCGCGGGCCGCATCTACGTCGAGGGCCGCCACGACGCGGAACTCGTCGAACGGGTCTGGGGCGACGACCTCCGTATCGAGGGCGTGGTCGTGGAGTACCTGGAGGGCGTGGACGACCTCCCGGCGATCGTCGCGGAATTCGGCCCGGGCCCCGACGCCCGTCTCGGCGTCCTGGTCGACCATCTGGTCCCGGGCAGCAAGGAGTCCCGTATCGCGGCCTCCGTGACCGACCCGCACACCCTGGTCGTCGGGCATCCGTACATCGATGTGTGGCAGGCGGTGAAGCCCGCGTCCGTCGGTATCCGCGCCTGGCCGCAGGTCCCGCGCGGACAGGACTGGAAGACGGGCGTGTGCGCGGCCCTCGGCTGGCCCGCGAACACGGGCGCGGCCTGGCAGCACATCCTGTCCCGGGTCCGTACGTACAAGGACCTGGAACCCGAGCTGCTGGGCCCGGTGGAGCATCTGATCGACCATGTGACGGTCGGCACGAGCTGACGGCCCCGGCGGCGGGTCAGTCGACCAGGTCCCGGACCACCGCGTCCGCCAGCAGCCGTCCCCGCAGGGTCAGCACCGCCAGCCCCCGCTCGAAGGGCGCGCGCTCCAGGAGCCCGTCCCCGAGCGCGCGCCCCGCCGCTTCGAGGCCCGCCGGACGCAGCAGGTCCAGCGGGCAGCCGTCCCGCAGCCGCAGCTCCAGCAGCACACGCTCCACCCGGCGGTCCTCGTCGGACAGCAGCTCGCGTCCCGCCCCGGGCGAACGCCCCTCCGCGAGGGCGGCGGCGTACGCGCCGGGGTGCTTGACGTTCCACCAGCGCACCCCGCCCACATGGCTGTGCGCACCGGGTCCCGCGCCCCACCAGTCGGCGCCCCGCCAGTACAGCTCGTTGTGCAGACAGCGGCCGCCGGGCGAGTTCGCCCAGTTCGACACCTCGTACCAGTCGTACCCGGCGGCGGCGAAGGTCTCGTCGGCGATGAGATAGCGGTCGGCGTGGACGTCGTCGTCGGTCATGGGGATCTCCCCGCGGCGGATCTGGCGGGCCAGCCGGGTGCCGTCCTCCACGATCAGCGCGTACGCCGACACATGGTCCGGCGCGGCGCCGATCGCCGCGTCGAGGGAGGCCCGCCAGTCGTCGTCGGACTCACCGGGGGTGCCGTAGATCAGATCCAGGTTGACGTGCTCGAACCCGGCGGCCCGCGCCTCCGCGACACACGCCTCGGGGCGGCCGGGGGTGTGGGTGCGGTCGAGGATCTTCAGGACGTGCGGGCGGGCGCTCTGCATCCCGAACGACACCCGGTTGAAGCCGCCCTCGCGCAGGGCGGTCAGATACGCCGGGTCGACGGACTCGGGGTTGGCCTCCGTGGTGATCTCCGCGTCGGGCGCCAGCCCGAACTCGTCACGGACCGCGGCGAGCATCCGCACCAGGTCGTCGGCGGGCAGCAGGGTGGGCGTGCCCCCGCCGACGAAGACGGTCCGGACCGGACGGGTGTCGTCCCCGAGCACCTTGCGGGCGAGGCGGACCTCGTCGACAAGGGTCGCCGCGTAGTTGTCACGGGACGCGAGGACGCCGCCCGTGCCGCGCAGTTCGGTGGCGGTGTACGTGTTGAAGTCGCAGTAACCGCAGCGGGTCGCGCAGTAGGGGACGTGGAGGTAGAACCCGAGGGGCCGGGTGTCCGCGCCTTCGAGCGCGGCGGGGGGCAGCACGCCGCTCTCGGGCACGGGTTCCCCCTCGGGGAGTACGGAAGGCATACCCCCATTGTCCCCCCGGGCCCACCTCCCCCCGCCCCTCCGGACCACCCCAGGTGAGCGTTCTCACGTCGATACGGGCACCCGGCGGCCCGCGCGGTTCCCCGCGCCCCTGGATGCTGCCCCGATCCGTTGTACCTCGGGTGCGGGTCGCCCTCGTCTTTGCGCAGTTCCCCGCGCCCCTTTGGGGCGCCTCAGCCTCCTGAGGTTGTCTTTCACCCTCCTCCCCGCGCACCCGCCCGACTACCGAAGGGGGTGGGCGGGAATCTCTGCCCGCAGACTCCGATGCTCTTCAGTAGCTCCGCTGGACGTCGTACCGAGCGCGTCGGATCGAGGACGGAGAATCCCGACCGGCCCCGACCCGAAGGACCGGCAGATGGCGCCCCGATAGGGGCGCGGGGAACTGCGCAAAACCCACGAACGACGGCACAGGAACGAAGTGCGCCCCGCCGGACAGACCTGGGAAGCGCAAGCTAAGGCGACCCGCGCAGAAAACCCGGGGCGGGCCGCACGGCTACGTCGCCTGGAGGACCAGGATCGCCAGGTCGTCCTCAGGCGGCTCGACCGCGAACCCGTGGACCTCCGCCCGGATCCGCTCCGCCACCGCCTCCGCCGAAAGCCCCACGCAGTGGGACAGCGCCACGGCGAGCCCCTCACCGTCATCGAACTGCCGCCGCCCGGACCTCCGCTCCGTGACCCCGTCCGTGACGCAGAGCAGCGTGTCGCCGGGCGCGAGATCGAAGGACTCGGCCCAGTACGTCGCGTCCTCGACCACCCCGAGCAGCACCTGGGGCCCGGACACCACCGACACCTCCCCGTCGGGCCGCAGCACCAGCGGCAGCGGGTGTCCGGCCGACGCGAGGGTGCACCGCACACCGTGCGGGGTGGGCACGAGCTCCCCGTACAGCGCGGACAGGAACCGCGGCATGAAACCCTCGGGCGGCATCCCGATGCCGCCCGTACCCGCGAGGGCCCGCGCCCCCGCGTCCGCCGCCTCCGTCGCGTCGTCGAGCAGCAGCTGGTTGAGCCGGTCCAGCACCGCGCCGACGGCGTACCCCTCGCGGGCGAGCAGCCGCAGCCAGGGCCGGGCCAGCCCGATGACGACGGCCGCCTCGGGGCCCTTGCCCTGGACGTCGCCGAGGGCGAAGCACCAGCGGCCGTCCCCGGCGGGGAACACGTCGTAGAAGTCGCCGCCGGGGCCGCCCCGCTCCCGGGGCTCGTAGACGAGGGCGCTGCGCATGCCCGGGATCTCGGCGACGGCGCTGGGCAGCAGCCCCCGCTGGAGGACCCGGCTGATGGTGGCCTGCCGGGCGTACTGACGGGCCGCGCCGATCGCGAGCGCGACCCGGCGGCAGAAGTCCTCGACCAGCCCGGTCACCTCGTCGGGGAACCGGGTCGCCCCGGACCGGCCGATCAGCAGGGCGCCCAGCGGACGGCCGCCCGCGACCAGCCGGAACGCCACGGCCGCGCCGGTCGGCTCGGCCTCCCCGAACGACGCGCCGGGCCAGGGGACGGGCAGCGGACCGGACCGGGCCGGGTCCCCGCCGAGGACAGGCGGTTCCTTCTCCAGGACGCGGCGCAGCTCCTCCATCCGGTTCTCGCTGCCGTGCCACACCCGGGCCAGCCGGGGGCCGCCGCCGGTCGTGGCACCCGCGCCGGGGTCGGAGCCGGAGCGGTCGGCCTCGTCGCTGAGCCAGACCGCGCACCACTCCGCGAGCCGGGGTACGAGGAGCTGCCCGGCCAGGGCGGCGACCAGGTCCTCGTCGAGCTGTCCGGCGAGCAGTTCGGAGGCTTCCGCGAGGAAGGACAGCGCGCCCCGGTTGACCCAGTCCTGGCCGCCCTGACCGCACGAACCGTCCTCCGCGCAGCTGCCCTCCTCGCCGCTCCGGGCGCACGCGGCGGTGCCGTCGGGGACACGGGACGGGAGGGCGGGCGCCGGGCCGGAGGGCAGCGGTCCGGCCGGTCCGGGGGTGTGCCCGGGTGCCGCTCCCCCGGTGTCGTCGCCCGGTTCGGGCCAGCCGGGTCCGGTGGGGCGCGGCCCGCCGGGCTCGGAGCCCGCCATCACGCCGTACCCGGCGACGGCCTCGTACCCCGGCATCGCCTCGTCGGGCCGGGCGTCCGGTCCGGCGGCGGGGTGGTCGGGGCGGTGGGCGGGGAGCCGCGCCCAGACGGTCTTGGTACCGGAGCGGTAGGTGACACCCCAGGCGGTGGCGAGCCGCGCGACCAGTTGCAGCCCCCGGCCGTACTCGGGGGCGTCGCTGCTGCGGGCGGCGGGGGCGCCGTTGATGGGGCGCGCGGGGTGCTGGTCGGACACCTCGATGACCAGTGCGCCGGGGTCGTGCCCGCCGGCGTCCCCGTCGTGCCCGTGCGCCGCGCCATCGATGTCATCGGAGTCCGCCGCGGAGCCGTCAGAACCCTCGGAGCCGCCGGAGCCCCCGGAGCCCTCGGTACCGTCCCCGCCCCCGACCTCGTCCGCTTCCTCGCCTTCGCCCTCGCCCTCGTCCCCGTCCCCGCCCTCGTCCTCCGTGTCGGCGGACCGTTCCTCCCAGCGGCAGAGCAGTCCCACGTCCGTGCCCGCGTGGACGACGGCGTTGGTGACCAGTTCGCTGACCAGGAGGGTCGCGTCCTGCATCAGCCGCTCGGGTATCCGTACCCGGCCGGACGGCGCGCCCGGCGTGCCGCCGCGCGACCACTCCCCGAGGACGCTGCGGGCGAACACCCGCGCGGCCGAGGGCGCCGCGGAGTTCCCGGGCAGCGATGTGCGCGCCACGCGCGCCCGTGGGCGCCCCCGGCCACGGCGTACTCCGGCACGGACCGTGTTCTCCCGTCGCATCGGAACGGACCCCACTCCTCAACTGCTGGGAACTTCGGGCGAATACGCCTCGGGCGACACGGACAGAGTGACAGACCGAGCGCACCCGTACGCGCCGGGTGACCGAAGTGCCCCGTCCCGATCAGGGGACGTGTACTGGCCGTGCGACTGAGAACACCCGCTCCGTACCGGGCCGGTCCGGTACGGAGAACGGCGTACCCGGACCCATGGGCCCGGTGCCGCGGCGTCCGCTCAGGCCTCCCTGGCCCCTGTGTACATCTCGTCGAGAAGGTGCTTGAACTCACGTTCCACGGCCGGCCGCTTGAGCTTGAGGCTCGGGGTGAGGTCGCCGTGCTCGACATCGAGGTCGCGCGGCAGGAGCCGGAACTTCTTCACGGTCTGCCAGCGCTGGAGCCCCTGGTTCAGCTCCGTGACATAGCCCTGGACGAGCGCGTTCGTCTCCGGCGCGGCGAGCACCTCGCCGTACGACTTGCCCTCCAGGCCGTTCTCCGCGGCCCAGCCGAGGATCGCGGGCTCGTCCAGGGCGATCAGCGCGGTGCAGAAGTTCCGGTCGGCGCCGTGGACGACGATGTTGGAGACGTACGGGCAGACCGCCTTGAACAGTCCCTCGACCTCCGCCGGGGCGACGTACTTGCCGCCCGAGGTCTTGATGAGGTCCTTCTTGCGGTCGGTGATCCGCAGATAGCCGTCCTCGGAGAGTTCCCCGATGTCCCCGGTGTGCAGCCAGCCGTCGCTCTCCAGCACCTCGGCGGTCTTCTCGGGCAGTCCGTGGTAGCCCTGCATGATGCCGGGGCCGCGCAGCATCACCTCGCCGTCCTCGGCGATCCGCACCTCGGTACCGGGCAGCGGTTTGCCGACCGTGCCCGTGCGGTACGCCTCGCCCGGGTTGACGAACGACGCCGCCGACGACTCGGTGAGGCCATAGCCCTCCAGGATGTGCACCCCGGCCCCGGCGAAGAAGAACCCGATCTCCGGGGAGAGGGCCGCAGAGCCGGAGATACAGGCCCGCAGCCGTCCGCCGAACGCGTCGCGGAGCTTGCTGTAGACGAGGGCGTCGGCCACCTTGTGCTTGGAGCGCAGCCCGAACGGGACATCGGCGCGGCCGGTGCGGCGGAAGCTGTCCTGGCTGGTCCGCGCGTACTCGCGGGAGACCCCGGCGGCCCACTGGAAGATCTTGTACTTGGCGGGTCCGCCCGCGCGGGCCTTGGCGGCGACGCCGTTGTAGACCTTCTCGAAGATGCGGGGTACGGCCGCCATGTAGGTCGGCTGCACCACCGGCAGATTCTCGATGATCTTGTCGATACGGCCGTCGACGGCGGTGACGTGCCCGAGCTCGATCTGTCCGGAGGTGAGCACCTTGCCGAAGACATGGGCGAGCGGCAGCCACAGGTACTGCACGTCGTCGGCGCCGATCAGACCCGTCGCCGCGATCGCCTTGGCCATGTACGACCAGTTGTCGTGCGGCAGCCGTACGCCCTTGGGGCGGCCGGTGGTGCCGGAGGTGTAGATGAGGGTGGCGAGCTGGTCGGCGGTGATCGCGGCGACCCGGTCCTTGACCACACCGGGCTCGCGTTCCAGCAGGGCGGCGCCCCGGGCCTCCAGCTCGGCGAGGGTGAGGATCCAGCCCTCCGGGTCACCGGGGTCGGCCTGGTGGCCGGCGGCGTCGATGAGGACGACATGGTCCAGCTCGGGCAGCGCGGCGCGCTGGGTTCGGGCCTTGGCGAGCTGTTCGGCGTTCTCCGCGATGAGGACCTTGCTCGCGGAGTCCGCGACGATGAACGCGGCTTCCTCGGCGTTGGTCTGCGGATAGACGGTGGTCGTGGCGGCGCCCGCGCACAGGATCGCCAGGTCCGTGAGGATCCACTCGACCCGGGTGGCGGACATCAGCGCGACACGGTCCTCGGCCCGGAGCCCGAGATCGACCAGTCCGGCGGCGATGGCGAACACCCGCTCGGCGGTCCCACCCCAGGTCAGGGACTTCCACTCATCGGGTCCCGTGCCGGACGCGGCCGGTACGGGATACCGGTACGCCTCGGCGTCCGGTGTCTTGACGACGCGCTCCAGGAACAGATTCGCCACCGAGGGCGGCCGGTTCTCGATCAGGGTCTGTGTGTCGCTCACGACATCCTCCGGGCCCGCGACAGTGCGTGCGTCCGACTGCGTGCGGCTGCTTGGTTTCGGCTTGTTGTTTAACTCACCAGTAACTACCGGGCAGTGATCAGAGTAGAGCGAGGTCGCCCGCCGCGTAAGAGTCCGTGAGCTGTCACTTCCACGGGCCCTGTCCTGCCACGCCCGCGGTCCGTGAGCTTTCACTCCGCGGCCCGCGGCCTGTCACTTCCGCGGCCCCCGAGCTGTCACCCCGCGGCCCGTGAGCTGTCACTTCCACGGTCCGTGCCGGGACCGGGCGCGCCGGGCGGGGGAGAATCGCCGCCCCGGAACGGCCGGGGAAACGTCCGGGGAAACGGTCCGGCGGAACGGCCTCGGGGACCGGCGGAGGGATGTCCCCCCAACCGGTCCCCGAGCCCGACGACCGTCACGGACCCCCTCGGGGCCCGCTCCGCTGCGTCACTTCTTCGGCTTGCCGCCGCTCTGACCGCTGTCGTCGCTCGACAGCACGGCGATGAACGCGTCCTGGGGGACCTCCACGGACCCGACCATCTTCATCCGCTTCTTCCCCTCCTTCTGCTTCTCCAGCAGCTTCCGCTTACGGGAGATGTCACCGCCGTAGCACTTGGCGAGCACGTCCTTGCGGATGGCGCGGATGGTCTCCCGGGCGATCACCCGGGACCCGATCGCGGCCTGGACGGGCACCTCGAAGCTCTGCCGCGGGATCAGTTCCCGCAGCTTCGCGACGAGCCGGACCCCGTACGCGTACGCGGCGTCCCGGTGCGTGATCGCGGAGAACGCGTCGACCTTGTCGCCGTGCAGCAGGATGTCGACCTTGACGAGATGGGCGCTCTGCTCGCCGGTGGTCTCGTAGTCCAGCGAGGCGTAACCACGGGTCTTGGACTTGAGCTGGTCGAAGAAGTCGAAGACGATCTCCGCGAGCGGCAGCGTGTAACGGATCTCCACGCGGTCCTCGGAGAGGTAGTCCATCCCGAGCATGGTCCCGCGCCGCGCCTGGCACAGCTCCATGATCGACCCGATGAACTCGCTGGGCGCGAGGATCGTCGCGCGGACCATCGGCTCGTACACCTCCGCGATCTTCCCCTCGGGGAACTCGCTCGGGTTGGTGACGACGTGCTCGACGCCGTCCTCCATGATCACGCGGTAGACCACGTTCGGCGCGGTCGCGATCAGGTCGAGGCCGAACTCGCGCTCCAGCCGCTCCCGGATCACGTCGAGGTGCAGCAGCCCCAGGAAGCCGACGCGGAAGCCGAAGCCGAGCGCGGCGGAGGTCTCCGGCTCGTAGACCAGCGCGGCGTCGTTGAGCTGGAGCTTGTCGAGCGCCTCGCGCAGATCGGGGTAGTCGGAGCCGTCCATCGGGTAGAGCCCCGAGAAGACCATCGGCTTGGGGTCCTTGTAGCCGCCCAGGGCCACGGTCGCGCCCTTGTGCAGGCTGGTGATGGTGTCACCGACCTTGGACTGCCGGACGTCCTTCACCCCGGTGATCAGATAGCCGACCTCGCCCACGCCGAGCCCGTCGGAGGCCAGCATCTCGGGCGAGGTGACCCCGATCTCCAGCAGCTCGTGGGTGGCGCCCGTCGACATCATCCTGATCCGCTCACGCTTGCTGAGCTGACCGTCGATGACCCGGACATAGGTGACGACACCGCGGTACGAGTCGTACACCGAGTCGAAGATCATGGCGCGGGCGGGCGCGTCGGCGACCCCCACGGGCGGCGGGACCTCCGCGACGACGCGGTTCAGCAGCGCGTCCACGCCGAGTCCCGTCTTCGCGGAGACCCTCAGCACGTCCTCCGGCTGGCAGCCGACCAGGTTCGCCAGCTCCTCGGCGAACTTCTCCGGCTGCGCGGCGGGCAGGTCGATCTTGTTGAGGACGGGGATGATCGTGAGTTCGTTCTCCATCGCCAGGTACAGGTTGGCGAGGGTCTGCGCCTCGATGCCCTGCGCGGCGTCAACGAGCAGGACGGTCCCCTCGCACGCGGCCAGCGACCGCGACACCTCGTACGTGAAGTCCACGTGCCCCGGGGTGTCGATCATGTTGAGGATGTGGGTGTCGGCCACGTCGGGCCCACCGGTGGGGGCCCAGGGCAGCCGCACCGCCTGGGACTTGATCGTGATGCCGCGTTCACGCTCGATGTCCATGCGGTCGAGGTACTGGGCGCGCATCTGCCGCTGCTCGACCACTCCGGTGAGCTGGAGCATACGGTCGGCCAACGTGGACTTGCCGTGGTCGATGTGCGCGATGATGCAGAAATTACGGAGCAGAGCCGGCGGGGTACGGCTCGGCTCAGGCACATGGGGAGTGGTCGCGGGCACGCAGGGTCCTGTCTCTTGAGGCTTCTCACGCCTCGGCGCGGATCGTTACGTAGCCTCCATCGTCCCATGGGCGCGGCACTGCGACCGGTTTGGGCCGCCGGGAGCACGGCTGATAACCTAGGTCATTGTGTCTCCTGCCCCTCTCAGCGGGGACACGCGCGGCGCACCGGGTCCCGGTGTCCGCTCGGCACCCCGGTCCGGCCGGTTCTCCGGTCCTGGCCCGTGGCGCCACCCGAAGATTCAAATCATCGGCGGGTACGGACCGAGGTCCGTGCGCGCCTCTGAACCTGAGAAGGCTCATTCGTGGCGAACATCAAGTCCCAGATCAAGCGGATCAAGACCAACGAGAAGGCGCGGCTGCGCAACAAGGCCGTCAAGTCTTCCCTGAAGACCGCGATCCGCCGTACCCGTGAGGCCGTCGCCGCCGGCGACGTCGAGAAGGCCACCGCCGCGAACCGCGAGGCTTCGCGCAAGCTGGACAAGGCCGTCTCGAAGGGCGTCATCCACAAGAACCAGGCCGCCAACAAGAAGTCGGCCCTGGCTTCGCAGGTCGCCTCCCTCAAGGGCTGAGCCGAGGGCGTGGGGCCCCGCCCCACGGACCCGGCAGCGGCACGGACCGCCCGGCCCCCAGGGCCGGGACCGACGGACCCGTCCGCACCGACTTGACCGCCGGAAGGGACCCAGCGGGCCCTCTCTCTCCGCTCCCGTCCGGCACCCCGAGCCTGTACGCGGCCTGCGTTCGCCACGCGGGTACGGGCTCAGCATCGTGAACCGAGGACCCCGCGTCCGCCGCCTTCCCCAGGCGCCGGACCCGGGGTCCTCGGCGTTTTCACATCTGCACGTTACGTACGCTTACGTTCCGCATGCGTACGGGAGCCGTCCGTATGCGTACGGGGACCTGGGGCCGCGCCTGCGGGTACGGGAGCCGCAGATACTGAGTCGTACGGGTACGGGGCCGTGACTACGGGGCGCTCTGGGGTACCGGGGGCTCTGGGTATGGGGCCGGTACGGGGAGCCGGGTGCGGGACACCCACACCGTCACGTCACGTCACGTCACGTCACGTCACGTCGAACGGGCCTCAGCCTCGTCGCGAACGGGCCGCGCGGGCGATCGTGACGACCGCCTTCTCCAGCGCGTACTCCGGATCGTCACCGCCGCCCTTGACCCCCGCGTCGGCCTCCGCGACCGCGCGCAGCGCGACCGACACCCCGTCCGGGGTCCAGCCGCGCATCTGCTGACGCACCCGGTCGATCTTCCAAGGGGGCATACCCAGCTCCCGGGCGAGGTCGGCGGGACGGCCGCCCCGCGCGGACGACAGCTTCCCGATCGCCCGCACCCCCTGCGCCAGCGCGCTGGTGATCAGCACGGGCGCGACACCCGTCGACAGCGACCAGCGCAGCGCCTCCAGCGCCTCCGCCGTCCGTCCCTCGACCGCCCGGTCCGCGACCGTGAAGCTCGACGCCTCGGCCCGGCCCGTGTAGTAGCGGCCGACGATCGCCTCGTCGATGGTGCCCTCGACATCCGCGACGAGCTGCGCCACCGCCGACGCCAGCTCCCGCAGATCGCTGCCGATCGCGTCGACCAGTGTCTGGCACGCCTCCGGGGTCGCCGCCCGGCCGAGCGCGCGGAACTCCCCCCGGACGAAGGCCAGCCGGTCCGCTGGCTTCGTCATCTTCGGGCAGGCGACCTCCCGCGCACCCGCCTTGCGCGCGGCGTCCAGCAGGCCCTTGCCCTTGGCACCGCCCGCGTGCAGCAGCACCAGCGTGATCTCCTCGGCGGGCGCCCCGAGATACGCCTTCACGTCCTTGACGGTGTCGGCGGACAGGTCGTGCGCGTTACGGACGACGACGACCTTGCGCTCGGCGAACAGCGAAGGACTCGTCAGCTCGGCGAGGGTGCCGGGCTGGAGCTGATCGGACGTGAGGTCACGGACGTCCGTGTCCGCGTCGACCGCGCGGGCGGCCGTCACCACCTGCTTCACGGCGCGGTCGAGCAGGAGGTCCTCCTGGCCCACGGCGAGCGTGAGGGGGGCGAGCGGATCGTCGTTTGCGGTCTTCTTGGCCATCACGGTCCAGCATCCCACGCCCCACCGACAGTCCCCGCGTGGACGACGCGCTGAGCGGTTCCGTTGCGGGGGGAGCCGTTGCCGGGGAGTCCCGTTCCCCTGGCGGTCCCGTTTCCCGGGTGGCGCGGGGTACCTCGCCTCAACGGTGTCGCGCTACCCTGGCGTGGATGCCGACCCACCCGGGCGGCACCGAAGAACTCGCCGGGTACGGCCGCCGGAACCGACCAGGTACGGCCGCCGCACCCGCACGGCCGGCTCGCCGCTACGGCGCCTCGCGCCAGCCGTCCCACTCACCGGCGAAGGCGTCGAGCGCGGCGGCGTCCAAGCGGGCGTCGGGGTCCTCGACGACCACCAGCCACTGGGCGTCCTCGGCGTCGTCCTCCCCCGCCAGCGCGTCCCGGACGAGCTGCGGTTCCTCCCGCACCCCGAACCGGTCGCCCAACGCCTCGGCCGCTTCCTCCGCCGCGTCCCGGTCGGGCAGCACCAGCACATGTCTCACATCGCTCACCGGAACATTGTCCGGCACCGGCGGAACGCCCGGGACAGCGGCCGGCCCAGTCAGCGGTCAGCGGGAGGTCCAGCCGTCAGCGGTCAGCGGTCAGCGGTCAGCGGGAAGTCCAGCCGCCAGCGGAGGTCCGGCCGTCAGCGACCAGCGGGCGTCACGCGTCACGGCTACCGGCGGGCGTCACGACTACCGGCGGTCAACGGCCGAGGGTCACCCCGCCGCCATGGGGACGACCTGCACGTCGAGGGTGATCCCGATACTCGGGCCGACCACGGCTATCCCGCGCGCGAGCATCGTCTGCCAGCTGACCGTGAAGTCGTCACGGTGCAGTTCGGTGGTGGCCCGGCACGCGGCTCGTGTCTCGCCCTCCATACCGTTGCCCAGGCCCAGGTACTCCGCGTCGAGCGTCACGGTCCGTGTCACCCCGTGCAGCGACAGGGCCCCGGTGATCCCCCATCGCTGACCACCCCGGTGAGCAAAGCGTTCGCTGTAGAACTCCAGGGTCGGAAAGCGCTGGACGTCGAGAAAGTCCGCCGACCGCAAATGATCGTCACGCATCCGCACATTGGTGTCGATGGACGCCGCGTCGATCACCACATGCATCGCCGACTCCTCCATCCGCTCACCGATCCGCAACGCCCCCGCGAACCTGTTGAACCGTCCGTGAATCCGCGCCAGCCCGATATGCCGTGCCGTGAAACCGATCGAGGAATGCGTGGGCTCGATCTCCCAGTCCCCGGTCGAGGGCAGCGGTTGCGCCGGGGCGAGTTGCAGCACCACGTCACCGAGGGAGGAGTGCGTGCCCTCCGCGACCGTGACATCGGCCCGGTACGGTGCGTAGCCGTCCGAGGTCACCACGATTCGGTACTCCCCCGCCGGTACGGCCGCCACGAAAGATCCGTACGGGTCCGTGCCGCCGTTCACCGTCATACGTCCGTCGCTGTCCGTCACGGTCAGTGTCGCGCCGCGCGCCGGTTCGTGCACCGGGTCGAGCACCCGGCAACCGAGCACCCCGGCGCTCTGCGGGACGTTCACCGCCGACACGGGACCAACCCGCTGAGCGTTCCTACGATTTCCCAGCCAACGGCCCAGCATTCCCGAAAACACTCCAGTGCGGCGCGACGTCGTTCGATTCGATAACGCATTCGACCATCCGCAGCGCATTCCCGGCAAACGCGCGCCGTATCCGCACCACCCCCACCGTCCGGTCCCGCTGCCCGCGACTTCCCCGGCACCGCCCATTCTCTCCCTCGCACGTTGATCCGCGGCTCCGTTCCCACCGTTCCGCCCGCTCTCCCCCTCCCCCCTCCGCTTTGCCAACGCGATGCCCGGTGCCGGTCAGCGGTGCGCGACCGTCGCGGGACCCCGCCCGTCCCCGTCGAGCACGGCCACCGAACCGTCACGGTCCGTGCGCGACACCTGTGCCCCGGCCGCCTCCAGCGCCCCGATCGTCCTCGCCGAGGGATGCCCGTACGGGTTGTCCCGGCCGCAGGAGATCAGGGCGAGCCGCGCACGGGTCAGCTCCAGCAGCTCCGGGTCCTGGAAGGGCGACCCGTGGTGCGCCACCTTCACCACGTCCACCCGCGCGGACCGGCCGCCGAGCGGCCCCCGCACCAACGCCCGCTGCGCGGGCGGCTCCAGATCACCGAGCAACAACATCCGCAGCCCGCCGCTGCGCACCAACAGCGTCACGCTCGCGTCGTTCGGCTCCAGCGGACCCATCGCACCGGGCGCCCGTGTGTCCTGCGGCCACAGCACCTCCCACTCGACGGGTCCGGTGCGCCGCCGTTCCCCCGCCACCGCGTGCCGCAGCGCGATCCCCCGCCCGGCGGCGGTCCGTCGCACCGCCGCGGCCTGCGCGGCGGGCTCCGCGAGACCCGTCGTCTCGATCACCCCCACGTCCCGGCCCCGCAACACCCCCTCCAGTCCCGCCACATGGTCCAGATGGCACACTTCTTCGCGCTCAGCATGTCTCATGAGACATCAGGCCGATCACGAGCTACGCGCTGGACCAGGGAACACCGTTGCTCGTGGAGCTTCAGGAAACATCACCGTCTATGCAGCCGCTGACACAGCTGCAGGTAACCCCTCGAAGAGCGCCATCCCTGAAGGGGCGTCAGTAGATGCGACCTCCACCGAGGCGCACGCCATGACTGCGAAGCAACTGCCAGGCTGAACAAGATCATCGGTAGGCAGCCTGTCGGTGGTGCCCTTCCACACGAGGCCGCTTGGCCAGAAGCGCCACACATCGCCTACTTGATTCTCACGCAGAAACGGTGGCCTTCTGCTATGTTCTCCCCGTGGATATGACTCTGCGGCAAGCCATGACAGATCTGCGCCGAGACGGCGTACTTGGGATCGTTGAGGAAGTCACTCAGCAGGTCTACGAAACCAACGCCGACCGCTTCGAGCCCAGGTTCGGCGACGACATGGGCACGTTCGGGCAGCAAACCTGGCGAAACATCGCCAACCTGGTTCGGCTGCGCTTGGTGCAGGCTGGAATCTCGGCTCGCATCGTGGCGGGTGGCGCAGTCGAGATCACCAGTGGGCCGTGGGTAGTGCGGTTCTATAAGTTCCGCTTCACCACACCCGACAAGATCCCGGCGGCGCTGGAGAAGGTCCGCTGGGACGGGAGTAGTCCGCGACTGCGTGGCGCTGTGGCCAACAGCTCCGCTGGCGTTCAGCTCGCCTTGAGCGAAGAGTCCGGATGGGATTCGGCCTTCGCCCCGGCGATCACGCAGGGGCATGTCCGCATTATGCACACAGGCGACCCTGAGACCGGTGGCTGTGTCATCGAGTTGGGTCTCCCCCGAGACAACCGGGCAGGTGGTTCTCCCTGGCTCGACGGGACAGCGCAGCTGCACAACGGCTTGCAGGTATCGCTGCCAGCTCCAAGAACACAGGCGAAGCCCGAGGATCTCGAGAAGGCCTCAGCCTCCGCGGACCCCACCGACTCCCTGCGGCCGGCTGGTACTGCCGAGCAACCGCGCGATGATGAAGGATTCCCTGAGGAGAGCGGCTCGAAGGAACAGCAGAACTTCATGGACCTCGGCGAGTCCAAGATCCCCCTGAAGCGTCGCCGGAATGATCCGGACGAGCAGCCGAAGACTCAAAACCAAGAAGACTGAGATTTCAACGATGTCCACGACGCACCATCGTCAGGGAGAGGCCGGTTTCGCGTCTCGCGCGTTCGACCCTCAATCCTTGACCACTGCACGGCAGTTGCGCGGATTGCGCAAGAACGAATTGGCCAAGCAAGTAGGACTGACGCCTGCGGCAGTGAGCCAGTACGAGCTTGCGCAGAGCCGGCCATCAGCTTCTGTCGTTGCTCAGCTTGCAATGGCGCTAGGGGTGCCAGCCGCGTTCTTCGCGAGCGGGCACCCCCATCCAGCCATGCCGAGCGCCGCCCACTTCCGCAGCCTTCGCGCAACGACTCAACTGCAACGGGACCAAGCTCTTGCATTCGGAAAGATCGCTTGGCAGTTGGTGACCACGGTTGAGAAGTACGTCGAACTCCCGACCGTGGTCCTGCCACGACTACCAATCCCTTCGGACCCAACGCGCTCAGAGGTAGCGGCCGCTGCTCAGCAGGCCCGTTCCGCCCTGGGCGTGAAGAGCGGCCCCTTGCCCCACGTGACCCGACTCCTAGAAGCACACGGCGTCGTAGTCATGGAACTCCCGCCGGTCTCCGAGCGGGTCGACGCCTTCTCTCATTGGTACGGCAGCCGGCCAATCATTTTTCGCAATCCTCTCAAGAATGATCTACCCCGCTCCCGCTTCGATGTCGCTCACGAAGTAGGGCATCTGATTATGCATCTCGATGCCGAACCCGGCAGCAGAATTGTAGAGAATCAAGCGCACGACTTCGCTGCAGAATTTTTGATGCCTCGCGCCGAAATTGCCGATGAATTGCCGCGACGCCTGGATTGGGAGACTCTCTACTCCCTAAAGCTCAGATGGGGCACCTCGCTAAAGGCTCTCGTTTACCGTGCGCACTCTATTGGCGTGTTTCGCGATACCACCTACAAAAGGGCGATGATGGCGCTTTCTCAACATGGAGATCCGGAACCATGCGATCTCGGCCCTCGCGAATCCCCCGCGCTCCTTGAGTCAGCGGTTCGACTGTGTGAGGAGACCGGCGTGCCATTTGCTGAAATCGTTGCACGATCCGGCCTGCCCGCCGAGCTGGCCGATCAGGTGTACACGACAGCCACAATGACGCGCCCTCGGATCAACCTGAAGCCTAATCCCGACACCGAAGAACCGTCTGATTCCCCCGATAACGCGTACGGCTTCCTTCAACTTGTTGAAGGATAAGTCAAGACACGCGCCGATAGACCATCCCGGCATGCACCACAAAGCCAGGACGGCTACATCTTTACCACTCACAGCTTCCCGGCCGCGGCACGGCCGGGAAGCTGTGACTTGGTCATGGAACACACAGGATCAAGGCGCCGTGAGACAGTGGAGGACCAGCCAAGATGGACGCCCGCCGGCGTCCTGGTATGTGACGACGTTTCGGCCCGCTCGACGCACCAGAACCAGGCTATCGCTCCCGGCTGACGTTACGACGTGATCGCCCCGTACTCCGCTGCCGACTGCTTAATCCCGGTTCCGTCCTTTACCAGACGAACTGCAGGTGCCAGCAAAGTCAACGCTCCCTCATCATCATGCGTCGAACCCCCCATTACAAAACCACGAACTGCTAGCCAAAGCCGCATACATCGCAGTCTGCCAACTATTCACATTTGCCTTACATCGGCTTTTCGCCTCTGCGGCCAAGTGCTGCTGTACCTGCTGCCCCCCAAGGGCTCCACCACTTGCATAGATGTCGAGCAAGCGGAAACGAATATTACTTAGCTCCTGGGCGGCCTGAGAACCGTAGAGGAAGGAGAGCCTCAGCTTCTTGAAATGTGCACGCACGCGCCGAGCGAGGATCTCATCCATATCCGACGCAGTATCCACGAAGAATTGCAGTGCAACTGGAGAGGTTTTAACAACTCGAGCACGGAGCCAAGCCTGCCCCTCGACGTCATCAAAATACGGATGAAGCGTCTGATCCTCTGCACTGGATGGGACGACGTCCAGCTTCAGCTTATTACAATCAGAGCAGGCAGGAACCAGGTTCAGTGGGTTAACCGCCAAGGCCGGGTAAAGAGACTTAGGCAGGTGATGGTCGAGGGTGGATACCGTACGCTGGCCACAAAGCGGGCAACAGCCATCCTTAGCACCCAATATAAGCGCGTCGTAGACTACCCGCCCAGGGGATCTCTTACCAGCCATGCGACCGCTATAGACGGTGACCATCTCTGAGGTGCCGACTCTGGTGAGCTCGAAGTCCTCTACATCTAGATCATGAAGAGTCGCCGACTCGGCGGCCTCGACATACGTTTTACCAGCTGCAACAACCTGCCCTTCGGCCTCTTGGAGACGCTTCTTCAAGTCCGCGACGCGCACGCGACTAATGCACAACCGGAAGGTATCCTTCGCCGTGTCTTCGGGTCGGTCAACTCTCCACATCAGAGCTCACCCTCCTGGACCCTCGCTGCAACCAGGGCACGAATTAGCCCGCGAGCCTCCCCACCCAACTGCCCATCGAATCGCTCCAAGATATCCTCATAGGAAGCGCCACCCTCTACGGCTTCTTGCAGCACCCGATGAAAACCGGAGCGCGTAACTTCCAATCCGAAGATCTCTCTGGTAAGCACGCCGACGTTCTCGCCGAAGGTCTCCACACCGGGCTGCTCCACCAATACCTCTCGCCCGGAACGCCTCAACCGCCATGCACACTTTCGCGGCACTTCTTGCAATACAACGGGCGAGTGAGTGGCAATCACAGCAACGCCATTTCGATTGATCAGAAGGTCAGAGAGAGCGCGAGTAAAAGCACTCAGTAGCGGTGGATGAAGGTGGGCCTCTGGCTCATCCAGGAGAACCAGAGAACTCTCCTCAACGGTTTCAACGAGGCGAGTTATTGTCAGCAGTACGATCTTATGACCCGAACTAAGGTTCCGGTAGAGCAGACTTGCCCTTTCAGCGAGATCGGCGGCGTCTGCCGCAGACTCAGCGAGATCGGCAACGCGCGCATCGCTGAAGATTGGATCAGCTTCTAGCATCTCTAGCGCTCTACGCCAGCGCACCAGGCGGGCACCCTGAACGCAGACTTGCACGCTCTTCGTAAATTCACTGGCTAGTGCTCGCGGATCCTTAGGCGGCAGGGGTTTTCCGTCGACCTTAGATCCAATTCGCTTCAGGCCAATATAAGCATAAGGCAGTACCACTTTCGTCTTATCACGAGGCTGGCTGATAGGCTCGAACGGATCAAAGGCACTAAAAGTGACCGAAACAAGATTTGCGAGCCGGTTCCTGTCAGAACCTCTCATCGTGAATGTGCCAACTTCCTCTGGGTCGGCGTGGGGATCCGCTAGTGCGCGGGCCATATGGTTGAGTAGATGGGTCTTGCCGACTCCATTGCGCCCAATTAGTACGTGAATATTAGTAGGCGGTTCGGATTCTGGCACTACCTCGAACTCCAAGGACAAGGCAGGTTGCTGAGATCTAGGTGTCGAAGGTAGTTCATACGTGAAGTGATATCGCGAGAGTCGGCGCCCACCTCGGGCGAGACGGCGAAATTGAATTTCTACAGTCGCTCGACTCACAGATCGGAGGAGCGACGTACCCGTTACGTTCTCACGCAAGGCCCGTGTATAGAGAGCTGAATCCAGGGCAATGTCATGTAGACCCCGAAGGATCTCATCTCTGACTTTGCTGCCCAATCGATTGAGACTCTGGTAGTAGCTGTCATCCTGCCCAACCGAGAAGAAGCGGTTGTCGAGCTGCGAGAACGTGCTGGGCAGATCGGGACGGCTCTGGTCTGCCGCCATGTCGAACTGCCCAATCTTGACCTGGCCAACATCATGGATGTCGCCGTGCTCGTCCTGGTAGCGCAGGTCGTACTGCGTATTGAACTGAAACCAGTCGTCCCAGTCATCGGTGACCAAGTAGACGCGAGGCTTCCCTGGCTGGGCCGCCCGAGGAAAGACACGGACTGGCGAAACGGAAAAGTGCACTGCGACCCCCTGAGCACGTCACAACCGTGTTTCGCTAAGTGAAGCAGTCACCTGCCGCAATCGTCCACGGATCTCCACCAATGCCCTGACCGAACTCCCTGCCCGCATCCCAAAACCCGGAACGTAGGCCCGAAATCTAGACATGGCGACTGACAGGGAAGCGAGCTCCGCATCGTCGGCCTCGAACCTGGCAACCTCAGTGTGGACGCCCTGCCCGCGTCCGGTAGGCCGGATCCAGGACTACGTCCGCGCGTCCAAGGCAGCCTTCGCTCCCTGGCGGTACGCGAGCCAGCTGTACGCGAGTTCGTCCAGCTGCCCTGGAAGGGACTCGTCGTCGCTGCCTGGCGGCCGCGCTCGGCAGATCTGACCTTTCTGCCGAGCGCGGCCTCCGTGGTCCTCAAAATTCGTCTGGTCTGGCTTAGCGTCCTTGCCTGGGCCCGCGGGGACGGATGGGTGTGACGGTGCTGGAGACGTCCTTGCCGAGCTGCTGCCGGAGGGCTTCGTTGTCGTGAAAGAGGGCAGCGATCGCGGTGTGGGCAGCCTTGAGCTTGTTCTCCAGGAACGTGCACTCCTGGGTCTTCTTGGTCAGGCGCTTCTTGAGGTCGGCGATGGTCACGTCGCGCTTTGCCTCGCCAGGGGTGGCCTTGCCATGGGCTGCAAGGTAGGCATCCCATTCGGCCAGGGTGGCGTGCGCCCTGTTCATGGTCGCGCGGCTGACCTGGGCCTCCTTGTAGAGATTCTCTTTGGTGAGGCGGCCGTCGGTCCGCTGGGGGCGGCCTTCAATAAGGCGCGTCATCGCCGCCCCCAGGGCGGCGGCGGTCTTGGGGCTGACCTGGTCCTTGAGGTCAACATCGACGGGCCCGGTCACTGGGACACACCCGCCATCTTGAGGACGTTGCGGGTGATGTCGAGTTCGCGTTCGGCGAGGTCGCGGCGGCAGGTCGGCATGGAGGGGTTATTGATGAGCTGGAGCTGTGTGCGCTGGTGCGAGTCGTAAATTGGTAGATGCTCGGGGCCGATCATGCTGTTCGCGCATCGGTCGGGCCGGCAGCGTTCGTCAAGCGGGCCGACATGTCCTTCGGGGACGATCGCGTTCTCAAGGCAGACGGCACCGACGGGATTGGTGTGGTCGGCCGTGCAGTTGTTGAGCAGGCCGAACCGGATGTGGATCCGCGTGGTGCGCAAGAGGGTGTCGGCGGTGCGGGCGTCGCCGTTGCGGGCCTTGACGGTGGCGGCGATCTGGTCGAAGGCGTCCTTGACGCGTTCGGCGCCAGGCCCGAACCCGATCTCCTCGCCTGCGCTGTGACGCTGGTAGAGGTCCTTGATCTTGCGGAACTTGACGTTGTCGAGGGCGTCCTCTAGATACTTGGCCCATTCCTTGGTGGAGGCGGCGTAGGCACGGGTTGTGGCATTGGCCAGGGCTCTCGTGGCGAGGTGCTTGAGCTGGATCCCGGTGGCGATCTCGGAGCCCGGGAACTGGTCGGTGAGCATCGCCATGGTCCGGCGAAACATGTGCGGGCGGATGTAGGCGGTGGGAATCTCATCGAGCCCGGTCCAGGCCCGGCCCTCGTTGGTGAACGTCACGAACGCCGCCAGCATCTGGACTCCCACCAGGGTGCCGTCGTCCTGCCTGGAAGCACGGACGGGTGCGAAGACTCGTTCGGGGTGTAGAGAGACGGCCTCGGCGACCTCAAGGGCTTCCACGAGCGGTTCGGCGATCCACCAATGTTTGCGTGGGCGGTTGGTAGTGCCTTTGATCTTCGTGGAGGCGATGGCAGGGGTGTTGTAGTGGTCGACGACGGGATTCCGCAGGATCTCGTGGATCTCCGAGTCGCGCATCATCGACAAGCCCACGACCAGCACGAATGCTGCGTCACGCAGTGCCTTCTTTGCCTCGAACAGGGTCCGCTGGTCGAGGCCTGGGTGCCAGGGCCCAATACTGCCATCCGGTCGGGTGACCTGGAGGAGTTCTCCAGTCAGTGCGTGAGTCGTGGTCCGGCCCTCGGCAACTGCGTCCAGGATCAGGGTGCGTCGGCGTCTCTTCCCCGGCCGGTCGGTCTGGGCGATCTGTGTGCGAACGACGGGCTTGTAGCCGAGCAGGAGCGTCAGAAGCCTCCACTGAACCTGTGGGGTCTGGTCGGACAGGGATGCGGGATGGACGGGGATCTTGTTCTGAGTGTCCGCAAGCCACTCCTCAAGTCGCCTATCGATGCCTCGGGCTGACGAGTGGGCGACGGCTCTCAGTTCGTGGAGGCGGCGGTCGGCGCGCAGGACGTCAGGGGCGAAGTCATGAATGTAGGCCCAGGCGGCGCGGATTAGCGGGAACCAGGTCGCCGGGTGAACCGTGGGGGTTGAGATGACTCCGGTGGAAATGACCTTGGCGACATCGCCCGCGCTCTGGCCAGGCCATGGATCTCCCGTTGGCCATGGCAGGCTCAAGACGGGCCCAACTGCTGCCAGGTTTTTCAAGGTGCCCACGTGGCCTCTGATCGTTGCCGGGGCGAGACCGTCGGTGGCCATGCTGGCGATGCGCTGCCGCAGATCCTCCACCGTCCATCCGTCCGGGTAAGCGGCAAGCCCGTTCTTGCGGGCCCATCGCGCGAGCGTCCGCAGGTGGGAGGTGGCTTGGGCCAGACTGCGGGGGCTGGTGAGACCTTCGAGGATGACGCCGCTCTTGAGAACTGCAGGGTGGCGCTGATTGAAGGTGATCATCGTCAGCTCCCGCGCCAGCAGGTTCCAGTAAAGGTCCTCCAGCTCCAGACTGAAGTGGATCTTCCAGCTGCTGGGGGCAACGTTTGCAGGCCGTTTGAGGACACCGTTGAAGTTCCACAGGACGGTGTCGCCGAATCGGGGAACGTAGGCGCCGGGTTTACGGGCCTCGGGCAGCAGTGGCTGGCCTTGGACGACAGGCTCGTCGTTCAAGAACAGCGACGGATGTCGCTGCTGGGGCAAAGTCAGGATCATGCGTCAAACTCCGTATGGGCGGCCAACGGCAGGTCGAGGGACGCCTCGCCGGCTTCGATGTGCTTGCGGGCCTGGGCACGTTCCTCAGGCGTACGGTCGTCCAGGACGGTGTTCAGGTTCACCCAGCTCTGCCCCCATAGCCGGCTGAAGGCCTGCGGTGTCAGAAGCGTACGAAGTCGTTCCAGGTGCGCTTTGAAGAGCAGGAGTTGAGGGAGGTTGTCGGGCAGGATCCAGGCGTTGCGGCACTCGAGGCAGCGAAGAGGAGCGACGGCGCAGAGTTCGCCGGGGCGACTGTATGGCCCCTGGTATGGGTTCTTGCAGTGGGAGACGCCCATGTCGAGCTGGCCGGTCATGATGTCCTCAGCCTCCTGCGCGGACAAGCCGACGTCCTCCAGGAGTTTTTGGTCAATGCTTTCGGCGTCAGAGATGACGGTGGGGCCGTAGATTCGGCCGAGAGCCGTGTCGAACCAATGCTGTTGAGCCGTGGCGATCGTCCGCCCGGACAGGATCCGCAGTGTGGTGCCCTGGGCATAGTGACGGGCGAAGGTCTCCTCGGTGTGGTCATCCGCAGCGGCGTCGATGCGACCCTCGGTGACGATGGCCTTCTCGACCTTGGTCGATTTGCGCAGGCGACCGATGTGCTGGTCTCCCTCAATTTCGACGTCCATGACAGCCAGCCACTCGGAGAAGCGTCCTCCTGGGAAGCGCGGGTTCCACTGGTCGAACACGGTGGTGTAGTCGGGGCGGACGCTGGCGCTGACAAAGAGGGTGTCGGCGATGTGCGGGGCCTTGGCGCGAACCCGGGCTGTGAGATCCATAAGCTGCCGGACCACCTCGCTGGCCTCCCGCCGCGGCCAGTTCACGGTGAGCTGTCCATCGCCATCCGGTGCTGGAGCATCGGGCGGGTCCTGGTCCCGGAACGCCCGGCGCCGCAGCCGTCCGGCGCGATTCTTGAGCAAGGTCAGCCGAACACCCTTAGGAAGGAATTCCACATCCGCCTCTCCGAAGCCAGCGACCTCCTCGGAGGTGTGGCCGGTGGCATCCATCAGCAAGACGCGGAAAGCATGAAGGTCGAGGTTGGTTGGATACAACGATGCCAACAGCCTGCGCGCCAGTTGAGGTCGCGCGGTCTGCGGATACGGGACCTTGCCGGGCCCAGCGGTGAACTCCATCAGTTCCTTCGGCCACTCAAGTGACCCGGGCACGAACCGGCGCAAGTCCTCGGCAACGATCTGCTCGCGGGCCAGGCCCCAGAGCAGGTCAGGAATGTTGGTCCAGCTTCCCTCATCGGGGTGGCGACCCTGTTCGGCCAGAGCCCAGCCGTCGTTCAGACGCTTGCGGGTGGCGTGCGCGCTCTTCCAGGCTGCGCGAACCAGGGCCCGCTTCTCCGGGCGGGTGAATTCATCTCGCTCTGCCTTCTCGCCGCTGCCGAGGAGCGCCGGACCGCGGGCCAGGCGTGCCAGGTCCGCAGCGACCACGCGGTCAGAGTGGTCGTCCCGGCGGATGATCAGCACACGCAACGAGGCAGCCAGCAGGCCCGGCTTTGTTGAACCCGAGGCATAGCCTTCAGTTAGGGACAGCTCCCATTTCACCAGGATGTCGAAGAGGTCCGGATCGGCCAGGCTGGCTTCTTCGGCCGCAGGGCCGAGCACCTTGTCGACGTGCTGGCAGAGGCGGTCGATCGCCTGCTGGTAATTCCGCGCGTGTGCCCCGATCGCGGTGGCAGCGACGTACTCAGTCCACTCGTCCGCCAGTTGCATGGCCAGCAGCGAGGAACGGTAATTTGCGGGATCCACCGCCAGAAGGCGTCCGGGGGTCTGCACCACGCGGGGGCCGACACCTCCAGCCGGGACAGGGTTCGCCAAGGCTGCGAGGAACCGCTCGCGTTCCTGCTTGGTCCGGCGCTTCCTGCTCGGCGCGGTCATCGACGGCCCTCGTCTGCTGCGGTCAGGGCATGCGTGGCGATCTCGGCGTAGGTCGCCTCGTCGTCGCCCACCCAGCAGGCAAACGCGTTCTCGAATTCGTTGATCAGATCGTCCGTGTACTGGAGGTACTGGTACGTGGTCTCCGGACTTGCGTGACCGAGCCTACGGCTGACAATGAGCAGCGGATTATGCCGGAGGTGCCCCGTCAGGTAGGAACGATGCCGGCGCCGACGGGCCTGCAGGTTCGGCTCCTCGCCGTCCATGACGTTCTCCAGGTAGGTCAAAAGCCGCAGAGCGTATGTGTGCCTCAGGTCGTGCCATCTCCACCGCCGGACGGGCAGAAGCGGCGTGGTCTCGTCAGCGAGCGCGTTCATGCGCACCCAGGCCCGATGGCGGTAACCCTTCCAGGCGTCCGCCCCCGGCATCAGCCCGCCGCGGCAGACGAACAGGGACAATGCCTCCAGGCCGAACTCGCCCTCGTGAACAGCGATCCGCCGCAGTTTCGCGGGCATCGCCGACATCTGATATTCGCGCACAACGCCGTCCTGTACACCCCGCACCCGTCCGCCAGCCACGTCCACCTTGCTCACCACGAACAGGTCGCGGGCTTTGCGCTCCAGAGTCCGCGCGGCCCGGCGGACGATGTCCGGACGCTCCAATAGACAGAACAGGTCAGCGGATCCGACCGCGTCTTCGGGGACATAGATGGGGCGAGCCTTGCCGTACTTCGCGCATGCCTGGACCGTGAACTCCGCTGCCCCGCCCGGCATCCCAGGCCACAGGCCGATCTCTGGCATCAGCACTGTGGACCATTCCCGCCATCGCATCCCCGACCCCAGGGCCATATCCGAGCCAGCCCGGTTGCGCAGCGGAGACCATCCACGAAAATGCAGGTCAACCTGGGCGTCGGGCAGCTGGCCGCCGAACCCCACGTCCCGGAAGTACCGGTACTGATCGAAGGTCAGGTGCCGGATGTCCTTGCTCGACCGGACGCGCGGTGCCAGCGCGTTGCGTCCTCGCGCCGCTACCCGGGCTGGCCGGTGTGACAGGAATCCACGGTCGACCAGGAACCCATAGAGGTCGTCCAGGACGAATGACTCCTTGCCCCATGCCGAGCCGCCGATCGGCTTCTCCTGCCACTGCGTCCGATGACTGCGGTAAGAGACGAGATCCGTTTCCACCGCCGACAAAACGTCACTTTCCAATTTGACTAGGTAGTTGTTCAGTCGGCTGATCACCCGGCCGTAATCCTTGAGCGTCGTCTCGTCCAACAGTGCCGTTGACAGATACCGGCCGTACTCGCACAGGGTCGGCACCGGCATCATCGTCTCCTCGTCGAGGAGAACCGGCGTCCCGTCGAGCACACCTCGCCGTTTCAGCATCGCGTCCACCTCCGCCGCGGAGATGACGTCGCTGTCCAGGAACCTCTCCAACAGTCCGGACTGCACAAAAGCAAGATCCACTCTCGCCCCTTCCCAGGGGCCCGGAGAGAAACTCCTGTCGGCTCACCTGTCTCATACCGCCACAACGGAACGAGACTGAACCACAGATCTCATGAGACAGATCTGAACAGCGGAAAGAAGAAGTGGGTGAGCAGCACCAGTGGCACCCGGGTGATCTGGAGCCGCCGCAGACACCGGTCGACCCGCCCCGGATCGGGTCCCGCGTCGACCACCACCGCACTGCCCCCACCCGCCGCCAGCACCAACGCGTCCCCCTGCCCCACATCGCACATCACCAACCGCCACCCGGGCGGCGGCCATCCCGTCATGACCCGGGTCAGCGGCACCGGCTGCACCACGGCCAGCACCAGGGCGAAGGCGCACGCCGACGCGAGGGCCGGACTCCGCAGCAACCGCCGTACCGTCGGCACGGCCAGCGCGACCGCCGCCGCCAGCAGCAGCGCGCCCCGCCAGCCGCCCGGCCACCCCAGCGAACCGCCCGGCAAGGCGGCCCCCGTCCGGGCGATCCCGGCGATCCACCCCGCCGGCCAGCCGCCGCACCACGCGATGACCTCCGCCACCGGCATCGCCACCCACGCCGTGATCAGGGCGCCGAACCCCAGGACCGTCGCGGGCGCCACCGCGAACTCCGCCAGCAGATTGCACGGCACCCCGACGACACTCACCCGCTGCGCGAACGTCGCCACCACCGGCGCGCACACCGCCTGGGCGGCGGCCGCCGCCGCCAGCGCCTCGGCGACCCGGCCGGGCACACCGCGCCGCCGCAGTGCCGCGCTCCACCCCGGCGCCACCGTGAGCAAGGCGCCCGTCGCGAGGACGGACAGCAGGAAGCCCGGTTTCCGGGCCAGCCACGGGTCATGGAGCACCAGCAACAGCACGGCCGCCGCCAGCGCGGGCAGCAACGATCTCCGGCGTCCGGTGACCATCGCGAGCAGCGCGATCCCGCCGCAGGCCGCCGCCCGCACCACACTCGGCTCCGGTCCGCACACCACGACGAACCCGAGACTGAGCCCTGCGGCCAGGACCGCCGTCGCCCGCAGTCCGATGCCGAGCCTGGGCGCCAGCCCCCGCCGTTCCACGGACTGCGACATCCCCGGCGGGCCGACGAGCAACGCGAGCAGCACGACGAAGTTCGAACCGCTCACCGCCATGAGGTGCGTCAGATCCGTCCTCTCGAACGCGTCCCGCAGCTCCGGGGTGACCCGCGAGGTGTCCCCGACCACCAGTCCCGGCAACAGCGCCCGCGCGTCCTCGGGCAGCCCCGAGGTGGCCCGGCGCAGGCCCGTCCGTAACTCCCCGGCGATCCGCTGCACCGCCGACGGCGGGGCGACCACACGCGGCGGTCCCTCCCCGTCGACCCGTACGACGGCCGCGATGTCACCGCCGCGCCGCTGGGGCGGGGCGAGCCGTCCCATGACCCGCAGCCGGGTGGACGGCAGTACCTCCAGCCACCGCCCCGGCGCCCGGCCGGCGTCCACCATGAGCAGCACGGGCGTACGGGTCCGGGTGACCGCGCCGTCCGCCGCCGTCACCCGGACCACCCGGGCGTCGACCAGCACGAGCGGCGGCGCCGCGGCTCCCGTCGGACGCGGGCGCGCCCGGCGCGGGTCCGCCGCCACCTCCACCTCGAAGGTCGCCGCCGCGTACCGGTCGGCGAGCTCCGGGACCGGCCCCCGCCATAGATCGGCCCCGTGCAGACCGGCCGCGGCAGCCGAGGCCGCCACACACAGCAGCACCGCAGCCCAGGTCACCCGCCGTGCCGCCGTCCGGCCACCGCTCGGGCGCCAGGGCACAAGCAGCGCCACGGCCCCGACCGCGGCGCACAGCACCACCCCCGCCGTCCACCACGGTGAGGCTCCGAGGAGCAGCGCGGCGGTCAGCCACACGGCGAGCGCGGGCGGCACCAGCCGGAGGTCCGCGGCCGTGTTGCCGAGCGCCGTGTTGCCGGATGCTGTGCTGCCACGCGCTGTGCTGCCAAGGGCTGGGCTGCCGGAGGAGACGACCCCAGGAGCCCCGCTCATGGCCGGACCAGGTCCTTCAGCGTGGCGAAGCGCCGGTCACCGATCCCGGTCACCTCGCGGAGCTGTGCCACGGTGCGAAAGCCGCCCTGCTGGGCGCGGTGGTCGACGATCCGCTGGGCGAGCACCGGTCCCACCCCGGGCAGTGTGTCGAGTTGGGCGGCGGTGGCGGAGCTGAGCGTGAGCGGCGCGGACCCCGGTGCGCCGCCCGCGGAAGGTCCGGCGCCGGTCACCGGCCCCGCTGGGGAACCGGCCACCGACCCGGCACCGGTCGCCGTCCCCGGCCCTTCGGGACGTGCCCCCACGACGATCTGCTCACCGTCCACGAGCATCCGCGCGCGATTGAGCCCGGTGAGGTCCGTGCCCGGTTTCACGCCGCCCGCCGCGCCCAGCGCGTCGGCCACCCGGGACCCGGCGGGCAGCCGCTGGAGCCCCGGATCACGTACCTTGCCGCCGACGTCGACCACCACCCGTGGCCCGGCGAGTCGCGCGGACGCGGTCGGTCCGGGAGGAGCCGCGCGCACCAGCTCCGGGGCGCGTACGGGCTGCGGACGGCCGGCCCAGAAGTGCTGGACGGCGAACCCGACCGCGATCACCAGGACGACGGTCAGCGCCACCAGGCTCCGGCGCTCCAGCCCGCAGCGCGTCCGGAGCCACAGCGGCAGCCGCTCGCGTACCGCGAGCACCGCCCGTGCCCCACGCGACAGCTCAGCGTCGGGGCCCGGAGGCAGTCGCCCCCCGGACTCCCGCCCGCCGGGACCGGACCCCTGCGGCCCGGGGCGCGAAGACCCCCCACCCAACGGCCCGTACCGCTCCCCCGGCCCGGGTCCCCGCCGCCCGTACTCCGCGAACGACGCGTCCGCCCGCCGCCGCACCCGCCCGTCCGACCCCGCGGCCCGGCCGGGACCGCTGCCCGCTCCACTCGGCCCGCGCCGCCGCCGCGCTACCTCGGCCGGGGGCTCCGCGAGCTCCGCCGACGCATCCGTACCCTCACCAGGAAGAATTCGAGAACTCATGCCTTCGACGGTAGGGATTTCGCCCGACCCGCGATGATCATGAACGATTCCCGTGGACAGCACCCCGGTTGTGGATAACTCCACCCCCCGAAGGAGTGACGGACACCTCCGGAACACACTTGGGACCCCCCTCTTCGCGCAGTCGCAGGACTCACGGAAGGGGGTGGGCGGGAATCTCTGCCCGCAGACTCCGACGCCCCCACTACAGCCACTGAACGCCCGTACCGAGCGCGTTGGAGCGAGGACGGAGAATCCCGACCGGCCCCGACCCGAAGAACAAACAGAACGCGCCCCAAAGGGGCGCGAGGAACTGCGCGAAGACGAGGACAGACCCGCACCCGACGAACAGACCCGAAGGGGCAGCACCCAGGGGCGCGAGGAACTGCGCAAAACCACCGACCGACGGCACAGGAACAAGTGCGCCCAGCACAGGAAACCCAGGGGCGCGAGGAACTGCGCAAAACCCACGAGCGACCGCACAGGAACAGGCGCGTCCCGCCGGACAGACCTACGAAGCGCAAGCGAAGGCGACCCGCGAGGGACTACCGTCCGGACACCACGACCCCGAGCAGCCCGGGCCCGGTATGCGCCCCGATCACCGCGCCCACCTCGCTGACGTGCAACTCCCCCAGCCCGGGGATACGTTCCCGCAGTCGCTCGGCGAGCGCCGCGGCCTTCTCGGCCGCCGCGAGGTGATGGACCGCGATGTCGACCGGTCCCCCGACCCCCGCCCGGTCCGCCGCGATCTCCTCCAGCCGGGCGATCGCCTTCGCCGCGGTGCGTACCTTCTCCAGCGGTTCGATCCGCCCGTCGGCCAGTTGGAGCAGCGGTTTCACGGCGAGCGCGGACCCGAACAGCGCCTGGGCCGTCCCGATCCGTCCGCCGCGTCGCAGATAGTCGAGGGTGTCGACGTAGAAGTAGGCGGAGGTGGCCGCCGCGCGCTTCTCGGCCGCGGCGACCGCCTCGTCGATCCCCGCGCCCGCCGCGGCGGCCTGGGCCGCGGCGACGGCGCAGAACCCGAGGGCCATGGCGATCATGCCGGTGTCGACCACATGGACGGGCACCGGAGCGTCCCGCGCGGCGAGCACGGCCGCGTCGTACGTACCGGACAGTTCCGAGGAGAGATGGAGCGAGACGATGCCCGGGGCTCCCGACCGGGCGACCTCGCGGTAGGTGGCGGCGAAGACCTCGGGGGCGGGCCGGGAGGTGGTGACGGGGCGGCGCTTCTGGAGGGCCTGGGCGAGCGAGCGGGCGGAGATCTCGGTGCCCTCCTCCAGCGCCTGGTCACCGAGGACGACGGTCAGCGGAACCGAGGTGATGTCGTGCTGCCGCATCGCCCGCTCCGGCAGGTAGGCCGTGGAATCGGTGACGATGGCGACATGGCTGGACATGGGCTGGAGATTACCCGCCGGGCCTGCGGAGCGGCAGTCCGGGCCGTCGGGGAGCGGTGACCGGAGGGGCCCGGTCAGGTGGTGCTCTCCGGGCGGGGCTTCTTCTCCCACGAGTAGGTGGGCCGGGCGACGGGCGGCGCGATGGCCGGAGCGGCCGGCTCGGCACCGCCTGCGGGCCAGGTCTGCTCCTGGGCCCCGGCGCGGCCTTCGGGACCGGCGGGCGCGGGCCAGGGCGCGGGGCCGTCCTTGGCGGGCTCGGCGGACGCGGACGCGGTGGACGCCGACGAAGGTGCGCCGGCCGGGTCCTGCGCGCCGGGGCCCGCTTCGGTGGTCCAGTGCCGCAGGGCGCCCGCCTCCATGTCGATCTGGAGGCTGAGGGAGTCCAGGTCGTCGTTGGCGAAGCGGTGGGCGCGGTCGCGGGCCGCCCAGCGCAGGGCGTCGGCGGACTTGGTGATCTGGTCGGTGCGCTCACGCATCTCGGGCAGCGCGGCGGAGAGCCGGGAGCGGTCGGGCTCGGTCTCCAGCCGCTTCAGCTCGCGGTCGAGCTCATGGCCGTGGGTGCTGAGCCGGTCGAAGAGGCTGAGGGACTCCCGCAGCGACTCGTCCTCGCCGACGGCCGCCTGGAGGGCGTCCTGGGTGGCCCGCATGGAGGTGCGCAGCTTCAGCCGCAGCTGGGCCAGCTCCCCGGCGGCACCCGGCTGGGTGTAGGACTTCGCCTTGAGGGTGGTGTCCTCGACGGTGCGCCGCGCCTGGTGGATCGTGCGGTCCACGCCGCGCTTGGCCGCGCCGACGACCTTGACCGTGGCGTACACCCCGAGCGCGACCAGCAGGACGAAGAGCAACGCCACGACGGCGATCACGGCTTCCATGACGGTCCTCTCCCGGTCCTGCGACGTCTCTTCAACGGTAAACGCAAAAGGCGGTGCGCGAGTTCCATCCCGGCCCCCGTCCCACCCGTAGGGGATACCCCCGGCCCGCCGACCGGGTCCGGCTCCCCGAGGACAGTGTCCCCGGGGGCCGGGCCGTTCAAGCGGGCGGGCCGGTGGATCGGCGGGTCACATGGGGACGATGTTGACCAGCTTCGGCGCCCGCACGACGACCTTGCGGATGCCCGCGCCGTCCAGCGCGGCCCGTACCTTGTCGTCGGCCAGGGCGATCCGCTCCAGTTCCTCGTCTGAGATCGACGGGGAGACCTCCAGCCGGGCCTTGACCTTGCCCTTGATCTGGACGACGCAGGTCACGGTCTCGTCCACGACGTAGGCGGGGTCGGCGACCGGGAAGTCCTGGTGGACGACCGAGTCGGTGCGGCCCAGCTTGCGCCACAGTTCCTCGGCGATGTGCGGGGCCAGCGGCGCGATCATCAGCACCAGGGGCTCGGCCACCGCGCGCGGGAGGGGGCCGTTCGCCTTGGTCAGATGGTTGTTCAGCTCGGTGAGCTTGGCGATCGCGGTGTTGAAGCGCAGCCCCTCCAGGTCCTGGCGGACGCCGTCGACGGCCTTGTGCAGGGCGCGCAGCGTGTCCTCGGCGGGCTCGTCGCCGGTGACGGTGACGTCGCCGGTCGTCTCGTCCACGAGGTTGCGCCACAGCCGCTGGAGCAGCCGGTACTGACCGACGACCGCGCGGGTGTCCCACGGCCGGGAGACGTCCAGGGGGCCCATGGCCATCTCGTACAGCCGCAGGGTGTCGGCGCCGTACTCGGCGGCGATCTCGTCCGGGGTGACGGCGTTCTTCAGGGACTTGCCCATCTTGCCGAGCAGTCGGCTCACCCGCTCGCCCTGGTGGAAGAACGCGCCGTCGCGCTCCTCGATCTCGGCGGCGGGTACGGCGATGCCACGGCTGTCGCGGTAGACGTACGCCTGGATCATGCCCTGGTTGAACAGCTTGTGGAACGGCTCCGGCGAGGAGATGTGGCCCAGGTCGAACAGGACCTTCGACCAGAAGCGGGCGTACAGCAGATGCAGGACGGCGTGTTCGGCGCCGCCCACGTACAGGTCGACGCCGCCGGTGGGCATCCCCGCGCGCGGGGACATCCAGTAGCGCTCGATGTCGGGGTCGACCAGCCGCTGGTCGTTGTGCGGGTCCAGGTAGCGCAGTTCGTACCAGCAGGAGCCCGCCCAGTTGGGCATGGTGTTGGTCTCGCGGCGGTACGCGCGCGGGCCGTCGCCGAGGTCCAGGGTGACGTTGACCCAGTCGGCGTTGCGCGACAGCGGGGTCTCGGGGCGGGTGTCGGCGTCGTCGGGGTCGAAGGTGCGCGGCGAGTAGTCGTCGACCTCGGGCAGTTCCAGGGGCAGCATCGACTCGGGCAGGGCGTGGGCGACGCCGTCCTCGTCGTAGACGATGGGGAAGGGCTCGCCCCAGTAGCGCTGGCGGCTGAACAGCCAGTCGCGCAGCCGGAAGTTGACGGTGCCGTGGCCGATGCCCTCGCGCTCCAGCCACTCCGTGATACGGGCCTTGGCGGCGGTGACGTCCAGGCCGTCCAGGGTGATGCCGTCGCCCGCGGAGTTGACGATCCGCGCGTCGTACGAGGCGAAGGCGTCGTCCCATTCGGCGGGGTCGGTGCCGCGGCCGTCGCTCGGCTCGACGACGCAGCGCATGGGCAGTTCGAAGGCGCGCGCGAAGGCGAAGTCGCGGGTGTCGTGGGCGGGCACGGCCATGATGGCGCCGGTGCCGTAGCCCATGAGGACGTAGTCGGCGATGAAGACGGGGACCTGTTCGCCGCTGACCGGGTTGGTGGCGTGGGCGCCGGTGAAGACGCCGGTCTTCTCCTTGGCGTCGGCCTGCCGCTCCACGTCGGACTTGGCGGCGGCCTGCTTGCGGTAGGCGGCGACGGCGTCACCGGGGGTGGCGTGGCCGCCCGTCCAGACGTCGTGGGTGCCCTCGGGCCAGGCGGCCGGGACGATCCGGTCGACCAGGTCGTGTTCGGGCGCCAGCACCATGTAGGTGGCCCCGAAGAGGGTGTCCTGGCGGGTGGTGAAGACGGTGATGACGCCGGTGCCGGGCGCGGTGGCCGGGCCGCCGGAGACGGCGCCGGTGGCGGGGACGGCCCCCGGGCCGTCGGTGCTCACCGGGAAGTCGACGCGGGCGCCCTCGGAGCGGCCGATCCAGTTGCGCTGCTGGAGCTTGATGGCCTCGGGCCAGTCCAGGCCGTCCAGGTCGTCCAGCAGGCGGTCCGCGTAGGCGGTGATGCGCATGTTCCACTGGCGCAGCTTCGACTTGAAGACGGGGAAGTTGCCGCGCTCGGAACGGCCGTCGGAGGTGACCTCCTCGTTCGCCAGGACGGTGCCCAGACCGGGCGCCCAGTTGACGGGTGCCTCGGAGGCGTAGGCCAGGCGGTAGCCGCTCAGGACCTCGGCGCGTTCGGCGGCGTCCAGCTCGGGCCACGCGCGCGTGGCACCCGGTACGGCGCGCTCACCGGAGGCGAACTGGGCGATCAGCTCGTCGATCGGGCGGGCCTTGCCGGCCTCGTCGTCGTACCAGGAGTTGTAGATCTGGAGGAAGATCCACTGGGTCCACTTGTAGTACGCGGGGTCGATCGTGGCGATCGAGCGGCGCTGGTCGTGGCCCAGGCCCAGCCTGCGCAGCTGCCGCTTCATGTTGTCCATGGCCGCCTCGGTGGACACCCGGGGGTGGGTGCCGGTGGCGACCGCGTGCTGTTCGGCGGGCAGGCCGAAGGCGTCGAAGCCCAGGGTGTGCAGGACGTTGTGCCCGGTCATGCGCTGGTAGCGGGCGTACACATCGGTGGCGATGTACCCGAGGGGGTGGCCGACGTGCAGTCCCGCGCCCGAGGGGTACGGGAACATGTCCATGATGAACTTCTTGGGGCGGGCGACGGTGGCGGGGTCACCGGCCAGGTCACCGGTCGGGTTGGGCGCCTCGTAGGTGCCCTCGGCCTCCCAGAAGTCCTGCCAGCGTGCCTCGATACCGGCGGCCATGGCGGCCGTGTAGCGGTGCGGAGCGGCCGCCTCGACGGCGGCCTGGGCGATCCCGCCCGCGGGCCCCTCGGGGGCGCTCTCCGCGGCGGCGGGGGAAGAATTCGTCTCGCTCATGATCCCTAAAGCTCCATCGATCGTCATCTGCCTGCGGGCGTCGACCCGTTCGGGTCCGGTCGCGGCACGGTCCGGAAACGAAAAAACCCCTCGCACAGGAGGGGGCGCCGCGCCGATGCCGACCGGATTCGTCATCCGTCGGGACTGATCAGCGCGGCCCGCTAAGCAGAAGGCGTACGGCACGCATGGCGCCAGGGTACCGCAGGGCCCGCATCGTCGCGACGGTACAGGCGTGCGGTCGCCGCGCGCGCGTGGGAGCCCTCTCACCCGGACATGGGAACGCCCTCACGCGCGCGGGGTGACCGGTGGCGAGCTGTGGGTGGGGGCGTCCGGCACGGGAGTCCCCACGCGTGCGTGGATGCGACCGAAGGGGCGCGGTGTCCGGCGTCATGTGAGAGACCGGTGACGCCTTGATGAGGATCGGCACACAGAATCATTGGCCATCGATTACTTCGCGTACCGCCCGCTAACGGGACAACACAAAGATCATGCGCCTCTTTGATAACAGGGTAATAACTCAAACCCCGCACCCCTCGGTATGGGGCCACTTAGAGTGCGGCGGCGGGACCACTGTGCCGCGTCGTTCGGAGTCGCCCCATGAACCCTCGTCGGAAAGTCCGCCCCTCCCGCGCCCCTAAACCGTGGGCCCGGGGAGGCACGGCAGCCGGAGTGATGCTGCTGATACCCCTGCTCGCCGTCATCGGAGGTGAGGGATTCCGTGATTTCGTCAACCACGGCGCGGGAGTGCTCTCCCTGGTCTCGCTCACCTCCTCGGTGCTCTGGGGACTCGTCGCGTCGGACCGGGTCTTCCTGAACTCCCGTCAGCGACTGGTGGCCCAGGGCATCCACCGCGCGACGGCCGTCGCCGCGATCGTCTTCCTCCTGCTGCACATCAGCGTCAAGATCGCGCTGGACCACACCACCGTCCTCGCCGCCCTGGTCCCCTTCGGGCTCGGCGTGGACGGCGCCGCCGGACTCATCGGGTTCGGCTCGCTGGCGGCCCTGCTGATGGTCGCCACGGGCCTCACCGGCGCCCTGCGCAGCGCCTTCGCCTCCCCGGCCCCGGTGGCCGCCCGCTGGCGTGCGGTGCACACGCTGGCGTACCCCGCCTGGTGCTCGGCCCTGGTGCACGGGCTGTTCGCCGGACGCCCCGCGGCGGGGTGGATCACGTTCCTGTACGGCATGAGCCTGGTGGCCGTCATCGGGGCGCTCGGGCTGCGTGCGGCGCCCGCCCCGGTGCGGCGGAGGGTCACCGCCCAGGTGCTCGCCGTCCTGGGGTCCGGCCATCGGCCGGGCGGCCGGGCCCCGCGCGACACCGCCGAGATGCCGCTGCCGGGTGTCGCGCCCCCCACGCGCGGGTGGGCCACGGCATCCCGCGCGTGGGACACCGGTCCGCCGCCCCTGTCCACCACGCTCCGGCCCCGCTCCGGCGAACCCCCGGCGCCCGCCCCGGCCGCCCGGGTCACCGCGTCCCCGGGGCGCCCCGACGAACCGGGCGGCGGGCTCGGGATGGCCGCCGCGTACCGGGCCGTCCCGACGCCCCCGCCGCCGTACCCGGAGGCACCGCCCGGCGCCTTCCCCGACGACCACCGGGCGGTACCGGACAGCTACCCGGGCAGCCGGGTCCCCGTGGATGTGCGGCCCACCGGCGGCGTCCCCCGCCAGGGCGACGGCGCGGAGCGCTGGCCGGCCCCGTCACCCCGGCCGCCCGCCGAGGCCCCGCGGTCGCTCTACGACCCGCTCGCCTCGACCCCCTACGGAAGCACCCCCACGTACCCCGCGACCGGCCACACCCCCACCGAACAGCTCCCGGGGCCCTTCCAGGCGCCCAGCTCCGGTGAGCCCTGGAACGCGCCC
This sequence comes from Streptomyces uncialis, assembly GCF_036250755.1. NCBI lineage: Bacteria > Bacillati > Actinomycetota > Actinomycetes > Kitasatosporales > Streptomycetaceae > Streptomyces > Streptomyces uncialis. Next base: position 6,383,701 of record NZ_CP109583.1, on the reverse strand, counting down.
ACCGGAGGAGCCAATTGAACGGCGGAGCGGCCCTGCCCGACGTGCCCGAGGTCCGGGTCGTCGGACTGCCTCAGCTGACCTCGGGGTTCGACCTCGTGGAACGGCTCGACCTCGGCACGCATCTCCAGGTGCACGGTCCCCTCGAACCGATCGGCGGGGAGCGGTTGGCCGCGCTGGCCGAGCGGATCTCGCTGCGGGGGCGCGGCGGCGCCGGGTTCCCGTTCGCCAGGAAACTGCGTTCCGTGGCCGACGCCGCGATCCGCCGGGGAGTGCGCCCCGTGGTCGTCGTCAACGGCAGCGAGGACGAGCCCGCGTGCCGCAAGGACACGGTCCTGATCAACCGGGCCCCGCATCTCGTCCTCGACGGCGCGCTGCTGGCCGCGGAGGCCCTCGGCGCGCGGACCCTGGTGGTCGGGGTGACCCGGGAGTCCACCCAGCGGTCCATGGAGCGGGCGCTCGCCGAGCGCGGTCTGTCGAACCGGCGCGGGGCCTCCATGCGCGCGCGGGTGCAGCGCAACCCGGTGCGCATGGTCACCGGTGAGTCGTCGGCGTTGATCCGCTCGGCCGACGGGGGCCCGGCCCGGCCTCCGGGGCGCAAGGTGCGCGCCTCGGAGGCGGGTGTCGGTGGCGCCCCGACACTGCTGTCCAACGCGGAAACGTTCGCGCAGCTCGCGATAGCCGCCCGGACGGGCGCCGACCGGTACCGCAGGACCGGTCTGCGGGACGAGCCGGGCACGGTGCTGCTGACGGTGTCCGGCGCGGTCGCCCGGCCGATGGTCCTGGAGGCGCCCTCGGGTGTCCCCCTGCGGTACGTCCTGCAACTGGCCGGTGCCCCGCCGCTGCCGCAGGGCGTGCTGACGGGCGGCTACCACGGCAGATGGCTCGACACGGCCACCGCGCACGACGCGATCGTCTCCCGCGCGGCGCTGGAGGCGGCGGGCGGCGCGCTCGGCGCGGGCGCGATCCTGCCCCTCGGCCAGGACACCTGTCCGCTGGGCGAGGCCCTGCTGGTGGCGCGGTGGCTGGCGGGCGAGAGCGCCGGGCAGTGCGGCCCCTGCTACCGGGGGCTCCCGGCCGCCGCCCGGGGCCTGGAGGACGTGCTGAACGGCGGCGGACCGGCCGCACTGGAGGCGTTGCGACAGATCACCCACGCCGTGAAGCGGCGGGGCGCGTGCAAGCACCCGGACGGTTCCGCGGCGTTCATCGAGTCCTCCGTCTCCGCGTTCACCGACGACCTCGCGGCGCATGTGCTCGGCAGCGGCTGCGGCCGTCCCGTGCGGGGCGTGCTGCCGCTCCAGGAGGAGCCCGCGCCGGGCACGGGGACCGGGGGCGACGCGGGCCCCAGCGGACAGCGCCTCGCGGTGGACTGGACGCTGTGCCAGGGGCACGGGCTGTGCGCCGACATCGTGCCCGAGCTGATCCAGCTCGGGCAGGACGGCTATCCGTCCGTGGCGGAGGCCGCGGTGCCGCGCTACTCGCAGGCCCGCGCGGTGCGGGCCGTGCGCCGCTGCCCGGCCCTGGCGTTGCGGCTGGAGGAGGACCCCGCGAAGGCGGCGGGCCGTTCGGTGCTGCCGATGCTCCAGCCGGGCCGGGGCCGCCGCGCCCTGGGCAGCGGCCGGGAGTGAGACCACGCGCACGCACGCGCGCGGGACGTTGACTGAGACGACGGGGTGGACGCGGAAGGTCCCGCCCGGAGTACCGGGCGGGACCTTCCGTCAACCGCTTGTGGAGCTAAGGAGAATTGAACTCCTGACCTCCTGCATGCCATGCAGGCGCTCTACCAACTGAGCTATAGCCCCTCGTGGTGCACCGCCCGGTCTCCCCGGCGGCGACGCCAACATTAACGGTCCTCCCAGCCGTTCACCAAATCGATTCCGGTTCGCGGCGGCGCGGAGGATTCCGCCCGGGATGTCCCCCGCCGGGGCGGGCGGGCGGATCAGGCCGTGGCGAAGGAGTAGAAGCGTTTGAGGGTGCAGTGCTCGTCCAGCAGCCGGCCGTAGATCGGCTCGCCCTCCAGCTCACGATAGGTCTCGATGGGGTCGCCTTTTATGATCAGCGCCCGCGCGCATTCCTCGCACCAGTACTGGTAGTCCGGGTTGACCGGCTCCATGTCCCGGACGATCGGCGTCCCGCTGCCGCACCAATCGCATTTGCGCCTGTGTGCACCCATCGATCAGCTCCAGGAGTGGCCGCAGGCCGTGCACATGAAGGAGACCCCGCCGTTGTCGCCGAGCAGCTGGGCGACCTGGGTGGAGCCGCAGGAGGGGCAGTCGATGAGGGACCTGGTGGGGCGCCCGGGGAGTATGCCGTCCCCGCGTGGCACCGCCAGGGCGAGGAGGTGGTCTTCCCCCTCGCGGATGCTCGCAGGCATCGCTTCTCCCTCCCGTCGGGACGCGTCCCCCATCCGGCCGTTTGATTCTGCCACGACGGGAGCACCACGGTCAGCGACGTACGCGTACCGGTCCGGACACGGCGTCCGCCCAGGGCCCAGGCTTGTACGAGGACCCGTGCGCGGGGAACGCGTCCACCGGTGCGATACGTCTGTGCCCCTCCACGTACCTCGACGGAGCGCCGGGCAACCGCGCGGGCCGGGAAAATGGCCACCAAGAACCCGCGTTTGTCCAGTACCCGTGCCCCGCACAGGCGTCCTGTCTCGGCACGGGCATACGCGAAGGGCGACCGGGCCGCGTCCCGCGCGGTACCGATCGCCCTTCCAAGTGTGGAGCTAAGGAGAATTGAACTCCTGACCTCCTGCATGCCATGCAGGCGCTCTACCAACTGAGCTATAGCCCCTTGCGTTCTTCCCGCCCTGCGGGCTGAACAAGAAGAACTTTAGCCTGGGAGCCGCCGGAAAGTGAAATCCGTGCCGACGGCCGCCCGACCGGTCACGCGGTGGCGTGAACCCGTCAGTCGTCGTCGCCGAGGACCGGCTCCGGGAGGGTGCCCGCGTTGTGCTCCAGCAGGCGCCAGCCGCGCGCGCCGCGGCCCAGTACGGACCAGCAGCAGTTGGACAGGCCGCCGAGGCTCTCCCAGTGGTGGGAGTCGAGCCCCAGGAGGCGCCCGATGGTGGTGCGGATGGTGCCGCCATGGCTGACGACGACCAGCGTGCCCTCGTCGGGAAGCTTCTCGGCGTGCGCGAGGACCACGGGGGCCGCGCGGTCGGCGACCTCGGTCTCCAGCTCGCCGCCGCCCCGGCGGATGGGCTCGCCGCGCTTCCACGCCGCGTACTCGTCACCGTGCCGCGCGATGATCTCGTCGTGCGTGAGGCCCTGCCACACGCCCGCGTACGACTCGCGCAGGCCCTCGTCGTGGGTGACGTCGAGGCCGGTGAGCGCTGCCAGCTCGGCGGCCGTGGAGGCCGCGCGCTGGAGGTCCGAGGCGATGATCGCGTCGGGGTTCAGCGAGGCGAGCAGCCGGGCGGCACGACGGGCCTGGAGGACACCCGTACCGGTCAGGCCGATGTCCGTGGTGCCCTGGAAGCGCCGCTCCAGGTTCCACGCGGTCTGGCCGTGCCGCCAGAGGATGATCCGGCGGCTGGGGCCCGACTCGGAGAAGGGCTTGAGGTCCGTGCGGGAGGAAGCGCTCACAGCATTTCCCCGCCGAGCTCGCGCAGCCCTGAAGCCTCCTCGGCCGCCTGGGTGCGCTGGGAGTGCTCGGCGCCCTTGCCGCGGGTCGCCTTGGCCTCTTCGGGCAGGTCGATCTCGGGGCAGTCCTTCCACAGCCGCTCAAGGGAGTAGAAGACGCGCTCCTCGCTGTGCTGCACATGGACGACGATGTCGACGTAGTCCAGCAGGACCCAGCGGGCCTCGCGGTCGCCCTCGCGGCGCACGGGCTTGACGCCCAGCTCCTTGCTCAGCCGCTCCTCGATCTCGTCGACGATCGACTTGACCTGGCGGTCGTTGGGCGCGGAGGCCAGCAGGAAGGCGTCCGTGATCGACAGGACGTCACTGACGTCGTAGGCGATGATGTCGTGCGCGAGCTTGTCGGCAGCGGCCTGTGCGGCGGCGGAGATCAGCTCAAGGGAACGGTCAGTTGCGGTCACTGCGCGGCTTTCCTTCGACGGTCGGGTGTCTCCCAAGCGTCTCACGGACCGCTGACAGCTCACGAAACGGTCACCTTCCGTGGCCGCACGAATACGCCCCGCCTGGGCGGAGGCGGGGGGCCACGCGCGCGTGGACCCCCGCTCCGAACGCTCGCTACGGGCTGTCGGCGCCCTTCTTGGGGGTGTAGTCCGGACCGAGGACCACCGCGACCTCCGCGTTGCCGTCGACCTCGCCCTTGCGGACCGCCGACGCGGGCAGGTCCAGGGTCTTGGCGACCTCCACGGCGTCGGACTCGCGGGCGTCACTGGCGTAGAGCACCCGGGTCGCCGCGACGGCGTCGCCCTTGCCGCCCTCGACGAAGGTGTAGCCGCCGTTGACGAGCACGACCCGCGCGGCCTCGGTGGCGTCACCGGAGCCGCCGGCGTCACGGACGCTGACCCGGACGGCGTCGCCCTGTTCGGGGCTCTTCACGGTGCCGCCGAGCAGCGGTTTGACGACGGTCTCGGTGGCCTGCGCGGTGAGCGCGCCGTCGGACTCGACGGGCAGCAGCGCGGTCTTGTAGTCGCCGCCCTTGGCCCGGTCGGAGAGCCTCGCCAGAAAGGCCCCCAGGTCCTTCTCCGACAGGGACGGGTCGAGGATCTGCGCGAGCGACTCGACGGTGACGGTGGCGGACCCGGCGTCGGACGAGATCTTGCGCAGGATGCCCTGCATGACCTGGCCGAAGCGGGCGAGCTGGAACTCCTCGCCCTCCCCCGGGGCGCGGTAGGTGGCGTAGGCGACGGCCATCCGCCCGCTGAGGGTCTGCTGGGCGCCCTGCTTGACGAGCGGCGCCTCGCCCTTCCTGGCCTTCTCCGAGGGCACGTTCGCGTCGGTGTCGACGTCGATGTTGCCGACCAGGTCGACCAGGTTGCTCAGGAACGGGGTGTCCAGTCGCCAGGTGCCCTCGATACGGGTCCCCAGGAGGGTGTCCACGGACTCGCGGGTGCCGCTGGAGCCGTCGGCCTCGACGGACTTGGCGAGCGTGGTGGTGGAGCCGTCGTCGGCGCTGACGGAGAGCGCGTTGGGCAGCAGGACGGTGTTGCCCTGCTTGGTGGTGGTGTTGTCGACGAGCAGCGCGGTGGAGGTGCCGCCCTTCTTGGTGTTGTGCAGGTGCACGAGGACCACGTCGCGCTTCTGCGGTCCCGCCGCTGGGCCGCTCGACCCCTCGTCGTCCGAGAGTCCGGGCAGTTTGCCGGCGAGCCACAGATAGCCGACGCCGCCGACCACGATCAGCGCGAGGACGACGACGAGCGCGACGACCCGGCCCCGCGCGCGGCGCTTGGCCTCCTCGCGGCGCTCGGTGCGGTTCTCGGTGAACGAGAGCCAGTCGATGACGTCCTCGGGTTCGCCCTCGGGTTCCTCCACGAAGGCGAACTGTTCGGTGCGGTAGTCGCGTTGTCCGTCCGCCTGGTCCGACGCGTCCGGACCGGTCGGCCCGGCCGCGGTGTCCGGTGCGGCGGCCTCGGCCGCGTACTGCGTCCCGGGGCCGCCGGCGGTCTGTCCGGGGTCCGTCCCGTGGCCCGGGTACGCCGTGGGTCCGGCCGGGTGGGCGGCGGTGGGCGCGGCGGTCTGCTGGGGGATGTAGGCGGTCTGTTCGGCGGTGCCGGGGGCCGGCGCGTCGGCGTGCTGCCGCTGTCCGGCGGCGCCCGCCTGGCCGTAGGGGTCGTATGGGTCGGCCTGGCCTTGGCCCTGGGCCCCGGGCCCGTCCCCGTAATCGCCGTAGGAGGGCGCTGGGGCCGCGTAGGAGCCGTAGCCCTGGTCCTGGCCGCCATGGGCGTCGCCGTGGCCCTGAGCGGCGCTCTCGTGGCCCTGAGCGGCGTTCCCGTAGCCCTGGGAGGGGTCACCGTAGCCCTGCCCGGTGTCGCCATAGTTCTGCCCGGTGTTGCCGTAGCCCTGGGAGGAGTCGCCGTAGCCCTGGCCGGTCCCGTAGCCGCCGCCCTGGCCCTGCGCCGGGTCGTAGCCCGTGGCCGTGCCGTAGGGCTGCTGCTGGTCGGCCGGGAAGGTGCCGTACGACTGCTGCTGCTCGCCGTAGCCGCCGTGGTCCTGTGGGGTGCCGTAACCCTGGGCGTCCGGGGTGCCGTAGCCCTGCTGGGCGTCGTACGACTGCCCCGGTGCCTGGCCCTGGCCGCCGTACGGGTCGGTCCACTCCGGCTGCCGGCGGGACTGCTCGGGGGCGTTCGCCTGCTGGTAGACGGGACGGCCGTACTCGTCGTAACCGGCCAGTTCGTAGCTGGCGAATCCGTCGGAGCCGTCGGAACCCTCGGGGTCCGTCCCGCCCGGATGGCCGTCGTAGCGGTCGTCTCGACCGTTCACAGGTCCCCCTCCCGGTTCAGTCGCCGCGGTACAGGTCGCGCTTGTCGATGTAGCGCACCACGCCGTCGGGCACCAGGTACCAGACGGGGGCTCCCGCCGAGACTCTCGCGCGGCAGTCGGTGGACGAGATGGCGAGTGCCGGGACCTCCACGAGGGAGACACCGCCCTCGGGGAGTCCGGGGTCGGTGAGGGGGTGGCCCGGCCGGGTGACCCCGACGAAGTGTGCCAGGGAGAACAGCTCTTCCGTGTACCGCCAGGTCAGGATCTGGCCGAGGGCGTCGGCGCCCGTGATGAAGAAGAGGTCCGTGTCCGGGTTGAGCGCGCGCAGATCACGCAGCGTGTCGGTGGTGTAGGTGGGGCCGCCGCGGTCGATGTCGATCCGGCTCACGGAGAACTGGGGGTTCTCCGCGGTGGCGATGACCGTCATCAGATAGCGGTCCTCGGCGGGCGACACGCGCGTGTCGCTCTTCTGCCAGGGCTGCCCGGTCGGCACGAACACGACCTCGTCGAGATGGAACTGCGCGGCGACCTCGCTCGCCGCCACGAGGTGCCCGTGGTGGATCGGGTCGAACGTTCCGCCCATGACGCCGAGGCGGCGCTTGCCGCTGTCCGCCGGGCCGGTAGGCATGTCCTGCTGTCCCATGCGTGCAGACCCTACCGGCCCGTACCGCGGGACCGGACGCCGGAGGGATTCCGTCACGTTCGGCGGGCGCGGTGGCTCAGCGGGCCGGTGATCCGCCTGCGTACGAAGGTCAGCGGTCCCGGTTGAAGCGGGTGGTGATCCAGAGCAGCAGGAGCAGGGCGAGAAGGGCGCCACCACCCGTGACGAACGGGTTGATGCTCGCGTGGGGGCCGTGGTGCCCGCCCTCGGCGAGGGTGACGAGCTGGGCCGCGTTGCTGTGCAGAGTCATCTTCGGGAGGACCAATCCGGAGTGGGAACGGGCTGGAGACAGGAAGCCTCTGAGGCCATCGTAAGCGTGAGGTAAAGCGGATTCGCGGGAGGGCCGTGGTTACGGGGACCCGGGTCGCCGCGGCGGCGGTCACGCCCCGTCACCCGGGGAGTCCCGACCGGACCCCGGGCAACGGCACGGCGCTGTTCGGCGTCCCTTTCCACGACCGCGCCCCGCGCCCGCGGCGAGCCGTCGGTGACGAGCCGTCGTGACGAACCGTCCGGGCGGAACGGCGCGGCACGGGAACCGAAGCGGACGGCCACCCGTTCAACCGGACGACAACGCGAGACATGGGGGGCGTCATGAGCGACGACAACACCAACGGCACACCGCGGCCGACGGGCGAGGACACCGGCGCGGAGAATCTGCCCGGCAGGCGGCGCAGGCGTTTCCCCGGTATCTCCTCGCGGGCGTACGAGCATCCGGCCGACCGCTCGGCGCTGGTGGCGCTGCGCAAGCTCAGCGGTTTCGACACGGTGTTCAAGGCGCTGAGCGGGCTGCTTCCCGAGCGGAGCCTTCGGCTGCTGTTCCTCTCGGACTCGGTGCGGGTCTCCGACGCCCAGTTCGCCCATCTCAACGACATGCTGCGGGACGCGTGTTACATCCTGGACCTGGAGAAGGTCCCCGCGATGTACGTCAGTCAGAATCCCCAGCCGAACGCGATGTGCATCGGTCTCGACGAGCCGATCATCGTCGTCACCACCGGTCTGATCGAGCTGCTGGACGAGGAGGAGATGCGGGCCGTAGTCGGCCATGAGGTCGGGCACGCCCTGTCGGGGCACGCGGTGTACCGCACGGTCCTGCTGTTCCTGACGAATCTGGCGCTGCGGGTGGCGTGGATACCGCTCGGCAATGTCGCGATCATGGCGATCGTGACGGCGCTGCGCGAGTGGTTCCGCAAGTCGGAGCTGTCGGCCGACCGCGCGGGGCTCCTGGTGGGCCAGGACCTCCAGGCGTCGATGCGGGGCCTGATGAAGATGGCGGGCGGCAACCACCTCCATGAGATGAACGTCGACGCGTTCCTCAAGCAGGCCGAGGAGTACGAGCAGGGCGGCGATCTGCGGGACTCCGTCCTGAAGATCCTGAACGTGCTCCCCCGTACGCACCCCTTCACCACGGTGCGGGCGGCCGAGCTCAAGAAGTGGGCCGAGTCCCGCGACCACCAGCGGCTCATGGACGGTCACTACCCCCGCCGCGACGAGGACAAGGACACCTCCGTGACGGACTCGTTCCGTCAGTCGGCCTCGGCGTACGCCAGTGATGTCCGTGACTCCAAGGACCCGCTGATGAAGCTGGTGACCGACATAGCGGGCGGCGCGGGCGACCTCGGCGGCCGGGTGCGCAGCAGGTTCGGCGGCTCCGGCAAGAGCTCAGGCGGCTCCGGCAGGGGTCCGGACGCCTCCGGCGAGGAGAGCGGCGGGAGCGGCGAGGCCAAGGGCGGCCCCTCCGCGACCTGAGCGCCTGGCGTCCCGCGCCGCGGCCCGAGCGCCCCGGGTCCCGCGATCCGCGCCCGCCGAGCCGGACACTGCGGTGCCCCGACGAGCCCGGTGCCCCGTGGAACCTCACCGCGGGACTCAGTCGCGGGGCGGATCCGGCTGGGCGTTCGAGGAGAGCGTCCCGCACAGACTCGTCGGGGTGCCCGTGGCGTAGGGGTCGGTCCCCGGGGGCGTCCCCGCCCCGGGGACCTGCCCCGCGAGCAGTGGCCGCAGATGCCTCGCCCAGTCGGCCGCGCAGGCCAGCGGCCCGGCCTGCGCGTAGGACATCACCAGTTCGGTCTGATGCCGCCGCAGATCGTCCCGGTCGAACCGGAACAGCAGCTCGCGGCGGACCGTGAACAGCGACGCCGGTGCCGAGGGTCCGCCCCGCGCGGGCCGCAGCGCGTACACGAAGGTGTGGTCGCTGCTGACCTCCAGGGTGTCCGGCCCGGTCTCGGCGGCCCGCAGCGTCCCCTGGACATGGACGCGGGGTTCCGCGAGGGCGGCGCGGGCGGGGTCGAACCGCACCAGCCATCCGGTCGCGGCGTGCAGTCCGTCGGTGGCCGGGCGGGCGAAGCTGCGGTCGAACTGGGTGAGCTGCTCCGGGTCCAGCAGGATGCGCACCGGCCGGACGGCGCGGCCGGTGAGCACGTCCGGGTCGAGGGAGGACTCCACCAGATAGTCCTTGGCGGTGGTCAGCGCGGTGACGACCTGGCTGTCGGAGAAGTTCGCCGTACGCCGTGCGGCCGGAAGGGTGATGCCCTCGGCCCCGATCCGGAACTGGGCGGCGGGGCTGTGCGCGTAGAGCCGGGACGGGACGCCCCCGGGCACGGCGGACAAGGGCGCCAGCGGGATGACCGTCATCCGCAGCGCGCCGGGCGGTCTGACCACCGGGGTGTCGTACGGATGGCGGACACCGAGGTAGACGGCGGTGACGAAGGCCATGGCGATCAGCAGGACGAGGAGCAGGGCCTGCCGGGGCATACCGCCACGGCGCTGCGGGGCGCGGCGGCGGACGGCGGGCGCGTGTTCGGTGATGCGTTCCTCGGCGGAGAACTCCTGGAGCCGGGCAGCACGGACGAACGACTCGTCGAAGACGACGGATCGGTACTCGTCCTCGCCGGGGCCGCCCTCGGGTGTCCCCGGCGGTGGGTCTCCTGGCCCGCCCATACCTTCAGGGTAGGTCTGAAGAGGGCACGGTAAACGCGCTGCCGCGCGACAACTTGCCCCAGGGGTGAGGGCGGCCGGAACCCTACGGTGCCGTGCGGTGTCAGGGGGTGCGGGGCAGTGCCGTCACGGGGGGCCGGGAGTGGTCGGCGGACGTGGCGGGGCCCGTCGGGAGGCTCTTCTCCAGTCCGGTGGAACTGGGCCGGGGCACCGGGTCCTGCCGGCTGGAGGAGGCGCCCCGGTAGACCGCGGCGAAGGCCAGGGCGACCATGCCGACGCCCATGACGAGGGCGAGCAGCCAGGCCACGGGCCGGTGCCAGCGGGCGTGTCCCATGAAGGTGGCGGAGCGGCCGTAGGACTCCTCCAGGATGTCCCGGGCGTACCGGTCGTCGGGGTCGTAGTCGCGGTGCGGACCGAATCCGTCCTGGTCGGAGCCGTCCGGGTCGTCATGGCGACCCGCGCGTGAGCCCGTGCGGCGGGCCTCCGCCTCGGTCGCCTCGGCCCGGGCCTCGGCGGCGGCGAGCAGTCGCTCCACCGCGCTGGGCTCGCGGATCTCGGCGGCCCGGATGAAGTCCTCGTCGAGGACCACGGAGGCGAACTCCTCGTCCGCACTTCCGTGGTCGCGGTCGTCGGGCTCCTCGCCGCCCGGAAGCGGCTTGCCCCCCACGTCCTCCGGCACGTCTCCAGAGTAGACCCGGGGGGTCGTTTTGGGCAGACGGACGGAGGATTCCAGGCCGCCCGTCCCCCGGCGCGGACGGGGCCGTCCGGGGGGGGGTGGGCGCCCGGTCGGGGTCAGCCCCGGATGTGCCCGTCGCCCGTGACGATGTACTTGGTGCTGGTGAGCTCGGGGAGGCCCATGGGGCCCCGGGCGTGCAGCTTCTGGGTGGAGATACCGATCTCGGCACCGAAGCCGAACTGTCCGCCGTCGGTGAAGCGGGTCGACGCGTTGACGGCGACCGTCGTGGAGTCGACCAGCTGGGTGAAGCGGCGGGCCGCCTGCTGCGAACCGGTGACGATGGCCTCGGTGTGACCGGAGGACCACAGCCGGATGTGCTCGACGGCCTTGTCGAGGGAGTCCACGACGGCGGCGGCGATGTCGTACGAGAGGTACTCGGTGTCCCAGTCCTCGGCGGTGGCCTCCACCACGGTCGCCTTGCTGCCCTCGGCGTACGCCTGGACGCGGGGGTCGGCGTGGACGGTGACCCCGGCCTCGGCGAGCGCTTCGAGGGCGCGCGGCAGGAAGGCGTCGGCGATGTCCGCGTGGACGAGGAGCGTCTCGGCGGCGTTGCAGACGCTGGGGCGCTGCGCCTTGGAGTTGATGAGGATGTCGACGGCCATGTCGAGGTCGGCCTGCGCGTCGACGTAGACATGGCAGTTGCCGGTGCCGGTCTCGATGACCGGGACGGTGGACTCCTCCACGACCGTACGGATCAGGGAGGCGCCGCCGCGCGGGATGAGCACGTCGACCAGGCCGCGGGCGCGCATCAGTTCCCGGACCGACTCACGGCTCTCGCCGGGGACGAGCTGGATGGCGTCGGCGGGCAGTCCGGCGCCGCCGACGGCGTCCCGCAGCACCCGGACGAGTGCGCTGTTCGACTCGTACGCGGAGGACGAGCCGCGCAGCAGGACCGCGTTGCCGGACTTGAGGCAGAGCGCGGCGGCGTCGACGGTGACGTTGGGCCGGGCCTCGTAGATGATCCCGACGACGCCGAGGGGGACCCGGACCTGCCGCAGGTCGATGCCGTTGGGCAGGGTGGAGCCGCGGACGACCTCACCGACGGGGTCGGGCAGCGCGACGACGTCCCGTACGTCGGAGGCGATGGCGCGGACCCGCTCCGGGGTCAGGGTGAGCCGGTCGACGATGGCCTCGCTGGTGCGCGCCTCGCGTGCCTTGGCGATGTCCCGGGCGTTGGCCTCGACGATCTCGCGGGCCCGTACCTCCAGGGCGTCGGCGATCGCCAGCAGCGCGTCGTCCTTGGTGGCCCTGGGCAGCGGCGCGATGTCGGCGGCGGCGGCGCGGGCCCGGTAGGCGGCGCGGGCGACCTCGGACATGTTGTCGTACGGCGAGGGCGCGGAGAGCGGGGGATGCGGCGGCAGCGACGTCATGACGGCAGGGTAATGCGCCGCCGCGCGGCCGTCGGCGGTTGTCCCATCCCCCGAGACAGGCGTCCGGAGGATGGAACGGCGCGGGTCGCCGGTGGTCCCGGGCGGCCCGCCGCGCACCCCGCGCCCGGCGGCGGCTCAGTACGGGTGGACCCCGACGGGGGTCGCCGGAGCCGGGCCGTAGCCCGCCGCGACGCGCTGGTGGTACGTCTCGCGGTCGATCACCTCAAGGCCGACGATCTCCCACGGCGGCAGCTTCGCGGTCTGCCGGTGCTCGCCCCACAGCCGCAGCGCGACGGCGGCGGCGTCGTGCAGGTCACGTGCCTCCTCCCAGTACCGGATCTCCGCGTGGTCGCGCGCGTACCGGCTGGTCAGTAGGAAGGGGTGGTCGTGGGCGAGCTGCTCCAGCCCCCGTCTCACCTCCGCGAGCGGCGCCTCGGCGCCGGAGACGCTGAGCGTCACGTGCCACAGCCGGGCCACCGGCCCCGGGCCCTCCCCGGCCGTTCCGCCCGCCAGGTTCGTCACCGCGCGCTCCTCCCCCACCGACTGGAGGGTGTGGGAGGCACGGGCGCCACGTGTTGCCGCCCCTTGGCGCACTCGTCTCACGACGACCTCCTTCACGCAATGGTCATGCCGCTGGTCCCTGCAACAAAGTTGACAGCCGATCGACTCCGATGGGGCACTTTTACGGAACGTCCACCTGGTAGGACGTTCGGATGGTGCGGTAAGTGACACCCCGGCCGGGGGTCCGGGGGTCGCCCCCCGGGTGGACACAGCACGGAACGTCCACCTGGCAGGACGTTCTGATCGTGCGGTAAGTGACACCCCGGCCGGGGGTCCGGGGGTCGCCCCCCGGGTGGACACAGCACGGAACGTCCACCTGGCAGGACGTTCTGATCGTGCGGTAAGTGACACCTGGGCCGGGGGTCCGGGGGCCGCCCCCCGGGTAGACGCAGCACGGAACGTCCACCTGGCAGGACGTTCGGATCGTGCGGTAAGTGACACCCCGGCCGGGGGTCCGGGGGCCGCCCCCCGGGTAGACGCAGCACGGAACGTCCACCTGGCAGGACGTTCGGATCGTGCGGTAAGTGACACCCCGGCCGGGGGTCCGGGGGCCGCCCCCTGGACAGACACCGCACGGAACGTCCACCTGGCAGGCCGCGCCCCCGGCCGGGATCGCGCGGACCAGCCCCCGGGCGGACACCGCACGGAGCGTCCAGCTGGCAGGACGTTCGAAGGGTGGGGCGAGTCGCGCGGGCCGGTCCAGGTTCCGGGGGCGTCCCCGGAACGGCACCGTGCGACTCGCCCCACCCGGTAGGACGCGCGGATCGTGCCGTTGGTCACACGGCGGTCCGGGCCTCTTCGGTCATCGGTACCGGCACTGGCGTTCGGGATGTCCGCCGGACGGGGACCCCTGTCTCACGGAGCGAGCAGGACCAGATCGTCGCGGTGGACGACCTCCCGCTCGTACGCGGGCCCGAGGTCCCGGGCGAGGTCCCGGGTGGAGCGGCCGAGCAGCTGGGGCAGCTCCTTCGCGTCGAAGTTGACGAGACCGCGGGCGACCGCCCGTCCCGCGGTGTCACGGAGCTCGACGGGGTCACCCGCCGTGAACTCGCCCTCGACCGCGGCGATCCCGGCGGGCAGCAGCGACTTGCGGCCCTCGACGACCGCCCGTACGGCGCCGTCGTCCAGGGTGAGGGCACCGCGCGGGGTCGACGCGTGCTGGAGCCACAGCAGCCGGTCGGCGGAGCGGCGGCCGGTGGCGTGGAAGAACGTCCCGGTGTCCCGTCCGGCGAGGGCGTCCGCCGCGTGGACGGCGGAGGTCAGCACGACGGGAATCCCGGCGGCGGCGGCGATCCGGGCCGCCTCGACCTTGGTGACCATGCCGCCGGTCCCGACCCCGGCGCGGCCGGTGCTGCCGATCTCCACCCCGTCGAGGTCGGCGGGCCCGCGGATCTCGGCGAGCCGGGAGGTGCCGGGGCGGCTCGGGTCACCGTCGTACAGACCGTCGATGTCGGAGAGGAGGACGAGCAGGTCGGCGCGGACCAGATGGGCGACCAGGGCCGCCAGCCGGTCGTTGTCGCCGAAGCGGATCTCGTCGGTGGCGACGGTGTCGTTCTCGTTGACGACGGGCAGCGCCCCCATCGCGAGGAGCTTGTCGAGGGTGCGGGACGCGTTGCGGTGATGGGCGCGGCGGCTGGTGTCGTCGGTGGTGAGGAGGATCTGGCCGACGCGGATGCCGTACCGGGCGAACGACGCGGTGTACCGGGCCATGAGCAGCCCCTGGCCGACGCTGGCGGCGGCCTGCTGCCGGGCGAGGTCCTTGGGGCGGCGGCGCAGCCCGAGCGGGGCGAGTCCGGCCGCGATCGCGCCGGAGGACACCAGGACGAGTTCCCTCGCCCCGCCGTCGCGGGTCTTGGCGAGGACGTCCACGAGGGCGTCCACCCGGTCCGCGTCGAGTCCGCCCGCCGCGGTGGTGAGCGAGGACGACCCGATCTTGACGACGATCCGGTGCGCCTGCCCGACCCCCCGCCGGATGTCCGCGTCGCGCCCGGTGTCCGCGTCCCGCCGGGCGTCCGTACCCTCCCGGGCGTCCGTGCCCTGACCGGAATCCGTACCCTCCCGGGTGCCCGTACCGTCCCGGCCGCCCGTGTCCCGCTCCGTTCCCGGCACCCGCCTTGCCCCTGACACGCGCTTCCTCCCAGCCGCCCCGCACACCGGTCCCGGCACAACGCCGGACGCCGCTTCGCAATCTACGGGAGACCTGCGACGGCCCCCGTGCCGGTCCGGTGACTGGAACCGTTGCGTCCCTCTCACGGAAATCTCACGGGTGGGTCACTGACCACAGGGAACGATTCCATAGCGTGAACCCGGAAACGAACCCGATACCGGTACCCCCGCCCCAGCGTTGACCAGCAAGCCCGACAGCCGCGCCGCGTTCCCCACACGCCCGCGCGGATCTCGCGTTCGAGCTGCTAGGAGAGTCCCCATCTTGCGTTCCATCCCCCCAACCCTGCTCCGCGTGGGGAAGCTCGGCCTTCCCGCTGTCCTGGTGCTGTCGTTCGCGGCCCAGGTCATGGGAGCCCTGCTGCCCGACATCCGGCTGCTGGTCGCGGCGACCGCGGCCGGACTCGCGGCCGAGGGCGTACTGCACCGCTGGCAGCGGCCGGTGGCGTCGGCGATCGCCCGTACCCGAGCCGATGTCACCGTCCGTGTGGTGCTCCGCGATCTGCTGCTGGTCGCCGGACTGCTCGGCCATCAGCACCAGCCGGAGCAGCGCACGGTGTACCTGCCGCTGCTGCTCGGGCTGTTGACGTTCTACGCCCTGCACTTCGCGTGCCACGCCACGGCGCTGCTGGTGCGGCGCACCCGTACCCTGCCGGTCGTCACCCGCAACATCGACGCCTCGGCGCTGCGGCTCAGTGCGGCGCCGCCCGCGCTGCTGGCCCGCAGGCCCAGCAACCGGCTGCTGCTCTTCGGACTGCCGGCCACGGCGGGGCTGATGGCGACGGCCCTCACCGACCGGCCCTGGTACGCGGCGGCGGGCGTGGGCCTGTCGATCGCCGCCGGGGCGGTGGGCCTCGCCGAGCTGCTGGTGCGGCTGCTGCCGGGACGGCGTCCCGCGCGGCCGGAGGAGGTCCTCGAATGGTTCGACGCGTGGTTGGCGGAGTACCGGCCGACGGTCGGCATGTACTTCTCCGGCGGCACGTCGTCCGCCTACCAGGCGAACATGTGGCTCGACACCCTCGGCAAGGTGGAGGGCCGTCCGCTGATCGTGCTGCGGGAGCGGTTCATGCTCCAGAAGATCGGTGCGACGGACCTCCCGATCGTGTGCGTGCCGAAGGTCGCCGACCTGATGCGGCTGGAGCACTCGACGCTCCAGGTGCTGCTGCATCCGGCGAACTCCGGGAAGACCTCGCAGGTGCTGCGCATCCCGACGATCAAGCACGCGTTCGTGAACCACGGGGAGAGCGACAAGCTGTCGTCGGTCAACCCGTACTCGAAGGCTTACGACGAGGTGTGGGTGGCGGGCACCGCGGCGCGGGAGCGGTACGCGCTCGCCGATGTCGGTGTCGAGGACAAGGACATCGTGGAGGTCGGGCGTCCCCAGCTGGACGGTATCCGCGCGGACACCGGCGGGCCCGCGGGCGGTCCGGTCACCGTGCTGTACGCGCCGACCTGGGAGGGCTGGGACGGGAATCCCGGCAACACCTCGGTCGTCGAGGCGGGCGAGAACATCGTCCGGGAACTGCTCGCGGACCCGGGGGTACGGCTGCTGTACAAGCCGCATCCGATGACCGGTTCGGTCGATCCGTGCGCGGGCGCGGCGAACCTCCGTGTCCAGGAGCTGATCCGGGCGGCGAACGCGCGCCGGGAGGCGGCGCGGCCCGACCCCGCGGTCACGGCGGAACTGGAGCGGGCGACGGCGGAGCTGGAGCGGCTGACCAACGGCGGGTTCCGGACGGCGGCGGACGAGGCGGAGCGGATGCTGCTCCAGTCCACGCCGGAGCCGGGCCGCGCACAGGCGGTGGCGGAGGCGACCGCGCGCTGGGAGGACCTCTACTGGGCGTCGCTCCCGGCCGGTGAGCACCAGGTCGTGACGGGGTCGCGGCCCGCGCTGTACTCCTGCTTCGACCAGGCGCATCTGCTGATCAGCGATGTGTCGAGCGTGGTCTCCGACTATCTGGCGAGCGAGAAGCCGTACGCGGTGGCCAATACCAGCGGGCTGCCGGAGGAGACGTTCCGGGAGGTGTTCCCGACGGTCGGCGCGGCGGCGATCCTCACCCCGGACGGCGCCGGGGTCGCGGAGCTGCTGGACATGGTGCGGCATCCGGCGCGCGACGGACTGGCCGGGGCGCGGGCCACGCTCCGGACCCGGCTGCTGGGACCGGCCTCCGAGGCGTCGGCCCTGCGCTTCCAGGACGGGGTCCGGGCCCTGGCCGAGGCCGCGCGGGCGCACCGGGAGCGGATCGTGTCGGCGATCCCGACCCAGCCGGGCGCGCCCCGGCGGGAGGCGTCCGCGCGGGGCGCGGTGCCGTCGCGGACCGTGGAGGGCTAGCCGGTCCCGCCCCGGGCCAGGGGCGGACCGGCGGGAACGGCGCAGGACCCGCACGCCGGGCGTGCGGGTCCTGCGCCGTTCGTACGCGGTGCGCCGGGCGCCTTGTACGCGGTGCGCCGGGCGCCCGGGCCCCAGGACCAGGCCGGAGGTCCGGGCCGGGGCCGCCAGGCAGGGCCGGTCCGGAGGTCACCGGAGGTCGGCGACCGGGCCGGGGATCAGGACCGACCCGGCCGGAGGTCAGGGGTGGCGGTGGCGCCAGCCCGCCCACGCCGACTCGATCATCTCGTCCACCCCGTGCCGCGCGGACCAGCCGAGTTCCGCGCGGATACGGTCGGCGGCGGCGACGACCCGGGCGGGGTCGCCCGGCCGGCGGGCGGTGACCTCGGGGGCGATGTCCTCGCGCCCGGTCACCTTGAGGATGCGTTCCACCATCTCCTGGACCGAGCTGCCCTCACCGCGGCCGATGTTGAGGGTGAGCGCGGTGCCCGGCTCGGCGTCCGTGAGCCGCAGGGCGGCCGCGAGATGCGCGGAGGCGATGTCCTGGACGTGGATGTAGTCGCGTACGCAGGTGCCGTCGGGGGTGGCGTAGTCGTCGCCGAAGATCAGCGGGGCCTGGTCGGCCTCTAGCCGCTCGAAGACCATCGGGATCAGGTTGAAGACCCCGGAGTCGGCCAGTTCGGCGGAGGCGGCGCCCGCGACGTTGAAGTACCGCAGCGAGGCGGCCCGCAGCCCGTACGCGCGGGAGGCGCCGTTGATCAGCCACTCGCCGATCAGCTTCGTCTCGCCGTAGGGGCTCATCGGGGCACAGGGGGTGTCCTCGGTGACGAGGGTCACGTCCGGCATGCCGTAGACGGCGGCGGACGAGGAGAACACCAGCCGGTCGATGTCCGCGTCACGCATGGCGTCGAGGAGGGTCTGGAGTCCCGTGACGTTCTCGCGGTAGTAGAAGAGCGGCTTCTCGACGGACTCCGCGACCTGCTTCTTCCCCGCGATGTGCACCACGCCCGTCACCCCGTGCTCGCGCAGGGCCGCGTCGAGCGCGAGACGGTCCAGGACGCTGCCGACCACGAGCGGCACCCCGTCCGGGAGCCGGTCGCGGCTTCCGGTCGACAGATCGTCGTAGACGACGACCCGCTGGCCGCCCTCGGTCAGCGCGCGCACGACATGCGCCCCGATGTATCCGGCACCGCCCGTCACCAGCCAGCTCATGGACTTCCCTTCGTCGACGCTGTCCGAGGCAGAATCACCCGGCGGCGCCCGAAAATCGAATCGGACATTCCGTACGGCTTGCTGGTTTTGCGGTGAACGGCCGGTTCTGTGACACATCTCTCCACGATCGAAGCCGATCGTGTGCCGGTCATGTACCGACCATTACCATCCGATCCGGGTACGGGTTTCGACCGTCACAGGAGTGCGACGGTGTGCTACCGCCCCCGGGAAACTTCGGGTGAATCCTTTAGGATTGGCCGGCGCGGTCTCGGCACTGGTCCGGCGAAGTCCCAGCGCAGCCCGACGCTCCCCCGGACAGTTCTCGGAACAGGTTGAAGGATGCCCAGACTCACGCTCGTCGTTCCCGTTTTCAAGGTGCAAGGCTATGTGGCCGAGTGTCTCGACTCGATCCTGCGCCAGGACTGGACGGACTTCGAGGTCGTCGCGGTCGACGACTGCTCGCCCGACGGATCCGGCGCGATACTCGACGACTACGCGTCACGCGACGACCGAATACGCGTGATCCACCTCACGGAGAACGTCGGCCTCGGCCGCGCCCGCAACGCCGGCCTCGCGCAGGCCCGTGGCGACTACGTCCTCTTCCTCGACAGCGACGACACCCTGGACCCGGGCGCGCTGGCGGCAATAGGCCACCGCCTTGAGGCAACCGGTGACCCCGACATCCTTGTCTATGACTATGTGCGCACCTACTGGAGCGGTGAGATACAGCCGAACAAGTGGGCCGGCGTACTGCGCGACGAGGGCGACGGGGCACTCCCCCTCCAGGACCGCCCCGAGCTGCTGGACCTGCTCCAGATCGTGTGGAACAAGGCGTACCGCCGGGAGTTCGTGGAGCGCGAGGGCCTCCGCTTCCCGCCCGGGTACTACGAGGACGCCCCCTGGACGTTCTGCGCGCTGATCTCCGCCGAGCGCATCGCCGTACTGGACCGGGTGTGCGTCCACTACCGGCAGCGCCGTGAGGGCGGCAACATACTCGGTACGGTCAGCCGCAACCACTTCGACGTGTTCGAGCAGTACGAGCGGGTCTTCGGCTTCCTGGCGGCGCGCCCCGAGCGGGACCGGTGGCGGCCCCGGCTGTTCCGCAAGATGGTCGACCAGTACCTGACGATCCTCGGCCGTCCGGACCGCCTCCCGCAGGACGCGCGCGCCGAGTTCTTCCACCGGGCCGCCGCCGACTACGCCGCCCGGGTCCCGGAGGGCTTCACCCGCCCGTCGGGCCACGTCGGCTACAAGTACGCGATGCTGGAGCGGGACTCCTACTCCGCGCTGGTGGGCGCCACCAAGGCGGTCCGGACCCGGGCGGCCGTCAAGCGCCGGGCCACCGCCGCGGTCAAGCGCTCCAAGCGCGGCGCGATGGGCCTCTACTACCAGTCGCAGCTGCGCGCCCCGATCGACGAGAACCTGGCGCTGTTCTCCGCGTACTGGAGCCGCAGCGTCTCCTGCAACCCGGCCGCGATCGCCGCGGAGCTGGCGCGGCTGGCCCCGCGGATGCGGCAGGTGTGGGCGGTGCGGGCCGACAGCACGGCCGGGGTGCCGAAGGGCGTGGAGATCGTCCGGGTCGGCTCCCGTGAGTACTGGTCGGCGCTCGCCCGCGCCAAGTACCTGGTGAACAACGTCAACTTCGCCGACGCGCTGGTCAAGCGCGAGGGCCAGATCCATCTCCAGACCCACCACGGCACCCCGCTGAAGACCATGGGGCTCGACCAGCGGAAGTACCCCGCGTCGACCAGCATGGACTTCGAGAAGCTGCTGGAGCGCTGCGACCGCTGGGACTACAGCCTCGCCTCCAACCGCCACTCCACCACCGTCTGGGAGCGGGTCTACCCCTGCTCGTACACCTCGCTGGAGACCGGCTACCCGCGCAACGACGTGCTGGTGAACGGCACCGCGGACGATGTCCGCCGGGCCCGTGCCGCGCTCGGGCTGTCCGACTCGACGACCGCCTTCCTCTACATGCCGACCCACCGCGAGTACCAGGGCGAGTTCCGCTCCCGGCTGGACCTCGCCCGGATCGTCGAGGAGCTGGGGGAGGACGTGACGCTGCTGGTGCGCGGTCACTACTTCTACTCCTCGTCACCGCAGCTCGCGGACCTCCAGCGCAGCGGCCGGGTCATCGATGTGTCCGGGACGCACCCCGTCGAGGACCTGTACCTGGCGGCGGACGCGCTGATCACCGACTACTCGTCGGCGATGTTCGACTACGCCGTGCTGGACCGTCCGATCGTCGTCTTCGCGGACGACTGGGACGTGTACCGGGTGGTGCGCGGCACCTACTTCGACCTGATGGCGGAGCCGCCGGGTCCGGTGGCCCGTTCCGAGGACGCGCTGATCTCCCTGCTGCGTTCCGACGAGTGGCGCGGCGCCGACGCCGCGCGGCTGCGGTCGGCGTTCCGCCGCAGGTTCTGCGAGTTCGACGACGGCCGGGCCGCCGAGCGGGTGGTGCGCCGGGTGTTCCTCGGCGAGCAGACCCCGCTCCCCCTCGTGCCGTTCGACGAGCGTTCACACGCTCCGTATCCCGCCCAGCTGCTCGAACTGGTCGAGCGGGCCTGAACGAAAGGAAACCCACGTCACATGGCCCCCCGGCTCAGTGTCGTCGTACCCATCTACAACGTGGAGGAGTACCTTCCGGCGTGCCTCGACTCGCTGGAGGCGCAGACGCTGCGTGAGATCGAAGTCCTCATGGTGGACGACGGGTCCCCGGACGGCTCGGCGGCCATCGCCGCCGAGTACGCGGCCCGCGACTCCCGCTTCAAGCTCATACGCAAGGAGAACGGCGGTCTCGGGGCGGCCCGGAACACCGGCATCGGCCGGATGTCCCCCGTGTCGGAGTTCCTGGCCTTCGTGGACAGCGACGACGTGATCCCGCCGGACGCCTACCGGCTGATGGTCACGAGCCTGGACGAGTCCGGCTCGGACTTCTGCACCGGCAACGTCTTCCATCTGCGGGGCGAGAAGTCCTGGCAGGTGCCGCTGTTCAAGATGCTCTCCGGTGAGGCGCAGCAGCGCACCCACATCTCGGAGATGCCGAAGCTGGTCGCGGACCGTATCGCCTGCAACAAGGTGTTCCGCCGGACCTTCTGGGAGAAGTACGGCTTCTCCTTCCCCGAGGGCATCCTGCACGAGGACATCCCCGTCGTGCTGCCCGCGCACTACCGTGCCGAGGCCATCGACATCATCGGTGAGCCGACGTACTTCTGGCGGCTGCGCGAGGGCGAGGCGGCCCCGTCGATCACCCAGCGCCGCAAGGAGCCGCAGGCGATCCGGGACCGGGTCGCCGCGGTCAGCATGGTCAGTGAGTTCCTGGCCGCCCAGCCCGGCCCCGAGTTCGCCGAGTACAAGCGGAAGTACGACAACCGGGTCCTCCGTGACGACCTGCGGCTGTTCCTGCGGGTGCTCCCCGAGGCCGACGCGGAGTTCCACGCGGCGTTCCTCGAAGCCACCAACCGCTATCTCGACACGATCGACCAGAAGATCGTCATGGCGCTGCCGATCAGCCTGCGGGTGCAGTGGCTGCTGGTCCGCAAGCACCAGATGGCCGAGCTGATCGCGCTGCTCGCCTCGCAGCGCCGCAAGGACCCCATCGAGGTCACCGGCACGTTCCGCAAGTACGCCGGGTTCGCGCCGCTGGAAGCGGCCGGTATCGAGCTGCCGAAGGCCGCCCTGCGGATCGACAAGGACCTCGCGCTGAAGGCGCCGCTGCGTTCGGTGGAATGGCACGACGGCAAGCTGGTGCTGTCCGGTGACGCGTGGATCGACAAGGTCGACATGGCCTCCAAGCGCAGCAGCGTGAAGGTCGTCCAGCTCAAGCACGGCAAGTCGGGCCGCCGTATCTTCGCGCCCGCCAAGAACGTCCACCGGCCCGAGACGACCACCGACTCCGGTCAGAAGCGCTACAACTACGACTGGGCCGGCTGGGAACTGACCGTCGACCCGGCCAAGCTGCGCAAGGGCGGAGCCTGGCAGGAGGGCATCTGGCACGTCGGCATCAATGTGTACGCCTCCGGTCTGGTGCGGCGCAGCGGTGTCTGGGCGCGCGGCGGTTCGGCCGCGAACTTCCCCATGTACCACTGGCTCGACAACGACCACCGGCTGCTCCCCGTGGTGGAGCGCAGTGCGCTGAAGCTGCGGCTGGAGAAGGTCAAGGCGGTCATCACCGACCGCCGGGTCGAGGACGACCACCTCGTGGTCATCGGTGAGCTGCGCGCGGGGGCGCCGTCCGCCGAGAACCTGACGCTGCGGCTCAGCAACTCCAAGAGCGGCGAGGCCATGGAGTACCCGGCCGACGTGCAGATCACGTCCGCGGGCCGGGTCTTCACCGCGCGGGTGCCGCTCGCGGAGGTGGCGCTGGTCCCCAACCCGGCTCTGGAGGGCAAGGCCCAGCCGCGCCGCCGGATGTGGAGCACGGTCCTCGTCGCGACCGACGCGGACGGCACCGAGCACCGCTACAGCAGTGTCATGCGGGACGGCCTGGTGGACCTGCGCCAGGACCTCCCGGCGTCCATGGGACCGGACGCGGCCCACCATGAGATCGCGATGATCTCCGGCAACAACGGCTATCTCAAGGTCGTCGGGCGGGCCCGTCGCGCGGTGCTGACCGCCATCGCCGAGCGCGGCGGCAAGCTCGTCCTCAACGGCTACAGCAGCGAGCGGCTCATCGGCGCGGAACTGCTGGTCAAGGCCCGTGGCCGGTACGACGAGCGGACCGTGCCCGTCGAGTGGCAGTCGGACGGGCGCTTCGCCGTGGCGTTCGACCCCTCGTCGCTGGGCGGCGCGGGCAACGTCTCGCTGAAGGCCGGCCGCTGGAACATCTTCCTGCGGCTGCCGGACCAGGACGAGGTGCCGAAGGCCGCGTTCGTCATCGAGCGCCTCGCGGCGAAGAGCTTCCCGCTCCATACGGTGATCGCCGGCCGCCGCTACTGGTTCGAGAACCGCTGGGGCGACTTCCCCCAGCTCAACTGCCGTTCCGAGCTCAACGACATGGAGCGCGGCCCCTACCGTCAGCTCCAGCTGCGCCGCGAGGTGTACGAGCCCAGCCGTCAGCTGCCGCTGAAGGACCAGGTGTTCTTCTTCAGCTACAACGGCAAGCAGTACTCCGACAGCCCCCGGGCCATGCACGAGGAGCTGCTGTCGCGCGGCAGCGACCTCAAGTACCTGTGGGCCGTGCGCGACGGACAGGTGGTCCTTCCGCCGTCCGCCGACAAGGTCCGGATGTGGGGCCGGGAGTGGTTCGAGGCGCTGGCGACCTCCCGCTACATCGTCACCAACGGGCATCTGCCCGAGTGGGTGGAGCGGCGGCCGGGCCAGGTCATCGTGCAGACGTGGCACGGCACCATGCTGAAGAAGATCGGCCACGACATCGAGACGCTGCACTTCGACCGCGAGTACCAGGCGCGGCTGGCCCTGGAGGCCAACAACTGGAGCCTGCTCGTCTCGTCCAACCGGTTCTCCACCCCGATCCTCAAGCGGGCCTTCTCGTACGACGGGGAGATCCTGGAGGCGGGCTACCCCCGCAACGACTATCTGTACTCCCCCGACCGGGACAAGATCACCGAGTCGGTGAAGACGAAGCTGGGGCTGCCGCCGGAGAAGAAGGTCGTGCTGTACGCGCCGACCTGGCGGGACGACCGGTCGCACAGCGCGGGCCAGTACCGGTTCGACATGAAGATCAACCTTGAGGACGCGAAGGCCCGGCTGGGCCACGACCATGTGCTGCTGGTCCGGCGCCACTCGAACATCGTGGACGCGGTGCCCGGCGCGGGCAACGGCTTCGTGTACGACGTCTCCGAGTACCCGGACATCGCCGAGCTGTACCTGGCCGCGGACATCATGATCACCGACTACTCGTCCGTGATGTTCGACTACGCGCACCTCAAGCGGCCGATGCTGTTCTTCACGTACGACCTGGAGCACTACCGGGACACGCTGCGCGGGTTCTACTTCGACTTCGAGGAGGATTCGCCCGGTCCGCTGATCCGTACCTCGGAGGAGCTGATCGAGTCGATCCGGCGGATCGAGGAGGTCAAGGTGGAGTACCAGGCGCGGTTCGACCGCTTCCACCACCTGTTCTGCGACCTGGACGACGGGTCCGCGTCGAAGCGGGTCGTGGACCGGATGCTGGAGCAGGCCCGCCAGGGCTGAGGTGTGGGCCGTTCGGCCCACGCGTACGGGGCCGGGAGGTTACCTCCCGGCCCCGTACGCGTCCCCGGCCCCGTCCCCGGGATCTGCGGACCTGCGGATACACGGACCTGCGGATACACGGGTCCGCCTCCGCCCGCCCTGGGGTGCGCGGGGGCTTCGGAGCCCGGTAGGAACAGGGACGCCCCCGGCAGGGAAACCTGCCGGGGGCGCCGTGACGGTGTTCGGGCCGGTCAGAACGGCTCGAAGTCGTCGTACTCGCGCTGGGCCTCGTCCCGCTCCGCTTCCTTGTCCCGGCGGCGCTGCTCGGCCGGGCGGGGCGGCTCGAAACGGTGGTCCTCACCGCGGCGGCCGAGCATCTCCGCGCCGGCCATCATGGTGGGCTCCCAGTCGAAGACCACCGCGTTGTCCTCGGGTCCGATCGCGACCCCGTCACCGCTGCGCGCGCCCGCCTTCATCAGCGCGGCCTCGACACCGAGCCGGTTGAGCCGGTCCGCGAGGTAGCCGACGGCCTCGTCGTTGCTGAAGTCGGTCTGCCGCACCCAGCGCTCCGGCTTCTCGCCGCGCACCCGGTACAGGCCGTCCTCCTCGGGAGTGACGGTGAAGCCCGCGTCGTCCACCGCCTTGGGACGGATGACGATCCGGGTCGCCTCCTCCTTGGGCTTGGCGGCACGCGCCTTCGCCACGATGTCGGCGAGCCCGAAGGACAGCTCCTTCAGACCCGTGTGCGCGACCGCCGAGATCTCGAAGACACGGTATCCGCGCTTCTCCAGATCGGGGCGGACCAGCTCCGCGAGGTCCTTGCCGTCGGGGACGTCGATCTTGTTGAGGACCACGACGCGGGGCCGGTCGTCCAGCCCGCCGTAGCTCTTCAGCTCCTCCTCGATGACATCGAGGTCGGAGACGGGGTCACGGTCCGACTCCAGCGTCGCCGTGTCGAGGACATGGACGAGGACGCTGCACCGCTCCACATGGCGCAGGAACTCCAGGCCGAGGCCCTTGCCCTGGCTGGCGCCCGGGATGAGTCCGGGCACGTCCGCGATGGTGTAGACGGTCGAGCCCGCGGTCACCACCCCGAGGTTGGGCACCAGGGTGGTGAAGGGGTAGTCCGCGATCTTCGGCTTGGCCGCCGAGAGCACGGAGATCAGCGAGGACTTGCCCGCGCTGGGGTAGCCGACGAGCGCCACGTCCGCGACCGTCTTCAGCTCCAGGACCACGTCCTGGAGGCCGCCGGGCACACCCAGCAGCGCGAAGCCGGGCGCCTTGCGGCGGGCCGACGACAGCGCGGCGTTGCCGAGCCCGCCCCGGCCGCCCTGCGCGGCGACATAGGTGGTGCCGTGGCCGACGAGGTCCGCGAGGACATTGCCCTGGCCGTCGAGGACGACGGTGCCGTCCGGCACCGGCAGGACCAGGTCCTGACCGTCCTTGCCGGAGCGGTTGCCGCCCTCACCGGGCTTGCCGTTGGTCGCCTTGCGATGGGGGCTGTGGTGGTAGTCGAGCAGGGTGGTGACCGACTGGTCGACGACCAGGGTCACATCACCGCCCCGGCCACCGTTGCCGCCGTCCGGGCCGCCGAGCGGCTTGAACTTCTCCCGGTGAACGGAGGCACAGCCGTGGCCCCCGTTACCCGCGGCGACATGCAGCTCGACGCGGTCCACGAAGGTGGTCATGGTTCAGTGCCTCCAGTTACTACGGATGTCTGTGCGGTACGGCGTACTCGCCGTTCCGGCGAAGAGACGCCGGCTCGATCTACAACAAACGGAAGGCGGACCAGCTTCCCCGCACACCATGGTGCACGGGAAAACCTGGTCCGCCTCCGCGAAAGAGAACCGCTCTACGGCTGCCTGATCAGGCGACCGGAACGATGTTCACGACCTTGCGGCCACGGAACGTGCCGAACTCCACCGCACCGGGCAGGAGCGCGAACAGCGTGTCGTCCCCGCCACGGCCGACGCCGGAGCCCGGGTGGAAGTGGGTGCCACGCTGACGGACCAGGATCTCACCCGCGTTGACGACCTGACCGCCGAAGCGCTTCACGCCGAGCCGCTGGGCATTCGAGTCGCGACCGTTCCGGGTGGACGATGCGCCCTTCTTGTGTGCCATCTCTCCTCAGTCCCTTACTTCGCAGCCGTGGGGATCGCCGTGACCTTGATCGCCGTGTACTGCTGGCGGTGGCCCTGACGACGGCGGTAGCCGGTCTTGTTCTTGTAGCGCAGGATGTCGATCTTGGCGCCCTTGTGGTGGTCCACGATCTCGGCCTGGACCTTGATGCCCGCCAGCACCCACGGGTCGCTGGTGACGGCGTCGCCGTCGACCACGAGCAGGGTCGAGAGCTCGACCGTGTCGCCGACCTTGCCGGTGGAAATCTTGTCAACCTCAACGGTGTCGCCGACAGCAACCTTGTGCTGGCGACCACCGCTGCGCACGATGGCGTACACGCGGGTCTCACTCTCTGTTTTCGAAACGGAACCTCTGAAGCCAGCCGCCCACACAGGCCCGAGGGCCCGATGATCCGCAAGGATGAGCGGCCTCTCCGGTTCGGCCGAACGGCCCCACCTGGAGGGATTTGCTCAGAAGCGCGACGCAACAACGCCGACGGTCAAGGTTACGGTCCCCCACCCACACGGGTCAAACCGGCCCCGTCCGGGCCACCCGCCGTGACGGGGACCGCCACGGAAGGACAGCGCCCCCGTACGGTGCGCGCCGGAGGAACCGGCGCGCACCGTACGGGGGCACACACTCACGCGTCGTCGGTGGTGGCGGTGACGGAGGGACCCGCCGCCTGCTCCGCCGCGACGGTCTTCTTCGCCGTCTTCTTGGCGACGGCCTTCTTGGCCGTGGTGGCCTTCTTCGCCGTCGTCTTCTTGGCCACGGTCTTCTTCGCCGCCGTCTTCTTGGCGGCGGGTGCCTTCTTCGCCGCGGGCGCCTTCTTGGCGGCCTTGCGCGCGGTCTTCCTCACCGGCGCGGCCTCCTCGTCCGCCGAGGTCTCGTCGGCCGCGGCCTCCGCCACGGCCTCCTCGTCACGGCCCGCCGCCTCGTTCGCCTCGACAGGCGTCTCGGCCGCGGGGACGACCACGACGGCCGCCTCCTCGGACGCGGTGGGCGCCGTGGCCTTGCGGACGGCACGCCGCTTGGGACGGGCGGGAGCCGCCTCGGCGGCCTCCGCGGCCGGGGCCTCGGGCTCCGGCGCGACCGGCTGCGGCTCCGGGGCCGCCACCGGGATCGTGACCTCGGCCTCGGCGGCCGGCGCCGCACCCTGCGGGGAGCCCGCCGGAGCGGACGCCTTACGGGTGGCCCGGCGACGGGTGCGCCCCTTCGGAGCGGCCTCCGCCACCGGCTCGACGGGAGCGGCCTCGGGCTCGGCGGCGACCGGCTCGGCGGCCGGCGCGGCCTCCTCGGCCACGGGCTCCGCGACCGGGGCCGGAGCCTCGGCACCGCGCGGCGCACCGGCCGGGGCGGACGCCCGACGGGTCGCCCGACGGCGCGAACGGCCACGGCCCGCCGCTGCCTCCGCCTCGGCGACGCTGCTGTACAGCTCCTCGTCCGCGGCGAACTCCGGCGCGCTCAGCGCGACGGGCTCGGCCGCCTCCGCCTCGACCTCGGCGGCCGACTCGTGCTCCGGGTGCTCCGCCACGGCCTCGTGCGCGGTGTCCTGGGTGTGCTCGTGCGTGTGCTCGTGGTCGTGCTCGCCACCGGCGCCGCGCCCGCGCTTCTTGCGCTTGCCGCCGCCACCGGTGGAGGTGGGCTGCTCCATGTGGACGATGACACCGCGGCCGTTGCAGTGGACACAGGTCTCGGAGAAGGACTCCAGCAGGCCCTGGCCCACCCGCTTGCGGGTCATCTGCACCAGACCCAGCGAGGTGACCTCGGCGACCTGGTGCTTGGTGCGGTCCCGGCCGAGGCATTCGAGCAGCCGTCGCAGCACGAGGTCGCGGTTGGACTCCAGGACCATGTCGATGAAGTCGATGACGACGATGCCGCCGAGGTCCCGCAGCCGCAGCTGACGGACGATCTCCTCCGCCGCTTCGATGTTGTTCCTCGTCACGGTCTCCTCAAGGTTGCCGCCCTGACCCGTGAACTTCCCGGTGTTGACGTCGACCACGATCATGGCCTCGGTCTTGTCGATGACCAGGGAGCCGCCCGAGGGGAGCCAGACCTTGCGGTCGAGCGCCTTCATCAGCTGCTCGTCGATGCGGTACGTCGCGAAGACGTCGACCTCGGAGGTCCAGCGCTGGAGCCGGTCGACCAGATCGGGCGCGACATGCGCGACATAGCCCCGGATGGTCTCCCAGGCCTCGTCACCGCTGACGATGACCTTCGAGAAGTCCTCGTTGAAGATGTCGCGGACGACCCGGACGGTCATGTCCGGCTCGCCGTAGAGCAGCGTCGGGGCGTTGCCCGTCTTCGCCTTCTTCTTGATGTCCTCCCACTGCGACTGGAGGCGCTCCACGTCACGGCGCAGCTCGTCCTCGCTGGCGCCCTCGGCGGCGGTGCGCACGATGACGCCCGCGTCCTCGGGGACGACCTTCTTGAGGATGGACTTCAGCCGGGCCCGCTCGGTGTCGGGCAGCTTGCGGCTGATCCCGGTCATCGAGCCCTCGGGCACGTACACCAGGTAGCGGCCGGGGAGGGAGACCTGGCTGGTGAGCCGGGCGCCCTTGTGGCCGATGGGGTCCTTGGTGACCTGGACGAGGACGGACTGGCCGGACTTCAGCGCGCTCTCGATCCGGCGGGGACCGCCGCCGAGGGCCTCGAAGTTGACCTCACCCGCGTACAGGACGGCGTTGCGGCCCTTGCCGATGTCGATGAAGGCGGCCTCCATCGACGGCAGGACGTTCTGCACCTTGCCGAGGTAGACGTTGCCGACGTAGGAGGTCGACTGCTCCTTGTTGACGTAGTGCTCGACCAGGACGTCGTCCTCCAGGACGCCGATCTGGGTGCGCTCGCCGTGCTGGCGGACGACCATGACCCGCTCGACGGCCTCGCGACGGGCGAGGAACTCGGCCTCGGTGATGATCGGCACCCGGCGGCGGCCCTGCTCACGGCCCTCGCGGCGGCGCTGCTTCTTGGCCTCCAGGCGGGTCGAGCCCTTGATGGACTGGACCTCGTCGGACGCGGGCCGCTCCTCCTTCTTACGGGGTTCGCGGACCTTGACGACCGTGCGCTCCGGGTCGTCGGCCCCGGTGGGGGCGACGGCCTCGCCGGAGCTGTCACCGGCCCGGCGCCTGCGGCGGCGACGGCGACGGCTGCTGCTGGAGCCCGAGCCGTCCTGGTCGTCGCTGTCGTCGTGGTCGTCGTGCTCGGCGGGGCGCTGCTCGTCGGTGTCCTCGTCGGCGGCGCCGTCGTCCTCGGTGTCGTCGGCGGAGTCGCCGTTGCCCTCGGCGTGCTCGCCCCGACGGCGCCGGCGGCCGCCACGGCGGCGACGGCGGCGTGAGCCGGGCCCGTCGCTGTCGTCGTGGTCGTCGCCGTAGGCGTCGGCGCGCTCCTCGTCCTCGGTGTCGCTCCCGGCGGCCTCGGCAGGCTCCTCGACCGGCTCGGCGGCGGGGGCCGGCGCGTCGGCGACGGGTGCGTCCGTGGTGGTGGCGGGGACGGCGACCCGGCGGCGGCGACGGCGGCGGGAACCGGCGGTGTCGTCCTGGGCCTCCTGGGCCTCCTGAGCGGGGGCCTCGGGGGCCTCCACGACCGGCTCGGCGGCCTCGGCCGTCGCGGTGTCCTCGGGCTCGGCCTCCTCCTCGACGACGGCGTTGCGGGCCTGGGCGGCCTCGGCTGCGGCGCGCTCGGGGGTCTGGAACATCGGCTCGGCGAAGACCGGCGGCTGGAACACGGCCACGGCGGGCCGTGCGGGCCGGTCGTCGCCCTTGCCGCGGGTGCGCTGCTGGGCGGGCTCGGAGAATCCGACGGCGGCTCGGGCGACCCGGCGGCGGCCACGGCCACGCGGGGCCTCGTCGGCCTCGGGGGCGCTCTGCCGCGCCTCCACGGGTGCGGCGGGCGCGGCTTCCTGGGCCTCGGCGGGCGCGGCTTCGACGGTGCGGGTGGCGCGGGTCGCCCGGCGGCGGGGGCGCTTGGGGGCGGCGTCCTCGGCGGGCGCGGGCTCGGCGGCCCGCTCCTCGGCCACGGGCGCGGCGGCGGGCTCGACGGCCGGGGCCGTGTCGCTTTCGGCGGCGGAGGCGGCGGCGCGGGTGGCCCGGCGGCGACCGCGGGTGCGGGGCGCCTCCGTGCTCTCGGCGGGCGCGGGGCTCTCGGCGGGCGCCGCGGCGGGCTCGGGAGCCGCCTCGGCGGCGGGCGCGGCCTGGGCCGCGGGGGTGCTGTTCTGCGGCGCGGCGGCGGTCCCGGCGGCGCGGGTGGCGCGGCGGCGGGCGCGCTTGGGCGCGGCGGTGTCGTCGGTGGCGGAGGCGGGAACCTCCGGCTGGTCGGTCGCGGTCACGGCGACCTCCTCGGGTGCGGTGGCCTGGGGGGTGGTGGTCGCGGTGGCGACCTCCTCGGTGGCCTGCGGCGCGCCCGCGGGGCGGCGGCACGGCGGGTGGCCCTGCGGCGGGTGCGCGCGGGCGGTGCGGCCTCGGTCGCCCCGACGGCGGGTTCGGCGGCCTCGGCGGCCTCCTCCGCTTCGTCCGGGGCGGCGGGCTCGGCGGCGGCCGGTGCGGTCACCTCGGCGGCGGGCGCCCCGGTGGGCGCGGTGGCGCGGCGGGTGGCACGGCGGCGGCGGGGCGCGGGGGCCTCGGTGGCCTCGGTGGTCTCCGCCGGGTCGTCGGCCGGGACGGCCGTACCGGAGGCCGCTGCCTCGGCGGTGTCGGCCCCGGCGGCGGCCGGTATGGCCGGATCGGCGACCGGGGGGCCCGCGGGGCGGGAGGCGGCGCGGCGCCGGCGGCGCGGCGGCAGGGTGTCGCTGGGGCTGTCGGCCCCGGCGGCGGGATCGTTGTCGGTGGCGGAACCCTTTACGGGTTCGGTCGGTTCGAGCATGCGGGCGGTTCTCCCGTCGGCTCCCGGGCGCCGCGCTGATCCGGTTGACGTCCGCGGCTCGCGCGTCCTGCGCGGAGCCGCCGTCCGGGGCGCGTGCGCCGCTCGGGAGCGATCTGTGTCCTGTCTCGCCGGTTCCGTACACCATGTCGCGTACGGCCTGGCGAAAGTCTTGTGGTCGGTGCGCTGCCCGACCCAGGTGGCTCCCGGATACAAGGGCGGCGCTACGACGTACGTCCTTACGCGGGGCCTTCCGGCGTCGGCGCCTTCGCGGCGGCGGCCTCGGCGGTCCCTGAAGCATGAACTGGGGCGGCCACGACTGCCTCGCGGTCGGGCGCGAGCGGGTCGGTCACCGTGCCGGTCTCGTCATCGAAAAGCCCCTGCGCCAGCCTGGTCACCGCTGCGGGGACCGGCGGCGCCAGGTCGGCCACAGCTCGGAGACCGGACAGGACGTCGTCGGGTCGTACGGCAGGCGTCACGTGCCGAACAACCAGGCGCAGTATCGCACAGGGCCGGTCGCCCGGCCCATCAGCCGGGGTTCCGTGCGTGCCCGGGGCACCGGGCCCGGTGGTCGTGAGCTGGGCGACAGCGGCGCGCGCGTCGAACGTACGTACGCCGTTCTTCGTCTGACGGCTGACCTCGACCGACTCCGCCGCCAGGAAGGCGGCGGCGGCGTGGTGTGCCGCTTCCGGCTCGACACCGTCGAGCCGGAGCTCCCACACGGAGCCCGTCAGCCGGTCCGCGAGACCCGGGGTACGGGCCTCGACCGCGTCGACGATGTCGAGCCCGGTGGGCAGCGACTCGTCGAGCAGGGCCCGCAGCCCGTCGGGGTCACGCGGCTCGGTGAGCGCGATCTCCAGGTACTCCGCCTCACTGCCCGTGCCGGTGGGTGCGGCATTGGCGTACGACACCTTCGGATGGGGCGTGAACCCCGCCGAGTACGCCATCGGCACCTCGGCTCGGCGCAGCGCTCTCTCGAACGCGCGCTGGAAATCACGGTGGCTGGTGAACCGGAGGCGGCCACGCTTGGTGTAGCGCAGTCTGATGCGCTGCACCGCCGGTGCGGGCGGAGGGCCTTCGGGCTGTCGCTTGCCCAGTGTCGTCAGTCCTTCGTGAGTGCGGTCGTGCTGCTACCTAGAGTACGTCGCGGATCGCCGCCGGGTTCCCGTGGCCCGGAACCCGTTGCGCGCGACCCGCCCGCCACGGCGGTCCCCGGTACGCCCTCCCCCGGCCCCGGCAGCGGTACGGGACGGGGTACGGGCCCGCTCGCGACGGCCGGCGCGAGCGGGTCGCCGTACCGTCCGCCCCCGGGAGCGCCGACCCGTGCGGGACCGGCGGTGGAACCGCCCGCGGCACCGGTCGCCGCGGGCTCCCGCGCGGCGGCCGGTACGGCCACGGCGACCGGCTCGCGCCGGGCACCGGAGAAGGCCCGGCGGATGTCGGCGCGGGTCTGGCGGGCCGTGTCCCGGACGGTCCCGAGCGCCTGGCGCGTCGCACGGCCGGCCTCCCGGGCGAGCCGCGCGGCGGGCCGCCACAGGGTGTCCCGGACGGCGTGGCCCACCGGGACGCAGACCGCGCGGTAGAAACGGACGGCGGGGCCCACGACCAGCAGCCGCAGCAGCCCGCCGAGGAACCGGCCGACCGCGCGGGAGATCCGGCCCGCGATCCGCCAGGCGTGCCCGAAGGCGTCCCCGACCTCCCGCCCGACGACGGCGAGCCCCCGGCCCACCGGGGCGAGCAGCCACCGCCACAGTCCGAGCGCGGGGTAGTACAGCAGGACCCGCAGCGTCCAGTAGAGGCCGATACCGACACCACGGGCGCCCTTGACCAGGACGTACCCGACCGCTTTGCCGACCGGTGCGAGCACCCAGGTCCACAGCCAGGACACGGGGACGACGACCAGCACCCGGAGCACCCACAGCAGTCCGACCCCGGCACCGTCCGCCGCGCGGGCGAGGCCGCGCCCGAGCGGGGTGAGCACGGCCGCGTACAGCCACTTCGCCGGAACGGCGACCAGGACCCGCAGCAGCCAGGCGCATCCCGCCCACAGCCCCTTCAGCGTCCACAGCGTGCCCCGGCCCAGCGGTACGGCGATCCACCGCACGCACCAGTTCAGCGGGGTCACGACCAGGACCCGCCCCAGCACGGCGAGGCCCCGGCCGACCGGCCGCAGCACGGCCCGGTTCAGCAGCGCGCCCCCCGCGACCAGCACGTCCCACAGCAGCCGTACCGGCACGACGAGCACCAGGACCACGATGCGCACAGGCAGCCGGACCGCGACGGCGAGCCGCCCCTCGGCCTCCCGCGCGGGCCCCTGCCGCGCCCGCTCGCTCATTTGTTTGTTCAGGTCCATGCCCCCAGGAGACACGGACCGGCCCCGGATCGTTTCCCCGGGGTCGGCTCTGTGCCCAAGGTGTTACGCGATGTACCGTCACTCCCCCTTTGCCCGGGGGCACCCGGCGAGTGCCAGGGACCCGCCGGCTGTCAGATACGGGGCTGTCGGGAGGGGCAGGGCAGGTCGGGAGAGGCGCGGTTCGGGGAGCAGGTGACCAGGGCCACCGAGTGGAAGACCGCGCCCTTCAGATAGTGGCCGAGGGAGACGTCCCCTCCCCATGTCAGCCGCTCGACGGCAGTCTTCACCAGGAGGACGAGCCTGATCGCCTCCCGGTCCTGCCCAGAGGCGAACCGAGGAGCGAACTCGGCGAGTTGGAGGCCCAGCCATACGCCGGCTTCCTTGGGTTCGGCCCATGTCCCCCGGATCATGGAGGGCGGTTTCATAAGCCAGTGCGCGGTCTGGACCGGCGGCACGTCAGAGGTCGGGAACACGCTCACGGCTTCGCGGTACCGGTCGCGCACCTCCGTCTCACTGGTCGCCGTCGGGGCCTGACCAGGGGGTCTGCGGATGCTCTCCTTGTCGAACGTCTTCTTCTCCCCGAGCCATGCGTAGCCGTGGTGGTGCACTGCCGCTCCGTTCCAAGGGACGGCGACGGCCCCGCCCGCCGGTGCGGGACGGGGCCCTCGGTTCAGGTGTGGCCGCGTTCAGGCGGGGCCGCGCTTCGGACCGGGCCGCGCTTCAGGCCGGGCCCGCGCTTCAGGCGGGGAGGCCGAACCACACGGGGTCGATACCCGCCGCGGCCAGCTCCTCCGTGGTGAAGCGCAGCGGTTCGGCGTCCGGCCGTTTGCTGTCACCCACGGCCCAGGCACCCGGCGCGATCCTCGCGAGCGTCACGCACGACTCACCGTCCGGGTGCGTGTTGCCACCGCATGCCTTCGAGAACGCGACTCCGTGGAGGGGGAGAGCCCGTACAGATCGGTCGTCATCGCGTCGCCTTTCGCCTTCATCCGAATGCGTCGGGACCAATCATGTCCGGACAGCGGGCCGGTTCCTAGACGGTTTCCTGTTCACGAAAAAGCTCGTCCCGAATGGCCGCGATCAGGGTGCGCATATCGTCGCCGGAAACAGCGACACCACTGAACCGTTCGAATTTGGCAACATACAGCGCGATGTCCCTGGGATCTGTCATCACTGTTTCCGCATGGATCATCTCGACGGTCACCGTACGCTCGTCCTTGATGGAGAACGAGTGGCCCGGAAATTCCGTCTGCGCGGCGGACAGCCCGACGATCCCGATGTCCACGCCGGGCAGCCGGGACACGGAGATCAGCCAGTCGAGCTGTCCCGCCATGACCAGTGGTGGAACGATGCGCCACCGGAGGACGGATTCCGTGATGATGAAACGGAACGCCTTCTCTTCCGAGTACAGGATGCTTTGCCGAGCCAGCCTCACACCGACGGTTCGCTCCAGCTGCGCTTCGGTGAGACCTTTCCCGGCGAAGACCGCTCTCACGTATTCAGGGGTCTGGAGCAGACCAGGGACGAGCGAGTGCTGGAACAGGCGGAGCAGGGTTGTCTGTGATTCAAGTGCCTTTACCTGCTCCTGCTTCCGGCTGTACCCCAGCCGCCGCACGAGGCGCCACGCCGTGACCTCCGTGGTGGCCTCTCTGACCGCCGCCATGTACTCGCCCTTGACTTCGTCCGAGACACCGATGGCGGTGAGAATACAGTCGACGTCCGTGACGCTCGGAGCTGTCTTCCCGTTCTCGATCTTGGACAGCTTGGAACGGGACATGACAGCGCTACGGGCGACCGCTTTGGCCTCCAGTCCGGAGGACTCCCGCAGTTCCCGCAGCGCTGGCCCGAGGCCGGACTTCTTCACCCGCCGTACTCTGTCCACCATTCGGAGAACGGCACAGCCCGGTCCATGGCTGTGTCCCGGTAGGCCAAGAACCTGGAGAGCTGTTCCTCCCCATGGAAATCAGTACCCAGGTACCGGCCGTCCCCGTCGTACTTCATGGCTCCGACGGTCCGCTCGTCGAACAGCCAGAAGTCCGGCGCCTGAGGAATCGGGTTCTCCTGGTGCGTCGTGTCCAGGATGAAGAACTCTTCCCCGGCCGCCATGTTCCGACGGTATCCCCAGGAGAGCTCGAACCGGAGATAGTCCGTCAGCGGACGGGCCAGGACATGGACACGGTAGATCCGCTTTCCCGACCGGACCGCATCCCCGACCGTCTTCACCCACGCGGCCGTCTTGTACTCTTCCGGCTGCGGCTCACCTGCGAGAAACGCCCGGTACGCGTCGGCACCGCCCGACTTGCTGTAGTCGTCCAGGGTCTCCAGCCGGAACGCCTCCCGGTCGAATTCCTTGAAGCAATCCCCCAGCGTCCTAGATGAGATCGTCACGAACGGCCTTTCGGATGAGCTCCACGGGGATCTCCACCAGGGTTTCGTGGGCGGGGATCTCCAGTCCGTGTTCGGTGATCCTGGCCCCTTGGACAGCGAGCGTGCCCCGGTTCGTGAGGTAGAGGGCAGGACACTCGCCCTCTTCGCACTCGCCCACCAGCCGCGTCAGCTTCACATGTTCCCCCTGCTCTTCGGGTGTCCCGACAGATGCTCGCGGTCCCGGCCGGGGAGAGACAAGGGGTTCGGGTTTCCACTACTGGAAACCGGCCGGGCTCCCGCAACGGGGACAGAAATGAGGCGGCAGGACATCGCTGTCCTGCCGCCTCTCACTTCGGCGGGTGTCCCGGTCAGGCCGGTGCGCCGCTACTTCACGACCGTCAGCGGCAGCAGCTTCTTACCCGTGGGGCCGATCTGGATGGACGTGTCCAGCTGAGGACAGACCCCGCAGTCGAAGCACGGGGTCCAGCGGCAGTCGTCGACCTCGGTCTCGTCGAGGGCGTCCTGCCAGTCCTCCCAGAGCCAGTCCTTGTCGAGGCCGGAGTCGAGGTGGTCCCAGGGCAGGACCTCCTCGTAGGTGCGCTCGCGGGTGGTGTACCAGTCGACGTCGAGACCGACCGCGGGCAGTTCCTTCGCCGCGCAGGCCATCCAGCGGTCGTACGAGAAGTACTCACGCCAGCCGTCGAACCGGCCGCCGTCCTCGTAGACGGCGCGGATGACCGGGCCGAGGCGGCGGTCGCCGCGGGACAGCAGGCCCTCGACGATGCCGGGCTTGCCGTCGTGGTAGCGGAAGCCGATGGAGCGGCCGTACTTCTTGTCGCCGCGGATACGGTCCCGCAGCTTGCCGAGCCGGGCGTCCGTCTCCTCGGCGGAGAGCTGGGGCGCCCACTGGAAGGGGGTGTGCGGCTTGGGCACGAACCCGCCGATGGACACCGTGCAGCGGATGTCGTTGGCGCCGGAGACCTCACGGCCCTTCTGGATGACGTTCATCGCCATGTCGGCGATCTGGAGGACGTCCTCGTCGGTCTCGGTGGGCAGACCGCACATGAAGTACAGCTTCACCTGGCGCCAGCCGTTGCCGTAGGCGGTGGCGACCGTACGGATCAGGTCCTCCTCGGAGACCATCTTGTTGATGACCTTGCGCAGCCGCTCCGAGCCGCCCTCGGGGGCGAAGGTCAGCCCGGACCTGCGGCCGTTGCGGGTCAGCTCGTTCGCCAGGTCGACGTTGAAGGCGTCCACCCGGGTCGACGGGAGGGACAGTCCGATCTTGTCCTTCTCGTACCGGTCCGCGAGGCCCTTCGCCACGTCCGCGATCTCGGTGTGGTCGGCGCTGGACAGCGACAGCAGACCGACCTCCTCGAAGCCGGTCGCCTTGAGGCCCTTCTCGACCATCTCGCCGATACCGGTGATGCTGCGCTCACGGACCGGACGGGTGATCATGCCCGCCTGGCAGAAGCGGCAGCCCCGGGTGCAGCCGCGGAAGATCTCCACGGACATCCGCTCATGGACGGTCTCCGCGAGGGGGACGAGGGGCTGCTTGGGGTAGGGCCACTCGTCGAGGTCCATGACGGTGTGCTTGGACACCCGCCACGGCACGCCCGAGCGGTTGGGCACGACCCGGCCGATCCGGCCGTCCGGCAGGTACTCGACGTCGTAGAACCGGGGGACGTACACCCCGCCGGTGCGCGCGAGCCGGAACAGCACTTCCTCGCGCCCGCCGGGACGGCCCTCTGCCTTCCAGGCGCGGACGATGTCGGTGATCTCCAGGACGGCCTGCTCGCCGTCGCCGATGACCGCGCAGTCGATGAAGTCCGCGACCGGCTCCGGGTTGAACGCCGCGTGACCGCCCGCGAGGACGATCGGGTCGTCGATGTCCCGGTCCTTGGACTCCAGCGGGATACCCGCGAGGTCCAGGGCGGTGAGCATGTTGGTGTAGCCCAGCTCCGTGGAGAAGCTCAGCCCGAACACGTCGAACGCCTTGACCGGGCGGTGCCCGTCGACCGTGAACTGGGGCACGTCGTGCTCGCGCATCAGCGCTTCGAGGTCCGGCCACACGCTGTAGGTGCGCTCGGCGAGGACGCCCTCGCGCTCGTTCAGTACCTCGTAGAGGATCATGACGCCCTGGTTGGGCAACCCCACCTCGTAGGCGTCCGGGTACATGAGCGCCCAGCGGACGTCACAGGCGTCCCACGGCTTCACCGTGGAGTTGAGTTCCCCACCGACGTACTGGATGGGCTTCTGGACGTGCGGGAGAAGCGCTTCCAGGCGTGGGAAGACCGACTCGACAGGCATCGTGGTGTCTCTCGTGAGCTGAACGGGGGACATCCCGCGAAAGAGGCGGGTGACCCTCAAGCCTAGCGCGTTCCGCGGATCTCCCGGGTTCGCCGCTGGGCCTCCTCCCACGCCTCGGGCAGCGCGTCCTCGTACCCGGCCGCCAGGTGCTCCTCGCGGCCGTACACCAGACCGTAGGTGAAGGAGCTCTCGCGGGCGCCCTGGGCCTGGGCGGCGATGTCCCGCAGAGCGCCCCGGGTCATCACGCTGTCCTGGTGCTCGCCGAGCAGCCCTTGCAGGGCCTTCGCCCCGCGTACGGCGTCCTTGGCGGGCGCGCCGAGGGTGTCCAGGGCGGCCTCGGCGGCGTAGCGCAGCCGCTTGGCCTTCTTGCGGGCGTCGTGCATGGCGAGGTCGCGTTCGGGGCCGCGCGGCCGGGCGAGGGCGTCCTCGACCAAGGCGGAGAGCTTGCCGAAGTCCTTGGCGGCGGCCTTGTGGATCACCTTGGCGGGGTCCCGGTGCGCGGCGGGCAGCAGCGGCGGGGCGGCGAGCAGGGCGTCGATCCGGTTCAGCAGGGTGAGGTACCGCTTGCCGTCCAGTACGGCGATCAGCCGTCGGCGGGAGCCGCCGCGCCGGGCGTGCGCCCAGGTGCGCAGCCGGGTGCGGACGGGTCCGGCGGTGAGGGTGCGGGGCAGTCC
Organism: Streptomyces uncialis; assembly: GCF_036250755.1. Classification (NCBI taxonomy): domain Bacteria; kingdom Bacillati; phylum Actinomycetota; class Actinomycetes; order Kitasatosporales; family Streptomycetaceae; genus Streptomyces; species Streptomyces uncialis. The sequence continues at coordinate 6,344,529 of NZ_CP109583.1, read as the reverse complement.
GGTGAGATGGCCGGTGAGCCGCTCGGTCAGCACTTCGGCGTCCCGGTCGACACCGAGCTCCCCGGCGAGCCACTTCAGCTCGTCGGCGATGGGGTCGGTGACGGTGCGGTCGAGGACCTTGCCGTAGGAGCGGAAGGTGCTGCGCATCCGGCGGGTGGCGACCCGCATCCGGTGCACCGAGTCGTGCTCGTCGCGGCGGACGGCGGGGTCGAGGGTGACGAGGGCGTCCCGCTGCACGGTGATATAGGCGAGGACGGGGGCGGCGGCGGTGTGGGGCGGCACGACGGGATCAGGTCCGGCCCCGGGCGCGGAGACGGGCGCGGCCCCGGGTGCGGCCACGGCGTCGGGCGCGGGTCCGGCTTCGGCGGACACGGCATCGGACACCGGTACGGCCTCGGCGGCGGGCTCAGGCGCGGCTACGGGCACGGGTGCGGGTACGGGTGCGGGTGCGGTCTCCGCGAGGGCGCGGGCCAGTTTGGAGGCGGACTTCGAGCGGCGCAGTCCGCCCTTCTTCAGCTTCTTCTCGACCTTGTCGAGGAACGCGGGCTCCTGGTCGTCCGCCAGCTCGACCTCGATCTCGGTCCAGCCGGTGCTGCCGTCGCCGCCGGAGAGCCGGTCGGCGGTGACCACGTCGACGCTGAGCTCGGCGAGCAGCGCCCCGTCGGAGTCGACGAGGTGGTGGACGTCGCGCAGGGAGCGCAGCCGGACCACGGGCAGCAGCGGGGCGTCCCGGATACGGGAGCGCACGAGGCCGACGAGGGCCCGGGGCACCCCGGCGGACAGGGGGGCGCGGATCTCGTCGCGCACGCCGTCGGCGACCGGGAGCTTCAGATGCCATCCGGCGTCGTCGCCGCCGGTGCGGCGGCGCAGGGTGATCGACGCGGCGGCGAGCCGCTGGTCGGCGGTGTCGTAGTAGACGGCGTCCAGCTCGGTGACCCCGCGGTGGACGAGGGCCGAGACACCGCCGACCGCGGTCAGATCCGGCAGCGACGTCGCGTCGGTGTCCCGGCCCCTGGCTTCGTACTTACGCTCGATCTCACGCTTTGTGTCCGCCATGCACCGAATGTAGACGGATTTATCCGTCCGGGGCAGCCCTCGCGTCGGGTGCGCGGCCGGTCGTCGTGCGGAATTGGCCGGTGGACCACCCTCGCGGAGCCCGGTGGCCGGGCTGCCGCACGCGTGAACTCCCCCTGGCGCATGCGTGGGCCTGCTGCCGCACGGGGGGCCGTCCCCGCCGCGCGCCCGCGCACGCCGTACCGGCCAGGCACCCTGTACCGGCCAGGCACCCTGTACCGGTGAGGCGGCCCGTACCGGTCAGGCGGACAGGGGCCGTTGCACCCGGATCGACTGGAGGAGTCCGACGGCGACCCAGACCGCGAACATCGCGGACCCTCCGTAGGAGACGAACGGCAGGGGCAGACCCGCGACGGGCATGATGCCGAGGGTCATCCCGATGTTCTCGAACGACTGGAAGGCGAACCAGGCGATGATCCCGGCGGCGACGATCGTGCCGTACAGCTCGGTGGTCTCGCGGGCGATCCGGCAGGCGCGCCACAGCAGGACGCCGAGCAGGACGAGGATCAGTCCGGCGCCGACGAAGCCGAGTTCCTCACCGGCGACGGTGAAGACGAAGTCGGTCTGCTGCTCGGGGACGAACTGGCCGGTGGTCTGGGAACCCTTGAACAGGCCCATCCCGCTGAGTCCGCCGGAGCCGATGGCGATCCGGGCCTGGTTGGTGTTGTAGCCGACGCCCGCCGGGTCGAGCTCCGGGTTGGCGAAGGCGGCGAAACGGTTGATCTGGTACTCGTCGAGGACGTTGAGCTGCCAGACCGCGATGGCGCCGAGCGCGCCGGTGCCGAGCAGCCCGAAGACCCAGCGGTTGGAGGCGCCGGAGGCGAGCAGCACCCCGAGCACGATCATCGCCATCACCATGACCGACCCGAGGTCGGGCATCAGCAGGACGATCACTATCGGGATGACGGCGAGACCGAGGGCCTGGACGACGGTCCGGTGGCCGGGGTGGGCCCGGTCACCGGCGTCGACCCGGGCGGCGAGCAGCATCGCCATCCCCAGGATGATCGTGACCTTCACGAACTCGGAGGGCTGGAGGGTGAAGCCGCCGCCGATGACGATCCAGGCGTGGGCGCCGTTGATGGTGGCGCCGAGCGGGGTGAGCACCAGCAGGACGAGGAAGACGGAGACGCCGTAGAGGATCGGCACGGCGGTGCGCAGATTGCGGTGGCCGAGCCAGATGGTGCCGATCATCAGGACGATGCCGATACCGGTGTTGAGCAGATGGCGGAAGAGGAAGTTGTAGGGGTCGCCGCCGGTGAGCTCGGTGCGGTTGCGGGTCGCGGAGTAGACGAGGACGGCGCCGATCAGCGAGAGCGCGAGGGCCGACAGCAGTATCGGCCAGTCGAGGCGGCGCAGCAGGCCGTCCCGGGCGGTGACCCGGGACAGCCAGGAGCGTTCGGGGCCGTAGCCGGAGACGGAGAAGCCGTGGGAGCCGCTCATCAGTCGCGCCTGCCGGTCGTCGCGGGCGGTCCGGCGAGCGCCTGGGTGCTCGGGGACGGCTCGGGCTGGGGGTCGTAGGGCCTGATCCTCGGGGAGTCGATGGCGCCGTCGCGGCCGATCCTCGGCAGGCTCTTCTGCGGCTGGGGCAGCAGGGCCTTCCTGGGGTCGATCTTGCCTTCGGGGCTGACTCCGTAGAGCGCGTTGAAGACGTTGCGGACGGCGGGCGCGGAGGCGCCGGAGCCGGTGCCGCCCTGGGCGATGGTCATGACGATGGCGTACTCGTCGGTGTAGGTCGCGAACCAGGAGGTGGTCTGCTTGCCGTGGACCTCGGCGGTGCCGGTCTTGGCGTGCATCGGGATCTTGTCCTGGGGCCAGCCGCCGAAGCGCCAGGCGGCGGTGCCGCGGGTGGCGACCCCTTCGAGGGCACCGTCTATCTCGTCGCGGGTCTTGCGGGTCATGGGGAGCTTGGCGCCCGCGCGGGGCGCGATCTCGCGGACCTGCTTGCCGTCGGGGCTGATGACCGCCTTGCCGACGCTGGGGTGGTAGAGGGTGCCGCCGTTGGAGATGGCGCCGTAGATGGCGGCCATCTGGATCGGGGTCACCAGGGTGTCGCCCTGGCCGATGCTGTAGTTGACGGAGTCACCGGCGCGCATCAGGTTGCCTTCGAGGCAGTTCTCGTAGGAGAGCTGCTGGATGAAGTCGCCGCCCTTCTTGCCCGCCTTGCACCAGGCGTCCTTGTTGGCCTTCCAGAAGTCCTTCTTCCACTGCCGGTCGGGGATTCGGCCGGTGACCTCGTTGGGGAGGTCGATGCCGGTCTCCTTGCCGAGGCCGAACTGGTGGGCGGTCTTGTAGAACCAGTCGTTGGTCTTGTTCTTGGGCTTGATGCCCCCGTCGCGCTTCCACTCCTCGTGGGAGAGGCGGTAGAAGACGGTGTCGCAGGAGACCTCCAGGGCCTGCCCGAGGTCGATCGAGCCGTATCCCTTGGACTCGAAGTTGTTGAAGACCTGGCCGCCGATGGCGTACGAGCTGGAGCACTCGTAGTTGTCGTCGAAGCCGTATCCGGCGTTGACGGCGGCGGCGACGGGGACGACCTTGAAGATGGAGCCGGGGGCTGCCTGGCCCTGGATGGCCCGGTTGAGCAGCGGGTAGTTGGAGTTCTTGCCGGTGAGGCGGGCGTAGTCCTTGCCGGAGATACCGCCGACCCAGGCGTTGGGGTCGTATGTGGGGTTGGACGCCATGGCGACGACCCGGCCGGTCTTGGCCTCCATCACGACGATGGCGCCGGAGTCGGCCTTGTAGTTCATGCTGGTGTTGTCGTCGTAGACCTTGCGGGCCTCTTTGAGCGCCGCTTGCAGCTCGTACTCGGCGACCCGCTGGACGCGGGCGTCGATGCTGGTGACGACGTTGGCGCCGGGTTCCGCCTTGTCGCTCTTGGCCTCGCCGATGACCCGGCCGAGGTTGTCGACCTCGTAGCGGGTGATGCCGGCCTTGCCGCGCAGTTCCTTGTCGTACTGCCGTTCCAGTCCGCTGCGGCCGACCTGGTCGGAGCGCAGGTACGGCGAGTCGCTGTCCTTGGCCTTCTCGATCTCCGCGTCGGTGACGGGGGAGAGATAGCCGAGCACCTGGGCGGTGTTGGCGTCGCCGGGCGCGGCGTAGCGGCGGACGGCGGTGGGTTCGGCGGTGATGCCGGGGAAGTCCTCGGAGCGTTCCCGGATCTGGAGGGCCTGCTTCGGGGTGGCCTCGTCGGTGATCGGGATCGGCTGGTAGGGGGAGCCGTTCCAGCAGGGCTGCTTGGTCTCGGCGTCGCAGAGGCGGACCTTGTCGGTGACCTCCTTGGGCTTCATCCCGAGGACCTCGGCGAGCCGGGTGAGGGCCGCCTTGCCGTCGTCCGGCATCTTCATCAGGTCGGTGCGGGACGCGGAGACCACGAGCCGGGTCTCGTTGTCGGCGAGGGGCACTCCGCGCGCGTCGAGGACGGAGCCGCGCACGGCGGGCTGCACGACCTGCTGGACGTGGTTGCCGGAGGCTTCCTCGGCGTACTCCTCGCCGTTGCGGATCTGGAGGTACCAGAGGCGTCCGCCGAGGGTGAGCAGCAGCGACACCACCAGTACCTGGATGACGACGAGCCGGACCTGGACCCGGGGTGTGCGTCCGGTCTCCGGAATGTTCGTCACAGTCGCTTGGCCCCCTTGACCTTGATACGTCCCGCGCGTGCCACCCGGGCCCGCGCCGCCTTCACCCGCAGTCCGCCGCGCTGGTTGCCGATCCGCAGGCCCGTGCCGGAGGACAGCCAGCCCGCCGAGACATCGCTCTTGGCGGCGGCGTTGGTCTCCGCGAGCGGGTCGTTGTCGGCACGTCTGGCGAGGGCCATGATGAACGGCACCGTGAACGGCGCGAGCAGCAGATCGTAGAGCGCGGCGGTGAACAGCAGGCTGGTGAGTCCCACATGGCGGGCGGCGGTGTCACCGACGAGGGCGCCGACGCCCGCGTACAGCAGGGTGGAGCCGATGGCGGAGCCGACGACGACGAACATGGGTCCGACGGCGGACATCAGCCGGCCGTTCTCCGGCTTGGCGAGTCCCGCGAGGTAGCCGATCACGCACAGGACCAGCGCGTACCGCCCGACCGCGTGGTCGGCGGGCGGGGCGAGGTCGGCGAGGAGTCCCGCGCCGAAGCCGATCAGGGCGCCGCTGACATGGCCGTAGACCAGGGCGAGGCCGAGGACGGTGAGCAGCAGCAGGTCGGGGACGGCGCCGGGCAGTTGCAGCCGGGCGAGGACGCTCACCTGGAGGACCAGGGCGACCACCACCAGGGTGGCGGAGAGCAGCATCCGGTTGAAGCGCATGGTCCAGCTCCTACTGCTCTTGCGGCTGACCGGACTGCGCGAGCTCGCCGGGTGCCTGCGGGGACGGGGTGACGGTGACGGTCACGGTGGGCGTGGGGGTCGGCTTGGCGGCGGGCGGCAGCACGGTGTCACGCGGGTCCTCGCGCGGTGCCTCGACGACGACGCCGACGATGTCCAGCTTGGTGAAGCCGGTGTAGGGCTTCACGTAGACGGTGCGGGTGAGGTCGCCGCCGGAGGGGTCGACGCGGGTGACCACGCCGACGGGGACCCCGGGGACGAACGGCTTGTCGGCCTCCGAGCCGAAGGTGACGAGCCGGTCGCCCTTCTTGACCTTGGACTTGCCGTTGAGGAGCTGGACGCGCAGCGGGCCGTCGCCGCCGCCGGAGGCGAAGCCGAGTTCGTCGGTCTTCTCCATCCGGGTGCCGACGGTGAAGTCGGGGTCGTTGGCGAGCAGGACCGTGGCGGTGGAGGGGCCGACGGTGGTGACCCGGCCGACGAGGCCGTCGCCGTTGAGGACGGTCATGTCGCGCCGGAGGCCGTCCTTGGCGCCCGCGTCGATGGTGACGGTCCAGGAGAAGCCCTGCGCTGCTCCTATCCCGATGACCTCGGCCGCCTTGATGCCGTACTGTCCGGCGCCCGCCGTCTTCAGCATCGCGTCGAGCTGGCGGACCCGGCTGCGGTTGCGGTCGTCGCTGCCGAGCCGGGCCTTGAGCCCGGCGTTCTCCCGTTCCAGTACGGCGATCCGGTCGTGGCGTTCCCCGGAGTCGCGGACGGCGCCGATGGCGTTGCCGATGGGGTCCACCGCCGAGGAGACGCCGTTCTCCACCGGTCCGAGTACCGCTGCGGCGGCTCTGCGGGCGCCGTCGACCGGTGAGTCCTCGCCGCCCCTGATGTCGACCGTGATCAACGCGAACGCGATGACGATCAGCAGCACCAGGAGCAGTCGGCTCTCTCGTGTGTCCCTCACGTGCGGCGGCCGTGCCTTCCTCGTCGGAATGTCTGTGGGGATTGTCTGTGGAGCTATGGAGCTATGGAGCCATGTGGCTATGTGGCTATGTGGCTATGTGGCTATGTGGCTATGTGGCTATGTGGCTATGTGGCTATGTGGCTATGTGGCTATGTGTGTCTGCGGGCTGTGGATGTGGGCCGGGCCGGGGATCGGGGCCGGGGCTGTGGGGGATGTCGGTGGGTGTCGTTGCGCCTGCGCCTGCGTTCCGGTGCCGGTGCCGGTACCGGTGCCGGTACCGGTACCGGTACCGGTACTGATCCTGGCCCCGATTTCGAATACCGGTCCCGCTTCCGTTGCCGGTCCCGCTTCCGTTGCCGGTCCCGCTTCCGTTGCCGGTCCCGTTTCCGTTGCCGGTCCGGCTGACGTCCGGTCCCGCTGACGTTCCCGGTCCCGCCGGACGGGCCGTACGGTCGGCACCCGCCCGGTGCCGATACCCGATATCCGCTGCCCGGCGGCCGGCCGGGTGCCGCGGTGGCCGGGAGCGGCGGTGTGGACGCCGGGCCGGGGGCCGGGGCCCCCGGGGGTGGTCACGGGCGGGGCGTCCGCCGGGGTATCGGGGCCGGGGCCCGGGGTCCACGGCGGAACCCGGGCGTCATCGGCGCGGCTGGGCGTCCAGCACCTGCTGGAGCGCCTCGAACTCCTCGACGCACTTCCCGGAGCCGAGGGCGACGGAGTCGAGCGGGTTCTCGGCGATATGGATCGGCATGCCCGTCTCGCGGCGCAGCCGCTCGTCGAGGCCGCGCAGCAGGGCGCCGCCGCCGGTCAGCACGATGCCCCGGTCCATGACGTCGCCGGACAGCTCCGGCGGGCACTTGTCGAGGGTCGTCTTGACGGCGTCGACGATCGCGTTGACGGGTTCCTCGATGGCCTTGCGGACCTCGGTGGCCGAGATGACCACGGTCTTCGGCAGGCCGGAGACCAGGTCGCGGCCGCGGATCTCGGTGTGCTCGTCGTTGTCGAGGTCGTACGCGGAGCCGATCGTGATCTTGATCTGTTCGGCGGTGCGCTCGCCCAGCAGAAGGCTGTACTCCTTCTTGATGTGCTGGATGATCGCGTTGTCCAGCTCGTCGCCCGCGACCCGGATCGACTGCGCCGTGACGATTCCGCCCAGCGAGATGACCGCGACCTCGGTCGTGCCGCCGCCGATGTCCACGACCATGTTGCCGGTGGCCTCGTGGACGGGGAGCCCGGAGCCGATGGCGGCCGCCATGGGCTCCTCGATGATGTGCACCTGGCGGGCACCGGCCTGCGACGACGCCTCGATGACGGCGCGGCGCTCCACTCCCGTGATGCCCGAGGGGACGCAGACGACGACCCGGGGGCGCGCGAGATAGCGCCGCTTGTGGATCTTGAGGATGAAGTAGCGGAGCATCCGCTCGGTGATCTCGAAGTCGGCGATCACGCCGTCCTTCAGGGGACGCACGGCCACGATGTTGCCGGGGGTGCGTCCGATCATCTTCTTCGCTTCGGAACCGACCGCGAGGATGCCACCGGTGTTGGTGTTGATCGCGACGACGGACGGCTCGTTGAGCACGATCCCCTTGCCTCTGACGTACACCAGCGTGTTGGCGGTCCCGAGGTCGACAGCCATGTCACGGCCGATGAACGACATGTGGTTCCCCATGAGGATGCGTCTGGCCTTCCCAAGTGGAGCGTGTTGAGTGCTTTTCAGGTCGGCATGTGGGTGCTGTGTGGCGTGAAGGCTTCCATCGTAGTCTCGCCCGCACGGACACGGCGCTAAGGTCCTCGCCATTGTCAGCAGATGAAGCACTGCCCCGCTATTGGGGACGTGCGGATGGAGCCATGCGTTCCCCCGATCGGCGCGCATATGTCCATGGTCCAGCTGATTTTTTCGCGGGGAATCCTGTTCGGAATGCGGACCCCGATGACGTCCCGTCAGGAAATTCTCTACGTGAACATGTCGTCGGCGGGTCCTGCGCGACCGGGTGGACACCACCGGACGGGACCCGCCGGGCGTGTCCCGGACGGCGCACCCCGCACCCGGGAGCTGGACACGGGGACGGGGTGGCGGCGGACGCGCGGCGCGGGGGGCCGGTCAGGCCAGGTTCGGGAAGAAGATCTTCAGCTCGCGGTTCGCGGACTCCTCGGAGTCGGACGCGTGGATCAGGTTCTCGCGGGTGATGGTGCCGAGGTCGCCGCGGATGGAACCGGGGGCCGCCGTGATCGGGTCGGTGGGACCGGCCAGCACCCGGATGCCCTCGATGACCCGCTCGCCCTCGACGACCAGCGCCACGACCGGGCCGGAGGACATGAACGTGACGAGCGGCTCGTAGAAGACCTTGCCGACATGCTCGGCGTAGTGCTGCTCCAGGGTCTCCCGGTCCAGCGTCCGCAATTCCAGCGCGGTGATCCGCCAGTCGGCCTTGCGTTCGATACGGCCGACGATCTCGCCCACCAGACCCCGCCGCACGGCATCGGGCTTGAGGAGGACGAGGCTGCGCTGGGTCATGGTGTGCGGCTCCTTCGGTCACCTGGTGTACGGGTCCTCAGAGGTTACAGGCACCGCACACCCCTCCGTCACGCAGCGTCAGGCCCTGGCCCGGCCGTCGCCGTCCCCTCCTGCGCGGCGGCCCAGCGGGCCTTCACCTCGTCCACCTTGCGGCCGTAGTGCAGGGACGCCCACCACAGCGCGCCGAAGCACAGCCCGAGCACGAACATCATCGGCACGACGAAGCCGCTGAGGACCAGCAGCCCCTGGAGCGCCCAGCCCAGCTGGACGCCCAGCGGCCGGGTGACGAAGCCGCAGAGCAGCAGGCTCAGCGCCATCAGGGCCCCGCACACCCCCCATACCGCGCCCAGCGAGAGATCGGGGTCCTTCATGGCGACGAGACCGGCGAAACCGATCACGAAGAACTCACCGAGCAGTGTGGACGAACAGAGAACCCGCACAGTCAGCCCCTCCCGAGGAGCAGTCGGGCATCCCCGACGGTGAAGACGGAACCGGTGACGAGCACTCCCCCGCCGGAGAACTGGCCGTCCTCCTCGGCGAGCGTGATCGCCGCCTCGATGGCGTCGTCGATCCGGGGCTCGACCTGCACGCGCTCCTCCCCGAACACCTCCACGGCGATCGCGGCGAGCGTGTCCACGTCCATCGCGCGATGGGTGGTGTGCTGGGTGACGACGACCTCGGTGAAGACCGGCTCGAACGCTTCGAGCAGCCCCCGGACGTCCTTCTCCGCGCTGGCCCCGACGACACCGATCAGTCTGCTGAAGCCGAACGCCTCGTCCAGCGAACCGGCGACGGCACGCGCGCCCGCCGGATTGTGCGCCGCGTCCAGCACGACGGTCGGCGAACGGCGCACGACCTCCAGCCGGCCGGGGGAGGTGACGGACGCGAACGCCTTGCGGACGGTGTCCATGGCGAGCGGCTCCGAGCGCTGGGCGCCCACCCCGAAGAACGCCTCGACGGCGGCGAGCGCGACGGCCGCGTTGTGCGCCTGGTGGACGCCGTGCAGCGGGAGGAAGACCTCCTCGTACTCGCCGCCGAGACCGCGCAGGGTCAGCAGCTGACCGCCGACGGCCACCTGCCGGGCCACCACGCCGAACTCCAGGCCCTCCCGGGCCACCGTGGCGTCGACCTCGACGGCCTTCTTCAGCAGCACCTGCGCCGCGTCCACGGGCTGCTGGGCGAGGATGACCGTGGCGTCCTGCTTGATGATCCCGGCCTTCTCCCCCGCGATCTCGCCGGGTGTCGAGCCGAGCCGGTCGGTGTGGTCCAGGTCGATCGGGGTGACCACGGCGACCGAGGCGTCGATGACGTTGGTGGCGTCCCAGGTGCCGCCCATGCCGACCTCGACCACGGCGACATCGACCGGGGCGTCGGCGAACGCCGCGTACGCCATCGCGGTCAGCACCTCGAAGAACGACAGCCGGTACTCCTGCTGGGCGTCGACCATCTCGATGTACGGCTTGATGTCGCGGTACGTCTCCACGAACCGCTCGGGGTCGATCGGGGCGCCGTCCAGACTGATCCGCTCGGTGATCGACTGGACGTGCGGCGAGCTGTACCGGCCGGGGCGCAGATCGAAGGCGGCGAGCAGGGCCTCGATCATGCGGGCCGTGGACGTCTTGCCGTTGGTGCCGGTGATGTGGATCGACGGATAGGTGCGCTGGGGGTCGCCGAGGATGTCCAGCAGGGAGGCGATCCGGGTGACGGACGGCTCCAGCTTGGTCTCGCCCCAGCGGCTCGACAGCTCCGTCTCGACCTCGCGCAGCGCGCGGTCCACCTCGGGGTCCTCGGGGCGGCCGGGCAGATCCGGCGAGGGGGCACCGCCCTGGGTGCGCAGGGTGCGGCTCCCTGCCTCGATCGCGGCGAGATCGGGGTCGCGACCGGTCTCGGCCTCGACGATCTCGTCGAACTGGTCCAGAGGGTCACGGTCCGGGTCACGCGGGGGGTACTGGCTCACGCGCCCAGTCTACGGAGGCCCACCGACAGCGGCTCACCCGCCGCCGCCGTCCCACCGGCCGGACGGGCCGGGAACCCGTCCGGGGCGGCGGAGCCGGGGGCAGTTACGCACCCCGCCCTCCCCGGGACGGGCCGGGGAGGGCGGGGTGCGGTGGCCCCTGGCGGGGCCGGGCGGATCAGGCGGCGGGCAGGGCGTCGAGCTGCGCCTGGATACGGGCGATGTCCTCGTCCGCCTTGGTGAGCCGGCCCCGGATCTTGTCCACGACCTGGTCGGGCGCCTTCGCCAGGAACGCCTCGTTGCCGAGCTTGGCGGTGGCCTGGGCCTTCTCCTTCTCCGCCGCGCCGAGGTCCTTGGCCAGCCGCTTGCGTTCGGCGGCGATGTCGATCGTCCCGGACAGGTCCAGGGCGACCTCGACCCCGGAGACCGGCAGTGTCGCCGTGGCGGCGAAGCTCCCGCCCTCCGGCTGGAGCCGCAGCAGCTGCCGGATGGCCGCCTCGTGCGGGGCGAGCGGCGAACCGTCGAGACCGAGCCGGGCGGGCACCCGCTGACCGGGCTGGAGGCCCTGGTCGGCACGGAAGCGGCGGACCTCGGTGATCAGCTGCTGGACGGTGCCGATCTCCCGCTCGGCGGCGGTGTCCCGGAAGCCGCTGTCCTTGGGCCAGTCCGCGATCACCAGGGACTCGCCCCCGGTGAGGGTGGTCCACAGGGTCTCGGTGACGAACGGCACGATCGGGTGCAGCATCCGCAGGGTGACGTCGAGCACCTCGCCGAGGACCCGGCCGGAGACCTTCGCCGCCTCGCCGCCGCCCATGAACGTGGTCTTGGACAGCTCGACGTACCAGTCGAAGACCTCGTCCCACGCGAAGTGGAACAGCGCGTCGGACAGCTTCGCGAACTGGTAGTCGTCGTAGAGGGCGTCGACCTCCGCGACGGTCGCGTTCAGCCGGGACAGGATCCACCGGTCGGTCGCCGACATCTCCTCGGCGGACGGCAGCTCGCCCTCGACGGTCGCCCCGTTCATCAGGGCGAACCGGGTGGCGTTCCAGATCTTGTTGGCGAAGTTGCGCGAGCCCTGGACCCAGTCCTCGCCGATCGGCACGTCGACGCCCGGGTTGGCGCCGCGCGCCAGGGTGAAGCGCAGGGCGTCGGAGCCGTACTTGTCCATCCAGTCGAGCGGGTTGACCGCGTTGCCGAAGGACTTCGACATCTTCTTGCCGAACTGGTCGCGGACCATGCCGTGCAGGACGATCGTGCGGAACGGGGGCGTGCCGTCCATCGCGTACAGACCGAACATCATCATCCGGGCGACCCAGAAGAACAGGATGTCGTAGCCGGTGACGAGGACGGAGTTCGGATAGAACTTCGCGAGGCTGTCGGTCCGCTCCGGCCAGCCGAGCGTGGAGAACGGCCACAGGCCCGACGAGAACCAGGTGTCGAGGACGTCGGTGTCCTGGTGCCAGCCCGCACCGGACGGCGGCTGCTCGTCGGGGCCGACGCAGACGACCTCGCCGTTCGGGCCGTACCAGACGGGGATGCGGTGGCCCCACCACAGCTGGCGGGAGATCGTCCAGTCGTGCAGGTTGTCGACCCAGTCGAAGTACCGCTTCTCCATCTCCCTCGGGTGGATGTCGACCCGGCCGTCGCGGACCGCGTCACCGGCGGCCTTGGCGAGGGTCCCGACCTTGACCCACCATTGGAGGGACAGCCGCGGCTCGATGGTGGTGCGGCAGCGCGAGCAGTGGCCGACGGAGTGCGTGTACGGGCGCTTCTCGGCGACGATCCGGCCCTCCGCGCGCAGCGCGGCGACGATCGCGGAACGGGCCTCCATCCGGTCCAGGTCCTGGAAGGGCCCGGGGACGGTGATGATCGCGCGCTCGTCGAGGACCTTGATGGACGGCAGACCGTGCCGCCGGCCGATCTCGAAGTCGTTCGGGTCGTGGGCGGGCGTCACCTTGACCGCGCCGGTGCCGAACTCGGGGTCGACGTGCTCGTCGGCGACGACGGGGATCCGCCGGTCGGTGAGCGGCAGGGCGATCGTCCGGCCGACGAGGTGGCGGTAGCGCTCGTCGTCGGGGTGCACGGCGACGGCGGTGTCACCGAGCATGGTCTCCGCGCGGGTCGTCGCGACGACCAGGGAGTCCTCGCCCTCGCCGTAGCGGATGGAGACCAGCTCACCGTCGTCGTCCTGGTACTCGACCTCGATGTCGGAGATCGCGGTGAGACAGCGCGGACACCAGTTGATGATGCGCTCGGCGCGGTAGATCAGCTCGTCGTCGAAGAGCCGCTTGAAGATCGTCTGGACGGACCGGGAAAGGCCCTCGTCCATGGTGAAGCGCTCACGGTCCCAGTCGACACCGTCACCGAGACGGCGCATCTGCCCGGAGATCTGCCCGCCGGACTCGTCCTTCCACTGCCACACCCGCTCGACGAACGCCTCCCGGCCGAGGTCGTGCCGGGACTTGCCCTCCTTGCCCAGCTCACGCTCGACGACGTTCTGGGTGGCGATGCCCGCGTGGTCCATACCGGGCTGCCACAGCGTCTCGAAGCCCTGCATACGCTTGCGGCGGGTCAGCGCGTCGATCAGCGTGTGCTCGAAGGCGTGCCCGAGATGCAGGCTGCCGGTGACGTTGGGCGGCGGGATGACGACGGTGAACGGCGGCTTGTCGCTCGCCGCGTCGGCGGCGAAGTAACCACGCTCCACCCAGCGCTCGTACAGCTCCCCCTCTACCTCGGCCGGCGCGTACTGGGTCGGCAGTTCGGAGGTGGGCGCTGGATTCTGCTGCTGAGAGTTCTCGGTCACGGGGTCAGTTTAGAGGCGTCACGGTCCCGCACTGAAACCCGTTGTTTTGGTAACGGTGCGGCCCCCGCCGGTCACTTCGCCGGTCCGTTGCGTCAGGATGTCGGGAACACGTAAACATCGGGGAGGGAACGTCCGCATGAGCTACAACCAGCCGGGCCCGTACGACGGGCAGCAGCAGCCGCAGCAGCCCGGGCCGTACGGTCAGCCGGGGCCTTACGGCCAGCAGCCGCAGGCTCCGCAGCCCGGCTACGGCTATCCGCAGCAGCCGCCTCCTCAGCCGGGGTACGGCTACCCGCAAGCGCAGCCCCCGCAGCCGGGCTACGGCTACCCGCAGGCGGGTCAGCCCGGTCAGCCGCAGGCACCGGGCCAGGACCCCGGCTACGGCTACGCGCAGCCCCCGGCACCGGGCGGCGGCAAGAAGAAGACGGGCCTGATCATCGGTGCCGTCGCGGTCGTCGCGGCGATCGGCGTCGGTGTGTACCTCGTCGTCGGCGGCTCGGGCGGGAGCTCCGCCCTGTCGGACGACGGGCCGCACAAGCTGACGACACCGGCCAGCATCCTGGACGGCGAGTACAAGCGGATGTCGCCGGACAACCCGCCGGAGGACGCCTCGACGTCCGACAGCGCCAAGGAGCTCGCGAAGAGCGGGGTCACCGAGGCCAAGGCCGTCACCGGCATCTACTCGACGTTCGACATGAGCGGCGGCACCCAGCCGACCCCGGAGGAGATCGCCGGCTCCAAGGCCGTCACCTTCGTCGGCCTGTACGGCAAGGTGAAGGACCCGGAGGCCGCCCTGGACTCCGCGTTCACCGGGATGGCCAAGGAGAAGGGCGAGGCCCTCAAGGTCCTCGGCGCCCCCGAGAAGGTGACCCCGGACGGACTCGACGGCGCCGTCATGAAGTGCCAGAAGGCCCAGGCCAAGGACGAGACGGGCAAGCTCGACACCCAGTACCTGTGCATGTGGGCCGACTACAGCACCCTGGCCCTGGTGATCCCGGCCGAGAGCGGCACCGGCGTCTCGCTGAACGTCTCCGCCCAGGTCACCGCGGATGTCCGCAAGGACGTACGCGTGAAGAACTGACCCATGACCCGCGCCGAAGCGGGTGCGGGATCGCGGGAGGGGCCCCGGACGACATGTCGTCCGGGGCCCCTCCTGTACGTATCCGTCCGGCCGGTGGCCGTGCGCCGCCTCACACGGTCACGGTCACGCCGTCTTCTGCTCGCCCGGCCCGCGGCCCCGGGCGTCCCGGGGGATCAGGGTCGGGTTGACGTTCGACTTGACGACCTCGGCGGTGATGACGACCCGGGCGACGTCCTTGCGGGACGGCACCTCGTACATCACCGACATCAGGACCTCCTCCATGATGGCGCGCAGACCGCGCGCGCCGGTCTGGCGGAGGATCGCCTGGTCGGCGATGGCTTCCAGGGCGCCGCGCTCGAAGTCCAGCTCCACACCGTCGATCTCGAAGAGGCGCTGGTACTGCTTCATGAGCGCGTTGCGCGGCTCGACCAGGATCTGGAGCAGGGCCTCACGGTCCAGGTTGTGGACCGAGGTGATCACCGGGAGACGGCCGATGAACTCGGGGATCATCCCGAACTTCACCAGGTCCTCCGGCATGACCTCCTCGAACTGGTCCTTCGACTCCAGCTCCCGCTTGGAGCGGATGGTCGCCCCGAAACCGATGCCCTTGGCACCCGCCCGGGACTCGATGATCTTCTCCAGCCCCGCGAAGGCGCCACCCACGATGAACAGCACGTTCGTGGTGTCGATCTGGATGAACTCCTGGTGCGGGTGCTTGCGTCCGCCCTGCGGCGGTACGGAGGCGGTGGTGCCCTCCAGGATCTTCAGCAGGGCCTGCTGGACGCCCTCGCCCGACACATCGCGGGTGATCGACGGGTTCTCGCTCTTGCGGGCGACCTTGTCGATCTCGTCGATGTAGATGATGCCGGTCTCGGCCTTCTTGACGTCGTAGTCAGCGGCCTGGATCAGCTTCAGCAGGATGTTCTCGACGTCCTCGCCGACATAACCCGCCTCCGTCAGCGCCGTCGCGTCCGCGATGGCGAACGGGACGTTCAGCATCCGGGCGAGCGTCTGCGCGAGCAGCGTCTTGCCGGAACCGGTGGGTCCGAGCAGCAGGATGTTGGACTTGCCCAACTCGATGATGTCGTCGCGTCCTTGGGACCCGCCGCTCTCACCTGCCTGGACCCTCTTGTAGTGGTTGTAGACCGCGACCGAGAGGGACTTCTTCGCGGCCTCCTGGCCGACGACATATCCCTCAAGGAACTCGTAGATCTCGCGGGGCTTGGGCAGTTCCTCCCAGCGCACCTCGCTCGTCTCCGCGAGTTCCTCCTCGATGATCTCGTTGCAGAGGTCGATGCACTCGTCGCAGATGTACACACCGGGGCCTGCGATGAGCTTCTTGACCTGCTTCTGGCTCTTGCCACAGAACGAGCACTTGAGCAGATCGCCGCCGTCACCGATGCGTGCCACGAGGTGCTTCCCCTTCGCCTGGGAGACGCCGCGTAAGCGACTCCTGGTGCCTCATATCCGACGGTACCTTGCCGGGCCCCCCGTTCGGGCCCCTCTTGGCGCGGTTCACTTCGACGTGGACCACGCCAAGAGGCAGCAAATCATGCCGTGATGGGTCAGACGACCGAGGTGTTGTTCATCTTCCGGGTGGAGATGACCTGGTCGATCAGCCCGTAGGCCAGCGCGTCCTCGGCCGTGAGGATCTTGTCGCGCTCGATGTCCTCGCGGATCTTCTCGATCGGCGTGGTGGAGTGCTTGGCCAGCATGTCCTCCAGCTGGGCGCGCATCCGCAGGATCTCGTTCGCGGCGATCTCCAGGTCGGAGACCTGTCCGCGGCCGGTCTCGCTGTACGGCTGGTGGATCAGCACCCGCGCGTTGGGCAGGGCCATGCGCTTGCCGGGCGTGCCGGCGGCGAGCAGGATCGCGGCGGCGGAGGCAGCCTGGCCCATGCAGACCGTCTGCACCTCCGGCTTCACGAACTGCATCGTGTCGTAGATCGCCGTGAGCGCGGTGAACGAGCCACCGGGGCTGTTGATGTACAGCGAGATGTCACGGTCGGGGTCCATCGACTCCAGGCACAGCAGCTGCGCCATGACGTCGTTGGCGGAGGCGTCGTCGACCTGGACACCCAGGAAGATGATCCGCTCCTCGAAGAGCTTCGCGTACGGGTCGTACTCGCGCACACCCTGCGAGGTGCGCTCGACGAAGCGGGGGATGATGTAGCGGGACTCGGCTCGGGGGCCGGCGTACTCAGCCTGCGTACGGGCGTAGAGGCCGCTGCCGGGGAAATCGTTCACTGTCTCTCCTGATAGGCGCTGTGGCGGTCGGCTGGGGGCGCTGAGGGGGTCGTGCGGCCCGGGCGGGGGCGGGGCACCGGGCTTCCTCGCCCCGGCCCCTTGCCCGCACCGGCCGTCCGGACTCAGGCCGCCCCGGTGCCTCCGCCGCCCGGCATACCGGCCGCGGTGGGCATGATGTCGTCGATCAGGCCGTACTGCTTGGCCTCGATCGGGTCGAACCAGCGGTCACGGTCCGAGTCACGGGTGATCTGCTCGACGGTCTGACCGGTGTGGAACGAGGTCAGCTCCGCCATCCGCTTCTTGGTGTGCAGCAGCCGCTCGGCGTGGATCTTGATGTCCGAGGCCGAGCCCGCGAGACCCGCGGACGGCTGGTGGATCAGGATCTCGGCGTTCGGCAGGGCGAACCGCTTGCCCGGGGTACCCGCGGACAGCAGGAACTGGCCCATGGAGGCCGCCATGCCCATGGCGATCGTCACCACATCGTTCTTGATGTACTGCATGGTGTCGTAGATCGCCATACCCGCGGTGATCGAGCCGCCGGGGCTGTTGATGTAGAGGAAGATGTCCTTGTCCGGGTCGGAGGCAAGGAGCAGCAGCTGTGCGGTGATCTTGTTGGCGATGTCGTCGTCGACCGGCTGGCCGAGGAAGATGATCCGCTCGTTGAGCAGCCGGTTGTAGACCTGGTCGCCGAGGCCACCACCGATGGAAGGCTCACCGGCGGCGGAGGGCATCAGATTCGTCACGTATCCACCTGCTCGTCTTACGACGGCGCCGGGCCGTCTCACGTCTTCTGCTGGGGCATGGGGCCCTCGCTGCGCCGCGTCGCGGCGGTCCGGGGGCTCCCCTGCCCTCGTATTCATGGACCCTAACGCGATGGGGGCCGGGGGCCATCCCGCATAAGGAACTGTTCGCTGTCAGCGCAGGTCGTCGGCACCGGGCCCGGCGAGCGGCCGGGTGGGACCCGTCCCCCTTGTCCCCCTTGGGCACGGGTGTACGAGGACGGGGGCGCGGGGCGGCGCCGGCCGGTACCGGGGAGGGGGTCCGGCGGGGGCCGGAGGACGAGTCCGGCGGGGGCCGGGGTGCGGGTCCGGCGGGGGCCCGCGGGTGGCCTGTACGGGGTGCGGGAACGGCCGAGGGGCCCGGGAAGCGTGACGCTTTCCGGGCCCCTCGGGGTGCCGCTGTGTACCGCGTGGATCAGGACTGGTCGGACGCGTCCGACTTCGCCTCGGCGGACTCGGACGGCTCGGCGGCGGCCTCGGTGACCGTCTCCTCCTCGTCCTCGTCGTCCAGGTCGACGACCTCGCCGTTGGTGTCCTTGACGGTGGCCGACTCGACGACGACGGCGAGCGCCTTGCCGCGGGCGACCTCGCCCACCAGCATCGGCACCTGGCCGCCCTCGACGACGGCCTGGGCGAACTGGTCGGGGGACATACCGGAGGACGCCGCACGCCGCATGAGGTGCTCGGTGAGCTCCTCCTGGTTGACGTTCAGCTTCTCCTTGCTGACCAGCTCGTCCAGGACGAACTGGGTCTTGATGCCCTTGAGCGCGGCGTCCTTGGTCTCGCTGTCGAACTCCTCGGCGGTCTTGCCCTGGATCTCCAGGTACTTGTCGAGGGTCAGACCCATCTGGCCGAGCTGGTGGTGCTCAAGGTTGTGCTTGCGGGTGTTGATCTCGTCCTCGAGCAGCTTGTCCGGGACGGGCACCTCGACCAGTTCGAGCAGCTTCTCCAGGACCCGCTCCTGGGCCTGGGTGGCCTGGTCGTACTGCTTCATGTTCGCCAGCCGCTTGCGGCTGTCGTCCTTGAGCTCGTCGAGGGTGTCGAACTCCGACGCGAGCTGCGCGAAGTCGTCGTCCAGCTCCGGCAGCTCACGGGAGGCGACCTGGCTGACCTTGACGGTCACCTCGGCCTCCTTGCCCGCGGCGGAGCCGCCCTTGAGCTCGGAGGTGAAGGTGGCCTCAGCCCCGGCCTCCAGGCCCTTCACGGCCTCGTCGATGCCTTCCAGCAGCTCACCCGAGCCGATGGTGTAGGACACGGCGCTGGCGACGCCGTCCTCCAGCACCTCGCCGTCGACCTTGGCCTCCAGGTCGAGGGTGAGGACGTCACCGTCCTGGGCGGCGCGCTCGACCGGCGAGGTGGACGCGAAGCGCTCGCGCAGCTCCTCGACGGCCTTGGCGATGTCCTCGTCGGTGACCTCGATGGCGTCGACCTCGACCTCGATACCCGAGTAGTCGGGGATCTCGATCGCCGGACGGATGTCGACCTCGGCGGTGAAGTTCAGCGTCTCGCCGTCCTTCAGCTCCGTGATGTCGACCTCGGGCTGTCCGAGGACATTCAGCTCGGCCTCGTTCACGGCCTCGGTGTAGAACTTCGGAAGCGCGTCGTTGACGGCCTCCTCCAGCACGGCACCACGGCCGAAGCGCTGGTCGATGACCCGGGCCGGGATCTTGCCCTTCCGGAAACCCTTCACCGTGACCTGCTGGTTGATCTTCTTGTACGCCGCGTCGAGGCTGGGCTTGAGCTCCTCGAAGGGCACCTCAACAGTGAGCCGAACCCGAGTCGGGTTCAGGGTCTCCACGGCGCTCTTCACGGTTCGGTCTCCTTGTGGCTGACTGCTTGGGTTGCTACCTGGCCGCACCCGGGAACGGGGAGCCTCGGCGGAGTCGCGGCCCCGAGAGACGTACGTGTGCGTGTCACAGACCCGCCGAACCTGATTCTCGGTGTGGCGGTGCTGTGTACTGAACGTGCGGACACACGGGCGCGCAACCTGCATAGTAACCGCAGGCGATACGCGCCCCAAAGGTGATCTTCATGTGGTCGGGGTGGCGGGATTTGAACCCACGGCCTTCCGCTCCCAAAGCGGACGCGCTACCAAGCTGCGCCACACCCCGTCGGTGCGACACAGAGGGTACATGGCCGCAGGCTGCGGGGCTCCCGCATTTCGCGGGCGGCGTGGCTCCTGGACACGGGTGTGCGACGAGGGGCCGCGACCCGCTAGGATGCTGCCCGTGCCGCGGTCCTTGACCTGCGGCGCGACCGTGCGGGCGTAGCTCAATGGTAGAGCCCTAGTCTTCCAAACTAGCTACGCGGGTTCGATTCCCGTCGCCCGCTCCAGGCCGTACCGGGGCGGGTCGGAGGGATGTCCCTGAGGGGGCGTCCGCCGACCCGGCCCCGCGGCGTTCCCGGCCCTGCGGCTCTGCCCGGCGACCTTGCCCGGCGCCGCGGTTCTTCCGGCCCCCGGCTTTTCCGGCCCTGTCGCGCGCACGCCTCGCTCGGGGACGTGGCACGCCTCGGCCATTCCCGCTCCGCCGCAGGGGACAGCTTCATCCCCACTTCGCGCACGGGCGCGGACCGTGGGCGCGCGAAGAGGCCCGTGGCCCGGCGTGCGGCCACGGGTCGGTGACGGGACCGTCGGTCCGGGCCGGTCAGGGGTCGATCGAGCCGATCGAGTTGCCCACGGCGTCCAGGAAGTTCTCGATGTCGTCGGCCATCCCCGTGGAAGCCAGGAAGAAGCCGAAGAGTATGGCGACGACGGCGGGTCCCGCCTTGAGCGATCCTCCCCTGATCAGCACCACGAGGATGATCGCCAACAGCAGTACCACTGACAGCGAAATGGCCACTCTCATCACACACCCTCGGTCGGTTCAGGCTCCCCGGCCGGGGGTGCGACCCCGCACGCCCCGCCAGAACCATCGTGCCACCAACCGGCCCGGACCATGCGGCCGGTGACAGATCGTCGGGATACGGGTTGACGGCGGACCTCGCGCGAAGGGCCGCGCGAGAGGGGCGGGACCCCTGGCCGGAGCCCCGGGCACGCGGAGGGCGGGGTGGGTCCCGGACGGGGAAGCCGGGAATTCCCGCATGTCCCGCCGGTTGAATTCAAGCCGATCGTTTCGAGGTTCACACAGTTTGTTCGCAGGTATTTCGAATGCGCCGAGCCGCTATCCCGGAAGACACGACCGCCGGCATCACGGCCGGGTCGTCCGTTCGGCCGGGGGTGTCCCCCGAATGGGCGATGGGCGAACATTCCGCCGGTGACACCCGTGCACGTTATGCACCGTTTAAGCCGGAAGAAAGCGTACGTAACAGTCAACTCTGGTGCTGCGCAAGCCACCTTCAGGGCTCTGACCAGGGACGCGCAACCCGCAGGTGCACTTCTCCGAATACGGGGTAGGCGCATCGCATGGGTCGATTTCCGCGAGATACGGAGCGAGAAACCTCGGGGCGCGTTTCACCAAATGCCGCCCCCGACGCTAGGGTTCCTCAAATGTTTCCCACTGCCCTGCCCCACGCACGCGCGGTGAGGTCACGGATCGTTTCCCCCAGCTCCTGGTGGGAGGGCCTGTGATCAACTCGCTACGACCGTCCGGCCGTCATTCCGCACCAACCCCGTCGGCCACCGGACCGGACCGCACCACCACGCCGACCGACCACAGCGAACCCGCCGACGGCGTGCCGACCCCCCGCACCCGCCGCGGCGGTCCCCCGGCGGCGTCGACCCCCTCCGGGGACGCGGGCAAGCCCGCCGCGCAGCGCGACCCGTTCTTCGACAACGCCAAGTACCTGGCCATCGTGCTGGTCGCCATGGGACACGCGTGGGAGCCGCTGACCGATCAGAGCCGCACCGCGAACGCGCTCTATCTGACCGTGTACGCCTTCCATATGCCGGCCTTCATCCTGATCTCGGGCTACTTCTCGCGGAACTTCGACATGAGTCCCGCCCGGGTCCGCAAGCTGCTGACCACGGTGGTCGCGCCGTACATCGCCTTCGAGATCGCGTACACCGTCTTCAAGCGCTGGGCCGACGACGATCCCGGGCACCAGCTCAGCCTGCTCGATCCGTGGTACCTGACCTGGTTCCTGATCGCCCTCTTCGTCTGGCGGGTGTCCACCCCGCTGTGGAGGGTGGTGCGCTGGCCGGTGCCCGTCTCCCTGGGGATCGCCGCGCTCGCCTCCGTCTCGCCGAGCATCGGCGACGACTTCGACCTCCAGCGGGTCCTCCAGTTCCTCCCCTTCTTCGTCATCGGTCTGCGCGCGCGGCCCGAGCACTTCCAGCTGATGCGGCGCCGTGAGGTGCGGCTGCTGTCGCTGCCGGTGTTCGCCGCCGCGCTGGTCGTCGCCTGGTGGGCGGTGCCCCGGATGGAGACGGGCTGGCTCTACCACAGCAGCAGCGCGCAGGAGTTGGGCGCGCCCTGGTGGACCGGGCCGGTGATGACGTTCGCGCTGTTCGGGTGCTCGATGGCGCTCACCGTGGGGTTCCTGTCCTGGGTGCCGCGGCGCCGGACCTGGTTCACGGTGCTGGGCGCGGGCACGCTGTGCGGGTATCTGCTGCACGGGTTCCTCGCGAAGGGGTCCCGCTTCTGGGGCTGGTACGACGCGCCGTGGGTGCATGAGCCCTACGGGCAGGTGGTCGTGACGCTGGTCGCGGGGGGCGCGGTGACTCTTATGTGTACGCCGCCTGTGCGGCGGGCGTTGGGGTTCGCGTTGGAGCCGAGGCTGGCGTGGGCCATGCGGAAGGATGCGGCGGAGGTCGCGCGCGAACGGGTTCACTCTCCCGGGTGACCCCGTGACCCTGTCGCCCCGCGCCCCGTCGCTCGCGCCCCTGGGTCTGTCCGGCTGGGCGTACTTCGTTGCTGTGCCGTCGCTCGGTGGGTTTGCGCAGTTCCCCGCGCCCCTTTGGGGCGCCCCCGGTCGGTTCTTCGGGTCGGTGCCGGTCGGGATTCTCCGTCCTCGCTCCAACGCGCTCGGTCGGACATCCCCCTTACCCGACTGAAGAGCATCGGAGTCTGCGGGCAGAGATTCCCGCCCACCCCCTCCCGTAGTCCGGCGAGTGCGCGAGGAGGGGGGGTGAACCCCAGCCGGGCTGACGCCGGCCCGCAGACTGACCCCACCCGCAGCCTGAGAACAGCCCCAGGTGGGCGCCCCCAAAGGGGCGCGGGGAACTGCGCAAAGACGAGGGCGGACCCGCACCCGAAGAGCGACCGCAAGGGGGCAGCATCCAGGGGCGCGGGGAACTGCGCACCCACGAACGACCCGCACAGGGAACAAGTACGACCAGCACAGGGAACCTCGGGGGCGCGAGCGAAGGCGACCTGCGGGGAACTGCGCACCCACGTCCGACCCGCACGGGACACGTACGACCAGCCCAGGGAACCCCGGAGGGCTAGGTGCGGGGGGTGCGGAGGATGGCTCGGGCCGGGAGGGCTGTGGTGGCGAGGCCCAGGATTATCGCGGCGGCGACGAACGCCCCGTACAGGAGGGGCGGGACGTACGGTGCCCCGCCGGTGAGGCCCCGCACCATGGGGACCAGCGTCGCCAGCGCTATCGCGCTGCCGATGACCACTCCCGCGACAGCCACCAGCAGCGCCTCCCAGCGGATCATCCGCAGCACCTGACGCCGCGTGGAACCGATCAGCCGCAGCATGCCCAGCTCCCGACGCCGGTCGAGGACCGTCATGACCAGGGTGTTGCCCGCCGCGACCGCGGCGAAGCCGCCGAGGACGGCCGCCATCAGTGTGTTGGCCCAGGCGTTCAGCTCGCGTTCCACCGAGGCCGCCGTGTGGTAGCCGTCCCGGTCCAGCACCGTGCCGTACGCGGCCAGGTCCCCGGCGGAGCCGCCCTTGGCCCACAGCTCGCTGTCGAAGGCGTCGGTGACATGACGGGCGAGGTCGCCCCGGGCCATGGTGACCTGGGAGAGGCCCAGTCCGTGCTCATAGGTGGCGACGACCTTCGGGGAGGACTTCGTACCGTCGGGCAGCCGCAGGGTGATCCGGTCGCCGACCCGGACATCGGCGCCCGCCGCGACGCGGGTGTCGAGGGCCACCCGGCCGGGTGCGAGGTCGAGCGCGCCCGTCCGGACGTCGAGGTCCTGGACGGCGCCCAGGTGCTGGGTGGAGCCGCTGACGCCCTGGGTCGAGGCCGCTTGCAGCATGGCGCTCGCGCCCGAGCCCGACTCGAACAGCACCGTGGTCCTCAGGAGCCCCACCGCCGCGGTGACACCGGGACGCCCGGCCGCCTCGGCGACCGCACCGGGGTCCAGCCCGCCCGACGGGGGCCGCACGATGTGGTCCGCGGTGATCCCGGCGCTCTGCTGACGGGCCGTGGCCCGG
This sequence comes from Streptomyces uncialis, assembly GCF_036250755.1. NCBI lineage: Bacteria > Bacillati > Actinomycetota > Actinomycetes > Kitasatosporales > Streptomycetaceae > Streptomyces > Streptomyces uncialis. The sequence continues at coordinate 6,320,499 of NZ_CP109583.1, read as the reverse complement.
TCCTGGCTGGTGTGCATGAACACGAGGGTCGAGGCGAACGCGACGGCGAGCACGATCGGGGTGATGGCGGAGGCCAGCCGCCGGGCGTTGCTGCGGGAGTTGGCCGCCGCGAGGGAGCCGGAGGGCCCGGCGCCGCGCAGTGGCAGTCCCACGAGGGCGGCGCAGGCGCGTGCCACGAGCGGTCCGAGCAGGGCGACCGCGATCATGAAGAGCATGACGACACCGAGTGCGGCGTTCGCCGCGTCGTCCCCGGACATGTTCTGCGCGAGTCCGGCGAAGGTGAGACCGCCGGCCGTCGCGGCGACGCCCAGGCCGATCCGTATCCAGCCGGGCCGGGTCCGCTCGACGGCCGCCTCGGCCAGTGCCTGGCCCGGCCGGACGCGGGAGGGCCGGCGCGCCGCCGCCCAGCCCGCGGCGAGTCCGGTGAGGACCACGGCACCGACCGCGACCAGCGGGGGCAGCGGGGACACCGCCAGGTCCACGGCGCGGGGGACCGCGCCCTTGTCCTGGAGCTGACCGAACCACCAGGAGGCCAGCGCGATCCCGGGCAGACAGCCGAGCGCTCCCGCGATGGGGGCGACCAGCAGGGATTCCGTGGCGATGGTGCGCCGGATCTGGCGGGGTGTGGTGCCGATCGCGCGCAGCAGCGCGTACTCACGGGCGCGCTGGCCCACCGAGAGGGCGACCGTACCGGCGGCGGTGAAGACGGCGACCATGGTGGCGACGCCGCCGAAGGAGGCGCCGATCCCGACGAGGAGTTCCTCGGCGTCGTCGACGCGGGTCTCCTCGACGCTGCCCCGGCTGTCACCGGTGTGGACCATGGCGTGCTTGCCGAGCGCGGCGCCGACCTGGGCCTTCAGCTCGGACGTGGAGACCCCGCCCTTCGGCAGGACGGCGATGGCGTCGACCCGGCCGGGGTGGCCGGAGAGCCGGACGGCCTCCTGGTCGTCGAACCAGACGGTGGGCGTGCTGCCCGCGACGAGCGCGGAGACCCGGAGGTCGCGCGGGCCGTCGGCCGTGGTGAGGGTGACCCGGTCACCGACCGCGGGGGCGCCGCCGTCGGCGGTGCGTACGGGGGTGTCCTGGGTGAGGGCGACCTCGCCGCTGCCCGGGGCCCGCCCCTTCGACGGCTGTTCCCCGGTGAAGGCGGTCGCTCCCCAGCCGTGCGCGGTGAGCGTATGGCCACCCGCGCGGACGGGGTAGGTGACGTCCGGGACGGCGGCACGGGCCCCGTCGACAGCGGCGGCCCGGGCCACGAGGGCGTGGTCGAGCCGGGCGCGGTCGGGGACGGGCGCGCCGTTGTCCGTGCGTTCCTCGCCGGTGCCGGTGAGGAAGTGGGCGCGCTGGTCGGCCGCGGCGACGACCGGCGCGGACGCGTAGCGGGTGGGCGCGACGGAGGCGCGCAGGCCCGTCTCCAGGAGGACACCGCAGGCGGTGACGACCATCGCGGCCATGAAGAGGGCGACGAAGGTGCCCATGAAGGCGGCGGGTTTGAAGCGGACCGCCGCGCGGGCGAGGCCGTTGGTCCGGGGCATCAGGCGACCGCTCCGGCGGTGCGGCGGTGGCGCGTGGTGAGGTCGGTCATCCGGGCGGCGATCGTCTGCGCGGACGCGTGGTCGAGTTGGTCGGCGAGCGAGCCGTCGGCCAGGAACAGGACCCGGTCGGCCCAGGCCGCGGCGGCCGGGTCATGGGTCACCATCACGACGGTGGCGCCGAGTCCGTCGACCGCGGTGCGCATCAGGCCCAGTATCTCGGTGGCCGTGGTGGTGTCCAGGGCGCCGGTCGGTTCGTCCGCGAAGATCACGTCGGGGCGGGTGACCAGGGCGCGGGCGACGGCCACGCGCTGCTGCTGGCCGCCGGAGAGCTCGGACGGCCGGCGGTGGCCCTTGTCGCCCAGGCCGACCTGGCCGAGGACCTCCGCCGCGCGGTGGCGGTCGGGGCGGCGGCCCGCGAGGCGCATCGGGAGGAGGACGTTCTGCTCGACCGTCAGGGAGGGGAGCAGGTTGAACGCCTGGAAGACGAAGCCGAGACGGGCCCGGCGCAGCTCCGTGAGCTTGTTCTCGTTCATGGTGGTGATGTCCGTGCCGCCGAGGCGGACCGTCCCGTCGCTCGGGCGGTCGAGGCCGGCGGCGCACTGGAGGAAGGTCGACTTGCCGGACCCGGAGGGGCCCATCACGGCGGTGAAGCTGCCGTGCGGGAGGGCGAGGTCGATGCCGCGGAGCGCGTGGACGGTGGCCCTGCCCTTGCCGTAGCGCCGCTGGACGGCGCGCAGTTCCACCGCCCAGGTCCGGGAGGTGTGGGGTGCGGATGCCTGCACGGGGCGCTTCGGGTCACGGGTCCTGCGCAAGCGCATGGCCTCCGCCTCTCTTGATTCATCTTCGTCGTGTGGTGCCGCCTTCGAAGTTACGGAGCCGGGGACCGGCGCACCATGAGGTGCGCCGCCGAAGGGGGGTGGGGTTCTCCCCACCCCCCGACCTGGGGTTTCTTTCCCCCGGGGGGTGGAGGGGACGACCGCCGGGCCCGATTGCGGCCCCTTGTCCGGGGCAGGGAGGGAGGCCGGGTCCGGTGCGGGGGACGACCTGGTACGGGGGCGGGGCGGATGCGGTGCGGCGGGCAACCCGGTGCGACGGCGGGTGCGATGGCCGGTGCGGGCCGGGGTGATCGCCGGTGCGGGCCGGGGTGATCGCCGGTGCGGGCCGGGGTGATGGCCGGTGCGGGCCCGGGTGATGGCGGGTGCGGCCGGTGTACGACCGGTGTGGCTGTGGGGCGGGTCCGGGGGGCGGGGTGCCGGGGTCCGTATGGGGGTCAGCACTCATCTCCGGTCGCGGCGATACTTTCTATATCAATCGTTCGGTAAGCTAAGTATTGACGTTCTCTTGACGCCCCCTTTGCCCAATCGCACGGAGGAGGAAGCCCATCGGACACGCGGACACACTGATCGCCATGGGCGGCGCGTTTCTCGCCGCCGCGGTCCTGGCACGGCTCGGCGGCCGTATCGGACTGCCTACCATCCCGCTCTTCATCCTGGCCGGGATACTCCTCGGCCCCCACACACCCGGCTTCGTGCTGGTCGCCGACCCGCACGACCTGGAGATGCTCTCCGCGCTCGGCCTGGTGCTGCTGCTCTTCTACCTCGGTCTCGAATTCCATCTGGACGACCTCAAGGCGGGCGGCCGCCGGATGGCGCTCGCCGGGACGGTCTATCTCGTGCTGAACGTCGGCGCGGGCCTCGGCTTCGGGTTCGCCCTCGGCTGGGGGACCTCGGAGGCGCTGGTCCTGGCCGGTGTGCTGGGGATCTCGTCGTCCGCGATCGTCACCAAGGTGCTCGTCGACACCAGGCGTCTCGGGAACCCGGAGACCAAGCCGATCCTCGGGATCATCGTGGTCGAGGACATCTTCCTCGCCCTGTATCTCGCGGCGCTCCAGCCCATCCTGTCCGGCGCCGACAGTTTTTCCGCCGCCGCCGCCGACGGCGGGAAGGCCTTCGGGTTCCTGCTGCTGCTCGCGCTGGCCGCCCGGTTCGGCACGAACGTGGTGGGACGGCTCTTCGCCACCAAAGATGACGAGCTGCTCGTCATCTCCTTCCTGGGGGCCGCCGTACTGGTCGCCGGGGTGTCCGAGTGGTTCGGGGTCGCCGACGCCATCGGCGCGTTCATGGTCGGTCTGATGCTCGGCAGCACCACGTCCGGCGAGCGCATCCGGCAGCTGGTGCATCCGCTGCGGGACGCCTTCGGCGCGATCTTCTTCTTCGCGTTCGGACTGTCCATCGCCCCCGGTGACCTGCCGGTGGTGCTGTGGCCCGTCCTCGCGGCCGTCGTGCTGACGCTCCTCATGAACGTCCTCGCCGGAGTGGGCGCCGCCCGGCTCTACGGGTTCGGTCCCGGACCCGCCGCGAACATCTCCACGACGCTCCTCGCGCGCGGGGAGTTCGCGCTGATCCTGGCGACCATGGCCGCGGGCGCCGGACTGGACGACCGGCTGTCGCCGTTCATCGCGGGATACGTGCTGCTGCTCGCCGTCCTCGGGCCGATGGCCGCCGGACGCTCCCACTGGCTCGCGCGGGTACTGCCCGGCGGACGCTCCGGACCGGACGGACCCGGCGGACCGGACACCGCCCAGGACACGAGGGAGGGAAGCCCGGCCGGTGCCGCCGTGTAGCGGCCCGGCCGTCCCACCCCCTAGCGCGGCGGATACACCGTGGTGGGGACGGAGTTCTCCGCCGGTACGCGCTCACCGGCCCCCATCCGCAGCAGCAGATCGACGGCGATGTCCGCGATCCGCTCGGTGTCCTGGACGATCGTCGCCCGGAAGGGGGTACCGGACTTGATGGCCGCGAGCGCGTCCGGTGTCCCGTCCACCCCCACCACCATCAGGCCGTCGTGGTGGTTGCCGCGCGCCTCGTGCTCCCGGAGCGCGTCGAGCGCGCCCAGCGCCATCTCGTCGTTGGTGCAGTAGATCGCGTCCAGCCCCTGTGCGCGTCTGAGCAGATGGCGCAGATGCTGGTCGACGATGTCCCGGCCGCTCTCCCGGGTGAACCGCCCCTCCTCGCTGACGTCCAGCCGCACGGGCGACACGAGCTCACGTATCCGCTCCGTGAAGCGTTCCTGCCGGCCCGTCTGGGCGTCACCGCCGACCACCAGCAGGGACGGCCGTTCCTTGCCCGCTTCGAGCAGTTCGCGGCCCAGCCAGCTCGCCGCGCGCTCCCCTATCTCGTCGGGGTCGCACCCCACGAACGCGGTCCGCTCGGGCTGGTCCTCCGCCCGGGGGAAGGGCCGGACGTCCACGAACACCACGGGCAGCCCGAGCCCGGCGCAGAACTCCAGCAGCTCACGCCGCATCCGCTCGGGCTGACGGGGCACCACCAGGCCCCCGATGAACCGGTCCTTCCTGGCCCGCAGGGCGTCCATCTGGAGGATCTGGCTGCGCCCGTTGAAGTCGTACGGGGGCAGCTTGACCAGGAGGTCGACGCCGTGCCGGTCGAGCGAGCGCACGGTGTGGTCGAGCAGCAGGGAGAGATAGCGGGTCCGGGTGAAGGACGACACCAGGAGGAACGCCTGGGTCGCGTCACGGGGCAGCAGCCGCGCGCACAGGAACCCGGCCAGCATGGACACCGAGGCGATCGCGGCGAACACCCACAAGGGGACCCTGCTGTCCGACAGCACGCCCGTGAGTGCCGCCAGCGCGTTCCCGGCCAGGGCCAGCACGGCCCCGCTCACCACGGAGATCAGGATCTCGGGGACCAGCACACCGCGCAGCCGCCGCACTCGGTCCAAGGCCACTCCCCCACCAGCGCGCCGGATTCCGCGCCGAGCGTAGCAAGGGGGGCACGCTCCGCGAGGGCGAAGTACGGGTCAGGTGTCGCGGCAGATGAGGAGCAGCGCGCGGTCGTCGTTGACGTCCTTGGCGACGGCTTCGATGAGGTGCCAGGCCGCGCCGCGGAAACCGCCGGCCACATAGCGGTCGGCCTCGCCGGTCAGCCGTCCGATGCCCTCTTCGAGGTCGCGTTCGGAGGTCTCCACGAGGCCGTCCGTGAACAGCATCAGGACGTCCCCGGGGCGCAGCGAGCCCTTGAGGGGGTCGAACTGCGCGCCGTCGTAGACCCCCAGCAGCGGGCCTTCGGCGGCCTTCTCCTCCCAGCGGCCGGAACCGGCGCTGAGCTGGATGCCCGGTGGGTGGCCCGCCGAGTAGAGCTCGTAGTCGCCGGACTCCAGGTCGAGCACCAGATGGATGGAGGTCGCGAAGCCCTCGTCCCAGTCCTGGCGCAGCAGATAGCCGTTGGCGGCGGGCAGGAAGTCGTGCGGGGGGAGCGAGCCGAGCAGTCCGCCGAAGGCCCCGGACAGCAGCAGGGCGCGGGACGCGGCGTCCATGCCCTTGCCGGACACATCGGTGAGGACGACCTCCAGGCTGCGTCCGCCGCCGGTGCGGGCGGCGACGACGAAGTCGCCGGAGAAGGACTGGCCGCCGGCGGGTCTCAGGGCCATCTCGCGGTGCCAGCCGCGTGGCAGGGAGGGCAGTTTGCTCTGGACGCGGATGCGTTCGCGCAGGTCGAACAGCATCGTGCCGCCGCGTCGCCAGGGCACGCCGACCCGGCTGCGGAACTGGGCTATGAGCAGGCCGAAGAAGCCGCACGCGGCAACGACGAGGACCACTCCGGGGGTGACCCTGGCCGGGCCCTCGGCATAGGGCCCGAGCCGGACGGACTCCACGATGAGGGCGGTCGCGGCGGCCGCGTACAGCGCGAGGAGGCTCGCGGGGCGCAGCAGCAGGCCGCCCGCGACGATGGGCAGGACCAGGGCGGCCGGGGAGAACCACACCGAGTTGACGAGGGTGCCCGCGGCGATCAGCGGGACGGTGAGCATCAGACCGGCCAGCGCGATCCAGTCGGAACCGTCGCCCCGGAAGTAGTCGACCCCTGATTTGCGCACGCCGACGCGGACCCGGTGGAGCTGCTTCCTCATCCGGGCCGGGAACGTCTCTGCTTCCGCTCGTCGTCGTGCCATCGCACCCGGACCCTATCCAGCGGGTGGGCTCGGGCGCACGGGAGGTCCCTCCCGGCGGCACGACGGGACCAGGAAAAGCACAGGTGAACCCCCCTTTCGCACAGGCCGTCGGCAGACCTGTGGAGCGCCGGCGCAGGCCCGGTCCCGGCGGACCGGAATCCGTTCGCTCATCCTGCTTCGCCCTGATAGGCATGTCTACATGACGACAGAGCTGCGGGTATTGCACCCGGACGACTGGGATGTGTGGTTCGCCACACTGGAACGGGCTTTCGGTGGCGCGGCCGAAGCGCCTGAGGAGCGTGCGCTGTGGAAGGCGCTCACCGAGGCGGAACGTTCCCTCGGGGTATGGGACGGCGACACGTGTGTGGGGACGACGGGGGCGTTCAGTTTCCGGCTGACCGTGCCCGGTGGCGCGCTGGTGCCGGCCGCGGGCGTGACCATGGTGACGGTGGCGGCGACGCACCGGCGCCGGGGGGTGCTGTCGTCGATGATGCGGCGGCAGTTGGACGACGTCCGGGCGCTGGGTGAGCCGCTGGCCGTGCTGACGGCGTCGGAGCCGGCGATCTACGGCCGGTTCGGGTACGGGATCGGCAGTCATCAGCTGACCGCGAGCATCGACACCGCGCGCGTGACGCTGTCCGTGCCGCCGGAGGCCGACGGGGTGCGGCTGCGGTTCGCGGTACCCGCGGACGTCCAGGAGGAGTGCGAGGCGGTGTACGCGCGGCAGGTCGCCGGGCGGCCGGGGATGCTGGCGCGTGGCGCGGGCTGGGAGCGGCTGCCGCTGCTGGACCCGGAGTCGGGGCGCGGCGGCGGTTCGCCGCTGAACTGCGTGGTCGCGGAGCGGGACGGCCGGATCGTCGGGTACGCGCGCTTCCACACCAAGCCGGAGTGGGCGGACGCCGGGCCCGAGGGGGTCGTCACCCTGCGGGACCTGGAGGCGCTGGACCCGGGGTCGTACGCGGCGCTGTGGCGGTTCCTGTTCAACATCGACCTGATGTCGACCCTGGTGGTGCGCAACCGTCCGGTGGACGACGCCTGGCAGCATCTGGTGTCGGACATCCGGCGCTGCCGGCTCGGGGTGCGGGACGTGCTGCATGTGCGGCTGGTCGACGTGGGCGCGGCGCTGGAGGCGCGGACGTACCGGACTCCGGTGGACGTGGTGTTCGAGGTGACGGACGACTTCTGCCCCTGGAACGCGGGGCGTTGGCGGCTGACCGGCGACCACAAGGGCGCGACCTGCGAGCGGACCGGGGACGCCGCCGATCTGGAGCTGTCGGTGGCCGAGTTGGGCGCCGCCTATCTGGGCGGTACCGGTCTCACGGCGCTCGGCGCGGCGGGCCGGGTGCGGGAACTGCGTGAGGGTGCCCTGGCCGAGGCGGACACGGCCTTCGGTTCGTCCGTGGCGCCCTGGCTGCCGCACGGCTTCTAGCGGACGGCCTCACGGCCCCCGGGGCCGGAGGGTCGCCGGAAAGGCCCCGGAAAGCCCCTCAGCGGTCTTCTGGGGCCTTTCCGGCCGTCGGCTGACAGGTGGGACACCAGAAGAGATTACGGGCGGCGAGACCGGCGGTGCGGATCTCGCCGCCACAGATGTGGCAGGGCTGGTTCGCCCTGCGGTAGACGTACACCTCGCCGCCGTGGTCGTCGACGCGCGGCGGACGGCCCATGGCCTCCGGGAGGTGTTCGGGGCGCACGGTGTCGATGCGGTTGTTGCGGACGCCCTCGCGCATCAGGTCCACCAGGTCGGCCCAGACGGCGTCCCATTCGGCGCGGTCCAGGTCCCGGCCGGTGCGGTAGGGGTCGATGCCGTGCCGGAAGAGGACCTCGGCGCGGTAGACGTTCCCGACGCCCGCGACGATCTTCTGGTCCATCAGCAGCGCGGCGACGGTCACCCGGCTGCGGGAGATCCGCGTCCAGGCCGGACCGGGGTCGTCGTCGCGCAGCGGGTCGGGGCCCAGCCGGTCGTGTATCGCGCGCTTCTCGCCGTCGGTGATCAGGGCGCAGGTGGTGGGCCCGCGCAGATCGGCGTAGGCCTCGGCGGTGGCGAGCCGGAGCCGGACGGTGGCGGTGGGCGGCGGGACGGGGGCCGTGCCGAAGTCGAGCCTGCCGAAGAGCCCGAGATGGATGTGGACCCAGCGGCTCTCACCCGCCCCGGGGAAGCCGAGGAACAGATGCTTGCCGTGCGCCTCGGCTTCGCTCAGGGGGCTGCCGTCCAGCAGGGCGGCGCCGTCGGCGAACCTGCCCTGGGGGCTGCTGACCCGGAGCGCCCGGTCCAGGAAGCGTTCCCGGTGGTCGCGGGCGAGTCGGTGGATCGTGTGCCCTTCCGGCACGAGCACGGCTCCTCGGGTCCTCGGGGACGTGGGACGGGACGGGCGGGACGGCGGGGCGTGGGATCTCCGCCCGGCACCCGACGGGTACCGGTGCGCGCCCGTGAGGGGGCGCCCGCCGTTCCAAAGGGGCGGGCGCCGCCGGGTGTTACGGCTGCGGGTGGTGGGCGGGGACCGGCGGGAGGTCGCCGGTGGTCTCGTACGCCGAGAGCATGTCGATACGGCGCTGGTGGCGGGCCTCGGCGGAGAACGGGGTGCCCAGGAAGATCTCCACGAACTTCGTGGCCTCCTCCGTGCTGTGCATCCGGGCGCCGACGGCGACGACGTTCGCGTCGTTGTGCTCACGGCCGAGGGCGGCGGTCTGCTCGCTCCAGGCCAGCGCGGCGCGTACACCGGCGACCTTGTTCGCGGCGATCTGCTCGCCGTTGCCGGAGCCGCCGATGACGATGCCCAGGGAGCCCTCGTCGGCCGCGGTCCGCTGGGCGGCCCGCAGACAGAACGGCGGGTAGTCGTCCAGGGCGTCGTAGACGTGGGGCCCGCAGTCGACGGGCTCGTGGCCATGGGCCGTGAGCCACTCGACGAGGTGGTTCTTCAGTTCGTAGCCGGCATGATCCGAGCCGAGGTACACGCGCATGGCCCCGAGTGTGGCATGCCGCCGGGTGGGCAGACGCGCATGGGTCGGGATGCAGGTCCCGCGCTCCCCGGCGCGGCTCCTGTCCCGTGCTCGTCCCGCGCCCGGCGCGCGGGTCCGTGAACCGAGACAAGGATCGTCCATGGCATCGCAGCACCACCTCGCGAAGGCAGACGAGAACGACGAGAACAGCAGAGCCCGCGGCGACGGCGGTCACGGCGGCGCGGCGGCCGGCACCGGAAGCGGAACGGGAGCCGGGGCGGGGACGGCCGCGCCGGACGCGGCGCGCGGCGGGCCCGGCGCGCCAGGGAACGCGCCCCCGGGCTCCGGCACACCCCGAAGCGCCCCCTCCCCCGGCGGCTCCGGGGGCTCCGGCGGCGGACCGGCGGCGGGCGGGGAGCTGAAGGCCGGGCTCAAGAACCGGCATCTGTCGATGATCGCCATCGGCGGGGTCATCGGCGCGGGGCTGTTCGTCGGCTCCAGCGCCGGGATCGCCGCCGCCGGGCCCGCGATCCTGGTGTCGTACGCCCTGGTCGGCACGATGGTCGTGCTGGTGATGCGGATGCTCGGCGAGATGGCCGCCGCGCGCCCCGCGTCCGGATCGTTCTCCGAGTACGCGGACCAGGCGCTCGGCCGCTGGGCGGGGTTCTCCATCGGCTGGCTGTACTGGTTCTTCTGGGTCGTGGTGCTGGCCGTGGAGGCCACCGCCGGGGCCGTGATCCTGAACGGCTGGATGCCCGCGGTACCGCAATGGGCCTGGGCGCTCGCGGTGATGGTGGTGCTCACCGCGACCAATCTGGTGTCCGTCGGCTCCTACGGTGAGTTCGAGTTCTGGTTCGCCGGGATCAAGGTCGTCGCGATCGGCGGGTTCATCGTCGTCGGACTGCTGGCCGTGTTCGGGCTGCTGCCCGGCTCCGACAACCCGGGCGCCGGATTCGCCCATCTCACCGACACCGGGGGCTTCCTGCCGAACGGCTGGGGGTCGATCCTGACAGGCATCCTGATGGTGGTGTTCTCGTTCATGGGCAGCGAGATCGTGACGCTCGCGGCCGGTGAGTCCCAGGACCCGCAGCGGGCCGTCTCCAAGGCCACCAACAGCGTGATCTGGCGTATCGGGTTCTTCTACCTGGGCTCCGTCCTCGTGGTGCTGACGCTGCTGCCGTGGAACGACCCGTCGATCACCGACGAGGGCTCCTATGTGGCCGCGCTGAACTCGATCGGCATCCCGCACGCCGGTGAGGTCATGAACGTGATCGTGCTGACCGCCGTGCTGTCGTGCCTGAACTCCGGCCTCTACACGGCGTCCAGGATGGCGTTCTCGCTGGGCCGCCGCGGGGACGCCCCGGCCTCGTTCGCCACCACCACCACGAGCGGGGTGCCGCGTCCGGCGATCCTCGGCTCGGTCGTGTTCGGGTTCGTCGCGGTGTTCTTCAACTACCTGTGGCCGGACACCGTGTTCGCGTTCCTGCTGAACTCCTCCGGCGCGGTGGCGCTGTTCGTCTGGCTGGTCATCTGCTGCACCCAGCTGCGGATGCGCCGGGTGATCGAACAGGAGACCCCGGAGAAGCTCGTCGTCCGTATGTGGCTGTTCCCGTATCTGACCTGGGCGACGATCGGCATGATCGTCTTCGTGCTCGTCTACATGCTGTTCGACGACGTCGGGCGTGAGCAGGTGCTGCTGTCGCTGCTGGTGGCCGCCGTGGTCGTGGCGATCGCCGTCGTCCGGGAGCTGCGCGGCCGGCGCACCGCCGGACACGCGGACAGCGAATCCCACGACCTGTCCGGGAAAACCTGACGGGATCTGTCAGGTTGGGACGGGAGCGTCTCCTCGTCAGCGCGGGGCACCGCACAGCCGGTGCCCCGCCGGTAACCACGGAGGGCCTTGTCGTGACCTTGCGGAACGTCGGCACGAACGGTGTCGTGCTCGGAGCGCGGGACAGCGCGTACGCGCGGGAGACCAGCGGATTCCAGACCGGATTCACCCAGCGGCCGGAACAGGTGCGCCCGGTGGCGTCCGTGGCGGAGGTGGTCGGCGCCGTCGCCCACGCGCGCGAGGCGGGCCTGCCGGTGCGGGTACGGGCCACCGGGCACGGCACGCCCGGGAACAGCGAGGGCGGGATGCTGATCAGTACCCGGCGGCTGGACGAGGTACGGATCGACCCGCACGCGCGTGTGGCGCGGATCGGGGCGGGCGCGCGGTGGAGCCAGGTCATCGAGGCCGCCGCCCCGCACGGCCTGGCCCCGCTGAGCGGGTCGTCACCCGGGGTGGGCGCCGTCTCGTACACCCTCGGCGGCGGACTCGGACTCCTCGGACGCTCCTGGGGCTACGCCGCCGACCATGTCCGGTCCGTCGACCTCGTCACCGCCGGGGGCGAACAGTTGCGGGTCACCGCGGACAGCGAACCGGAGCTGTTCTGGGGGCTGCGCGGCGCCGGGCACGGCTTCGGCGTCGTCACGGCCCTGGAGACGGGCCTGGTGCCCGTCACCCATGTGTACGGGGGCGGGCTGTCCTTCGACGGACGGGAGACCGACCCGGGCGCGCTGCTGCGGGCCTGGACCGGGTGGACGGCCGGTCTGCCGGACGCCATGTCGTCGACGTTCGCCGCGCTGCCCTTTCCCGACGCGCCGATGCTCCCGCCCGCGCTGCGGGGCCGCTACACGATCACGGTGCGCGTCGCGTACACGGGTGACCCGGAGGAGGGCGCCCGGCTGATGGCGCCGCTGCGCGCGGTGGGCCCGGTCACCGAGGACACCCTGCGCACGATCCCCTACACCGGGAGCGGCCACATCCACGACGAGCCCGACACCCCGCACGCGTACTACGGCGACAACGCCGTGGTGCGGGACCTCGCCCCGGCGGCCGGCGCGGAACTGCTGGCGCTCACCGGACCCGACGCGCCCGGGATGACGATCACGCAGATCACCCATCTGGGCGGCGCCCTCGGCCGGGAGCCCGCCGTGCCCAACGCGGTGCCCTACCGGGAGGGCCGGTTCCTGGTGCGGCTGCTGTCGATGCTCCAGGGCACCGACCCGGCGGCCGTCCGCGCGCACTACGCGCGCGTGCTGCCGCTGCTCGCCCCGTCGGCCCTGGGCCGCTCGCTGAACTTCGCGTTCGGGGACGCGGACGGCGACGGCCACGAGGAACGCGCGCGGGCCCTGTACGGGGCGCACGCGCGCGGGAGGCTCGCCGGGCTGAAGAAGACGTACGACCCGACGGGCCTCTTCGTGGGAAGCCGTCACCTGGACGGCTGAACGGGAGTGGTCCGACGGTCCGGGGCTGCGGTCCAGGTCGGCGGTCCGGCCCCGCTTCCCGGGGTGGCGGTCCCGGTCAACGACGTCCCGGGAAGCACCGACCCCGGGCAGTGCTCGGGATCGGTACTCGGGGTCGGTGCTCGGGATCGGTGCTCGCTCGGGATCGGTGCTCGGGTCAGCCCTTGGCGAGGCGCCAGGCGGTGGGCAGCGCGCCCATCGCCAGGGCCGCCTTGAGGGCGTCACCGATCAGGAAGGGCGTCAGGCCCGCGGCGACCGCGCCGGTCAGCGACAGCGGAGTGCTCGCGGCCAGGTAGGGGACTCCGACGGCGTAGATGATGGCCGAGCCGATCACCATCGTGCCCGCCGTGCGCAGCACCGAGCGGTCGCCGCCGCGACGGGCGAGGGCGCCCACGACGGTCGCGGCGAGCAGCATGCCCAGCACATAGCCGAACGTCGCGCCGCCCGCGCCGGAGGTGCCGTTCGCGAACCAGGGCATGCCCGCCATGCCGACGAGCGCGTACAGGGCCAGCGCGAGGAAGCCGCGGCCCGCGCCGAGCGAGGTGCCGACGAGGAGCGCCGCGAAGGTCTGGCCCGTCACGGCCACCGGCGAGCCGGGGACCGGGACGACGAGCTGGGCGGCGATCCCGGTGAGCGCGGCGCCGCCGACCACGAGGACGGCGTCCCGGACCCGGGCCCGGGCCACCGAGGAGGCGGGGAGGAGGTCGGCGAGGACCTCGCCGGGGCGGACGGAGATGGGTGCGGTGCTCAACGGGGCTCCCCGGTGCTGGCGACGGTTCGGAACACGGCGACGCTATCCCAGGGGTCGCGCGGCGATCACCGTCAGCGGCCGACAAGGGCGTCACCGGGCGTTGGTGCGGTCTCCACAAAGCCCCTGCGGGAATCCCGGGGTCAAGGTGACACTGGTCACTGCGGCGCTGTGGAGTCCCACCAAAGCGCCCCCGGAGGACGGCCGTCCGGGACGCGCCCCGGCCGCGGGCCCGGCCCCCGTCGGCCCCCGGGCCGGGCCCGCGCGACCGGGCCCGGCCCCGCTCCCGTTCGGCTCCCGTCCTCCTACCCACCGTCCCCGTCCGCGCTCCCATCGGCCCGCGGGCGGAGGCCGGTTCCCGCCGCCGCCGGGACTCCACCGGCTCCCGTCCGCCCCCCGCTCCGGCCCTGGTCGGCCATCGGGCCGCACCCGCCCCACGCGCGCTTCGCGGGGATCTCCGCACGCCCCCCGCACGCGTGTGCGGGCCCTCCACACCCTTCACGCTCCCCCCTCACCCCGGTTCCGCCGACGCCTTGGGCGCGCCACGCTTGTACGTCACACTGATGGCTCCCCCACCACCCCCACCTCACGGAAGTCCCTCACACCATGGCTCGAACAGGCGCCGACGCGCGCGTGGAATCAGGTCCGGATCCGGCCGAGGGCGCCGGTGCGGCGGGCCCCGGGAAGGCGCCGGACGGGGCGCTGGGGCACGGCCTCAAGCAGCGCCATCTGTCGATGATCGCCCTCGGCGGGGTGATCGGCGCGGGTCTCTTCGTGGGCTCCGGGGCCGGGATCGCCGCGGCGGGTCCGTCGATCGTGGTGGCGTACGCGAGCTCCGGGCTGCTGGTGATGCTCGTGATGCGGATGCTGGGCGAGATGTCGGCGGCGTACCCGTCGTCCGGGTCGTTCTCGGCGCACGCGGAGCGCGCCATCGGCCCCTGGGCGGGCTTCACCGCCGGATGGGCCTACTGGGTGCTGCTGTGCACGGCCGTCGGCCTGGAGGCCATCGGGGCCGCCTCGATCGTCACCGGGTGGCTGCCCGGCACCCCGCAGTGGGCGTGGGTCGCGCTGTTCATGGCGGTGTTCTGTCTGTCGAACCTGGCGGCGGTGCGCAACTTCGGTGAGTTCGAATTCTGGTTCGCCGCGCTCAAGGTCGGCGCGATCGCCCTCTTCCTGATCCTGGGCGCCCTGGCCATCGCCGGACTGCTGCCCGGGACGGACGCCCCCGGCACCTCCCATCTGACCGGCGACGGCGGATTCCTGCCGAACGGCACCGAGGGACTGGTGATCGGACTGCTGGCGTCGGTGTTCGCGTACGGCGGGCTGGAGACGGTGACCATCGCGGCGGCCGAGTCCGAGGACCCGGTGCGGGGTGTCGCGACGGCGGTGCGGACCGCGATGTGGCGTATCGCGCTGTTCTACATCGGGTCGATGGCCGTGATCGTCACCCTGGTGCCGTGGGACGACAAGAACATCGTCGACAAGGGCCCCTATGTGGCCACCCTCGACACCCTGGGCATCAGCGGCGCCGGACAGATCATGAACGTCGTCGTCCTGGTGGCCCTGCTGTCCGCGATGAACGCCAACATCTACGGCGCCTCCCGGATCGCGTACTCGCTCGTCGCGCGCGGACAGGGGCCGAAGGTGCTGGGCCGGGTGACGGGGCAGGTGCCCCGGGTCGCGGTGCTGGCGTCGTCGGTGTTCGGGTTCCTGTGCGTGCTGCTGAGCTACTGGCGGCCCGACGACATCTTCAGCTGGCTGCTCAACATGATCGGGGCGGTGATCCTGGTCGTCTGGATCTTCATCGCCGTCTCGCAGCTGATGCTGCGGCGGCGGATCGAGCGGGAGGAGCCGGAGCGGCTGACCGTGCGCATGTGGGCGTACCCGGGGCTGACCTGGGTCTCGCTGGCGGCGATGGCGGGCATCTTCGTCCTGATGGCCCGCCAGCCGGGCACCCGGGTGCAGCTGTACTCCACCGGGGCGATGGTGCTGGCGCTCGCGCTGGGCGGGTACCTGTGGCAGCGGCTGCGCTCCCGCGCGGGGCGCGAGGAGTGATCCGGCAGGCCGGTCGTTCCTGAGTGAAGGGGGTCCCCATGGGGCCCCCTTCGGCTTTGCCGTGCGGTCCGTGCGGTCCGCGCGATGCGCCTACGGCGCCGTCGCACAGAGCCTCGCCGTGCTCCGTTCGCCGGACGGGGGTGGCCCTGCGTCCGCGTTTTACTGCTGGTAGCGTGCAGATGCAAGTACATTGCAATAAGAGGTCAGAGGGGACCGCGATGGCCGTCTACACACTTCCCGAACTGCCGTACGACTACTCCGCGCTCGCGCCGGTGATCAGCCCCGAGATCATCGAGTTGCACCACGACAAGCACCACGCCGCGTACGTGAAGGGCGCCAACGACACCCTGGAGCAGCTGGAGGAGGCCCGGGACAAGGACCAGTGGGGCTCCATCAACGGCCTCCAGAAGAACCTGGCCTTCCATCTGTCGGGCCACATCCTGCACTCCATCTACTGGCACAACATGACCGGTGACGGCGGTGGCGAGCCCCTGTCCGCCGACGGCGTGGGCGACCTCGCCGACGCGATCGCCGACTCGTTCGGCTCGTACGCCAACTTCAAGGCGCAGCTGACCAAGGCGTCGGCCACGACGCAGGGCTCCGGCTGGGGCGTCCTCGCCTACGAGCCGGTGAGCGGGAAGCTGATCGTGGAGCAGGTGTACGACCACCAGGGCAACGTCGGCCAGGGCTCGACGCCGATCCTCGTGTTCGACGCCTGGGAGCACGCGTTCTACCTCCAGTACCGCAACCAGAAGGTCGACTTCATCGACGCCATGTGGGCGGTCGTCAACTGGCAGGACGTGGCCAAGCGCTACGCCTCGGCCAAGCAGCGGGTGGACAACCTCATCCTGGCGCCCTGACGGCACGTCCGCAGCGCGGCGCGCGCCGCACCCCGGGTCAGGGCCGCTTCCGGGGCAGGCGCACCCAAGATCCTGCTCGTGATCGTCTTCTCACCGATCCACCGGGCAGGTGAAGTAACGGAAGGTCCCGCGAGGACATGACTCGCGGGGCCTTCCGCGTTTCCGGTGAGCGATCCCGGGGCGTTCCCTGGTGAGCGGGACCGGTCGGTGGTCCGGTCGGTGATCCCGGTGAGCGTTCCCGGGGTGCGGGGAAGCGGCAGGTCAGGGCCGGTTGTCAGACCCCGGTGGCACGCTTGGGGGCATGGACAAGACGGAGTTCTGGGACCTGGTGGGGCGGGCCCGCGCCGATGTGGCCGCGAGGGCGGTACCGGCAACGGGTGGCGGGTCGGCGCCGGGCAGCGGGTCGCGGCCGGGTGACGGGTCAGGGGCCGGCAGCGGGTCGGGGGCTCGGGCGGACGGGGAGGGTGGTGGAGCCGGGCGGCCGGACACCCGTGCGGTGGCCGACCGCGTCGCCGAACTGCTGGCCGAGCGGCCCGCCGAGCACATCAGCGCCGCCCAGCAGGTCCTGTGGGACCTGATGGCCGAGTCGTACCGGGCCCCGCTGTGGGCCGCCGCGTACACGGTCAACGGCGGCTGCTCGGACGACGGCTTCGACTACTTCCGGGCCTGGCTGATAGGCCAGGGCCGTGAGGTGTTCGAGCGGGTGGTGGCCGACCCGGACGCGCTGGCCGGGCTGGACGCGGTACGTGAGGTGGCCGGCAGCTGGGCCGAGCTGGAGTGCGAGCGTGTGCTCGGCGTCGCGTGGGACGCGCACCACGCGGCCACCGGCGAGCAGCTGCCCGCGACATGGAGCGTCAGCTACGCGCCCCTCGACCCCGACTGGTCCTTCGACTTCGACGACGAGCGGGAGATCGCCCGCCGACTCCCGGCGCTCGCCGCGCTGTTCTTCAAGGACGGGACCGATGAGGCCGATGGGACCGCCGAGGGCGACGCGACCGGGAGGGCCGACGACCGTGACGGCACCGGCGCGGCGCCGGAGGAGGACGGAGGCGCGCGGTGACGGGAGCGGGGCGGTGACCGGCGGGGGGCGTCGGTACGGAGTGCGGTGCCGCCGCGTGAGCCACGGGGTGCGGCGCCGGTTCGAGGTACGGCGCCGAGGGGAGGCGGCGGGCCCCGGACCGGGGTGCGGGGCCCGCCGCCTCAGAGGTGTCAGTCGAAGACCGGGCCCTGGGTGCGGGTCCGCTTGATCTCGTAGAAGCCGGGAATGGACGCGACCAGCAAGGTCCCGTCCCACAGCTTCGCGGCGTCCTCGCCCTTGGGCGACGGGGTGACCACGGGACCGAAGAAGGCGACCTGCTCACCGTCCGCGCCGGGGACGGCGATGACAGGGGTGCCCACCTCCTGGCCGACCAGGTCGATGCCCTCCTTGTGGGAGGCGCGCAGCTCCGCGTCGAACTCGTCGGACTCCGCGTAGTCGGCGAGCGACTCCGGCAGCCCGGCGTCGGCCAGCGCGCCGAGGACCGCCTCACGGTTCGGGCCCTCGCCCCGGTTGTGGAAACGGGTGCCCAGCGCGGTGTACAAGCGGCCGACGACCTCGTCGCCGTGCTTCTGCTGGGCGGCGATCACGACACGCACCGGGCCCCACGCCTGCCGGATTCCCTCGCGGTACTGCTCGGGGAGCTCGTCGAGCTTGTCCTCGTTGAGCACGGAGAGGCTCATCACATGCCAGCGGACCTCGACATCCCGCACCTTCTCGACCTCCAGCATCCAGCGGGAGGTCATCCAGGCCCAGGGGCATATGGGATCGAACCAGAAGTCGACGGGAGTCTTCTGCGACGTCTCAGCCATGTCTCTCCTCAGCGCCCGGAGGCGCGCACACGTGGGTAGGGACTGCACTCATCTGTGAAGAACACCACAGGTCACCCAGGGCATTCCCGGTCGGCGGACCCTGGTGGGGCGCCCCCTCCGGGCACGGGCGCCCATGGCAGGATCGACCACCGGGTGCCGGGACCAGCGCGTACCGGGACCAGCGAGTGACCAGCACGTACTCAGACCAAGCGAGCCACAAGGGAGTGCCGCCCGTGCCCGGTGAGAATCTGTCCCGTGACGAGGCCCAGGAGCGGGCCGCGCTGCTGTCCGTCGACGGTTACGAGGTCGCCCTCGACCTGCGCTCCGCGATCGGGGACGTGGAGGACGAGCCGCGCACGTTCCGGTCCGTGACCACGATCCGGTTCCGCTGCGCCGAGCCCGGGGCCACGAGCTTCGCGGACCTCGTCGCGCCCCAGGTCACGTCGGTGTCCCTCAACGGCAAGGACCTCGACCCGGGCGCCGTCTTCGACGGTTCGCGGATCGCGCTGGAGGATCTCGCCGAGGAGAACGAACTGGTGGTTGACGCGCGTTGCGCGTACAGCCGCACCGGTGAGGGCATGCACCGCTTCGTCGACCCGGAGGACGGCGAGGTCTATCTGTACACGCAGTACGAGCCCGCCGACGCGCGCCGGGTGTTCACCACCTTCGAGCAGCCCGACCTGAAGGCCCCGTTCCGCTTCGAGGTACGGGCCCCGGAGGGCTGGACGGTGTGGGGCAACGGCGCCGGGGAGCAGGTGGACGGGGTCTGGCGGTTCGCGGAGACCAAGCCGATCTCCACGTACATCACGGCCGTCGTGGCCGGGCCTTACCACTACGTGACGGACAGCTACAGCCGGACGTTCGCGGACGGGACGACGCTGGAGATCCCGCTGGGCGCGCTGTGCCGCAAGGGCCTCGCCAGGCACTTCGACGCGGACGACGTGTTCCTGGTGACGAAGCAGGGCCTGGACTTCTTCCACGACCACTTCGACTACCCGTACCCGTTCGGCAAGTACGACCAGGCGTTCGTCCCCGAGTACAACCTCGGCGCGATGGAGAACCCGGGCTGTGTGACCTTCCGGGAGGAGTACATCTTCCGGGGCAAGGTGACCCGGGCGGCGTACGAGGCGCGGGCGAACGTCATCCTGCACGAGATGGCGCACATGTGGTTCGGCGACCTGGTGACCATGCGGTGGTGGGACGACCTGTGGCTGAAGGAGTCGTTCGCCGACTTCATGGGCGCGTTCTCGATGGTCGGGGCCACCCGGTTCACCGACGGCTGGATCACCTTCGCCAACAACCGCAAGGCCTGGGCGTACCGCGCGGACCAGCTGCCGTCCACCCATCCGATCACGGCCGACATCCGTGATCTGGAGGCCGCCAAGCTGAACTTCGACGGGATCACGTACGCCAAGGGCGCCTCCGTCCTCAAGCAGCTCGTGGCGTACGTCGGTCAGGACGCTTTCCTGGAGGGCGCCCGCCGCTACTTCAAGCGGCACGCGTACGGCAACACCGAGCTGAGCGATCTGCTGACCGTGCTGGAGGAGACCTCCGGCCGGGACATGACCGCCTGGTCGCGCGCCTGGCTCCAGACCGCCGGGCTGAACGCGCTGACCCCGCAGGTGCTGCTGACCGCCGAGGGGCGGATCAGTGAGCTGGCGGTGCTCCAGGAGGCCCCGGAGGCGTATCCGCAGCTGCGTCCGCACCGGATCGCGGTGGGGCTGTACGCGCGCGAGGACGTGAGCGGGGAGCTGGTGCGCTACGCGCGCGCCGAGGTCGACGTCGACGGGCCCCGGACCCTGGTTCCGGAGCTGGTCGGCGAGCGCGCCCCGGAGCTGGTGCTGGTCAACGACGACGACCTCACGTACTGCAAGATCCGTTTCGACGAGAACTCCCTGGAGACCCTGCGGGAGCGGCTCGGTGACCTGACCGACCCGCTGGCGCGGGCGCTCGTGTGGTCCGCCCTGTGGAACCTCACCCGGGACGCGCTGATGCCCACCCGCGACTTCGTCGACCTGGTGCTGCGGTTCGCCGGGCGGGAGACCGACATCGGGGTGCTCCAGATGCTGCACACCTGGGTGCGCTCGGCGGTCACCCACTACGCGGCGCCCGAGTGGCGTGCGGAGGGCGGCGCCGCGCTGGCGCAGGGGGCCGTGCGGGAGCTGCGTATCGCCGAGCCGGGCAGTCAGCACCAGCTCGTCTGGGCGCGTTTCCTCGCCGCGACGGCCTGCGCCGACACCGAACTCGGGCTGCTGGCGGGACTCCTGGACGGCACCGCGCGCATCGACGGCCTCGACGTCGACCAGGAACTGCGCTGGGCGTTCCTGGAGCCGCTGGCCACGTACGGGGCGGTCGGTGAGGACGCGATCGCGGCGGAACTGGCCCGGGACGACACGGCGTCCGGGCGGCGCCACCAGGTGCGGTGTCTGGCCGCGCGACCCCTCGCGGAGGTCAAGGCACGTGCCTGGGCCGACGTGGTGGAGTCCGACACGCTGTCCAACGCGCTGGTCGAGGCGACCATCGCCGGGTTCGCCCGCCCGTCGCAGCGGGAGCTGATCGCGCCGTACACGCCGAAGTACTTCGCCGCGATCGAGCGGGTGTGGGCCGAGCGGTCCATCCAGATCGGTATGGACGTGGTGCGGGGCCTGTTCCCGGGTGTGCAGGGGGACAAGGCGACGCTGGACGCGGCCGACGCGTGGCTCTCCGAGCGGGCCGACGCGGCTCCCGCGCTGCGGCGGCTCGTGCTGGAGGCGCGGGACGACCTCGCGCGGGCACTGCGGGCGCAGGTGTGCGACGCGGGGGGTGTGGGCGCGGGTCTGTGACCTTGTGACCTCGGGGGTGCGGGCGCAGCTCTGTGACGGGGGTCGCCCGTTCACCGGGTGCCGGTCTTCCCCGTCCCCGGGTCGGTCACGGGTGGCCCCCGGGTGGTCGCGGGCGGCGGGTGGTTGTTCGGGGGGCCGTCCCGCGCCCGGGGCGGGTGCCCCCGTGCGCCCGCCTTTCGGGTGCGGGTCGCCCGGGGGATCGCACGGCGGCCGGGGACTCCGCGCCGGGACCCTGTCCACCGCCGCCCACCGGCCCGCCGCCGGGCGTGCGCGGGGGTGTTCGCGCCGGGACCCGGCGGTCCGGGTGTCAGGCTTTCGGGGGGGCGGGGGTTTCGGCGGGGATCGGACGGGCCCGAGGGTGGTCTTGTCCTGAAATGCCGACAGATACGTAACAGGGGTTCAAGGGGTGGTCGATGGTGGGGAGATTGCGGCCATGAACCACAACGCCCCGCTCTCGCCCCGCGCCCCTCAGCTCCCCCACCTCCGCGGTGCCGGTGATGTCCGGCTCCGCGTCCTGAGCGCCGCGCAGTTGCGGGTGCGCGGGGTGAGCGCCGCGGAGACCAACGCGCGGTGCCGTCCGGGCGGGGTCTGGCAGCAGTACCTCCCCGGTGTGTACCTGCTGCACCAGGGTCCGCCCACCAGCGAGGAGCGGCTGCACGCGGCCCTGCTGTACGCGGGCCGTCCGGTGGCCCGGAGCGGGGTGCCCGTGCCGGTGGCCCGGGGCGGGGTCCCCGTCCAGCCCGCCGCGCAGGAGCCGCCGGAGCAGTCCGAGCGCGGGGAGCGCGGCGGGGACGCGCCGCCGTACGGGGAACCGGCGCCGTACCGGGACGCGTTGGTGACCGGCGCGGCGGCTCTCGCGCTGTACGGGTTCCGTGGCGTGGCCGCGCTGCCGGCGCTCGACCGGTTCGACGTGCTGGTGCCCCGGACCCGCAGGCTGCGGTCGACGCCGTCGGTGCGGCTGGTGCGGACGGCGGCGCTCCCGACGGCACGGATGGTGGACGGGGTTCCCTTGGCACCCGTGGCCCGGGCGGTCGCCGACGCCGTCGCGCAGCTCACCGACGGGGGCACGGTCCGGACCCTGCTCACCGAGGCCGTCCGGGACGGGCACTGCGAACCGGCCTCCCTGGTGCGGGAGCTGACCCAGGCGCGGTTGCTGTCGCGTCCGTACGTGGTGGACGCGGTGGACGCGCTCCTCGCGGAGGGGCGGTCGGTGGCGGAGGACCGGCTGTACCGGATGGTGGCGGAGTACGGGCTGCCCGAGCCGGTGTGGAACGTGGATCTGCGGATTCCGGACGGTCCGTATCTGGGCGCGGTCGACGCGTTCTGGCCGGAGCACGCGGTCGCCGTGGAGCTGGACACCCGGGCGCCGCGGCCCGGGGGGCGTCAGGACGGGGCGGCGGAGCAGGCGGAGTGGGCCGAGTACGCGCGGCGGCGGGACCACCTGGAGCGGCTCGGGATCACGGTGGTGCATGTGACGCCCCGCAAGTTGCGGGACGGGTTGGAGCAGCAGGCCACGGTGGTGCGGGCCGCTCTGACCGCGGCGGGGGACCGGGAACCTGCGGCTTACGTCGCGGTTCTCCCCCGTTGAGTGCCTTGGCCGGCGCCCCTGGGTTTCTTGTGCGGGGCGCACATCGTTCCTGTGCTGTCGCTCGGCTTCGTAGGTCTGTCCGGCTGGGCGTACTTCGTTCCTGTGCCGTCGCTCGTGGGTTTCGCGCAGTTCCCCGCGGGTCGCCTTCGCTTGCGCTTCCCAGGTCTGTCCGGCTGGGCGTACTTCGTTCCTGTGCCGTCGTTCGGTGGTTTTGCGCAGTTCCCCGCGGGTCGCCTTCGCTTGCGCTTCCCAGGTCTGTCCGGCTGGGCGTACTCCGTTCCTGTGCCGTCGCTCGTCGGGTGCGCAGTTCCCCGCGCCCCTTTGGGGCGCCCCCTGTCGGTTCTTCGGGTCGGGGCCGGTCGGGATTCTCCGTCCTCGATCCGACACGCTCGGTACGACGTACATGTGGTCCTACTGAAGAGCATCGGAGTCTGCGAGCAGAGATTCCCGCCCACCCCCTCCCGCAGCCATGCGACTGCGCGAAGAGGATGGTCCAACCCCGCCCCCGCAGACGGAGAACAGCCCCAGGAGGGCGCCCCCAAAGGGGCGCGGGGAACTGCGCGAAAACGAGGACCGACCCGCGCCCGAAGAGCGACCGCAATGGGGCAGCACCTCAGGGGCGCGGGGAACTGCGCACCCCACGAACGACGGTACGGGGACGAGTGCGCCCACCCGGACAGACCTCGGGGGCGCGAGCGAGGCGGGTGGCTCAGGAAACGGGGGAACCGTCTGCGCAGAACTCCGCTTCCTCGATCGTTCCGGCGGCCTCCGTCCAGTCGCCGTTGAGGTTGTACGCCAGGACCCTGCGGCCGTCGCGTGTGCTCACGGCCTGGGAGAGGGAGCCGGGCATCCCGCCCCCGTGGCCCCAGAGCTGGACCCCGCAGCTCGTCGTGCGGCTGACGATGCCGAGCCCGTACCCCGCCCCCGGGTGCCGCGGGGACTCCACCGTGGTCGTCATCGCGGCGAGCTGCTCCGGCGGAAGCAGCCGGCCGCCCAGCAGCGCCGAGTAGAAGCGGGTGAGGTCGGCCGAGGTGGAGATGATCTCGCCGGCCGCGTGGGCGAGGGTCGGGCTGAAGTGCGTGACGTCGTGGACCCGGGTGGCCGCCGGGTCCGCGGAGAGCTTGGAGTAGGCGTGGCCGCTGGGACGCGGCATCCGGGGGTCGGCGCCCGGGACGGTGGTGGAGCTCAGTCCGAGCGGGCGGATGACACGGTCCCGGACGGTCTCGCCGTAGGGGCGGCCGGTGATCCGCTCGATGACCATCCCGGCGAGGACGTAGTTGGTGTTCGAGTAGTTCCAGGAGGTGCCGGGCGGGAAGTCCGCGGGATGCCGCAGGGCGATGCGTACCAGGTCCCCCGGAGCGACAGTGTGGTATGGGGTGCTCGTAGAACCCGGGGGCGCGGAAGTACTCGCGGTCGAAGTCCTCGTCGGCGGTGTAGTTGCGGATACCGCTGGTGTGGTTGAGGAGCTGGCGGACGGTGATCCGGCGGCCGTCGTGGCCGTGGCCCCGGACGAGTCCGGGCAGCCAGCGGTCGACGGTGTCGTCCAGGTCGAGTTGTCCGTCGGCCTCCAGTCGGAGCAGGGCGGCGGCGACGAAGGTCTTGGTGATGCTGCCGACGCGGTAGTGGTCGCCGGTGCCGCGCGGGGTACCGGCGCGCAGGTCACCCGTTCCGGCGGCGGAGCGCCAGACGCCCGCGTGGTCCCGGACCTGGGCGGTCACCCCGGGGACCCCCGCCCGGACCAGGTCCTCCAGGGCGCGCGCGGTCGGTCCGTGGTCGTCGCGCAGCGGCCGGACGGGGGCGACAGGGCGGAGGGGGCCGAACAGTGCGCGCGGTACGGCGGCGCGGGGACCCGGGTCCCGTACGGCGTCCGGTACGAGGGGCGGCGGGGTCGCGGCGACATCGCTGAGGATGCCGTACGGGACCGCGGGGACCGGGCCGGGCGGCGGGGCCACGGCGGACGGGATACGTACGGTCCCCCCGGGACCCGCCGCGTGGGCCGGGACGGTGAACGCGGTGACGGCGACCGCCGCCGCCATCCCCACGAGCGCGGTGCGCGCGCGTCCTGCTGCCATGTCTGCCCCTGCTCCTTCGGTCGTCACGGTCGGGCCGTCACGGACCGCCGGTCCGGTGGTGCGGACCGCGGCGCGCGAGAGCTCCTCCAGCAGGACACCCCGGATGGCGGGAGCGGTTGCCTCTTTCCCCGTGATCAGCCCCGATCAGGTGAACCGTCGTACCGGTTCGCGCTCTGTTCGTCCTGCGGGCGCGGTGGCACGCCGAACCGTCCGGCCGGTGGGCGTTCGCGCCACAGCCGCAGCCCGTGGTCCACGAGATCGACCCGGACGAGTCCGGGGACCTCGGCGAGCGGATGCCAGGCCGCCCGGTCGGTCGAGCCGTCCTTCTCGTCGCGCAGCGAACCGCCGGTCACCCGGGCCTCGTAGACGAGCCGCAGCGCGTGGACCTCGGCGGAGCGGCGCAGCGGGCGGGGTTCGCGGGGGCGCATCAGGGTGTCGGCGCCGAGCAGGGTGTGGGGTTCGACGCGGTAGCCGGTCTCCTCGGCGACCTCGCGGACACAGGTGTCGTACGGGTCCTCGCCGTGGTCCATGCCGCCGCCGGGCAGGGTCCAGCGGCGGGCGCCGTCGCGGGCGACCCATCGGGCGAGGAGGATCTGTCCGTCGTCCACGCAGACGGCGTAGGCAGCGACTCTCAGTACGTTCCGCATGCGCGCACGTTACGACGCGGCCCTCCGGACGGCGGGGACAAATGCGGCTTTCGCCCGCCATGCGGCCCATGGCGTATGGCGGAAGTGCGCCATGGGCACGACATGCCCCGGCCAACTCTCCCCAAACATCGACCTCGTACGTAAAGCTGAGCGGTCATCCGGCCCCGAAATCCGGAACAACGACGGACACGGTCGGTCACCACGACGACCGTCCCGGGCTCGGGCCCGGCGCGCGGCCGGACGGTCCGTCCGGCGGCGCGGCACCGGAAACGGTGTGGTGGACGCGCGTTGACCCGGGGCCGGGGAGACCCGAACCGTCCGCTCCTACACGTACAGGGATGCAGATGACCCCCAACCCCCAGCGGGCACCCCGCTCCGGTGCGAGACGCGCGGCACGCATAGCCGTGGCCGCGGGCCTGGTCGCCGCGCTCTCCGCCGCCGGCCCCCTGCCCTCGGCCTTCTCCGCGGACAGCGAGCCTGTCCCGGCCGACGCCGCCGTCAAGTCGGCCGACGAGAAGCTCGGTTCCGCCGACGCGGACCTCCTCGTCGCCGCCAAGGCCAGTGGCGCGAAGAACGTCACGATGATGATCGCCACCGCGCCCGGCGCGACCGAGCAGGTCAAGGACCAGCTCGACGCCGTCCAGGGCGGCTCGGTGGCCCGCACGCACGACAAGCTCGGCTATGTCCGCGCGACCGTCCCGACGGCGAAGGCCGAAGCGGCCATCGCGGCGGCCGGGAAGCTGCGGTCGGTGCACGGCATCGACCTGCGCCACGAGATCGAGCTGGACGACCCCTCCCCCTCCGGCGGCGCCAAGGGCACGTCCGGCAAGCGCTCCCCGGCCCCCGGCTCGTACCCGGCGCCGGGCCGTGACACCCCCGCGAAGAACCCGTACAACCCGTCCTTCGAGACGGGCGCGGTCGACTTCGTACAGCAGAACCCGAAGGCCGACGGCCGCGGTGTCACCATCGGGGTCATCGACTCCGGTGTGGACCTCGGACACCCGTCGCTCCAGAAGACGACGACCGGCGAGCGCAAGATCGTGGACTGGGTCACCGCGACCGACCCGATCCTCGACTCGGACGGCACCTGGCGGCGGATGACCAACCCGGTCACCGGACCCGACTTCACCTGGTCGAACACCACCTGGACCGCCCCCGCGGGCAGCTACCAGATCAGCACCTTCCGCGAGAGCGTCACCGCCAACGGCGACGCCAAGGGCGACCTGAACCGCGACGGCGACACCACCGACGTATGGGCGCTGCTGTACGACCCGGCCGCCGGGACCGTACGCGTCGACCTGAACAACAACCAGAACTTCACCGACGACTCGGCCCTGAAGCCCTACAAGGACGGCTTCCAGGTCGGGTACTTCGGTACGGACGACCCGGCGACGGCGATCGCCGAGCGGGTGCCGTTCGTGATCGAGATCCGCAAGGACGTGCCGACCGACCCGTACGGCGGTGACTGGGTCGGCAAGAAGGCCGACTTCGTCAACATCGGCATCATCGAGGGCGACCACGGCACCCATGTCGCCGGTATCGCCGCGGCCAACAGCCTGTTCGGCGGGAAGATGAACGGTGCCGCGCCCGGCGCCAAGGTCGTCTCCTCGCGCGCCTGTTCCTGGAGCGGCGGCTGCACCAACATCGCGCTGACCGAGGGCATGATCGACCTCGTCGTCAACCGCGGTGTGGACATCGTCAACATGTCCATCGGCGGGCTCCCCGCGCTGAACGACGGCAACAACGCGCGTGCCGAGCTCTACACACGTCTCATCGACACCTACGGTGTGCAGCTGGTCATCGCGGCCGGCAACGACGGTCCCGGTGTGAACACCATCGGTGACCCGGGCCTCGCGAGCAAGGTCGTCTCGGTCGGCGCGACGATCTCCAAGGAGACCTGGGCCGCCAACTACGGCTCCGGCGTCCGCAAGTCGTACGCGATGATCCCGTTCTCGTCGCGCGGACCGCGTGAGGACGGCGGCTTCGCCCCGGTCGTCTCCGCGCCCGGCGCGGCCATCAACACCACGCAGACCTGGACCGCGGGCGGTCCGGTCGCCGAGGCCGGCTACCAGCTGCCGCCCGGCTACTCGATGCTCCAGGGCACCTCGATGGCGTCCCCGCAGGCGGCGGGCGCCTCGGCGCTGCTGCTGTCGGCGGCGAAGCAGCGGGGCATCGACCTCACCCCGGCGAAGCTGCGCACCGCGCTGACCTCCACCACCAAGGAGGTCCGGGGCGAGCAGGCGCACGCGCAGGGCACCGGTCTGCTCGACGTGGTCGGCGCCTGGAAGTCGATCCGGCGCGGCGCGACCGCCCATGAGTACTCGGTCAAGGCCCCCGTCGACACCAACATCGACTGGGCGCTGAAGGACCCGGGCTTCGGCACCGGTCTCTACGACCGTGAGGGCGGCCTGAAGAAGGGCGAGCGCAAGACGTACGACGTGGTCGTCACGCGTACCTCCGGCCCCGACCGCCCGGTCCGCCATGAGCTGGACCTGGAGAACAACCACGAGAACACGTTCCGCATCGTCGGCGACGACGAGGTGCTGCTGCCGCTGAACAAGCCAGTGACCGTCAAGGTCCAGGCGCGTCCGGTCTCGGGCGGCGTGCACAGCGCGATCCTTGAGGTGGACGACGAGCGCACCGAGGGCGTCGACCACCAGATCATGTCGACGGTCGTGGTCTCCACGCCGATCGCCAAGCCGTCGTCGGTGTTCTCGGCGTCCGGTGTCTCGACGCGCAACAGCCACCAGTCGTACTTCGTGACGGTCCCCGAGGGCGCGAAGAGCCTTGAGGTCAAGATGAGCGGCCTGGCCGCCAAGAGCCAGACCCGGTTCATCACGCTGCACCCGTACGGCGTGCAGATGGAGGACTCCAGCACCATCTTCTGCTACCCGAACTACGAGCACCCGCTGAACCAGTGCCGTCCCGACGTGCGCTCGTACCTCAACCCGACGCCGGGCGTCTGGGAGATCGAGGTCGAGTCGCGCCGTACGTCGCCGCTGCTGGACAACCCGTTCAAGCTGGACGCGACGGTGCTGGGCGCCTCCTTCGACCCGGCGACCCAGTCGCTCCCCGAGGCGAAGGTCGGCGTCCCGGCCCCCGTCTCCTGGAAGGTCACGAACAACTTCGCGAAGCTGGAGGGCGCGCTGAAGGGCGGTCCGCTCAGCTCCGCCAAGTCGCAGCGGCCGTCGATCGGTGAGGGGGAGAGCCAGAGGTTCGAGGTCACCGTGCCGCAGGGCACGGCCAGGCTCGACGCCTCGATCGGCAACACGGCGATCGCCAGCGCCGACCTGGACCTCTTCCTGTACGACGCGGCGGGCAACCTCCTCGCGGACGACGCGGACGCGAACTCCGAGGAAGCGGTGTCGGTGCGCAACCCGGCGGCCGGGACGTACACCGTCGAGGTCGTCGGCTACGCGGTGCAGAACGGCCCCACCGCGTACGACTACCTCGACCTGTTCGTCGCGCCCTCGCTGGGCTCGATCACGGTCGACGAGACGAAGCGGTTCCCGCTGGGTCTCGGCAGCTCGGTGCAGGTCCCGGCCGAGGTCGTCGCGAACTCCTCGGTCGCCGCCGACCGTCAGCTCCAGGGCGATGTGCAGCTCGTCAACGAGCGCGGTTCGGTCACAGGTGTCGGCAGCGTGAGGGTCGACAAGGTCGTTCCGTAGTACCGCGTACCGGGTCCGGGGCCACGCGGCCCCGGTGATCCGCCGGTACGCGCCAGGGGCGGGCTCCTTCGGGAGTCCGCCCCTTTCCCGTGTCCCGAGCCTCGCGGCCCCCGGTCAGCCGCGTGGTCCGGCGCCGTCGCACTCGATCGCCTTCGCGCCGGGCAGCGCCCCTACGACCAGCTCACGCAGTTCCGCCATGTCCTCGCCGGTGGCCCAGTTGTCGGGGTGGTCCTCGCCCTTCGGGACGCTGATGAGGGTGCGCTGACCGGGCGTCAGCCGGGGGTCGACGTCGTGGTCCATGGTGACGGTGATGCGCCCTGGTCCCTTGTCCGGCTTGTAGTGCCGCTCGACGTCCAGGGTGATCCGGTCGCGCGGGGCGCCCGGGACGGGTTCCACCCGGGTGACCGTCCCCTCGAAGATGAGACGCGAGCAGGCGACGAAGCCCTCCGGGCCGAGCGAGGCGTTGTCGCCCTTGCGGTCCGCGTCCGACGGGAGCGGTCGCGTGGCCGGCTCCCCGGCGGCCTTGGCGCTCTCGGAGCTCGCGCCGAGACCGCCCGTCGCGTTCAGCCAGCTCACCCCGGCCGCCAGCGCGGCGACACAGGTCAGCGCCGAGACGCCGACCGCGAACCGCCGGGCGATCCGGCGACCGTCCCGCCGGCCGGGCGGGCGACGGGACGCGGGGCGGGGGGCTCTGGACGCGGCGGGGGCGGGAGTGGGGACGGGGGGCGCCTCCGGGTCCGGGGTCGGGGCCGTGCCGGAGGACGGGGCGGAGGACGGGTCGGGGGGCGGGTCGGAGGGACCGGCGGCACCGGAAGGGTCCGAGGCCGGGTCGGGGGACGGGTCGCGGGCGAGGGTGTCGCCCAGGAGCCGGAGTCCGGCGCGGAGTTCGGCGAGGTCGGCGACGGCCGCGCGATGGGCGGCGGCGGTCGCCGGATCGGCGGACCGTCCGGGGGGCAGGGGCTCGTCCAGGATCGCCGACATCAGTACGTCGTCGTGGGGCAGCTCCTCGGTCATCTCACACCACCTCGTCCTCGTGCAGCCGCGCGCGCAGGGCCCGTACCGCCGTGTACAGCCTGCTCTTGACCGTGCCCTCCGGGACGCCGAGCCGGTCCGCGATCTCCCGTACCGGCAGGTCGGCGTAGAAGCGCAGCACGATCACCTGGCGCTGGCTGTCCGGGAGGCCGTCCAGCCCCTGGGCGAGGGCGACCGACAGGACCCGGGTGTCCTCGCCGCCGCCCGGCTGCTCGGCGGGCAGCGAGGCGAGACGTTCACCGACGCGTTCCTGACGGCGTCTGGAGCGGTGCCAGTCCATCGCGAGGTTGGAGGCGACCACGGCGGCCCACGCCGCCACGTCACGGGGTGCCTCCTGCCCCTTCGCCGCGCGCTCCAGCAGCCGCAGCCGGACCTGCTGCACCCCGTCCGGCAGGTCCGACCGCGGCACTCCCCCGAGCGCCAGGACCGCGCGTACCCGGTCCTCCTGTGCCGCGTCCAGCGGGTCCGCGTCCCGGGCGGTCTCCCGGGACGGCTCCCGGACCGTGTCCCGGACTCGTCGCCACAGCAATGGCCGCTCCTCCCCTCGCCCCGCGCTCCGGGGTCCCCCGGGCCCTGTGTCGCTCCTATGACGCCGGAGGACACGGAAACGTTCGAACGGGTTCTCCGCCCGGTCCGCGCGCACGGAAGGTGGGACCCGGGCGCTGCGGAGTGACCGGGCGTCCCACTTCCCGGGAAGAGGGACGCTGGATTGGACACACGGGACGTGGACAGACGCATCATGGAACCGTTCGGCCGTCCTTGTACGTCAGCAGAGGTGTACGTACGGGGACGAAACACCTCAGAATCCCCGTACAGCGCGGTACGGACGCCGTAGTACACCCGGGCGGGCAGCCGACGCCCCGGGGCACAGCACCCAGAAGGAGTCACCGTGAGGATCGGAATCGTCGGAGCCACCGGTCAGGTGGGCACGGTCATGCGCAAGGTGCTCGCCGAGCGGGACTTCCCGGTCGGCGTGCTGCGCCTGTTCGCCTCGGCCCGGTCCGCCGGTTCCACGATCGACTGGAAGGGCACCGCGGTCACCGTCGAGGACGCCGCCACCGCCGACTACAGCGATCTGGACATCGTGCTGTTCTCCGCGGGCGGCGCGACCTCCCGCGCGCTCGCGGAGAAGGTCGCCGCGCAGGGCGCCGTCGTGATCGACAACTCCTCCGCGTGGCGGCGGGACCCCGGGGTGCCCCTGGTGGTGTCCGAGGTGAACCCGCACGCGATCGCCGACCGGCCCAAGGGGATCATCGCCAACCCGAACTGCACCACGATGGCCGCGATGCCCGTACTGCGTCCGCTGCACGAGGAGGCCGGGCTCGAAGCGGTGGTCGTGGCGACGTACCAGGCGGTGTCCGGGTCCGGGGTCGCCGGGGTCGCCGAGCTGCACGGACAGGTGCAGAAGGTCGTGGCCGACGCGGACAAGCTCACGCACGACGGGGACGCCGTGGACTTCCCCGAGCCCGCGGTCTACCAGCGGCCCATCGCGTTCAACGTCGTGCCCCTCGCCGGGAGCGTCGTGGACGACGGTTCCTTCGAGACCGACGAGGAGCAGAAGCTGCGGCACGAGTCCCGCAAGATCCTGGAGATCCCGGAGCTGAAGGTGTCCGGGACCTGTGTGCGGGTGCCGGTCTTCTCGGGGCACTCGCTCCAGATCAACGCGAGGTTCGCGCGGCCGATCAGTGTGGAGCGCGCGTACGAGCTGCTGGGCGGGGCGCCCGGGGTGGTGCTGTCCGAGATCCCCACGCCGCTTCAGGCCGCGGGGCGGGACGCGTCGTACGTGGGGCGTATCCGGGACGACGAGACCGTCGCGCACGGGCTGGCGCTGTTCGTCTCCAACGACAACCTCCGCAAGGGCGCTGCGCTGAACGCTGTGCAGATCGCGGAGCTGGTTGCCGCCAGCCTTTCGTCGTAGCGGGGCCCGTGCGGGGGCCCGTAGCTGTTCCGGGTCCCCGTGGTCGGTCCGGTGCCCGTGTCTGTGGGTTCCACCCGTGGGTGGTTCCGTCGCTGCGCGGGTTCCGGTCGGCTTCGCGCAGTTCCCCGCGCCCCTGGGGTTCCCCGGCTGATCGTGCTTGTTCCTGTGCGGTACTCGGTGGTTTCGCGCAGTTCCCCGCGCCCCTTTGGGGCCACCCGTGGATGGTTCCGTCGCTGTGCGGGTACCGGTCCGTTTTGCGCAGTTCCCCGCGCCCCTGGGGTTCCACGGCTGATCGTGCTTGTTCCTGTGCGGTACTCGGTGGTTTCGCGCAGTTCCCCGCGCCCCTTTGGGGCCACCCGTGGGTGGTTCCGTCGCTGTGCGGGTTCCGGTCGGCTTCGCGCGGTTCCCCGCGCGCCTGGGGTTCCCGGCTGATCGTGCTTGTTCCTGTGCGGTACTCGGTGGTTTCGCGCGGTTCCCCGCGCGCCTGGGGTTGACCGGGCGCGGGGAACTGGGCGGGGGCGGGTCAGGGGTGGGGGCGGTGGATGGTGAAGAGCAGGCAGCCGTGTTCCGCTGCTCTCAGCTGGACCAGGGCCACCGCCGGGTCCGCGAACGCCTCGTCCAGTGCCTCGTCGAGAGCGGGGGTCGGCTCCTGGGGGATCTCCATGAACCGTCCTCCGGTGATCCGCCCGTCCGCGTCGTAGCGCCGCAGCACCCGCAGCGCCCCGGGCCGGGCGAACGGATACCCGGCCGCACCGGCCACGGGCCCCCCGCAGTCCTCCGCGTGGATGAAGACGGGCCCCTGCTCGTCGTACGCCCCGGGACGGGCCCAGCGCTCGGCGGCCCAGCGCCGCAGCGGCGCGTACGACACTAGCGCGACGGACTCACCGGGGCGGCTGCGCCGCAGACAGCACCGCAGCGGCGCCCCGCCCTCCTCGTCGGTGTACGCCTCGCACGCGTGTCCGGCGTCATCAGCGGCCCTCAGCTGCGTCAGGGTGGCCGGGTCGATGGGGTGGGCGGGGTGGCGCGGGCGCGAAGTGGTCGTGGTCATGGTCATGCCCTCAGCGTGCCTCCCCCACCAGCGGGTTTCCGGCGGAATCCGGACCTCGTGCCCGACGCGCGCGGACGGCCCGATATCCCAGGGCGATCGCCCGGCGGCGCATGGAAGGATGACGGGAAACGTCACGAATACGTCATGCGACCTAGGAGATGACCGCGTGCCTGGCACGAACCTGACCCGCGAAGAGGCGCAGCGCCGCGCCGCGCTGCTCACCGTGGACTCGTACGGGATCGATCTCGATCTCGGCGGCGCCCAGGAGGGCGGGACGTACCGGTCGGTGACGACGGTCCGTTTCGACTCCGCCGAGGCGGACGCGGAGACCTTCATCGACCTGGTCGCCCCCGAGGTCCACGAGGTGGTGCTGAACGGCACCGCGCTCGACCCGGCGGCCGTCTTCGCCGACTCGCGGATCACCCTGCCGGGGCTGCTGGCGGGGCGCAACGAGCTGCGTGTGGTCGCGGACTGCGCGTACACGAACACCGGTGAGGGTCTGCACCGCTTCGTGGACCCGGTGGACCAGCAGGCGTATCTGTACACGCAGTTCGAGGTGCCGGACGCGCGGCGGGTGTTCGCGTCGTTCGAGCAGCCGGACCTGAAGGCCGCGTTCCAGTTCACCGTGAAGGCGCCCGCCGGGTGGACGGTGATCTCCAACTCGCCGACGCCGGAGCCCAAGGACGACGTGTGGGTCTTCGAGCCGACCCCGCGTATCTCGACGTACATCACGGCGCTGATCGTGGGCCCGTACCACGCGGTGCACAGTGTGTACGAGAAGGACGGGCAGTCCGTGCCGCTCGGCATCTACTGCCGTCCGTCGCTCGCGGAGTTCCTGGACGCGGACGCGATCTTCGACGTGACCCGTCAGGGCTTCGAGTGGTTCCAGGAGAAGTTCGACTACGCGTACCCGTTCGCGAAGTACGACCAGCTCTTCGTGCCGGAGTTCAACGCGGGCGCGATGGAGAACGCGGGCGCGGTGACCATCCGCGACCAGTACGTGTTCCGCTCGAAGGTGACGGACGCGGCGTACGAGGTCCGCGCGGAGACGATCCTCCACGAGCTGGCGCACATGTGGTTCGGTGACCTGGTCACCATGGAGTGGTGGAACGACCTGTGGCTGAACGAGTCGTTCGCCACGTACACGTCGATCGCCTGCCAGGCGTACGCGCCGGGTTCGCGCTGGCCGCACTCGTGGACGACGTTCGCGAACTCGATGAAGACATGGGCGTACCGGCAGGACCAGCTGCCGTCGACGCATCCGATCATGGCGGAGATCAGCGATCTGGACGATGTCATCGTCAACTTCGACGGCATCACGTACGCGAAGGGCGCCTCCGTCCTCAAGCAGCTCGTCGCCTATGTCGGCATGGACGAGTTCTTCAAGGGCGTGCAGAAGTACTTCAAGGCGCACGCGTACGGCAACACCCGGCTGTCGGACCTGCTGGGCGCGCTGGAGGAGACCTCCGGCCGTGATCTGAAGAACTGGTCCAAGCTGTGGCTGGAGACCGCCGGGATCAACATCCTGCGGCCCGAGATCTCCACCGGCGCGGACGGGGTGATCACCTCCTTCGCGGTCCGTCAGGAGGCACCCGCGCTGCCCGCCGGGGCGAAGGGCGAGCCGACGCTGCGCCCGCACCGGATCGCGGTCGGTTTCTACGACCTGGACGGCGCGGGCAAGCTGGTGCGCGGTGAGCGGGTCGAGCTGGACGTGGACGGCGAGCTGACCGACGTACCGCAGCTGGTCGGCAAGGCGCGGCCGGCGGTCGTGCTGCTCAACGACGACGACCTGTCGTACGCGAAGGTCCGGCTCGACGAGGCGTCGCTGGCGTTCGTCACCGAGCACCTGGGCGACTTCGCCGAGTCGCTGCCCCGGGCGCTGTCCTGGGCGTCGGCGTGGGACATGACGCGGGACGCGGAGCTGCCGGCGCGCGAGTATCTGGAGCTGGTGCTCTCGGGGATCGCGAAGGAGTCCGACATCGGGGTCGTCCAGTCGCTCCAGCGGCAGGTCAAGCTCGCGCTGGACCTGTACGCGGCGCCGTCCTGGCGGGAGGCGGGGCTGACCCGCTGGACCGACGCGACGCTGGCGCATCTGCGGGCCGCCGAGGCGGGCGGCGACCATCAGCTGGCGTGGGCGCGGGCCTTCGCGGCGACCGCCCGTACGCCCGAGCAGCTCGATCTGCTGGAGGCGCTGCTGGACGGTACGCGGACGATCGAGGGGCTGGCCGTCGACACCGAGCTGCGGTGGGCGCTGGTGCAGCGGCTCGCGGCGGTGGGCCGGTTCGACGAGGCGGAGATCTCCGCGGAGTACGAGCGGGACCGGACGGCCGCGGGTGAGCGGCACGCGGCTGCCGCGCGGGCCGCGCGGCCCACGGCGGAGGCGAAGGCCGAGGCGTGGGCGTCCGTCGTGGAGTCGGACCAGCTGCCCAACGCGGTGCAGGAAGCGGTGATCGCGGGCTTCGTGCAGACGGATCAGCGTGAGCTGCTGGCTCCCTACACGGAGAAGTACTTCGCCGCGGTGAAGGGCGTCTGGGAGTCCCGTTCGCACGAGATGGCCCAGCAGGTGGTGGTGGGGCTGTACCCCGTGCTCCAGGTGTCTTCGGGGACCGTTGAGGCCACCGACGCGTGGGGCGCTGCCGCTGGGCCCGGGGCGTCGTTGCTCCGCCTCGTTTCCGAGGCGAAGTCGGGGGTCGAGCGGGCCCTGCGGGCGCAGTCCGCCGACGCATCGGCGTAACCCCGCCCTCCCCGGGGCCGGTCACCCCTCCGGTGCCCGGCCCCGGGGTTCCGCGTCCGGGGGTTCCGGTCCCCCGTCCCCCGGGTTTCCTGTGCGGGTCGCCTTCGCTCGCGCTTGTGAGGTCCGTCCGGGTGGGCCCACTTGTCCCTGTGCGGGTCGTCCGTGGGTGCGCAGTTCCCCGCGCCCCTGGATGCTGCCCCATTGCGGTCGCTCTCCGGGTGCGGGTCCGCCCTCGTCCTTTGCGCAGTTCCCCGCGCCCCTTAGGTTGCGCCCCTTACGGTTCCCGTTCGGGTGCGGATGGTCCCTGGTTGCTCGCGCAGTTCCCCGCGCCCCTGGGGTTCCATACCTGGGCGTACTTGTTCCCGTGCGGGTCGGACAGGGGTGCGCAGTTCCCCGCGCCCCTGGATGCTGCCCCGTTGCGGTCGCTCTTCGGGTGCGGGTCCGCCCTCGTCTTTTGCGCAGTTCCCCGCGCCCCCTAGGTTGCGCCCCTTACGGTTCCCGTTCGGGTGCGGGTGGTCCCTGGTTGCTCGCGCAGTTCCCCGCGCCCCTGGGGTTCCCCACCTGGGCTTACTTGTTCCCGTGCGGGTACTCCGTGGGTGCGCAGTTCCCCGCGCCCCTGAAGGGGCCCTCAGCCCCTTGCTGTTGCTTGTCCCCCCTCCTCGCGCAGTCGCATGGCTGCGGGAGGGGGTGGGCGGGAATCTCTGCCCGCAGACTCCGATGCTCTTCAGTCGGGCAAGGGGGATGTCCGACCGAGCGCGTTGGAGCGAGGACGGAGAATCCCGACCGGCACCGACCCGAAGAACCGACCGGATGCGCCCCAAAGGGGCGCGGGGAACTGCGCACCCCACGGGCGACGGCACAGGAACGAAGTACGCCCAGCCGGACAGACCTGAGAAGCGCAAGCGAAGGCGACCCGCACAGGTACCTATGGCGCGACCCGCAGGTCAGACCGCTTCGGGACGGCCGGAACCTCGGCGCCCGGGGCAGCAACCGACGGGGTACGGGTCGAACGAGGGCGGACGGTCACTTGACCGGCAACCGTCGCGGCGAACGCGACCCCCATTCCCACCACCTGAAGCGGCGTCAGCGCCTCCCCCAACGCGATCCACCCGATCACCGCCGCGGTCAGCGGCGACAGCGGTCCGAGGAACGTCACCTGCGTGGCGGACAGCGTCCCGATCCCCCGGAACCACAGCCAGTACGCGATCGCCGTGTTCGCGACCGCCAGATACAGGTACCCGGCGACGGCCCGCCCGTCGAGCGCGGGCGGCGCGCCCTCGACCGCGAGGGCGAGCGGAGCCATCAGCAGCCCGCCCCAGGCCAGCTGCCATCCGGTGAGCGCCAGCGGCCCCACCCCCGCGGGCCGCCCCCACCGCTTCGTGAGCACGACCCCCGCCGACATCGAAAGGCTGGAGCCGACAGCCGCGGCGACCCCGATCGTGTCGAAGGACCCGGTCGCCCTGAGCACCACGAGACTCACCCCGAGCGCCGCCGCGATCCCGGTGAGCAGCGTCCGGGTGGTGGGCCGCTCGGAGAGCAGCAGCGCGGCGAACCCGGCGACGAACAGCGGTCCGAGCGACCCGACGACCGCGGCCATCCCCCCGGGCAGCCGGTACGCGGAGAGGAACAGCAGGGGGAAGAAGACCCCGATGTTCAGCGCGCCGAGCACCGCGGACTTCCACCACCAGGCCCCGGTGGGCAGCAGCCGGGTGATCGCGAGGAGGGCGAGTCCGGCGGGCAGTGCCCGCATCAGCCCGGTGAACAGGGGGCGGTCGGGTGGCAGGAACTCCGTGGTCACCGCGTAGGTGGAGCCCCAGGAGACGGGGGCGAGCGCGGTGAGGGCGATGGTGGCGGTGCGGTTCATGGCGTCCCCCCGGGGAGCGTGGCCGGTCGGCCCGTACGAGCGACGGTCGCTCGCACATAAGTAGATTAGCCGTAAGCTACTTCTAGTCAAGCCTCTCGCCACTAATTCACTTTTCGGGAAGCAGCTCGTTTACAAGCAAGCGACCGCTCGTCGATAATTCCCCCATGAACCAGCTCCCCCCGGCGCCCCCGCCGGACCCCGTCGACGCGATCATCGGCCAGTGGGCCAGGACGCGGCCCGAACTCGACACCCGGGCCATGGAGGTGTTCGGCCGGGTCTTCCGGCTGTCCCGTGCCGTGACCGACAAGATGGAGAAGGCGTACGAGCGCTACGGCATCAGCCGCGGCGAGTTCGACGTCCTGGGCACCCTGCGCAGATCAGGGGAGCCGTACACGCTCTCCCCCCGGCAGCTCTCCGCGACGCTGATGCTGACGACCGGGGGCATGACGGGGCGGCTGGACAAGCTGGAGCGGGCCGGACTGCTGCGCCGCGCGCCCGATCCGCACGACCGGCGGGGGCTACGGGTGAGCCTGACGGAGGAAGGGCTCGCGCTGGTGGACCGGGCGGTCGTCGCCGGGCTCGACATCCAGCGCGCGCATCTGTCCGTCCTCGACGACAGCCAGGCGGAGGAACTGGCCGCGCTGCTGCGTCCACTGCTCGCGCGGGCCGAGGAGCCGGGCGGCGCGGACTCGGACAAGGACACGGGGGCGGGGGCGGACACAGGCCGGGAGAAGGGCTGAGCCGGGCCTCACGCCCAGCCGTCCCATGCCCGGCCCCACGCTGGGACTCGCACCCGGGCCCGCGCCCAGTCCCGCACCTGGGCCCCGTACCCGGGCCCACGCAGCACGAGGGCGGCGACCGCGCCGGAACGCGGTCGCCGCCCTCGTGGCGGAGTCGGCGGAGGTCAGCCCTGCTTCGGCTGCTTGGCGGGCCGGTCGGCCACCATCACCAGACCGGCGATCACCAGGAACAGCACGATCGGGGTGACCACGAAGAGCCCCAGCGTCTCCACGACGCTCAGGCGGGGAGCCGGGTCGTCACCGTCGTCGCGGGTCAGCGCGAGCGCGGGGGACGACATGAGCAGCATCATCAGCGTCGTGCCGGAGGCCAGGGCGCCGGCGCGCAGGGCGTTCTTCTTCACGGTGCCAACGTAGCGAACGCCCGGACGCCACGCGCGCCCGGGGTCCCGTACACGCCGGAGCGGCCTCGTCAGTCACCCGTCACCGGGGGTCCCGCGCAGCACATCGGCCAGCGCGCGCAGCCGGGGCGAGGCCGCCAGGTCCTCCAGGCTGACCGGCCGTCCGTCCGCGCCTGCCAGCGGCAACCGCCAGTTCGGGTACTCGGCCCAGGTACCGGGGAGGTTCTGCGGACGGCGGTCCCCGACCGTGTCCGGCAGCCAGACACCCACGAGCCGGGCCGGGGTCCGCAGCAGGAACCGGTGCACCGCGCGGACCCGCTCCTGTTCGTCCCCGTCCCCGTACGAGTCGCCGCCCCCGTCCCCGCCAGGATCGGCGCCGCCCCCGTCCGGTGTCAGCAGACCGAGCCGGACGAAGAGCTCCAGCCATTCGGCCAGCTCCCCCTCGGCCGCGGCGCGTTCCTCGGCGAGCGGGCGGGCCAGCAGCCCCAGCGAGTGCCGCAGTCCGGTGTCGGCGCCGGTGAGCCGGGCGGCGGTGGACGGCAGGTCGTGGGTGGTGGCGGTGGCCAGGCAGTCGGCGCGCCACGCGTCCGGCGGCAGCGGTCGGCCGGTGCCCGCCCAGTCGCGTTCGAACCACAGCACCGACGTGCCCAGCACCCCGCGTTCCCGCAGCGTCTCGCGGACGCCCGGCTCCACCGTGCCGAGGTCCTCCCCGATGACGAGGGCCCCGGCCCGGTCGGCCTCCAGGACCAGCACGGCGAGCATCGCGTCGGCGTCGTAGCGGACGTACGTACCGTCGGCCGGGGGGCTGCCCTCGGGGACCCACCACAGCCGGAACAGGCCCATCACATGGTCGATGCGCAGGGCGCCCGCGTGCCGGAACAGCGCGCGCAGCAGCATCCGGTAGGACGCGTAGCCCTCGGCGGCGAGCCGGTCGGGGCGCCAGGGCGGCAGACCCCAGTCCTGGCCCCGTTCGTTGAACGCGTCGGGGGGCGCGCCGACGGACATCCCGGCGGCGAAGCCGTCCGGCCGGGCCCAGGTGTCGGAGCCGTCGGGGTGGACGCCGACGGCGAGGTCGTGGACCAGGCCCACCGGCATGCCCGCGTCCCGCGCGGCCCGCTGCGCGGCGGCGAGCTGGCAGTCGGTCAGCCAGGCCGCCCGGCGGTGGAAGTCGTAGCGGTCCCGCAGTTCGCCACGGGCCCGCGCGGTCCCTGGTGAGCGGGGGTCGTCCAGCCCGGCGGGCCAGCCGGTCCGGTCGGGTCCGTACCGCTCCACCAGGGCGCACCACGTGGCGTGGTCCTCCAGCGCCCGCCCCTCACGTGCCAGGAACTCCCGGTACGCGGCGAGCCGTCCGGGGCCGAGCGGTACGTCCAGGACCAGTTCGAGCGCCGCGCGCTTGAGCTCCCATACGGCGTCCCGGTCGATCCGGGCGTCCCCGTCGAGCACCCCGGCGCGCAGCTTCGCGGCACGGGCGGCGAGTTCATCGGCGCGGCGGCGGGCGGCGGGGTCCAGGTACGCGTACTCGGGGACGTCCTCGATCCGCAGATGGACGGGGTCGGGGAACCGGCGGGACGCGGGCCGGTAGGGGGACGGGTCGGTGGGGGTACCGGGCACGGCGGCGTGCAGCGGGTTCACCTGGACGAATCCGGCGCCGAGCGAGCGGCCCGCCCAGGCGGCGAGTTCCCCGAGGTCACCCAGGTCGCCCATGCCCCAGGAGCGCCGCGACAGCAGCGAGTAGAGCTGGACGAGGAACCCGTACGCGCGGGGGCCGGGGGCGGGGGCCCGCGCGGGGGCGAGGACGAGGTTCACCCGCGCGGTGCGGCCGTCGGGGGTGGTCGCGGTCAGCGGGTGCACCCCGTACGGCACTCCGGGGGGCGGCTCCGGGGCGGGGGCGCCCGCGGCGGGAATCGTCCAGCTGATCGGGGCGTGGCCGCCGGGCGGCGGGGCGGACGTGTGCGGTCCGCGTGGGGCGGCGTCCGCGTCCGGTTCCGGGACGACGTCCACCCGGGTGCCGGGCGGGAGGGCGGCCAGCGCCTCGGGGACACGGCCCGGCCACCAGACGAGCGTGGGCGGCAGCAGCCGCTCCCGCAGTTCCGTCTCGCGCCGGGCGAGGGCGTGCGCGACGGCGCCGGGGCCGTCGGCGTCCACCCCGAGCGCGGCGAGGGCCGCGCGGACCGCGCTCTCCGCCACGGTGACCGTACGGCCGGGGGACGGGGAGTACGAGGTGTCGACCGAGTACAGGGCGGCGAGCCGGGCAAGGGTCATCCGGTGCCTTTCGTTCGGATCAGGATGGATCTGGCGAGATCTCACCGAATGCGAACGAAATTACCTTGATCATGTCCGATCAGCGCGGAACGGACCCGAGCGCGCCGGGGGACCCGGTACCCCGGCCGGAGGGGGTCGTACCGGAACTGGACCGCTTGGTGCTCACCCCCGCGTGTGCGGGGACCACGACCTGGCCATCGCGCAGATCGACGCGTTCGGCGGACCACCCCCGCGCCTGCAGGGAACACGGCCTCTTCGTCGCTGGTCCGCGCTGCGTACGGGGACCACCCCCGCGCCTGCGGGGAACACAGGGGGCCGACCAGGGTGACCTCCAGTGTCACGGGACCACCCCCGCGCCTGCGGGGAACACAGGACGACGAGCGCGGTCGTCCCGCCGAGAATGGGACCACCCCCGCGCCTGCGGGGAACACCACGGAGCGGAAGTCCTCACCGTTGACATCGGGGGACCACCCCCGCGCCTGCGGGGAACACCCTTCCCGACCTGGGGGTCTTTCAGGAAGTCGGGCCGTTTTCCTTCGGTCGCATCACACTCCCACACTGCTTGCGGCAACGGAACCGGCCGAGTGACGGGGGTACGGGCGGGCGGCCCCGCTACGCCACCGAGGGGTCCTGGCCGTAGGCCGTCGTGGGGGTCGAGGGCTCGCTGGTGAGCGGGAGGGTTCCGGTGTAGGGGGACTCGCTGGTCAGGGGGACGGTGTCGGCGAGCGGGGGTTCGCTGGTCAGGGGCGCGGGCGCCGGGTACGGGGACAGGCCCTCGGGGGCCGCCGCACGGGCGGGACGGCGGCCGTCCCGCGTCACCCGCGCCCCGGTATCCCGGCTGTCGTCGTCGGGCGCGGGAGTCTGCCCCGGCAGCGCCGGGACGACCCGCAGCACCGGCTTGGAGCGGGCCTCGGTGGCCACGGCCGTGGGATCCGGCGTGCGCGGCCCGGACGGGCCCCCACGGCCCGTGCGGGCTTCGGGGCGGGGGGCCAGGGCGGAAAGCAGAAGATGGGCCGATGCTGCCATGACGGTCTCCTTCGCGTACGTCGTGGGCCCGCCCGGTCCGCGCCGGTCGCCGCAGCACGAGGAGCCGTGATCCCGGCACACCTACCCAGAGCGAGCCGGTACAGACGTGGCCGATGAGGACCGTGTTCCCGGTCACATCGGGACACCGTCCGGGCGGCCGTCGAACAAACACGCTCCCGCCGACGTATGAGACCCCGGACCGATGTTCCGTCAGCGCGCGCCGGACACCTCACAGTCCGGGCAATCGGGGCACAACGGCCAAGGACGTTGACACCTCCCCCGCCGAGTGGTGTGGTCGGTGACGCTTCGGGCGGCCGGGTCCCCTCGTCGCGACCGGCACCGCCGACCGGCGGGCACGCTGTCGCGCCGACAGGGTGTGCGGCCCGGTGGCCTCGGGAAAGGGCGGACGCGGTGAGACTCAGGACAAAGGCGGGGGCCCTGGCCGTGGCCGTCATGGCGGGCGCCCTCGGCGGCGGCCCCAGCGCCTTCGGCCCGGTGGCGTCGAACGGTCCGACCGCCGCCGGACCCGCCGAGCAGTCCGGCGCGCCCGTCGGCGCCACGCCCGGCGGCGTCCCGCAGCAGACCGGCAACGCCCCCGGTGCGAGCGGCGCGACGGCCCCCGCGCCCGTACCCGGGGTCTCCGGCGCCTCCGCGCTGACGCCCGGCGAACGTGTGAAGGCCGGGCCGGTGCCCGACGTATGGCCGCGACCGCAGTATCTGCGCCCCGGCAAGGCGTCCGCCCGGATCGGGGACGACGTGGTCCTCGTGACCGGTGACGGCACCGACGAGCGGGCCGTGGACACGCTGACCGGGATGCTCACCGACGCGGGCGCCCGGCGGGTGACCCGGACCGCCGCGGACGACCCGCTGCCCGCCGCGCCCGCCCTGGTGGTGCGCCTCGGGCAGGACACCGGGGTAGGTCCGCTGGGCGGCGGCAGCTTCGAGGCGCGGCTGGACGCCACGCTGCGCGCTCTCGGCACGCCCGCGCGCGGCGACATGCCGTCCGGCGGCTACCGGCTCGCGGTCGGCCGGGACAGCGGCCGGGACACCGTGGTGCTCGCGGGGACCGGCGAGGACGGCCAGTTCCACGCCGCGCAGACACTGCGTCAGCTCGTCGAGGGGCGCCGGATCGCCTCCGTCGCGGTCCGGGACTGGCCCGGTTCGGCCGTGCGCGGGATGACCGAGGGCTTCTACGGCACCCCGTGGACCCGGGAACAGCGTCTCGACCAGGTCGACTTCCTCAGCCGCACCAAGCAGAACCGCTATCTGTACGCGTCCGGGGACGACCTCTACCGTCAGGCGCGCTGGCGGGAGCCGTACCCGGCGGAGCAGCGCGCCATGTTCCGCGAGCTGGCCGACCGGGCGGAGCGCGGGCATGTCACCCTCGGCTGGGCGGTGGCTCCCGGGCAGGGCATGTGTCTGTCGTCCGACGCCGACGTCAAGGCGCTCACCCGCAAGATGGACGCCATGTGGGCGCTGGGCTTCCGCGCCTTCCAGCTCCAGTTCCAGGACGTCAGCTACAGCGAGTGGCACTGCGCCCGGGACGCCCGCGCGTTCGGCTCCGGGCCCGAGGCGGCGGCGCAGGCCCATGCCCGGGTCGCCAACACGGTCGCCGGGTACCTCGCCGACCGCTACCCCGGCTCGGCGCCGCTGTCGCTGATGCCGACGGAGTACTACCAGGACGGCGCGACCCCCTACCGCCGCGCGCTCGCCGCCGAACTGGACCGCTCCGCGCGGCCCGGCGGCAAGGTGGAGATCGTATGGACCGGGGTCGGGGTGGTGCCCCGCACCATCACGGGCCGGGAACTCTCCGGGGCGCGGGCCGCGTTCGGGCACCCGCTGGTCACCATGGACAACTACCCGGTGAACGACTTCGCCCGGGACCGGGTCTTCCTCGGCCCCTATCTGGGCCGGGAGCCGGCCGTCGCGGGCGGTTCGGCGGCGCTGCTCGGCAACGCGATGCAGCAGCCGGTGGCGTCCCGCATCCCGCTGTTCACGGCCGCCGACTTCGCGTGGAACCCCCGCGCGTACCGGCCGGGCGAGTCCTGGCGGGCGGCGATCGCGGCGGTGGCCGAGGGCGGTACGGAACGGACCCGGGCGGCCGTCACCGCGCTCGCCGCGCACGACGCGTCATCGGTGCTGGGGGCGGAGGAGTCCGCGTATCTGCGTCCGGTCATCGACGCGTACTGGCGGAGCCGGCCGGCCCCCGGCAAGGAACGCGACAAGGCCGAACGCGCCCTGCGTGACGCGTTCACGGAGCTGGCCCGGGTGCCCCGCGACCTCGCGGGCACCGAGCTGTACGGGGAGGTGCGGCCGTGGGCCGACCAGCTCGCCCGGTACGGCACGGCCGGGCTCACCGCGCTGGATCTGCTGGCCGCGCAGGACCGGGGCGACGGTCCGGCGGCCTGGGCGCTGGCCCGTGACCTCGACCTCGCGACGGCGACCCGGAAGGCCGCGACGGTGACCGTCGGAGCGGGTGTCCTGGAGCCCTTCCTGAAGCGGGCCCGTACCTCCTTCGACCACTGGTCGGGGGTGGCCCGTGAGCCGGACCCGACGGGCTCCGGCGACGGCCGGACGGTGCCCTTCGACCGTCCGCGCGAGCTGCTGGCCGTGACCGTGCTCACCGAACAGGGCGTCTCCGGGACCGTCGA
Organism: Streptomyces uncialis; assembly: GCF_036250755.1. Lineage (NCBI taxonomy): Bacteria > Bacillati > Actinomycetota > Actinomycetes > Kitasatosporales > Streptomycetaceae > Streptomyces > Streptomyces uncialis. The sequence continues at coordinate 6,275,793 of NZ_CP109583.1, read as the reverse complement.
GGCGCTGGTGCCCGGGGCGGGCTGGCGGCGGGTGGGCGAGCTCGGTGGCGGTGGCTGGACGGAGCTGCGTGCGGATGCCCTCCGGGCCGAGGCGCTGCGGGTCTCCGGGCCGCAGCCGTCCCGGGTGCGCCATCTGGTCCCCTGGTACGCCGACACCCGCGCCACCGCGTTCTCGCTGGCCCGCGAGGAGGCCGATGTGGCGATCGGCGGTGATCCGGCGCGGGTCGCCGTGCGGCTCACCTCGCAGCGGCCCGCCGCGGTGCGCGGCAAAATCACCGTGCGGGCGCCCGAGGGCATCGAGGTCCGGGTGCCCAAGGAGACGACCGTTCCCCGCGGTACCCGGCTGGACGTGCCGCTGAGCGTGTCCGCGGCGAAGGACACCCCCTCCGGCACGTACGACGTGGCCGTGTCCTTCGGCGGCGAGACCCGGGTGCTGACCGTCCGGGCCTTCCCCCGTACGGCCGGTCCGGATCTCGCGGCCGGGGCGCGGGCCGGTTCCTCCGGGGACGAGACCCCGGACTTCCCGGCCGCCGCGGTGGTGGACGGGGACCCCGCGACGCGGTGGTCCTCGCCCGTGGAGGACGACGCGTGGTGGCAGATGGAGCTGGCCGAGCCGGTGCGGCTCGGGATGGTCTCGCTGCGGTGGGAGGTGCACGCGTCCCGGTACCGGGTGCAGGTGTCGTCCGACGGTCGTACGTGGCGTACCGCCGCGACCGTCGCGGACGGGCGGGGCGGGACGGAGTCCGTCCGGATGGACGCGCGGGATGTCCGGCACATTCGTGTCCAGATGGACCGCCGCGGGACGCGCTTCGGGTACTCCCTCTGGTCGGTCACGGCCCACGCGATTCGCCCTTGAGGGTCACGGCGTCTGTCCGGCTGGGCGCACTTGTTCCCTGTGCGGGTCGCCTTCGCTTGCGCTTGTGAGGTCTGTCCGGCTGGGCGCACTTGTTCCTGTGCCGTCGCTCGGTGGTTTTGCGCAGTTCCCCGCGCCCCTTTGGGGCGCGTTCTGTCGGTTCTTCGGGTCGGTGCCGGTCGGGATTCTCCGTCCTCGATCCGACACGCTCGGTAAGTCGTGCAGTTGCTCCACTGAAGAGCATCGGAGTCTGCGGGCAGAGATTCCCGCCCACCCCCTCCCGCAGCCGAGCGACTGCACGAGGAGAGGAGTGCCCCCAAAGGGGCGCGGGGAACTGCGCAAAAACGAGGGCAACCCGCACCCGACGGACAAGAACAAGGGGGCAGCATCCAGGGGCGCGGGGAACTGCGCGAGCAACCAGGGGCCACCCGCAGCCGGAGGGGAACCGCAAGGGGCGCAGCCTAAGGGGCGCGGGGAACTGCGCAGCCACGAACGGCCTGGGCGGGAACAAGTACTCCCGGCACGGGAAACCTGGAAAGCGCAAGCGAAGGCGTCACGCCGAGACGCCGTCGATGCGGGCCATCACCGCGTCCGCCCCGTACGGCTGGAGGTAAGGGAGCCACCGCGGATCACGATGCCCCGTACCGATGATCCGCCACGCGAGCCCGCTCGGCGGCGCCGGCTGGTGCCGCAGCCGCCACCCGATCTCCACCAGATGCCGGTCCGCCTTGACGTGATTGCAGCGACGGCACGACGCGACGACGTTGTCCCACGCGTGCTGCCCCCCACGGCTGCGGGGGATCACATGGTCGACGCTGGTCGCGACCCCACCGCAGTACATGCACCGGCCGCCGTCCCGCGCGAACAGGGCCCGCCGGGTCAAAGGAACGGGCCCCCGATAGGGGACCCGGACGAACCGCTTGAGGCGGACCACACTGGGCGCTGGCACCGTCACCGTCGCACTGTGCATGAAGGCGCCGGATTCCTCCAGGCAGACCGCCTTGTTCTCCAGGACGAGGACGAGCGCGCGGCGCAGCGGTACGACGCCCAGCGGCTCGTACGACGCGTTGAGGACCAGGACATGCGGCACGGATGCCTCCTTGTACGCCGGCGGCGCGTGGCTCGCGCCGGGACGATCTGATTCAGTCTCCCCTCTTGCCTGGTCGAAGCGCCACCACCTCCCGGTAACGGGGTGAGGGAGTTTTGCCCCGTACCCCCGCACCCGTCGCCCGAGCTGTCCGTTCCCGTGTGGCCGCACCCCTCGCCACCTGCCCGGGGTCCGGTCCCCGCGCGGCCCCGTGGCGGGCACGCCGCCCGGTGTGGGGTCGGCCACAGCGGGGCCGGGGCCAGGGCTCGCTCCCGCCCAGGTGAAGCCTGCGGGCCACCCCCACCAAAGGCGCGATACGTGACGAAGCGGACATAGATCGGCCCGCACTGCCCCGTTAGTGTGGTGGGTCTGCCCGTTCCGTGCGCCTCGCGCTCGGCCCCGAGACGGGCGGGCCGCTACGCCTGGAGGTACCTGCCGTGTTCTTGTCCGTCCTGTCGGCCGCCGACACCGACCCGGGTCCCGTCACCCTGGAGGACGCGTCGGAGACGGCGACCAACGCGGCGAGCTGGGTCGAGCAGAACTGGTCCACCTGGCTGAGCATCGGCCTGCGGGTACTGCTGATCATCCTGATCGCGGTCGTCCTGCGGGTGGTCATCCGGCGCACGATCACCAAGCTGATAGACCGTATGAACCGCACCGTGCAGGCCGTGGACGGCACCGCGCTGGGCGGACTCCTCGTCAATGTGGAACGCCGCCGCCAGCGCTCGCAGGCGATCGGTTCGGTGCTCCGCTCGGTGGCGTCGTTCGTGATACTCGGCACCGGCGCGCTGATGATCCTCTCCACGTTCCAGATCAATCTGGCCCCGCTGCTGGCGTCGGCCGGTGTCGCGGGCGTCGCGATCGGCTTCGGCGCGCGCAACCTCGTCACGGACTTCCTGTCCGGTGTCTTCATGATCCTGGAGGACCAGTACGGGGTGGGGGACAGCATCGACGCGGGGGTGGCCTCCGGTGAGGTCATCGAGGTCGGGCTGCGGGTGACGAAGCTGCGCGGCGACAACGGCGAGATCTGGTACGTCCGCAACGGCGAGGTCAAGCGGGTCGGCAACCTCTCGCAGGGCTGGTCCACGGCCGGTGTCGACGTGACCGTACGGCCCAGCGAGGACCTGGACCGGGTCCGCGAGAAGCTCGCCGAGGTCGGTGCGCGGATGGCCAAGGACGAGCCGTGGAACGAGCAGCTGTGGGGCCCCATCGAGATCCTCGGCCTGGACAGCGTGCTGCTGGACCAAATGGTGATCCGTGTCACCGCGAAGGCGATGCCGGGCAAGTCGCTCGGGGTGGAGCGGGAGCTGCGCTGGCGGATCAAGCGGGCGTTCGACGAGGCGGGCATCCGTATCGTCGGCGGGCTGCCCGTACCGCAGGAAGGCGATGCCCCCGCCGACCCGACCGCGGGGGTCGCCGCCCCGTCCGCCTACGCGAACGCCGCCTCGCCGCAGTCGATGGCCGCCTCCCCGATACCGCCGCAGAACCTCACCAAGTGACCCGGGCGCTCAGCCGAGCGCGCCGATCACCCGCCCCAGGGCCTCCTGTTCGTCCTGGGGCAGCCACCGGCCCGCGTGCACCAGACCCAGCGCGGTGACCAGCCGGGCCCGGTCGTCCCGCGACCCGAGGTCCCCGAGGTGGGCGGGCAGGATCATCCCCAGCGCCTTGAGGTCCGCCCGCGCGCACAGCCGCGCCAGCAGTTCCCCGAGCCCGCTGTCCGTGTCCCGCGGCAAAGCCCCGCCGGTGGCCCGCAGCCCCTCCGCGACCGCGAACCGCATCCCCGTCGCGTACTCCCCCGGCGGCAGACCGTCCAGCCGCGCGGCGGCGCGTACGAACTGCTCACGCGCGAGGTCCGTCCGCCCCAGCTCCCGGTGGGCGCTGCCCAGGTTCAGATGCAGCGACGGATAGAAGCCCGTGACCCGTTCGTCGCCCACCCGGTCGGCCCGGTCGAGGCACTCCTGGTTCCAGCGGAGTACCCCTTCGGGGCTCGTCTGATGGCGGGCCAGGTAATGCGCGGCGACACATGCCTCGTAGTCGTCGGCGGCGAGGTCCCACGCCCGTTCGAACAGTTCCCTGGCGTCGTCGGCGCGCCCCTCGGTCTCGGCGCGCATCCCGTCGGCGCACAGCCGCACCACCGCGTTCCCCGGGTTCATGACCCGTCCCCTTCCGAGGTCTCACGGACGGGCATCACCAGGGTCGTGAAACTGCCCTGGTCGGCGGAGCGGACCGCCACAGGGCCGGTCGCGGAGCGGATCTCCAGCAGGACGTCCGGCCCGACCCCCGCGTCGACCGCCGCCAGCAGCACCTCCGGATCGAACGAGATCCGCAGCGGCGGCCCGTCGCACAGCGCACGCGGTACGGGCCCGCCCGGCCCCGCGAGTCCCCCGTCACCGGCCGACAGGGTGACGACCGGCCCCGACGCCCCGGCGAGGGCGCTGCGCAGTTCCGTCCGGTCCACGACGACCCGGTTCCGCACCGCCCCCAGCCCGTCCAGCACCACCCGCCAGTCCGGGTACTCCCCCGGGTGAACGGTCACGGTCCGGGCCCCGTCCGGCCCCCGCAACAGCACCCCGTCCGGCCCTGCCTCGACCCGTACCTCCGGCCACCGCACCGCCCACCGCGCCAGTTCCCCTGCGTGCTCCGCCCCGACCAGGAAACGGCGCGGGCCGCCCGTATCGGCGTCCGCCCGCAGCGTCCTGACCGCCAGCCGGTACCGGTCCGTCGCCACCAGCCGCACCTCCGGCCCGTCCACCTCCACAAGGACGCACCCCAGTACGGGGAACTCCTCCCGCACGGCCCCGCTCGCTGTCGCGGACACCACCTGCCGTACGGCGCTCGCGAACTCCGCCCCGCCGACACGCGCGGTGGCGACGCCCTCCGGCAGCTCCCGCAGCAACTCCCCCACGGCCTCACGAGCCGCCTCGGCCGTCTCCCGCATCCGCCGGGCATGCGCCTCCAGCAGCGCGCGGGCACCCGCCGGGTCCCCGTCGAGCACGGCCGTCACCTCGGCCAACGGCACCCCGGCCGCCCGCAACCGCCGCACCCGTACGGCACGCTCCACCTGTCCCTCCGCGTAGAAGCGGTACCCCGTGTCCCCGTCCACCCGCGCGGGCCGCAGCACCCCGCAGTCGTCGTAGAACCGCAAGGCTCCCGCACTGAGCCCCACACGCCGCCCGAACACCCCGATACTCATCAGCTCATCCACACCCCCACAGTCCCCCTTCCACCAACCCGAAGGTCAACCCACAGCAACAGAAGAAGGACCCACCCCGGTGGGCGAGCCCTTCTCCGATCACAGAACAAGACGCGGCGACGCCTCAGACATCAGCCCGCCGCGCAAGCCCGACCAACCCGGCCCACCCCTCGACGCCCACCATGAGCACGGGCCCGGCGGCCACCTTGCTGTCCCGAACAGGCACGACCCCGTGCACGGCCGCGTGGCCGGGGGCCCATTCCACGCACTGGCCACCTTCACCACTGCTGTAGCTGGACCTGACCCAACGTATGGCTGGAACCTGATGACTCATCTTGCGTACTCCTTAGCCCTGTCCCGTAGCAAGCTACGGGTCTTTTCCGGCGACAGTGCGTCTGCGCGAAGCCGCTCGAACCAAGCCGCCCCGCAAGCCACGACGGACGGGGAGTCGACCACGCGGCCCAGCCCCATCGCCTCCGTGTAGACAACGGGGCTCGACCCGTCCTGATCGAACACGAGCAACGTGAACGCGTCTGCGGCAGGTGGCGCACCAGAATCGAACGGCAGGACCTGAAGCGTCACATTGGCGTCTTCCGAATCCTTGACGAGGTGTTCAAGCTGCTGGTGCATCACTTCGCGTCCCCCGACCTCCCGCCACAAGCAAGCCTCGTCCAACACGACCCACAGTAGAGGCGGATCAGGCCGCTCCAACACCGCTCTGCGGGCCAACCGAGCGCCTACCTTCTCCCGGATCTGCGCATCCCCCGCACGGGGATGAGCAGCGCGAAACAGAGCCTCCGCGTACTCCGGTGTCTGAAGGGGACCCATCACCAGGATCGGCGAGAAGTCCTGCACTTGAGTGGCCTTCTCCTCAAGACGCACGTACGGGATGAACCACTCCGGATGCCCCTGTTCACCCACCCGGACGAGAAGGCGGGTGAACCATCCCGACGTGTTGAAGTAGGCATCGCACCGATCCGCGAACAGCGGGGACGGGAGCTGTCTGCCGTTCTTCACCTTGGACACATACGGCTCCTTGTATCCGACGAACGACGCCAGCTGCCGCTGTGTGGCCCCCTTGTGCCGCAATGCTTCCGCTACCTCGCGCCCGAACCACTCAAGGCCGTTCGCAGGAGCTTCCATCCCTTCGCTCATGCGTTCAACTCCCTTGTTTTCCACATGGTTTGGAAACCGTTTTCCCCTTCCTAAGGGTACGCCGATCCGGTCACTCTGGGTGTCGATCCGAACACCGAAGAAGTCCCGCAAAGGCCATCACCATGCATCCGTTCACCCACGGCCATGAAGACCCAGCCACGACCGACAACGCGAATCCCCAGGTACGGAGCACCGCCTTCGAGGGTGCCGACCCGCCGGCGAGTCACGCGCTCACATGGCCGCCCTGCCGGTGCGGGCACACCAAGTGCCCCGACCGGCAGCCAGAAGAGTCCGCCGACAGTCCCGCCCTTCACGAACTCCGCGCGCGGGTACGCGAGATCAACGGCCGGCGTCACGGGGCCGAACCCGGGAGGCCATGGTGAACACCCGCCCCGAGCCGGACCCGTTCGCCGGAACCCCGTACGAGAACAGCCCGACAGGGTGGTGGACGGAGTACGGGGGCGCGCAGGACCCCGAAACCGGGGTGGTGTACCTCCCACGCGGCGCGGACCCCCCGAAGTGCCCCTTCCCCTGCGGCCTCTGCGACCAGCGCGAGGTCGACAAATGAAGGGCGCGCATCGACTCCGTGGAAAGCGCCCCCGTTGCCTTGAGCCTCTGGTCATCACCGAGGACATCCGCTGCCACGCGGAACACCTCGACCGCTATCACTCCCGGCTGGAGGAGGAAGTGACGAGCTGCGAACTGGCCGCACACCCACGCGGCGTCCCGTGTGCGGCGTACCTCCTGCACCAGGAGGACTCGCACGTCCAGGTATGGGCCCGATGGAACCCTGCGGGTGGCGCCGTCAGGGTGGAGAGGGCAGGCGCCTGCCCGTCCGAGCTCAACGACGAACCATGCCTCCTGTTCGGTGCGCACCCGGGACCGTGCTCCTGGGCCGTCGAGAGCCCGTTCGATCTCAAGTTCTAGCCCACAGCCGCGCGGCAGCAGAGAGTGCCACGCTATCCGCCCGCAGCACCCCACGCGATCAGCACGTTCGCGCCTCACACAAAGATGAAGGGCACCGCGATGAGCACCCGTACGGGCCTGGACCTACGAGGCAACGACCTCTCCCAGCTCCGCGGCCTCAGCTCACTCCGCCAAGTGATCATCGACCGGGCCCAGACCCTCCAACTGGCCGAGGCCCTTACCGCAGAGCTGGACATCACCTACGGCGAAGAGCACGAAAGCACATGACCGTCCCCCGTCCCAGGCAGACAGCAAAGGGGCCCACCCCGGGGAGTGAGCCCCTTCTCCGATCACCGAACGGGACGCGGCAACGACTCAGACCCGCCGCGCAAGACAGACCAACCCGGCCCACCCCTCAATACTCACCATGAGCACGGGCCCGGCGGCCACCTTGCTGTCCCGAACAGGCACGACCCCGTGCACGGCCGCGTGGCCGGGGGCCCACTGGACGCAGTTGCCCCCGTTGGTGCTGTAGCTGGAGGCCATCCAGCCCGTAGGAGACGAGCTCGCAGCAGTCATCGCTTCAGTCCCTTCCTTTCCAAAGCTGTTTTCCTGATGGAGCGGGTCGTCGAGATCGCCGTCTGCCATCCAATGACAACGCCGCGCCGAAGATTTGCGCCAAGCGGTGCACAGCGACCGGACGTTCCCTTGCGCAAGCGAGGGAACCGACCACCCTTCGCCGGTGAACTCGGCCTCCCAACGCCTCCACCGGCGCTCGGTGCCGTGGACGCGCACGGACCACACGCTCAGCGCGACCGACACGATGCCCGGGGACAATCGCTTCCGTTCAAGGACACGGACGGCGGCATTCGCCGCTCCCGACAGACCTGGGACATCGCGATACCGCACCCAGGGTCCTCCCCAGCCACGCTCCCGTGCCCGAAGTGAAGCTGGTGTTCTACGAGGCACGGCCCCTTCGCATGCGAATCACGCGCGGCATCCTCCCACAGCCCAATGACCGCCCGACAGACCCTGACCCGCCGCACCAGCCCCCCTCCCCGTGCACTCGCCCTGCTGCGGGAGGGGGTGGGCGGGAATCTCTGCCCGCAGACTCCGACGCCACCAGTACGGCCACTGAACGTCCGTACCGAGCGCGTTGGAGCGAGGACGGAGAATCCCGACCGGCACCGACCCGAAGAACAAGCCGGGTGCGCCCCAAAGGGGCGCGGGGAACTGCGCAAAAGACGAGAACCGGCCCGCACCCGAAGAGCGACCGCAAGAGGGCAGCACCCAGGGGCGCGGGGAACTGCGCACCCCACGAGCGACGGCACAGGGACAAGTGCGCCCAGCCGGACAGACCTACGAAGCGCAAGCGAAGGCGACCCGCGGGGGACTGCGCACCCACCGAGCGACGGCACAGGGACAAGTGCGCCCAGCCGGACAGACCTGGGAAGCGCAAGCGAAGGCGGCCCGCAGGGAACCGCGCACCCCACGAGCGACGGCACAGGCAACAAGTACGTCCAGCCGGACAGACCTACGAAGCGCAAGCGAAGGCGCACCGTAATGGCCAACGCGGGCCGAACCCTTGACGGCCCGGGGGCGCACGCCCTACTTTCCTGCATCAGACAGGAAAGTTTCCTAACAGTGGCCGCCCCCGACAGGGAAAGGCAGGTGAGAGTCCGGCATGACGACGGGTCCGACCGGCACCCCGGGCACCCCCCGCGTCCTCCGCGCGATGAACGACCGCGCGGCCCTGGACCTCCTCCTGGCCGAAGGCCCCCTGTCCCGTACCAGGATCGGGAAGCTCACCGGCCTCTCCAAGCCGACCGCGTCCCAGCTCCTGGCCCGCCTGGAGACGGCGGGACTGGTCCGCGCCACCGGCACCACGGAAGGCCGGCCGGGCCCCAACGCCCAGCTCTACGCGGTCGACCCGACCGCGGCCCACGCGGCGGGCCTGGACGTCAGGCCCGAGGGCATCCGCGCCGCCGTCGCGGACATCACCGGCCGCGTGGTCGGTGAGTCCGCCCTGCGCACCCCGGGCCGCCACGCCACCCGACCCGTGGTGGACCTGGTCACGGAGGCGCTGGACGGCGCGCTGACGGCCGCCGGACTCGTCCGCGCGGACCTGCACCGCCTGGTGATCGGCACCCCGGGCGCGTTCGACCCGAACACCGGCCGACTGCGCTACGCCTCGCATCTGCCGGGCTGGCACTCCCCCACCCTGCTCGACGACCTCGCCGCGGCCCTGCCGCTGCCGGTCGGGTACGAGAACGACGTGAACCTCGCGGCCGTCGCCGAACAGCGGCTCGGCGCGGCCCGCGGCCACGACGACTTCGTCCTGCTGTGGAACGAGGACGGACTCGGCGCCGCCCTGGTCCTCGGCGGACGGCTGCACCGGGGCTGGACCGGCGGCGCGGGCGAGGTCGGGTTCCTGCCCGTGCCCGGCACCCCGCTGATGCGCCAGGTCACCCGGGTCAACAGCGGCGGCTACCAGGAACTCGCGGGCGCCCAGGTCGTCGGCAGACTCGCCCGGTCCCTCGGGATCACCCCGGTACCCCAGGGCCCCCACCCCGAGGTCGCCGCGGCCCTGATCCGGCGCGCCGCCGAACACCTCGCGGACCCCGAGGCCTCCCGGCACACCGGCGGGCAGGGCGGTCCGTACCAGGAACTGCTGCGTACGTACGCCACCGGGCTCGCGACCGGGCTGGCCTCGCTCGTCTCGGTGCTCGACCCCGAACTCATCGTGCTCAGCGGCACGGTGCTCGCGGCGGGCGGTGAGCCCCTGCGCGCACTGGTCCAGGCCGAGCTCGACGACCTGGCCGCGTCCCGGCCGAAGCTGGTCCTCGGCGAGGTCACCGGACACCCCGTACTGCGCGGCGCCCTGGAGAGCGCGCTCGCGGCCACCCGCGACGAGGTCTTCGACACCTCCCGCGCCCCCTAGACCCCACCCGCACCACAAAGCAGTACTCGCACCGCCGTCCCACCGCACGACCACCCCCAGCGCAACCCGCACAAGCCGTACAAGCCGCACAACCCGTACAACCCGCAAGGCCCAGCAAGGTTCAGCTCGACCCAGCTCAGCCCAGCAAGGCCGACCCCGCCCGGCCGGCAACCGCACCACAACACCCCCGCAAGGTCGGCCGGGCCCGGCACCGCCGTACGGAACGCGCACGCACCGCACCGCCCCCGCACCGCCCGCACCACCCGTCCCGTACGGCGCACGCACCTCGTCCCGTTCGTCCCGACCCGCGCAAGGGAGACACCGTCATGCCCGGACTCCGCCGGAAGACAGCGACCGCGCTCGCCGTGACCACCTCGATAGCCCTGTTCGCCACGGCCTGTACGGGCCAGTCCGACACGGGCGCCGACGACGACGCGTCCCAGGACACCAGCATCACCTTCTGGCACGGCTGGACCGCGCCGTCCGAGGTGAAGGCGATCAAGGAGAACATCGGCCGCTTCGAGGACGCCCACCCGAACATCAAGGTGAAGGTCGTCGGCGGGATCAACGACGACAAGCTGAACCAGGCTTTGCGCGCGGGCGGTTCCAAGGGGCCCGATGTGGTGTCCTCGTTCACCACCGCGAACATCGGCAAGTTCTGCTCGTCGGGGGCCTTCACGGATCTCGCGCCGTTCATCGAGAAGGACAAGGTCGACCTGGAGAAGACCTTCTCGAAGGTGCTCCTGGAGTACACGCAGTTCGAGGGCAAGCGCTGCGCGCTGCCGCTGCTCTCGGACGCGTACGGCCTCTACTACAACAAGGACGAGTTCAAGAAGGCCGGGATCAAGGCGCCGCCCAGGACCTGGAGCGAGTTCCTCGCTGTCGCCAAGAAGCTGACGAAGACCAAGGGCGACAGTTACGAGACCCTGGGGTTCATGCCGAACTACCACGGCTACGAGACGGTCGTCTCGCACTACATGTCGCAGTGGGACCACGCGTACTTCGACGCGAACGGCAAGTCCAACATCGCCAAGGACCCGTCTTTCGCCGAGATGTACACGTTCCAGAAGAAGATGGTCGACGAACTCGGCGGCTTCAAGAAGCTGGAGAAGTACCGCACCACCTTCGGCGACGAATGGGCGGCGGAGCACCCGTTCCATCTGGGGCAGGTCTCCATGCAGCTCGACGGTGAGTGGCGGCTCGGGATGGCCGAGGCGACCGATCCCGGCTTCGAGATCGGGGTGGCGCCGCTGCCCGTCGCGGACGACGAGGCGGCCGACTACGGCAAGGGCTATCTGTCGGGCACGATCATGGGCATCGCGCCGCAGAGCAAGAAGAAGAACGCGGCCTGGAAGCTGATGAAGTACATGACGACCGACACGGACGCGGTCGTGCAGTTCGCGAACGGGATCAAGAACGTCCCGTCCACCCTGGCCGCCCTGGACTCCCCGGATCTGAAGCTGGACCCGCGGTTCAAGACGTTCCTGGACATCGCCAAGCACCCCAAGTCGAACACCTCGCCCGGCGCGGTCGACGGGATCGGCTATCAGAACACGCTCCAGGACTTCGGCTACCAGTTCGAGGCCGGCAAGGTGAAGGACCTGAAGGCCGGTCTGGAGAAGACCGCGCGGCAGATCGACACGGACCTCGCGAAGGTCACCCGGTAACCGTGGCCACCCAGTACACGCTGCGTGCGAAGCGCCGGAAATCGGCGCTTCGTACGCTGGCCTTCCTCTCGCCCTGGCTGATCGGGTTCGCGGTCTTCTTCGCGTACCCGCTCGTGTCGACCGTCTACTTCTCGTTCATGCAGTACGACGGCTTCACGCCGCCGACCTGGAACGGGTTCGACAACTGGTCGTACCTCTTCAACGACTTCCCGAAGTTCTGGCCCGCGATGCAGAACACCTTGTGGCTGGTCCTGGTGATGGTCACCTGCCGGGTCACCTTCGGGCTGGCCATCGGCATGCTGATCACCAAGATCAAGTCGGGTACAGGAGTCTTCCGGACCCTGTTCTACCTGCCCTACCTCGCCCCGCCGGTCGCGGCGACGCTGGCGTTCGTGTTCCTGCTCAACCCGGGGACCGGCCCCGTCAACTCCGTCCTGGAGTCGGTGGGGATCTCCGCGCCCAGCTGGTTCAACGACGCGGACTGGTCCAAGCCCGCGCTGACCGTGCTGGCCGTGTGGGGCATCGGCGACCTCATGGTCATCTTCATGGCCGCCCTGCTCGACGTGCCGAAGGAGCAGTACGAGGCGGCTGAACTGGACGGCGCCTCCCGCTTCCAGCGGTTCCGGTTCGTCACGCTGCCGAACATCTCCCCGATCATCCTGTTCGCGGTGGTGACCGGTGTGATCGCGGCGATGCAGTACTACACCCAGCCGATCGTCGCCGCCAAGGTCGCCTCCGGGCGCATGGGCGGGTCCGGCCAGCCGTTCGAGCCCGGCTATCCGGAGGCGTCGACGCTCACCCTGCCCCAGCTGGTCTACAACGTCGGCTTCCAGCGCTTCGACTACGGCACCGCCTGTGCGGGGGCGCTCGTCCTGTTCGTCCTCGCCATGGCGTTCACCGCACTGCTCATGCGGCGCCGCGGCGGCCTCATCGGGACAGGTGACTGAACCATGGCCCAGCCGACCGAGAAGAAGAACCCGGCCGTGCCCACCGCACGGCCCGCGTCCCGACCCGTCACACCCGCCCAGCGCACCGCCCGCCGCAAGGCCCTGCTGCACTGGATAGCCGTGCACTCGCTCGGCGTGGCGGCGGCCCTGTTCTTCCTGCTGCCGTTCGTCTTCGTGCTGCTGACCTCGCTGATGAGCGACCAGCAGGCACTCACCCGCGATCTGTGGCCGCGGGACTGGAAGTTCGACAACTACCTCACCGTGTGGGAGACCCCCGGCTTCCTCACCTGGTGGCGCAACACGCTGCTCTACGCGGGCCTCGGGACCGTGCTGTCGGTGGTCTCCTCGATCCCGGTGGCTTACGCGCTCGCCAAGTTCCGCTTCCGGGGCCGCAGGCTGTCTCTCATGCTGGTCATCTCGATGATGATGCTGCCACCGCAGGTCATCATCATCCCGATGTACCTGTTCTGGGCGAAGCAGATGGACATGTCGGGATCGCTCTGGCCGCTGATCATCCCGATGGCCTTCGGCGACGCGTTCTCGATCTTCCTGCTGCGCCAGTTCCTGCTGACGATCCCGGACGAGTACCTGGACGCGGCACGGGTCGACGGCTGCGGGGAGCTGCGGACCCTGCTGCGGGTCGTCCTGCCGATGGCCAAGCCGGGCATCGCCGCGGTCGCCCTGTTCCAGTTCTTCTACGCCTGGAACGACTACTTCGGACCACAGATCTACGCGTCCGACAACCCCGCCGCCTGGACCCTCAGTTACGGACTGGAGTCCTTCAAGGGCGCGCACCACACCAACTGGAACCTGACCATGGCCGCGACCGTGCTGGTCATGGCACCGGTCATCCTCGTCTTCTTCTTCGCCCAGAAGGCGTTCGTCGAGGGTGTCACGCTCACTGGAGTGAAGGGCTAGAACAACTGATGAAGCTCACCGTGGTCGGCGGAGGATCGACCTACACCCCGGAACTCATCGACGGGTTCGCGCGCTTGCGGGACACCCTCCCCATCGAGGAACTCGTCCTCGTCGACCCGGCCGCCGACCGGCTGGAGCTGGTCGGCGGACTCGCCCGGCGGATCTTCGCCAAGCAGGACCACCCCGGCGTCATCACCACGACCGGTGATCTCGACGCGGGCGTCGAGGGCGCCGACGCGGTCCTGCTGCAACTGCGCGTCGGCGGCCAGGCCGCCCGCAACGACGATGAGACATGGCCGCTGACCTGCGGCTGCGTCGGCCAGGAGACCACCGGGGCGGGCGGCCTCGCCAAGGCGCTGCGGACCGTGCCGGTGGTCCTCGACATCGCCGAGCGCGTCCGGCGCACCAACCCGGACGCCTGGATCATCGACTTCACCAACCCGGTCGGCATCGTGACCCGGGCTCTGCTGAGCGCCGGGCACAAGGCCGTCGGGCTGTGCAACGTCGCCATCGGCTTCCAGCGCCGCTTCGCCGCGATGCTGGACGTCACCCCGGGCCAGGTCCACCTCGACCATGTGGGGCTCAACCACCTCACCTGGGAGACCGGGGTACGCCTCGGCGGACCCCAGGGCGAGGACGTGCTGCCCCGGCTGATCGCGGACCACGGCGACGCCATCGCCTCCTCGCTCAGCCTGCCCCGCCCGCTCCTCGACCGGCTCGGCGTGGTGCCCTCGTACTACCTGCGCTACTTCTACGCGCACGACGAGGTCGTCCGGGAACTGGGCACCAAGCCGTCCCGGGCCGCCGAGGTCGCCGCGATGGAGAAGGAACTCCTCGCGATGTACGGGGACCCCGCGCTGGACGAGAAGCCCGCGCTGCTCGCCAAGCGGGGCGGCGCCTTCTACTCGGAGGCCGCCGTGGACCTCGCCGCCGCGCTGCTCGCCGGCGGCGGCAGCCCGTACCAGGTGGTCAACACCCTCAACCGCGGCACCCTGCCGTTCCTCCCGGACGACGCGGTGATCGAGGTGCAGGCGTCCGTCGGCCGGGACGGCGCGAGCCCGCTGCCGGTGCCGAAGCTGGACCCGCTGTACGCGGGGCTGATCGCGAACGTCACCACGTACGAGGACCTGGCACTGGACGCCGCGCTGCGCGGGGGCCGTGACCGGGTGTTCAAGGCGCTGCTGTCCCATCCGCTGATCGGCCAGTACGAGTACGCGGAAGCCCTCACCGGCGAACTGATCAGCCACAACCGGGAGCACCTCACGTGGGCATGACCGGCTCCGTGCCCGGACCGCCGCCCCCCGCCGGGGCCGCGGTGCTCGCGATCGACGCGGGCAACAGCAAGACCGACGTCGCGGTGGTCCTGGCGGACGGCACCGTCGCCGGGACCGGCCGCGGCGGCGGGTTCCAGCCGCCGAAGGTCGGGGTGGAGGCGGCGGTCGACGTCCTCGCCGTGGCGGTACGGGCCGCGCTCGCCGAGGCCGGGACCGACTCCGTCGGCCATGTGTCGGCGTGCCTCGCCAACGCGGACCTCCCGGTCGAGGAGGCCCAGCTCGCCGAGGCGCTGCGCCGCCGGGGCTGGAGCGAGCGGGGCAGTGTGGACGTCCGCAACGACACGTTCGCCATCCTGCGGGCCGGGGTCACCGAACCCCTCGGGGTGGCCGTGGTCTGCGGCGCGGGCATCAACTGCGTGGGGATGCGGCCCGACGGGCGGACCGCGCGGTTCCCCGCGATCGGCAAGATCTCCGGGGACTGGGGCGGCGGCTTCGGGCTCGCGGAGGAGTCGCTGTGGCACGCGGCGCGCGCCGAGGACGGACGGGGCGCGCCGAGCGCGCTGGCCCGTACGGTGCCGGCGCACTTCGGGCTGGACTCGATGCCCGCGCTGATCGAGGCGCTGCATCTCGGGCACATCCCCTTCGCGCGGTGGCACGAGTTGACGCCCGTGCTGTTCGCGACGGCGCTGGAGGGGGACGCGGTGGCCCGGTCCCTGGTGGACCGGCTCGCCGACGAGGTGGTGAGCATGGCCGTGGTGGCGCTGGGGCGGCTGGAGCTGCTGGACGAGGTGGTGCCCGTGGTGCTCGGGGGCGGGGTGCTGGCCGCGCGGCATCCGCAGTTGGACGAGGGGGTGCGGGAGCGGCTCGCGGCGCGGGCGCCGAAGGCGGTCGCGCAGGTGGTCTCCGCGCGGCCCGTGCTGGGCGCTGCGCTGCTGGGGCTGGACCATGTCCGGGCGGAGGCGGAGGCGTTCACACGTGTCCGCCAGCACTTCACACCTGGGGCGCCCTGACCGGTCCCTGGGCTGGACGCACTTGTCCCCGTGCGGGTCGCTCGTGGGGTGCGCAGTTCCCCGCGGGTCGCCTTCGCTCGCGCCGCTGGGTCTCCTGTGCTGGACGCACTTGTCCCAGTACAGGTCGCTCGTGGGGTGCGCAGTTCCTCGCGCCCCTGAGGTCGCGCCCCTTACGGTTCCCGTTCGGGTGCGGATGGCCCCTGGTTGCTCGCGCAGTTCCCCGCGCCCCTGGGGTTCCACACCTGGGCGTACCTGTTCCCGTGCAGGTACGTCCGGGGGTGCGCAGTTCCTCGCGCCCCTGAGGTCGCGCCCCTTACGGTTCCCGTTCGGGTGCGGATGGCCCCTGGTTGCTCGCGCAGTTCCCCGCGCCCCTGGATGCTGCCCCCTTGCGGTCGCTCTTCGGGTGCGGGGCCGTCCTCGTCTTCGCGCAGTTCCCCGCGCCCCTTTGGGGGCGCCCACCTGGGGCTGTCGTCAGGGTGCGGGCCGGCATCAGCCCGGGGCCGGGGTTCAACCACCCTCCTCGCGGACTCGCCCGGCTACGGGAGGGGGTGGGCGGGAATCTCTGCTCGCAGACTCCGATGCTCTTCAGTCGGGCAAGGTCACGTCGTACCGAGCGTGTCGGATCGAGGACGGAGAATCCCGACCGGCACCGACCCAAAGAACCGGCAGAAGGCGCCCCGACAGGGGCGCGGGGAACTGCGCAAAAACGACGAGCGACGGCACAGGAACGAAGTTCGCCCCGCCGGACGGACCTCAGAAGCGCAAGCGAAGGCGACCCGCGGGGAACTGCGCGAAACCACCGAGCGACGGCACAGGAACGAAGTTCGCCCAGCCGGACAGACCCGGGACGACCCGCACAGGGACAAGTGCGTCCCGCCGGACGGACCTCAAAGGCGCAAGCGAAGGCGACCTCGTGGAACCGATGGGGGCTGGGGGACGTATTCACCAAGGGGGGCACAAGATCGAGTCAATGCCGGTGCGCGGCACCGCTCGCACCGCGATACTTGCCGCACCGCACACGCGAGGAAACGCACACGGATGACCACGGGGGAGGTCGCATTGACGCAGACGCCGAGCCGAGGCGCGCAGCCGAACGGCACCGTACAGCCCGGCGCCCAGCCGCCCGTACCGACGACGCAGCCACCCCCGCCCGGCGCCCCGCCGCCCCCGCCGCCCCGCACGGCGTGGGCCGAAGGCGTGGACCGGCTGCGCGCTGCGGCGACGACGGAGCCCGGCAGGCTCAGGATCATCGGCGCCGTGCTCGCGGCGCTCGTACTCGCGTTCGGCGGGGTCACGGCCTGGCAGATGACGGACCGCGCGACCGCCGCGGACCACGTGCTGAAGCGCAGCCAGCCCCTCACCCGGGACGCGGCGGCGGTGTACCGCTCGCTGGCGGACGCCAACACCGCGGCGTCCAGCGGATTCCTCGCGGGCGGCCAGGAGCCGCAGGAGGTGACCCGGCGCTACCGGCAGGACATCGAGACGGCGTCGGAGAAGCTGGCCACGGCGGCGACCAGCGCGGAGCCCGGCTCCGCGTCGGCCGCGGCGATCGCCGAGCTGAACCGGCTGCTCCCGCAGTACACGGGTCTGGTGGAGCGCGCCCGCGCGAGCAACCGCCAGGGCCTTCCCCTCGGAGGCGCCTATCTGCGGTACGCCAACGAGAAGATGCAGACGGAGATGCTTCCGGCGGCGGAGAAGCTGTACAAGGGCGAGAACACGCGCCTGCGGACGGACTACGACAGCGCGACGCCCTATCCGTGGGTGGCGCTGGCCCTCGGCGTGGTGGCGCTCGGCGCGCTGGGCTGGGCGCAGCGCCGCAACTACCGGCGCACGAACCGGGTGTTCAACCACGGGCTGCTCGGGGCGACCGCGGCGTCCACGGTGGTGGTGCTGTGGCTGGCCGTCGGCCACACCGTGGCGCGCTCGGGGCTCAACGACTCCTACGAGCACGGCGTACGCTCGCTGAACGTGCTGAACGACGCCCGTATCGCGTCGTTGAAGGCGCGGGGCAACGAGAACCTGACGCTGGTGAGCCGGGGCGCGGAGACGGTGAAGGTCGGCGACGACCAGGTCGACAAGTTCGATGTGGCGTTCGACGAGCAGATGGGTTTGCTCGCCGGTTCCGCGGGCACACCGGGTCTGCTGGCGCAGGCGTCGGAGCTCGCGGACGACACGGACGGCAGTACCCCGGTGTCGGACGCGACGGACGCGATGAAGGAATGGCAGAAGCGTCATGACGTGGCCCGTGAGCGGGACGACGCGGGGGACTACCAGGGCGCGTTGAACAAGATCATCGGCACGGGGGACGACAAGTCCACGGGCGAGTGCTTCGACGCGGTCGACGCCGCGCTGGACAAGGCGCTCACGCACGAGCGGGGCGAGTTCGAGAAGGCGGCCGAGAGCGGCCGGGGCGCGATGACGGGCCTGGCGCCGGGTTCGGCCGCGGGCGCGGTGCTGGCCGCCGCCGGCGCGCTGCTGGGTATCGGCCGCAGGCTTTCGGAGTACCGGTGAGAGGGGACGCGACGATGCGTGCGCGACGCGTGAGCCTGCGGGGCTGGGGCGGGGTCGCCGCGATGGCGGTGGCCTGTGTGCTGACGGCGCTCTTCGTCCTGCTGCCGGTGACCCGCGGCGGCGGGAGCGGTGCCCCCGCGCTGGGCGGCACGGGGGTGGCCGACGTCATCCGGACGAAGGCGGCGGACTGCAAGCCGGAGGCGTCGAGCCTGCGGCCCTCGACGTCGAACGCCGGGCCCACGGTGTCCGAGATCCGCGAGCGGGGCCGGCTGGTGATCGGCGTGGACCAGAACAGCTACCGCTGGGGCTACCGCGACCCGAACAAGGAGAGCGGCAGCCTTGAGGGGTTCGACATCGATCTGGCGCGGGCGATAGCCGACGCGATACTCCCCGAGGGCGGTACGGTCCAGTACCGGGCCATTCCGACGAACCAGCGGATACCCGCCCTCAAGGACGGGCATGTCGACATGATCGTGCGGACGATGACGATCACCTGCGAGCGCCTCAAGGAAGTCGACTTCTCGACGGCCTACTTCAAGACGGGGGTGCAGGTCTTCGCTCCGCGTACCTCGCCGATCACCGGCTTCAACGGCACGCTGGCCGGCAAGCGGGTCTGCTCGGCGACGGGCTCCACGGCCGAGACGGAACTCAAGAAGCGGAGCTTCGGCGCGGACATCTCGGTGACGGTGCCCAACCAGCTGGACTGCCTGGTGCGGCTCCAGCTCGGTGAGGTCGACGCGGTGGTGACCGACAGCGCGCTGGCGGCGGGTCAGGCGGCGCAGGACCCGACCGTCGAGCTGAAGGGCAAGCCGTACAACACCGAGTACTACGGCGTCGCGATGAAGAAGGGCGCGGACGATCTGGTCCGCCGGGTCAACCAGGTGCTGGTGGACTACCGGCGGGGCGACTGGCAGGAGTCGTACGACGACTGGCTGGCGGAGGACCTCGGCAAGGGCGGGAAGCCGCCCGAGCCGCAGTACCGCGACTGAGCGGGGGCACCGGCCCGCCGGACACCGACCGCACGGCCGGACATGGGCGGCAGGGCCCGGCACCACGAGGGCTGAGCACCACGACGGCCGGGCACGACAGGGCACCGCAGGGCAGAGCACCGCAGGGCAGGACGGCGGCGGACCGGACCCGGTCCCCGGAGCGGCACGGAGAACGGCGAGGTGATCGATGGGCGGCACGGGTCCCGCTGGTCCGGTGATGGACCGGGACGAGGTGGACCGTGCGCTGGCGCGGCTCGGCGCGGAGCACGAGGCGATCGAGACCTCGCTCCTCGCGCTTCAGGACCACGCGGGCCGCAGGCTCCTCGAAGGCGCCCGGCTGACCGGTGTCACCCAGGAGCGGTGGGCCGTGACGGACGGCGCGATCACCCTGCTGTGGACGTACTTCGACCGCTACACGGAGGTGCTGCGGTCGGCGCGCGAGCTGCGGGCCCGCAGGCGCTGGTCGAACCAGGAGGATCTGACGCGGCTCACGGAGCTGCTGCGCGGGGAGAGCGTCACCGTGCCCGGCGGGCAGCCCGTCCCGGGCGGGCAGCCGATGCCGGCGATCACGGGCCCGGCGAAGCTGAGCAGCAGTTTCACCCTGGAGGACCTGGTCTCCCGGATGAACGACCTGTACGCGGCCTCGCTGGACGTGGTGGTCGCGGCGGACGCGGTGTGGTCGGCGCTGCCCGCGCGGATCGATCTGCTGGCGGCGGAGCTCCAGCGCACCCGCGGGCTCGCCCACTCGGTGGGGGTGCGGCCCGGTGAGCATCCCTCGGGCGACGATCTGGAGCGCATCACCCGCACGCTGACGGCGCTGCGGGAGCAGGTCGTGTCGGACCCGCTGGAGTTCTGGCGCCCCGCGCGCGGGAGTTCGGCGCCCGGCGGCGGCCGTCCGGACACCGAGCGGTACGACCGGGAGGCCCGCGCCCTGGACGAGGTGCGGCGCGAGATCGACGCGGTGCTGACGGTGCGTCAGGACGCGGAGTCACGGCTGATGCGGCTGCGGGACATCCTGTCCCGCGCGGACCGTACGCTCGCGGAGGCCCGTTCCGCGCGCGGGGAGGTGCTGGCGAAGATCGCGGCTTCGGAGGTCCCGGCCGTGTCGGGTCCCTCCACGGCCCTCCAGGAGCAGGTGTCGACGGCGGCGGAGTACCGTCGCCATGGGCAGTGGCACCGGCTGTCGCCGCTGCTGGAGGCGCTGGAGCGGCGCGCGGAGGACGAGTTGCTGCGGGCGCGTGAGTCGCTCACGGCGGTGACGGCCCCGCTCGCGGTCCGCGCGGAGCTGCGGGGCAGGCTGGACGCGTACAAGGCGAAGGTGGCACGGCACGGCATGGCGGAGGACCCGCTGCTCATCGAGCGGTACGACGTGGCGCGCCGGATGCTGTGGAGCGCGCCGTGCGATCTGCGGGCGGCGGAGTCGGCGGTGCTGCGTTATCAGCGGGCGGCGGCCGAGGTGCTGGTGCCCGCGGTGCCCGAGCAGAGCGGTCCCATGGACCGGAGGGGGGAGCGATGACCGAGACGACATGCCAGCGGCCCGAATGCGAGGGCCTGTACGAGGACATGGGCGGCGGTGAGCTGTACTGCGGCACCTGCGGTCTGGCCCCGGTGGTCGCGCCGGGCGGGTCCGGCAGCCGTGGCACGGGCGGCACCCGGGGTTCGCGCAGTACGTCGACCCGTGGTTCCCGGGCGTCGTCCCGTACCTCGTCGCGGTCGTCGGCGTCGCGCCGTTCGGTGTCCGGGCGGCTGTCGCGGTCGGTGTCGGGGCGGTTGACGGCCCGGTCGGTGTCGGTGCGCAGTTCCGGCGCGGCGGCGTCGGCGACGAGCCGGGGGCGGCTCGGCGCGGGCCTGGTCGAGGTGCCGGGGGTGCCGCGTCCCGATCCGCGTGTGATGGTGCTGGACAACCCGGAGGTCCCGGAGCGCAAGCGGTTCTGCTCGCGTTCGGACTGCGGGGCGCCGGTGGGCCGTTCGCGCGGCGAGCGGGAGGGACGTACGGAGGGGTTCTGCACCAAGTGCGGCCATCCGTACTCGTTCGTGCCGAAGCTGCGCGGCGGGGACATCGTGCGCGGGCAGTACGAGGTGATGGGCTGTCTGGCGCACGGCGGGCTCGGCTGGATCTATCTGGCGATAGACCGCGCGGTGGCGGACCGCTGGGTGGTGCTGAAGGGTCTGCTGGACACGGGTGACCAGGACGCGATGGCGGCGGCGATATCGGAGCGCAGGTTCCTCGCCGAGATCGAGCACGCGAACATCGTCCGGATCTACAACTTCGTCGAGCATCTCGACCAGCGCACCGGCTCGCTGGACGGGTACATCGTCATGGAGTACGTCGGCGGCAAGTCGCTGAAGGAGATCGCCAACGAGCGGCGGACCCCCACCGGCAAGCGCGACCCGCTGCCGGTGGAGCAGGCGTGCGCGTACGGCATCGAGGCGCTGGAGGCGCTCGGGCATCTGCACAGCCGCAATCTGCTGTACTGCGACTTCAAGGTCGACAACGCCATCCAGACCGAGGACCAGCTGAAGCTGATCGACATGGGCGCGGTACGGCGTACCGACGACGAGGAGTCGGCCATCTTCGGGACGGTGGGGTACCAGGCCCCGGAGGTCGCGGACGTGGGTCCGTCGGTGGCGTCGGACCTGTACACGGTGGCGCGGACGCTCGCGGTGCTGACGTTCGACTTCCAGGGCTACACGAATGTGTTCGTGGACTCCCTGCCCGATCCGGAGAACATCGAGGTCTTCCGGACGTACGAGTCGTTCTACCGGCTGCTGGTACGGGCCACCGACCCGGACCCGGCGCGCCGGTTCGCGTCCGCGCAGGAGATGGCGGAGCAGCTGACGGGTGTGCTGCGGGAGGTCGTCGCCGTCCAGACGGGCCGCCCCAAGCCCGCGCTGTCCACGCTGTTCGGCCCGGAGCTGAAGGTCACGGACACCGTGCTGTTCGGGACGGCCGGGGTGGAGGTGTCGCTGCTGGGCGAGCGGACCTCGGGCGGAGCGCGCGGCCGGAGGGCCGTCCCCGGCACACCCGGCGGTACGGCGCTGCCCGGCGGCCCGTTGCCCGGCGGTACGGCGCTGCCCGGCGCACCCGGGCCCGCCGCCCTGGCCGCCCCCGTACCGTCGAACGGCGGACCCGGCGCCACGGGAGCCGTCCCGGTCGCCGGTACCCCCGGCGCGGCCACCGTCCCGCATCAGGGCGGGGCGCCCGGGACCGGCGGCGGGCCGTCCTCCCCCGCCGCCCTCGCCCCCGGCCCGGCGCGAACCGGCACGCCGGTTCTTCCGCTGGGGGCGACCGCGGCGGCGCTGGCGCTGCCCGTGCCGCATGTCGACCCGCACGACCCCAACGCCGGTTTCCTCGCCGGTCTGATGGCGACCTCGGCGCCCGCCGAGCTGATCGGCGCGCTGCGATCCGCGCCGGGGACGTCGCTGGAGCTGCGGCTGCGGGAGCTGCGGGCCCTGCTGGAGATGGGCGAGGCGGGGGCCGGGCGGGCGCTGGCCGCGCTGGAGCGGGACCACGCCGACGACTGGCGGGTCGTCTGGTACCGGGGTATCGGCTCGCTCGCGGCGGGCGACCACGAGACGGCGGCGCTGTCCTTCGACGCGGTGTACGACGCGTTCCCCGGCGAGCCCGCGCCCAAGCTGGCGCTCGGGGTGTGCGCGGAGGTGCTGGGTCAGCTGGACAACGCCGCCGAGTACTACCGGCTGGTGTGGACGACCGACCCGAGCTATGTCTCGGCGGCGTTCGGGCTGGCCCGGGTGCGGCTCGCGGCGGGTGACCGGGGGGGCGCCGTCCGGGCGCTGGAGTCGGTGCCGGAGTCCTCGATCCACTACACGGCGGCCCGGGTGGCGGCGGTCCGCGCCCGGCTGCGGGGGCGCCCCGGCGCGGGGCCGGACGAGCCGCTGCTGGACGATCTGACGGCCGCGGCGGGCCAGGTGGAGGCGCTGGAGGGCTTCGGTCTCGACGCGGTCCGGCGGGAGCGGCTGTCGGCCGAGGTACTGGGCACGGCGCTGGACTGGGTACTCTCCGGTGGCCGGGGGTCCGCCCCCGCGGGCGCCGCGGGTGGCCGTACCGCGCTGCTCGGCAGTGAGCTCGACGAGCGCGGGCTGCGGTTCGGGCTCGAACGGTCGTACCGCACGCTGGCGCGGCTCGCGCGGGGCGGCGAGGAGAGGATCGAACTGGTGGAACGTGCCAACCGTTTCCGCCCCCGGACATGGGTGTGATTGATGTCGTCGGAGCAGCCCGAGTCGGCAGCCGGTTCCCGGTGCCCCAGGTGTGCGGAGCCGTTGGAGCCGGGTGACCGGTTCTGCGGGTTCTGCGGTCGCGGTGTGTCGCCGGACGGGACCGGCCAGGAGGACCATCCGACCATCGCGATGCAGAGCCCCGGGGCCGTGGGCGCCGTCCCGGGTGCCCCGGCGGGCGCGGTGCGGTGGCCCACCGCGCCGGAGGTGGACAGCGCGGACACCCCCGCGCCGGTGCATCTGGCGACCGATCTCCCGGGCACCACGTCCGGCGGCGGCGAACTCCCCCCGGGAGAGCCCGCGTCCGACGGCACCGGCCCGCGCTACCGCACGGACGACCCGTCCGAAAGCCCCACCGGCACCGGCGACTACCCGCTGCCCGCCCCCGACCCCCGGGCCCGTCCCGCCGGCGAGGCCCCCGAGGCACCGGAAGCGGGGACGCCCACCGGTGAGGACCCGGGGCACGAGCCCGCCGCGCAGCCGCCCGCGGGGACCGGCGCGAGCCCCCGCACCTGTGTCTTCTGCGGGGTGGGCCGAGTGGCCCTGGACGACTACTGCGAGCACTGCGGCAAGGCCCAGCCGAGGGAACGCGACCATATGGAGACGTCGTTGGACACCCTCGCGGCGGTCAGCGACCGGGGGCTGCGCCATCACCGCAACGAGGACGCGTACGCCGTCTCCCCCGCCACGCTGCCCGACGGCTCCCCGGCCGTGGTGGCGATCGTGTGCGACGGGGTGTCGTCGGCGAGCCGTCCCGACGAGGCGTCACTCGCGGCGTCCCGCGCGGCGAGCGCCCGCGTCCTCGATCTGCTGGCCCTCGGGACGCATCCGCAGGCGGCCATGCACGAGGCGATCCTGGCCGCGTCCGAGGCGGTCAACGCGCTGGCCGGGGACGGCGGCGCGGACCAGGAGCACGCCGCCCACCAGAACGCGCCCGCGTGCACCCTGGTGGGCGCGATCGTCGCCAAGGACCTGCTGATCATCGGCTGGGTCGGCGACAGCCGCGCCTACTGGGTGCCGATCGACCGCGAGGGCCCGTCGGCGCGGCTCACCGAGGACGACTCCTGGGCGGCGCAGATGGTCGCGGCGGGCCTGATGAGCGAGGCCGAGGCGTACGCCGACGAGCGCGCCCACGCCATCACGGGCTGGCTCGGCGCCGACGCGTACGAACTGGAGCCCCACACCGTGTCGTTCAAACCGGACCGGCCCGGGATCGTCGTGGTGTGCACCGACGGTCTGTGGAACTACGCCGAGTCGGCGGACGAGATGGCCTCGGTGCTGCCGGTGGACGCGGCGGACCGGCCGCTCCAGGCGGCCCGGACGATGGTCGGACACGCCCTGGACGGCGGGGGCCACGACAACGTAACAGTGGCCCTGGTTCCGTTCCCGGTCCCCGGGCAAGGGGCAGGATCGGCCTGGGGCGCGGCGGCGGAGCGGACGGCCACCGGCGGTCCGTGACCGGGGGGGCCACCGTCACCGGAGTCGATGACAGCAGCACGCCCACGCGTCGTGGGACCACGAGGGGGAGCGGAGACCATGGCCAATTTCTCGAAACCGTCCGTACCGCGGTTCTCGGTTGAGGTGTACCAGAACGAATACCTGCCGGAGGGCGGGCGTGAGGTCAACGCGATCGTGACGGTCACCGCGACCGGTGGCGGCACGGTCGGTCAGGTGGCCGGCGGGTCCCCGTCGTACCGGCCCGGGCAGGTCCCCGACGCGGCCGTGGTGATCATGGTCGACTGTTCGGGGTCGATGGACTACCCGGCGACGAAGATGCGCGGCGCCCGGGACGCGACGGCCGCCGCGATCGACACCCTGCGGGACGGGGTGCGGTTCGCTGTGGTCGCCGGGACGCATGTCGCCAAGGAGGTCTACCCGGGCGGGCAGGGCCTCGCGGTGGCGAGCGCGACGACCCGGGGTCAGGCCAAGGAGGCGCTGCGCCAGCTGACGTCCGGGGGCGGCACCGCGATCGGCACCTGGCTGCGGCTGGCCGACCATCTGCTGGATTCGGCGGACGTCGCGATCCGGCACGGCATCCTGCTCACCGACGGCCGCAACGAGCACGAGACGCCCGAGGCGCTGCGGTCCGCCCTCGACGCGTGCGCGGGCCGCTTCACCTGTGACGCCCGCGGTGTTGGTACGGACTGGGAAGTGAAAGAGGTCACAGCGATAGCCTCCGCGCTGCTCGGCACCGCGGACATCGTCGCCGATCCGTCCGGGCTCGCCGCCGACTTCACCGGGATGATGGAGGCGGCGATGGGCAAGGAGATCGCCGATGTGGGACTGCGGCTGTGGACCCCGATGGGCGCCGAGGTCAAGTTCGTGAAGCAGGTGGCGCCGAAGGTCGAGGAGCTGACCGGGCGGCGCACCGAGGCGGGTCCCCGGGCGGGCGACTACCCCACCGGTTCATGGGGCGACGAGTCCCGTGACTACCACGTATGCGTCGAGGTGCCCGCCGCCTCCATCGGTCAGGAGATGCTCGCGGCGCGGGTGTCCCTGGTGATCGGGGAGCCCGACGGGACGACGCGGACCCTCTCCCAGGACCTGGTGCGGGCGGTGTGGACGGACGACATGGCGGCGTCCACGTCGATCAATCCGCAGGTCGCGCACTACACCGGACAGGCCGAACTGGCACGCGTCATCCAGCAGGGACTGGACGCCCGCAAATCGGGCGATGTGGACGGGGCGACGGCGAAACTGGGCCGCGCGGTCCAGCTCGCGAGCGCCTCCGGGAACGCGGACACCGCCAAACTGCTCGCCAAGGTGGTGGACGTGGTCGACGCGGCTGCGGGTACTGTGCGACTGAAGGCGAAGGTCGAAGTGGCCGACGAGATGACTCTCGAAACACGGTCCACCAAGACCGTCCGCGTGAAGAAGTGAGCAGACGGTAACGGCCTCACCGCCGTTGCCCGTCCGGCCCCCGGCCGGGCGGACCGACATCCGGCCCAGGCCGGAAGAGGAGAGGGGGAGGCGCCGACATGCCGACCTGCCCGAACGGACACCAATCGGGTTCGGACGACTGGTGCGAGGTCTGCGGTCACCGCATGGCCGGTGCCGTGCCGCCGCCACCGCCGCCGTCCGCCCAGGGGTACGGCTACCCGCCGCCCGTGCACGGCGGGCAGTCGTCGGGGAGCGCGGTACAGGACCCCATACAGCCCGAGTACTGCCCGCAGTGCCACACCCCCCGGGAGAGCGGGGCACCGTTCTGCGAGGAGTGCCGGTGGAACTTCCTCACCAACACGGCCACGTCGTACACCCCGGCCGCGCCGCGTCCGCCGGGCGGCGGTCCCGGGCCCGGCCCCGCGCCGTCGCATTTCCCGCCGCCCGCGGGAGGACCCCCTGGCGGGCCCCCGCAGGCTTCGGGGCACGACCCGTTCGGGTACCAGGGGTCCCGTCCCTCGCAGGTGAACCGGCCCGCCGAGCCGATCCCGCCGTTCGGCGGCCCCCCCGGGGGACCGCCGCCCCCGCCGCAGGGCGGTCCCGGCGCGCCGAGCGCCTTCCAGCAGCAGTCCGGTCCCCCCGCGCCGCCCGCGTACCCCGGCTCCTTCCCGGACGCCGGACCGCGGCAGGGGCCGCCGCCTCCCCCGCCCCCCGGGCAGGGCTTCGGCAACGGCAACGGTGACGACTGGGTGATCCCGCCGCCCTCGGGCTCCCAGCACGGCCAGCACGGCCCGGGGAGTCAGCACGGCCACGGCGGTCAGCACGGCCAGGGCGGACCGGGCGGCCAGGGCCCCGGTGGCGGCGATCATCTGCCGTACACCCAGCCGGGCCCCGGGAGCTATCAGCAGCCCGCGAACTGGTCGGCGACGATCGGTCCGGACCGTGACTACTTCCTGGCGATGATGCAGCGTTCCGGGCCGGAGGCGGCCGGGCTGAACCTGCCCGCGTACTCGCCGGAGCAGCAGCGTCCGCTGATCGGGAACCAGATCACCATCGGCCGGCGGCGGCACTCCACGGGCGAGGTCCCGGACATCGACCTGTCCGTGCCGCCGGAGGACCCGGGTGTCTCGCACCAGCACGCGAAGCTGGTGCAGCAGCCGGACGGCGGCTGGGCGATCGTGGACCAGAACTCCACCAACGGCACCACCGTGAACGGCTCCGACGAGCCGATCCAGCCGTTCGCCCCCGTACCGCTCCAGGACGGCGACCGGGTGCATGTCGGGGCGTGGACGACGATCACGATCCACCGCGGCTAGCTTCTTCTTCCGTCCGGGAACGGCTGTCGGGGCACGCGGGATCCCGCGTGCCCCGACAGCCGTTCCCGTCGATGCCCCCGCCGCTCCCGTCCCCGTTCGTTCGGTGCCGGGTCAGTGCGGGAGGGGCCAGGCGTACGGGCCGTCGGGGTCGTCGAGCCAGGCCCAGGAGTGCTCGCCGCGGACGGTGACCCCGTAGCGTTCCCGGGCCGGACGGCCCTCCCGCTGCCACAGGGTGAGGGCGTCGTGCGGGTCCAGGGTCCCGGCGGTCAGCGCCAGCAGGAACTGGAACAGTTCGCTGTGCAGGGCGCGGCGCGGGAGCCCGCCCGAGTAGCCGGGTTCCGGCAGATGGCGGGCCGCGCCACGCAGCGGCACGAAGTACGCCGAGGTGTGCAGGAAGCGGCCCTCGGCCTGGTCGGGGCCGCGCACGGTGAGACGGATCAGTCCCGTGGCGAGCGGCGCGAGGACCAGCGCGTCCGGCGCGCACTGCGCGAGCCAGGCCCGGGGTACGGACGGCAGGGTGCAGGTCGCCATGATCCGGTCGAAGGGGGCCCGGCCCGGCCAGCCCCGGGCGCCGTCGCCGGTGACGACTGTGGGGGTGTGTCCGGCGGCCCGCAGATGGGTGCGCGCGGACTCCGTGATCTCCGTGTCGAGGTCGACGGTGGTGACCCGGGCGTCGGTGACCCGGTGGGCGAGGAGCGCCGCGTTGTAGCCGGTGCCCGCGCCGATCTCCAGGACCCGGGAGTCGGGCCGTACCCGCAGTTCGGCCAGCATCC
Source organism: Streptomyces uncialis (assembly GCF_036250755.1). Taxonomy (NCBI): domain Bacteria; kingdom Bacillati; phylum Actinomycetota; class Actinomycetes; order Kitasatosporales; family Streptomycetaceae; genus Streptomyces; species Streptomyces uncialis. The sequence continues at coordinate 6,247,137 of NZ_CP109583.1, read as the reverse complement.
GGGCCATCAGCGAGGGCTGGCTGGACGACGACAGCAGCTCACCGTCGCGCAGCCGGGTCGCGAGCGGGGCGTCCGCGTAGGCGCCGCGTACCCAGCGCACCCGCCGGGCCGGGTCCGGGTCCTCGCGCCACAGCCGCTCATGGCCGCCGGCCGTGCCGATCCAGTAGTAGGGCACGAAGAGATGGCGCGGCACCTCCTCGAACGCGGTCCGCCAGCCGGGGTCGGCCTCGAAGGCGCCGCTCGCGGCGATCGCGCGGACCAGTCCCGCGCGGGCCTCGGCGGCGATCCGTTCCAGGTCGTCACCGGGGGCGGCGGGGTCGTCGGGCGCGGGATGCGGGGCCATGCCTCCACTGTGCTGTGCCGCGGCGGGCTGCGCGAGGGCTCCGGGGCCCCGTATCCGGGTCCTAGGACCCGGGTCCTCCGTCATCCCGTCTGAGACCATGGACGGTGTGAACGAGATCCGGCGAGGCACGCTTCAGGAGCAGACCTTCTACGAGCAGGTCGGTGGTGAGGAGACCTTCCGCCGTCTGGTGCACAGGTTCTACCAGGGGGTCGCGGAAGACCCCCTGCTGCGTCCGATGTATCCGGAGGAGGACCTCGGGCCCGCCGAGGAGCGTTTCACGCTGTTCCTCATCCAGTACTGGGGCGGTCCGCGGACGTACAGCGACACCCGCGGGCATCCCCGGCTGCGGATGCGGCACGCCCCGTTCCAGGTGGACCGCGCCGCGCACGACGCGTGGCTGCGGCACATGCGGGACGCGGTGGACGAGCTGGGGCTGGCCGAGGAGCACGAGGAGCAGCTGTGGCGGTACATGACGTACGCCGCCGCTTCCATGATCAACACTGAGGGCTGACGCCCGGCTCCCCCTCCTCCGACGACGAACCGGGGTCCGCCGCCCCGCTGTCCGCCGCCCCGCTGTCCGGCGCCCTGGTGGCTTGGTGCCCTGGTGGCTTGGTGCCCCGCTGTCCGATGTCGCGGGTTTCGGTGGCCCGGTTCTCAGCAGCCGGTTCCCGGTGTCCCCGGTCCGGTGCCCAGGGGCGGCTTCGCCATGCCCGTTCCCGGACGCTCCGGGGCGCCGGAACCGTCCCCGACCTCCCGATAGTCGGATTCCGGTCGTCATTTTCCGGTCCATCCCCTTTCCCCGGCCGGGGAACCTCTGAAAACATCCAGGGGACCTTCGTCGAACACGCGTGGCCCACCGGTCTGTCCGGTCCCGGTGCCCCCGTACGACACGGACGGCACGACAGGCGCGGGCGACGACCGGCGCCGCGGCGGCGGACCGCGCGACAGCGGTACGGCCCGCACAGCGACGAATGAGGCATCCGCGGCGCGGACGCACGGGGACACGGGGGCGGAACAGCAGTGACGGGGTTCGTACTGGCGCGCGTCCGTGCGCACCGCCTGCTGCTCGCCGCCGCGCTGATCGCCGTGGTGCTGACCACCACGGTCCTCTCCACGCTGGCGGCCTTCTCCGGGGGCATCGGGGACGCCGCGCTGCGGCACTCCCTGCGCACCCGGGACACCGCCGAGACCGCGCTGCTCGCCAGGGCGGAGGTCGGCACCCCGGAGCGGAAGACGGCCGAGAGCGCCGTACGGGACGCCGCCAGGACCGCGTTCGACGGGCTTCCCGTCACCGTGACCGATCTGGTGCGCTCGGGCCCCTACTCGCTCCCCCGGTCCCTCCAGCCGCCCGCGGCCCGCGCCGGGAACCCGTATCTGACCCAGTTCGCCGCCCTCGACCCGGCGCAGGTCCGGGTCACCGACGGCCGGCTGCCGCGCCCCTCGGCGCGCGGCCGGGTGGAGGTCGCCCTGCCGGAGACGGCCGCCGCCGAGCTGGGGGTGCGCCCCGGGGCGCGGAACTCCGCCCTCACCCTGGGCGACCGGCGCGACGGCCCCGCCGTGCGGATACGGATCGTCGGTGTGTACCGGCCCGTCGCCACCGGCGCCGCGTACTGGCAGCTCGACCCGCTGCGCGGGCGCGGCGCGCAGAAGGTGTCCTTCGCGACGTACGGGCCGCTGCTCACCGACCGTTCGGTGCTCACCGCCGAGGGGCGGGTCAGCAGGGGCGAGACGGCGTGGCTGGCGACCGGGGACTTCTCCGCGATGACCACCGAACGGATCGGGGCGCTGCGCGACGCCGCGCGGGAGGGCACCGCAGCGCTGCGCGGGTCCGCCGCGCTCGCCGGGAGCGACGAGGTGTCGACCGGGCTGCCCGGGGTCCTCGACCGGGCCGAACGCGCGATGCTGGTGTCCCGTTCGACGCTGCTGATCGTGGCGCTCCAGCTCTGTCTGCTGGCCGGGTACACCCTGCTGCTGGTCGCGCGGCTGCTGAGCTCCGAACGCGCCGGGGAGACCGGGCTGATGCGGGCGCGTGGCGCGTCGCGCGGCCGGATCGCCTCGCTCGCCGCCCTGGAGGCCCTGCTTCTCGCGGTGCCCGCCGCCCTGCTCGCCCCGCTGCTCGCGGGCCCGCTCACCGGACTGCTGACCGGGCAGGGCGCGCTGTCCCGGATCGGGCTGCGCGTCGACGCGGAGGCGTCGGGCACGGTGTGGCTGGTCGCGGCGACCGTCGCACTGGGCTGCGCGCTGGCGGTGACGCTGCCCGCGCTCGGTTCGGCGACCCCCGCGGGGCCGCCGCGCGCCCGCGCGCTGCCCGGTCCGCTGCGGGCCGGGGCGGACCTGGCGCTGCTGGTCGTCGCGGGCGTCGCCTACTGGCAGCTCGACCAGCAGACCTCCGGTTCCGGCGCGCTGAGCGGGGACCGGACCGGCCGGCTGGGCATCGACCCGCTGCTGGTGACCGCGCCCGCGCTGGCGCTGCTCGCCGGTACGGTGCTCACCCTGCGGCTGCTGCCGCCGGTCGCCCGGCTCGCGGAACGCCGGGCGGCAAGCGGGCGGGGACTGACCTCGGCCCTCGCGGGCTGGCAGTTCAGCCGCCGTCCGCTGCGGGGCGCGGGGCCGGTGCTGCTGCTCGTCCTGTCGGTGGCGATGGGCATGCTGGCGATCGGTCAGGGCGCCTCGTGGGACCGCTCGCAGGACGACCAGGCGGACTTCCGGGCGGGGGCCCCGATCCGGGTGCTCACCTCGGGGGCGGCCCAGCTCGGGCAGGCGGGACGGTACGAGGACACCCCGGGGATCGAGGGGGCGGCGCCCGCGCTGCGCACCTCGATGCAGCTGTCCGGCGGGCGCGAGGCGACGGTCCTCGCGCTCGACATGGCGCGCGGCGCCGGAAGCACCCTGATACGTGAGGACCTGGGGAACCTCACCAAGGATCTGAAGCGGGACACGGGCGCAGGACCCCAGGGGACACCGATCCCCGAGGGCACCGGCGAACTGGCCCTGGACATGCGGCTGCGGTCGGTCCCCGGCCCGGGGGAGGTGCCCGAGGGCGGCGAGCCCGACGGCCCGCCCAAGGTGTCGGTGGTCCTGGAGGACCGGTACGGCGTCACCTACCGGCTGCCCGGCGGGAACCTGCCCGCCGACGGCGACCGGCACCGGATCGCCCTGGACCTCACGGGCGCCGCCAAGGCGTCCGACGGCCGGGCCGCCGAGCCGCTCACGCTGGTCGGGCTGGAAGTCGGTGTCCAGCAGCCGGTGGGCCGCGAGGAACAGCACACCCTCACCCTGGAGGGCCTGCGGGCCACCGCCGCCGAGGGCCGGGACGGGCCGCGGGACATCGCGCTCGGCGCCGACTGGCTGGGGGCGAAGGAAACCGCCGGGGAGGAGACGGTGTCCGGCCCCGAGCAGCGTGCCGGCACCCCCCTGGACAAGAAGCCGGGCGGCGGGCTCGCGATGACCTACACCACCGGTCAGACCCATGTCGAGGCCGACGGCTGGTTCCCCATGCCCGCCGAGATCACCGTACGGCTGATCGCGGACCGGCCCGCACCGACCGAGTTCACGGCCATCGCCACCGACCGCTTCCTGGAGGTCCTGGGCGCGCGCACCGGTGACCGGGTGGAGGTCCCGGTGAACGGCGTCAACCTGCCCGTACGGATCACCGGCAGTGTCCGGGCGCTGCCGACGACGGCACCGGACACCCGGAGCGCGGCCCTGACGGACATCGACGGGTCCGTCACCGAGGCGGGGGCCTCCTCGGTGGCCGAACGGGACGGCGGTGCGCTGCTGATGGACCTGGCGGCCGTCAACCGGATGTTCGTCCAGAAGACCGGTGCGGGTCCCGCGCCCAACGAGTGGTGGCTGACGACCGGTCCCGGCCGGTCCGCCGAGGCCGCTTCGGCGCTGCGGTCCCGTTCCGACGCGGACCCCGCGTCGGTGATCGTGCGCGACGAGATCGCCGACGCTCTGCGGGACGACCCGCTGGGCGCGGGCCCCGGTTCCGCGCTCACCGCGGTGGCCCTGACGGCGGCGGCCCTCGCCGCGGTGGGCTTCGGGGTGAGCACCGCCGGGGCGCTGCGGGAACGCGCCGCCGAGTTCGCCGTGCTCCGGGCGCTCGGCACCCCCAGACGACGGCTCGCCCGGCTCGTCGCCGCCGAGCAGGGCATCCTCGTGACGGTGGCCCTGCTCGTCGGTGTGGCACTGGGGACGGTCCTCACCCGGGCGGTGGTACCCCTGATCGTCCTCACCCCCGGCGCCACCCAGCCCGTGCCCCAGGTCCTCGTGGAACTGCCGCCCGGCCAGGTCGCCCTGCTGCTGGCCCTGGTCGCGCTCGGCCCGCTGCTGATCACCGCCGCCCTGCCGCTGCGCGGACCGACCCGGCTGGCGAGCGCGCTCGGGGAGGTCGTCGAACGATGACGGAACGGGACGACGGGCCTGAGCGGGACGGGCCGCGGGGGCGAGGGCGGGGGCGGGACCCGGGTTCGGGGGCGGGCTCGGGCGCGGGCAGGGACTCGGGCGACGGTCCGGCTTCAGGTTCGGATTCGGGTTCAGGTTCAGGTTCGGGCCGGGGTCAGAACCGGGAACGGGACCTGGGCCGGGACGATCTGCCGGAGCGACACGAGCCACCAGCGCCGGGCCCGGACCGGTACGGGACGGCGGACCCGGTCCGACACCACCGGCCGACGGCCCCCGATCAGGACGGGTCCCCGGACCGGGACCGGGACGGCGACGGCAACGTGGACCGTCCACCGTCATCGGGCGGCCAGGCGACGCACCCCACCCCACGAACCCCCACGGCGAGCCGGAGGTCGACCGACCGGCGGACGGACGAGCGGACAGTGAACGAACAGGCGGCGAACAGCCCCACGGAGGAACCCGACGAACCCGCACGGGAACGGCGGGCTTCCCGGCCCGCGCCCCCACCCCCGGAGGGCGGCGGCGCGGCGGAGGACCGGCGGGTCGGACGGCACACCGTGCCCTGGGTCCGTACCCGGCTGCGCAGCGCCCCGGGCACGGCCTTCGCACTCGCGCTGCTCGTCCTGCTGACCGCGGCCCTCGCCGCCGCGTTCCCGCTCGCCATGGACAGCAGCCGGGACAAGGCACTGCGCCAGGCCGTCGCCGAGACGACGCCCCACCGCACCACGATCCAGTTCAACGCCCCCCAGCCCGGTCTGGAGCACTCCCCGGAGGAACGCGAGGCGGCCCTCGGCGCGGACAAGATCCGCGCTGAGTACGAGGGGGTGATCGACGCGCTGCGGGCCCCGATCGCCGCCGACCGCGACCAGTCCTCGTTCGGGGTGCGTACCTCCGAGCCGCCCGAGTCATGGGAGAAGTGGCTGCCCCGCCCCCGGGGGCTGCACCCGCGTTTCGTGCTCTCCACCCAGCAGGACCTCGCCTCGCACGCCCGGGTCCGCGAGGGCCGGATGCCCCGTACCGACGGCACCGTCACGTCCCGCAGCCCCGAGGTCGAGGCCGTCGTCACCGAGGAGACCGCCGCCCGGCTGCACATCAAGACGGGTGCGCTGATCCGTATCCCGGGTGAGCTGCGCGGTCCGCTGGGCATCCGGATCACCGGCATCGTCACCCCGGAGAACCCCCGGGGCGCCTACTGGTCCACCCATGACGTGCTGCGCACCCCGAGCCTCGTGCGGGTCCCGAGCCGCGTCCCCGACCCGCCCACGTACTGGCTGGCCGGACTGCTGCTGCCGCCGGACGCCGCCCCCGCGCTGCTCGACATCCCGGGCCAACCCGAGCGGTACTGGAACATCGCCCCGGACACCGGGAGCCTCGACGGCGGCGAACTGTCCGCGCTCCAGGCCGCGGTGACGGCGACCGTCGACGGCGGCGGGCTGCTGGAGGTCCGCCGGGTCACCGACGTCAACACCGCCGCGCGCACCGAGCTGGACGACGTCCTCATCGCGCACCAGAAGCTGAGTGCCGGCATCACCCCGCTGATCACGGTCGCCGCGACCGGCACGGCCACCGTCGCGCTGGTGGTGCTGCTGATGTCCGGCGGACTCGCGGCGGGCCGCCGGCACGCCGAGTTCACCGTGCTGCGGGCGCGGGGCGCTTCGCTGCGCGCGCTCGGCGGACGGCTGTTCGCGGAGACGGCCGTCGTGGCCGTGCCCGCCGGGGCACTGGGCTTCCTGACGGCACTGCTCCTCGTGGGGGAGGGGCGCCCATGGGTCGCGGCGGGTGCCGCGGGTGCGGTGACCCTCGTGGCCTGCGTGGCACTGCCGGTGCGCGCGATGGCCACGCACCGGCCCGTACGGGTCTCCCAGGACCGGGAGGATCTGACGAGCGCCCGCCCCTCACGGCACCGTACGGTCGCCGAACTGACCGCGCTGGCGGTGGCCGTGAGCGCCGTCGTGGCGCTCCGCCGCCGGGGCACCTCCGGCGGCGAGGGCCTGGTGGCCCTGGCCCCGGTGCTGGTCGGGGTGATCGCCGCGCTGCTGCTCGTCCGGCTGCATCCGCTGCCGCTGCGGGCGCTGGCCCGCCCGGTCGGCCGCCTGCGCGGACTGACCGGGAAGCTGGCGCTGGCCCGCGCGGCCCGCGGCTCGGCCTCGGCGGTGCTGCCGCTGCTGGCCCTGCTGACCGCCCTGACCACGGCGGCGTTCGGCGGTTCGGTACTGGCCGGGGTCGCGGACACCCGGGAGCGGGCCGCCCTCCTCGCCACGGGCGCGGACGCCCGCGTCGACGCGCGGTACCTGCTCGACGCGGGTGCGGCGAAGCGGGTCGCCTCGGTGGACGGGGTGGACGGCGTCACCGAGGCGGCCGTCGACTACACCGCCATGGCGGAGGGCCTGGGCGGCGACCCCACGACGGACACCGACACGGCTTCCGGGTCCGGGTCCGCTTCCGGGTCCGGGTCCGCTTCGGGGTCCGGGTCCGCTTCGAGGTCCGCGTCCGCTTCGGGGTCCGCGTCCGGTACGTCGTCCTCGGGCACGGCCGACGGGGCGGACGGGGCCGGCGCGACCGGTCCTGACCTGCGGGTGCCGCTGGCCGTGGTCGACGCGAAGGCGTACGCGCGGCTGTCGGAGCGGGTCGGCGTCGGGGCGTTCCCGCCCTCGGTCCTGACCGGCGGGGGCGGCGACGGTTCCGCGGGCTCCGGCGATTCCGGGGGTTCCGGCGATTCCGGGGGTTCCGGCGATTCCGGGGGTTCCGGCGATTCCGGGGGTTCCGGCGATTCCGGGGGTTCCGGCGATTCCGGGGGTTCCGGGGGTTCCGGGGGTTCCGGCGAGGGCGGCGACGGTTCCGGTGGTTCCGGTGGTTCCGGCAATGCCCAGGGTTCCGGCGACGGCGACGGCCGTGTGGTGCCCGCGTTGGCGGCCCCGGCCACCGCCGCCCGCCTCGGCGACAAGCCCGTCACCCTCCTCGTCGACGGGGAACGCGTCAAGGTCCGGGTGGCCGCCGTCCGCGCCTCGACACCGGCGGTCCAGGCCGCCGGATTCCTCGTCGTGGACGCCCGCGCCCTGGGCGGACCGCTCCGGCCGACCACCCTTCTGCTGACCGGTGACCGGCTCGACCGGGAACCACTGGCCAAGGCCGCGGGCGACGAGACGGTCGTCCATCTGCGCACCGAGGAGCGCGCCCGCTACGCCGACTCGCCCCTCCAGTCGGGCGCCGAGCGGATCTATCTGGCCGCCGTCGCCGCGGGCGCCGGATACGCGGCCCTGGCACTGCTGCTGTCTCTCGCCCGCGCGGCTCCCGAGCGGGCCGCGCTGCTGGCGCGGCTGCGCACCATGGGGCTGACCCGCCGCGACGGTCGCAGGCTGCTCGTCCTGGAATCGCTCCCACAGGCGCTGCTCGCGTCGGCCGGTGGCGCGGTGGCGGGGTGGGCGGCGATCCGGCTGCTCGCGCCCGGTACCGACCTCACGGCCGTCGCGCTCGCCGCGGCGGCCGGTGGGACGACGGCCCCGATCGCCGGGCTGCGGGCCGATCCGGTGTCGCTGCTGGTGCCCTCCCTCGCCGTCGTCGTGCTGACGGTCGGTGTCGCCGCCCTCCAGGCGTGGTGGACCGGCCGCCACGACTCCGTCCAGGAGCTGAGGATCGGCGACCGATGACCACGAGCCCGACGACGACCACGACCCACCACGACGTGTCCCGTACACCGACGGCCCCACCCCGGGAGCACCTCTCATGACGACCACCTCGACCACCGGCCCCAGCACCTCCTCCCCCGCCGGGAAGGGTCAGGCCACCTCGCTCGCGGAGCTGGAACGCCGTGCCGCCGACCGGCGCACCCGGCCCGCGTTCGGGCACGACGCGCTGATCAGCTGTGACCGGCTGGTGCGGATCTTCTCCACGGACGGGGTCGAGGTGCAGGCGCTCCAGGGCCTGGACCTGCTGGTCCGGGAGGGCGAACTGATGGCGCTGGTGGGCGCGTCGGGCAGCGGCAAGTCCACGCTGATGAACATCCTCGCCGGCCTGGACGAGCCGACGGCGGGTGCCGCGAGCGTCGCGGGCCGCGATCTGCTCACCATGGGCGCGAAGGAGCGGCTGGCGTACCGCCGCGAGGTCGTCGGGTTCGTATGGCAGCAGACCGCCCGGAACCTGCTGCCCTATCTGACGGCCGCGCAGAACGTCACCCTGCCGATGCAGTTGCGGGGCGCTCCGGGTCCGGACGGACCGCGCTCACGCCGGGCGCGGTCGGAGCGGGCCGTGGAACTGCTGGGGATGCTGGAGGTCGCGGACTGCCGTGACCGCCGTCCGCACCAGATGTCCGGCGGACAGCAGCAGCGCGCCGCGATCGCCGTGGCCCTCGCCAACAACCCGTCGGTGCTGCTGGCCGACGAGCCGACCGGGGAACTCGACTCGCACACCGCCGAGCAGATCTTCGCCGCGTTCCGCACGGCGAACGAACAGCTCGGCACCACGGTCGTCATCGTCACCCACGACCAGGCGGTCGCCGGGGAGGTCCGCCGCACGGTCGCGATCCGCGACGGCCGTACGTCCACGGAGGTGCTGCGCCGTACGGAGGTCGACGCGGCGACGGGCGAGGAGTCCCTGGTCGCGCGGGAGTACGCGATGCTGGACCGCGCGGGACGGCTCCAGCTGCCCGCCGAGTACACCGAGAGCCTCGGGATGCGGGACCGGGTCCTGCTGGAACGCGAGGAGGACCACATCGGCGTATGGCCCGCGGACCACTCCCCCACCCCCCACCCGGAGTGACCCACCGGACCTGGGCACCGGGCCGGGTACGCCAGGATGTGGCGCCCCGAAGGGGCGCGGGGAACCGCGCCCCACGTCGGACCCGCACAGGAACAAGTGCGCCCAGGGACGAGTGCCCAGGGGCGCGGGAAACCGCGCGAGCAACCAAGGGCCGTCCGCAGCCGAACGGGGAGCGCAAGGGGCGCGGCCTCAGGGGCGCGAGAAACCGCGCGCCCACGGGCGACCCGCACGGGAAAAGGTGACGCCGGGGTGTGGGACCTCAGACAGGGCTGACGTTCAACGCCCCCGTGCCCGCACGCCGCACCGCCACCGACCCGTACGGAGTCCGCAGCCGGAGCCACGCACCACTGGCCAACAACGTCAGCGGCACACCGGAACCCCGCCCGGACCCACCACCGGACCCCGCCCCACCCGGCGCAGAGCCATGCCCATGACCGGGACGGGGACCCGCACCGGCATCGGCGCCCGCACCAGCATCCGCACCGGTGTCGGCACCGGGGAGGAACCCCAGCGCGTGGGCGGCATGCGCGGCCCGCACGGGCAGATCGCTGTCACCGAGCGGCCGGGACCAGATCTCCCGCCCGATACGGTCCAGCGCGGCCCTGCCCCGCTCGGCCTCCGGAAGCCCCTCGGTCCGGCTCCGGAACTCGGCCACGGCCTGGGCGATCATCGCCCGTACGGCCCCGGGGGACGGCAGCCCCGGCTCCGGATGCCAGCCGCCCCGCGGCGGCAGCACCCCGGCCCAAGGCGGCCCGGTCACCGCGTCGGGCACCCGCGCCGTCCCGTCGTTGTCATCGATCGACTCCAGCAGCTCACCCGCCGACACCGTGATGTCCAGCGTGTCCTCGATGCCGTGCTCGTACGGCTTGGCCAGCCGTGCCGTACGGATCGCCAGCACCTCGAACGACGGGGGGCGGCCGAAGACCGCGAGGGTGGTGCCCGCCGCCTGGAGGCGGACCGCCGCGCCCCGGTCGTAGTGGAGCAGCCGGCCGAGGAATCCGGCGAGGTCCGCCGCCTCCCCGGCGTCGGCGAGATCCACGATCCGGGTCATGCCGCCACGGCCTCCTGCGCGTCGGCGCCCTCGGCGCCGTCGGCGGCCGGGGGAACGTACCGCTGGAGGAACTCCCGCTCCTCCGCGGTGATCCGCCGGGGCCGCTGCGCCTCCAGGTCGAACGGCACGACGACGGTGGAGGCCCTGACGTACACCTCGTCCGCGCCCTCGTGGTCCTTGACCTCGTAGGCGATCGTCAGCGACGCCGCCCGGATCGAGGTGACCCAGGACTCGATGACGACCGGCTCGTGGCGGTGCACCAGCGGCCGGACGTAGTCGATCTCATGACGGGCCACGACGGACCCGCCCGAGAACGACGGCGACCCGTCACCGGGCGCCAGCCGGAACATGAAGTCGATCCGCGCCTCCTCCAGATAGCGGAGGAAGACCACGTTGTTCACATGGCCGAACGCGTCCATGTCCGACCAGCGCAGCGGGCAGCTGTAGAGGTGACGGGTCATGGCCGGTCAGCCCCGGGTGAGCTTCTTGTACGTGGCACGGTGCGGACGGGCCGCGTCCGCGCCGAGCCGCTCGATCTTGTTCTTCTCGTACGAGTCGAAGTTGCCCTCGAACCAGAACCACCGGGACTCGCCCTCGTACGCCAGGATGTGCGTGGCGACGCGGTCCAGGAACCAGCGATCGTGGGAGACGACCACCGCGCAGCCCGGGAAGTCGAGCAGCGCGTTCTCCAGCGACGACAGGGTCTCGACGTCGAGGTCGTTGGTCGGTTCGTCGAGGAGCAGCAGGTTGCCGCCCTGCTTGAGGGTGAGCGCGAGGTTCAGCCGGTTGCGCTCACCGCCGGAGAGGATGCCGGCCGGCTTCTGCTGGTCCGGGCCCTTGAAGCCGAACGCGCTGACGTACGCGCGCGACGGCATCTCGACCTGGCCGACCTTGATGTAGTCCAGCTCGTCCGAGACGACGGCCCACAGGCTCTTCTTCGGGTCGATGTTCTCGCGGCTCTGGTCCACGTACGAGATCTTCACGGTCTCGCCGACCTTGATCGAACCGCCGTCCGGGTCCTCAAGGCCCTGGATCATCTTGAACAGCGTGGTCTTGCCGGCGCCGTTGGGGCCGATCACACCGACGATGCCGTTGCGCGGGAGCGTGAAGGCGAGGTCCTCGATCAGCAGCTTCTCGCCGAAGCCCTTGGAGAGGTTGTCGACCTCCACGACGATGCTGCCGAGCCGGGGGCCCGGCGGGATCTGGATCTCCTCGAAGTCCAGCTTCCGCATCTTGTCCGCCTCGGCGGCCATCTCCTCGTAGCGGGCCAGACGCGCCTTCGACTTGGCCTGCCGGCCCTTGGCGTTGGAGCGCACCCACTCCAGCTCCTCCTTGAGCCGCTTGGCGCGCTTGACGTCCTTCTGGCCCTCGACCTTGAGCCGGGTCTGCTTGGTCTCCAGGTACGTGGAGTAGTTGCCCTCGTACGGGTAGGCACGGCCCCGGTCGAGTTCGAGGATCCACTCGGCCACGTTGTCCAGGAAGTACCTGTCGTGGGTGATCGCCACGACGGTGCCGGCGTACTTGGCGAGGTGCTGCTCCAGCCAGTTCACCGACTCGGCGTCGAGGTGGTTGGTGGGCTCGTCGAGGAGCAGCAGGTCGGGCTGTTCGAGCAGCAGCTTGCAGAGCGCGACGCGGCGCTTCTCACCACCGGAGAGGTTGGTGACGGGCGAGTCGCCGGGCGGGCAGCCGAGGGCGTCCATGGCCTGTTCGAGCTGGGCGTCGAGGTCCCAGGCGTTCGCGTGGTCCAGCTCCTCCTGGAGCTTGCCCATCTCCTCCAGCAGCGCGTCGGAGTAGTCCGTCGCCATCTGCTCGGCGATCGCGTTGAAGCGGTCGAGCTTGCCCTTGACCTCAGAGACGCCGTCCTGCACGTTCTCCAGGACCGTCTTCGTCTCGTCGAGCGGCGGTTCCTGGAGGAGGATGCCGACGCTGAAGCCCGGCGCGAGGAACGCGTCACCGTTGGACGGCTGCTCCAGGCCCGCCATGATCTTCAGGACGGTCGACTTTCCGGCGCCGTTCGGTCCGACGACACCGATCTTCGCGCCAGGCAGGAAGTTCAGGTTGACGTCGTCGAGGATCACCTTGTCGCCGTGCGCTTTACGCGCCTTGCGCATGGTGTAGATGTACTCAGCCAAGGGAAACCGTCCGGCAGCTTGAAACGTGAAGTGTCAACATGTGACTCCGCATGTTGCTCCGCCGCGTGAGGGCAGACCTGTCCATCTTGCCGTACAGGGGGGTTGCGGACGAAACCCGTTCTCCCCGCGAACCCTCCGCCGGTCCCCGCGTACCGGGCGTCACCTGCCCGTTCCTCCGTTCAAGGCCGGACCGGACCGCCGGTATCCGTACCCCCGCCGAAGCGGGGGAAGGGCTCCCGGAGGGTGACGGACCGGTGACACGGCCCCACGCGAAGGCCGTTCCACACCGCACACCCTCCCACCGGAGTGACTCAGCTCACACCGGAATGCCGCGGTCCGCACCTCATCGCGCCGCTCACTCGTCCCGGCCGGAGGGCTTCCGGCGCAGGATCAGCATCGCCGCTCCGCCGATCACGACCAGCGCCACGGCGACGCCTCCGATCACGAAGGTCGCCCTGGAACTGCCCGTCGCGGCGAGGTCCACCGTGCTGCCGCTGTCACCGCCGAGCACCCCCGCGGACGCCGGGCTCGGCGCCGACATCGGGCGGGGACCTTCCGTGTCACCGCTGCGGGTACGGCAGTCCAGGATGCCGTCGACCCGCTTCTCGTAGCCGTACGGTCCCCTGATCGTGAAGTCGTAGCTCTGGTCCTCCTTGAGCGGCACGGTCACCGTGCCGGTGCGCCCCGCGGCGACCCGGTGGCGGGTGCCCATCAGCTCGAAGGCGAACACCTCGTCGCCGGCGTTGCCGACGGTGAGGTCGAGGCCGCCTTCGGCGCAGTTCCGTTCGCCGGACAGCGCGGGTATCGGACCGGCGCCCGCCCAGTTCACGGTCGCCGTCGCGGAGACCGTCGACACACTGGACCCGGCGAGTACCTGGGTCTGGCTGCGGCTCCCGGAGGCCAGGGCCCGGCCGACGGGCACCGTGGTCGAGGTCTGCACGGTCAGCGCCGCCGAACCGGGCGCTGCGCCCTCGGGTATCGCGAAGTACAGCTCGCCGCCGTCCCGTACGGTCGTGACCGGCCGGCCCTTGGCGTCGACGATCCGCACCCCGGCCGCCAGGGCCCGCGCGTCCGGCTGGACGATCGCCTGCCGGGCGTTGGACCGCACCTTCACCGGGCCGACCCGGCCGTCGTCCCGCGCGGTGGGCGGGGTCCGGGCGGACAGCGCGGAGTCGTCCAGGAGCAGCGATGCCTCGGGTTCGGGGAGGCTGCGGGCCTTGCGCTCCAGATGGTCCGCGAGCTTCTCCGCCTGCGGGTCGACCGCCGTGATCCGGGGGATCTCGCGCGCGGTCCGCTCCGTGCCGCTGCGCGCCCCGGCGCCGTCCGAGTGGCGCCAGATCGCGATCTGGGTGCCGGTCGCCGCGTCCTGCTCGGTGAGACCGGGCGCGCCGGCGCGGCGGGCGAGCTCCGCGAGATCGTTGACCTGCGGATACGAGTTCCGCAGAATCCAGCGCACCTTCCCGGCGGCGGCGTTGGTCCCGAGCGAGGTGCCCGCCCAGGGGGTTTCCTGATATCTGGCGTCCCGCTGGGTCGCGGCGTCGAGGTCGACGCCATAGGTCCGCAGCATGCCGCCGTTGTCCACGGCCATCTCGAACAGACCGGCCTGGACGTGTCGTTCCTCGCCGTTCACCCGGACGATCGCCGCACCGGACAGTTCCAGACCGGCGAGGGTGGCGGTGGCTCCGCCCTGATCCTGCGCGCCCTCACCGGCGGCGGCGAGCGGGGCACCGGTCACCATGGCCGTGACGAACAGGCCGGACGCCAGGGCCACGACGGCCGTACGACAGATGCTCCTCCTCGGGGGAGAGCTGACTGAATACACAGAATTCCCTTTCGGGTGAGGCCCGTTGGCGTGGGGGGTGGTCCTCACCAGCAGAACGAGATGCTCCATGAGCTGTCCCGGCATCCTAAGAAGTCCGGCACACCGGTCGCCCCACACATACCGTCGGATAACCGTTCCGACTCGGAATCGTTATCGCTTTTCACGCTTCCGACCTGGGCTTATCGACAAATCCACGCATTCGTACGGGGGTGGCCGCGGCGGTTGCGGTGACCCTCACGGCCTCGGGAACGTCGCGGTCGCGGTGACAGCGGCGGCGACGGTCGCGACACGGTACGGACCGGCGTGCGGGTTGGGACCCGGGCCCGGACCCGCCCCACACCCGCCCCGCCCGCGCGCACGGGCTCGTACCGGCTCCCGTACCCGCCTCGTTCAAACGACCGGCGTCGGACGCCTGCGCGCCGGGGCGGGTGGGACTGGTGGTGCCAGTGGGGCCGATGAGGTCGGTGGTGCCGGTGGGCCCACCGCGCCGTCGGGCACCGCTCCCGTGTCCCACAATCCGTCGTCCGGCCCCGGCGGAGCGGGCGCCTGCCCGCCGACCGCCGCGCCGGGACCGCCGGGAGCACCGGGAGCACCGGGCTTGCCGGGGGCGGAGGCCGGGGTCCCGCTGCCGCCGCCCTCCGCCGTACCGTCGGCGCGCGAGCGCGGGCCGGGCCTGTCACGGCGGAACGCCGTGGTGCCCCGGGCGAGGTCGTGACCGATGGAGCTCGCCTCGATGTCCGCGCTGAACCACTGCTGGCCGTTGCCCCGGTCCTCCTGCCGCACCTTCAACCGGCCCCGCACGATCACCGGTTCGCCGACGGACAGGGACGCCGCCGCGTTCTCCCCGAGCGCCCGCCACGCGTACACCGTGAAGAAGTTGGTGTGGCCGTCGATCCAGGAATCCCGCCCCCGGTCCCGGTAGCGCGATGTCGCCGCGATCCGGAACCTCACCACCGCGCCCGTCGGCAACTCCCGGAAGACCGGTGCCGTCGCGACGTTGCCCACCACTGTCACCAGCGTGTCGTTCATTGCCTACCCCCTACGGACCCGCGCGGGCACTCCCCGCACGACCGGGTTCCGCGATCCCCCGTGGATTCGCGGACACCGGTGGACGGCACGACGGCACAAGGCCGCCGGCCCCACCGGCTCCCGGGCCACGCGAGGTGCACCGCGCTTTCCCGGGCCGGATTCCAGAGTGCCCGGCCGGGCCCGATCCCGCTGAGCCCTGTGTGTGGCGCGACGGTTGTGGAAAACCCCGCCACCCGAACGGATGACGCCATCCGCCCACGCCAGCCGGGCCCACCCCGGACGGGCCCGCTCCGGGCCGCCCTGGCAGCAGCAGCGGGTGGGGGTAGCGCGGGCGCTCGCCGCCGATCCGCCGGCGCTGCTGCCCACTCCCTCCGACGGGGCCGCCCGCCCCGGTACCCGTGTGACCCGCGACCCGCTACCCGCCCGCGCCGAGCGGCACCGGAACCACCCCCGTGACCCGCAGATACTGCTCACGGACCTCCCGGTACCGCAGCAGCTCCGCCGCCACCGGATCGAGCACCTTGGCCCGTCCGCACCCGGCCGCGGCCTCCCGCAGCCGCCGTTCCGCCTCGGTCCCGTACCGCCGGGCCGGACCCCGGGCGGCCAGTCGGCACAGCCACTCGACCAAGGGGCCGCCGACGATGCCGACCACCATCAGCAGGACCGGCACCCCCAGGTTGGGCGACATCATCCCGACGATCTGGCCGACCAGCCACAGTGCCCCGACGAGTTGAAGAACCGTCATCGACGCCTGGGCGAGCACGGCGAACGGCCACCAGCCAGGCCGGGGCGGCCGTCCGGACGCTCCCGCGGCGATCGCGAGGCGGTCCAGGGCCTCGGGGAGTCCCGACGCGCCCCGTACCGCGGCCTCGCGCACGGCCTGGGCCCATGGGGTCGGCAGTCCCGACGCCGCCTGGTCGGCCACGGTGCGCACGGCCTGCTCGACACGCTGACGGGCCGTGGACTCCTCGTCCACCGGCGCGGGGGGCTGCGGGAACACCGACGCCGGGTCGCGCCGGGACTCGTACCAGCGCCACAACCGCAGCCAGGGGGTCCCGCAGGCGGTACCGGCGTGGCGGCGCCAGGCGCGTTCGGCGGCGTCACCGGCGGCGCTCGCGCCGACCGCCTCGGCGAGACGGTCCGAGAACTCGTCACGGGCCCGTTCCGTCAGCCCCGGCCGGCGGGCGGCGGCGTACACCGGCCGCAGACGGCTCGCGGCGGCGTCCACATCGGCCGCGATCCGGCGGGCCGGTGCGGCGCGTTCGGCGAGGAACTGGTCCAGCGCCTCCCTGAGCTGGTCCATTCCCTCGCCGGTCAGCGCGGACAGCGCGAGGACGGTGGCACCGGGCTCGTCGTACTCGCCGAGGGCGACCCCGTCCTCGTCCAGGAGCCGCCGCAGATCGTCCAGCACCTGGTCGGCGGCGTCCCCGGGCAGCCGGTCGATCTGGTTGAGGACGACGAACATCACCTCGGCGTGCCCGGCCAGGGGCCGCAGATACCGCTCGTGGAGCACGGCGTCGGCGTACTTCTCCGGATCCACCACCCAGATGACGGCGTCCACCAGCGCGAGGACCCGGTCGACCTGCTCCCGGTGGACCACGGACGCCGAGTCGTGGTCGGGGAGGTCGATGAGGACGAGTCCGTCGAGCTGAACCTCGCCTCCCGCGTGGGGCACGGGCCTGCGCCGCAGCCGTCCCGGCACACCGAGCCGGTCGAGGAGCCCGGCGGCGCCGTCCGTCCAGGTGCAGGCGATCGGTGAGGAGGTGGTGGGGCGGCGGACCCCGGTGTCGGAGATGTTGACCCCGGCGAGCGCGTTGAACAGTGTCGACTTGCCGCTGCCGGTGGCGCCCGCGACGGCGACGACCGTGTGCCGGTCGGAGAGCCGTCGCCGCGCGGTGGCCTCGTCCAGCACCCGCCCGGCCTCCGCGAGCGTGGCCCGGTCGAGCCGCGCCCGGGAGAGCCCCACGAGCTCACGCAGGGCGTCGAGCCGCCCCCGCAGCTCCGTGTCGTACCCGGCCGCGGCGGTGTCCGTACGGGGCGCGGCGGCGTGCGGGGCGGTGTGGTCCACCACGCCCGTGGTGGCCACGTCGGCGTCGGTGACCCGTCGGGCGATCAGTCCGTCGTCCCAGACCCGCCCGCTGTCCGCACCCGGTTCGCGACGCGCACGCGCACGCGTGAAGGGCGCTTCGGCGGCGGTCCGGAAGCGTGTCCCCAGGGAGGTACGGGAGGGGGCGGCGGCATCCGCGACGGGGGACGTACCCGCGGACGTACCGGGGGACACGGAGGAGTCGCGTTCCGCGCTTCCCGCGCGCGCGTCCTCGTCCTCGTCCGGGTCGACGGCCCCGTTCCCGTCGCGACCGCCGTTTCCGGGCGCCGCAGTCCCGGCACCAGCACCAGCCCGGGTGTCATCGGAACCGACGGCCGCCCGGTCGGTGTCCTCGGCGCCGCCGCCCCGTGCGCCACCGGTGCCCCGAGGGTCCTCCACGGACCTGGTGTGCTCCCCGTGACCCGCGGAATGGTCCTGGTGACCGGGGTGACCTGAGCGACCGTCATGACGCCCCACCGAGCCCACCGAGCCCGCAGACCCGACCGATCCCACCGGCCCCACCGGCTCGGGGCGCCGCAGCTCATCCGGCTCCCCCGGCTCCTCCGACTGCCCCGACCGCCCCGGCTCCTCCACATCGTCCGACACCTCCGCGCGCTCCGGGTCGTCCGTCCGGCCGCCGCTCTCGGTGTCCCGCGGCTGGTCCGCGTGCTCCCCCTGCTCGGCGGTGTCCCCGGCCCCCCGCTCGCCCTGTTCGGCCTTCCCCGCTTCCCCGGCCTCCCCGGCGCGCTCGCCGTGCGCCGCGTGCGGTGCGTGCGTCGTCATGCCGTCCGCGCCATCGGCACGGTCGGTGTGGTCGGTCACGGCGGTCACCGCGGTCACCTCTCCCTCGGATCACTCTGACGGCTGTGTCCCTCTTGCGCCTTCCGGCCCTGCGGGGCGTCGTCGCTCGCGGGCGCGTCCGGGGGCTCCCCCTGCCGCCGCTGCTCACGCTGGAGGACGGACAGGGCGGCGATGAGCTCGGACTGGGGCTCGGGACGGATGTCCAGGGCGTCCAGCGGGGCGAGACGGCGTTCCCGTTCGGCGTAGAGCACCTTCTCGACGTAGTCGGAGACCAGCCGGCCGCCCCTCTCGCGCAGTCTGAGCGCGCTCTGCGCGCCGATGCGGTCGGCGAGGCTCTCCCCGGCCGCGCGACCGCGCGGACCGCCGAGGAGGGCCACCGCGAGCATCGCGGCGACGGCCTCCGGATCGGGCGCGGTGCTCCGGTCGACGTCGCGCACCTCGTCCTCGCAGTACTCCTCCAGCTCGCGCCGCCAGCGCCGTACGGCCATCCCGACACGGTGCTCGGCGCTCTCCAGGTCGGGGTCACGGGCGGTCAGGCCGTGCGCCGCGCAGCCGGGTTCGCGCCGCCACCGTTCGTCGATCTGTTCGTCGGCGGCGGTGGCGCAGCACAGCAGGAGAGCGCCGAGGTTCTCGACGAGGGTGTCGAGGAGCTCTCCGGGGCCGCAGTCGAGGGGGTAGCTGCGCCAGCGCTTCAGGGCGTCCCCGGAGAGCACCGCTCCGGCCTGGAGACGGCCCCTCACGCGCGCGTGCTCGCTTTCGTACACGTCCTCCACGACGGCGGTGAGCCGGACGGCGGCGGCGTGCTGTGCGGCCACGGCCCCGGCGAGTTCCGGCATCCGGGAGCGCAGCGAGTGGAGCATGCCGCCGGCGGTCCGGATGATGGTGTGCCCGCGCGTGGTGGGTTCCTGGGCGCGCTGGGTGAGCCAGGCGCGCAGCGGGGCGACGGCGGTGGACGGGAGGAGTCCGCCGCCGCCGGTGGACTCGGGGAGTTCCGGGACGGTGAACCGGGGTACGTCCCCCAGTCCGGCCTTGGTGAGCAGGGCCGCGTACTGACGGGACACCTCGCCGACGACCTGGTGCGGCACCCGGTCGAGAACGCTGACCAGGGTGGCGTCGTGCTCCTTGGCGGTCCGCAGCAGATGCCAGGGGACGGCGTCGGCGTAGCGGGCGGGGGTGGTGACCATGACCCAGATGTCGGCGGCGCAGATGAGCTGGGCGGCGAGGAGGCGGTTCTGGGCTACGAGGGAGTCGATGTCGGGGGCGTCGAGGAGGGCGAGTCCGCGGGGCAGGGCGGTCGCCGTCTCGATGCGCAGCTGCCGTTCGTCCGGGCCGTCGCCGTCCCGGTGTCCGCCGCCTCGGCCGTGGCTGTGGCCGTGGCCGGGCAGCAGGTCGTGGGCGTCGCCGCCGAGGGCGTCCTGCGGGGGTACCCAGACCCGGGTGAGGCCGGGGAGGACCCGCAGGCCGCTGAACCAGTGGTGGTCCTCCGGGTGGCAGACGAGCACGGGGACCCGGGTGGTCGGGCGCAGTACGCCCGCCTCGCTGACCTGGCGGCCCACGAGGGAGTTGACCAGGGTCGACTTCCCGGCGCCGGTGGAGCCCCCGATGACGGCCAGCAGCGGTGCGTCGGGGGCTCCGAGCCGTGGCACCAGGTAGTCGTCGAGCTGGGCGAGCAGCTCGTCGCGGTTGGCACGCGCGCGTGGCGCCCCCGGGAGAGGGAGCGGAAAGCGGGCGGCGGCGACCCGCTCACGCAGTGCGGAGAGAGCGTCGAGCAGTTGAGGCCGTACGTCCAAGGTCACCACATGCGAAGAATGCCCAACTTTGGCGACTTTCTGAAGCATATGGGTATCCTGCGCGCCGACGACCCGGCAGGAAACGGCCGAACGGACACCTGGGACGGAAGGCGTGAGTGGGGCGCAGGCATAACGAGTGCACAACACCCGGGGCGCGAGACGCGAAAAGCGATGCACGATTCGCACCTGCCTGCGATTATCAGGACCGCTTCACCGAACCTCCACATCGAGCCACGGAGGCGAAGCGCCGGGTACTAGGAATCAGGAGCCCTATCCTTGTCCCGGACACGGTCCCCGGACCACCCCCCGGGCACCAGGCCACCCGGCCGTCACCCGGCCCCCGTAGCTCAGTGGATAGAGCAGGCGCCTTCTAAGCGCTTGGCCGCAGGTTCGAGTCCTGCCGGGGGCGCAAACCCAGCCTCACCAGCGGAAACGCCGGTGAGGCTTCTTCATGTCCGGATGCACATCGCTGATAGGACAAGCGCCTTGCCTCCCGGCGAAGGCTCCGGGGCGGGTTCCTGGAGCGTTCCGGGGGAGGTTCGGGAGCGTGCCGGGGCGGGTTCCTGGAGAGCTCCGGGCGGTTCGGGGCGGGAGGTGCGGGAGGTGCGGGAGATACCGCCGCGGGGGCTACGCGGGGCCGGGGCGGGCCGGGGCGGGGGGTTCGGTGAGGAGGTAGGGGGCGACGAAGCCCTGGTAGGCGTTCCTGCGGTCGGCGGGCAGGTCCTTCCAGCCGGTGATCCGGCCACGGCACAGGGCCGACCCGCAGCGGCACCGGGCGGGGAAGTGGTCGACGGTGTGGTTGCGCATCGCGTAGTCGAAGGTGATCTCCTCGCCGGAGGTGATCGGCAGCCGGGCGAAGAGGTCATGGGCGCCGGAGGCGTTCAGCCTGATCCCGCACGACGGATCGCAGGAGTGGTTCACGCTCGGCATCATGCCCTCGTGCCGCACGAAGCGGTCCAGCGCGACCTGCGAGGCGTGCGCGTCGTTGCGGTCCAGCTCCGCCCCGATGGCTCCGGCCAGGACCAGCTCGCCCGTCCGGAACCGCCGCACGGCGAACACGCCGGCTCCCTTGTCGCCGGACTCCCGCAGTTCGACTCCCTGCTCCCGACCGGGGAGAACGACCGTCCTCGACGGATCGGCAGACTCCTGAACACTCATCGATGAGCCCTTCGGTCATCGCCCGGCGCGCGCACGCTCGTCTCAGCCGCAGGTCGGGCACCCGGCGAGATCAGAACGCGGACGCCCCCACACAACCGCACAACCGGGTCGGGCACCAGACCCTTACCGGCCCCGTCGCACGGCCCCGCCCCGGACCGGCGGCCGGGCCGGGGGTGCCGCCTCAGCGGGTTCAGCGGGTTCAGCGGGTTCAGCGGGTTCAGCGGGTGAACCGCTTTTCGAGGTAGGCCAGGACGGCGAGGACCCTGCGGTGGCCGGTGTCGGTCGGGGGAAGGCCGAGCTTCAGGAAGACGTTGCCGATGTGCTTGCTGACGGCGCGTTCGGTGATGACGAGGGTGGTCGCGATGGTGGCGTTGTCATGGCCCTCGGCCATCAGATGCAGCACCTCGCGCTCGCGGGGTGTGAGGGTCCCCAGGGGGTCGTCCCGGCGCTGGGACATCAGCTCGGTGACGACCTCCGGGTCCAGAGCCGTACCGCCCGCGGCGACGCGTTCCAGCGCGTCGAGGAACTCGTCCACCCGGCCGACGCGGTCCTTGAGGAGATATCCGACGCCGCCCGCGCCGCCGCCGAGCAGTTCGGCGGCGTAGGTCTCCTCCACGTACTGGGACAGCACGAGGACCGGCAGGCCCGGGATCTCCCGGCGCGCGGCGAGCGCGGCGCGCAGACCCTCGTCACGGAAGCCGGGCGGCATCCGGACATCGAGGACCGCGACGTCCGGGCGGTGGGCCACGAGGGCGGGCAGCACCTCGGGGCCGGTGCCCACACTCGCGACCACCTCATGTCCCGCGGTCGTGACCAGCAGCGTCAGGCCCTCCCTGAGCAGGGCGTTGTCCTCGGCGATCACCAGGCGCACGGCAGCTCCACATCGATCACGGTCGGCCCCCCGACGGGGCTGGTCAGCCGGACGGTGCCGTCGAGCGCGGCCACCCGGCGCCGCATGCCGAGCAGCCCGCTGCCGCCCGACTCGTCCGCCCCGCCCCGCCCGTCGTCCCGTACCGTGATCTGCAACGCGCGACCCGCCCTGCGGAGTTCCACCCCGGCGTGTTCGCCGCCGCCGTGTTTCGCCGCGTTGGTCAGGGCCTCCGCGACGACGAAGTACCCGGCGGCCTCGATCCCCGCGGAGGCGCGGGCCCCGGCGGCCTCCACCCCGTCGTCGGTCACCTCCACGGCCAGCCCGCTGCCCGCCGCCAGCGCCCGGACGGCGCCCAGCAGGCCCCGGTCGGTGAGGATCGGCGGATGGATGCCCCGTACGACGTGGCGCAGTTCGGTGAGGGCTTCCTCGGCCTGGTCCTGTGCCTCGGCGAGAAGCCGGCGGGCCAGGTCCGGATCACGTTCGTACGCGCGCTTGGCGAGCCCCACCCGCATGGACAGGGCGACGAGATGGGCCTGGGCGCCGTCGTGCAGGTCGCGTTCGATACGGCGCAGCTCCGCGCCGTGCGCCGCGACCGCGCCCTCGCGGGTCACCGTCAGCTCGGCGACCCGCTCGGCGAGGCGGGCGTTGTCGCGGGCCTCGGGGGACGGTTCGAGCAGGGTGCGGGACCAGTCCGCGTCGAGTTCCGCGAGCCGCCCGATCAGCGGCAGGACGACCGGGCGGCGTCCTGCCATGCCGTGCCAGACGAAGTCCACGATGAGGCCCACCACCCACAGGGCGGGGGTCGCGCACGCCAGCAGCAGCCCGTACACGTAGTGCGCGCCGAGCCAGCGCAGGTCGCGGTAGGTACCCGGGTCGCCGAGCGCCGCTCTGACACGCTCCACGAGCGTGCCTTCGAGCGGTGTGTACGCCTCCGGGACGGGGGTCCCGGTCCACTCCCCCACGAGCTTCCGCTTGGCCCCGGCGACCCGGCGCAGCAGCAGTGTGGTCTCCGGGAGCGTTCCCGCGCCGATGACGATGACGCTGCCGACGGCCGTGAACGCGAGGACGGGCATGAAGAAGTACGACACGACGGTGAAGCCTGCGGATATACCGAGGCGGCGTGTCGCCTGCGCCGCCTCCCGTATCGGTCTCTCCATGCCGATCAGGCTAAACGACCTGGTGGGCGCCGCTCAGGTGGGTGGTCCCCCCGGTCCGTGGTGGAGCCTGCTCCACCACGGACACGGTGGCCGGCCCCCTTACCGGACCGTTCCGTCGGCGGTGATCCTTGAGGGGTACGCGCTTACGCCGCACTCGCTCCGGCGGCGCCCACTCCAGTTGCGCGCGCTCCCCGTGGTGCGCGCCACGCCTCGAAAGGATCATCCGACCGTGCGGCCCTTCCTGTGGTTCCTGTTCGTGACCGCTCTCGCCCTCAACGCCGTGTCGAGCTTCGTCCTGTCGGAGGGGACGCATCTGGCCGTCAGTCTCCCCGCGGGCGCGGTCGCCGTCGGCAGCGCGATCGCGATCTACCGGACGCGCAGAGCGGAGTCCTGAGCCGGTGAGGCGGTCAGGGGCGGGCGCGTCCGTCGGCTCCCACCGACCCACCCCTCTTGCGACCTGGCGCCGTGACGGGTGACCGGCGGGAGCCGGAGGTGCCCTACGAGACGATGTCCTTGCGGGTGAAGCCACGGAAGGCCAGGGCGAACAAGATGATCGCGTAGGTGAGCGAGACGGCCGCGCCCTGGATCATGCCGCTCCACTCCAGCCGGGGCTGTACGGCGTCCGCCCAGGCGAACTGCCAGTGGGCGGGCAGGTAGTTCCGCCAGTCGCCGAGTGCGGTGACCGCGTCGAGGACGTTCCCGACGATCGTCAGCCCGACCGCGCCGCCGACCGCGCCGAGCGGGGCGTCGGTGCGGGTGGACAGCCAGAACGCGAGGCCCGCCGTGACGAGTTGCGAGATGAAGATGTACGCGATGACGATCACGAGCCGCTGTGCGGCCGTCGCCGCGTCGAGCGTGCCGCCGGTGGGGATGGCGAGCGGGCCCCAGCCGTACAGCACCGATCCCACAGCGAGCCCGACGAGAGGCAGCAGCACCATCGCCGCGAGACTCATACCGAGGGCGACGACGAGCTTCGACCACAGCAGCCGGGCCCGGGGCACGGGCGCGGCCAAGAGGTAGCGCAGCGACGACCAGCTCGCCTCGGAGGCGACGGTGTCCCCGCAGAACAACGCGACGGGGACCACCAGCAGGAACCCGGCCGACACGAACAGACAGGTGGCGGCGAAGTTCGCCCCCGAGGCGGTGGCGGTGTCCATGAGCGAGATCCGCTCACCCGGGCCACCGCGCTCGTCGGGGCTGCCCCCGATGGCGAACGCGACGGCGAGGACGAACGGCAGCAGTCCGAGGATGGCGCCCATCACGAGCGTCCGCCGCCGCCCCAGCTGGCGCACCAACTCCACCCTGATGGGCAGGGTGCCCCGGGCCCGGTAGCCCGGCGCGCTCTGCACGGCCACCGCGCCGTCACGGAGCGGGTGCCCTTCGCCGTCCGGGGGTCCTTCGCCGTCCGGGGGTCCTTCGCCGTCCGGGGGTCCTTCGCCGTCCGGGCGGACGCCCACAGGTCCGGTGGTGGTCACTGGGGTCCTCCGATCAGGGTCAGGAACGCGTCCTCCAGCGTGCGGTGGGGGCCCATCGACTCGACGGGCACCTCCAGCCGTACGAGCTCCACCAGGAGCTCTCGGGACGCCTCGGGGCCCGCCTCGGCGAGACGGACGAGCAGTCCGCCTTCCGAGCGGACCGCCGACGCCACTCCCGGCAGTACGGCGATCTTCTCGACCAGCGGGTCGGACACCTCGCCCGCGAGTCCCACGTGCAGCGCGTCCCCGGAGCCCACGATCTGCGCGACGGGTCCGGCCTGGACGAGCCGTCCGCGGTCCATGACCACGAGATGGGTGCAGGACTGCTCGACCTCGGACAGCAGATGGCTGGAGACGATCACGGTCCGTCCGTCGCGCGCGTAGCGGATCATGACCTCGCGCATCTCGCGGATCTGCGGCGGGTCGAGGCCGTTGGTGGGTTCGTCGAGGATGAGCAGGTCGGGCAGCCCGAGCATGGCCTGAGCGAGCGCGAGACGCTGCCGCATGCCCTGGGAGTACGTGCGCACCGCGCGCTGAAGGGCCTCGCCGAGCCCGGCGATCTCCAGGGCCTCCGCCATCCGGGCGTCCTCGGTGGGGCGTCCGGTGGCCCGCCAGTACAGGTCCAGGTTCTCGCGGCCGGTCAGGTGCGGGAGGAATCCGGCGCCCTCCACGAACGCGCCGACCCGGGACAGCACCGGGGCGCCAGGACGGATCGCGTGGCCGAACACCCGGATCTCGCCCTGGTCGGGCCGGATCAGACCCATCAGCATCCGCAGGGTGGTGGTCTTGCCCGCGCCGTTGGGTCCGAGCAGTCCGAGCACCTGGCCCCGCTCGACCCGGAACGACAGCTCCCGTACCGCGTAGCGGTCGGCGGACTTGGCGTACCGCTTGCTGAGGTCCGTGATCTGGAGGGGGACGTCCGCGAGCGCCGGGTCGGGCGCGGGCGCGGCCGTCCGGCGGCGGGCGGTGAGCAGCAGGGCCGCGCCGATGACCACGGCGGCCAGGGGCAGCGCCCACACCCAGGCGGGCAGCGGCGCGGCCGCGGTGGTCACCCCGGGCGCGGTGGGCACCGACAGCTCGCCCTGGACGGACACGGTGTACCGGGCGGGGGCGAGCGGCGAGGCGTAGCCGAGGTCGGTGGAGGACACGGCGAGCCGCAGCTTGTGGCCGCGCTCCACCTCATGATCGATGGCGGGCAGCGTCAGTGTGACGTCCTTGCCGTCCTTCGCGTCGGCCACGCGCACGGGGGCGACGAGCTGGGCCGGCAGCACCTGCCGTTCGCCGTCCGGCGCCACGTCGTACAGCTTGGCGAAGAGCACGGCGTCGTCACTGGTGGACGTGACCCGGACGCGGACACTGGGGGTGCCGGTGATGCGCCGGTCCTCGGTCAGCGGCGCGGAGTCGAAACGGGCGTACTGGCCGGGGAAGTCCAGGGAGAGGCCGACGCCGAGCGCGGAGAGCTGGGACAGCCCGCCGCCGCCCCCGCCCGCGCCGCCGAACCCGGGCAGCCCGGAGACGGCGGGCGGACTGGCGCCCGCCGGGTTGTCGAACGTCTGCTCACGTCCCGTCAACGCGATGTCGCGCGGGTCGCCGCGCAGCCCCGGGTAGGAGTCGCCGCTCGCGCCGCGCAGCAGGGCCGCGCCGTTGGTGGAGTCGACCCCGCCGGTGCGCGTGACCCGGAACGCGGGGCCGGTGCCCACGCTGTCGTCGCCCTTGAGGTGCCGGTCGAACCAGGCGCCGATCCGGTCGTGCGTACGGTCGCGCTCCATGTCGCCGCCGTCATGACCGCCGGAGATCCAGTCCATGTCCACGGGTGCGCCGTTCGCGCGGATCGCGCGGGCCATCGCGTCGGCCTGGTCCAGCGGGAACAGGGAGTCCGACTGCCCCTGGACGACAAGGGTGGGGACCTTGATCCGGTCACCGACGGCGACCGGGGAACGGGCCTCCAGCAGCGCGCGGGCCCGGTCGTCGGGCACCCCGCTCTCGGCCACCCGCTCGTACATCCGGCACAGTTCGGCGGTGAAGCGGTCGCAGCCGCCGCCGCTGTTGATGAACAGTCCGGCCCAGGTCTTCTTGAAGACGCCGCCGGGGAACAGGGCGTCGGCGAGGTTCCAGTACGTGATCTGCGGGGCGAGTGCGTCGACCCGGCCGTCGTGTCCGGCGGCGAGGAGCGAGACCGCGCCGCCGTAGGAGGCGCCCGTCATGCCCACGCGCGGGTCGCCCGCCTTGTCGAGTTCGACCTCGGGGCGGTCGGCCAGCCAGTCGATCAGACGGGAGACGTCCGCGACCTCGGTCCGCGGGTCGTTGAGGCCGATCCGGCCGCCGGAGTCACCGAAGCCGCGGGCGGACCAGGTGAGCACGGCGTAGCCCTCGCGGGCCAGGTCCTCGGCCTGCTCCCTGACGTCGTCCTTGCTGCCGCCGAAGCCGTGGCCGAGGAGGACCGCGGGGCGTTTGCCGGCGCCGGGGGTGGTGAAGTACGAGGTGTCGATCCGGGTGCCGCCCGAGTCCAGTGCGCGGTCCGCTCTGCGGACGGACGGGGCGTCGTCGGACGCGGCGGCCGTCCAGGTACCGGCCCCGGCGAGCAGGGCGACACCGGCCACGGCGGCCAGCAGGCGCCTTGGCCGGCGGGGCCTTGGTGGGGTGGGCAGTCGCAGATCCATGCGACAACCGTAAGCGGAGGGGGTGGCCGGTCACCTTGTGGGTGCCCAGGAGTGCTTGCGGGGGGGGGTGCCCCCGCGCCCCCTGGATGCTGCCTGCTGCTGTTGTCCCTCGGGTGCGGGGCGGTTCTCGTTCTGCGCGGTTCCTCGCGCCCCTGGATGCTGCCCCTGTTCGTTGTCCGTCGAGTGCGGGGCTGTTCTCGTCTTTTGCGCAGTTCCCCGCGCCCCTTTGGGGCGCGTCCGGCTTGTTCTTCGGGTCGGTGCCGGTCGGGATTCTCCGTCCTCGATCCGACACGCTCGGTACGGACGTCCAGTGGCCGTACTGGTGGCGTCGGAGTCTGCGGGCAGAGATTCCCGCCCACCCCCTCCCGCAGCCGGGCGGGTGCGCGGGGAGGATGGTTCCGCAGACGACGGACAACATGATGGGGCGCCCCCAAAGGGGCGCGGGGAACTGCGCACCCCCGGACGACCCGCACAGGAACAAGTACGTCCAGGTGTGGAACCCAAGGGGCGCGGGGAACTGCGCGAGCGGCCAAGGGCTATCCGCAGCCGAACGGGAACCGCAAGGGGCGCGACCTGAGGGGCGCGGGGAACTGCGCACCCACGGACGACCCGTACAGGGACAAGTGGGCCCGGCACGGGGAACCCTGGAGCGGGTCCACGTCCGACCCGAGGTGGACGTGACCGCGGGACTCCCCGTGACGGGGACTAGTGGTTGCGGGGGAAGCCGAGGTCGACCCCGGTGGGGGCCTCGGAGGGGTCGGGCCAGCGGGTCGTGACGACCTTCCCGCGTGTGTAGAAGTGCGTTCCGTCGTTGCCGTAGATGTGGTGGTCCCCGAAGAGGGAGTCCTTCCAGCCACCGAAGGAGTGGTACCCCACCGGCACGGGGATCGGCACGTTCACGCCGACCATGCCCGCCTCGACCTCCAGCTGGAAGCGCCGCGCGGCACCCCCGTCGCGCGTGAAGACCGCGGTCCCGTTCCCGAACGGCGACGCGTTGATCAGCGCGATGCCCTCGTCGTAGGAGTCGACGCGCAGCACGCACAGCACGGGGCCGAAGATCTCGTCCCGGTAGGCGTCGGACGTGGTCGGGACGTGGTCGAGCAGCGAGAGCCCGATCCAGTGGCCGTCCTCGTGGCCCTCGACGGTGTACCCGGTGCCGTCGAGGACGACCTGGGAGCCCTGGGCCGCCGCACCGGTGACGTAGGAGGCGACCTTGTCGCGGTGGGCGGCGGTGATCAGCGGCCCCATCTCGGACGCGGGGTCGTTGCCGGGGCCGATCTTGATCTTCTCGGCGCGCTCCTTGATGCGGGCGACGAGTTCGTCACCGACGGCGCCGACGGCGACCACCGCGGAGATGGCCATGCAGCGCTCCCCGGCGGAGCCGTACGCGGCGGAGACGGCGGCGTCGGCCGCCGCGTCGAGGTCGGCGTCCGGGAGGACCAGCATGTGGTTCTTGGCGCCGCCGAGCGCCTGTACGCGCTTGCCGTGGGCGGACGCGGTGGTGTGGATGTACCGGGCGATCGGGGTGGAGCCGACGAACGACACGGCGGCCACGTCCGGGTGGGTGAGGAGCCGGTCGACGGCGACCTTGTCCCCGTGCACGACGTTGAAGACCCCGTCCGGCAGGCCCGCCTCGGCGAGCAGCTCGGCGAGCTTCATCGCGGCGGAGGGGTCCTTCTCGGAGGGCTTGAGGACGAAGGTGTTGCCGCACGCGATGGCGAGCGGGAACATCCACATCGGGACCATCGCCGGGAAGTTGAACGGCGTGATGCCGGCGACGACCCCGAGCGGCTGGCGGATCGAGGCGACGTCGACACGGCTCGCGACCTCCGTCGACAGTTCGCCCTTGAGCTGTACGGCGATCCCGCACGCGAGGTCGACGACCTCCAGACCGCGCGCGACCTCCCCGAGCGCGTCCGAGTGGACCTTGCCGTGCTCGGCGGTGATCAGTTCGGCGATGGCGTCCCGGTTGGCGTCGAGGAGCGCGCGGAACGCGAACAGCACCGAGGTGCGCTTGGCCAGCGACGAGGTGCCCCAGGTGGCGAACGCCTCGCGCGCGGCGGCGACCGCCGCGTCCACCTCGTCGGCGTCCGCGAACGCGACCCGGGTGGTGACCTGGCCGGTCGCCGGGTCGGTGACCGGGCCGTAGGTACCCGAGGCGCCCTCGACGGTCGTCCCGCCGATCCAGTGGTGGACGGTCTTCGTCATGACAAGTTCCCTACTCTCGAAGCGGGCGTCGGGGGGCGCCGTATCCCTCGGGGCGCGCGGGACGGGCGCGCCGTTCACAGGGAGCGGCGGCGGGCCGTCACCTGCCGGTCGTACTCCTCGCGGGCCTCGACGGCGGCCGCGCGGGTCGCCGTTTCGGCCACGGGCACATCCCACCACGCCTGTGCCGGGGGCGCGCCCGACACTGTGTCTGGCGTTTCGGTCTCCGTGTAGACACATGTGGGTACGTCCGAGGCGCGGGCGACGGCGAGTGCTTCACGCAGGTCACCGACCGTCCGCGCGCGCAGGACGCGCATACCGAGGCTGGCGGCGTTCGCGGCGAGGTCGACGGGCAGCGGGGCGCCGGTGAAGGTGCCGTCGTCGGCGCGGTGGCGGTAGGCCGTACCGAAGCGTTCCGCGCCGACCGACGCGGACAGTCCGCCGATGGACGCGTAGCCGTGGTTCTGGAGGATCACCACCTTGATCGGTACGCCTTCCTGGACGGCGGTGACGATCTCGGTGGGCATCATCAGATAGGTGCCGTCGCCGACCAGCGCCCAGACGGGCCGGCCGGGTGCGGCGAGCCGTACCCCGATGGCGGCGGGGATCTCGTAGCCCATGCAGGAGTAGCCGTACTCCAGGTGGTACTGGTCACGGGACCGGGCGCGCCAGAGCTTGTGCAGGTCGCCGGGGAGGGAGCCGGCCGCGTTGACGACGATGTCGTCGGCGGTGACCAGGGCGTCGAGGGCGCCGAGCACCTGGGTCTGGGTGGGGCGGGCGGTGGGGTCGGGCGCGGCGTAGGCGGTGTCGACGCGGGTCTCCCAGTGGGCCTTCGCCCGGGTGTACTCGGCGCGGTACGCGGGGTCGGGCGGGTACGGGTCCGCTCCGGTGAGCGCGCGGGTGAGCGCGTCGAGGCCCGCGCGGGCGTCGGCGATCAGCGGCAGGCCCGCCATCTTGTGGCCGTCGTAGGGGGTGATGTTCAGATTGAGGAAGCGGGTGCCGGGGGCGAAGAGGGTGCCGGACGCGGTGGTGAAGTCGGTCCAGCGGGTGCCGACGCCGAGGACGAGGTCGGCGGTCCGGGCGAGCGCGTCGGCGGTGGCCGTACCGGTGTGGCCGATTCCGCCGACATCGGCCGGGTCGTCCCAGGGGAGGGCCCCCTTGCCGGCCTGGGTGGACGCGACGGGGGCGCCGGTCGCCGCCGTGAAGGCCCGTAGCGCGTCCTCGGCGGCGCTGTGGCGGACTCCGCCGCCCGCGACGACCAGTGGGCGCCGGGCGGCCCGTACGGCCGCGACGGCGGCCGTCAGCTCGTCCGGGTCGGGCGGTGGCCGGCGGACCGTCCAGATCCGTTCCGCGAAGAACTCCGTTGGCCAGTCGTACGCTTCGGCCTGCACGTCCTGCGGCAGCGCGAGGGTGACGGCCCCGGTGGCGGCCGGGTCGGTGAGCGTGCGCATCGCCTGGAGGGCCGCCGGGATCAGCGCCTCGGGGCGGGTGATCCGGTCGAAGTAGCGGGACACGGGCCGCAGGCAGTCGTTGACGGACACATCGCCCGCGTACGGCACTTCGAGCTGCTGGAGGACGGGGTCGGCGGGCCGGGTGGCGAAGGTGTCGCCGGGCAGCAGCAGGACGGGCAGATGGTTGACGGTCGCGAGCGCGGCGCCGGTGACGAGGTTGGTCGCGCCGGGGCCGATGGACGTGGTGACGGCGTGGGTGGACAGCCGTCCGCTCTGGCGGGCGTAGCCCACGGCCGCGTGGACCATCGCCTGTTCGTTGCGGCCCTGGTGGAACGGCATGTCGGCGGCGCTCTCCAGGAGCGCCTGCCCGATACCGGCGACGTTGCCGTGGCCGAAGATGCCCCAGGTGGCGCCGATGAGCCGATGGCGTTCCCCGTCGCGTTCGGTGAACTGGACGGTGAGGAAGCGGACGAGCGCCTGGGCGACGGTGAGCCTGATCGGCGCGGTCATCGGTGCCTCCTGGTCTGCGGTGCCCCCGTCGCCCTGTCCGCCGGGCGGCTGTCCCCCGGGCGGCTGCCGTGCGTGCGGCTGTCGTCGGCGGATCTGGTGGCCCTGGTGCCTCGGTGGTCGTCGTTCATCGGTAGCCCTCGCCGTGGTCGGGGTGGAAGCTGATCCGCCACTCCCGTCCGGGACCCGGTCCCGCCATCACGTTGAGGTAGTACATACGGTGGCCGGGCGCGGCGATCGACGGACCGTGCCAGCCGTCGGGCACCAGGACGGCGTCCCCCGAGCGCACCTCCGCGAGCACGTCGGCGCCGCCCGCGCGCGAGGGGGACACCCGCTGGTAGCCGAAGCCCGGGCGGCCGCCCTCGGCGGGCTCGCACTCGAAGTAGTAGATCTCCTCCAGCACGGACTCCTGCCCCGGGCGGTGCTCGTCGTGCTTGTGCGGCGGGTAGGAGGACCAGTTGCCGCCAGGGGTGACCACTTCGACGGCGATGAGCCGGTCGCACTCGAAGGCGTCCGCGGACGCGAAGTTGCGCACCTGCCGGGCGCTGACCCCGCTGCCGCGGGCCTCGACGGGAACCTCCGGCGCGGGGCCGTAGCGGGCGGGGAGTCGGCGCTCGCACTTCGCTCCTGCCAGGGCGAAGCGGCCTCCCGCACCGGAGGCGATCTGGGCGTGGGTGTCGCGCGGGAGGTAGGCGAAGTCGCTGACTTGCCCGAACACGTCCTCCCTGCCCACCAGTTCGATGATGCCGCCCTCCACCCCGATCGTGCAGCCACCTGAGAGAGGCAGCACGATCCACTCACTCTCCCCGGTGTCCAGGGTGTGCGACGCACCGGGGTCCAGCGTGAGGACCCGCAGGCTGGTGAAGGACCAGCCGGGCCGTCCCGGCGACCCGGGACCGACGCCGATGTCGTAGGGGCCGTCCACGGCCGAGCCCCGGGGCAGGTACAGGTTGTCGTCGCTCACGGTGTTCCCCTACCCGTCGCACGGGCATGTGGTGCCTCGCGGTGGCCCGGACGGGTGCCGGTGGCAGGACGCACCGCGCGCGTGGAGCGCGTTCGCGGTGCGCCGGGCAGGGGCCCGCCCCCGGCGTTCACAGCAGTGCCACGGCCGTGTCGACCGCCGCCGTGACATCACCGTCGGACGGGTACAGCAGCGAACGGCCCACCACCAGGCCCCGTACGGTCGGCAGCCGCAGGGCGTCGCGCCACCTCCCGTAGGCGGCGTCCTGGTCGTCGCCCACATCGCCGCCGAGCAGCACGGCGGGAAGCGTGGAGGTCTCCATGACCCGGGCCATGTCGTCGGGGTCGTCGGTGACGGGCACCTTGAGCCAGGTGTACGCGGAACTGCCGCCGAGTCCGGAGGCGATGGCGATCGACCGGGTGACCGCGTCGGCGCCGAGGTCCGTCCGGAGCGTCCCGTCCGCGCGGCGGCACAGGAACGGTTCGACGAACACCGGCAGCCGCAGGCCCGCCATCTCGTCCACGGCGCGCGCGGCGGTGTGCAGGGTGGTGAGCGAGCCGGGGTCGTCGTAGTCGATCCGCAGCAGCAGCTTGCCCGCGTCGAAGCCGAGGCGGGCCAGGTCGGACGGCCGGTGCCCGGTGAAGCGGTCGTCCAGCTCGAAGGCGGAACCGGCGAGTCCGCCCCGGTTCATGGAGCCCATGACGACCTTGCCGTCGAGGGCGCCGAGCAGCAGCAGATCGTCCAGGACGTCGGCGGTCGCCAGCACTCCGTCGACCCCGGGGCGGGACAGCGCCTCGCAGAGCCGTTCGAGCAGATCGGCCCGGTTGGCCATGGCGAAGGGCCGGTCACCGACGGCGAGGGACCCGCGCGCGGGGTGGTCGGCGGCGACGATCATCAGCCGTCCGGAGTCACCCAGCAGGGGCCTTCGCACCCGGCGCGCGGCGGCCTCCGCGACGGCTTCGGGGTGGCGCGCGCGGGTGCGCGCCAGCGCGCCCGGGTCGACATGGGGGCGGGCGGTGGCACCGGTGCGCCCGGACAGCGGTGTGCGGGGGCTCACCGGACCTCCCCCGCGGCGAGGGCGGCCTCGATCTCGGCGGGTACGGGCATCGCGGACGAGCACTCCAGTCGGGACGCGACGATCGCGCCCGCCGCGTTCGCGTACCGCATGGTGTGTTCCAGGTCCCAGCCGGCCAGCAGACCGTGGCACAGCGAACCGCCGAACGCGTCGCCCGCGCCGAGGCCGTTGAGGACGGTCACCGGCAGCGGCGGCACCTCGGCGCTCTCCCCGTCGGCGGAGAGCGCGAGGACGCCCTTGGGGCCCTGCTTGACCACGGCGAGCCGTACACCCGCGGCGAGGAGCGCGCGGGCCGCCGCGTGCGGCTCGCGTTCCCCGGTGGCGATCTCCACCTCGTCGAGGTTGCCGACGGCCACGGTGGCGTGGCGCAGGGCACGCGCGTAGTGGGGGCGGGCGCTCTCGGGGTCCTGCCAGAACATGGGCCGCCAGTCCAGGTCGAACACGGTGGCTCCCGGCCCGGCGGCCCCGGCGCGGTGCGCGAGGGCGGCGAGGGTCGCCGTACGGCTCGGTTCCTCGCTGAGGCCGGTGCCGGTCATCCAGAACACCCGGGCGGCGGCGATGGCGGGCAGGTCCAGTTCCGCGGGGTGGATGACCAGGTCGGGCGCTTTGGGGCGGCGGTAGAAGTACAGCGGGAAGTCGTCCGGCGGGAACACCTCGCAGAACGTGACGGGGGTCTGGGTGCCCTCGACCGGGGTGACCCAGCGGTCGTCCACACCGAAGTCCCGCAGCGCCTGGTGCAGATAGTCGCCGAACCGGTCGGGCCCGGTGCGGGTGATGACCGCCGTACGCCGGCCGAGCCGGGCCGCCGCGACCGCGACATTGGTCGCGGATCCGCCGAGGAACTTCCCGAACGTGGTGACGTCGGCGAGGGGTACCCCGGTCTGGAGCGGGTACAGGTCGACACCGATCCGGCCCATCACGATGACGTCGTACGGGGTACCGGGACCGTCGTCCTCGCGGTTCTCGTCCTGCGGGCCGGTCACCTGCACGTCCCTTCCTCGGCCTGCGCGCCGGTGTCCTGTATCGGCGCCGCGCCCGGCCGCCTTCGCGACGGCGGTCAGCGGCCACCGTCGGACATCCGGCGGACCGGGACACACACCGGTGCCCCGCTCCGGTCCGGCCGTCCCGCCCGGGGCCGTTCCGGTCCTGCTGTCGTGTCAGGTCTAATGCCGGTCACCGAGCCCTGTCAACATTTTGTCCGGACATTCGGACCAGTCCTTGACACCCTTCTCGGACGGCCGGAAGTCTGAGCCGTATGACCACTCCGGCCGGGAACCCGTCCTCCCCGCTCTCCCGAATCCGTATCGGCTCGGCGCCCGATTCCTGGGGTGTGTGGTTCCCCGACGATCCGCGGCAGGTGCCGTGGCGGCGCTTCCTGGACGAGGTCTCCGCCTCGGGGTACGAGTGGATCGAGCTCGGCCCCTACGGCTATCTGCCCACCGATCCCGCCGTCCTGGCCGAGGAGACCGCCCGCCGGGGCCTGCGGGTGTCCGCCGGAACCGTCTTCACCGGACTGCACCGGGGCTCCGCCGTATGGGACAGCACATGGGCCCATGTGGCCGAGGTAGCCGCCCTCACCCAGGCGATGGGCGCCGGACATCTGGTCGTCATCCCTTCGTTCTGGCGGGACGACAGGACCGGCGAGGTGCTGGAGGACCGCACCCTCACCGCCGCCCAGTGGCGGGCACTGACCTCGCAGACGGAACGGCTGGGACGCGAGGTGAGGGAACGATTCGGCCTGCGGATCGTCGTCCATCCGCACGCCGACACCCATGTCGACACCGAGGAGAACGTCACCCGCTTCCTCGACGGCACCGACCCGGACCTGGTGTCGCTGTGCCTCGACACCGGGCACTACGCCTACTGCGGCGGTGACAGCGTCAAACTCGTCGAGACCTACGGGGAGCGCGTCGGATACCTCCACCTCAAGCAGGTCGACCCGGCGGTGCTCGCCGAAGTGCGCGCCCAGGAAACGCCCTTCGGCCCGGCCGTGGCCCGGGGCGTCATGTGCGAACCGCCGACCGGGGTGCCCGCGCTCGAACCCGTCCTCGCCGCGGCCCAGCGGCTCGGGGTGGAGCTGTTCGCCATCGTGGAGCAGGACATGTACCCCTGCGAGCCGGACAAGCCGCTCCCCATCGCCCGCCGCACCCGCGCCTATCTCCGCTCCTGCGGGGCCTGACGGTGCCTCGGCGCACCCTGCCAGACGGACCGGCGGGCTTCCAGCCCAGGAGGCTCAAGAAGGGCCCTGTGCGACCGTCTGGCACCCGCAGGGGCCCGGGCGGCAGGGAAACCGGGGCGGACGAGCGGTGAGCCCTCCATGGCGACCCGTGCGCCCGTCCGCGAGGTCGCGCCCGCGCGGACGCGGCGAGGGCCCTGACACATGATTTCGCAGAAACGTTCAGGCTGAACGTTCCCGCGCTGTGCGCGGATTGCCGAGCGCACCGCCAGCGGAACCGCCCGACCGCTTGCATCACTCACGTCACAAAGATTCGCTTTCTGTCACACATGTCCCGAGTACGCGGGACTTGCGTCACGCGTCCCCGACAGTCCCTCTTGTCCCCTCTCCCCGGATCGGCCCCTGGGCACAGGCTGAGTGATCACCAACGCGGTGCCCAGCTCACCGGCGGCCCCCCTGCCGCCCCTGTGGCACTCGTGGGGAGGTACCGCTGTGACCGACAAGAGGCTCTGGTCGTACAAGGACATCGCCGCTCACATCCGCGTACAGCCGGACACCGTCCGCTCGTACCGCAAGCACGGCCTGATGCCCCCGCCGGACGTGGTCGAGAGCGGCAAGTCCTATTGGTACGCGGACACCATCCGGACCTGGGTGGCCTCAAGGCCGGGATACCGCTACCGCAGGAGCGGCCGCCAGGAGCAGGGCTGACCCGCCACGCGGGCGGGACGGGCCTGGGGCACCCGAGGCCGCGGGACGCTCCGGGCGCGTTGGGCGCGTTGGGCGCGACGGACCCGGGGCACCCGGA
Source organism: Streptomyces uncialis (assembly GCF_036250755.1). NCBI lineage: Bacteria > Bacillati > Actinomycetota > Actinomycetes > Kitasatosporales > Streptomycetaceae > Streptomyces > Streptomyces uncialis. The sequence continues at coordinate 6,210,420 of NZ_CP109583.1, read as the reverse complement.
GCCGCAAGCCGCCTGCCGCCTACCACCTGCCGCCTGCCGCCCGCCTCCGGACAGCGGACATCCGCATCCGGCACCGCCGCACCCTCCGCAACGGCCCCACCAGGAGTAGCCTCACGCACCGATGGGCCACCCCGGACGCGCACGGCCCCCGCGGCACCGCCGCGCCCGACCGGCCGTCGCGTGCGGACCGGCCGCAGGGTCGCCCCGCACTCGCTCCACACCTTCTGGCTTTATACCCCCTAGGGGTATAGTCTGATGAGTGTCGGGAGGAACCCGCGACACAGGAACCCCCGGCACGCCGTGCGGCGCGGGCACCATCCGCACCGCCACCCGACCCGACCGACCCATCCGAGGAGCAACGACATGAGCGCCCAGACCCAGGACTCCGTGACCACGGTCTACCAGGTGACCGGGATGACCTGCGGCCACTGCGAAGGCGCCGTCACCACCGAGGTCTCCGCGCTGCCCGGAGTGAGCTCGGTGAAGGCGGTCGCCGCCACCGGCCAGGTCACCGTGATCTCCGCCGCCCCGCTCGACGAGGAGGCCGTACGGGCCGCCGTCGACGAGGCCGGCTACGAGCTGACCGGCCGCGCCTGATCCACCCCGCCGGCGTCCCCGCCCCGCGCACCCCGCCCGATGAACCGGGTCGGTGCGCGGGGCCGACGCCGTCACCCCGCGCGCCCCGGCCGCACCGCCCCACCTTGAGCAGCGCCTTCAGCAGCACGCCTTCCGCAACACCCCTTCACCATCAACCCTGAGCAGCGACCTCAGGGCCGCATCCGCCCGGCGCGCCACACGCCCGCGGCACGGTCCGTTTCCGGGAGTCGGACATGAGCAGCACCGCACCAGAGGCACCCTCCGGGACGCCCGGCACCTCCGGGGCGCCCCCGGCGTCCGCGACCGCCGCGACCAGTTCCCCGGACACCCCGCTGTCCCAGGTCGAGCTGGTCATCGGCGGCATGACGTGTTCCTCCTGCGCCGCACGCGTCGAGAAGAAGCTCAACCGTCTCGACGGAGTCACCGCCACCGTCAACTACGCCACCGAGAAGGCCAGGGTGACCTACCCGGCGGCCGTCGAGGTGGCCGACCTGATCGCCACGGTCGAGCGGACCGGGTACACCGCCGAGGTCCCCCCGCCGCCCACGCCCGAGCCCGGCACCGCCCCGGACGGCACCGGCGACGCGGACACCGGCGCGAGGGCGGGCGGCGACGAGCTCGCCGCCCTGCGCCAGCGTCTGATGGTGTCCACGGCTCTGTCGGTGCCCGTGGTCCTGATGGCGATGATCCCGGCGCTCCAGTTCGACAACTGGCAGTGGCTCTCGCTGACGCTCGCGGCCCCTGTCGTCGTCTGGGGCGGCCTGCCGTTCCACCGCGCGGCGTTCACCAACGCCCGGCACGGCGCGGCCACCATGGACACCCTGGTGTCGGTCGGCACCCTGGCCGCGTTCGGCTGGTCGCTGTGGGCGCTGTTCTTCGGGCACGCCGGGATGCCCGGTATGCGGCACGGCTTCGACCTCACCGTCTCGCGCACGGACGGCTCCTCCGCGATCTATCTGGAGGTCGCGGCGGGCGTCATCACGTTCATCCTGCTCGGCCGCTATCTGGAGGCCCGTTCCAAGCGCCGCGCGGGTGCCGCGCTGCGCGCCCTGATGGAGCTCGGCGCCAAGGACGTGGCCGTGCTGCGGGACGGCGCCGAGGTACGGCTCCCGGTGGGCGAACTCACCGTGGGCGACCGTTTCGTCGTCCGGCCCGGCGAGAAGATCGCCACCGACGGTGTCGTGGTGGAGGGCGTGTCCGCGGTGGACGCGTCGATGCTGACCGGGGAGTCCGTCCCGGTCGACGTGCGCGAGGGCGATCCCGTCACCGGCGCCACCGTGAACGCCGGGGGCCGGCTCGTGGTGGAGGCCACCCGGATCGGCGCCGACACCCAGCTGGCGCGGATGGCACGGCTGGTGGAGGACGCCCAGAACGGCAAGGCCGAGGTGCAGCGCCTCGCCGACCGGATCTCGGGGATCTTCGTCCCCGTCGTCATGGTCATCGCGCTCGGCACCCTGGGCGGCTGGCTCGCGGTCACGGGTGACACCGCCTCGGCGTTCACCGCGGCCGTCGCGGTCCTGATCATCGCGTGCCCCTGCGCGCTGGGGCTCGCGACGCCCACCGCGCTCATGGTCGGCACCGGGCGGGGCGCCCAGCTCGGCATCCTGATCAAGGGACCGGAGGTCCTGGAGTCGACACGGCGCGTGGACACGGTGGTCCTCGACAAGACCGGCACGGTCACCACGGGCCGGATGACACTGCGGGACGTCATCGTCGCGCCGCGACCGGAGGCCACCGGCACCCCCGAGGAGGCCGCTCAGCGGCTCCTGAGGCTCGCCGGAGCCCTGGAACACGCCTCGGAGCACCCCATCGCCCAGGCGATCGCCACAGGGGCCGCGGAGCGCGCCGGGGCGCTGCCCGTACCCACCGCCTTCGAGAACGTCGCCGGGCTGGGCGTCCGGGGCGAGGTCGAGGGCCACCAGGTGCTGGTGGGCCGGACCCGGCTGCTCACGGAAGCGGGCGTCGAACTGCCCGAGGCCCTGTCCCGGGACCTCGCCACCGCCCAGGCCGAGGGCCGTACGGCGGTCGCCGTCGCCTGGGACGGGACCGCGCGCGGGGTGCTCACCGTCGCCGACGCGGTCAAGGACACCAGCGAGCAGGCCGTACGCGAACTGCGCGCCCTCGGTCTGACGCCGGTCCTGCTGACGGGCGACAACCAGGCCGTGGCCGCGTCCGTCGCCCGCGCGGTCGGTATCGACGAGGTGATCGCGGAGGTCATGCCGGAGGACAAGGTCGAGGTCGTACGGCGACTTCAGGCCGAGGGCCGGACGGTGGCCATGGTCGGTGACGGGGTGAACGACGCCGCCGCCCTCGCCACCGCCGACCTCGGGCTCGCCATGGGCACCGGCACGGACGCGGCGATCGAGGCGAGCGATCTGACCCTGGTCCGGGGCGATCTGCGGGCCGCCGCCGACGCGATCCGGCTCTCCCGGAAGACGTTGTCCACCATCAAGGGGAACCTTTTCTGGGCCTTCGGCTATAACGTTGCTGCACTGCCTCTCGCGGCGGCGGGACTGCTCAATCCGATGATCGCGGGGGCGGCCATGGCTTTCTCATCGGTTTTCGTGGTCACGAACAGCCTGCGACTGAGGACATTCCGGTAACTATCCCCGGGGCCCTTCACAGACCCCACGCAACATCCTTACGCTTGAGCCCCGATCGCCATAACGGGGCTCTTGCGCAGGTAGATGGACATATGCAGGAGACATAGATCACAGCTCTCTCGACGTAACCATCGAGGATGCTGGTGAGTCTAAGAAGGCGATGCCAGAAACGTCTTGGGGGGCGTTTCTGACATCGGGGATGTCTTGGGGGACATCCCCGAAGTGCGTTGCCGGGGCACGTGCACCGGGGAGCTTTGAGCGGCCCTCCCGTGCGTACGGGTCCCGGCAGGCCGCAGTGGCACATACCCCAGCAGCAAGCGCTGCCCAAGAACGCCCGGCCGGATCCCGTGGGGGGAATCCGCACCGGGACAAAGGAAGGCGCCCCGACTGTCAGCCCGTGGGGGGACTGGCAGGGGGGCGCCTTCCGCCTGTTCGGGGTGGAGCGAGGACGCCCGGGCCGATACACGGCGCGGCATGGCCCCCTCGCGGATTCCCCGGCCCCTTCCGGCCCTTACCGGCTCCCGAGCCTTCCTCCCTGGCCTCGCGACGGCCACGAGGCCGCGTACGGGCCTCTGACGGGCTCGCGGGAGTGGCACGCGGGAGCGGGGGCGCCCTTGGACCCTGCGACGGTCCCACGACCGGGGTTCCGAAGTACCCGACTGCCCGACCGCACCGCACGCCTGACTGCCCGACGCCTGACGCGGCACCGGCACCGGCACCGAGCATCAGGGTCAGGCATCAGGGTCGGGCACAACGAAGATCGGGCACCGCGTAGGCGGTGCCCGATGAGTACGGTTCCCGGCGGGTCCGCCGGACGGAGGTGGCGGCCTTCGGGAACGACGGCGCGCGTGCGGCGCCGGAAGAGCCGGGCCCGACGTGTGCGCGTCGGGCTCACGGCTCCGGTACTGCCGGCGGGTGACCCGCCGGCGGAACGGCACCCGGGGTGGAGTGGGGGTTCACCGCCCCCGGACCGGGCGGTACCCCTTCCTCCACACCGCGTACCGGTGGTTCGGCACCGGCCCGCGGCTCAGCTGGGGCCGGTACCGGTCGCGCGGCCGTTTCTTCCCGCGTCGGCCGTGCGTTCCGGTACGAGCGGGTTCAGCGCTGCTCGACCGGCACGAAGTCGCGCTCGACGACACCCGTGTAGATCTGGCGCGGGCGACCGATACGGGAACCCGGCTCCTTGATCATCTCGTGCCACTGGGCGATCCAGCCGGGCAGCCGGCCGAGCGCGAAGAGCACGGTGAACATCTCGGTCGGGAAGCCCATGGCCCGGTAGATCAGGCCGGTGTAGAAGTCGACGTTCGGGTAGAGCTTGCGCTCGACGAAGTAATCGTCGGCCAGCGCGTGCTCCTCCAGCTTGAGCGCGATGTCGAGCAGCTCGTCGGACTTGCCGAGCGCCGACAGGACATCGTGCGCCGCCGCCTTGATGATCTTCGCCCGGGGGTCGAAGTTCTTGTAGACGCGGTGCCCGAAGCCCATGAGCTTCACGCCGTCTTCCTTGTTCTTCACCTTGCGGATGAAGGAGTCGACGTCGCCACCGCTCGCCTGGATGCCCTCCAGCATCTCCAGCACGCTCTGGTTGGCGCCGCCGTGCAGCGGGCCCCAGAGGGCGGAGATCCCGGCGGAGATCGACGCGAACATGTTCGCCTGCGACGAGCCGACCAGACGCACCGTGGACGTCGAACAGTTCTGCTCGTGGTCCGCGTGCAGGATGAGCAGCTTGTCCAGCGCGTTGACGACCACCGGGTCGAGGTCGTACTCCTGCGCGGGGACCGAGAAGGTCATACGCAGGAAGTTCTCGACGTACCCGAGGTCGTTGCGCGGATAGACGAACGGGTGACCGATCGACTTCTTGTACGCGTACGCCGCGATCGTGGGCAGCTTGGCGAGCAGCCGGATCGTGGAGAGGTGACGCTGCTTCTCGTCGAACGGGTTGTGGCTGTCCTGGTAGAACGTGGACAGCGCGCTGACGACCGACGACAGCATCGCCATCGGGTGGGCGTCGCGCGGGAAGCCGTCGAAGAACCGCTTGACGTCCTCGTGCAGCAGGGTGTGCTGGGTGATCTCGTTGCGGAAGACCGAGAGCTCGTCGACCGTGGGGAGTTCACCGTTGATCAGCAGATAGGCCACCTCCGGGAAGGAGGAGCTCTCCGCAAGCTGTTCGATGGGGTATCCCCGGTACCGGAGGATGCCCTCCTCACCGTCGAGATAGGTGATGGCCGACTTGTAGGCGGCTGTGTTCCCGTAGCCGCTGTCCAGTGTGACCAGACCCGTCTGGGAGCGCAGCTTCCCGATGTCGAAGCCCGTATCGCCGACGGTGCTGTCGATCACCGGATAGGTGTACTCGCCGTCGCCGTACCGCAGTACTACAGCGTTGTCGCGTTTCTCGCTCACGTCTTCCCTCACCGACGTAGTGCCTCATCTTCGAGGTGCCCTGACTGTCTCTACCATCCCCCATTTGGCGCAGGAGAGTGCACTCGGGGTCGACCATTGGGCCAGTTGGCGGCACTCAGTGCCGCCAGCCTGCCCATCCTGCCCCCTTCGCCCTGGTTCCGGAAGCCTCGTGTGACCTTTCCGACTCGTTTGATCGATCAAACCGCCCGATGGGTGTCGGAACGGTCGGATCACTCCTACGGGCCGGACCGGACGGACAGCCGGAAGTCCAGCGCGGTGCATCGGCGCCCCGCCGACACCGTGCGCACCGCTTGGCCCAGAGCCTTGCGGGAACCCACGAGGACGACAATCTTCTTGGCGCGCGTCACAGCCGTGTAGAGCAAATTCCGTTGCAGCATCATCCAGGCACCCGTGGTGACCGGGATCACTACGGCCGGATATTCGCTCCCCTGCGAACGGTGAATGGTGACGGCGTAGGCATGGGCCAGTTCGTCCAGTTCGTCGAAGTCGTACGGCACCTCCTCGTCCTCGTCGGTGAGCACCGTCAGCCGCTGTTCGTCCAGGTCCATCGAGGTGACGACACCGACGGTGCCGTTGAAGACACCCGCGACGCCCTTCTCGTAGTTGTTGCGGATCTGCGTGACCTTGTCGCCGACGCGGAAGACCCGGCCGCCGAACCGCTTTTCCGGCAGGTCGGGGCGGCCCGGGGTGATCGACTGCTGGAGCAGGCCGTTGAGGTTTCCCGCTCCGGCGGGCCCCCGGTGCATGGGCGCGAGCACCTGCACATCGCGCCGGGGATCGAGCCCGAATTTGGCCGGAATCCGCCGCGCGGCGACATCGACAGTGAGCTTCCCGGCCTCCTCGGTGTCCTCCTCGACGAAGAGGAAGAAGTCCTTCATGCCCTCGGTGACGGGCGGCAGACCGGAGTTGACGCGGTGCGCGTTGATCACCACACCCGACTCCTGGGCCTGCCGGAAGATCCGGGTCAGCCGCACCGCGGGCACGGGGCCGCCCTCCGCGAGGAGGTCTCTGAGCACCTCGCCCGCGCCGACGCTGGGCAGCTGGTCCACATCACCGACGAACAGCAGATGCGCTCCCGGCGGCACCGCCTTGACCAGCTTGTTCGCCAGCAGCAGATCCAGCATCGACGCCTCGTCCACGACCACCAGATCGGCGTCCAGCGGACGCTCCCGGTCGTACGAGGCGTCGCCGCCGGGCCTGAGTTCGAGCAGCCGGTGCACGGTCGATGCCTCGGTGCCGGTCAGTTCGGCGAGGCGCTTCGCGGCGCGCCCGGTGGGGGCCGCGAGCAGGACCTTCGCGCGCTTGGCGCGGGCCAGCTCCACGATGGACCGGACCGTGAACGACTTGCCGCACCCCGGGCCGCCCGTCAGTACGGCCACCTTGCGGGTCAGCGCCAGCCTGACGGCCTCCCGCTGCTCCGGCGCGAGCTCGGTCCCCGTACGGTCCGCCAGCCAGGCCAGGGCCTTGTCCCACGCGACGTCCTGGAACGCCGGCATCCGGTCCTCGCCGGTGCCGAGCAGCCGCAGCAGCTGTGCCGACAGGGAGAGTTCCGCCCGGTGGAACGGCACCAGGTACACCGCCGTCACCGGATCGCCCTCCGGGCCGGGCACCCGCTCGCGGACGACGCCCTCGTCCTGCGCGGCGAGCTGGTCCAGACACTCGATGACGAGCCCGGTGTCGACCTGGAGGAGCTTCACCGCGTCGGCGATCAGCCGTTCCTCGGGGAGGAAGCAGTGCCCCTGGTCGGTGGACTGGGACAGCGCGTACTGGAGGCCCGCCTTCACCCGCTCCGGGCTGTCGTGCGGGATGCCCACGGACTGTGCGATGCGGTCGGCGGTGAGGAACCCGATGCCCCACACATCGGCGGCCAGCCGGTAGGGCTCGTCACGGACGACGGTGATCGACCCGTCGCCGTACTTCTTGTAGATGCGGACGGCGATGGACGTGGACACCTCGACGCTCTGGAGGAACAGCATCACCTCCTTGATCGCCTTCTGCTCCTCCCACGCGGCGGCGATCTTGCCGGTGCGCTTGGGTCCGAGGCCCGGGACCTCGATGAGGCGCTTCGGCTCCTCCTCGATGATCCGCAGGGTGTCGACCCCGAAGTGCTGGGTGATGCGGTCGGCGAAGACCGGGCCGATGCCCTTCACGAGGCCGGAGCCGAGGTAGCGGCGGATGCCCTGCACGGTGGCGGGCAGCACGGTCGAGTAGTCGTCCACATGGAACTGCTTGCCGTACTGCTGATGGGAGCCCCAGCGGCCGCGCATCCGCAGCGACTCCCCCACCTGGGCACCGAGCAACGCCCCCACCACGGTGAGCAGATCGCCGCCGCGGCCGGTGTCCACCCGCGCGACGGTGTAGCCGGTCTCCTCGTTGGCATACGTGATCCGTTCGAGGACCCCTTCCAACTCCGCCGGATTCGCCATGCCAAGACGCTACCTCCCGCCGCTGACACCCCCGGCCGCGCCGCATGTCCACGCACGCCACGACACGCGCCCCGGCCCGCTTCGGCCCTGCCGCGCGGGAGGGCGCACGCGGGAGGGCAGCCGGAGGGCACACACTCGGCGGAGGCCACCTGACGAGGGCCACCGTGACAAGGGAGAGAAGACGGATGGACGACACGTACACGTACGACCTGCTGGTCGTGGGGTCCGCCAACGCCGATCTGGTGATCGGGGTGGAACGCCGTCCCCGCGCGGGGGAGACGGTGCTCGGCTCCGACCTGGCCGTCCATCCCGGCGGCAAGGGCGCCAACCAGGCGGTCGCCGCCGCCCGTCTGGGCGCCCGGACCGCGCTCCTCGCGCGCGTGGGCGACGACGACCACGGACGCCTGCTGCTCGACAGTCTGCGAACGGCGGATGTCGATGTCTCCGGGGTACGGACGGGCGGTGCGCCGACCGGGGTCGCCCTGATCACCGTGGACCCGTCCGGCGACAACAGCATCGTGGTGTCGCCCGGCGCCAACGCCCGGCTGACGCCCGCCGATGTCCGTGACGCGCTGCCGGCGCTGCGCTCCGCGCGGGTGGTCTCCGCGCAGTTGGAGATCCCGCTCGACACGGTCGGCGAGGTGGTGCGGCTGCTCGGCCCCGGCACCCGGTTCGCGCTCAACCCGTCACCGCCCGCGCCCCTGCCGCCCGAGGTCCTCGCGGCGTGCGACCCGCTGATCGTGAACGAGCACGAGGCCCGTGTCGTCCTCGGGGACACGGGTGAGGGGGCGGCCGGTGAGCGGCCGGAGGACTGGGCCCGGGGACTGCTGGCCCTGGGGCCGCGCTCCGTCGTGATCACCCTGGGCGCGGAGGGCGCCCTGGTCGCCGACGCACGCGGGACGGCACGGGTGCCGGCGGTGCCCGTGTCGGCGGTCGACACCACAGGGGCGGGGGACGCGTTCACCGCCGCCCTCGTCCGACGGCTCGGCGCCGGGGACGACCTGCCGACCGCGGCGGCCTACGGGGCGCGGGTCGGGGCCGTCGCGGTGACCCGGCGGGGTGCGCAGGCGTCGTTCCCGACGGCGGACGAGGTCGCGCGCGCCACCGCCGGGTGACGGGACGCCTGAATGGGGTGCCGGGGTGCCGGGGTGCCGGGGTGCCGGGGTGCCGGGGTGCCGGGGTGCCGGGGTGCCGGGGTGCCGGGGTGCCGGGGTGCCGGGGTGCCGGGGTGCCGGGGTGCCGGGGTGCCGGGGTGCCGGGGTGCCGGGGTGCCGGGGTGCCGGGGTGCCGGGGTGCCGGGGTGCCGGGGTGCCGGGGTGCCGGGGTGCCGGGGTGCCGGGGTGCCGGGGTGCCGGTCGGGAGGCTACGGCGGGCCGGTCGCGTGCCGCAGATAGCGGTCGACGGTTTCCGTCAGGACCTCACGGCCGTCCCTCGCCCACAGCGAGTCACTGAACAGCTCCACCTCGACGGGGCCCGAGTATCCGGCGGCGTCCACCCGCGCGTGCCACTCGCGCAGGTCGATGACACCGTCCCCGAGCTGACCGCGTCCGTTGAGGACACCTTCGGGCAGCGGGGTGACCCAGTCCGCGAGCTGGAAGGCGAACACCCGGCCCGACTCCCCCGCGCGCGTGAGCTGCGCGGGGGCCCGGTCGTCCCACCACAGGTGGTACGTGTCCACGCATACGCCGACCTGCCGGGCGGGAAAGCGTTCGGCGAGGTCCAGGGCCTGCTCCAGGGTGGACACCACGCAGCGATCGGAGGCGAACATCGGGTGCAGCGGCTCGATCGCGAGCCGTACGCCACGGTCGGCGGCGTACGGGGCGAGCGTGTGCAGGGCGGCGGCGACCCGTTCCCGGGCGGCCCCCAGGTCGCGCGCACCGGGCGGCAGCCCTCCGGAGACCAGGACGAGCGTGTCGGTACCGAGCGCGGCGGCCTCGTCGACGGCGGCGCGGTTGTCGGCGAGGGCGTCAGCCCGCGCCGAGGGGTCGGTCGCCGTGAGGAAGCCGCCCCGGCACAGCGTGCTCACCGTGAGGCCCGCGTCCCGCACCAGCCGGGCCGTGGCCTCGACCCCATGGGCCCGTACCGGCTCGCGCCACAGACCGACCGAGCCGACCCCCGACGCCACGCAGGCGTCGACCAGTTCGGGCAAGGACAGCCCGCGGACGGTCATCTGATTGAGGCTGAACCGGGCCAGGGCAGCGGTGTCGGAACGGCGCCGGGAAGGGCCCTGGGCGCCCGTGTGCGGCTCCGGCGCCCCGGCTCCGGGGTGGGAGGCCGGTCGGGCGGTCATCGCTCGACCCCGTGCAGGGTCAGGAGGGTCCGCATCCGGTGCTCGGCGAGACCCGGGTCCGGGAACAGGCGCAGACCGTCCGCCAGTTCGTAGACCCGGGCGAGGTGGGGCAGGGACCGTGCGGACTGGAGGCCGCCGACCATCGTGAAGTGCGACTGATGTCCGGCGAGCCAGGCGAGGAACACCACGCCGGTCTTGTAGTACCGGGTCGGCTCCCGGAACAGCTGACGGGCCAGCGTCACGGTCGGGTCGAGCAGCTCACGGAACCCGGCCGTGTCACCGTCGTCCAGCAGCCGGAGCGCGATGGCCGCCACGGGCGCCAGCGGATCGAGCACCCCCAGCAGCGCGTCACTGGTGTGCGTCCCGTCGCCCGCGATGAGCTCCGGATAGTGGAAGTCGTCACCGGTGTAGCAGCGCACCCCGTCGGGCAGTCCGCGGCGCAGCTCCCGTTCACGTCCGGCGTCCAGCAGCGAGACCTTGACGCCGTCGACCTTCCCGGGGTGCGCGGCCACCACGTCCAGCAGGACGTCCGTCGCCGCGTCGGGATCGGGCGAGCCCCAGTAGCCCGCCAGCGCCGGGTCGAACATCGGTCCCAGCCAGTGCAGGACCACCGGCCGCGTCACTTGGCGGAGCAGTTCCCCGTAGAGCGCGCGGTAGTCGTCGGGGGTCCGCGCGGCGGCGGCCAGCGCGCGGGACGCCATCAGGACCGCGCCCGCACCGGCCGCTTCGACCACCGCGAGCTGTTCCTCGTAGGCGGCGCGTACCGCCGCGAGGTCGGCGGGGCCGGTGAGCTGGTCGGTACCCGCGCCGCAGACGATCCGGCCGCCGACCGCACCGGCCTCGGCGGCGGACCGCCGGATCAGTTCGGCGGCGCCCGTCCAGTCGAGGCCCATGCCCCGCTGCGCGGTGTCCATGGCCTCGGCCACGCCGAGGCCGTGCGACCACAGATGGCGGCGGAAGGCGAGGGTGGCGTCCCAGTCGATCGCGGCGGGATCGTCAGGTCCACGGTCCGCGAGCGGGTCGGCCACCACATGGGCCGCCGCGAACACCACACGCGAGGTGAACGGTTCGGCGGACTTGAACGGGGACGGGGACAGTGGCGGCGGCGGGGGCGGGGACTGGGAGCGCGGTGAGGTTCGGGGCGGGTACGCGCGCGTGGCGGGCGAGGTGTAGGGACGCAGGACACCGTCGGCTCCGGGCAGCGACAGGGTCACAGGGTCAGCTCCGGAACCTCGACGCGGCGGCCCTCGGCGGCAGACCGCAGACCCAGTTCGGCGAGCTGCACACCGCGTGCCGCCGCGAAGAGGTCCCATGTGTACGGGGTGTCGGCGCACACATGCCGCAGGAACAGCTCCCATTGGGCCTTGAAGCCGTTGTCGAAGTCGGCGTTGTCGGGGACCTCCTGCCAGTCCTCGCGGAACGCGTGGGTGACGGGTACATCGGGGTCCCAGACGGGCTTGGGGGTCACCGCGCGGTGCTGCACCCGGCAGCCGCGCAGCCCGGCGACGGCGGAGCCCTCCGTGCCGTCGACCTGGAACTCCACCAGTTCGTCCCGGTTCACCCGCACCGTCCACGAGGAGTTGAGCTGCGCGACCGCTCCGCCGTCCAGCTCGAAGATCCCGTACACGGCGTCGTCGGCCGTCGCGGTGTAGGGCTCGCCCTGTTCGTCCCAGCGGCGCGGGACGTGGGTGACGGCGAGTGCCTGTACGGAGCGGACCCGGCCGAACAGTTCGTGCAGGACGTACTCCCAGTGCGGGAACATGTCCAGGGTGATGCCGCCGCCGTCCCGCGCGCGGTAGTTCCACGACGGACGCTGCGCCTGCTGCTGATCGCCCTCGAACACCCAGTATCCGAACTCGCCACGCACCGACAGGATTCGGCCGAAGAAGCCGCTCTTCACGAGCCGCGCCAGCTTGCGCAGGCCGGGCAGAAAGAGCTTGTCCTGGACCACCCCGTGCTTGATGCCCGCCACGCGCGCGAGACGGGCCAGCTCCAGGGCGTCGTCCAGGCCGGTCGCGGACGGCTTCTCCGCATAGACGTGCTTCCCGGCCGCGATGGCCTTCTTGAGGGCGTCCACGCGCGCGGAGGTGACCTGCGCGTCGAAGTAGACGTCGATCGAGTCGTCCGCGAGGACGGCGTCCAGGTCCGTCGAGGTGTTCCCGGGGTCCAGTCCGTGTTCCCTGGCCAGGGCGTGGAGCGCCGCCTCGCGGCGGCCGACGAGCACAGGTTCCGGCCACACGGTGGTGCCGTCACCGATATCGACCCCGCCTTGCTCGCGGATCGCGAGGATCGACCGGACCAGGTGCTGACGGTGGCCCATACGGCCGGTCACACCGTTCATCGCGATCCGTAGTGTTCTGACGCTCATCGACATCCCTCCGTACCGCCGCAGGCCGGACCGGCTTGCCCGCGAACATGGACAGCAAGCGCTTTCTAAACCCGGGACACTAGCCCGCGCGGGGAGCACGTCACAAGGGCCCGCGCCCCGCCGATGCCCTGTGGTGCGTTTCGGTACCGCGCGGGGGACCGGTTCCGGTCCGGCGGAACGGACGGCCGCCCACCCGGCTAAGGTCCGGACACGGATGTGCCCACAGGGGAGTTGCCCCGACCAGGCCGGGCATGGCTCCTGATGGACCGGAGGGCAACTGGATGACGGTGACACTGGCTGACGTGGCGGCCCGGGCGAAGGTCTCCCCCGCCACCGTCTCGCGGGTGCTGAACGGCAACTATCCCGTCGCCGCGAGCACCCGCGCGCGAGTGCTGCGGGCGGTGGAGGAGCTGGACTACGTCCTCAACGGCCCGGCGAGCTCCCTCGCCGCCGCCACGTCCGACCTCGTCGGCATCCTCGTCAACGACATCGCCGACCCGTTCTTCGGGATCATGGCCGGGGCCGTGCAGTCGGAGATCGTCGGGCCCGGCGGCCGGGCCGGGGGCGAGCGGCTCGCCGTCGTCTGCAACACCGGAGGGTCGCCCGAGCGTGAACTCACCTATCTGACCCTGCTCCAGCGGCAGCGGGCCGCCGCCGTGGTCCTCACCGGCGGCGCAGTCGACAGCGCCGAGCACAACGCCGCCATGACCGCCAAGCTCCGACGCCTCACGGACGCGGGCACCCGGGTGGTCCTGTGCGGACGGCCTCCCGTCCCGGGAACCGGCGCGGTGGCCCTGGCGTTCGACAACCACGGTGGCGGACAACGGCTGACGGAGCATCTGGCGTCCCTCGGCCACCGCCGGATCGGGTACATCGCGGGACCCCCTTCCCGGACCACCACCAGGGAGCGGCTGGCGGGCCACCGGGCGGGGCTGGGCCTCGGCGAGGGGGAGGGGCCCGACGAGCTCGTCGTGCACGGCTCGTACGACCGGCAGGCCGGGTACGACGCGACGATCGAACTGCTGCGGCGCGATCCGGGGCTGACGGCGGTGCTCGCGGCCAACGACACCGTGGCACTGGGCGCCTGCGCCGCGCTGCGCGACCAAGGGCTGCGCATCCCGCAGGACGTGTCGGTGGCGGGGTTCGACGACCTGCCCTTCAGCGTGGACGCGATGCCCGCGCTGACGACCGTACGACTGCCTCTCTTCGAAGCGGGCGCGCGGGCCGGACGGATCGCGATGGGCCGGGAGGAGCCGCCGCCGGGCGGGATCGCCAAGGTGCGGGGCGAGTTGATGGTCCGGGGATCGACCGGCGCACCCCGGCGGGACGGCGCGGCGTCCCGGTGAGGTGACGTGCGGAATCGGTGGATCGTGGCGCCCTCTCACCCCGACGGGTGAGGGGGCGCCGCGTTGTTCGCGAGTTGTCCACAGGCCGTTGTCCACAGGGCTTGCCGGTGCCGGAGAGGGAGGGATACTTGACTCAGTCAATGAATTGATCGGAGCAGGAAATGCCGAGCGAATCAGCCCAGCCGACCCCGACGACCTCCCAGCCGCCCGCTTCATCCCCCACCCTCGCCCCGGCCCCTACCCCCGGCCCGGCTTCCCGGTCCGCCGTGGCCGACTTGTCCGCCTCGGCCGCCAGGTCCGCTTCGCCTGCTCCGCCGGCTTCATCTGCTTCGTCCAACGCATCCGGCTCACCCGGCGCATCCGGCTCACCCGGCTCACCCGGCTCACCCGTTCATGAAGTGCGGGCGTTCAACCGCTTCTACACCAACCTGATCGGCGCCCTCGACTACAGCCGGCACCTGCACGCCCCGTACACCCTCACCGAGTCGCGAGTGCTGTACGAGCTGGCGCACTCGCCGCGTACGGACGCCGCCGACCTACGCACGGAGCTGTCCTTGGACGCCGGGTATCTGAGCCGTCTGCTCGGCAAGTTCGAGAAGGACGGACTGGTCGACCGATCCCCCTCGGAGCGGGATTCCCGGCGCAGGCGCGTCACCCTCACCGCACGCGGGCGGGACGCCGCCGATCTGCTGGACGAACGCTCACGGGAGGTCGTCGGTTCCCTCCTCGCGTCGGTTCCGGACGGGGACCGACCGAGGCTGACGGAAGCCATGCGTGTCATCCAGGGTGTACTCACCCCCGGAGCCGAGCGGCCCGGCCGGGAGGACGTGGTGCTGCGTCCAGCGGCCCCTGGGGACCTCGGCTGGATCATCCAGCGCAACGCGGAGATCTACGCGGCGGAGTACGGCTGGAACACGGAGTACGAGAGCCTGGTCGCGCGGATCGTCGCCGACTTCGCGGGTGACCACGATCCGGACGCGGAGCGGGTGTGGGTGGCCGAGTTGGCGGGTCGCCGCGTGGGCAGCGTGATGTGTGTACGGGACGAGGCACCGGCGACTGCGCGGCTTCGGCTGCTGCTGGTCGAGCCGGACGCGCGCGGACTGGGAATCGGGGACCGCCTGGTGGGTACCTGTGCCGACTTCGCCCGGGAGACCGGCTATCGCGACCTGGTCCTGTGGACGAACGATGTCCTGAAAGCCGCGCGCTCGATCTACCAGCGCCATGGTTTCACCCTGGTCGAGGAGAAGCCTCACCACTCCTTCGGCGCGGACCTCATAGGCCAGGACTGGCGGCTCGCGTTGCACGACGCGAGACCGGAGCGGTGAGGCGGAGGTGGGTGCGCCGCCCGGGGGACGCGGGTGCTGGTGGGTGCTGGCCGACATCGGCGGGCAGTCGGTGGGCAGCCGGTGGGTGGGGTCGCGGTGGATAGGGTCGCGGGCATGAAACTGGCCTTCTCCACGCTCGGTGTGCCGGGCCTCCCACTCCCTCAGGTCATCGCGCTGGCGACCGCCAACGGCTACCACGGGGTCGAGTTGCGCGCCCATCCCGAGGAGCCGGTGCACCTCGAAATGACCAAGCGTCGGCGGGCCGAGGTCGTGCGGGAGTTCGCGGACGGAGGTGTGGAGATCGTCGGCCTGGCGGGATACGCACAGGTGGCGGCGCCCGGTACCGACGGGCCGGTACTGGACGAGTTGCGGCGCTTGCTGGAGCTGGCCGGGGAGCTGGGGGCGCCCTTCGTGCGGGTCTTCCCCGGAGCGGGTCCCGAGCAGCGGGGCGAGGAGGCGGACGCGGCGGCGGCCCGACGGCTCGCCGCAGCAGCGGAGCAGGCCGCCACGCTGGGGGTACGCATCCTCCTGGAGACCCACGACTCGCATCGCGCGGGCGTGGCTGCGGCGCGGGTCGTGGCGCGGGTGGGGCGGCCGGAGGTGGGTGTGCTGTGGGACGTGCTGCACACCTGGCTGGCCGGGGAGGCGCCCACGGTGACGCACGCGGCGCTCGCCCCGCACCTGGGCTATGTCCAGGTGAAGGACGTGGCCTCGGCCGCCGACACCACTCCGCTCGCGCTCGGCGCGGGGGTGCTGCCGCTGGCCGGGTGTCTGGACACGCTCAGTCGGGCGGGCTGGGACGGCTGGCTGTGCTGGGAGTACGAGAAGAGGTGGTACGAGGAAGCGGCTCCGCTGCCGGGGCTGTTGGGCGAGGGGCGGACGTATCTGGAGGAATTGTCGGAGGAGTCGCTGGACGCGGCTGGGTGACCCCTTCGTCCGAGGCCGCAGCCGGGGAGGGGGCGAGGGCGACGGTCCCGACCGTGGCTACGGCAACCCCGGGTGAGGGCGGGTCGGCCGGGAGCGGGTCGGTTCGGAGTGAGCCGGGCGGGAGCGGGCCGGGCGGGACCGAGTCGGGCGGGAGCGGGCCGGGCAGGGGTGAGCCCGGCGGGAGTGAGCTGGGCGGGGGTGAGCCGGCGGCCACCGGGGTCGGGGTGGTGGGGGTGCGGCTCGGGGCGAACGAGGTGGCGGCGACTCCCACGACCAGCAGGGCGGCGGCGCACCAGCGCAGGGTGCTGACCGACTCGTCCAGGAACAGCGCGGCGGAGGTCATGCCGAAGACGGGGACGAGGAGGGTGAACGGGGCCACGGTCGAGGCGGGGTGGTGACGCAGCAGCCAGCCCCAGGCGCCGAAGCCGAGGTTGGTGGAGATCCAGGCGACGAAGACGATGGCGCCCACAGCGGTCCAGTCGAGGGAACGCATGGCGGCGAGGCCGGTGGACGGGCCCTCGAAGAGCAGGGAGAGGAGGAGGAGCGGAAGCACGGGGACGGCGCTGACCCAGACGATGAAGTTGAAGGCGTCGGGTGGCGCGGCCTTGCGGGTGAGGACGTTCGAGACACCCCAGCCGGCGGCGGCGGCCACGACCAGGGCGAAGCCGAACAGGGGGCCGGAGGTGCCTTCGTCGATCGCGGCGACGATGACACCGAGGAGGGCGATACCCATACCGACGGTCCGCAGCGGCCCGGGACGCTCACGCAGCACGACAGCGGCGAAGATCGCCGTGAACACGGCCTGGACCTGGAGGACCAGCGAGGCGAGTCCGGCAGGCATGCCCTGATCCATGCCGAGGAAGACCAGTCCGAACTTCCCGACGCCCAGGACCAGCCCGACGGCGATGATCCACTTCCAGGCGACCGAAGGTCTGCCCACGAGGAAGATCGCGGGCACCGCGGCGACGAGGAAGCGGAGCGCGGCGAACAGCAACGGGGGGAAGTGGGAGAGGCCGATGTCGATGACGACGAAGTTGACGCCCCAGATGGCGGCGCAGAGAACGGCGAGACTGATGTGCGCGGGTCGCATGGATCGAGCATCACCGGCGGCGACTGTGAAGCACTAGCGATGATTACTGCATGGTTGGATGAAGAACTGCTAAATCCAGCTGGGCAGGTCGAGTCAGGGGCAGGTCGAGTCAGGGGCGGGCCGAGTCAGGGGCGGGCCGGCCGGAGACATGGGCGGGTGCGAGACAAGGAGTCCAGGTGCTTGATCTTCAGCGATTGCGCGCTCTGTACGCGGTGTCGGTGCACGGCACCGTCGGGGCGGCGGCGGTGTCTCTCGGGTACACACCGTCGGCGGTGTCACAGCAGATCGCCAAGTTGGAACGGGAGACCCGGACGGTGCTGCTGGAGCGGCAGGGCCGTGGGATACGGCTCACCGATGAGGCGCAGGTGCTGGTGGCGGCGGCGAAGGAGCTGTTGTCGATAGTCGAGCAGGCCGAGACGGAGCTGGAGGAGCGCAGAGGGGAGCCGACCGGACGGCTGACGATCGCGGCGTTCGCCTCGGCGGCGCGTGGGCTGATGCCCGGGGTGCTGGCGGATCTCGCGGTACGGCATCCGACGCTGGACACACGGCTGACGGAGGTCGACCCGCACGAGTCGGTGGACCTGGTGGCGAAGGGAGCGCTCGACATGGCGGTGGCCCATGACTGGGACATCGCGCCGCTGCCCGCGCCACCCGGGGTCGAGCAGGCCCGGATCGGGGACGACACCTGCGACCTGCTGGTGCCGAGGGGCCACCGGCTGTCGGAGCGTGGTGCGGTGCGGAGGGAGGAGTTCGGGGGTGAGAAATGGGTCTGCCAGCCACCGGGACGGGTGTGCCACGACTGGCTGATGGGCACCTTGCGGGCTGCGGGGATCGAGCCGGAGATCACGCATCTGGCGGACGAGAACCCGACATTGGTCGCCCTTGTGGAGGCGGGGCTGGGTATCGCCCTGATACCCAGGCTGGGCAGGGGCGCGTTGCCCGACGGGGTGGTGGCGATACCGCTGGACCCGATTCCCGTACGGCATCTGTACGCGCTGTGGCGCACCGGGGCGGCTCGGCGTCCGGCCATCGCCGAGATGGTGCGGACGTTGCAGGAGCACTGGCCGCGGGCAGCACGCGGCTCGGTGTGAGCGCCCCGGCCCGCCGACCTCGGCCCTGCCTTGGACCTGCCCTGGACCGCCCTGGACCTGCTCCGGACCTGCTCCGGACCTGCTCCGGCCCTGCCTTGGCCCTGCCTTGGCCCTGCTTCGGCCCGGCCATGGCCCGGCTTGGACCTGCCTTGGACCCGGTCGGCCTGTCGGGGTTCCGGCTGGCCGGTGGGTCGCGGGCCCGGTCCGACCGCGTCGACTCACGCCCGGGTCAGGAGTTCGGGGTGAAGAGGGCTGTGAGGCGGGGGAGGTGGTGGCGGTTGGCTTCGTCGTCCTCGGGGTCCCAGGTCGGGCCGGTCGGGGTGCGGGGGTGGGGTATGCGGTCGGCGGCGGCTTCGAGCGCCGCGTCGTACGAGTCGGCTTCGCCGGTGGCGCGCTGGTAGGCGTCCCGGATCAGGCCGCTGAGGGACTCGTAGCCGATCCAGCCCTTGTTGTCGCGGCTCATCCGCAGGACGACGGGCAGGT
The DNA here is from genome assembly GCF_036250755.1 of Streptomyces uncialis. Lineage (NCBI taxonomy): Bacteria > Bacillati > Actinomycetota > Actinomycetes > Kitasatosporales > Streptomycetaceae > Streptomyces > Streptomyces uncialis. Next base: position 6,191,456 of record NZ_CP109583.1, on the reverse strand, counting down.
CGGCGAGGGTGTCGGGGTCCTCGACAGCGCGGGTGAAGGTGTCGCGGCCGAGCAGGATGAGGCCGTCGCGGAAGTCCATGAACCCGTCGTCGCCGCAGCCTCCCTCGACGATGTACGCGGCGTACCACAGGGGGTGGTGGTAGGCCGAGGCGCGGACCTCGCCGTGCCGCAGGCCGAACTCGACGATCTCCGTCGGCTTGAGCGCGGCGAGGAGGTCGGTCAGGGCGTCGGGGAGCGGGTCGTCCGCCGGATCGCGGTCGTCGGCGCGGTCGCCCACTGTTGTACGCGCGGTGGCGAGGATCCCCCACCAGGTGTCCAGGTCCATGCCTGCGGCTGTGCTCATGCGGGTGATCCTATGCAGGCGGGGAGCGGCCGTACCGGTCACCTGGGGGCCCGGAGCGCGGTGGCACGGGGCGTTCGCGACACGTGTTGCCTCCCGCTCGGGGGCTTGACCGGAAGTTACTGTCTGGATATCCGTAAAGCCTAGGAACGTTTCCTTCAATGGCCGGAGGTTGCGCTGGTGGTGGCCCGCCGCCCTACCGGTGGCCCGGGTCCCGTGTCCGGCGCGGTCTCGGAAGGAGCTCGCGTGACCGCCCCCCACTCCCCCGTTCCCGCTCCGGAATCATCCGTCCCGGGCCTGTCCGTCCCGGGCCCGTACGCCGAGGACTTGCACGTCGAGGACCTGTACGGCGAAGGCTTGTACGGCGAGGGCCCGTACGGCGAGGGCTTGTCCGGCCCGGGGTCTGTGCCGTGGCCCGTCGCCCCCGCCTCCCCCGGTGGCCCGCCCCGGTCCACCGCCGCCGCCCCCGGCCCGTCCACGGCCACCCCCACCGAGTCCGTCGACCCCGCCCCGTCCACCACCACTCCCACCGCTTCCGCCGACCCCACCGACCCCGCCCCCCATCGCCGTACCGTGCTCGCGGCGACCGCCGTGACCGCTGCTGGGTTGGCCTCGGGGCTGGTCGGTGGGGCGGGGCGGGCCCAGGCCGCGGACCCCGTACGCAGAGTGGCCACCACCCCCGCGGGCAGCGCGGACGCGTCGGGGAGTCACAGCCGGGTGAACGGGGCGGAGGGGTTGCCCGGGCGGTTGCTTGCCCGGATGTCGCTGGAGGAGAAGGTCGGGCAGCTCTTCGTGATGCGGGTGTACGGGCATTCGGCGACGGCGCCCGCGCAGGAGGACATCGACGCGAATCTGCGGGAGATCGGGGTGCGGACGGCGGCCGAGCTGGTCGCGCGCTACCACGTCGGCGGGATCGTCTACTTCGCGTGGGCGCACAACACACGCGACCCGCAGCAGATCGCGGCACTGTCGAACGGCATCCAGCGGGCCGCGCTCGCGAAGGACAACCCCGTACCGGTGCTGATCGCGACCGATCAGGAGCACGGGATCGTGTGCCGGGTGGGGTATCCGGCGACGCTGTTCCCGGGGGCGATGGCGATCGGGGCGGGCGGATCGGTCACGGACGCCCGGGAGCTGGGGCGGATCGCGGGGGCCGAGCTGGCCGCGCTGGGCATCCGGCAGAACTACTCCCCCGTCGCCGATGTGAACGTCGACCCGGCGAACCCAGTGATCGGGGTGCGGTCGTTCGGGTCGGACCCCGACCAGGTGGCGCGGCTGGTGGCCGCCGAGGTGAAGGGGTACCAGCGCAGCGCCGGGATCGCAGCCACCGCGAAGCACTTCCCCGGGCACGGGGACACCCGGGTCGACAGTCATACCGGGCTGCCGGAGATCGACCACACGCGGGAGGAGTGGGAGCGGCTGGACGCGCCGCCGTTCCGGGCGGCGATCAGGGCGGGGGTCGACTCGGTCATGACGGCGCACATCCTGTTCCCGGCGCTGGACCCGTCCGGTGACCCGGCGACGCTGTCGCACCCGATCATGACCGGCATCCTCCGTGATGAGCTGGGCTTCGAGGGGGTGATCGTCACGGACGCGCTGGGGATGCAGGGGGTGCGGGACAAGTACGGGGACGACCGGGTGCCGGTGCTGGCGCTGAAGGCGGGGGTGGACCAGTTGCTGAACCCGCCGAGTCTGAAGGTCGCCTTCGACGCGGTGCTGGCGGCGGTGCGCGGGGGTGAGCTGACGGAGGCACGGCTGGACGAGTCGGTGCTGCGGGTGCTGCGGCTGAAGGAGCGGCGCGGGGTGCTGCGTCGGCCGTATGTGTCGGCGCGGGGAGTGACCCGTACGGTCGGGACGCGGGCGCACCGGGCCGCCGCCGACCGGATCGCCGGGCGGACGACGACCTTGCTGGTCGACGGGGAGCGGTTGCTGCCGCTGTCCCGGCGGACCCACCGTGAGGTGCTCGTCGTCGGCGCGGACCCGGCGTCGCCGTCGGGGACGACGGGCCCGCCCACCACCGTGCTGGCCGGGGCGTTCACGGAGCTGGGGTACTCGGCGACCGCCGTGCCGACCGGGACGGCGCCCTCCCCGGAGCGGATCGCGGCGGCGGTGTCGGCGGCGCGCGGCAAGGACGTGGTGGTGGTCGGCACGTACAACGTGACGGCGGGCAGCGCGCAGCGCGCGTTGGTGGAGGCGCTGGCCGCGACGGGGGTACCGGTGGTCGTTGTGGCGCTGCGCAATCCGTACGACGTGGCGTGGCTGCCGTGGGCGGACGCGGTGGTCGCGGCGTACGCGTGGACGGATGTGGAGCTGCGGGCGACGGTGCGGGTGCTGACGGGGCATCAGCGTCCGAAGGGGCGGCTCCCGGTACCGGTGCCCCGCGCGGACGACCCGTCCCGGGTGCTCCTCCCGTTGGGCCACGGGCTGTCATACCCCTGACCCCGGCACCCCGGCACCCCGGTACCCCTCCCACCCCTTCACCCATCCGCCCCTCCCTCCCCGTTCACTCATCCGCTCCTCCACCCGTCCGGTCCTCCGGAGCACACCACCGTCAGCCCGCGCAAAGCCCCCTGTGCGCCTGTCACGCACCCGTTCCTGAGGGTCAGGCTGGAGCGGCTGAGGCGGGGATACCCGGGGACGGGTGCCGCGCGAGGGATGCCAGGGGGGCGGACCGGTATGGAGCCCGAAAAGCGGTACGGGCACGGGTGCGGGTACGGGTACGGGCTCGACCGCGCGGACAGGCGGCGGTATCCGTCGTGGGCGGGCGGCCCGTTGCCGTCGGGCGCGTTGCCACCGGGGCGGGTCCTGCCGGGGCGGAACCCGCCGGTGTGGGCGCTGCCGGGGCGGGTCCTGCCGGTGCGGGCGCTGACCTGCGTACTGACCTGCGTACTGACCTGCGTGCTGACCTGGGTGTTGACCGGCTGTCAGGGCATGTCGTCGTATCCCGGTGAACCGGTCGTCGTACCCGCCCCCGCCACGGCGACCCTCGCGCCGGGCCCGGTGTTCCTCGCCGAGGGCGAGTGCAGCTCGCGGGTCGGGCGTTCGTTCGACGAGGTGTCGTGCGGGAGCGAACGGGCCGCGGCGAAGGTGGTGCGGCGGCAGTGGCGTCCGGCGGGGCGGTCGGGACCGGTGTGCCCCGGGCGTTCGGACTTCGTGCTGCACCTCAGCGAGAGCCGTCCGGCGGCGGACGAGGACGGTGACGGGCAGGTGCCCGAGGGGTACGCCTGTATGCGGAACCTGGAGCCTCCGCACCAGGGCGACCCCGGCGGGGGCGGGGGTCCGCGCACGATCGTGGGCGACTGCCTGTACGACACCGCCGTGCGGAAGGTCCGGGAGACGGCGTGCGACGGATCGGCGGACCGGGCACCGCGCTACCGGGTCGGGGCGGCGGTGGCGGAGCGTGCGGCGTGCCCGCCGTCGACGGTGCTGTACGTGTCGCTGGGCGGCGCCCGCCCGGTCGGCTGCGCGGTCCGCGTCTGAACGCGCCTGAACGAACCATCGGGTACGGAGCGTCCGAACGGAGGCGACGCGTCCGGACGGGTGCGGTAGCGCGGACCGGCCGACCCGGGCGGGTTGCCCCGGATCGGCCGGCCGGGGTCGCTACGGCCGCAGGGTCGGCTGCTGGAGCGTGCCGGAGCGGTCGAGCTTCCTGTCGTACGGCGCGAGCGGTACGACCTTGCTGTCCGGGGCCGCCGCGGCGGCCGCGGCCTGCGGGGCCAGACCGGCCCAGCTCAGGATGCGCTCGGTGGCCTTCGCGCGCTCGTCCTCGACGAGTCCCGCGACATTGGCCCCGTGGTTGGCGCCGGGCGCGGTGTAGATGTACGAGTCCTTGGCGTGCCTGCCGAGCCGGAACGCCTCAGCGGTCCAGGGGTCGTTCTCCCCGTAGACGTAGAGCATCCGGGTGGCGTTGCGCTGGACCCAGTGGTCGATGTCGCGCATCGCGTCACGGTCGAAGCTCATGGGGATCGACCGGGGGACGAAGTTGCGCGGCGGCTGGTAGCCGTAGCGGGACAGCCCGCCGAGCCAGGGCTGACGGACCGTCGGGCCGCCGAGCTCGGTGCCCGCCTGGTAGTAGTACGGGGTGTAGGGCGTGAGGCCCTGGTCGGTGTAGGCGGACCAGCCGACGATGGAGTCGATGTAGTCGAAGAGCTCCTGGTCGGTGGCGGTGGACGCGGCGGGCACGGTCGCGCAGTCGGCCGCGAGCTGGTACTGCCAGAAGCCCCACACCAGGTCGAGGACGACGGCCTCGAAGGCCTTGTCCAGGGTGCCGGTGGTGGTGAAGGTGCCGCCCTCGGCCTCGGCGCGGGCCGCGTACAGCGTCGTCAGGGCCTCACGGCGGACGAGCGCCTCACGCTGGACGGCACCGAGCGCGGTACGGCACTCCTTGGTGCCGACGCCCGCGAGGAACCGGTCGTAGCGCGAGTCCTCGCGGTTGTCGACGTCGTTGGGGGCCACGTAGGCCACGACGCCGTCCATGTCGCGCGGGTAGAACCGCTCGTAGTACGTCGCGGTCATACCGCCCTTGGAGCCGCCGGTGGCGAGCCAGTTCTCGTTGTAGATCGGCTTGAGCGCCTTGAAGATCCGGTGCTGGTCGCTGGCGGCCTGCCAGATGTTCAGCTTGGACCAGTCAGCGGGCGCGGGGCGCGACGGGGTGAAGAAGCGGTACTCCATGGAGACCTGGTTGCCGTCGACGATCCGGGTGGGTTCGCTGCGCCCGGGGTTGACGGACACGTTGTAGCCGCTCGTCGCGAAGACGGTGGGGCGGCTGGTGTCCTTGTGCAGCACGGTGACGCGCTGCTCGAACGTCCCCCTGGAGGGGCGTTTGTGGTCGACCGGCTGGGTGTAGGTCAGGACGAAGTACCGGTAGCCGGTGACCGGCTTCTCCTGTACGAGGGTCATACCGGGAATGCTCAGGAGCCGGTCCTTGATGTCGGACGGTTCCGTGCTGGTCGCGGCGGTGGCCGCCCCTGCCGTGCTCACGGTGCCTATGAGCACCACGAGCGACAGCAACCATCTGAGCGCCTTGCTCATGCGTTGTCTCCCCTGGGTCTGAGATGCCTGCGCGAACCTAGCGGAGCATCTCGGGGCGCACTAGTACCTCTTGAGTACGACTGTGCACTGCTGTGATGCGAGGGGATGCCAACTCGGCCCATACCGCCATGTGTCGACCCCGGACATGACCCTTACGGCTCCCCGGCGCGGCCGGCCGCATGATCCGGCGGCCACGAGGTCAGCGCATGCTCGGCCGCCGCACAGCCAGCACGCGACCCACCTGTCGTATGCCCAGCACATGTTCCAGCCGCCGCACAGCCAGCACGTGACCCACCCGCCGCGCGCCCAGCACACGATCCAGCCGACGCACGCGCAGCGCATGTTCCACCCGCCGCACGGCCAGCACACGATCCACCCGCCGCACGCTCAGCACATGATCCAGCCGCTGCGCACCGAGCGGCCGCCGACGCTGCCCGACACCCGGACGCAGCGGTTCCCCGCGTGGACGACGACGGGTCCGGCGTGGCTGCGGTACCGGCCGCGGTCGAGGACCTCGCGGTTGCCGCGGGCCTGGACGCCCACCGACATGGCCCGGCGCGGGCCGGAGCGCCGGGCGACCGTGGCGGCGCACACGTACCCGGCCTTCTTGTGGACGACGACCTCTCCCCCGCTGAACGGCACGGTCCGGACCACCCGGCCGGAGCAGTAGGAAGCGGCCTCGGCGGTGACGGCCGGGCCCGCGAGGGTGAGCAGGGAGGCGATGGCGAGAGCCGTACCGAGGAAGGCCCCGTACCGGGTCAGCCGGGCGCTGATGCCGCCTCTGCGGCCACCGCCCCCATCCGCACCGTCGTCCATGGTCGTCTCCCCTCGCACCGGCGTCACGCGTCCAGGTCTTGGTGTAGTGACGTGCGAGAGGCCCCGACGGTTGTGCCCGAGCGGCACGCGCGCTCACCCGAGGGCGCGTCCGAGCCATGACTGACGTACCGTCATATCACCTACGGGCGCGCCGCGTTGACATCCGCCGTCGCGTCCTCGCTGTCGCCTTCGGGGTCCGCGCCGACGAAGGTGCGCCACAGCCGGGCGTACCGTCCGTCGAGGGCGAGGAGTTCGGCGTGGGTGCCGTCCTCGGCGACCCGGCCGTTGTCCATCACCACGACCCGGTCGGCGCGGGCGGCGGTGGTGAGCCGGTGGGCGACGACAAGGGTGGTACGGCGTCCGGCGAGGCGGTCGGTGGCGTGGTTGACCTGGGCCTCCGTGGCGAGGTCGAGGGCGGCGGTGGCCTCGTCGAGGAGCAGGATGTCCGGGTCGACGAGTTCGGCGCGGGCGAGGGCCATGAGCTGGCGCTGTCCGGCGGAGAGGTTGCGCCCGCGTTCGGAGACCTCGTGCAGATAGCCGCCGTCCAGGGTCGCGATCATCTCGTGGGCGCCGACGGCCCGCGCGGCGGCCTCGACCTCGGCGTCGGTGGCGTCCGGCCGCCCGTAGGCGATGGCGTCGCGGACGGTCCCGGCGAAGAGGTACGCCTCCTGGGGGACGACCCCGAGGCGGTGCCGGTACGAGGTGAGGTCGAGGGAGCGCAGATCGGTGCCGTCCACGGTGACGCGTCCGGCGGTGGGGTCGTAGAAGCGGGCGACGAGTTTGACCAGGGTGGACTTCCCGGCACCGGTCTCACCGACGAACGCGACGGTCTGACCGGCGGGTATCCGCAGCTCGACATCCTCCAGCGCGGCCTCCCCGGAGCCGGGGCCGAACGCGGCATCGGAGCCGGAGCCGGAACTCGACGCGGACCCGGACGCGGAACCCGACGCGGCGCCGGACCCGGACTCGGAACCGGCCCCCTTGTCCAGGGTCACCGCGCCCCCGGCCCCCCGCAGATCCGTGTTCGCGGCGGTCGGGATCACCGAAGGACCGCTCCGCCCGTCCGGCCCACCGTTCTCCTCCGCGAGGGACGGCCGATCACCGTCACCCGCGTACGCGAACCGCACGCCCTCGAAGGCGATCTCCCCGCGCAGGGACATGACCTCCAGGGGTTCACGGACGCTGCTGGTCGACGTCGGCTCGCGCAGCAGTTCCTGGATGCGGCCGAGCGACACGGACGCCTGCTGATAGCCGTCGAACACCTGCGAGAGCTGCTGGACGGGCGCGAAGAACAGCTCGATGTAGAGGAGGTACGCGACCAGCGCGCCGACCGTGAGGGTCGTCGCCTCCACCCGCCCCGCGCCCACGATCAGCACGGACACCGCCGCGCCGGACGACAGGAACTGCACGAACGGGAAGTACACCGAGATCAGCCACTGGCCCCGGATACGGGCGGCCCGGTAGTCGGCGCTGCGCCGCGCGTACCGCTCGCGCCCGGCGCCCTCGCGCTGGAACGCCTGGACGATCCGCAGTCCGGCGACGGTCTCCTGGAGGTCGGAGTTGACGACGGAGACACGTTCACGGGCGAGTTCGTACGCCTTCACGCTCGCCTTGCGGAAGAAGTACGTACCGATGATCAGCAGGGGCAGGGTCGCGAAGACGACCAGGGCGAGCTGCACATCGAGGACGATCAGCGCGACCATGATGCCGAAGAAGGTGACGACGGAGACGAACGCGGTGACCAGTCCGGTCTGGAGGAACGTCGACAGCGCGTCCACGTCGGTGGTCATCCGGGTCATGATCCGCCCGGTCAGCTCACGCTCGTAGTAGTCGAGGCCGAGCCGCTGGAGCTGCGCGAAGATCTTCAGCCGCAGCGAGTAGAGGATGCGTTCACCGGTGCGCCCGGTCATCCGCGTCTCGGCGATCTGCGCGGCCCACTGCGCGAGGACGGCGAACAGCGCGAACAGCGACGCCACCCACACCGCGCCCACGGCGGCCTGGCCGACACCCGAGTCGATGCCGTGCCGGATCAGGACGGGCAGCAGCAGACCCATGCCCGCGTCGACGGCGACCAGGCCGAGGGCGATCGCGAGCGGCGCCCGGAAACCGCGCAGCAGCCTGCGCAGTCCGTAGGAGTCCTCGGGCAGCACCGCGCGGCCCTCGTCGACAGCGGGGCGGTCGGTGGCCGGGGGCAGTGCGTCGACCTGGGCGAGGAGTTCGGGGGTGGCGGGGGTCCCGGCGAGATCGGCGGCGTCCTTCGGCGCGCGGTCACCGCTCCACAGCCGGGGGGTGATACCGCGTTCGGCGTCGTACTCGGCGTCGAGTTCGGCGCGCAGGGTGGTGGCGGCCGGGTCGTCGTCGGGGCCGGTGGTGGCGGCGGGGTGGCCCGGCGAGACCGCGCCGAGCTCGTCGGGGTCGGTGAGCAGCCGCCGGTACAGGGCGGAGCGTTCGGTGAGTTCGTCGTGGGTGCCGAGGTCGGCGAGACGGCCGTGGTCGAGGACGGCGATCCGGTCGGCGAGGTTGAGGGTGGAGCGGCGGTGGGCGATGAGCAGGGTGGTGCGTCCCGCCATCACCTCGCGCAGCGCCTCGTGGATCTCGTGCTCGACGCGGGCGTCGACGGCGGAGGTCGCGTCGTCGAGGACGAGGAGGCGCGGGTCGGTGAGCAGCGCGCGGGCGAGGGCGAGGCGCTGGCGCTGGCCGCCGGAGAGGGTGAGGCCCTGTTCGCCGACCTTGGTGGTGTATCCGTCGGGGAGTGCCGAGATGAAGCCGTGGGCGTGGGCTGCGCGGGCGGCGGCCTCGATCTCGTCGTCGGTGGCGCCCGGGCGTCCGTAGGCGATGTTGGCGCGGACGGTGTCGGAGAAGAGGAAGCTGTCCTCGGGGACGAGGCCGATGGCGGAGCGCAGCGAGGCGAGGGTGAGCTCACGGACGTCGTGGCCGCCGATGAGGACGGCGCCCCGGTCCACGTCGTAGAAACGCGGCAGCAGCAGGGAGACGGTCGACTTGCCGGACCCGGAGGCGCCGACGACGGCGAGGGTCTCCCCGGCGCGGATCTCGAAGCTGAGGCCGTCGAGCACGGGACGGTTGTCGTGGTAGCCGAAGCCGACGGCGTCGAACTCGACGGTGGCGGGTGCGTCGGCGGGCAGTTCGCGGGTGCCGTCGGTGAGGGTGGGTTCGGTGTCGACGAGTTCGAGGACGCGTTCGGCTCCGGCGCGGGCCTGCTGGCCGACGGTGAGGACGACGGCGAGCATCCGGACCGGTCCGACGAGCTGCGCGAGATAGGCGGAGAACGCGACGAACGTACCGAGGGTGATGTGCCCCTGGACGGCGAGCCAGCCGCCGGCGGCGAGCATCGCGACCTGGCCGAGCGCGGGGACTGCCTGGAGCGCGGGGGTGTAGACCGAGTTGAGGCGGATGGTCCGCAGCCGTCCCGCGAAGAGCTTGCGCCCGACCTCGCGCAGCTTGCCGGTCTCCTGCTCCTCCTGGCCGAAGCCCTTCACGACCCGGACCCCGGTGACGGCCCCTTCCACGACCCCGGCGACGGCGGCGGCCTGGGCCTGGGCGTACCAGGTGGCGGGGTGGAGCTTGGTGCGGCTGCGTTTGGCGATGAACCACAGGGCGGGGCCGACGGCGAGCGCGATGAGGGTGAGCGGCGGCGACAGCCAGGCCATGATGCCGAGCGACATCAGGAACAGCAGGATGTTCCCGATGGTCATCGGCAGCATGAACAGCAGCCCTTGGATGAGCTGGAGGTCGCTGGTGGCCCGGCCGATGACCTGTCCGGTCGAGAGCTCGTCCTGCCGCCGTCCGTCGAGCCGGGTGATCGTGCCGTACATATCGGTACGGAGGTCGTGCTGGACGTCGAGGGCGAGCCGTCCGCCGTAATAGCGGCGGATAAAGGTGAGGATGTACACGGCGACGGCGGCGCCGAGCAGGACTCCGGCCCAGACGGCCATGGAGCGGGTGCGGTCGGTGACGACGTCGTCGATGATCACCTTGGTGATCAGCGGGACGACCGCCATGACGGCCATCCCGGCGAGGGACGCGCCGAGCGCGAGGACGACGTCCTTGGGGTGCCGCCAGGCATAGGCGGTGAGCCGCCGCGCCCAGGAGGCGGGCGGGGGCACGGGGGCGCTGCCCGAAGCGGTGCCCGGGGCGGCGCCCGAAGCGGTGCCGGGGCCGGTGTCCGGGGTGGCGCCCGAGGCCGTGTCCGAAGCGGTGTCCGGGGCCGGGGCCGTGGCCGGGGCCGTGTCCGGGGCCGTGGCCGGGGCCGTGTCCGAAGCGGTGTCCGGGGCTGTGTTCGGGGCTGTGCCCGAAGCGGGATCCGCCCCGTCGCGCCCCGGCTCCGCGCCTTTTCCGGACCCGCCCTTGTCCACCGACACCCGGTTCCTCCCGCTTCCGACCGCCGCACTGTCGCACCGGTCCGCCGGATGATGTGAACACCGGATGATCCGGATTTCATCCCTCCGCAACAATCGCCGAAGGGGCCGACGGAGGCACGGGAGCACGTACGGGCACACAGGGCGCCCGCACGGTCACGGGTCGTACGCAGGCGGGGCGGGTGGGCGTACGGGGGTGGGGGTGCGGGGATGGGGGTGCGGGGGGTCCGGTGCCCGGGGGTGATCGCGCCCGGACGTACGGATGCCGGGGCGTACAGGTGCTGGGGCGTACGGGTGCTGGGGCGACGGGTGCCGGGGCGTACGTGCCCGGGGTACTGGAGCCCCTGGCGGCGGGCGATCCGTGCCCGGACGTACGGATGCCCGGGCGTACGGGTGCACGGGGTGCGCGTACGCCCGGGCGGTACGGCCGTCCGGGTGATCCGGCCGTCGAGGGAAGTCCAGCTGTCCGGAAGGTCCGGATGGCCCGGCTGTCCAGGGAGACCCAGGCAGCCGGATCGTCCGGGTACCAAGGTGCTCAGGTGCCCGGACGTTCGGGGGTCACCCCTCCGGGACGGCGGGTATCACCCCGCGAGGGGTGCTGGTGGGCTGGTACCGCTGGCTGGCGCGGGTACTGGGCGCGAGGTCCTTGTGCACGGCCTTCGCGACGGCCTGGATGGTGGCGACGCCGTAGTTCATGTTGCTGTTCCCATGGGTCAGCACCGTCAGGTAGTAGTCACGGCCGCCGCCCTGGAACGCGCCGAGGCTGTGCACCCGCCATCCGAGCGTGGCGCGGGGCAGCCAGCCGTTCTTGACATGGATCTTGGTGGACGAGGGCGCACCGGCCGGAGCGCCCCAGCGCTGCGAGGGCACGACCTCGTTCATCAGCTTGAGGATGTACGCGCGTGAGTTGTCGCTGAGCACCGAGTTCTTCGCGGTGATCAGGGCCAGCAGCCGCTGTTCGTCCTTGATGTTGACCCGGGTGAGTCCCCAGTAACCACCGGAGCCCGGCACGGTCTTGGTCATCTTGGCCGCCGCGAGGAACTTCTTGACCTTGGTGGGTCCGAGCTGCCGCCAGAAGGTGGTGGTGGCTGCGTTGTCGGACTGGGTGATCATCGCCTTGGCGAGCTTGGTCTCACGGCTGGTGAGCCGGCGGTCGGTCTTCTTGTAGTCCCACAGCAGCGCGGCGAGGACGGTGACCTTCACTATGCTCGCCGAGTCGTACGAGGTGCCGCCGCGCAGCTCGCACGTCGTCTTCGTCTTCCGGTCGTGCAGTCCGATCGCGACGGTGCCCTTGCGGTTCTTGAGCGCGGCCCCGATGTCCTTCTTCAGCTTGGCGGCGAGCCCCGCCTTGGCGGACGTGCAGACCACCTGAGGCGTGGCGGCGGCGGAAGCCGTCCCCGCGCCGCTCAGCCCCACGACCGGCACCAGCGCCCCGACGGCGACACCCACGACGGCACGCCGAACTCCGCTACCCCACATATGAAATTCCCCCCACAGATTCCCCGCTGTTCCCCGAAACCACGCATCTCCCGTGCTGGTACGAGGACTTGTGCGGGGTTGGACCCGGGACCCGACGGGATGGTTGTGCACCTCATGGAAATGTTTTCTACGGGGTCGGGTGGGGTTGTTGTTGCCGTCTCCGGTTCCCGCGCGGGTGCGGGGTCGGGCGAGGTGCGGGGCGAGCGCGCGGGGTGCACGGGCCGTGCGGGGCGCGGGCGCGGAGGGGGTGCGCGGAGGCCCTTCAAGCCCACCGGTACCGCGATGGACATCCCACCCCAGCAATAAATCCCGTCCCCCCAACGCATTCCACCCCTGCGATCTCGACGGGAGCCGTTCGCCGAAACGGGCGCGGAAATACATCCGTTATGACTAATTGTCGTTCCGGTCAACGAGCGCCCGCCGCAGGACATTCTTTGCCGCTTCATTGCCATCGGCACACTTTCGCCTGACGCTGAAAGAAAGGCGGACCCGGTCCGTCCTGTTCACGGCCTGAACGGTCCGCGCGAGGCCCAGGCGCGCCCTGGGCGCGGCCCGTGAGGCCGACCCGAAACGCCACGGCAGAAGGAGTACCGGAATGATCCGTCTTCCCAGGAATCCGTCCTCAGACTGGTTCGCGGCGATAGGGGCCATCGTGCTCATCGGCGTGCTGATGCCCGCGTCGGTGGCGCACGCCGCGTCGCTCTCCTGCGGTCAGTCGGTCACGACCAGCTTCGTCCTGGACGCCGACCTGCTCAACTGCCCCGGAGACGGCCTGGTCGTCGGCAGCGGCGGCATCACCATCGACCTCGCCGGACACACCCTGGACGGCGTCGGCCTGGGCGCCGGTATCCGTAACAACGGGTACGACAACGTCACCCTCACCAACACCGGCACCCCCGCCCGTGTGCAGGAATTCGACCACGGCATAAGACTCGCCCCTGGCACCTCAGGAAACACCGTCGAATCCCTGACCCTCCAGAACAACGAATTCACCGGAGTCGAACTCGACAACGCCGACAACAACAACCGCGTACGCGGCAATCTCATCGACCGGCAGAGCAAAAGAGGAATCACGATCACCGGCGGATCGAGCGGCAATACGATCACCGACAACACGATCAGCGACAATCAGGGCGAGGGTGTCTTCGTCCAGAACTCGGCCGACAACCGTCTGGAAGGCAATCGAATCACCGGCAGCGGGGACGCGGGTCTGATCCTGGAGGGCGCCGGCGGCAACACCCTGCTGACCAACACCGTCGGCAACAGCAGCGACGCCGCGATCACCCTGCGGCTCGGCTCGAACGACAACCTCGTCCAGGGCAACTCGACCACCCAGAACTCGGACGCCGCGCTGATCGTCTCCGACTCCACCGGCAACCGTCTCCTGTCCAACACCCTCCAGGGCGGCGGCGACAGCGGCATCGTCCTCCAGTCGTCCCACGGCACCACGGTCACCGGCAACGATGTCAGCCGGAACACCGGCGGCATCGAGTTGAGCGGGTCCGACAACAACCTGGTCCGCTCCAACACCGCGAACGACACCACGGGCGACGGCATCAGCCTGACCCAGTCGTCCGGCAACCGACTGGACCTCAACGAGGCCAACCGCAACGGCTCCCGGGGCATCCACGTCGACGGAGAGGCGCCGACCGGGCAGGGCAACCGGCTGACCGGCAACACCGCCAACGCCAACAACGGCGACGGCATCGCCGTCCCGAAGACCGTCCACACCCTCCAGGACAACACCGCACGCGACAACGGCGGTTGGGGCATCATCACCGACACGGGCAACGTGGACGGCGGAGGCAACCGCGCGGGCGGCAACAGCGAAGCCGCCCAGTGCACGGGAGTCACCTGCACCCCCTGAGCCCCGCCCCGGCGCATACCCGACGCGCCCCTCACCGACCGAACGGCCACGGGTCGCGGGTCACGGCTCGGCGGGGGACGTGAGCCCGGGCTGACGGAAACCGGACCACGCTCCGGGCAGGCCTCCTGGACCGTCCCCCATGCGCGGGGTCGGTCCGGGCGGATGCCGCCGAGGCAGGGTGATGATTCGCCGTAGCCCGACGCATCTGTCCCGCTTCCGCCATCCTGTACCTATGAGTGATGAGTCATGCGCGGGCTGTGGCGGGGATCGCGTGACCGAGCATGAACAGCACACAGTCGAGACGGACGAGAGCGGCGCCCAACGGCCCGTCGTCCGCAGATGGACCGGCCCATGCGGCCGGTGTGGCGGGTCCGGCCAGCCGTAGGAGGCGTCGTGCGTACGTGGTTCGTGTGTCTGGGGTGTGCGGCCCTGTACCTGCCCCCGGAAGGATCGACCCGACCGGACTGCACGGGGACTCCGGCCAGCCCGGTGGACTGCTCCGAACCGGACTGCCGGGAGGAGGCGTCGACGGCCGTGGACGCCGCGGGGGTACCGGCGGAGGTACTCGCCCGCTGGGCCCGACGGGCAGCGGGCCTGGACGGCCCGAGACGGATCTCCCGCTCCTACCGCCCCACCCGAGGCCAGAGATCGACCCCGGCACCTCGATCGACCCGCACGAGGCTGCTCTGACGCCAACCGAGGGGTACGGGGTGGGGCGCGCGGGCCTCGGGCCTCGGGCCTCGGGCCTCGGTGCCAGGCTGCCCGGTCCGGCCCGCCGCACTGGAGCAGCCGGTGCCAACTGATGCCCTTCGCCAGCCCGGTTGGAGCCCGGCCCTGGGCTGTACCCTTCGCGGAAGCCGACCGGACGCAGCGGTACGGGGCTCCCGTACGGGGGTACGGGAGGAGACGGTGGAGGACGCGATGCGACTAAAGGAAAACGGCCCGATCCGCTGAAAGACCCCCAGGTCAGGAAGTGTCGGCCCCGCACACGCGGGGGTGGTCCCATCGAGGCTGGCAAGATCCCGAAGTTGAGCCCGTCGGCCCCGCACACGCGGGGGTGGTCCGGGCATCCTCGCGCGGGCACGCGATGTCACCAAGTCGGCCCCGCACACGCGGGGGTGGTCCGGCGGCGCTCCGGAGGTTGTCCGGGGTGGTCGCGTCGGCCCCGCACACGCGGGGGTGGTCCCTGAGGACGTGCGCGATCTCGGCGACCAGGACCGTCGGCCCCGCACACGCGGGGGTGGTCCGCTGATCGCGGGCGTCACCAACATGGGCAAGTCGTCGGCCCCGCACACGCGGGGGTGGTCCCGCAGCGTGGCGTGAACCGTGCGGGTGGAACATGTCGGCCCCGCACACGCGGGGGTGGTCCCAGGGCGGAGGCGGCCCGCGCGGACCTCGGAGCCGTCGGCCCCGCACACGCGGGGGTGGTCCCTCGACATGCTCGCCGCCTGAGGGGGACACATGGTCGGCCCCGCACACGCGGGGGTGGTCCTGAAGGGCCGGGTGCGGGCGCGTCGTTCGATGAGTCGGCCCCGCACACGCGGGGGTGGTCCGGTCGGGTACTGGCGGCACAGCGTCGCCGACATGTCGGCCCCGCACACGCGGGGGTGGTCCCCCGCTGGAGACCGGCGCCGCGGCCTACTCGTGGTCGGCCCCGCACACGCGGGGGTGGTCCCACCATGACCCTCCCCAGCCCCGGCGAGCGGAAGTCGGCCCCGCACACGCGGGGGTGGTCCTCTCCAGATGGGGCGAGGTCACCCAGACCTGGGGTCGGCCCCGCACACGCGGGGGTGGTCCCGACAGCGCCCCGGACCCGTAGGTCGTCGTCGCGTCGGCCCCGCACACGCGGGGGTGGTCCGGTGGTCGATCAGCTCGGGCCGCTGCGCGTTCAGTCGGCCCCGCACACGCGGGGGTGGTCCCTCCGGTGAGGCCACGGGCCCGACCCTTTTCTAGTCGGCCCCGCACGCGCGGGGGTGGTCCCTGACCGATCGCGTCTGCGACTTGATCGGAGTCGTCGTCCCCGCAGGCGCGGGGGTGGTCCCTTCGCTGCGTGGGCAGGCGTCTGACTGCATGTGTCGTCCCCGCACGCGCGAGGACTCCCCAACCCCAGCCGAAATCGTTCGGAACTCAAGCAGAACCCAGCTCGTGGGGGCTCCAGACATCAGGCCCCCCGCCCCGCCACTCGATCATCGTGCTCGTCGCTACCTCCGCCGGGTCCAGGTCCAACCCCGCGCGCCGCAGGAACTCCGAGAGGTCGCGGAGGTTGTACGCGAGGCCGAGAATCTGGTCGCCCGCGCGTACTCGTCGCCCGCCGGTGGGGCTCGGCGGGTGGACGACGACGGGGACGGCCATGTCTCCAGCCTCCGTCGCGCCCACGTCCACCGCACCCCGGGGACCACCGACCGGACACCGAACGTCACCGGCCGGGACAGGCACGACACCAGGTCCCCGCACCGCGCCCCGATACGCAGCACCACCCGATTCACACGGACGGCCACAGCGCGTAACGGCGCCCCACCCTGCGGCAGCTCACACGGGAACCGTGCCCCCCGCCCCAGAACGCGACGCACGCCGGACCCCACCACCCCCAACCCCGCACGCACAGGGACACCGACGCGCGAACCACCGCAACCGCAGTCCTCGGCGGCCCAGCTTCAGTCGTGTCACCCCATGGCAGCCGTGGTCATCGCCCGCCAAGCCCACGATCCGGGCCCGTACGCACGCCGCGCACGGCACCGCGGGCCGCCTCACCACGACTCCCGTGCCGCCTTCCGCCACACCCTCCGCAGCACGCGGCCGGCCTCGCAGGACCAGGGATCGGGGCCGTTGCACTGCTCGCAGGCACCGACGTGGGTGAGGAACCTGCCCCACGCCAACGCGTGGGCCGGGGACATCGGCGGCAGGCCGCTCCGGTCCTCGGCGCCGTACCACTGCGGACCGCCCGCCTGACCTCGTACGGGGACCGTCCGTGGCTCGTCGGCACACCGCTCGTGGCGGTGCATCGTGATCCCCGGCCCCGACATCGAGTCACGGAACAGCCGCTGGTGCAGCTCGCCGGACTCGATGGGCTGATCACACCGGCAGCAGATCATCACCGTCACGACCGGCAGCCCACCGCGACCGAATCCGCCCCCGCCAACCGGGCCAGCGCCCGCAGCACGATCACCAGCCGCCGATCCCCCAGCACCTCCACCTTCCAGAGCGGCACCAACCTCGGGAACGCAGTCGCGAGGACGAGCGTCAGGAACGCGTCCTCACCCTCGTCCAGCACCAGCACGCACCGGTACTGGGCCTCGAACCGCGGCCAGTCGCAGAACACGACGGCCTCGTTCTCCACGACCAGCAGATCCCGGACGTCCCCACGCGCGAGAACGTCGCCCTCCTCGATCAACGCGGCGACAGCGGCCCGCTCCCCGATATCGCGGTCACGGACCCACTCGATGAGCCGGTCGGACAAGAGGGGTGGCCCCCCGTCGAGATCCCATGTCTGTGTTTCGCGCGCGTTCATCGCAGTCCCTCTCCACGGTCGGTGAAGGCACCGTAGAAGTGGCCGCGAGGCATCAGGGGTGCGAAGTGCACCCCTTTGTCTAGGCGGCCAGCATGCCGAGGGTCACCGCCAACGCCGACGCGCGACGGCGGCGCGCCGGGACCTTCGACGCGGTCTCCTCCAGCACGATCCGCTTGGCATAGCCGTTGTACTTGATCGTCTCGGGCGCACTCCGGTGGGCCTTCTCCAGCGTCGCCAACGCCACGTCGGGCTGGCCGTCCAGCTGATAGCCGCGCGCTTCCTCGATACGGTGGCGGGCACGGCGCGGCCTTGACGGGATCTCCAGAACGTCCGCCGCGGCGGCCTGGCGCACCGACTCGCCGCCCGAACGAAGTTCGACCGCGATCGTGACCGCGTGGGCGCCCATGACCGTACGGGAGAAGCTCGTCACCGGGTGGTAGTAGTCGGCCGGCAGCCGTTCGGCCATGGGCCGTGCCTGGTCCCAGTAGCGCCAGGCGGTGCCCGTCTCGCCGCGCCGGGCAGCGGTGTACCCGGCCTCGAAGGTGAGCGCGCCCGCGATGGCGAGCACGTCGGGCGGGGCGTCGGGCAGGAACGGTTCGAGGTAGGCGAGCGTCTCCAGGTTCACGGCGTCGGCGGCGTCGAAGTGGGCAGGTCCCAGGTCGCGGTGGGCCTGCGCGGCCAGCCACGCGGCGACACCGATGACGTGCGGGTCCTCGGACTCCTGCGCGGCGATCAGCCCGCGCTCGACCACCCGCCACAACAGTGCCGTGTCCGGCTGGTACGCGATGAAGAACTGCGCGAGCGAGTAGACCTCGGCGAGCACGGCCTGGGCCGCGCGCCGTTCCGCCGCCCGGTCGGACTGCCGTACGGAGAGCTGCGCGTCACGCAAGAGCTCCGGTAGCAACGCGCCGATCACGTCGCGGTGATGGGGCGATGAGTGCCTCGCGGCCCACGCGCGGGCCACCCGTTCGGCGAGGTGCGCGACCGGCGGTGCCTCGCGCCGGGTCACCAGCGGAAAGGCGTCCACCGCCGCCTTGACCTCACCGAGCCGCGCATGACCAGGTCCGGTGAAGAGATCCACGCCCGCGCACCGCTCCCCCATGAGATCCGCGAGGTTCGCCACCCGCAGCACCTCGGCGAGCCGCAGCATCACCGAAAGACGCGGCACCTGACGACGGCCGGTCTCCAGATCCTTGACCCACTGCGCCGAATACCCGACGAGACCACCGAGATGTTCGCGGGTCAGTCCACGCCTGGTACGCAGGATGCGGAGTCTCTGCCCGAACGCGACCGGGTCCGCGTACGGGTCCGGGCGGGGAACGTCGAAGGACACGGTATGACCCCTCTCTGTACAGTTCGTCGCTGCCAGCGTAAGGGCGTGCGCCGCTCCACGGCCCACGAGCCACCTTCACGAACTACCTTGCCGTCGAGGGCTGTACGAGACTTGTGGGACTCTCCGAGTGATACGAGGCGATGCCTGTATGTCGGTAGACCCGATGACCACCGAGTACCACACGGTCGACCGCCTGCCGGAGATCCGGAGCGTCATCCTCGACGTGTACTCCGAGGTGTACGCGCAGGACATCGCCACCGACCCGTTCTTCGCGCTGGAGCGCTTCGAAGAACGGCTTGAGGGCCATACGTCCGCTGCTGGCTGAGAGTGCGTCATCGCGCGGATGAGCGGCGAACGGGCAGGATTCACCTACGGTTTCACTGCACGCGACGGCACGACCTTCACCCTCTGCGAGAACCTCCGCTAAGGCCACCGAGGGCGTGGCATCTCCCAGGTGATGCACGACGAGCTGATGAGTCATCGAAGCGAAGACCGGGCCCAACTGCTCGTACGCCGTTCCCGCCCCTTCTCGACGTGATCGCAGGGTGGGCTTGTTCCGCTCGGCCGACTACTGGTTCGGACCGGAACTGGTGGACCGGGTCCCCGAAGGTGCCCGTACCGAACAGCTCATAGGGCTGTGCGATCTCGCGGCCCAGCCGGACTGGCCAGGCCGGGGCATCGGCTCCCTGCCGCACGCCGAACTGATCACGTCCACCGCCCTGCTCCCCACGCTCTCCGGAGTAAGGCCCGGACTCGTTGCGCCCACTGCGCCGTGCAGCGGACGGGACCAGGCCGGGTGCCGGTTGCACCGGTTGTACCCTTCCCGGGACGGATCAGGTGTACGGGTACAGGTGCCTTGCACGGAGGACCGCCAAAGGCGAACGCAGGGGTGCGATGCGACTAAAGGAAAACGGCCCGATCCGCTGAGAAACCCGCAGGTCAGGAAGTGTGGTCCCCGCACGCGCGGGGGTGGTCCGCAACCATGATGACCACGGCGCACCGCAAGGACGTGGTCCCCGCACGCGCGGGGGTGGTCCCGATGGTGATCACGGTGTCGCCGGACATCAGGCGTGGTCCCCGCACGCGCGGGGGTGGTCCGAGGTGAGCTGCCATCGGCGGCCGGCGCGGTCGGTGGTCCCCGCACGCGCGGGGGTGGTCCCAGAAGGCGGCCGACGACGCGGAGAAGAAGGCCGTGGTCCCCGCACGCGCGGGGGTGGTCCGGGGGACGGGCCGGGCCGGGCGGTGGTGGGGGTGTGGTCCCCGCACGCGCGGGGGTGGTCCCACGGCACCACCTACCACGACGCTCAACGCATCGTGGTCCCCGCACGCGCGGGGGTGGTCCCTGGGAGGTCGCGGAGGGGGTACGTGAGGCGCTGTAGTGCCCGCACGCGCGGGGGTGGTCCGTGCTCACCGCCGGGGGAGCGCCAGACATCGGAGTGGTCCCCGCACGCGCGGGGGTGGCCCTCTGCTGGATCATCGTGCTCGTGCCGACCCCCGCAGGGTCGAGGTCCAACCCCGCTCGGCGCAAGAACTCCGCTAGATCGCCATGGCTGTAGGCGAGGCCGAGGATCTGATCGCCCGCGCGTACCCGTCGCGCGCCCGTGGGGCTGGGCGGATGAACGACGACGGGGACACTCATGTTTCCCGTGTCGGCCGGAGCAGCACCCACCGCACCGGGAGGACCACCGGCCGGACACCGATCGTGAGCGGCGGCCAGGACGGACCCAGCACCCCGTACCTGCGAACCGGGGCCACCGCACCCTCGCACCAGGCAGACCGTGACCGCACGGAACGCAAGGAACCCGGGCCCCTCGCCCGATCACCCTCGGCCCGACCGCCCCGTCCCCGCACCCAGCGCCGACCCGGGCCCCGGACCGAGACCAGCGCCCCCGCACGTACACGGACAGCGACGCGCGAACCATCGCAACCGCAGCTGCCGACGACGACCCAGCTTCAACCGTGTCACCCCATGACAGCCATGCCGACTCCCGGGCACGCCCACCACCCGGGCCCGTACGCACGCCGCGCACGGCACCGCGGGCCGCCTCACCACGACTCCCGTGCCGCCGTCCGCCACACCCTCCGCAGCACGCGGCCGGCCTCGCAGGACCACGGGTCGTCGCCGTTGCACTGCCCGCAGGCACCGACGTGGGTGAGGAACCTGCCCCACGCCAGCGCATGGGCCGGGGACATCGGCGCGAGACGGCTCCAGTCGTCGGCGCCGTACCACTGCGGACCGCCCGCCTGACCTCGTACGGGGACCGCCCCCGGCTCGTCGGCACACCGCTCGTGGCGGTGCATCGTGATCCCCGGCCCCGACATCGAGTCACGGAACAGCCGCTCGTGCAACTCACCGGACCTGATGGGCTGATCACAACGGCAGCAGATCATCACCGTCACGACCGGCACCCCACCGCGACCGAATCCGACCCCGCCAACCGGGCCAGCGCCCGCAGCACGATCACCAGCCGCCGGTCCCCCAGCACCTCGACCTTCCAGAGCGGCACCAGCCTCGGGAACGCCGTCGCGAGGACCAGCGTCAGAAACGCGTCCTCACCCTCGTCCAGCACCAGCACGCACCGGTACTGGGCCTCGAACCGCGGCCAGTCGCAGAACACGACGGCCTCGTTCTCCACGACCAGCAGATCCCGGACGTCCCCACGCGCGAGAACGTCACCCTCCTCGATCAACGCGGCTACCGCCGCCCGTTCACCGATGTCACGGCCACGGACCCACTCGGTCAGGCGGTCACTCAGCAGGGATGGCTCTTCAGCACAGGCCAGACTCAAGCTGGCGGTCTCGTCCATGGGGCAAGACTGGTGTCACGCTCAGTGGTTGTACGATCCCTCAACGGTGATCTCACCGTGAGATCCAAAGTAATCTCAATCGGGAAGGAGACTCGCTGTGTCCATCGACGTTGGACCAGTGGGCCTGCCCACCTGGGCGTGGGAGCGAGCTGACGTGCGTCAGGCGCTGAGGGAACGAGACATCGGAGCCGTCTTCCGGTACGTACAGCGGTACTCCGGAGCCAGCCAAGGCCGCATCGCCACCGCTGTCGGCATGGCTCAGGGGCGTGTCAACGAGATCATCAATGGCCGCCGGGAAGTCAGCAGACTGGACGTCTACGAGCGGATCGCTGATGGGCTGAGCATGCCCGGCGACGCTCGACATCTACTGGGGCTTGCCGCCAGCCGTGCGCAGCACGTAGGTGGACCGGCCTTCGACCTGGCCGCGTTCCCCGAAGTGGTTCGGGTCTACGCGGCACAGCGTTCCGCTGCCGAAGAGATCCAGCAGATGGCACGCGAGGCGGCAGAATTGGATGTCCTCGCGGTTCGGGGTCTCGGACTGATCGGGCTGAACGACTCGCTCCTACGCTCGTGCCTGCCTCGGCAGCCCGGCAGTGAGGGCAAGCGCGTACGCGTTCTGCTTCTGGACCCGGACTCGACCGCGTTGGTCCAACGGGCTGCGGAGATCGGTGAGTCCACCGAGTCGCTGGCAGGTGGTGTGAAGCTGGCAGAATCCCGGCTCCGGGAGTTGGCGAGCGTGTGCGACATCAAGGTGTACCGGTACAAGACGCTCCCCACCTGGCGGGTCATCCGCGTCGATTCAACGATGTTCGTCAGCGTTTTCGATAGCGGCTGGGAAGGCCACGAATCCGCGATGTACAAGGTGGTGGAGACTCCGCACGGCCCCTTGTTCCGGGGTTTCCGACGCACGTTCGAAGTCATCATCGAGGGTGCTGAACGCACCGTTTGAGAGAAGGAGAAAGAGTGATCGAGGCCGAACTCAAAGCGCGGGTGCACACGCCCGAGGCGGTGACGCAAGCTCTCGACGATCGAGCCGACGCACGTGTCGAGGTGTACAAGGACAGCTACTACGACCAGCCCGATGGGGAACTCAGCCGTGCAGGCAAGGAACTGCGGGTGCGCACCGTGCACGGCGCGCACGGCGCCCACACCTTCCTAACCTTCAAGGGCGCTTCCGTTGACGAGACATCGGGTTCAAAACCCGAGTACGAGACCCGGGTCGAAGACGCTGCGGCGGCCCACGCCATCGTGCGCGGACTCGGCCATGTACTGGTCATCGCCTTCGAAAAGCGGTGCCGCAACTACGCCTTCGAGGCGTGCGGACGTCACATGCTCGCCACTCTCGTCCGTGTGCCCGAGGTCGACGGCACGTTCCTGGAGATCGAGACGCTGGTGGAGGAACATGACGTATCGGCGGCCCTGGACGACATCCGCTCTGTTCTCGGCGATCTGGACATCGGTCCAGAGGATCTGACCCGGGACACCTACACGGACGCCGTCAGTGCTCAGCGTGCGACCTGACGTCTTCAACGTCACAGCGGCTCGGCTCCGTCTGCGGGCCCGTACCCGCAACGCACCCGGCGGCCCCCGGTTCGACCTGCTCCTCCTTCACCTCGACCGCCCCACCGGATAGCGGGAGCCACCGCCCGCCACTCCCCAACTGGCCTACGAGCAAAGGCAGTACAAGGCGTACAACCCTCACGCACCCTGGGCAGTCCTCCCAGTGCACCCCCCTCCTCGTCCACCGCCGTGTGCACCGGACGGCGCCTTACGTACCTGGGAGTCCACACCCCATGCGCAAGTCCCTTCGTCTCAGCCTCGCGACGGCCGCGGTCGTCGCGCTCAGCGGCGGGCTGCTGGCCATTCCGGCGGGTGCCGCTGGAGCGGCTCCGCAGGCCACGTTCCCCGACGACTTCAACGGTGACGGGTTCCGCGACTACGCCTCCGCCTCCACCAGCAGCCCCGGCGGCACGGTCCGCGTCGTCTTCGGTACGTCACGAGGAATCGGGGGCGCGTCCCAGCTCATCCACCAGGACAGCCCCGGTGTCCCCGGCGCCGACGAGGCGGGCGACCTGTTCGGCGAGGTCCGCACCGCCGCCGACTTCGACCGTGACGGGTACGGCGACCTCGCCGTCTCCGCCACCGGCGAGGACATCGGCGGCCGCGACCAGCGCGGTGCCGTCACCATCCTGTGGGGCTCCCCCTCCGGCCTCTCCGGCGGCACCTCCGTACCGTCCGCCGGGTACCAGGCGTGGAACCTGTTCGGCAGCGACCTCGCCACCGGTGACTTCGACGGGGACGGCGACACCGAACTCGCCGCCGTCGAGTCCTCCGACGCGTTCGTCCTCCAGGGCACGTACTCCCGCGCCGCCATCGCCGTACGGCCCGTCCACGTCGACACCGGCCGCTACTACGCGGCCAACCTGATCGCGGGCAAGGTCACCAAGGACCGCGCCACCGACCTGGTGATCCTCGGCTCCATACCCGCGAACAGCCGCCTGACCGGACACGCCCGCTTCTACCGGGGCGGCGCCACGGGACTCGTCCAGGGCCGGACCATCCCGATCGACGTGGTCCAGGACGACATGGGCGAGGGGGTCGTCACGGACTTCGACAAGGACGGCTACGGCGACATCGCCATCGGCACGCCCGACACGAACGGTGCGAAGGGCTACGTCACCCTGTGGAGCGGAACGGGCAAGGGCGCGGGCTCCTACAAGCGGATCACGCAGGCCACGTCCGGTGTCGCCGGGTCCCCCGAGGCGGGTGACCGCTTCGGCTCGTCCGTCGCGGTGGGCGACGTGAACGGGGACGGGAACCCGGACCTCGCGATCGGTGCCGGCGGCGAGAAGCTGAACGGCCGCGCCGACGCGGGCGCGGTCCACGTCCTGCGCGGGAGCAAGCTGGGGCTGTCCGGCGAGAACTCCCAGTACTTCGACCGCGCGACGGCCGGAGTGCCCGGCTCGGTCACCCAGAACGAGGAGTTCGGCAAAGTGGTACGGCTCCGGGACGTCAACGGCGACAGCCGCGCCGATCTGCATGTCACCGGCAACCAGGGCTCCTTGCGCCTGCCCGGCAGCCGCACGGGCGTCACGACCTCCGGCATCAGGGGGATCGCCACGTACGAGGTCACCGGCATCCTCCACTGACCCGGCCCCACAACGACCCGTACCTGTGGCGCCACCCCGCCCCGTTCACTCCCTGGGGCGGGGCCTAACTCGTTGCGCCCACTACGACTCGCAACGGACGGGACCCGGTCGGGGGCCGGTTGTACCCTTCACCCGGGACGGATCGGCTGTTCGGGTACGTGCCTTGTGCGGAGGGGGCGCCAAGGGCGAACGCCCGGGTGCGATGCGACTAAAGGAAAACGGGCCGATCCGCTGAGAAACCCGCAGGTCAGGAAGTGTAGTCCCCGCACGCGCGGGGGTGGTCCCGCGTCCGTGTCCTTACGCTCTCCGTTGTCGATGTAGTCCCCGCACGCGCGGGGGTGGTCCGTACGCTTCGATCCGCTCGCGGTCCAGGGTCGGGTAGTCCCCGCACGCGCGGGGGTGGTCCCGGGTACTCCGGGCGGGGCGTGGGGTTCTCGGGGTAGTCCCCGCACGCGCGGGGGTGGTCCGGGCGCGCAGCCGTGGAAGGACGGCATCGTCGTGTAGTCCCCGCACGCGCGGGGGTGGTCCTCCGTAGTACGCCTCCGCCAGGAGGAGCACCAGGTAGTCCCCGCACGCGCGGGGGTGGTCCCTTACCGGGCGGTCCGCTTCCCCACTCAGGACGGTAGTCCCCGTACGCGCGGGGGTGGTCCCGTGGACGAGGGCGAAGACGTCGAGTACAAGGCGTAGTCCCCGCACGCGCGGGGGTGGTCCGACCGGCTCAGCACGAAAGTGTTGGTCGGGGGGCGTAGTCCTCGCACGCGCGCGGGTGGTCCGGTCCCCGCCTACGTGAACAACGACCTGCTGGAGTGGTCCCCGCATGCGCGGGAGTGGTCCGCCGTCGGCGGTGATCGACGTTTCGAGGAGTTTGTGGTCCCCACACGCGCGGGGATGTCCCAGTCCGCCAGTGGCTCAACAACCTCCGCAAACCGTGGTCCCCGCACCCCCAAGGACAGCCCCAGGCACACCGCCCCGCGAACGTTCACAGTGGGGTAGGGAGCCGCACCCACAACACTCCCCACCCCCACCCCCAACCCCCGCCCCCTACAAATGCGTAGGCGCGAACATCCTCAGTACCGCCGGGAGGACCACCACCGAAGGGCCGCTCTCCGCGAACGACTTCGTCAAGGTGGCGCCCAGGGTGTCCGGGGTCGCCAGGGTCGCGGGGACTCCGAAGGACTCCGCGAGGGCGACGAAGTCCGGGCGGGACAGTTCCGTGCCCGTGGCCTCGCCGAACGTGTCGGTCATGTACTCGCGGAGGATGCCGTAGCCGCCGTCGTCCACGATCAGCCACGTGACGTTCAGGTCGTACTGGCGGGCCGTCGCCAGCTCGGCGATCGAGTACATCGCGCCGCCGTCGCCGGACACCGCGAGGGCCGGGCGGGACGGGTCCGCCGCCGCCGCGCCCAGCGCGGCGGGGAAACCGTAACCGAGGCCCCCGGCACCCTGCGCGGAGTGCATCGTGTTGGGCCGCCGCGCGTCGAACGCGGACCACGCCCAGTACGCCAGGATCGTCATGTCCCAGAAGGACGGTGACGAGTCGGGCAGCGCCGCGCGGATCGTCGTCAGCAGCGACTGCTCCAGGTCGAGTCCCTGTCCGGCGATCCGCTCCCGTACCGCGTCGAGGACACCCCGTACCCGCTCGGCCGCGCCGGTGTCGCCCCGCTCCCGTACCGTCTCCAGCAGCGCGCCCAGCGCCAGGCGGGCGTCCGCGTGGATGCCCAGCGCGGGGTGGTTGGACTCCAGTTTGCCGAGGTCGGCCTCGATCTGGACGACCCGGCCCCGGGGGCGGAACGTGTGGTAGTTGGACGACAGTTCACCGAGGCCGGAGCCGACGACCAGCAGGACGTCCGCGTCCTCCAGGAAGTCCGTGGTGTGACGGTCCTCCAGCCAGGACTGGAGCGACAGTTCATGGTTCCAGGGGAACGCGCCCTTGCCGCCGAACGTCGTCACGACCGGCGCGTCCAGCTTCTCCGCCAGCGCCCGCAGCTTGCCGGACGCGTCCGAGCGGACCACCCCGCCGCCCGCGATGATCACCGGGCGTTCGGCGCGCGACAGCAGATCGGCCGCCACCGCGGTCAGCTCGGGGCGCGGGAACACCTCGTCCGGCGTCGCGTCGAGGCCCGTCACCACGGGGATCGGCGTCTCGGCCAGCAGGACGTCCTGCGGGATCTCCACCCACACCGGACCGTGCGGCGCGGTCAGCGCCGACTGCCACGCCCGCGCGATCGCGGACGGGATCTGCGACGCGGTGCGCACCGTGTGGACGGACTTCACCACGTCCCGGAACGCGGCCTTCTGGTCGCGCAGCTCGTGCAGATAGCCGTGCCGGCCGCCGCCGAGGCCCGCCACCGGGATCTGGCTGGAGATCGCCAGCACGGGCGCCGACGCCGCCGCCGCCTCCTGGAGCGCGGCGAGCGAGGTGAGCGCGCCCGGCCCCGTCGACAGCAGCAGCGGGGCCGCCTCGCCGGTGACCCGGCCGTAGGCGTCCGCCGCGAAGCCCGCGTTGTTCTCCACGCGCAGGCCCACGTACCGCAGGTCGCTGCGGCGCAGCGCGTCGAACATGCCGAGCGCGTGCTGGCCCGGCAGCCCGAAGACGGTGGTCGCGCCGAGGCTCTGGAGCGTCTCCACGACGAGGTCGCCGCCGTTGCGTCCGGGCGGCGGGTTCAGCGCCGCCTCGGTCTGCGCGGCCGTCGGCAGCAGTTCGGGCCCGTGGTGGTCGTGCGTCACTTCAGCCGCTCCCTGGTCGTGGGGTGGGGGGGTGGAGGTGCGGCCCCTCGCGGAGGGGCCGCCTGGTGCGGGCCCGGTGTCGGGTACGCCGGGCCGGTGTGCGACAGGCCGGTGCGGACTGGCCGGTGTGCGACGGGCCGGTGTGCGACGGGTCAGCCCGTCGTGCGGCTCGCCGCGATCTGCCGCGCCATGATCGTCGTCAGCTCGTACGCCGTGTGGGACGCGGCGACCGCCGTGATCTCGGCGTGGTCGTACGCGGGGGCGACCTCGACCACGTCGGCCGAGACGAGGTTGCAGGAGGCCAGGCCGCGCAGGATCTCCAGGAGCTCGCGGGAGGTCATGCCGCCCGCCTCGGGGGTGCCGGTGCCGGGGGCGTGGGCCGGGTCGAGGCAGTCGATGTCGATGGAGATGTACAGCGGGCGGTCCCCGATGCGCTGGCGCAGCTGGTCCGCGACCTCGTCGGCGCCCCGGCGGTAGACGTCCGCCGAGGTGACGATGCCGAAGCCCATCTTCTCGTCGTCGGTGAGGTCCTGCTTGCCGTACAGCGGGCCGCGGATGCCGACGTGGGAGAGGGCGGAGGTGTCCAGGATGCCCTCCTCGACGGCCCGCCGGAACGGGGTGCCGTGCGTGTACTCGGCGCCGAAGTAGGTGTCCCAGGTGTCGAGGTGCGCGTCGAAGTGCAGCAGCGCTACCGGGCCGTGCTTCTTGGCGACGGAGCGCAGCAGCGGCAGCGCGATGGTGTGGTCGCCGCCGAGGGTCATCATCCGGGCGCCGCTGCCGAGCAGGTCGTCCGCGGCGGCCTCGATGGTCTCGACGGCCTCGTGGATGTTGAACGGGTTGGCCGCGATGTCACCGGCGTCCGCGACCTGCGCGAGGGCGAAGGGCGACGCGTCCTGCGCCGGGTTGTACGGGCGCAGCAGCCGGGACGCCTCACGGATCGCGTTGCCGCCGAAGCGGGCGCCGGGACGGTAGGACACCCCGGTGTCGAAGGGGACGCCGACGACGGCCACGTCGGTGGTGCCCACCTGGTCGAGGCGGGGCAGCCGCGCGAAGGTGGCGGGGCCCGCGTACCGGGGGACGCGGGAGGAGTCCACGGGGCCGACGGGGCCGGCCGGGGTGCCCTGGGTGCCTGCGGCGGCGGGGGTGCCCTCGGCCGGGTTCTCGGTGGTGCTCATCGTCGGACTCCTCCTGGTGCGGTTCTGGCGGGCCGGCGGCTGCCGGGGTACGTCCGGGTTTCCTCGCGTACGGGCACCCGCCGGGTGCTTGTGGCTTCAGTTGTCGCCGGGCGGCGGCGGGCGGACCGGGTGCCGTGCCGGGTGTACCCGGGCGGGGTACCGGTCCGCCCCCTGGCTGCCGGGGTGTGCGGTGCGCCGGCCTGCGGGGACGGGCGCTCGGATGGTGCCGGTCGCTCGTGCTACCCGCTCGTGCTTCCAGTGTGGCCCACCGCGGACCGCTGCCCCTCCGCGGGCCCGGGAACCGCTGCGGGCCCGGGAACCGCTGCGGCGCCCGGCTCGGGTGCGGCGCCCGGCTCGGGGGCGCGGCCCGCGACGCGTTCCCGCCAGGCGGCCAGCGTTTCCGGGTCGGTGGGCGGGGTCGCCAGCGAGACGGTGACGTAGACGGCGAGGGAGGCGAGCAGTCCGTACATGACGGGTTCGTTGGCGAGGATGCCGTAGTGCCACATCAGGCCGATGACGGCGGTCCCGCCGACGGCGACGGCGGCGAGGGCTCCGGCGGCGGTGCCGCGCTTCCACAGGAGTCCGCCGAGGATGGGTACGAGCAGCCCGCCGACGAGGAGGTTGTAGGCGACGGTCAGCGCCTGCACGACGTCGTTCAGCGCGATGGCTATCGCGATCACGCCGACGCCCATGACGAGGATGAACAGCCGGTTCCCCTTGACCTCGTCGATCTCGTCGTCCCCTTGGGCGGACCCGTCCGGGCCGGGCGCGGGGCGGCCGACCGCTCCGCGCAGCCGCGACCATATGTCGTTGTTGGCGACGGTCGCGCAGGCGATCAGCGCACCGGACGACGTGGACATCACAGCGGCGAGCGCGGCGGCCAGCACGAGCCCGCGCACGCCCATCGGCAGCTCCTCCTTGACGATGGTGGCGAAGGCGTCGTCGGCGGCGAGCTTCGGGTACAGCACCTTGGCGGCGGTGCCGATGACGGCTCCGGCGACGGCGTAGACGAGGCAGTACGTACCGGCGGCCATCCCGCCCCAGCGGGCCGTGGTGTCGCTGCGGGCGGTGAAGACGCGCTGCCAGATGTCCTGCCCGATGAGCATGCCGAAGGTGTAGATCAGCACATAGGTGAAGATCGTCTCGCCGCCGATGCCGAGCGGGTCGAAGTACTCGGTCGGCAGCTGGGCCTTCATCTCGCTGAAGCCGCCCGCCTTGATCACCGCGATCGGCAGGAGCAGCAGCAGGATGCCGACGGTCTTCACCACGAACTGGACCATGTCGGTGAGCGTGATCGACCACATCCCGCCGAGCGTGGAGTACGCGACGACGATGGAACCGCCGAGGATGATCGAGAGGGTGCGGTTCAGGTCGAACATGACGTCGAAGATGGTGGCGTAGGCGATGGTCGAGGTCACCGCGAGCATCAGGGTGTACGCCCACATGACGACCCCGGAGATCACCCCGGCCCGGCCGCCGTAGCGCAGGTCCAGCATCTCGGAGACGGTGTACACCTTCAGCCGGGCGATCCGCGCCGAGAAGAACACCGACAGGGCCAGTAGTCCGAGGCCGATGGTGAGGACCATCCAGGCGCCGGAGAGCCCGTACTGGTAGCCGAGGCCCACGCCGCCGATGGTGGAGGCGCCGCCGAGGACGATCGCGGCGATGGTGCCGGAGTACATGACGGGGCCGAGGCGGCGGCCCGCGACCAGGAAATCGCTCTTGGACTTGGCGCGGCGCATGCCCCACCAGCCCATGGCCAGCATGCCTGCCAGATAGACGGCGATCACTGCGTAGTCGACGGCCATACGGGGCCTCCTTCGCGCCTCGGCGGCGGTGCTGCGGGGGGACGGTGAGCGGGGTGCGGCGGTGAGCGGGTGCGGGGTGCGGCGGGGTGCGGCGGTGAGCGGGGTGCGGGTCGGGTCCGGTCGGGTCGGGCTCGCGCGTCGCGGGGCGGGTCGGGGGGTGCGCGGGCGGGCCGCCGGTGGCCGCGTCGCGAGGGACAGCGTCCGACCCGGCCAGGGCCGTCCGAACGCTGTCCGCCGTGACGCGGTCACCGGCAGGGACGACGATAGGTGGCCGGAAAGCAACGCTGAAGTGTACGTTTCATCCACTTCTCACGACTTCGATGGAGGGAACGTCCACCCCGTGCCGCCCGACGAGCCGACATCACGCCCTCCAGCCCCGCCGACCCAGTCCACTCCGCCCACTCCCCCGCTCCCGTCGGACCCCGTGCCCGCCGCCGTCCCGCCCACCCCGCCCGTCCCGCTCACCGCACTGCTGGCGCGGGACGATCTGGGGCTGCGGCAGCTCGCCGGGCCCCGGGACGCGGCGACCGTGATCCTGTGGGCGCACACCTCCGAGATGTCCGACCCGTACCCGTATCTGCTGGGCGGCGAGCTGCTGCTCACGGCCGGGGCGCACACGGCGGAGGCGACGGACGGGGCGCGGAGCGGGCCGTACTGGGACGCCTATGTGTCCCGGGTCGTCGCGGCGGGCGGCGCGGCGGTCGGCTTCGGGCTCGCCCCGGTCCACGACACCGTCCCGTACGCGCTGATCGCGGCGTGCGACCGGTACGGGCTGCCGCTGATCGAGGTGCCGCCGCGCACCACGTTCTCCGGGGTGGCCCGCGCGGTGTTCGCGATCATGACGCGCATCCGGCACGCGGAGCTGCGCCGGGTGACGCGTGACCAGCAGGCCCTCGCCTCCGCGGCGGCCCGCCCCGACCCCGTACCGGCGGTCCTCGGGCAGCTCGCCCGGCGGCTCGGCGGCGGCTGGGCCGCGCTCGTGGGCCCGGACGGCGCGGTCGTCCGGGAGGCCGGTCCGGTACCGGGCGCGGGGGCGGCGACCCGGGCGGCGGTCCGGGACGGGGTGCTGGAGCTGGCGGGCCGGGTCGGCGGCGGTCCGGCGGAGCCCGCGTCGGCGACGGACACCGTCGGCGGGGTGCCGCTCGCCGCGTACGCGCTGGGCGGCGGCCAGGGGTTCGCGCTCGGGGTGGCCGGGGAACGGCGGGAGCCCGGCGACCATACGGTCACCGGGGTCGCGGTGGTCCTGCTGTCGCTGCTGACCGGGGAGCACCAGGGCACCGCGCAGGCCGCTCGGTCGGCGGCGCTCGTACGGCTGCTGCTGGGCGCGGCGCCGGAGGAGGCGCTGGGACTGCTCGGGGGTGAGCGGTGGACCTTGGTCCACGCGCGGCCCGCGTCCGGACCGGCCGATCCGGTCGCCGCGGCGGCGTTCGGGGCGGCCCTCGGTTCGGCGCTGGTCGATCCGGGACGGGACACCGTACGGGTCCTGCTCCCCGACGCCCCGGAGGTGCCGCCGCAGCCGGGGTGGACGCTCGGGCTGAGCGCGCCGGGCGGCGACCTCGGCGCGGCCGACGCGCAGGCGGCGCGTGCGCTGTCCCGCGCGCTGGCGGTCCGCGCGCCGCTGGTCCGGCACCGGGGTGACGGGGGCGGGCTGGCGTCCCTGGTCCCGGCCGCCGACGCCGACCGCCACGCACGGGCCCTGCTCGCCCCACTCCTTACGGCGCCCAACGGACCCGCGCTGACGGAGACCCTGCGCACCTGGCTCTCCCTGCACGGCGGCTGGGACCGTACGGCGGTGGCCCTCGACGTGCACCGCAACACCGTCCGCCAGCGCGTGGCCCGCTGCGCGGACCTCCTGGGCACGGACCTCGACGACCCGGACGTACGGATGGAGCTCTGGTTCGCGCTGAGCCGTGGGGGGCGGTCGGGCGGGGGGTGAGTTCGGGGGGGGAGGGCGGGGGGAGTGTCGGGGTGGGGTGGGGTGGGGTGGGGGCAGCGGGGGGCGGGGGGCGGGGGATCGGGTGCTGGACGGGGCCGAAGGCATCGGATGCCGGGCGGGGGGCCGGAGGCCTCGGGTGCCGGGCGGGGGTGGGTGCGGAGCACGAAGGCGGGCGCGGAGCTCGGGGGCGGGTGCAGCGCGTAGGGGCGGGCGCGGCGCGTGGGGGTGGGCGCGGAGCTCGGGGGTGGGCGCGGAGCTCGGGGGTGGGCGCCGGGCACAGCCGGGCTCCGGGCATGGGGGCGGGGGGTGTGCGGCCATACTGGGCGGGCGGTGGGTGACCGGCCGCGCGGGAGGATCGGAGAGGCGCGGATGACGGGCGGCAAGGCGAAGGCGGTTCCCCGGCGGGACGCGGTACGCAACCGGGACACGCTGCTCGGCGCGGCCCGTTCGCTCTTCGCCGAGCAGGGGCTCGACGTACCGTTCGACGAGATCGCCCGCCGGGCGGGGCTCGGCAACGCCACGCTGTACCGGCACTTCCCGAACCGCGCGGCACTGATCGGGGCCGCGTTCGCGGGACTGCTCGACGCGACGGCGAAGGCGGCGCGGCGGGCGCGGCGCGAGGAGGACGCCTGGGGCGCCCTGCTCGGGTATCTGACCTCCGTCTACGCGGAACTGGCCGCCGACCGTGGCACCAACGACCTGATGACCACCGCGATCCCGGGGATCGAGGCGCTGGACGCGCTGCACGTGGAGCACCGCCGGACGGTCGCCTCGCTGATGGCGCGGGCGCAGGAACAGGGCGCGATGCGGACGGATGTAACGGTCGAGGATCTGCTGCTGTCGCTCGCCGCGCTGGGGCGTACGGTGCCCGCGCTGGCCCCGGTGCCGGGCGCGTGGCGGCGGCAACTGACGCTGTTCCTGGACGCGTTGCGGGCGCCGGGCGCGGGGGCGCTGCCCGGTCGGGCGCTCACCGAGCGGGAGCTGGTCGACGTGCTGCACGCGCTCGGCCCGCACCGCGCCCGCTGACCCGTCCGCCCTGCCCCGTCCCGCCCTTCACCCCGCTGTCCGTTCACCCTTCCCTCCCCGGGGTCCCTCCCCGGGGTCCCTCCCCGGGGTCCCTCCCCGGGCGGGACGGTGCGCCCGGTGGGCCGCTACGATCAGGATGACAAAGTGGGGAGCAGTCCCCACTTCACCTCGCTCCGCTGCCCTGCCGCTCTGCCGCTCTGTCGTTCTGCCGTCTGGAGGGAACCGCATGTCCGCAGCCGTCCCCCGTACCGCGCCCACCCTCGGGGAACTCGCCCCCGCCGGGGTCGATCCCGTCCGCGACCCCGACGCCGTCCTCGCGCATCTGCGCCGTCTCGGCCCGGTCCACCGCGTCCATGTCCCAGAATCCGGTGACGCCTGGCTCGTCGTCGGCCGTGACGAGGCGCGTGCCGCGCTCACCGACCCCGCGCTCCGCAACGACATCCGGCACTCCGCGACCTGGTCCCACGACGGGGGCAACGCGCTGGGCCGCAACATGCTCCAGACCGATCCGCCCGACCACACCCGGCTGCGCTCGCTGGTGTCCCGGCACTTCACCCCGGCCCGGATCGCGGCACTGGAACCCCGCGTCCGGGAGATCGCCGAGGAGCTCGCCGCGGCGCTGCCCCGGCGCGGGACCGCCGACCTGGTGGCCGACTACGCGCTGCCGCTGCCGGTGGCCGTCATCGGTGAACTCCTCGGGGTGCCCGGGGAGGACCGCGCGGCGCTGCGGGACTGGTCGTACCAGTTGCTCACCCCCGACTCGGCGGAGGCCGCCGGGGCGGCCATGGGCGCGATGGGTACGTACTTCGCGGAGCTGCTGGCGCGAAAGCGGGAGCGGCCCGGGGACGATCTGCTCAGCGCGCTCGCCGCACCCGGCGCGGGGGACGCGTCCGGGGGTGGGGACGCGTTGACGGCCGACGAACTGCTCGGGATGTGCTTCCTGCTGCTGGTGGCCGGTCATGAGACGACCGTGCATCTGATCTCCGGGGCGCTGTACGCGCTGCTGTGCCGGCCCGGGGAACTCGCGGCGCTGCGGGCGGAGCCGTCCTCGGTGGGCCGGGTCGTCGAGGAGACGCTGCGGCTGCACGCGCCGGTCACCACCACGGCGTTCCGGTTCGCGGCGGAGGCCACGCGGATCGGGGGGACGGTGGTGGGGGCGGGGGACTCCGTGCTCGTGTCGCTCGCGGCGGTGGGGCGCGATCCGGGGCGGTTCGCGGAACCCGGGCGGTTCGATCCCGGGCGGTTCGATCCCGGAGGGCCCGGGCGGGGGCATCTCGCGTTCGGGCACGGGGTGCATCACTGTCTGGGGGCGCCGCTGGCCCGGATGGAGGCGGGGGTCGCGCTCACGGTGCTCGCGGCTCGCCGCCCGGCGGTTCGCCTTGCGGCGGGCCCCGGGACGCTGCGGTGGCGCGCGTCCGCGTTGACTCGCGGCCTTGCGGAGTTGCCGGTTCACGTGGGGTGACGTAACGGGGGCGGGTCCCCGTTACCCCGGGGTTCGTCCGGGTGAGCGCACTCGTTCCTGTGCCGTCGCTCGTGGGTGCGCAGTTCCCCGCGGGTCGCCTTCGCTTGCGCTTCCCAGGTCCGTCCGGCTGGGCGCACTTTTCCTGTGCGGGTCGTTCGTGGGTGCGCAGTTCCCCGCGCCCCTGGGTACTCGGTACGTGGCCCACTTGTTCCTGTGCCGTCGCTCGTGGGGTGCGCAGTTCCCCGCGGGTCGCCTTCGCTTGCGCTTCCCAGGTCCGTCCGGCTGGGCGCACTTTTCCTGTGCGGGTCGTTCGTGGGTGCGCAGTTCCCCGCGCCCCTGGGTACTCGGTGCGTGGCCCACTCGTTCCTGTGCCGTCGCTCGTGGGTTTCGCGCAGTTCCCCGCGGGTCGCCTTCGCTTGCGCTTCCCAGGTCCGTCCGGCTGGGCGCACCTTTCCCGTGCGGGTCGTTCGTGGGTGCGCAGTTCCCCGCGCCCCTGGGTACTCGGTACGTGGCCCACTTGTTCCTGTGCCGTCGCTCGTGGGTTTCGCGCAGTTCCCCGCGGGTCGCCTTCGCTTGCGCTTCCCAGGTCCGTCCGGCTGGGCGCACCTTTCCCGTGCGGGTCGTTCGTGGGTGCGCAGTTCCCCGCGCCCCTGGGTACTCGGTACGTGGCCCACTCGTTCCTGTGCCGTCGCTCGTGGGTTTCGCGCAGTTCCCCGCGGGTCGCCTTCGCTTGCGCTTCCCAGGTCCGTCCGGCTGGGCGCACCTTTCCCGTGCGGGTCGTTCGTGGGTGCGCAGTTCCCCGCGCCCCTGGGTACTCGGTGCGTGGCCCACTCGTTCCTGTGCCGTCGCTCGTCGTTTTCGCGCAGTTCCCCGCGCCCCTGAAGGGGCGCCCCTTGATGTCGTCCGTCGTCTGCGGAACCCCTCTCCTGTCGCAGTCGCGGGGCTGCGGGAGGGGGTGGGCGGGAATCTCTGCCCGCAGACTCCGATGCTCTTCAGTGGAGCAACTGCACGACTTACCGAGCGTGTCGGATCGAGGACGGAGAATCCCGACCGGCACCGACCCGAAGAACAAACAGAACGCGCCCCAAAGGGGCGCGGGGAACTGCGCAAAACCCGACGAGCGACGGCACAGGAACAAGTACGCCCAGCACAAGGAACCTCGGAAGCGCAAGCGAAGGCGACCTGCGGGGAACTGCGCACCCACCGAACGACCTGCACAGGAAAAAGTACGCCCAGCACAGGAAACCCCGGGGGACGGGGAGCTCGGGGCGCCGGGAGGGTCAACTCGGGGTGAGGCCCGCCGCGTCGAGGAGGTATGCCGTCAGCGGGTCGTAGAACCGGGGGCTACGGACATGGTCGTCCAACGGCACCGTGACCTGCACCGTCCCCTCCGCCTCCGCAAGGAACAACGCCGGGTCGTTGCAGTCGGCGAACCCGACGGAGTCGACCCCCCGCTGCCCCGCACGGCCCGCCCACCCATGGTCCGCGACCACGAGATCGGGCGCCGCCAGCCCCGCCCGCTCCAGCCCGTCCAGCACCGCGTTCATCGGCTCGGGCGAATGCGTGTGCCACAGTGTCGCGCCCCGTTCCAGCATCGCCACGTCCGCGAACTGGAAGACGACACCCTCGTCGGCGTACAGCGCGTCCGGGACGACGACGATGTCGCACCCCGCGTCCCGCAACGCCCCCGCGGTGGCCCGGTGCACATCGAGCAGCCCCCCGGGATGCCCGGTCGCGAACAGCACCCGCTCCTTGCCGGCCGCGGCCTTCCGCAGCCGCGCCGCCATCCGCTCCAGCCCGGCGACGGTCAGCTCCGGGTCGATGGTGTCCTGCCCGAACCGGTGCTCCGGGTCGTCGTTCACCCCGCACCGCTCGGCCATCACCGCGAGCACGTCCTGCTCGTCGGTCCACCGGTCCCCCAGCTCCAGGCCCAGCCAGTAGTGCCGGTCGCCGTTGGCGAGCTTGCGGTAGTGGTCGAGATTGTTCTCGCGGGGGGTCGCCACGTCACCCGCGATGTGGGTGCGGATCAGATGGTCGACGAGCTCGGCGCGACTGGGTGTCCCGGATATCGGCATGCCCTCCATTCTGCCGTCGCCTCCCGCCCCCGCGGGCGGAGTACCGCCCGGTGGGACGCCCGTCACGATCACCCCGGCCCCCCGCCGGACGCCCCGAGCCGCACCCGGGCACGAAGTGCGACTTGAGACTTCCGAGGGCAGGGACCGTGTGATTCCGGGCCTGTCCCCGCGCGAAGTCCCCAAAAGGAGTTGCATGAAACGATTGAAGGGACGCAAGGGGACCACCTTTGCTCGTGGCCGACCGTAGAAGGGGTGCAGCACATGAAGTTCGTCCTGGAAGTGGACATCCCCAGCTCAGGACCGTCCGAGACCACCGTCCGTGAACTGTCCCGCGTATTGCGCTACTGGGGCGGCAACCTGCACCACTACACCCTGGCGCCGGGCGTCGGCGAGACCGTGTACGACTCGGCGTACCAGCAGGTCGGACGCTGGACGATCACGGAGACACCGCCCGCCCCCTGAGAGCCGAACGGGCGCCGGATCAGCGGGGCACCGGATCAGCGGGGTACCGGATCAGCGGGGCACCGGATCAGCGGGGCACCCGTACCACGCCCTCCTGGATGACGGTGATCGCCAGCCGGCCGTCCTGGGTCCAGATCCGGGCCTGGCCCAGGCCACGGCCGCCCGCCGACGACGGGGACTCCTGGTCGTAGAGGAGCCATTCGTCCGCCCGGAACGGACGGTGGAACCACATCGCGTGGTCCAGCGAGGCACCCACGACATCACCGACGGCCCACCCGCCCCGGCCGTGCGCGAGGAGCACCGAGTCGAGGAGCGTCATGTCGGAGACGTAGGTGGCGAGGCAGACATGCAGCAGGGGGTCGTCGGCGAGCTTGCCGTTGGTGCGGAACCAGACCTGGGAGCGCGGCTCGCGGGGCTCACCGAGCGTCGCGAACGGCGGCGCGTCGGCATAGCGGAGGTCGACGGCCCGGCGCGCCTCCGACATCCGGTCCGGGACCCCGGGCAGCAGTACGCCGGCGTGCCGGGCGAGGGTCTCCTCCGCCGTCGGCAGGGTCTCCGGATCGGGTGCCGGCGGCATCACCGTCTGGTGTTCCAGGCCCTCCTCGTGGACCTGGAACGACGCCGAGAGATGGAAGATCGGCTGCCCGTGCTGCACGGCGACGACCCGCCGGGTGGTGAAGGAACGGCCGTCCCGGATGCGGTCGACGGTGTACACGATCGGCGCGCCCGGGTCCCCGGGCCGCAGGAAGTAGGAGTGCAGCGAGTGCGCGGTCCGGTCGGCGGGCACGGTGCGTCCCGCGGCGACCAGCGACTGGGCCGCGACCTGCCCGCCGAACACCCGCGGCACCACGGAGGAATGGGAATGCCCGCGGAAGATGTTCTCCTCGATCTTCTCCAGGTCCAGCAGATCGAGAAGGGAGGTAAGTGGTTGATCCATACAGTGAGTTTGGCAGAGAAATACCGTCACGCACCGGTTTTCCTGGCCCCGGCGACAGCGGTCGCATTCCCCGCATTCCCGCAATTCTCCCGACGGGAGAGGACGGGGCGGCACAAGGAAAGAGAACCTCCGGCGGTTCATTTCC
Organism: Streptomyces uncialis; assembly: GCF_036250755.1. NCBI lineage: Bacteria > Bacillati > Actinomycetota > Actinomycetes > Kitasatosporales > Streptomycetaceae > Streptomyces > Streptomyces uncialis. The sequence goes on along the minus strand of NZ_CP109583.1, from coordinate 6,152,997 downwards.
CGGGCATTCCCCAGGTGTCCGGAACTCACCTGGGGAGCAAGGGCCCGTCCGCCGCCGTCCGTCCGGGATCACCGACCGCCCGGACGGACAGCGGCGGACGGCGGACCGTACCGGAGGGGGTTACAGCCCCATAGGGGGTTACAGCCCCATAGGGGGTTACAGCCCCATGTCCTTCGCGATGATCATCTTCATGACCTCGCTCGTGCCGCCGTAGATGCGGTTGACGCGGTTGTCCGCGTACAGGCGGGCGATCGGGTACTCGTTCATGAAGCCGTAGCCGCCGTGCAGCTGGAGACAGCGGTCGATCACCCGGTGCGCCACCTCGGTGCAGAACAGCTTCGCGGACGCGGCCTCCGCGGCGGTCAGCTCACCCGCGTCGAGCGCCTCGATCGCCCGGTCCACGACGGCCTCGGCCGCGTCGACCTCGGCCTTGCACGCGGCCAGTTCGAACTTGGTGTTCTGGAAGGACGCGACCGTCTTGCCGAAGACCGTGCGCTCCTCGACGTAGTTCTGGGCGAAGCGGATGGCGGCCTTGGACTGCGCGTACGCGCCGACCGCGATACCGAGCCGCTCCTGGGGGAGGTTCTGCCCGAGGTACGAGAAGCCCTTGTTCTCCTCGCCGAGCAGGTCCTCCACGGGCACCTTGACGTCCGAGAAGGACAGTTCCGCGGTGTCGGAGACCTTCAGGCCCAGCTTGTCGAGCTTGCGGCCGACCGCGTACCCCTCGGACTTCGTGTCGACCACGAAGAGGGATATGCCGTGGCGGCGGTCCTCGGGGGTGGACGACGCGGTACGGGCGCAGACGATGACCCGGTCGGCGTGCACACCGCCGGTGATGAAGGTCTTGGCGCCGTTGAGGACGTAGTGCGTGCCGTCCTCGGAGAGCTTCGCGGTGGTCTGCATCCCCGCGAGGTCGGAGCCGGTGCCCGGCTCGGTCATGGCGATCGCGTACATGGTCCGGCCGGTGGCGAAGTCCGGCAGCCAGCGCTTCTTCTGGTCCTCGGTGCCGTACGCCTTGAGGTACGGCAGACACAGCAGGACATGGACACCGCTGCCGCCGAACGAGACCCCCGCGCGGGCGGTCTCCTCGGCCATGACGGCCTCGAACTTGAACGTCGACAGCCCGGCGCCGCCGTACTCCTCCGGCACCTCGATCCCGAAGACGCCCAGCTCACCGAGCTTGTCGTAGAACTCGCGCGGGGGCTGGCCGGCGGCGTACCACTCGTCGTAGACGGGGACGACCTCGGCCTCGATGAAGGCCCGGACGGTGTCCCGGAACGCCTCGTGGTCCTCGTTGTAGATGGTGCGGCGCACGGGTCTCCTTCGTCTGCGGCGAACGGCCCGGCCGCGGGTACGACACCGGCTGCGGGCACGACAATGGACTAAGCGCTTGCTCAGGTCTACATTACCCGCCGGTCACCTGGACCGTCCAGAGCGGCGGCGGCGCTGCGACCCATCCCACAGGGCCGCCCCGGCCGACGGGAGGCCCCGTTCCACAGGACCCGCCTCAACGGCAGAACCCACCTCGACCGGCAGGACGACCCCGTTCCACAGGACCGCCCCGACCGACAGGACCGCCCGACCGACAGGACGCCTTCATCCCAGGGCAGTCTCATCCCGGGGCAGCCTCATCCCCCAGGACGCGGACACGGCCCCGGAGGATGCGTCCCGGGGCGGAGGAGTCGGGGCAGGGCGGTCCGGGGCGCGTCCGGGACGGCGGCCCTCCGCGATACTCGGTCCCACCACGTCCAACAGAACCACCGGAGGCCCCCGTTGTCCGCGATTCACGACTTCGCCACCTGGGAACCCGTGGTACGGCTCCTGCGGGCCGGCGACACCAGGGGCTTCGCCGCCCCGGGCGGCCATATCGCCGGACGCGTCAGCCGGGGGAGCTGGAGCCTGCCCCTGAACCGGCGGCAGCCGCCGCCCGGGAGGGCGTACCAGATCGAGGACATGCGGGACGAGACGGACGCGGTGGAGCGGGTGCAGGGCGCGCTCAGGGACGCCGGATTCGACGACATCGCGTTCGTGGCGGAGATCGCGCCGTCCGGGCGGACGCTGCTGCGTCTCTTCGGGCCCGCTCCGGCCGCGGAGCCCGGCTTCGGCGGGGCGCACCCGGGTGCGCTCCTCCTGGTCGACGGTTCCGTCCCCGAGCCCTGGCGCCGCCTCCCGGACCCGGCGCCCGGGGCGACCGTGGCCCCGACGGCGGACCCCGCGCTGCTGGAGCGGACGCTGCGCGAGCGGATTCCCGGGGCCACCGGCGCGTCCGAGGCGGAGCTCGCCGCGGCGGAGGCGCGGCTCGGCGTCACGCTGCCCGACGAGCTCCGCGCGCTCTACCGGGTGACGCGGGCCCGCTGGGAGGACTACGGCGACGACCACGAGGCGGCGGAGCGGGAGTCCGAGGCGGTCGGCTGCGAACTGCTCCCGCTGACGGAGGCGTACGTCGCCGACGCGGCGTCCCGTCACTTCGACTGGCCGACCGGGGCCATGGAGGCGGCCGTCACCCCGCCCGACGCCGCGGTGCAGGGGCTGGCCGGCTCACCCGGCTGGATCGTGTTCGGCGACAACGGCGGGGGCGACCGGATCGCCGTCGACCTGACACCCGGCCCCCAGGGACACACCGGGCAGATCATCATGATCAGCCATGAGGAGGACATGGGCGCCGGACTGCTCGCCGACTCCCTCACCGACCTGGTGCTGAAGGGGTACGGCGAGGGCCACCGCGGTCTCCGGGAGGACGGGCCGCCGGTCGTGGCCCGGGTCAACACCGGGGCACTGAAGAGCGTCGAGGCCGCGGCCCACCCCGGCCTGGAGGTGCTGTCCATCGGCGTATGGGAGGGCGAACCCCTCAGCCTCGCCCCGGTCGTCGGCCTCCCCCGGCTGCGGACCCTCACCGCCTACCCCGGTACGCTCGCCGACCCGCTGGAGATCGCCGGGCTGACCGGACTGGAGTTCCTGGAGCTGGGACCGGACGACTGGCGGGCCCTCCTCGACGCCGGCGCCGTTCCCCGTGGTCTGTCCGCCGCCGCGATCGAGGTACGCAACAGCGAGCACCCGTTCCCGGTCGTGACCCTCGCCAACGAACTCCTCGCCCTCTGGAACCGCCCCCTGATCACCGTCACCACCCTCGAAGCCGACCTCGGCCCCGCGTGACGACGGTGACCGGGGTGGCCGCGGCGACCGGGGTCACCCCGGTCACCGGGATGGCCTACGGCACGGCGGGGCAGCGGGTGCCCCGGGGCGGCACCACCAGATCGGTCAGATAGCGGTCCACGGCGTCCCGCATGCACGGGCCACGGGTGACGCTGCCGTGCCCGTGGCCCTCGTAGGTGAGGAGCACACCGCCGCGGCCGAGCTGCCGGGCCACGGAGACCGCCCACGGGTAGCCGGTGGCCGGGTCGTGCCGCGCGTGGGACAGCAGGATCGGCGGAGCGCCGCGCACGTCGAGGCGGCGCTGCGGGTCGGCGGTCGGCGCGCCCAGGCACGCCGCCACCATATGGATCGGCAGCAGATGGGGCAGGTCGGGCGCGGTCCTGTTCATCATGGCGACGAGCGAGGCGTACTCCCGGTGGTCGCGCACGGGCAGGTGCCAGTCCGAGCAGAAGACGGGGGTCGCCGGATGCAGCGGCGCCACCGAGGTGGGTGAGGCGGGCAGCGGCTCGCTCGCGTCCATCTTCGCGACCGCCGTGGCCAGGCTGGCGTGGTCGGCCCCGTAGAACTTGCGGAACGCGGTCCTGTTGACCAGGTCCGAGGGCGACACCGGGCTGCCCGGCCGCGACGGGTCCTCCAGCTCACCGCGCCCGGCCCGGGCCAGCAGGTCCCGCCAGACGGCGCGGACATCGCGGCCGTGCAGCGCGCAGTCCGCGTTGCCGCCGCACCACTTCACGAACTCCCGGAACGAATCCTCCGCCGCGACCGCCTGGGCCCGCAGGAACTCGCGGGCGGTCGGGACGCTGTGGTCCATGACGCTCTCCAGCACCGTCGCGCGCACCCGGCGCGGATAGGTCTCGGCGTACCGCGCCCCGAGCAGCGTGCCGTAGGAGCTGCCGTGGAAGGTCAGTTTCCGCTCACCGAGGGCGGCCCGCAGAGCGTCCAGGTCCCGGACCGTCTGCGCGGTGCCGAGATGCCCGAACACCGGACCGGTACGGGCCCGGCAGTCGGCACGGAGCCGTTCGTTGTACGCCACGGTGGCCTCGAAGTCCGCCTGGCTCGTCAGCTCCGGTGACGGCCGCGCGGCGAGCAGGTCGCCGGAGCAGGTCACCGCACCGCTGGCGCCCACACCGCGCGGGTCGAAGCTGACGATGTCGAACCTGCGCCGGACCTCGGGGCTGAACCGGCCGATACGGCCGGCCACCATCTCCACACCCGAGTCGCCCGGCCCGCCGGGCCCGAACACCATCGAGCCGACGCGTGCGCCGGGGTCGGTGGCCTGGCGGCGGGCCACGGCCAGATCGAGCCGCGGCCCGTCCGGGCGGGCCCAGTCGACCGGCACCGGGAGAGTGGCGCACTCGGCTCCCGGCTTCGCCGGATCGCCGCACGGCACCCATCGCAGGGCCCCGGCGGCGGGCGGAGACGCGTGGACAGCGGGGACGGTGGCGAGCCCGGCGACGAGGACCATGGCGACTCCCCCGGCCACGGCCGTGCCCCGCGCGGCGATACGCCGCGGTGATGATCTGCCGCTTAACGGCATGGCTGATCCTCCTCCTGAGGAGAGCGGTGGTGTGGTCAGACGTGCGGGCCCGGCCGGGGCACGTCGTCACGTTAGGCGCGCCGCCGCCCCTGCGGCGCCCGTGTCGGGAGCATCTCCGGGTCCGGTCAGGGACGGCTCAGGGTCTACCCGGGGGCGCGGGGCGGGGACCGAAGAGCGGGGCGCGGGGCGAAGGCGGGTCAGGGGCGGGTCAGGTCGGATCGAGACACGCAGGGGGGTTCTGCCGTGCTCGCGGTCGGCGCGCCTAGCAGGAGTCGTCCAGGTACTCGCGGGCGAGCGTGGACGCGCGGGTGAGCCAGTCGGCGAGTACGGCGATCTCGTCCGGGGTGTAGTCGGCGAACAGCGACGCGAGGCGCGCCTGATAGGGGTCGTAGACCGCCCGCACACGCTCGGCGGCGGCCGGGACGGCCTCGACGCGCACCCGGCGCCGGTCGTCGGGGTCCGGACTCCGGGTCACGAATCCGCCGCGCTCCAGGCGGTTGAGGATGCCGGTCACCGCCCCCGTGGTGACGTTCGCCCGGCCGGCCAGGTCGCCGGCGGTGACCGGGGTGTCCCCCGCCTCCAGGACATACGCGAAGCAGGTCAGGTCCGTGATGCTCAGGCCCAGGTTCCGGGCGAACTCCTGATTGCCCACGATGTTCGTCGCGACGAGGCCGTCCAGCGCGGCGAGCACGTCCGAGGCGGAGGCTGCGGGGCGGGGCTTGCCCTCCATTGAACTTTCCTTAGTACGTAAGATAAATTTCTCACTTGCTAAGCCATCATAGATCGGCGCAGGTGGCGTGGCCGCGGCATGCCGTGGGCGCGGTCCGGCGCGCCCGGAAGGCGGACACATGAGCGGACATACCTACGACCATGGCCACACCCTCGCGGGCTGGGTGGGCGTCGCCGTCGCCACGGTCGGAGGCACGGTCACCGGACTGGGCGTCATCTCCTGGCGGCCGGGGATCTGGCTCGGCCTCGCGGTCACGGCGGCGGCCGTCCTGACCACCTGGGCCATGCATCTCACGGGCTGGGGCAAACCCCCCGGCCTGCGGCCCGTCGCGGAGCGGGGTTTACGGGTCCGCGACCGCGCGGCCCGCGCGGGGCACCCGGACTGCCTCGGATGCGCACTGGCCGGACGGCGCGTCACCCCGGTACGCCCCGCGCCCCGGGTCCCCGCGGCGCGTACGGATTCCCCGGCCGACCGTACGGGGTCCCCGGCCGACCGTACGGGGTCCCCGGCCGACCTGGCCTCCTGACGGGCCCCGCCCGACACCGCCCCGCGACCGGCTCCGGGGCGGACGCCGAGGGGCTTACCGGGCGGGGGCGCGGCTCCGTGACGGCAGGTCAGCCGGACTTGACGCCGACCCCGGGTACGCCGGGTACGCCGGGTACGTGATGTGCGCTGCGTACGCCGGGCGCACCGCGTACATGGGGTCGTGCATCGGGTGCACCGGGTACCTCGTGGGCGCCGCGTACGTCGGACGGCTCCCGGCGGGTCAGCTCGCAGCGGCCGTCGGCGCACGAACGCCGCAGCCTGCCCCTCGACACGGTCTGCACCAGCCCGATCATCCAGCACATCGGGCACCCCCGCAGCGCGAGCAGTCCCAGCGGGGCCAGCACCAGACTGAACGGTCCCACGGCCGGGATCAGCAGCACGGACCCGGCCAGCGCGCCGAACCCGGCCCCGCCCCGCAGCAGATGCCGGGGCAGCGAGGCACTGGCGAAGTTCCCCGGGGCCGTCGATGCCGTCGTCACGGCCTGCCGGTGTACGTGATCCGCCGTGGACGTACCGCCCTTCCGGTCAGTCATGGCCGCCTCCCCACGCCGGGTCGAGGGACGTGCGCCGCAACGTCTCGCGGACCGTGGCGCGGGCGCGGTGCAGCCGGGACTTCATCGCGGCGGTGCTGAGGCCGAGGGTGTCGGCGGTCGTCCGCCCGCTGTACCCCTGGATGTCCCGCATGATCAGCACCCGCCGCTGGTCGGCGGGCAACGCGGCGATCGCCTCCGCCACCCGGTCCGCCTCCAGCCGCCGCAGCACGTCGTCCTCGAACGACGGGACGACGGTGTCGGGGAGCGGGCCGTGTCCGCGCAGCAGCGACTTCGAGCGTCGCAGGCACTCGTTGCGGACGATCCGGAACATCCACGAGGCCAGGGCCCCGGAGGCCCGCAGCATCCCGATCTTGCGGTACAGGATGATCAGCGCTTCCTGCGCGGCGTCCTCGGCGTCCTGGGGCGAGGCGCACAGCGAGTACGCGAAGCGCTGGACATGCGGATGCGAGCCCGACACCAGGGCTGCGGTGGCCTCGGCGTCCCCTTCCCGCGCGGCGGCGATCAGCCGCTCCCCGGGCCACTTGACGTCAGCCACGCGAACGCCCCCACCGGCGCAGCACGTAGACCACACACGCGCAGACGGCCACTGCCGCCACGACCCCACCGATGACCATGTCCATGGTTTCCTCCGTTCCCGTGCCGACGCCGTTCGCCCGCACAGGTATGAGAGGCACCCCGGCCACCAAAGGATTCACGTCCCGGGGATTCTTCCCCGGACGGGGTCCGATGCGAGGCGCGGGGAGCGCGGGATCGGACGCGCGGGCGCCGACGCGCCGCCGTGCGACCTTGGCGCCCTCATCCGTGACGGAGGTCGTCCACCTAGCCTGGACGGTGGGACCAAGGCGACGAGGACGAGAACCGGGGCGCGCCATAGTCCGGCGGCGGAGGAGGAAGGGGGGCCGCCGCAGGCGTTCGGCCCCGGCCAGGGGCAGCGGCGCGGGCTGTCCGGTACCGCCGCCTGATCGTTCTCAGGCGGATCGGCCGACGTCCAGCCGTTCGGGCGACGGCTCGAATCCAGCCGCCCTGTAGGTGGCGACGGCGGCGGCGTTCGAGCTCGGGGCGGCGACGAGTGCGCTTGACGCACCCAGTTCACGCAGCGCCGCCGCGGCGGCGACGCTCATCGCCGTCCCGTAGCCGCGACCGCGATGGTCGGCGTGCACGCCCACCGGCTCCAGCAGGCCGGGCTTGCCGTGCCCGGCCGACCAGACCGTCGCCGCGGCCACCGCGTTGTCCTGGTCGTCGTAGCCGATCAGGCAGCGCGCGTCGGCGTAGACCGGCCCGGCCGCGAGGACGTGCCAGACCTCCTCGGTGAACGCCGGGCTGCCGAACGCAGAGCGGTGCACCGCGGTCCGCACCCCTGCCGTGTCCGGACCGGCCACCTCGATCCGCAGGCCGGAGTCCTTCACCGGCCCGGTGAGGTCGTGACGCAGCGGCGTCCACGGCTCGTCCGGATGCCAGCCCGCCTCCAGGAGGACCTCGCGGAGCAGGGCGCCGTCGGGGATTTCGAGTGCGGCCTTCCCGGGCGGCAGGACCCCGCGCTCCGGATCACCGAGGTCCGCCAGCAGTCGGCGCGCCAGATCACCGTCCTGTCGCAGGTCCGGCGCGGTCGTCAGGCGCAGCAGATCAGGGGCGTCCAGGTATCCGACGGCGATGATCCGTCCGCCCACGCTCCAGGTGCGGACGGCCGCGGCCAGCCTCTCCGCACCCAGCGCCCAGCGCCCAGCGCCCAGCCGAGGTCTCCCGGATGGAGTTGCAGCGGCGTGCGGTCGTCCTGCCATGCGCGGAGGGCGTCCACGGCCCCGGTCAGCCCGTCGACGCCGGGCTCGTTCAGAACGATCGTCATGTCCCGGATCTCACACCAGCCCGGCGCCCGGCCGCACCTGGTTTTCCTCAGCCGACCGGACCGCCAGGACACGCCCTGGGCCCGGGTCTCGGCCACGGCGTCCGCTCACGAATCCAGGTCCTCGGCCACCGTGAACCCCGAGGAGTCGCCCTGCTCAAGCCGCTCGAACGTCGCCCGGTCCGCGTCCCGGATATCAGGACGGCACTCCAGCGCCCAGTGCCCGATGAAGCGGGCCAGCTCGCCCTCGAACTCCTCCCGCCTTCCGGCGGGGAGCGCCGCACGGATGTCCTCCACGGTGCTGGGCAACTCCACCTGATTCCCCCGGAAGAACGTCGCCAAGGGCCTGAGCCCGGCAGGCTCATGCATGGAACGCCTCCAAATGCGGATCTCGAACGGGCTGTGATCGTGTGAGACGGGGTCGTTCTCGCGTGCTTCGTCAGGGACGGACAGCGGCCCATTCACGGTCGAGGATCGAGTGGACGACGGAGTCCCGCCACCGGCCGCCCTTATGGATGTGCTCGCGGATGACGCCCTCCTCCACCATGCCTGCCCTGGCCATGGTGCGCGCGGATGCCTCGTTGAGCGGAGAGCGCGCGCCCCAGACCCGGTGCAGATCGAGCCCGTCGAAGGCGAGACCGAGCAGAAGCCGTACGGTCTCGACTCCGTAGCCCACGCCCCACGCCGCCGGACGCAACGCGAATCCCATGGTGACGGCCTTCGGTTGGTGCGGGTCCGCGGCGAGGCGTCCGAACCCGATCAACTCGCCGCTGCCGCGCTCGACGACGGCCAGCGCGTACTCGGTACGTGGCGTATCGACCGCTGACGCGATCGACCTCGCGACGATGTGCTGTACGTCCGCAGGGCTCCGAGGCTCGAACGACAGATGCTCCGTGGCCTGGGGGCTGCCGTAGATCGCGAACACCGCCGCCGTGTCGTCGGCGGTGAGTTCTCGCAGTTTCAAGCGCTGAGCATCACGACTGATCGGGTGCATGCTGGGGGACCTTACCCGTGCCCTCAGCGCGGGAGGGCGGGGCGTCGCGGCTCGTACAGTGCGATCTCCTCACGCAGCTCTCTGGCCAGGATCGCGTCACGCGCCGGGCCGATGGACAAGGCCTGACGTACGCGCGCCGCCGAGAGGACAATGCCGTTGTTGCGAAGTGGAGAGGGCAGGTCGAGTACGGGGCGGATGACTGCGGCAGCGCCATCCAGGTCACCTGCGTACAGATAGGTCAGGGCGTGATTGCACTGTGCTCCGGCCAGATCACCGAAAGCCCAGTCAGGAGCATCGGGGTCGCTGAATCCTCTTACCGCGTGGGCAGCTTGTGCGCTGAGGCGCTCTCCACCATTTCCCAGAAGTACCTGCGACTCCACCGTGTAGTAGAGCTGTTTGGAAAGCGGGTACGTGAGAAGTCCACCAAGAGTGTCGAGATCGTCAGGGACGACCTGTGCTCGCCGCTCTTCAGCCGCGCGATTGGCGGCAAGTACGGATTCGGAGTCACCCAGAAGTGCCGCCGCGCGGGCCTCCAGCCCCAACGCCCACAGGCCGACCGTGCCGTGGAGGGCCGATGCGTGGGCTTGCCCTTGACGGGCGAAGTGGAGTGCGTCCTCGGGTTGGTCAGCCCAGTAGGCGATGAGGGACTTGAGGCCGTTCACCAAGGCGATCAAACCAGGATGCTCAGCATCGTTGGCGCAGGCAAGCGCCACTCGGGCCTGAACCATCGCCGTCTTCGGATCACCCATATCGTTGCTGCCCTTGGCCATCAGGAAGGACAACACTGTTGCCTTGAAGTTCAGGTCCCGGAGCTGCGTGGGTCGCAGTCGCCCGCTCTCCAACAGCCTGAAGGAATCATCCTGGGCTGATGCGAGGTCTTCCCAGATGTCAGACAACGGCACCCGAGGGAAGGCGGCCACAAGACGGCCCACTTCGTCGTCAAGGAACCCTATAGCTTCGTCTCCCACTCGGTCTCGCTCAGCCCCGAGGACGAAATCACGTGCACGTCGTGCTGCCATGGCACCTACCCTTTTCATATCGGTCAGATCCATGCCGAGGTCGGTGTGGTCGGTATGCAACACAACCGGCTTACGAGGGGGAGCTGGTACAGGCTCGGCCCCGTCGGGCACCTCGCTCCACAGTTGGTCGATGCTGTAGCCGAGCATCGCGACAAGGACCCGGCGGGCGTCTCGCTGCGGGCGGCGCTTTCCGTAGTACCACGCTTCAAACGTGGTCAAGGCGGGTTCGATGTCACTTACGCCGAGCCTCGCGGCTACCGGACTGAACTGGTCCAGGAACGCCTTATGTGTGCGCCATTCGCGCTCGTCCAGCAGACACCGGAACAATGTCCGCATCGTGATCCCCTTCCGGCTGACTCCCCGGCATGCCATAGCGAAGGTAGCCCTCGCTCCACGCCAATTCGGCTGGTTTGGACGGCCCTTGAGCCAAACGAGGGATCACCGAGGGAGGTCCGAGCCACCCGCGCGTTCTCCCAACCGAAGACCGAGTAGGGAATGGGGGTAGAACCGTAACGCTGCGGTTGCAAGGCTCGTCCGGTCATCGCTCAGAGTGCCCGTGCGGACACGCATGCGATTGTTGAATCAAGGGAGCCCCATGCAACCAAACAAACCCCGATCCGACGTTGCGGAGCCAGCACCGACTGCACAGGGCCCTCGCCTCATGTGGGCACCGCACGGGGATCTATCTCATGCAACGGGCCAGCACAAGTACCCCAGCATCGATTCTGCAACCTGGACACACTTGGCCTGGAAGGACGCGCGGTGAACGATGGCCCGCTCCTCGACAATCCCCTCGACTTCGGACCGTGCCGGTGCCCCGACCCGGGCTGCGTCCTGAAGAAGAACGCGTCAGGCGGCCCCCGTGACCGTCACACCCTGCGCACCCTTCCCGCCCCTGGACCGGGCGACCCCCACCGACGGCACGCCGAGGACAAGGCCCCCGCGATGCTCTCGTACCAGGAGCTGATCGTCCCCCGGGACGGTCCGGTGAACCCGGACACCTGCCCGCAGTGCGCGTCGCTCCGCAACGCCATGCGGTCCACGCTCGACCGGAGCGACACGGGCGCCCTCATGGTCGTCGTGGAGATGATGGACCTGCACAGGAAGCGGGGCCATCCGCGGGGCACGGTCCACTGATCGGAGCCGGGACCCGGGGCCGTGTCCCGGGGCCCCGGCGTCACCTCGCCGGCCGGCCCGTCACGAATCCCCCGCCAGCCCCGCGAACGCCACGTCGATCGCCTCGCAGGTGCGGTCCAGCTCGTCGGGGGTGACCGCCGAGGAGACGAACCAGCAGGCCAGGCCGTACGCGTTGGTGTGTACGCCCTGGAGCAGCAGATGGTGGCGGAACGCGTCGTAGCGGTGGCGGTCGAGGCGGAACGTGTCGCGGTACGCGCGGGTCGGGGTGCCGTCCGGGGTGAAGACCACCTGGAACATCGCGCCGACGCCCTGGACCGCGCACGGCACCCCGTGGTCCTTCGCGGCCCGGCGGATCGCCTCCATGATCCGCTGCCCGGTCGCTTCGATACGTCCCGTGACCGCCGGGTCCGCGAGCCGGGCCAGGGTGAGGGACGCGGCGGTGGCGCACAGGGGTGAGGAGTTGTACGTACCGCCGTGCTTGACGTACCCGGTCGCCAGCGGTTCCATCAGCTCCCGTACGCCCGCGAACGCCGCGATCGGCAGGCCGCCGCCCAGCGCCTTGGAGAAGACGGCGAGATCCGGCCGCACCCCGAACAGCGTCTGCGCCCCGCCGGGCCCCGTACGGAAGCCGGTGCAGACCTCGTCGAAGACCAGCGCGGTCCCGTGGGCCGTGCACAGGTCGCGCAGCAGGTCCAGGAAGCCGGGATCGGGCATCGTACAGGCGTTGTTGGCGACGATCGGCTCGCAGATCGCGGCGGCGAACTCGGCGGGGTGGGCGGCGAAGACCGCCCGCAGGGACTCGGGGTCGTTCCACGGGCAGACCACCACATCGGCCACCACCCCGGCCGGGATACCGGGCGAGTGCGGCACGGAGTGCGGCGCGTCGTGCGGTCCGGTCTCCTCCGGCGCGGGGCGGTTGGAGATCGCGAGGGTGTCGGTCCAGCCGTGGTAGTGCCCCTCGAACTTCAGGACACGGGACCGGCCGGTGATGCCCCGGGCCGTCCGGATCGCGCCCTGGACGGCCTCGGAGCCGGAGTTCGCGAACCGGACCAGCTCCGCGCACGGCACCATCTCCTGTATCCGCTCGGCCAGTTCGACCTCGGGGACGTTGCACGTACCGAACATGGTCCCGGTGGCCAGCACCTTCGTGAGCTCCCCGGTCAGTTCGGGGGGCGCGTGGCCGAGCACGGCGCTGCCGTACGACAGCAGATAGTCCAGGTACTCGTTGCCGTCGACATCCCGGATACGCGCGCCCGAACCGCTCCGCATGTACAGCGGATAGGGGTCGGGCCCGGTCGAGGTGAGCCGGGAGGAGGAGCTGATCCCGCCCGCGAGGGACCTCTTGGCCCGTTCGAACCAGGAAGCGCTGAGTTCCGTCGATCCGAGGGAAGAAGCCGCTGCCCCGGCGGTGTGGTCCGCGGAGTTTCCGATGCCCATCTGTCTCTCCTGTCGCTTACCGCTGTCCTGATGGCCGGAATACGCGGCCTTGACGGGTCCGGAGGTATTGCCCAAAACTCGGTGCGGCTCCGCCGGGGGGGGATCACCGGAGCTGATTTCCGGAGAATTCAGGCCGGGCGGGCCGATGGCATATGACGAAAGGAATTCCTGTATGACAGCCGGGAGAATTTCCGTGGTCACGGGTGCGGGCAGCGGCATCGGGCGGGCCTGCGCGCTCGGTCTGCTGGCCGCCGGCTGGACGGTGGTGCTGACCGGCCGCCGCGAGGCGCCGCTGAAGGAGACCGCACGGCTGGCCGGGGCGGCCGGGGACCGGGCCGTGCCGGTGACCTCGGACGTGACCGACCCGGACGCGGTCGACGACCTGTTCGCCGAGATCGACGCCCGGTTCGGGCGGCTCGACCTCCTCTTCAACAACGCGGCCGACGTCATGCCGTACACCCCGACGGAGGACGTGTCCGCCGCCGACTGGCACCGGGTCATGGACTCCGTCGCCACCGGTACGTTCCTCTGTTCGCGTGCCGCGTTCCGGCTGATGAAGCGGCAGTCGCCGCGCGGCGGGCGGATCATCAACAACGGGGCTCCCTCCGCCCAGGTGCCCCGGCCGGACTCGATCGCGTTCACCGCAGCGAAGCACGCGGTCGCCGGGCTGACGCGCTCGCTGTCGCTGGACGGCCGCCGCCACGACATCTCCGCCGGCCAGATCGACATCGGCAATGTGACGCCCGAGGACCGCGGGCAGCCCGCCGTGCGCCAGGCCGACGGCTCACTGCGCGTGGAGCCCACCATGGACATCCGGCATGTCGTCGACATGGTGTGCGCCATGGCTGATCTTCCGGTCGGGGTCAACATCCAGTCCGTGACGGTGATGCCCAGCTCCATGCCGTACGTCGGGCGCGGCTGAGGGCGGCCGGGCACCGGCGTCCTGGGCCGGCGCCCAGGCGGCGTCGGCCGCGACGAACGCCTCGATCAGCGGGACCTCGGGGAGGCGGCCCGCCCGCTCCCAGGACAGGACGCGGTGCAGCCCGTCCAGATGGATCAGTCCCTCCCCCGCCGTCATACGTTCGTAGTCGGCGCCGGGGACCGGGCGGGAGCTGAGGTAGAGCGGGCGCGGCGGCGCGGCGCTCTGCCGGTCGAGCTTGTGCGCGCACAGCGGATTGCCCGAGGCGTACTCCGCGCCCAGGGCGCGCAGCCGGACGGCCGCCGCGGCGACCGTCATACCGGTGGGCGGGACGAGTTCGACCGCGCCGCCCTCGCCGAGATGCCAGGGCAGCACGATGCCGAGGATGTCGCGGCGGTCGAGCAGGACACGGTGCCAGTGGCCCAGCGCGGCGTCGGCGCTGTGCAGATGCTCCTCCGCCTCGTCGTTCGAGTTGGCCTCGTCACCGGGCGCGTAGGGGTGCTCGTCCGCGAGGTCGCGCAGCACACGGCCGAACGGGACGGAGGCGATCACTCTCATACGGGGTGCTGCCTTTCGGGGACGGGCTCGGGACGGGCTCGGGGCGAACGGGAGCGGGGGCGGGGGCGGGGGCGGGAGGTGACGACGCGCGCGCCGGACGGCTCAGCGCGGCTGTCCCCCCCTACCCGGTGGACCCGTACTCGGTGGACCCGTACCCGGTGGACTCGTACTCGGTGAAGTGGGCTTCGTTGAACAGCTCCGGCCACTCGCCCCGGTCCAGGCCCAGCCGCCGCGCGGTGGCCAGCACATGCCGCCAGTACGGTTTGACCGGCGGCCACTTCGCGCCGGTCCGGCAGTAGGAACCGTCGATCATGTAGCGGAACCCACCGGCCGGTTCGCGGGCGGCGCGCCGGGCGTGGAAGAGCGCGGAGTGCAGCAGGACGGTCGAACCGGGCGGCAGGTCGTCGATCACCACCTCGCCGGGCAGCTCACCGGTGCCCAGATGCGCGCGGGCGGTCTTGCCGACGACCTCCCGGTGGGAGCCGGGCAGTACGGCGAGGGGGTCCATCGAGGGGTCGAGTCCGCCGATGTAGTGCAGGGCGTGGGCCATGGGCAGGCGCCGGTCCCGCTGCGGATGCTGCTCGTAGTCGTGGTGCCAGGCCTTGCCGGGCGCGGCGGCGCCCCTGCGGTCGCTGTGCAGATGGTGGAAGACGAAGTCCGGGCCGATCAGATGGCACAGGACCCGCAGCAGCGGGGGGTGGGCGGCCAGTTCGCCGTGGGCGGGGAGCTCTATCTCCACGAAGGGCGGGAGGCCGCCAGGGACCGGAACGGGGTACCGGCAGGCGTCGATGGAGCGGCGGCGGAGTCCGCTGTCCACCCAGTGGTCGACCTCCGGCCGGAGCCGGGCGAGGAGATCCGGGGGAAGGAAGCCCGGGAGTACGACGTATCCGTCGGTACGGAATTTCTCCAGAAGATCGTTCTCCAGGTCCATGGAAATCTGCGCGCGCATGGAAAATCCCTCCCGCATCCCATTGCCTTTCGGAGAACCGCCATCCGGCACTTCCCCGAACATGACTGACGGCCACGACGGACAGCTGTCGTGGCAATTTCCGTGGAACAGGAGGGAAAGTTATCCGATTGTCTCCCCCGGTATGCGCGGCGGACGGACAATGGCCGGTGTGGACCGGTGTGACTCAAACAGGATCGGCCCCCTCGCCACCGGCACCGTTCCCCCGTTTCCCTGTGGGCACTCCGGCATCGGGCCGTGCGGCAGGCGGGCGCGCCCCGTGCGATGTTCAGCCGTGCCGCGTCGCGTCCAGCAGTGCTTCGGTCATCTCCGCGAGCCGTTCCGCGTCGGCGGGGTCCAGGGTCCGCAGGGTGAGCGGGACGGGCTTGCCGCGGTCGATCGCGGTCCATCAGTGCGGCGGGCGGGAGGTCCCGCCGGGGTGGCCGTTCCAGCCTGAGGGCAGTGTGTAGGTCCAGCCCGGCTGCCAGGTGAACGGGACTTCGAGCGCGTCCTCGGGCGAAGCCCCGGTGAGCAGACAGTCCAGCGCCCACTGGTTGGCCGTATGGGCGATCAGGAGGACGCGCCGGCCGTCCCAGTCCCGGGCCAGGTCCTGGAGGAGGGAGTCGGTGGCGGCCAGGACCTGGCGGTAGCTCCGGCCCCCGGGGAAGGGGATGTCGAGGTGCCGGGTGCGCCGGGCGGCGACGAGCCGGGACGGGCGGCCGTTGAACTCGCCGTAGTCGCACTCCCGCAGCCGGGCGTCCTCGTGGATCGGGGGCCGGCCGTCGGGGAAGGCGATCCGGGCGGTGTCGACGGAGCGGCGCAGATCGGAGCTGAACACGGCCGCGATGTCCTGACCGCGGCGCCGTTCGCCGAGTTCACGGGCCTCGCGGCGGCCCTGCGCCGAGAGAAGGCCCGGGAGCCCGCCGGTGGAGATGCCGGCCTCGTTGTCCGTCGTGGTGGAGTGCGCCTCGTAGATGATCTCCACGGTCATGCCGGGGCTCCGATCCCGGCGCCCGCGAGCGACCGGGTGCCCCTTCCGGCCACCGGTCCGGCCACCAGCGCCTCCTCTCGCCGTGGACACCGTGGTGTCCGGCATCCTGACGCACGAGGGTACGGGGACCGCGGCGGTGGTGACGGTGACTTTGACTTGACGGTCACGGGAGGGGACCGCGCAGCGAGCCCACCGAACGGCCGCGCAGCGGGCCCACCGGACGGCCGCGCAGCGGGCGGACCCGCACCCCGGACCACCGCACCGCACCGCGTCCCGTCACCCCGAGGCCGCGGCGAACGCCCCCCGCGCGAGCCGGTGCAGCAGATCCGCCGTGGCCGCCCGCGAGGGCAACGCCCCGGGCCGGCTCAGCCGCGGGGTGGAGTTGAGCAGCCCGAACACGGCGTGGACGGTGGCCCGTGCCTCCGTCTCGGTCAGCGCCGTGTACTGCGCGCGTACGGCGTCGACCCACAGTTCGACGTACTGCCGCTGGAGCTGGCGTACCAGCTTGCGGTCGCTCTCCCGGAGCCGGTCCAGTTCCCGGTCGTGGAGGGTGATCAGCGGCCGGTCGTCGAGGGCGAAGTCGATATGGCCCTCGATGAGGGAGTCGAGGAGGGCGGCCGGGTCGTCGGCGGCGGCGGACTCCTCGACGCGCCGCCTGCCGCCGGTGAGCAGCTGTCCGCTGATCCCGACGAGCAGCTCGGCCAGCATCGCGTCCTTGCCCGCGAAGTGGCGGTAGAGCCCGGGGCCGCTGATGCCGACGGCGGCCCCTATCTCGTCCACCCCCACCCCGTGGAACCCGCGCTCGGCGAAGAGCCGCGCGGCTTCCTTGAGGATCTGCTCGCGGCGGGTCAGGGCATCGGTTCTGGTGACCATGCCGTCAATTCTAGACAGGGGCGTTAGCGGTCGTTAACCTGAAGAGCGGACGTTAACGCTCACTAACAACGCTGGACGGCCGGACAGGGCGCCGTACGGCCGAGGGGGCTCGACACGATGCAAGAGGCACCGGTGCTGGAGAGCGCGGCCGATCCCGCCTCCACCGCGTTCCGGACCAACGAGGCGGCGCACCAGGCCCTCGGCGAGGAGCTGCGTACCCGGCTCGCCCGGGTCCGCCTCGGCGGCGGCGAACGCGCCCGTGCCCGGCACACCGCGCGCGGCAAGCTGCTGCCCCGGGACCGGGTGGACACCCTGCTGGACCCGGGCTCCCCGTTCCTGGAGCTGGCCCCGCTCGCGGCCGAGGGCCTGTACGGCGGGGACGCCCCGGCGGCCGGGGTGATCGCGGGGGTGGGCCGGGTCTCGGGCCGTGAGTGCGTGATCGTCGCCAACGACGCCACGGTCAAGGGCGGCACCTACTACCCGATGACGGTGAAGAAGCACCTCCGGGCGCAGGAGGTGGCCCTGGAGAACCGGCTGCCGTGTCTGTACCTGGTGGACTCGGGCGGCGCGTTCCTGCCGATGCAGGACGAGGTCTTCCCCGACCGGGACCACTTCGGGCGGATCTTCTTCAACCAGGCCCGGATGTCCGGCGCGGGCATCCCGCAGATCGCGGCGGTGCTCGGTTCCTGCACGGCGGGCGGCGCGTACGTCCCGGCGATGAGCGACGAAGCGGTGATCGTCCGGGGCCAGGGCACGATCTTCCTGGGCGGCCCGCCGCTGGTGAAGGCGGCGACGGGCGAGGTCGTCACCGCCGAGGAGCTGGGCGGCGGCGAGGTCCACTCCCGGACCTCGGGCGTCACCGACCATCTCGCGGAGGACGACGCGCACGCCCTGCGGATCGTCCGCACCATCGTCTCGACGCTCCCCGCGCGCGGCGCCCCGCCCTGGACGGTGACCCCGGTCGAGGAGCCGAAGGCCGACCCGTACGGGCTGTACGGCGCGGTCCCGGTCGACTCCCGCACCCCGTACGACGTGCGTGAGGTCATCGCGCGGGTGGTGGACGGCTCCCGGTTCGCGGAGTTCAAGGCGGAGTTCGGGCAGACCCTGGTGACGGGCTTCGCCCGGGTCCACGGCCACCCGGTGGGCATCGTCGCGAACAACGGCATCCTCTTCTCGGAGTCGGCGCAGAAGGGCGCCCACTTCATCGAGCTGTGCGACCAGCGCGGCATCCCGCTGCTGTTCCTCCAGAACATCTCCGGTTTCATGGTCGGCCGCGCGTACGAGGCGGGCGGTATCGCCAAGCACGGCGCGAAGATGGTGACGGCCGTCGCCTGCGCCCGGGTCCCGAAGCTGACCGTCGTGATCGGCGGGTCGTACGGCGCGGGCAACTACTCGATGTGCGGCCGGGCCTACTCGCCGCGTTTCCTGTGGATGTGGCCCGGCGCGAAGATCTCCGTGATGGGCGGCGAGCAGGCCGCGTCCGTGCTCGCCACCGTCAAGCGCGACCAGCTCGCGGCGCGCGGCGAGGAGTGGCCCGCCGGGGACGAGGAGGCGTTCAAGGACCCGATCCGCGCCCAGTACGACACCCAGGGCAGCGCGTACTACGCCACCGCCCGGCTCTGGGACGACGGGGTCATCGACCCGCTGGAGACCCGCCAGGTCCTCGGCCTCGCCCTGACCGCCTGTGCCAACGCCCCGCTGCCGCCCCGGGGCGACGGCTTCGGCGTCTTCCGGATGTGAGGGCCACGCCATGACAGACACCACGACCCACGCCGACGCCGGCACCGGCACGATCGGCACCGGCCCGGCCGGGGCCGTCCCGGCCGCCGCCCCCCGGATGTTCGACACCGTCCTCGTCGCCAACCGCGGCGAGATCGCCGTCCGGGTGATCCGTACCCTGCGCGCCCTCGGCGTCCGCTCGGTCGCCGTGTTCAGCGACGCGGACGCCGACGCCCGCCATGTACGGGAGGCGGACACCGCCGTACGTCTCGGCCCGGCGCCGTCCGCCGAGAGCTATCTCGCCGTGGACCGCATCCTGGACGCGGCCCGCCGTTCGGGCGCCCAGGCGGTCCACCCCGGGTACGGCTTCCTCGCGGAGAACGCCGGATTCGCCCGTGCCTGCGCCGACGCCGGACTCGCCTTCATCGGCCCGTCCGCCGAGGCCATCGCCCTCATGGGCGACAAGATCCGCGCCAAGGAGACGGTCCGCGCGGCCGGGGTCCCGGTGGTCCCCGGCTCGTCGGGATCGGCCCTGGACGACTCCGCGCTCACCGCCGCCGCCCACGCGATCGGTATGCCCGTACTGCTGAAGCCCTCGGCGGGCGGCGGCGGCAAGGGCATGCGGCTGGTCCGGGACGCGGACACGCTCGGTGACGAGATCGCCGCCGCCCGGCGCGAGGCCCGTGCCTCCTTCGGTGACGACACCCTTCTGGTGGAGCGCTGGATCGAGCGGCCCCGCCATATCGAGATCCAGGTCCTCGCGGACGCCCATGGCGGGGTCGTCCATCTCGGGGAGCGCGAGTGCTCGCTCCAGCGCCGCCACCAGAAGGTCATCGAGGAGGCGCCGAGCGTCCTGCTGGACCCGGCTACCCGGGCCGCGATGGGCGAGGCGGCCGTGCAGGCGGCCCGCTCCTGCGGCTACCGGGGCGCGGGCACCGTCGAGTTCATCGTCCCCGGCGCGGACCCGTCCCGGTTCTCGTTCATGGAGATGAACACCCGCCTCCAGGTCGAGCACCCCGTCACCGAACTGGCCGTGTCCGTCGCCGGACGCCCCGGGATCGACCTCGTCGAATGGCAGCTGCGGATCGCCGCCGGTGAACCGCTGCCGTTCGGCCAGGACGACATCGCGCTGACCGGGCACGCCGTGGAGGCCCGGATCTGCGCCGAGACCGTCTCCGTCAAGGAGGGCGCCCGGGGCTTTCTGCCCTCCGGCGGCACGGTCCTCCTGCTGCGCGAACCGGACGGTGACGGGGTCCGCACCGACTCGGGGCTCAGCGCCGGGACGGAGGTCGGCAGCCTCTACGACCCGATGCTGTCCAAGGTCATCGCGTACGGGCCCGACCGGCCGACCGCCCTGCGCCGGCTGCGGGCCGCGCTCGCGGACACGGTCACCCTCGGCGTCCCCACCAACGCGGGCTTCCTGCGCCGCCTCCTCGCCCACCCGGCGGTGGTCGCGGGCGGGCTGGACACCGGGCTGGTCGAGCGGGAGGCCGACGGACTGGTCCCCCGCGAGGTGCCGGAGGAGGTGTACGAGGCCGCCGCCGCGGTCCGGCTCGCGGCGCTCCACCCCGCCCCCCGGGCGGACGGCTGGAGCGACCCGTTCGACGCGCCGACCGGCTGGCGCCTCGGCGGGACCCCGGCCCCCGTCGCGTTCCCGCTGCGCGTCCCGGGACTGGACCCCGTCACCCATGTCCCGCGCGGCACGGCGGCGGTCACCGCCGACCGGGTCACCGTCACCCTCGACGGCGTCCGGCACACCTTCGACCGGGCCGCCGACTGGCTCGGGCGGGACGGCGACTCCTGGCAGGTCCGGGACCACGACCCGGTGGCCGCGTCCCTCACCGGCGGCGCGGGCGCGGGTGCCGGGTCCCTCACCGCCCCGATGCCCGGGACGGTCACGGTCGTCAAGGTCGCCGTCGGTGACCAGGTCACCGCCGGGCAGAGCCTGCTGGTGGTCGAGGCGATGAAGATGGAGCACATGGTGTCCGCCCCGCACGCCGGTACGGTCACCGAGCTGGACGTACGCCCCGGGACCACCGTCGCGATGGACCAGGTCCTCGCGGTCGTCGAACCCGCGACCGCCCCGGACACCGGCGGCGGGAACGGCGGCGGCGACAAGGACGGCAGCGGGGACGGCACCGGCGCGGAGGGTGTCTCATGACCGCCGCCGGACTGCCGATGCCCGTGCCCGTGCCCGGACTCCCGCCCCGGGTCCGTATCCACGAGGTGGGCGCCCGCGACGGACTCCAGAACGAGAAGGCGGTCGTCCCCACCGAGGTGAAGGCCGAGTTCGTCCACCGGCTGGCCGACGCGGGCCTCACCACCGTCGAGGCCACCAGCTTCGTCCACCCCAAGTGGGTGCCGCAGCTCGCCGACGCGGAGCGGCTGTACCCGCTGGTGCGCGAGCTGGGCGAGCGGGGCGTGGCCCTGCCCGTACTGGTGCCCAACGCCCGCGGTCTGGACCGCGCCCTCGCGCTGGGCGCCCGGAGCGTCGCCGTCTTCGCCAGCGCCACGGAGTCGTTCGCCAAGGCCAATCTGAACCGCACGGTCGACGAGTCCCTCGCGATGTTCGAGCCGGTCGTCACCCGCGCCAAGGGCGGTGAGCACGGCGGGGTCCGGGTCCGCGGCTATCTGTCGATGTGCTTCGGCGACCCGTGGGAGGGGCCCGTGCCCCTCGCCCAGGTCGTCCGGGTCGCCCGGGCCCTGCTGGACATGGGCTGCGACGAACTGAGCCTCGGCGACACCATCGGCGTCGCCACCCCCGGCCATGTCCTCGCGCTGCTCACCGCGCTGAACGCGGAGGGTGTCCCCACCGACCGGATCGGGGTGCACTTCCACGACACCTACGGGCAGGCGCTCGCGAACACCCTCGCGGCCCTCCAGCACGGTGTCACCACGGTCGACGCGTCCGCGGGCGGACTGGGCGGCTGCCCGTTCGCGAAGTCCGCCACCGGCAACCTCGCCACCGAGGACCTCGTCTGGATGCTGACCGGTCTCGGTGTCGAGACCGGTGTCGACCTCGGCCGTCTCACCGCCACGAGCGGGTGGATGGCCGGCCGGCTGGGCCGCCCCAGCCCGTCCCGTACCGTCCGCGCCCTGACCGGGGCCACCGCGGACCAGTCCCCCGAGGAGCAGCAGTCATGACGCTCGACCACCGCCTCTCCCCCGAGCACGAAGAACTGCGGCGCACCGTCGAGGCGTTCGCCCACGACGTGGTCGCGCCGAAGATCGGCGAGCTCTACGAGCGTCATGAGTTCCCGTACGAGATCGTCCGGGAGATGGGCCGGATGGGCCTGTTCGGGCTGCCGTTCCCGGAGGAGTACGGCGGGATGGGCGGCGACTACCTCGCGCTCGGGATCGCGCTGGAGGAACTGGCGCGGGTCGACTCGTCGGTGGCGATCACCCTGGAGGCGGGGGTGTCGCTGGGCGCGATGCCGCTGCATCTGTTCGGCACGGAGGAGCAGAAGCGGACGTGGCTGCCCGCGCTGTGCGCGGGCGAGACCCTCGGCGCGTTCGGGCTGACCGAGCCGGACGGCGGTTCCGACGCGGGTGCCACCCGGACGACCGCCCGGCTGGACGAGGCGACCGGCGAGTGGGTCATCAACGGCACGAAGTGCTTCATCACCAACTCCGGTACGGACATCACCGGGCTGGTCACCGTCACCGCGGTCACGGGCCGCAAGCCGGACGGCGGTCCGCTGATCTCCTCGATCATCGTCCCGTCGGGCACGCCCGGGTTCACCGTCGCCGCCCCCTACTCCAAGGTCGGCTGGAACGCCTCCGACACCCGGGAGCTGTCCTTCGTGGACGTACGGGTCCCGGCGGCGAACCTGCTCGGGGAGCTGGGACGCGGGTACGCGCAGTTCCTGCGCATCCTGGACGAGGGCCGGATCGCCATCGCGGCGCTGGCCACGGGGCTCGCGCAGGGGTGTGTCGACGAGTCGGTGAAGTACGCGAAGGAACGGCACGCGTTCGGGCGGAACATCGGGTCGTACCAGGCGATCCAGTTCAAGATCGCGGACATGGAGATGAAGGCGTACACCTCGCGGTTGGCGTGGCGGGACGCGGCGAGCCGGCTGGTCGCCGGTGAGCCCTTCAAGAAGGAGGCCGCGCTGGCGAAGCTGTACTCCTCGACGATCGCGGTGGACAACGCGCGGGAGGCCACGCAGGTGCATGGGGGGTACGGGTTCATGAACGAGTACCCCGTGGCGCGGATGTGGCGGGACTCCAAGATCCTGGAGATCGGGGAGGGGACGAGCGAGGTCCAGCGCATGCTGATCGCTCGCGAGCTTGGCCTTACGGGGTAACGGGGTTTCCCCTGCGGGTCGCCTTCGCTTGCGCTTGTGAGGTCTGTCCGGCGGGACGTACTCCGTTCCTGTGCCGTCGCTCGGTGGGTGCGCAGTTCCCCGCGGGTCGCCTTCGCTTGCGCTTCCCAGGTCTGTCCGGCGGGACGCACTTCGTTCCTGTGCCGTCGCTCGGTGGGTGCGCAGTTCCCCGCGGGTCGCCTTCGCTTGCGCTTGTGAGGTCTGTCCGGCGGGACGCACTTCGTTCCTGTGCCGTCGCTCGGTGGTTTCGCGCAGTTCCCCGCGCCCCTGGGTGCTGCCCCTGTTCGTCGCTCTTCGGGTGCGGGGCGGTTCTCGTCTTTTGCGCAGTTCCCCGCGCCCCTTTGGGGCGCGTCCGGCTTGTTCTTCGGGTCGGTGCCGGTCGGGATTCTCCGTCCTCGATCCGACACGCTCGGTACGACGCCCCTGACCCGACTGAAGAGCATCGGAGTCTGCGAGCAGAGATTCCCGCCCACCCCCTCCCGTAGACGTGCGAGTCCGCGAGGAGGGTGGTTCCGCAGACGACGGACAACATGATGGGGCGCCCCCAAAGGGGCGCGGGGAACTGCGCAAAAACGAGGGCCGACCCGCACCCGACGAACAGCCCGAAGGGGCAGCATCCGGGGGCGCGGGGAACTGCGCGAGCAACCAAGAGCCATCCGCACCCGAACGGGAACCGCAGGGGCGCGACCGAAGGGGCGCGGGGAACTGCGCACCCACGGACGGCCCGCGCAGGGACAAGTACGGCCAGGTGGGGAACCCTGGAGGCGCAAGCGAAGGCGACCCGCGCAGGGACAAATACGTCCCGCCGGACAGACCTGGGAAGCGCAAGCGAAGGCGACCCGCGGAGGCGGCCCGCCCGGACACCGACGGAGACATTAGGTTAGGCTTACCTAAATTCAACGCCGGCATCCCCCACGCCACCGCCCCGTCCGGGAGGACCCATGCGTTCGCACCTGCTCCATGACACGACCACGGAGCGGTACCGCCGCTCCGTGACCGAGGGAATCGAGCGGGTGGCGACAAGAGCCGCCACCACCGGACGGCAGTCCCCCGCCCGGACCCCCGAACCCCCCGCCCCGCGCCTCGCCGCGATCGACCTCGACCGCCCGTTGGGCGACACGGGTCTCGCCCTCGACGAGCTGGACGGGATCTACCTGCGCGACACCCTCTCCTTCCGCCGCCCCCGCTACCTCGCGCATCTGCACTGCCCCGTCGTCATCCCCGCGGCCGTCGGCGAAGCCGTGCTCGCCGCCGTCGACTCCCCGCTCGCCACGCGTGATCCGTCGGCCGGCGGCGCCCTGATCGAGCGCCGGCTCATCGACTGGACCGCCGGCCGCCTCGGCCTCGGCCCCGCCGCCGACGGTGTCTTCACCGGCGGCGGCACCCGCTCCACCGTCCAGGCGCTGACGCTCGCGCTGGCCAGGACCGGGGACAGCGACCCGGCGCGGCTGCGCGTCCTCACCTCGGAAGCCGGTCACTTCGGCGTCCGGACGGCCGCCGGACAGCTAGGACTCGGACCGGACGCCGTCATCACCGTGCCCGGCGACCCGGACGGGCGGATGCGGGTGCTCGCCCTCGCCCGTGAACTCGCCCGCTGCGAGCGCGCCGGACTGCTCCCCATGGCGGTCGTCGCCACCGCCGGAAGTACCGACTTCGGCTCCATCGACCCGCTGCCGGAGATCGCCGCACTGTGCGCGCGGTACGGCGTGTGGCTGCACGTCGACGCCTCGTACAGCTGCGGACTGCTCGCCTCCCGCCGCAACCGCCACCGCCTCGCGGGCATCGAGCACGCCGACTCCGTCACCGTCGACTACCACAAGTCCTTCTTCCAGCCGGTGGGTTCGAGGGCGGTCCTGGTCCGGGACGGCTCGGTCCTGCGCCCCGCACCGCGCGGCGCGGGACGGGAGGCGCGGACGGCCCGCCGTTTCGACGCGCTCACCCTGTGGATGACCCTGCGGGTGATGGGCGCCGACGCGGTCGGGGACCTCTTCGACGAGGTGTGCGACCTGGCCACCGAGGGCTGGCGGCTCCTCGACGCCGACCCCCGCTTCGAGGTCCTGATGGAACCGGCGCTGTCCACCCTGGTGTTCCGCTACCTGCCGCCGGTCGTGACCGGCCCCGCGGACATCGACCGCGCCAACCTCCACGCCAGGAAAGCCCTGTTCGACTCGGGCGACGCCGTGCTCGCGGACACCAAGGTGGGCGCCCGCCGCTACCTCAAGCTGACCCTGCTCGACCCCGCGACGACACCCGCCGACCTCGGCGCCGTGCTGGACCTGATCTCCCGGCACGCCGAGCGGTATCTCGCGGAGCGCCTCGGCCCCATCGGCTGACCACCCGTCACAGGGGGGCGGTCGACCGCTGTCCGGCCGGCCCCGGGGACGGGGCGGGCCGGGGCCGTCCGCTTCCCCGGCTCCGGCCCGCCGGGTCAGTCCTTCGGCCAGGGCACCTGCGGGGAGCGGTGGTAGCGGATGCCCAGCGCGTCCCAGCGGGGCGCCTGTGCCACCAGCCGGTGCTTGTAGGTGTCCCAGTCATGGGTGGCCCGCGGCGACCAGCCCAGCTCCGCGATCCCGGGCAGCCGGGGGAACGCCATGACGTCCAGTTCCTCCGTCGTCCCGAGCGTCTCCGTCCACAGCGGCGCCTCGACCCCGAGCACCGCGTCCTCGGGCAGCCCCTCCAGATACGCGGCCGGGTCCCAGTCGTAGGAGCGCCGTACCTCCACCAGGCCCGCCCACTTGAGACCCAGCTCGGTCTCCTCGGTGTACTTCATGTCCAGGTACGACCGGTCGGCCGGGGACAGCACCACCTTCGCGCCCGCGCGGGCCGCGTCGGCCACGCCCTCGCGTTCGGCGTCCTTCGTCTTGTCGTACCCCCAGTACTGGATGATCGCGCCGTCCACCGGACGGGCCCCGGCGAGCTGGTGCCAGGCCATGACCCGCTTGCCGTACTTGCCGACGACGGCCTGCGCCCGGTCCATGAAGGCGGCGTACTCGTCGTGCGGCGTCACATGCGCCTCGTCGCCGCCGATGTGGATGACCGGGCCGGGCGTCAGCTCCGCCAGCTCCCGGATCACATCGTCCACGAAGTCGTACGTGACCTCCTTCGGCACGCACAGCGAGGTCAGCCCGACCTCGATGCCGGTGTACGGGTCGAGCGCCTTGCCGTCGCAGTTCAGCTTCGCGTATGCGCTGAGGGCGGCACCGGTGTGGCCCGGCATGTCGATCTCGGGCACCACCTCCAGATGCCGCGAGGCCGCGTACTCCACCAGCTCCCGGTACTGCGCCTTGGTCCAGAAGCCGCCTTCGCCGCCGCCGACCTCGATGGCGCCGCCGACGCCGGTGAGCCTCGGCCAGGAGTCGACGGCGAGCCGCCAGCCCTGGTCGTCGGTGAGATGCAGATGCAGCTTGTTCAGCTTGTACAGGGCCAGCTGGTCGATGTACCGCTTCACCTCCTCGACGGTGAAGAAGTGCCGCGCCACGTCCAGCATCGCGCCCCGGTAGGCGTACCGGGGGGTGTCCTCGACCGTGCCGCCCGGCACCGTCCAGGGCCCGCGCTGCTCGCTGTCGCGCTCGACGGCGGCGGGCAGCAGCTGGCGCAGCGTCTGCACCCCGTGGAAGAGTCCGGCGGCCTTCCGGGCGGTGATCGTCACCGCCCGTTCCGTGCTCTCCAGCCGGTATCCCTCGGCGCCGAGCTCCCGCTCCCCGTCGCTGAGCAGCAGCCGGATGCCGTCGTCCCCGGCGTCCCCGGTGACGGGCAGCCGGTAGCCGGTCGAGGGCCGCAGCACCCCGGCGAGGTATCCGGCGACGTCCTGGGCCGCGCGGGAGCCGTCGACCCGCAGCGGGGTCGCGGCCGTGAGCCGGAACGCGGACCCGCCGGGCTCGACGGAGGCGGGCGCGGGGATCACCCGGCCGAGCGCGGGCACGGCGGCGGCCGGTGAGCCGCTCTTGCCCCCGTCCTCGGCGGTGCCCGCGCAGGAGATGGCGGTGGTGGCGAGGAGCAGCAGCGAGCCGACCAGCCGGGGTGTTCTGTGACGCGGGTTCACCGGCGTTCCTTCCGGGGTTCGTTGGGGGTCCAGCACAGGATCCAGCAGGGGGTTCGTCGTGGGCGGCGGACGGGAGCCGGGGACCCCTGGCGCCGGCGGTCCGCGGGCGTGCCTCGTACGCGCCCCCGCGGTCCATGGACCCAGCATCCACCCTGGCCGGGGATGGGAGAATCCCCGTATGGCGGAAATCATCCAGCGCGACGGAACCTGGACCTTCGACGGTGGGACCCTGCGGCTCGTACCGGGCCGGGACAAGGCGGTGAGTCTGCTCCGCAGGACCCTGGGTGAACTGACCGTGCCGCTCACGGCGGTCGCGGGTGTCTCCTTCGAGCAGGGCCGCAAGGCCGGGCGGCTGCGGCTGCGGCTGCGGGAGGGGGCCGATCCGCTGCTCCAGGCCGCGGGCGGGCATCTGACGGACGGCACGGACCCGTACCAGCTGTCGGTGGAGCCGGACCGGGGCGGGGTCGCGGAGTACTTCGTGGACGAGGTCCGCAACGCCCTGCTGCTGGACGAGGTGCCGTCCGGCCCGGCCGACCGCTATCTGATGGCGGGCCCCTCGGTGCCGCTGTCGGTGCAGGCGGGCGACGGGACGGCGAGCTTCGACGGGGAGCATGTACGGCTGGAGTGGAACTGGAAGACGGAGGAGGCGAAGGCCGCCGCCGGGACCCGGTCGCTGGCCGTCGACTCCCTCCAGGGCGTCGAGTGGCAGCCGTCGGCGGGGCTGGAGAACGGCTTCATCCGTTTCACCGTGCGCAATGTCCCGCCGACGAAGGCACCGCCGAAGTACGATCCGCACGCGGTGGTCCTGTGGGGGTTCCGCAAGGACCCGCTGATGGCGTTGATCGCCGCGGCCGTGCAGGCCCGGCTGCCGCACCCGGCCGCGCTCACCCGGGACACCCCGCCGAAGGCGCTCACCGCGGCCCCCGCCGCGCCCCCGGCCCCCGCGCCCGCGCCTCTCGCGGACGATCACGACGCGCTGCTGCGGAGGCTGCGGGAGCTGGGCGAGCTGCGGGAGGCGGGGGTGCTCACCCAGGAGGAGTTCACCGCGGCCAAGCAGGCGGTCCTCAGCCGGATGTGACCCGGGAGGTGCGGTTTGGGCGCATTCTTCCCCTTCGCACACCATTGGCACACTATTCGCGCCTTATGTAATCTCACACGGCTTTTCTGAACGTCCCTCACTTCGCCCTGGGCGGCCCCCGACCCGCAATCGGGGGCCGCTCTGCCCGAAATCGGGCAGGATTCTTGCGTAAGCGCCTCGGTTGTCCCAGGATCAACGGGTGCACGACGACCTTGTCGATCATCTGACGCGCAGTACGCCGCTGAGCCGCGGCGAGGCCCTGCGGGTGGTCCAGGACGTCCTCGCGTACTTCGACGAGACGACGGAGGACTTCGTCCGTCGCCGCCACCGCGAACTCCAGGGTCAGGGCCTGGTGAACGCGGAGATCTTCGAACGGATCGAGGCGGAACTGAGCTACCGCGCGGTCGCGCCGCCGACCCTCTCACTGAGGCAGCTGCGCCGCATCGTCTACGGCTAGCGACGGCATCCGGGAGACCCCCGGGCCCCGGGGGCGACCCGGGGAGCCGTCACGGCCGTCCGAGAACACAGAAACAGAGGACACGTTCCATGTGCGGAATCGTCGGATACATCGGCAGGCGCGATGTGGCCCCGCTGCTCCTGGAAGGGCTCCAGCGGCTGGAGTACCGCGGCTACGACTCGGCCGGTGTGGTGATCACGGGCCCCAAGGCCACCGGACTGAAGATGGTCAAGGCCAAGGGCCGGGTCCGTGACCTGGAGGCCAAGGTCCCCGCCCGCTTCACCGGCACCACCGGGATCGCCCACACCCGCTGGGCCACCCACGGCGCCCCCTCCGACGAGAACGCCCACCCGCACCTGGACGGCTCCGGCCGGGTCGCCGTCGTCCACAACGGCATCATCGACAACGCCTCCGACCTGCGGACCAAGCTCACCGCCGAGGGCATCGAGTTCCGCTCCGAGACGGACACCGAGGTACTGACCCACCTCATCGCCCGCTCGGACGCCCCGACCCTGGAGGAGAAGGTCCGCGCGGTCCTGCGGATGGTCGAGGGCACCTACGGCATCGCCGTGCTGCACGCCGACTTCGCGGACCGGATCGTCGTCGCCCGCAACGGCTCCCCCGTCGTCCTCGGCATCGGTGAGAAGGAGATGTTCGTCGCCTCCGACGTCGCCGCGCTGGTCACCCACACCCGTCAGGTCGTCACCCTCGACGACGGCGAGATGGCGACCCTGAAGGCCGACGACTTCCGCACCTACACCACCGAGGGCACCCGTACGACGGCCTCCCCGACCACCGTGGAGTGGGCGGCCGAGTCGTACGACATGGGCGGCCACGACACGTACATGCACAAGGAGATCCACGAGCAGGCCGAGGCCGTGGACCGGGTGCTGCGCGGCCGGATCGACGACCGGTTCTCCACGGTCCGCCTCGGCGGGCTGAACCTCGACGCCCGGGAGGCGCGCGCGGTACGCCGGGTGAAGATCCTCGGCTGCGGCACCTCGTACCACGCGGGCATGATCGGCGCCCAGATGATCGAGGAGCTGGCCCGGGTCCCCGCCGACGCCGAGCCCGCTTCCGAGTTCCGCTACCGCAACCCGGTGGTGGACCCGGACACCCTCTACATCGCGGTCTCGCAGTCCGGTGAGACGTACGACGTGCTGGCCGCCGTGCAGGAGCTGAAGCGCAAGGGCGCCCGGGTGCTCGGTGTGGTCAACGTCGTCGGCTCGGCGATCGCCCGGGAGGCCGACGGCGGGGTGTACGTGCACGCCGGTCCCGAGGTGTGCGTCGTCTCCACCAAGTGCTTCACCAACACCACCGTCGCCTTCGCGCTGCTCGCCCTGCACCTGGGCCGCACCCGCGATCTGTCGGTGGCCGACGGCAAGCGGATGATCGAGGGCCTGCGCAAGCTGCCCGGCCAGATCGACGAGATCCTCAAGCAGGAGGACGACATCAAGGCGCTGGCCCGTGAGTACGCGGACGCCCGCTCGATGATGTTCATCGGCCGGGTGCGCGGCTACCCGGTGGCCCGTGAGGCGTCGCTGAAGCTCAAGGAGGTCTCGTACATCCACGCCGAGGCGTATCCCGCCTCGGAGCTGAAGCACGGTCCGCTCGCGCTGATCGAGCCCGCGCTGCCGACGGTCGCGATCGTGCCCGACGACGATCTGCTGGAGAAGAACCGGGCGGCGCTGGAGGAGATCAAGGCCCGCAGCGGACGCATCCTCGCGGTGGCCCACCAGGAGCAGGAGAAGGCCGACCGGACGATCGTCGTCCCGAAGAACGAGGACGAGCTGGACCCGATCCTCATGGGCATCCCGCTGCAACTGCTCGCCTACCACACGGCGTTGGCGCTGGGCCGGGACATCGACAAGCCCCGCAACCTCGCGAAGTCCGTGACCGTGGAGTAGTCACCCGGCCGGGCCTCGGACGGACCCGCCTCACCCCGGTCCCGCCCGACCCCGGACACGAGTGATCCCTGTGCGAGCCACGACGGCGCACAGGGATCACTCCTTGGGTGCGCCGGGGCCGCCCGAGCCCCGGCGCGGGCTGCCTCAGCCGGTGGCCGTCACTCCACGGCCGGCAGCGCGCTTGGGGAGGGCGGTCGGCCAGTGGGCGAGGGCCGCGGTGGCCGCGTACCACGCGGCGAGACCTCCGGCGGCGGCGAACCAGCCACCGGCCTTGGCGAGCCCGCCCGATTCCCCGAACTGCCCCAGGGCGAGCAGCAGCAGGGAGAGGGACAGCAGACCGTAGGAGACCCGGACGAGCGGCACCGTTCCCGCGGAGGCCAGGGTCAGACTGAGCGCGAGCAGCGCGAACAGCAGCAGGAACAGCCCTGCCGCGTTGGCCGAGACCTGACTGCCGGCGCCGGCGCCCCAGATGAACCAGAGGGCTCCCAGTCCGGCGAACGCCGTGCCGTTGAGGGCGTCATGGTCGCGCAGTGCCAGCAGCCCGGCGAGGAACAGCGCTATCCCGCCGAGATAGGTGGCCACGGAGACGGCGTCGGCCGCCGTCACCCCGTCGATGACCTGGGTATGGCCGATACCGAAGGCCAGCAGGGTGAGGCCGAGGGCGAGATGGCCGAGGGTGGAGGTGCTGCTTCCCGCAGAGACTTCGCTGTCCACGGCGGGCTCCCTTCAAATGCGGTCGTGCCGCGTGGTGTCGGCCGCTGGATTGCGGCCCGCGACCGCTATGTACCCGGCGCGCGGGCCGGATTCACCCCTACGCATGAGTAGATTTGTCGACCCGTTGACGCCGTCGGCCCGCCCATCGGGCCCCGGCCCGGGGGCTGTTGCCCGCACGGTCGTGCGGGGTGGGGTGGTGGGGCGCGCGCGGGGCGCGGAGCGGGGGCGGGGTCGGGTCGGGCCGGGCTCAGAGGTACCGGCCGACGGGTGGGCGCCGGGCCGGAGGTCGGATACCGGCCGACGGGGCGGGCGCCGGGCCGGGGGACGGGGCCTCACCAAGGGGCAGGACCGGGCCGGGGGGGGCGGACGTCAGCCGGTGGGACAGGGCGGCCCGGGGCGGGTCGTCAGGGGATGACGACGACGGGGCGCTGGGCGCGGCGGGCGAGCCGTCCGGCGACGGAGCCGAAGATGCGGCCGACGATCCCGTGCGTCGAGCCCACGACGATGGCGTCGGCCTCGTACTCCCGGCCGACCTCCTCCAGCTCATGGCAGATGTCGCCGCCGCGTTCGACCAGGACCCAGGGGACCTCGGCGAGGTATTCCGCGCAGGCGAGTTCGAGCCCGAGGACCTCGGTGCGGTGGTCGGGGACGTCGACGAAGACGGGGGGTTCGCAGCCCGCCCAGACGGTCGTGGGCAGCCGGTTGGCGACATGCACGATGATCAGACCGGCGCTGGAGCGGTGGGCCATGCCGATGGCGTAGGCGAGGGCCCGCTCGCTGGACATGGACCCGTCGAAACCGACGACGACTCCGTGCTTGAAGGCGGGATCGCAGGGGTGGCGTGCTTCTTCGGCCGCCAGCGGGTCGGCCGTCGGATCGGCGACCTGACGCTTGCGGTCCGCGGGTTCGAAGGATTCGTGACCGGCCATGGGTGTCTCGGCGAAGAAGATCCTCTGAGGAGGGGCGGCTGGAGGGCCCGAGCGGGGCTGCGGGCTGCGGAGCTGTCGGAGGATGCGGCTGTCAAGGAGGTCCGGGTCGGGAGCTGCGTCGGGGCTGCTGGGTCGGTACCCCGGAGCTGTGTCCGGGAATCATCTTCCCAACCCCCTACCCCCAAGGGTACGGCGACACTCCCCTCATGCCCACTGTCCCGGCGCGTACCGCTCAGTGCCGCGCCGGGGCGCGGCACACCCCGGGGGCGTACCCCGGGAGCATGCATGAGCGCCGGGCCCGCTGGCAATGGTGGCTGCCACTTACAGCCGCTTCGGGGGCCGGATGACCACATCTCTCGGACAACAGTTCGTTCAATCTGAGACGACCTGGCCGGGTCCTTTACGGGTGGTATACGCCGTAAGGGAGTCCGTCGGCCGTCCGGCGGCGACCTCTGGAGACGGGTGTGCGGGAGCCCGCGGGGGCGGTGCGGACCGGCGTGCGCCGTGGAGCGGGGAGCCGTCGGCGGGGCCCGGCGGGCGAGCCGCGAGGTGACCGTGGGAGCACCGGCGCGTTGGGCATTGCGAACCCTCTCCCATGGAAGTGCAAACATGCCAGGACCCCCTCCCCCCGTACCCGCCCCCGGTCCCGCCGCAGCGGGCATGCGCTGGGCCGTCTTCACCACCCTCGCCGTCCCGATCGCGCTCCTCACGGGCACGGCCGCACTCGCAGGAGCAACCGGTGCGGCGCTCGGTCTGATGGCGGTGGCGGCCGGGTGCCGGATACTCCTGCGGCGGACCACCCGCCGCCCGGCGGGAGCCGGCCCCGCCCGCCGTCCGTCCCCTATACGCGCCTCTTACAGGCGCACGCCGGAGAGCTGACCGGTTTCGTCGCACGCCCCCGTAAGATTTCAGCCAACTTGGCCAAGGGCGGCTTCCTTTGGTCCAGACCCCGTCCATCCCCGTTCCCACCAGGGAA
This sequence comes from Streptomyces uncialis, assembly GCF_036250755.1. Taxonomy (NCBI): domain Bacteria; kingdom Bacillati; phylum Actinomycetota; class Actinomycetes; order Kitasatosporales; family Streptomycetaceae; genus Streptomyces; species Streptomyces uncialis. The sequence continues at coordinate 6,119,616 of NZ_CP109583.1, read as the reverse complement.
GAAAGGGTCGACGGCCGGATTCGCACCCTACGCGGACCGGCCACGCACCGAATGCGTACTTCCCGAAGCGCTCCCGGAGTGCCACGCTTCGTGATCGAATGCTTTACGCCAAGTTGCCATGTCGACAATGTGCTGGGGTGCAAAAGTGGTCACGCGGGCACCACGGAACACAGTAGATTCGATCATGACTGTCTTACGGCGGGGGACTCGTGCAGGACCGAGGGGAAATGTGCTGGAGCGACAAGCCCGAGACGTTAGGGGCGCCGCGACCACCGAGGGGGGCTTAGCGCCATGAGCCACGACTCCACTGCCGCACCCGAGGCGGTCGCCCGGAAGCTATCCGGGCGACGCCGACGGGAAATAGTCGCGGTGCTGCTGTTCAGCGGCGGCCCCATCTTCGAGAGTTCGATCCCGCTCTCGGTGTTCGGTATCGACCGCCAGGACGCCGGAGTGCCGCGCTACCGCTTGCTGGTGAGCGCCGGCGAGGACGGACCGCTCAGGACGACCGGCGGACTCGAACTCACCGCGCCGCACGGCCTGGAGGCGATCGCCCGCGCGGGCACCGTCGTCGTCCCGGCCTGGCGCTCGATCACCGCGCCGCCGCCGGAGGACGCGCTCGACGCGCTGCGCCGCGCCCATGAGGAGGGCGCGCGGATCGTCGGGCTGTGCACGGGAGCCTTCGTGCTCGCCGCCGCCGGACTGCTCGACGGCCGGCCGGCCACCACCCACTGGATGTACGCGCCGACCCTGGCGAAGCGGTACCCGTCGGTCCATGTGGACCCCAGGGAACTCTTCGTCGACGACGGGGACGTACTCACCAGCGCGGGCACGGCCGCGGGCATCGATCTGTGCCTGCACATCGTGCGCACCGACCATGGCAACGAGGCGGCGGGCGCGCTCGCCCGCAGGCTCGTGGTGCCACCCCGGCGCAGCGGCGGCCAGGAGCGCTACCTCGACAGGTCTTTACCGGAGGAGATCGGCGCCGACCCCCTCGCGGAGGTCGTCGCCTGGGCGCTGGAGCATCTGCACGAGCAGTTCGACGTGGAGACGCTCGCGGCCCGTGCCTATATGAGCCGCCGGACCTTCGACCGCAGGTTCCGTTCGCTCACGGGCAGCGCGCCGCTCCAGTGGCTGATCACCCAGCGGGTCCTCCAGGCGCAGCGTCTCCTGGAGACCTCCGACTACTCGGTCGACGAGGTGGCGGGCCGTTGCGGCTTCCGCTCCCCTGTCGCGCTGCGCGGCCACTTCCGGCGCCAGCTCGGCTCCTCTCCCGCCGCGTACCGGGCCGCCTACCGGGCCCGCCGTCCGCAGGGGGAGAAACTGGTCGACGCCGGGCCGCTCACGGGGCCGGACTCCCCGGTCCCGGCGCAGACCAGGCGCACTCCTGTGGCCGGCTCGCACGGTCCGCACCCGTCCCTGTCCCCCGACCCGGGGCGGCACGGACATGGCTCGGACGTGTACGCGTCAGGGCTAATGGGGCGCCCGAGCCTGCCGGGGCAGCGGAGCGCGCCGTAGGGTAAGGCGCATGAACGATCGCATGGTGTGGATCGACTGCGAGATGACCGGACTCTCGCTGGCGAACGACGCACTCATCGAGGTGGCCGCACTGGTCACCGACTCCGAGCTGAACATCCTCGGTGACGGGGTGGACATCGTGATCCGCCCGCCGGACGAGGCGCTGGAGACCATGCCCGAGGTGGTGCGGCAGATGCACACCACCTCGGGTCTCCTCGCCGAGCTGGCGGGCGGCACCACCCTGGCCGACGCGGAGGAACGCGTCCTCGCGTACCTCCGCGAACACGTCAAGGAACCGGGCAAGGCTCCCCTGTGCGGGAACTCCGTCGGCACCGACCGCGGTTTCCTCTCCCGGGACATGCCGGACCTGGAGTCCTACCTCCACTACCGGATCGTGGACGTGTCCTCCGTCAAGGAACTGGCCCGCCGCTGGTACCCCCGGGCCTACTTCAACAGCCCCGACAAGAACGGCAACCACCGAGCGCTGGCGGACATCCGCGAGTCCATCGCCGAGCTGCGCTACTACCGCGAGGCGATCTTCGTCCCGCAGCCCGGACCGGACTCCGACACCGCCCGCAAGATCGCCGCCAAGCACGTCCTGCCCGCCTCCGACCCCACGGCGCCCACAGCTCCGTGAAACGTGTGCGCGAGCACCCTCCCGGACCCTGTACACTTTTTCTCGGCCGGTCGGTGAACCTCACGGGGAACCTTCCGATCGTGGTGGGTGTAGCTCAGCTGGTAGAGCACCTGGTTGTGGTCCAGGATGCCGCGGGTTCAAGTCCCGTCACTCACCCTGATAGATCAAGGGGCTGACCTGGTAGAACAGGTCAGCCCCTTGATCGTTCCCGCCCCCGGGAACGCGAGGGGCGGGCGCCCGTCCCGGGACCGCCGGCTTCCCGCCGCCCTCCCCGTCGCCTCCCGCCGCGCACACCACAGGCGGCACCCCACAACGGCGACAACAGCCGCCAAGGCGGCAACAGCCCGCCGGCACCCGGCACCCGGCTCTCTCCCGCGCCCGTCCGCCCCGCGCTGTCGCACCCCCCTCGTACGCTTCCGCCATGAGCGTCTCCCTCTACTACAGCGCGCACCGCGCCACACCGCTGACCGGGCCCGAGTCGGCCGCGATGGCCCGCGTGGTCGCCGCGCGCACCGCGTCGTTCCCCTACGAGGACGAGGAGGGCCTGTACCTGTACGACCAGGACCCGGCGGACCTGCGGGAGATCGTCGACGGCTCCACCAAGATGCCGTTCGACCCCGCCCGTCTGATGCCGGTGATCGTCCATGTGCTGGACTCCGTGACGGAGTTGCGCAGGACCGTCCCGGACGCCGAGTGGCGCGTACACATGGACGACCTCGACGTCCCCTGGGACGAGACGGAGGGCTACGCGTTGCCGGGGATGCGCGACGCGGACCTGAGTGCTGAACTCGCGGCGGACGGGACGCCGGGATGAGCGGGAAGGAACCGGCGCTCCCCACCCCGGAACAGCGGCGCCTCATCGACTTCGGCGAGTCCCTGTACCGCGGCATCACCCCGGACGCCGACCTCGGTCACGTCCTGCTGCCCGAGGACGACGCGGTGGCCGTCGTGCACCGCGTCCGGGGCGGCGGCACGATCCTCGTCGCGGCCGACCGCTCTGTCCTCTTCTCCGGCTCGGCCCACGACATCGGAACGGCCCTGACCGACTTCCGCGCCGGCGCCCGCACACCGCTGGAGAGGTTCCGCTCCCGGTGACCCGCGGGCGTGCCACCGCAGGGCCGCGGATATGCCGGGCGGGCCCTAGGAGATGCCACAGCGGGGCTCCGTAGGCGTCGCCCCCCCAGGTATACGCGTTGACGAGCGTCTGATCGTCAGCCCGGTGGAGCGAGTTGTGGAGCGTCGTGCCGTGCGTGCGCAGGCGGGGACGGCTGATGTTCCGGTACCGGTGGCCGGTCAGGTCGACGCGCGGGGGACCAGTTCTGTCGGGAGTACCACCGGGCGGGCCGGTGGGCGGTGTTGGCCGCGGGCGGGGCGGGGGCCTCCTGGGGTCCGGGCGATCTCCGCCAGGAGGACACCGATCATCGCCCGGCCCATGTCCTCGACGGGCTGCCGGACGCTCGTCAGGGGCGGGTCCATGTGGCGGGCCATCGCGGAGTCGTCGAAACCGACCAGCGCCACGTCGTCGGGCACCCGGCGGCCCCGGTCCCGCAGTGTCCTGCGGGCGCCCGCCGCCATCACGTCGGACCCGGCGAAGACCGCGTCCACATCGGGGCGGCGGTCCAGCAGTTCGGCCATCGCGCGCCGTCCGCCCTCCTCGGTGAAGTCACCGGGGGCGATCAGTTCCTCGTCCACCGTCAGGCCCGCGTCCTCCAGGGCCGCCCGGTAGCCGTCGACCCGGCGCCGCGCCCCGTACACGTCCAGCAGACCGGTGATCGTCGCGATCGTGCGGCGGCCCCGGGAAATCAGATGCTCCACCGCCGCCCGGCCACCGCCGAAGTTGTCGGAGTCGACCGCCGGGACCTGCTCGTCGCCGCTGCGGCGGCCGCTGATCACCGTGGGGATCGCGAGCTGGGTCAGCAGATCCGGCAGCGGGTCGTCCGCGTGGACGGAGACCAGCAGGACGCCGTCCACCCGGTGCGCCGCCAGATAGCGGGAGAGCCGGTGCCGTTCCCGGTCGCTGCCCGCGAAGATCAGCAGCAACTGCATCTCCAGATCGGCCAGTTCCGCCCCCACCCCGCGCAGGATGTCGGAGAAGTACGGCTCCGCGAAGAACCGCGCCTCCGGCTCGGGGACGACCAGCGCGATCGCGTCCGTCCGGTTCGCCGCGAGGGCGCGGGCCGCGGTGTTGGGGACGTACCCCAGGTCGGCCACGGCCGCCTCCACGGCGGCGCGGGTGCGGTCGCTGACCCGGGGCGAGCCGTTGATCACCCTCGACACCGTGCCCCGGCCCACCCCCGCGCGGGCGGCCACCTCCTCCAGGGTCGGCCGTCCTCCGCCACGACCGCGTGTCGCCTGACCCGTCATCGCCCGCCACCTCCGTAGTACGCCGGTCACCCGGCCTCTGATGGCCCGGCCCGGCTTCCGCCCCGCCACCCGCGAGCGCACGACCCCGACGGCCCGTACGCGTTCCCGAGCGGTCCGTATGTCTTCCCGGCCGGCCCGTGTGTGTGCTCAGCCGGTCCTTGTGTGTTCCCGGCCGCTCCGCCCGTCCCGCCGGGCACCTGCCCCGGGCCCGCGGTCCCTGACCCGCCGTCGGACGCCGGGGGAACCCGTACGTCCCGCGCCGGGCGAGGAATGTAACAGCCTCCCACCCGGAATCCACCTCCCTGATCACCGCGAGCCCTGAACAGGGCCGTGCCGCAGCCGTGTTGGCGTGCTCGTCCAGCACGGACGACGCCCGGCGGACATGGCCGGGCCGGGACGTGGGCGGTCACTCGCGGGACGCGCTCCTGGCGGCGGTCCGGTGGTCGATCGACGCCCGGACCTGCCGAGGGGTCGGCGGTGATGCCGCTGTCCCCGGTCGCGGGTCACCGCGTTCCGCGGGACGGCCTGCCGGGGGTGTCCGTCCGGTACCGGGCCCGGGTCCGGGGGCCAGGTCCGGACCCGGACCCGGGGACCGGGCCCGTCGCGCCCCGGCCGCATGGGGGAAGCCTCGGCCGGGTCGCGTTCTTCGGGTGTGGGGGTTCGTGGTGTGGGGGGCGGGCCGGCCGGGGCGTGGAGGAAGGGGACCCGGGCCGGCCCGGTCCATGAGGCGGGGCGCCGTGGGGGAAGCGCCCGGGACCGGCGGTCGGCTACCCGTAGGCGGTGAACACCTGGGTGACGACGCGAGGTCGGTGGACGGCCGGACCACCGGGACATGGCTTGCCCCGGGGCCGTTCCGTGCCCTCGGAGGGGACGCCGCCCGTGGGGGGCGGGTACGACGTCCTCGGCGAGAGCCGCGAGTGGTGGGGGGTAGCACTCGCGGGGGTGTGCGAGGGCCTGGGGGAGCCGCTCGCGGTGGGGGTGTCCCGTAGGTACGGGGCGAAGGCGGACGCACCCCCGGCGACGGCGGGCGCGGCTACGGTCGCGTCCGCCGTCCTGTGCCGGGCACGGACTTCACGTCGGTGCGTCCTGGTCATGGGGGTGCCTTCGTCTCCTTGTACGGGGGTGGGGGCGGCCCCGTTCTGGGGGTGGGCCGCGGAGCAGCACGTTAGCGGGTTGCATCGCGACAAATCGCTCCCGCTCGGGGGGTTGGGGGGCTTCTTATGCCGCCCTTAAGGACCACATCGGGGAACGGAAAGGTCGCGGGGGTGGTTTCCGGTATCCCTGGCGGGTCCCAGTAGTACTCACGCGGTTCCCCGTGCCCCTGCGGTTCCCCACCTGGGCGCACCTCTTCCCGTGCGGGTACGTCCGGGGGTGCGCAGTTCCCCGCGGGTCGCCTTCGCTTGCGCCTCTGGGGTTCCACACCTGCGCGTACCTCTTCCCGTGCGGGTACGTCCGGGGGTGCGCAGTTCCCCGCGCCCCTGGGTTTCCTGTGCTGGGCGCGCTTGTTCCTGTGCCGTCGCTCGTCGGGTGCGCAGTTCCCCGCGCCCCTGAGGTTGCGCCCCTTGCGGTTGCCGTTCGGCTGCGGATGGGGCTTGGTTGCTCGCGCAGTTCCCCGCGCCCCTGGGTTTCCTGTGCTGGGCGCGCTTGTTCCTGTGCCGTCGCTCGTCGGGTGCGCAGTTCCCCGCGCCCCTTTGGGGGCGCCCCTTGCGGTCGCCCATTCGGCTGCGGATGGGCCTTGGTTGCTCGCGCAGTTCCCCGCGCCCCTTTGGGGGTGCCACCTGGGGCTGTCGTCCGGCTGAGGGCTGGCATCAACCGGGCCGGGGTTCACACCCCTCCTCGCGGACTCGCCCGGCTACGGGAGGGGGTGGGCGGGAATCTCTGCCCGCAGACTCCGATGCTCTTCAGTCGGGTCACTGGACGGTGTACCGAGCGCGTTGGAGCGAGGACGGAGAATCCCGACCGGCACCGACCCGAAGAACAAACAGAACGCGCCCCAAAGGGGCGCGGGGAACTGCGCGAAGACGAGGACGGCCCCGCACCCGAAGAGCGACCGCAAGGGGGCAGCATCCAGGGGCGCGGGGAACTGCGCGAAGCCACCGAGCGACGGCACAGGAACGGAGTACGTCCCGCCGGACAGACCTCGCAAGCGCAAGCGAAGGCGACCCGCGCAGGGGCAAGTACGTCCCGCCGGACAGACCTCAAAAGCGCGAGCGAAGGCGACTCAGCGGAGAGCGAACCTGCGCCGCTTGCGGACGCCGCCCCGGTGGCCCCGTCCCGCGACCCGCGCCGCGCCCACCTGTATCCACACCCGTATCTCCGCGCCCCCGAGCACCGAGTGCCCGATCCGCACATCGCCCCCGGTCGCCTCGGCCATCCGCCGCACGATGTCCAGCCCCAGTCCGGTGGAGCCCGCCTTCCCGGACCCGCCGCCCCGGGCCATCGCGGCGGCGGGGTCCCCGATGCCGGGCCCCGCGTCGGACACCAGCACGATCACCGCGTCGTCCCCGTTGTGGACGTCCACCGCGAACGCGGTCCCCTCCGGGGTGTGCCGGAACACGTTCCCGAGCAACGCGTCGAGCGCGGCCACGAGATCGGCGCGCGCCACGGGTATCCGTACCGGCCGCTCCACCCCCGCGACCCGCACCTTGCGTCCCTCGTCCTCCGCGAGCGCCGACCAGAAGTCCATCCGCTCCCGGACGACCTCCGCCACATCGCTGCCGGCCCCGGGCCCGACCGCCGCGGTCTGCGGCTTGGCCTCGCGGGCGGTGCGGATGATGGTGTCGACCTCGCGTTCGAGCTGGTGCACCGCGGCGCGGGTCTGGTCGGCGGCGGGCCCGTCACCGAGGGACGCGGCGTTCAGCCGCAGCACGGTCAGCGGGGTCCGCAGCCGGTGCGACAGATCCGCGGCCAGCTCGCGTTCGTTGGCGAGGAGCTGGACGACCTGGTCGGCCATCGAGTTGAACGCGACCGCGGCGAGCCGCAGTTCCTTGGGGCCCTCCTCGGGCACCCGGGCCCCCAGTTTGCCCTCACCGAGTTCCCCGGCCGCCCCGACGAGCCGCTGCGCGGGCTGCACCATCCGCCCGCCGAGCCGGTCGGCCACCGCGACGGAGCCGATGACGAGACCGACCCCGACCCCGGCGAGCACCAGCCACGCGGTGCTGACGCCCTTGCCGACCTCCGAGTCGGGCACGAAGATCTCCACCACGGCGTTCTTCCCGGTGGGGAGCGCGCTGGGCTGGAGCAGCGCGAAACCGCCGGGCACCTCCGTGATGGAGGCCCTGCCGTGCATCCGCGCCGCGTCGAGGGCCCGGTCGGCGACCCGCTGCTGTCCGATCCCGGTCGCCGCGTCCTGCCCGATGGGCGGGAGATGCACGGTGGTCCGCTGCTCCGACCCGGCGGTCATGATGGCGCGTTCGAGCTTGTCCCGGTCGGTGGTGATGGTGAGGGCAGGCACGATCGACGCGGCCTGCCGTTCCGCGTCGGACATGGCGCGGTCCCGGGCCATCTCCTTGATCACCAGCCCGAGGGGGACGGCGAAGGCCACCACGACCATGGTGGTCACCGCCAGGCATACCTTGACGAGTGCCCATCTCACCGCGGCGGCTCCAGCTTCACACCGACCCCGCGCAGGGTGTGGAGGTAGCGCGGGCGGGCCGCGGTCTCCCCCAGTTTCCGGCGCAGCCAGGACAGATGGACGTCGATGGTCTGGTCGTCCCCGTAGGACTGCTGCCACACCTCGGCGAGGAGTTCCTTGCGGGCGACGACCACCCCGGGCCGTCCGGCGAGGAACGCCAGGAGATCGAACTCACGCCGGGTCAGGTCGAGCGTCGCGCCGTCCAGTTCGGCCTGGCGGCGCAGCGGATCGATCGACAGTCCGCCGACCTGGATGACCCGACTCGGCGGCGCCTCTGCCGTGTTGCCGCGCGAGCGGCGCAATACCGCCGCCATCCGCGCGGAGAGGTGCTCCACGGAGAATGGTTTCGTCAGATAGTCGTCGGCCCCGTCGTTGAGCAGCCGGACGATCTCGTTCTCGTCATCGCGCGCGGTCGCCACGATCACGGGTACGTCGGTGAGGCCGCGCAGCATCTTCAGCGCCTCCGCCCCGTCGAGATCGGGCAGTCCGAGGTCCAGGATGACCAGGTCGAACGGGAAATGAGCCACCTCACGGAGAGCCTCCAGGGCGGTCCCGACGCTGCGTACGGTGTGGGACGCGTCGGTCAGATGCCGGATGAGGGCCGAGCGTACGAACTGGTCGTCCTCGACGACGAGCACACGTGCCATGAGCGGCACCGTACGCCATGCGGGTCAGGCCGGTCGCCGGGGGACGGTGCTGTCCCAGGGGGCGACAGAGCGGGGTGGGGTGCGGCAGGATGACCGACGATGCGCAGGGGACTTCTTCATTTCTCGGCTTGGACGCTCTCCACGGGCGCGGCGGTCACGCTGTCGTGGTGGGGCGTTCATTCGGTGATGTCCGGTACGGCCTACGATCCCCCGCGGGCGCTGCCGATCACCGGGCAGGACGCCACACCGGAGCTGTCCTCGACCGACCGTCCGGAGCCCCGGAAGTCCGCCGACCCGACGCCCAGGACCCGTACGGGCGACGGGGGTTCGCAGGGCGTGGCCCGGACGCCGGCCCGGGTGCCGTCGACCGCGCCGGTGACCGCTCCCCCGCCCTCGCCCAAGCCCTCGTCGGCCCCGTCCTCGGGCACCCCGGGCGCAGATGAGCCGATGGGGGCGACCGGTTCCGCGCCGGGTTCCGTCAAGAGCTACGCGACGGACGGGGGCCGGGCCGTCTTCGACATCGGGGCGGACTCCGTGGAGCTGGTGTCGGCGACACCCGCGGCGGGCTGGTCGATGCAGGTGTGGAAGCAGGCGGGGCTGGGTTGGATCCGGGTGGACTTCCAATCGGGTGAGAAACGGGTGTCCGTGATCGCCACCTGGCACGAGGTCGAGCCCAAGGTGAGCGTCAACACGTACTGACCCGGCCTTGACCGGCCGGACGCGGGTAGATCCGGGGGACCCGGCGGCGGGCCGGGCGGTCAGCCGGGGAACGCGTTGACCGGGGGCCGGGGCGAGTCCCTGGCCGTGGCGTCCCGGACGGGGAGCGCCCCCGCGGTGAAGTCACGCAGGGCCGTGCCGTGTTCGATCCGGGCGCCCTGCGGGTCGGTGGCGGCCCGGCGGCCGAGTTCCGGGACGGGCAGCGGGAGTGCCGCGGCGATCAGCACCGCGTTGCCGAACCGGCGCCCGCGCAGCACCCCGGGCTCCGCGATCAGCGCCGTCTCGGGGAACACGTTCCGCACCGTGGCGATCTGCCCGCGCAGATAGGTGAGCGGCGGTCCGTCCGCGATGTTCGCCGTGTACCAGCCCCCGGGGGTCAGTACCCGGCGGACCTCGGCGACGTACTCGACGCTGGTGAGATGGGCCGGGGTGCGGGCCCCGCTGAACACATCCGCGATGACGAGGTCGGCCCATCCGTCGGGCACCGCGCCGAGCGCCTCGCGCGCGTCCATCGACCGCACCCGGACCCGTACCCCGGACGCCAGGGGAAGTTCCGCGCGGACGAGACGGACGAGGGCCTCGTCCCGTTCCGCGATCTGCTGGGTGGAGCGGGGGCGGGTGGCGGCGACGTAGCGGGCGAGGGTGAAGGCGCCGCCGCCGAGGTGCAGCACCCGCAGCGGCCGGCCGGGCGGGGCCAGCAGATCGATGGCGTGCCCGATCCGGCGCTGGTACTCGAAGCCGAGGTGCTCCGGGTCGTCGAGGTCGACGTGCGACTGGGGGGCGCCGTCGATGAGCAGCGTCCAGGCGCGGGGCCGGTCGGGGTCGGGCACCAGTTCGGCACGTCCGCCGCCGACGTCCGCGACGACGGACTCCCGGTCGCCCCGCCGCCGGGACCGCCCCCGCCCGACGGCACCGTCCTCCGGCCCGCCCCCGCCGTCCGTACCCGCACCGGCACCCGTACCCGTGCCCGTGCCCGTACCGCCGGGGAGCGACCCCTTCCCCCGCTTGCTCCGCTGCTGCTCGGCCTGCTTCTGCTGCTTCTGCTTGGCTTGCTTCTGCTGCTTCGCCCGCGGAGCCCGTTCCCGTGCCATCGGGCCATTATCGGCGCGTCCCGGCGGCCCGGCAGCGCCGCCGCCCCCTCCCCGGGCGGCGGCGGGCTCAGCAGCAGTTGTCGGCCGCCTCGATGAGCCGGGCCGCCTGCCCCAGCGCCTCCCGCAGCACCGCCGGGTCGGTGACCCGGTCGTCCTGGCCCGGGGGCAGCAGCCAGCCGGTGCCCGCGACGGGCGGTTCGGGCACCGCGCCCGCGAGCGCGGCGAGGGGCACGCCCCGGCCGAAGGTGCGGGTGCAGGCGCTGCCCGGTACGTCCCAGCCGTCGGCGGTGCCGGGCGGCACCAGGAAGCCGAGGGTGCGGCAGCGGTTGTCGTGCAGGACGGGGCCCGCGGCGTCGCCCCGGCGCAGGATGTCCACCGCCTCCAGGCCCTGCCGGGCGGACACGGTCACCAGGTCGCACTCCCCGGCGGACACGCTCCCCGGCGGGGACGGCGGGGCCCCGCCGCTCGCGGTGGATGGCAGGGGCACGCCCGTCGGCGCGCCCGGCGTAGCAGGTGTGCTGGGTTTCATCCCGGCCTCCAACACGGAACCCGCTCCTCGGTCGAGCGGGTGGATGTGACTGATGGCTCCCCGTCCTCGTGGTTCAACGCCGGAGGGCGTCAACGGCTACGGCGCCACGCCGCCGCAAAGGATGGCACTTCATGGCAGATCGTGGGTGAGATATCCGTTTTATTGGCAAACCCTGTGTGGCGGTCCGATCACAGCCGGTACGTTCGTGCCCCGCCGGACCGGAGCGGGGACCACGGGCGCACCGGACATGTCGGTCCGGGCCGTGACGCCCCGCTGGGGTCCGGCAGGACGCGCACGAGAGGTTCCGGCCATGGCGTCGTCAGCGAGGCCCTCCAGAACGCCCGCCCCGGCGGGCGGCCCGGCTCCGGCACCACCGCCGGGCCGCGGTCCGCTGCCCCCGGCACCCCGGACGAACACCGTCTTCCGGGAACTGCGCGGGGCGAGGTCGCCCGGGGAGTTCGCGGCGGTGGTGCGGCGGGCGGCCCGGGACATCGGGGAGCGGGTGAGCTGTGACGCCCGCTACATCGGACGGGTGGAGGCGGGTGAGATCCGCTGCCCCAACTACGCGTACGAGCGGGTGTTCCTGCATATGTTCCCCGGCCGCACCCTCGCGGACCTGGGCTTCGCGCCGCGGTCGGCGGTACGGGGCCGGGGGGCGCGTGCGGGGGCGTCCGTACCGCCCGAACCGGCCGCCGTCCACGGCCCCGTCCATCCGATCGAGCAGTACGAGATCCAGAACCACGAGGAGAGCGACGTGCGGCGTCGCGCATTCATGACCGGCGGTCCGGCCACGGTGGCCGTCTCGCTGACGCCCGCCACGGCCGCGGCCCTGCCGGTCCCGGCCCCCCGCGCGGCGGACCCCGGCGGGGCCCGGCGGGCCGGTGAGGCCGAGGCGCTCGCCGTCGAGGACGCGGTACGCCGTATCCGGGTGCTGGACGACCGGCACGGCGCGGACGGGCTCTACCGGCGGGCCGCGGTCCCGCTGCGGACCGCCTTCGAGCTGCTCGACGCGGCGACCGGGCGCCGGGCGACCGCCGACCGGCTGCACGCGGGGGCCGGGGAGCTCGCCATCTCGGTGGGCTGGCTCGCCCATGACTCGGGCCGCTTCGCGGACGCCCGTTCGCACTACGCCGAGGCGCTGGCGACGGCCCGGATGTGCGGGAACGCGGGGGTGGAGGCGCACGCGTTCTGCAACACGGCGTTCCTCGCCCGGGACGCGGGACGCCCCCGGGAGGCCGTACGGGCCGCGCAGGCGGCCCAGCGGGCGGCCCTGGAGCTCGGCTCGCCCCGGCTGCTGTCGCTGCTGGCGCTGCGGGAGGCCGGGGGCTGGGCCGGGCTCGGGGACCGCCCGGGGTGCGAGCGGGCGCTGGCGCGGGCGCGGGACCTCTTCGACCGGGGGGTGACGGACGCGGACCCCGAGTGGATGTCCTTCTACGGGGAGGCGGAGCTGGCGGGGCTGGAGGCGCAGTGCTGGTCCGCGCTCGGGGAGTGGGCGCGGGCCGCGCGGTTCGCGCGGCGGGCCGCGGAGCTCCAGGAACCGCACTTCGTGCGGAACACCGCGCTGTACACCGCCGAGCTGGCGGACGATCTCGCGCGGGCGGGGCGGCCGGACGAGGCGGCGGCGGCCGGGGAGCGGGTCGTGTCGCTGCTGGACGAGGTGCAGTCCTCGCGGGTGCGGTCGATGCTGGCGGAGACGGTACGGGTGCTGTTGCCTCACCGGCGGGCGGGAGGTGTCGGCGGCTTCCTCGACCGCTATGCGGCGCTGCCCCGCCCGGCGTAACGCCTTCCGCCTTCGCTTGCGCCTCCGAGGTCCGTCCGGCTGGACGCACCTGTCCCTGTGCGGGTCGTTCGTGGGTGCGCAGTTCCTCGCGCCCCTGGGTTACCTGTGCTGGGCGTACTTCGTTCCTGTGCCGTCGCTCGGTGCGTTTGCGCAGTTCCCCGCGCCCCTTTGGGGGCGCCCGGCTGGGGCTGTCGTCCGGCTGCGGACTCTGAGCGAGCGGGGTCGGGGTTCAAACCCCCCTCCTCGCGGACTCGCACGTCTACGGGAGGGGGTGGGCGGGAATCTCTGCTCGCAGACTCCGATGCTCTTCAGTGGAGCAACTGGACGTGTTACCGAGCGTGTCGGATCGAGGACGGAGAATCCCGACCGGCACCGACCCGAAGAACAAGCCGGATGCGCCCCAAAGGGGCGCGGGGAACTGCGCGAAGACGAGAACCGGCCCGCACCCGAAGAGCGACCGCAGGAGGCAGCATCCAGGGGCGCGGGGAACTGCGCACCCCACGAACGACGGCACAGGAACGAAGTACGCACACCCGGACAGACCTCGGAAGCGCACAGCGAAGGCGCCCCGTGAGGTTGACGGGAGGCAACCCCCCAGGGGAACAGTGGCGTCTTGCGGAAACGGGGGCGCCCGCCTTCACGGCGTTCACATACACCGTAAAGTGGGCGCGCGGCCACGGCTGCCGCACGGAGTGAGGAGACCTTGGATGCCGAATCGCGGACCGTCCGACACCGGGGCGGGAGCCGAGCCGGTACCAGGGACAGGGCACAGGCACCGGCTCCGCTGGTGGACCGAACTCCCGTTGCTCCTGCTCGTGTACCTCGCGTACTCCGCCGGACGGCTCCTCGCCCGGGGTGACGTGAGCACCGCCGTCGACCACGGACTGGCGATACTCCGGGCCGAGAAGGCACTGTGGCTGAACGCCGAGCACCCGCTGAACCGCCTGTTCACCGAGCACGCGTGGATAGGCGTCCCGGCGGACTTCTGGTACGCCTCGCTGCACTACCTGGTGACACCGGCCGTGCTGATCTGGATGTTCCGCTCGCGCCGGGTCCACTACCGCGCGGCCCGCACCTGGCTGCTGCTCTCCACGTTCATCGGACTCATCGGATTCACCCTGGTCCCGACGTGCCCGCCCAGGCTGCTGGACGCGACGCACGGCTTCGTCGACACCATGGCGCAGTACAGCGCGTACGGCTGGTGGGGCACCGAGGCCAGCGCCCCGCGCGGGCTCGGCGGGATGACCAACCAGTACGCGGCGATGCCGAGCCTGCATGTGGGCTGGGCCCTGTGGTGCGGGGTCGTCCTGTGGCGGCACGGCGGCCGGGGGCCGCTCATGCGGACGGCGGCCGTGGCGTACCCGCTGATCACCACCGTCGTGGTGATGGGGACGGCGAACCACTACTTCCTCGACGCGGTCGCGGGCGCGGCCGTGATGGGCGCGGGACTGCTGCTGACGGCACCGGGGCTGCGGTTCGTGGACCGGCTGCGGGCGCGCTACGCGACGGCCCGCGCCGAGGCCATGACCGGCGTCGTGCCGGGTGCCACGGCGGGTGCCGGCGCGGGTGCCGTGGCGGGGCACGGCCGCGCGGCCGGGGCGGACCCGGTGAGGGCGCCGGCGGGTGTCGCGGTACGGGCCGGGACGGGCGGAAGTTCCCCGGTTGTCGGTGGTGGGTGCCAGACTGCGGCGGGTGAGCGAATTCCCCGACAGCGCAAGCAGTCCGCCGAGCACGGTCCCCGTTCCTCCGAAGCGGGGGACGGCTCTCCGGCACCGGCTCGCTGAGCTGCGCGGCCCCGTACCGGCGAAGGCCATGGACGCCCGCTCGCTGGCGGCGCTCGCGGTGAACCCGGGGTGCGGGCGCCGGGCCCTGCTGGACGGCGCGGGGGTCGACAAGGGCGCGGTGGCGGAGCGGCTCGGGGCGCCCGCGGTGTCGGGGCAGTCGCAGTTCGCGATCGTGCGGGGACACGCGTTCGAGGCCCGGGTGAAGCGTGACGGCGGCGCGGAGCTGCTGCGGCTGGCCCATGAGCGGCTCGACCCGTCGGCCCCGGCCCCGGGGCCGGACACGGCCCGGATGCCCCCGCTGTCGGCGGCCGGCGGCCAGGAGGCCCGGGTCGCGCGGACGGCGCTGGCGCTGCGGGAGGCCGCCGCGTCCCCGGGTGTGTGGACGCTGCTGGACCATCCGATGCTGTCGCTGGACGTGGCGGGGACCCCCGCGTTCCTGGAGCCCGACGCGGTGGTCGTCCACCCCGACGGGCGGTGGAGCGTGGTGGAGATCAAGTCGTTCCCGATGATCGACGGTTCGGCCGAGCCCGCGAAGGTGGGCGCCGCCGCCCGGCAGGCCGCCGTGTACGTCCTGGCGCTGGAGCGGGTGGCCGCCCGGCTGGACCCGGCACCCGAGGTGGACCACCGGGCGCTGCTGGTGTGTCCGAAGGACTTCTCCAACCTCCCGGCGGCGGCGCCCGTCGATCTGCGCAAGCAGTTGTCGGTGACCCGGCGTCAGCTGGCCCGGCTCACCCGGGTCGAGGAGATCGCCGCCGTGCTGCCCGAGGGCGCGACCTTCGACGCGGAGCAGTCCCCCGGCTCGCTGGGCGCGGCCGTGGAGGCGGTGCCCGCGGCGTACGCGCCCGAGTGCCTGTCGGCGTGCGAGCTGGCGTTCCACTGCCGGGCACGGGCCCGGGAGCAGGGCGCGGTGACCGCCATCGGCCGGTCGGTCCGCGGTGAGCTGGGCGGGCTGACCACGGTGGACGCGGTGCTCGCAGCGGCGGCGGGCCAGGCCGGTGACCCGGCGGACCCGACCGTCGCGGCGCTGCGCCGCGCGGCGGCCCTGCGGGACGAGGCGCTGGGCGCGGTGCCCGGCCCGGCGCGCGGGTCGGTCCTGTGCTGACGCCGTCGCCCGGGTCCGCCACGCGCGCGGGAGGTGCGGGATGTCGCTGATCGGGCATCTGGCGCGGCTGGAGGCCGTGGCCGGTGGACGGGCGCGGCCGGTGGCGACGGTGCGGCACCGGCATCTGTCGCAGCGGCCGCTGGTCCTCGTACCGCTGACGACCGCCGGTGAGGCGGGCGCCCCGCTGGGCGCGCTGGTGGGGACGGAGCGGACGGCCCCCCGGGTGCTGTTCGTGGCGCAGCCGAGGGACCGGGAGCTGCGGTTCGCGTTCCTCGCCGCGCTGGCGGACGAGATCCTGCCGTACATCGACGACCACGCGGGCACGGTCGAGGCCGCCGAGCGCACCGAGACGGACCCGGAGACCGGTAAGCGGGTGAAGGTCGAGGTCGAGCTGTGCGCGGACGCGCCGCAGATCGTCGTCCCGAGCCGGGGCGGTGTCGACTTCGTGCGGCTGCTGGGCCGCTCGATGCGCTTTCGCCGGACGGCCGAGCAGGACCCCGAGGCGCCGTACCCGGCTCCGCCGCGGGTCCCGCTGCTGGGCCGCTGGCTCACCCACTACGGGGAGCGGGCCCGGGTGCCCGGTTCGTCGCTGCTGCCCGCGATGACGGATCTGCTGGCGCGGCACTGGGCGACCGGTCAGTCCTCGCTGGAGGACCAGCATCTGGGCGCGCTGCTGGCGTGGCTGGAGGCGCCCGAGGGGACCTCCGGGGCGGACGCGGCGCTGCGGGCCGAGCGGGCGCGGGACGCGGACGGCCAGTTGCTGTGCCCTCCGGCGGGTCCGGCGACGGACCCGGCGTTCGACAACAAGCTGCTGGCCCCGGCGATCGAGCGTTACGACCGGGCCCGGGTCGAGCTGGCGGCGGCGGAGGACGGGATCGAGGCCGACGACCGGCTGGGGGCGCTCACGGAGGCGGAGCACGCGATCCGCGCGCTGGTGGTGAGCCGGACCCGGCCGACCTGGGACGCGGTGTGGCGGGGTCTGGACCTGCTGTGCAAGCTGCCCGTGGGCGCGCGGGTCGAGGAGCGGTGGACCCGGGACCGCTGGTCGTTCACCGGGCACCGGGACCGGGTGCTGTCGGGCGAGCCCCCGCAGCCGCGCCGGGACGACGCGGTGACCGCGGCGAACAAGCTCGCCGCGCGGGAGCGCGAGCAGGCCCGGCTGGACGCCCAGGAGGCGCTGGACGATCCGCTGGTGATGGCGGGGCGGCGGCTGGCCGGTGAGGCGTTCGCGGGTGAGGTGACCGAGTCGGTGATGGCGTACAGCGAGGGCAAGCGGCCGAGCCCCCGGCCGCTGGTCACGGTGCGTACCGAGGACCGGCCGCATCTCGCGGTGGGCACGAAGGTGTACCGCTCGCTGGGCGGCAAACCGCAGACCGCCCAGTTCGTGGGGTACGCGGAGCTCCCGGAGGAGGTCTCCCCCGGTGTCCCGGATCCGCGCGACCCGGACACCCGCGCGGACGCCCTCATGGACACCCGCCCGGACGGCGGCGGGGACGGTACTCCGGCGCTGGTGCTGCGGATCACCGACCGGATGGGCCGGGGCAAGGAGCCGGAGGCCGGTTCGGTGCCCGAGAAGGGGGACATGCTCTGCTGGACGCTCTTCGAGCACGATCAGCGCGGCGGGCCGAAACTGCCGGACCCGGAGAACACCCCGTGGACCCACGGGGGTCCGCCCGGTGACGCCGCCGACCGGCCCGAGCAGCCCGACCAGGTGACCGGAGAGGACATCCTGTGACCCCGACGACCGGCCCCGGCCGGACCGGCGCCCCCGCCGACCCGGGCGCCGCCGCCGCCCGCGCCACCGAGGCGATCCTCCGCGACACCCTGCACGGCACCCACCGGGGCGTCGTCGTGGATTCCCCGCCCGGCGCCGGGAAGTCGACCCTCGTGGTCAACGCCGCACTCGAACTGGTCGCCGCCGGACGCCCGCTGATGGTCGTCGCGCAGACCAACGCCCAGGTGGACGATCTGGTGCTGCGGCTCGCGGAGAAGGCCCCGGACGTCCCCGTCGGACGGCTGCACAGCAGCGACCCGGACGCCTACGACAAGGCGCTGGACGGACTGCCCCAGGTGCGCAAGTCGACCAAGGCGGGGGACCTCGCGGGTCTGGACGTGGTGATCTCCACCGCCGCGAAGTGGGCGCATGTGAAGGACGTGGAGCCGTGGGGGCACGCGATCGTCGACGAGGCGTACCAGATGCGCTCGGACGGGCTGCTCGCGGTGGCGAACCTCTTCGAGCGCGCGCTGTTCGTGGGCGACCCCGGGCAGCTCGACCCGTTCTCGATCGTCGGCGCGGAGCAGTGGGCGGGGCTGAGTTACGACCCGTCGGCGAGCGCGGTGAGCACGCTGCTCGCGCACAACCCCGAACTGCCGCAGCACCGGCTGCCGGTGTCCTGGCGGCTGCCCGCGTCGGCGGCGCCGCTGGTGTCGGCCGCGTTCTACCCGTACACGCCGTTCCGCAGCGGCACGGACCACGGCGTACGCGCGCTGCGGTTCGGGGTGGCGTCGGACGGCTCCGCGCCGGACCGGGTGATCGACGAGGCCGCCGCGTCGGGCTGGGGCCTGCTGGAGCTGCCGCCCCGGCACACCCCCCGTACGGACCCCGAGGCGGTACAGGCCGTGGCGCTCGTGGTGCGCAGACTGCTGGACCGGGGCGGGTCGACCGTCTCGGAGCGGGGTCCCGATCCGGCGCCGCTGACCGCCGGGCGGATCGCGGTGGGGACGGCGCACCGCGACCAGGCGGCGGCGGTCCGGGCGGCGCTCACGGAGCTGGGCGTGGGCGGGGTCACCGTCGACACGGCGAACCGGCTCCAGGGGCGTGAGTACGACGTCACGGTGGTGCTGCACCCGCTGTCCGGGCGTCCCGACGCGACGGCGTTCCATCTGGAGACGGGCCGGCTGTGCGTGCTCGCGTCCCGGCACCGGCACGCGTGCATCGTGGTCTGCCGCGGTGGCGTCACCGAGCTCCTGGACGACCATCCGTCGACCGAGCCGGTCCAGCTCGGCGTCACCCTGAAGTTCCCCGACGGCTGGGACGCCATGATGACCACCTGGGACCACCTCTCCCACCACCGGATTCCGCACCCGTGACGGGTCCCGCGCGCCTCTGGGCGACCGTCCGCGGGTACGTGTGCACCCGGAGGGTAGGGACATACGGGCGCGAGCGGAGGCGGCCCCTCGCGGGCGACAATGGAACACGGCCCTGGCCGCAGACACCGAGGAGGACACACCACATGTCGGAGCCCGAGCGGGTCACCCCTTCACGGCCCCCGCGGCGCCCCGCCGCGCTCCTCTTCGAGCCCACCGAGATCACGGCGGACGCGGAGCACTTCTTCGACCTGGAGTCGATCGACGACCCCCGTGATCTGCTGAGCCGCGCCACCGAGCTGACCCACGCGTTCCGCGCGGCCACCGACCGCTCGGTCGAGTTCCAGGCGATCGCCGCCGCCCGGCTCGCGGACCCGCGCCGCTTCGACCGGCTGACCACGGCGGACATCGCCGAACGCGCGGAGTGGACGGAGGACTACGCCCGGAAGATGGTCGAGTTCGGCCGTGACCTGCTGAGCGCGGCCCACCCCGACGAGGGCTGACCCGGCCAGGAAACGGGCCGGCCCACGTCCGTCACCCGGTCACGGGTCAGGGGCCACGGGCACGAGTCACGGGCCACCGGAAGAAGGTTCGCGTCGTCCGGGGGCGGCGGCACAAGATTTCTTGGCATATGCCGGGCGGGCAAGATACTCCACCCCGCCCCCTCGTGTCCCGAATTTCGGCAACTCACCGAAACGGCCCCCTTACCCCGGGTAAACCTAGGTGTCATGAGCAACGATCCGCATCCCCGCCGGGACCGGGAACGCCCTGGTTCCGGTGACCGGCACGAGCAGGACGACCGGCCCGAGGTCCATGAGGTCTCCGCCGAGGGAGCCGCTTGGCTCGCCTCCGCAGGAACGTATCCGCAGGACACCCTCGACCAGTGGGCCGCCCGCCCCGCCACCCCCCACGTGCTGCCCTGCGGCACGGCGTTCGACGTGGTGAACACCCCCGCGCTGTTCGGCCGCGCGATGCTCGACCGGCTGTGGGGCGAGGGCCCCGGCTCCGGTCCCGTGGCGAGCCACCGGGGCCGGATGCTGCTGTTCGCCGCGCCCGGCACCGCGCACCGGTTGCCCGCGTTGCTGCGGTGGGAGGAGTGGGGTCCTGGGCGGGCCGGGGTGCCCCCGCTGCTGTGCCACGGCACGGGGGACGCGGTGACCGTACCGCCGCTCGCCGGGAGCACGCCCGACCCGGGCGGCCCGGAGGGGAGCTGTTCGCGCTGGGTCGTCGCGCCCGACACCCGCCGTCCCTGGCTGCCGGGGCCGGAGATCCTGCTGTGGGCGAGCGTCCGGGCCGCCCGCGCGGTGGCCGGGGCGGCCGTCAAGGTATCGATTTTTCCTGGCCCGGATCAGGGTGCTAAGGTCTACGACGTCAGCAGGCGCCGCTAGCTCAGTTGGTTAGAGCAGCTGACTCTTAATCAGCGGGTCCGGGGTTCGAGTCCCTGGCGGCGCACAGACGGCGAAGGCCCCTCGTGAGAACGGGGGGCCTTTCGCGTGTCGCGTACGGCCCTGGGGGTCCGGGGTCCGGGTTCCGCTGGGTCGCCTTCGCTTGCGCCGCTGGGTCTGCCCTTGCGGGCGCACTTGTTCCTGTGCGGGTCGTTCGTGGGTTGCGCGGTTCCTCGCGCCCCTGGGTGCTGCCCCACTCGGCCGGTTCTCGGGTGCGGGTGCGCCCTCGCGTTCTGCGCGGTTCCCCGCGCCCCTTCGGCCGCTCCAGGTGGACGCACCTTCGTCCGGTGCGGGTCGTACGTGGGTGCGCGGTTCCTCGCGCCCCTGGGTGCTGCCCCACTCGGCCGGTTCTCGGGTGCGGGTGCGCCCTCGCGTTCTGCGCGGTTCCCCGCGCCCCTTCGGCCGCTCCAGGTGGACGCACCTTCGTCCGGTGCGGGTCGCCCGTGGGTTGCGCAGTTCCCCGCGCCCCTCAGGTCGCACCAGGTGAGCGCACCTTCGCCGGGTGCGGGTCGTCCGTGGGTGCGCAGATTCTCGCGCCCCTTCGGTCGACCGGCCGGCCGGTCGACCTCGGCGGGGGGGTCAGCTTGTGGAGATGGTCAGGGGCCAGGTGCCTGTGGGGGTTCGGGGTTCCACCGTGATGTGGACCTTGAGGCGCTCGCCGGGGACCGTGAAGGTCTCGCCCGGGAGTACCGGGGCGTCCGCGAGCGGCGGGTACACCGAACGGTCCCCGCACGCGTCCGTCGCCGGATGCGCGTCGACCACCTCGACCGGACCGGCGCCCGAGGCGGCCTCGCTGCGGATCCGGTAGACCAGCACCCCCTCCGTACAGGTCGAGGTGTCGTTGCCGACGGCGCCGCGGGCCTCGATGGCGACGGCGGTGGTCCGGCCCGTACGGACCACCGCGAGCTTCGTACCGCCGTCGGTGCCGGAGTGCCGCGCCGGCCTGAAGGGGCCGACCAGCTGCGCCACCGCGCCCGCCATAGCACGGGCCGACTCCTTCGCCGCGTCCCGCGCCTCGGCCACCGTGGACGCGCCGGGCCGCGGGCCCCCCGGCACCCGAGGACCGTCGCCGGTCGCCGTGTCCCGCCCCCGGGTCGCCGACAGCGTCTCCAGGGTGAGCCGGGTGTCACCCCGGCCCTGGACGCACACCACCTGCCCGGGGTCCAGCCAGCCCAGCTTCCACTTGTGCCAGCCGAAGAGGTCCGGGGCCAGCCCGAACTGGCTGCCCATGACGTCCCAGTCGCCGACATGCGTGTCCCAGTCGCCCTTGCCGTCGGCGGGGCGGTGATAGAGGTCGGGCAGGTCGAACACATGTCCGGTCTCGTGTGCGAGGACGTTGCGGTCCGGGGGGTGCCGTTCGAAGACGGTGACGATCCGGCGGATGGCCGTGCCGTCCGCCTCCACGGGACGCTCGAAGTTGACGACCTTCGTGGCGTCGGAGTCGACACCCGGCGCGTCCGGGTCGGCCACGAAGTACACGACGTCGAAGTCGGCGAAGTCGACATGCGGATCGGCCGCCGCGACCGCGTCCCGCAGATAGGCGGAGCGGTGCTCGGCGTCCCAGTCCCGCTCTATCGCGTACGCGGTCGACGGCTTGGGCATCCTGATCCAGTCGTCCCGCGGATGGGGGCGCAGGGCGAACCGGCCGTACGAGGCACGCTCGTAGAACCGGTCCGTGGCCGGGAAGTAGTCGGCGGCCAGCTCACCGGGGGTGGTCAGCGGGCGGGCGTCCGGGAAGGCGAGGAAGACCATCACCGCGTCGAGGGCGCGCACCGGACGCGGATACGCGCCGTTCCAGGTGTCCAGGCCCTCCGAGTGGTGGGCGGTGGTGCGTTCCAGCGCGCAGGGACCGGTGAACGGCTCGGCGATGGCGGGTCCCGCGACCAGGGAGGTCGCCACCAGGGCGGCCAGCGAGGTCAGCGCGGCGGTCCCGCGCAGCCAGGAGCGCTCGCGCCGCAGCCCCGGCACGCCGGGGCGGAACCGACCGGGCACGGCGACCTCCGGGGACGGACAGCGGTACACACCGCACCCACCCTGCTGTGGATCGCCCCGCTTTGCCTTGTTTGAGTGGACCGGCCGGGTGAGGGGAATCCGCCGGAGCACCCGGGTTTGGCGGGATCTTCCAGGGGAGATCCCGCTGTCATGCGCCGGTTCCGGACATCCGGCCGCACCCGGTCGGCCCAACCGGGCGGATGATCACAGAAAGTCACTCGCGGTCGGGTGTGATCGCTTCTGGCCGACCTCGGCGCCCGACCAAGCGGAAACGGTCCGCCAAAGGGGGCGCACAACGGGGTGACACCGGTGTGTGGCTGGCTCACCCGCCGGAGCAGGCTCTATGATCGGCCTGATTTCCCGCGTATCTGCGGCCGGAGCGGCCCGTTCGTGCGTCCGGCCGGTCACCGTCCGGGACTTGTGCGGAGCACGACCAGAGCACGAACGCAACGACGCACTGCGGGAGTGAGCGGTGAGCGGAACGTCCGAAGGGCCCGCCCCCACGGCGGACCTCGTCCCCCCGGCCGTCACGGAGAGTCGCGCCGACCCCGGTGATCGCACCGTCCGGACCGCCTGTCCGCCGTCGGCCGCACAGCCCCCCGCGCAGGCGGCCGGCCCGGCCCGGGCACCCGCACCGCCACCTACCCAGGCGCCCACTCCCCCACCGGTCCCCGCGCCCGTACCCGCCGGGACCCGGGCGACGGACCCACGACCGCCGGACCGCCACGCGACGCCGGACCCCCGCACCACGGACCCGGACCAGGCCGAGCTGTATCGCGCCGTGTTCGCCGTCGCGCCGCTCGCGATGGCCGCGGTCGGCCGGGACGGGGTCGTGATCGCCGCGAACGACGCCTTCCACGCGCTCTTCACCCGGCCGTCCGACGGGCCCGGGCCCGGGCCCGTCGGACGGGTCGCGGCCGAGCTGGTGGACCTGGTGGCGGACGACCGGACCTGGCACACGTACCAGGAGGTGCTGCGCGGACGGCAGGCGCGGCTGCGGTGCGGGCGCAGGCTGGCGCGGCCCGACGGCCGCACGATGTGGGCGCAGATCACCGTGACCCCGCTGGCCGACCGGAGCGGGCCCGGGGCCGTCCTGCTGTCGGTGTCCGACGTCAGCGCGCACCGCGAGTTGCAGGCCCGGCTGCGGCACTCCCGGATGCACGACCCGGTGACCCGGCTGCCCAACCGGACGCTGTTCTTCGAACGGCTGGCCGGGGCGCTGGAGGCGGGCGCGTACGACGGGTCCGGGACCGGCCGGGTCGGGCTGTGCTACCTCGACCTGGACGGGTTCAAGGCGGTGAACGACACACTGGGGCACGGGATCGGGGACCGGCTGCTCGCGGCGGTCGCCGAGCGGCTGACCCGGTGCGCCGAGGAGGCGGGGCCGACCCGGGGCACGGCACCGCTGGTGGCGCGGCTCGGCGGGGACGAGTTCGCGCTGCTGGTCGAGGAGTCCCGGGGGACGGAGCAGCTCGCGGATCTCGCCGGGACGGTCCTGCGGACGTTGCAGGAGCCGTTCGACATCGCCGGGCAGCGGCTGTCGGTGTCCGCGTCGATCGGGGTGGTGGAACGGCGGGCCGACGGGACCACGGCGACCGGGCTGATGCAGGCGGCCGACACCACGCTGTACTGGGCGAAGGCCGACGGCAAGGCCCGCTGGACGCTGTTCGACCCGGAGCGCAACGCCCATCGGATGACCCGTCAGGCACTGGTGTCGACCCTGCGCCCGGCCGTGGAACGCGGGGAGTTCCGGCTGGAGTACCAGCCGCTCGTCCGGCTGGACGGCGGTGAGCTGCGCGGGGTCGAGGCCCTGGTGCGCTGGGAGCATCCGCAGTTCGGGACGCTGGCCCCGAACCGGTTCATCGGGCTGGCGGAGGAGGACGGGTCGATCGTCCAGCTGGGCCGCTGGGTGCTGCGCACGGCGTGCCGTCAGGCCCGCCGGTGGCAGCTGGACCACCCGGACACGGAACCGGTGTTCGTGAGCGTGAACGTGGCCGTGCGCCAGGTGTGGGACTCCGATCTGGTGGCGGACGTGGCGGACATCCTCGCGGAGACGGGTCTGGACCCGGGGCTGCTGCAACTGGAGCTGACGGAGTCGGCGGTGATGGGTTCGGCGGGGCGTCCGCTCCAGGCGTTGCAGGCGCTCAGCGACATGGGGGTGCGGATCGCGATCGACGACTTCGGCACGGGGTACTCCAACCTCGCGTACCTGAGCCGGCTGCCGGTGTCGGTCCTCAAGCTGGACGGTTCGTTCGTCCGGGGCTTCCGCTACGAGGGCGGCGCCCATCCGAACCCGGCCGACGAGGTCATCGTCGAGACCCTGGTCCAGCTCGCCCACCGCCTCGGTCTCACGGTCACCGCCGAGTGCGTGGAGACCGCGGGCCAGGCCGCCCGGCTGCGCGGCATCGGCTGCGACACCGCCCAGGGCTGGCTCTACTCCCGCCCGGTCCCCCCGGACCGCATCGCCGCACTCCTCACCGCCCGTACGGCGTCCGACGGGTGAGGGCGGGGGGCTGTCGAAAATGCTGGCAGATTGCTAGCAATGCGACTACTCTGCTTGCATGGCTACTCTCTATCTGCGCGACCTCTCCGACGAGACCGTGACCGAGCTGAAGATAAGAGCGGCACGCAACCACCAGTCGCTCCAGGCGTACACCCGGGCACTCCTGGAGCGGGAGGTCGCCGCTCCGGCACTGGATGACGTCCTCGCCCGGATCGAGGCCCAGGTGTCGGCCCGGTTGTCGACGGAGGACGTCCTGGACGACATCGAGCAGGGGCGGCGGCACCATTGATCGTCATCGACGCGGGAGCACTGGTGCTCCTCGTGGCCGACGCCGGCCCGGTCGGCACCGCTGTCCGTCAGCGGGTCGCCGGGGAAACCCTCGCGGCCCCGCATCTGGTCGACATCGAGGTGACGTCGGCCCTGCTCGGCAGACGCCGGGGCGGCAAGCTGACCGCGGACGAGCTGGAAGCCGCCTGGCACGCCTACGCCCTGCTCCCCGTACGCCGGACCGAGCACATGCCGCTGCTGCCGCGAGTGCGGGAGCTGCACGCGAACCTGTCCGCGTACGACGCCGCGTACGTCGCTCTCGCCGAGGGTCTCCAGGTCCCCCTGGTCACCAGCGACGGGCGCCTGTCCCGCTCGGGCAGCCCGCGCTGCAAGATCGAGGTCATCAACGAGCACACGGTCGGGTAGCGGGATACCCGCCGTCTCAGCCCGTCGGGAGGTCGTACGCGTCGGCGATGAGTTCGTAGGAGCGCAGGCGGGCCCGGCCGCTGTGGGCGTTGGCGGTGAGCATCAGTTCGTCGGCGCCCGTGCGCTTCTGGAGGTCGTCGAGGCCCGCGCGGACCTGGTCGGGGGTGCCGTGGACCACGTCCGCGTTCCAGGAGTCCACGAACTCCCGCTCCTGGGCGGTCCAGGGGTGGTTCGTGGCCTCCTCGGGGGTGGGGACCAGGCCGGGGCGGCCGGTGCGCAGCCGGACCATGCTGAGGGCGGCGGCCAGCACCTGGCGGCGGGCCTCGCCCTCGTCGTCGGCGGCGAGCGCCGAGACACCGATCAGGGCGTACGGGCGGTCGAGGAGGGCCGAGGGACGGAAGGTGTCCCGGTACAGGTCCAGCGCCGGGACCGTGTTGCGGGCGGAGAAGTGGTGGGCGAACGCGAACGGCAGCCCGAGGGTTGCCGCGAGCCGCGCGCTGAAGCCGGACGAGCCGAGCAGCCACACCGGCGGCCGGTGGCGGGACTGGACCCCGCCCGGCGCGGTGGCCTGCACCGGCCCCGGGACGGCGTGTATCCGGGCGTACGGGTGGCCGTCGGGGAAGTCGTCGTCCAGGAACCTGGTCAGCTCCGCGAGGTGCTGGGGGAAGTCGTCGGCGCCCTCCGCGAGGCGTTCGGTGCGGCGCAGGGCCGCGGCCGTGGCGCCGTCCGTACCGGGCGCGCGGCCCAGTCCGAGGTCGACGCGGCCCGGGGCCATGGCCTCCAGGGTGCCGAACTGCTCGGCTATCACCAGGGGGGCGTGGTTGGGCAGCATGACGCCGCCGGAGCCGAGCCGGACGCGTGCGGTGTGCGCGGCCAGATGCGCGAGGATCACCGCCGGGGACGAGGACGCCACCCCGGGCATGGAGTGGTGCTCGGCGACCCAGTAGCGGTGGAAGCCGCGGCGTTCCGCCAGCTTGGCCAGTTCCACGCTGGTGCGCAGTGCCTCGGTGGCGGTGTGTCCGGCGCCCACGGTGACCAGGTCGAGCACGGAGAGGGGTACGGGGGCGGTGCCGTGCCGGGTACCGGTGATGCCGTCGGGGTCGTCGGCCGGGCCGGATCGTGAGCCGGGGGCCGCCGGGGTGTCCGTCCGGGGCCGCGTCCCGTCCGCCGGGTCCTGGTTCCGCTCGCTGCCGCTGCCCGCCGATGCCACCGTCGTCGTCCTCCCGCTCGCCTCCGGCCGGTTCCGACCGGCCTTCCGCGTCAACAGAACAGGAGGGTTGCTCCGTTTGTTCCCCGGGGGCCGTCCGCCCGTCCGCCACGGGCGCGACCGCGCGTGTCCCCCGCGTTCCGGTCAGATCGCGTACCGCCAGGTCACGAGCATGTGCGCGCCGTACCAGGTGCCGAACAGGGCCGCCGCCAGCAGGGTGGGCACGACGGTCCGGCGGGGGGCCCGGGCCAGCCGTACGGCGAGCGGGACGAGCAGCAGCAGCGCGGGCGCCAGCAGCCGCAGCTTGGAGTGGTAGTAGTTCGACTGGCCGACGGTCAGCACCAGCATCGCCGTCCCGTACACCAGCAGCGGCGGCCAGACACCCCGGCGCCAGGCCAGTGCCGTCAGCGCGCAGGCCGCGAGCAGCAGGAACGCGGTGCTCACCGCGACCCAGCCGTCGCCCTGGCGGAACGTGTCGCCGAGGAAGCCGGCGAACGCCGCGCCGAAGTCCCAGTGGGTGCCCCAGCCCGCTTCCTGGACGACGAAGTAGCCGTCGAGCCGTCCGGTGCGTTCCGCGACCCACAGCAGATAGCCGGGGGTGCCCGCGCACGCCAGCGCGAGCGCGGCGACCGGCCGCCAGGTGACCCGGTCCAGGCGGCGGATCTCCAGCACCACCGCGACCGCGAGGGCCAGCGCGAGCGCGGCGGCGGCCGGCCGGGTCAGTCCGGTCAGCAGCGCGAGGACCCCGGCCGTGAGCCAGTGGCCCCGGCGCACCGCCAGCAGCGCGCCCACCGCCAGTGCCAGGAACAGCGACTCGGCGTACGCCATGACGAGCACCACCGCCATGGGCTGCGCCGCCGCGACCAGCACCAGGGTGATCGTCGCGGTCCGGGTCCCGTACAGCGCGCCGATCAGTCCGTGCACGGCGAACAGCGCGCCGAGGAAGGCCAGATGGGCGGTGAGCAGGGCGGCCGTCTCCATGTCGGACCCGAGGGTCCGGTGCGCCAGCCGGACCAGCAGCGGGTACAGCGGGAAGAACGCGAGGGTGCTCCCCTCCGGCTCGCCGTCGGCGTCCCGGGTGATCCCGGCCGGATAGCCGTCCTCGGCTATCCCCAGGTACAGCCGCGCGTCCCAGGACAGCAGCCGGTCCCGTACCCCCGCGCCGCCCGCCGCCGAGGCGGTCACGAACAGCGCGGCGAGATGCGCGGCGGTGGCCGCCGCGTGGACCGCGACCACGGTCCCGACGGTACGGGGCCACCCGGCCGCCCTGGACGCGCGCCGGACGGGCGCCGGGCCCGGGACGCGGACCGGCGCGGGCGGCTGCGGGACACGGGCGGGCGGGGGCCCGGTCCGGGTGTCGATGGCCATCTGGCTCCTCGCGGGATTCGGCTTCTGCCGCGTTTACGCGTCCCGCGAGAGATCCGGTTGACACCTCACCGGCGGTGAGACGTGGATCACCCCCGGGGCGGCGGAGGGTGTCAGGGGCCCACGGTCCCCGGCCCCTGCCATGGACCCGTCGCGGCCGAACCGCCTTCCGGACGCTCGCTCCGGCCCGGTCCGCGCGGACTGCCCTCGGGGAACGGATGGTCCATGGCGGAGGTCGGCGGCGGGGAGGAGCCGGTGGCCGGGGGAACGCTGGAGCTGGGCGAGTGTTCCGGGCTCCCGGCCGGACCGCTGGTCCCGCCGGTGCCGGTGGGCGGACGGGAGCCCGAGGGGCCGAGGGTGCCCATGGTCCCGGTGGGACCGGACGTGCCGAGGGTTCCGGTGGGACCCCGGTCCGGTGTGCCCTCCGTCCCGTCGGTGGACGCGGCGGGCACCGGCGGGGGCGCGGGGGCCGGTGCCGTGGCCTGGGTGAGCAGGAACGCGGTCACCGTGGCGGCCACGGTCACCGCGCCCGCCGCCGACACGGCCAGCGTCCGGCGCCTGCGGGAACGGCCCCGTTCGGCGATCACCCGGATGTCCACCGGCCGGGTCAGGCCGGCGGCCCGGTCGGCCGCCTCCCGCAGTTCCGCGCCGAGGTCGTCGTCGTGCTCGGTCATCGGTGGTCCTCCCCGCTGGGCGACGGACGGTCGGTGGCGCGGCCGGCGGTACGGACACCCGGCCGCGGGCCGAGGGAATCGGCGAACCGGGCCCGGGCCCGCGACAGATGGGTCTTGACCGTGCCGCTCGCGAGCCGGGTCTCGGCGGCGATCTGGTCGACGGTGAGATCGCAGACGTAGAACAACGTCGCGCACTGGCGCTGCCGGGCGGGCATGTCACGCAGCGCGCGTTCGATGTCGACCATGCCCGGGTCGGGCCCGCCGCTGGTCAGGGGATCGGCCCGCTGCTCCCAGGCGGCGCGGCCCCGGACCAGGCGGCGCCAGCGGCTGACCGCGAGCCGCCAGGCGACGGTCCGCACCCACGCGTCGGGGCCGAGGTCGCGGTCGAGGCGGCCACGGCTGTTCCAGGCCCGGACGAACGCCTCCTGGACCACGTCCTGGGCCTCGTGGAAGTCGCCGGTCATGACATACAGCTGGCCGGTGATCCGGTGAACCGAACGCCGATAGAAATCGGCGAACTCCTCCTCCGTCAAACGTCAGCGCTCCTCGCAAAGAATCCGGGTGACGCAGACGGTACGCGTGGGCTCCGCCCTACGGTTTACAGAGCGTGACGCACCTCACAGGTCGCCTTCGCTTGCGCTTCCGAGGTTCCCCGTACTGGACGTACTTGTCCCTGCGGGTCGCCTTCGCTTGCGCTTGTGAGGTCTGTCCGGCTGGGCCCACTTGTCCCTGTGCGGGTCGCCTTCGCTTGCGCTTGTGAGGTCTGTCCGGCTGGGCCCACTTGTCCCTGTGCGGGTCGCCTTCGCTTGCGCTTGTGAGGTCTGTCCGGCTGGGCGCACTTGTCCCTGTGCGGGTTGGACGGGGGTGCGCAGTTCCCCGCGCCCCTGGATGCTGCCCCTTTGCGGTCGTTCGCCGGGTGCGGGTCGGCCCTCGTCTTTTGCGCAGTTCCCCGCGCCCCTTTGGGGGCGCCTCTTCAGGCTGTCGGTCAGGTGCGGGCCTTTGCTTGCGGAACCACCCTCCTCGCGGACTCGCCGGACTGCGGGAGGGGGTGGGCGGGAATCTCTGCTCGCAGACTCCGATGCTCTTCAGTCGGACCACTGGACGTCGTACCGAGCGTGTCGGATCGAGGACGGAGAATCCCGACCGGCACCGACCCGAAGAACAAGCCGGGTGCGCCCCAAAGGGGCGCGGGGAACTGCGCACCCCCGTCCGACCTGTGCGGGGACAAGTGGGTCCAGCGCAGGAAACGGGGGCGGCGACCCGGCGGGACCCTCAGGGGCCGGGGACGTACCCCCGGGGCTTGTCCACGACATTGCGCAGGACCTCCCCCCGCACCCACCTCCCGAACTGCTCCACGAACTGCGCCCCCAACGCGTCCCGCCACCCCAGCACGTCCCCGCTCATATGCGGGGACACGATCAACCCGGGCACCCCCCACAGCGGACTGCGCTCCCCCACCGGCTCCACCTCGAAGACATCGAGCGCGGCCCCGGCGATCCATCGCCGCGACAACGCGTCGACGAGTTCGTCCGTCACCACCAGCGCTCCGCGCCCCACATTGACGAAGCGCGCGGACGGCTGCATCATCCCGAACCGCCGGGAGCCGAACATCCCCCTCGTCTGTGCGGTCAGCGGCGCCGCGCACACGATCCAGTCCGCGCGGGCGAGCATCCGGTCCAGCTCGTCCGGCCCGTGCACCCCCGGCCCCGAGACCCGGCCGACCACGGCCGTCCGTACGCCCAGCGCCTTCAGGGTCCGGGCGACGGCCTTCCCGATCGGCCCGGAGCCGACCACGACGGCCCGTGACCCCGCGACCCGCAGGGTGTCCCGGTGCCGCCATTCGCCGTGCCGCTGGAGGTCCAGGGTCCGGGGCAGATCCTTGGCCATCGCCAGCACCAGTGCGGCGACGTACTCGGCGACGGGCCCCTCGAAGACCCCGCGCGCGTTGGTGACGACCGTGCCGGACGCGACGAGCTCCGGGCCCAGCACATGATCGACGCCCGCGCTCGCCGCGTGCACCCACCGGGGCCGGGGCCCCGTACCGGGCCAGGCGCGGCGTACCGCGTCGCTGGTGTGGTCCCACACCAGCAGCACGTCCGCCGACGGCAGCAGCGCGGCCAGCGAGTCGCCGTCGGTACGGACCACCTGGGCCCGTCCGATGAGGCTCCCGAGCCGGGGCGGCGGGTCGGCGTCCAGGACGAGGACGGTGGGCAGGGGGGAGTCCGCTCGTACGGGGGAGTCCGCTCGCGGGGGGAAGTGCGCTTCCGGTTCCAAGGGGGCGTCCGCTTCCGTCAGGGGTGGCCGGGGCCGCCGGGGCGGGCGTCCCGGTCCGGCGGTGGCCGTCCCCCGGGGCGCCCGTACACGGCCCGACCACGCTGGCACCGGGCGTCACCCCCGTCAACACGGTTCCCGGCCGTCGCGCCGGGCCCGGCCGCGCGGGGCATCCTGGGAGAAGACCCCGGCGGCCCGACGGGTGGGCCCCGGCCCGCTGGGCAGGCGAGCGGTGGAGCCCTGACGGGCGAAACCGCCCGGCCCCGTGGTGGGGCCGGGAGCCACCCACGCGAAGGAGGAGGACGTGACCTCACTGGGATTCCTGTACCCGGGACGGACCGCGGCGGACGACTACCCGCGTATGGAGCAGCTGATCGGCAGCGACATCCGGCTGTATCTGGTCCACGCCGACGGGCCGGGAACGGACGCCACCGGTCCCGTCGCGGAGGACGGGCCGGGTCTCGACGTGGGCGCCGTGCCGGTGCCCACCGGGTCGGCCGACCGGCTCGCGGCGGTGGGCGAGGAGCTGCGGCTGTCGGGCGCGGAGGCCGTCGTCTGGGCGGGGCCGGGCTTCGCGCTGGGTCCCGAGGGCGCGCAGGAGCAGGTCCGCGCGTTGGCGCGGGCCGCGGGGCTGCCCGCGTCGAGCACGTCGTTCGGCTTCGTGCACGCGGTCCGTGAGGTGGGCGCGCGGCGGGTCGCCGTCGCGTCCGTGTACACACCGGTGCTGACGGGGCTGTTCACCGACTTCCTCGCCGCGGCGGGCACGGAGGTCGTGTCGGTGGCGCACGGCTCCGCCGACGACCTGGTGGCGCTGGCCGCCGAGGCGGACCATCCCGATGCCGGGGCCGTCCTCGTGCCGGGTACCGCGGTGCACACCGCCGCGCAGGTGTCCGTCCTGGAGGAGCGGCTGGGCAAGCCGGTGCTCACGGCGAATCAGGTGACCGTGTGGGAGGGATTGCGGCTGACCGACCGGCGGGTGAACGCGCCGGGGCTCGGTGCGTTGTTCACCCGCGAGCCGGTGGTGCAGGCGCCCCCGTCCCGTTAACCGCGTGTGCTTGCCGCGCTTTCGAGGTCTGTCCGGCTGGGCGTACTTGTCCCTGTACAGGTCGTCCGTGGGTGCGCAGTTCCCCGCGGGTCGCCTTCGCTTGCGCTTCGTAGGTCTGTCCGGCTGGACGAACTTCGTTCCTGTGCCGTCGCTCGGTGGTTTCGCGCAGTTCCCCGCGCCCCTGTCGGGGCGCGTTCTGCCGGTTCTTTGGGTCGGTGCCGGTCGGGATTCTCCGTCCTCGATCCGACACGCTCGGTAAGCCGTTACGTTGCCCGACTGAAGAGCATCGGAGTCTGCGAGCAGAGATTCCCGCCCACCCCCTTCGGCAGCCGAGCGACTGCGCGAGGAGGGGGGTTCCGCAAGCAAAGGCCCGCACCTGACCGACAGCCTGAAGGGGCGCCCCCAAAGGGGCGCGGGGAACTGCGCAAAAACGAGGGCGACCCGCACCCGGCGAACGACCGCAAAGGGGCAGCATCCAGGGGCGCGGGGAACTGCGCACCCACGGACGGCCTGTGCGGGGACAAGTGGGCCCAGCCGGACAGACCTCACAAGCGCGAGCGAAGGCGACCCGCGGGGAACTGCGCACCCACGAACGACCCGTACAGGGACAGGTACGTCCAGGTGTGGAACCCCAGAAGCGTGGGCGATGGCGAGTCCCGGTGGGGGTACCGGGGTAGCGATGGGTGGGGGGTACGGGTGGGGAGGGTGTGTGGACGGGATCTTGGCGCTGGGGGCCGTGGAACTGGTCGAGGGGTACCGGACGGGCAGATTCACGCCCGTCGACGCCGTGGAGGCGGCACTGCGCAGGGCGGACGACGTCCAGCGGAAACTCAACGCGTTCGTGCGGATCGACACCGAGGGCGCCCTGGCCGAGGCCCGCGCCTCCGCGGCCCGCTGGTACCGCGGCGAACCGGCCGGTCTGCTGGACGGCGTCCCCGTGACCGTCAAGGACACCTTCCTCCAGCGCGGGACACCGAGCCTGCGGGGCTCCCGCACCGTGGACCCGGTGGGCCGCCACTGGACCGAGGACGCCCCGGCCGTGGCCCGGCTCCGTGAGCAGCACGCCGTGTTCCTCGGCCGGACCACCACCCCGGAGTTCGGCTGGAAGGCCGTGACGGACTCGCCCCTGACCGGGATCACCCGCAACCCGTACGGCCCGGACCGGACCAGCGGGGGCTCCAGCGGCGGCAGCGCGGTGGCCGTCGCGACGGGCGCGGGCGCCCTGTCCATCGGCACCGACGGCGGCGGCAGCGTCCGCATCCCCGCCGCGTTCTGCGGTGTCCTCGGGCTGAAGCCGACGTACGGGCTCGTGCCCGTGTACCCGGCGAGCGTGTACGGCTCGCTGGCGCATGTGGGCCCGCTGGCCAGGGACGCGGCGGACGCCGCGCTGATGATGGACGTCCTCGCGCGGCCGGACGCCCGGGACCCCTGGCAGGCGGGCCCGCCCGGCACCGGGTTCCGGGCCGGGCTGGACGGCGGGGTGCGGGGGCTGCGGATCGCGTTCTCGCCGTCGCTGGGCGGCCAGGTCGCGGTGCGCCCGCAGGTCGCGGCGGTGGTGCGGCGGGCGGTGGAGCGTCTCGCGGGCCTCGGCGCGTACGTCGAGGAGACCGATCCGGACCTCACCGACCCGGTGGACGCCTTCCACACCCTGTGGGCCGGCGGGATAGCCCGGTCCACCCGGGGCCTCGGGCCCGCCCAGCTGGCGCTCCTGGACCCGGGGCTGCGGGAGATGCGGGCGGCGGGGACGGGCCTGTCCGGCCTGGACGTGCTGGCCGCCGAGGCGGTCCGCGGCGAGCTGGGGCGGCGGATGAGCCTGTTCCACCAGCGGTACGACGTGCTGCTGACCCCGACGCTCCCGCTGACCGCGTTCCCGGCGGGCGCCGAGGTCCCGCCGGGCAGCGGAGCGCGCCGCTGGACGAGCTGGACCCCGTTCACGTACCCGTTCAACATGACCACCCAGCCCGCGGCGAGCGTGCCGGTCGGTCTCGACGGGGAGGGGCTGCCGGTGGGGCTCCAGATCGTGGCGGCGCGGTTCGCCGACCGGACCGTGCTGCGGACGGCGCACGCGCTGTACACGGCCGGGATCGCGGGCGTCCCCGCTCCGGACCTCCAGGGCCCGCCGACGGACGGGGACCGGTCGGCGGGCTGACCGGAAATACCCGTCCCCCGGACGGCGCAGCCGCCGGAGGCGCACTGTCGCCCGGACGGCGTCAGAACACCCGGTCGGCGGACGGCCGTCCGGTGCGGGGCGTGAACTGACCGGAATAACTCGCTTGGCACGGGGTAGCCGCGCGCCCATGGCTCCACCACTGCGAGACGACTCAGCGAACAGACGCACAGGGCGGCCCTCGGCGGACGGCGGCGCCCGGCCGGAACCGGTTCCGATATCCCGCTCCGCGACCACCGGGCCCCGCCGGAGGACCCTGCTCACCGGGGCGGCCGTGCTCGGCACCGCCGGTGCGCTCGGCGCCGCCGGCTGCTCCCGGGTGCCCACCGGCGACACCCTGGCCCGGCTGCGGTCCCAGGGCACGGTACGCCTCGGGATCGCGGGCGAGGTGCCCTACGGATACATCGACGAGGACGGTGAGTTCACCGGGGAGGCCGTCGAACTGGCCAAGGTCATCTTCAAGCGGCTGGGGGTACCCGGGGTACAGCCGGTCGCCACCGACTTCAGCTCACTGATCCCCGGGCTGAAGACCCAGCAGTTCGACGTGGTCTCCGCGGGCATGTACATCAACAAGGAGCGCTGCGAGCAGGTCATCTTCTCCGACCCCGAGTACCAGATGCTGGACTCGTTCATCGTCCGCAAGGGCAATCCGCTGGGCCTGCGCGGCTACGCGGACGTGATCCGGGCGAAGGCGAAGTTCGGTACGGGGGCGGGGTACGCGCAGTCCGCGTACGCGGTCGGGGCCGGCTACCCGGAGAAGGACATAGTGATCCTCCAGGACCAGGTGGCGGGGCTGAACGCCGTGGAGTCCGGCCGTATCGACGTCTTCGGCGGGACGGCCCTGACCACCCGGCAGGTCACCCGCAAGAGCCGCCGGGCGGAGGCCACGAAGGCGTTCGCCCCGGTCGTGGACGGTGAGAAGCACATCGACGGCGGCGGGTTCACGTTCCGGCCCACCGACACCGGGCTGCGGGACGCCTTCAACGTCGAGATCCACAAGATGAAGGACAGCGGCGAACTCTTCCGGATACTGCGCCCGTTCGGTTTCACCGAGGCGGAGATGACGGACCTGACCGCCGAGGAGCTGTGCTCATGACCGTGGGACTCTGGCAGAACTGGGTGCTGCCCGGTATCTGGATCACCCTCCAGCTCACCGTGTACAGCGCGGCCCTGGCGACCGCCGTCGCGTTCGGGGTGGGCATCGCGCGCACCCACCGGCTGAAGACCGTGCGGTTCCTCGCCGGGCTGTACACGGAGGTCTTCCGGGGTACATCGGCGCTGGTGCTGATGTTCTGGCTGTTCTTCGTGATGCCGCAGCTCGTCGGCTGGTCGCTCGTCCCGATGTGGGCGGCCGTCCTCGCGCTCGGTCTGTCGTACGGGGCGTACGGCGCGGAGATCGTCCGGGGCGCGCTCGGCGCGGTGGCCCCGGCGCAGCGGGAGGCGGGCGTCGCGCTCAGCTTCACGCCCTGGCAGCGGCTGCGGCTGATCCTGCTGCCGCAGGCGGTGCCGGAGATGATCCCGCCGTTCTGCAATCTGCTGATAGAGCTGTTGAAGGGGACCGCGCTGGTGTCACTGCTCGGGATCGGCGATGTGTCGTTCGCCGCGTATCTGGTCCGGCTCGCGACCCAGGACAGCGCGCAGATCTACGG
The DNA here is from genome assembly GCF_036250755.1 of Streptomyces uncialis. NCBI lineage: Bacteria > Bacillati > Actinomycetota > Actinomycetes > Kitasatosporales > Streptomycetaceae > Streptomyces > Streptomyces uncialis. The sequence continues at coordinate 6,083,718 of NZ_CP109583.1, read as the reverse complement.
CATCACGCTGGTGATCTACTTCGTGATCGCGTTCGCCCTCACCCGGGGCATGAAGGCGCTGGAGCGCCGTGCCAAGGCCGGGGTCGGCAAGGCCCCCGCCGCGATGGGTGTCGGAGGTGGCACCGCATGAGCACCTCATCCATGACCTCGGCCGCGGCGGCCCAGCCGGACGCCTGGGACTGGGCGGCCGTCTCGGACTTCATGCCGTACTTCTGGGACGGTGTGCTCACCACCCTCCAGGTGCTGGCCCTCGGCTCGCTGATCTCGTTCACGCTGGGCCTGGTCTGGGCGCTCGCCCTGCGGGCGCCGAGCCGGTTCGTGCGCTGGCCGGTGGGCATGCTGACCGAGTTCATCCGCAACACCCCGCTGCTGGTGCAGCTGTTCTTCCTGTTCTTCGTGCTGCCCGAGTGGGGCATCCAGTTCTCGGCCCTGACCACCGGCATAGTGGCGATCGGGCTGCACTACTCGACGTACACCGCGCAGGTGTACCGCGCGGGCATCGACGGTGTGCCGACCGGGCAGTGGGAGGCGGCCCGCGCGCTGAGCCTGCCGTACCACCGGACGTGGACGGCGGTGATCCTGCCGCAGGCCGTGCGCCGGGTCGTCCCCGCGCTCGGCAACTACGTCATCGCGATGCTGAAGGACACCCCGCTGCTCGCCGGTATCGGCGTACTGGAACTGCTTCAGCGTGCGCGGCTCCAGGCCACGGACACCTTCCAGTACACCGAGGCCCTGACCGTCGTCGGGATCGCCTTCATCCTCATCGCCTATCCGTCCTCGCTGCTGATCCGATCCCTGGAGCGCCGTCTTGTCCACTGACCAGAGTCCGAAGATCCTTGACACGGGGGCGAACGGTGGTGAGGAGCTGATCCGCTTCGAGAACGTCACCAAGCGGTTCGGCAAGGCCACGGTGCTGGACGGCCTCGACTTCCAGGTCGGCCGGGGCAAGCATGTGACGCTGATCGGCCCGTCCGGCTCCGGCAAGACGACGATCCTGCGGCTGCTGATGACGCTGCTCAAGCCCGACGAGGGCCGGATCAAGGTGAACGGGGACTACCTCACCCACGAGGAACGCGGCGGGAAGCTGGTCCCGGCCCGGGAGAAGCACGTCCGCGAGGTCCGCAAGAACATCGGCATGGTGTTCCAGCAGTTCAACCTGTTCCCGAACATGAAGGTGCTGCGCAACATCACCGAGGCACCGGTGACCGTGCTCGGGATGTCGAAGGACGAGGCCGAGCAGCGGGGCAAGGAACTGCTGGACCTGGTCGGGCTGGGCGACCGCTGCGACGCGTACCCCACGCAGCTGTCCGGCGGACAGCAGCAGCGGGTGGCCATCGCCCGCGCCCTGGCGATGCGTCCGCAGGTGCTGCTGCTGGACGAGGTGACCTCGGCGCTCGACCCGGAGCTGGTCGCGGGGGTGCTGGACGTGCTGCGGGACGTGGCGCACAGCACGGACATCACGATGCTGTGCGTCACCCATGAGATGAACTTCGCCCGGGACATCTCCGACCAGGTCCTGATGTTCGACGAGGGCAAGGTGATCGAGTCGGGCCCGCCGGAGAAGATGTTCAGCGATCCGGATCTGGACCGGACCCGGGAGTTCCTCAGCGCGATCCTGTGAGGGGTGCGTGCGGTGGGCCGTGGGTGAGGGCGCCGGGCCGGCGGGGCGGGTGAGCGGTCCGGCCCGGTGGGTCCGGCCCGGCGGCCCCTTCCCGGCCCCGTATGCCCTGGACATATGCCGGACGGCCATTTCGCACCGGGCTCCGGGCGCGTCGCCGACACGTACCGGTGAACCGGCCAACGGCCCGTTCCCGGGAACCGGTTGACGGCTATCGTTGATGTGCCCAGCCGTATGGACCGGGACCGTCCAGGGGGAAGCAGTGGCGCTTCAGCACGAGTCGACCGCGCCGTACCGTTCGGTGCAGCGCGCCCTGCGCGTCCTGGACCTCGTCTCCCGCGGCTCCTCGGGGGCGAGCGAGGCGGAGCTGGCCCGGGAGACCGGGCTCTCCGGGGCGCGGCTCACCGGACTGCTGCGGATGCTTCGTCGCGAGGGGTACGTCGGGCAGGGGCCCGACGGGATCTACCTCCCCGGGGAGGCGCTGGGGCGGCTCGGCACGGCACGGCCGCCGATCCAGGACACGCTGGACCGGCTGCGGGCGAGCGTCGGCGCGGCGCTGTACGTCGGCCGCTATCTCGACGGTGAGGTCACGGTGATCCACGTCAACGACGGGCCCGAGACCCCCGCGGCGCGGGAGTGGGTGGACTTCCGGTCGGCGGGCCACGCGACGGCGATCGGCAAGAGCCTGCTCGGGCAGCTGGACGGGGACGCACTGCGGGATCATCTGTCCCGGCACCGGCCGGCCCGGCTCACCTCCCGGACGATCACGGACGAGCGGGTACTGACGCGGCGGCTGGGATTGCAGCCCGCGAGTGTGCCGGTGCTGGATCTCCAGGAGTACGCGGTGGGGACGGTGTGCGCGGCGGTGCCCGTCACCGCCGGGGCGGCGGTGGGATGCCTCGGGCTCTCGCTGCCGGTGGAGCAGGTGCACAGGCTGCGGGACGCGGCGGAGATCCTGAACCGTGAGGCCCCGGCGGTCCTCCTCTCCCTGACCCTCTGAACTCGCGCAAGGGCTGATCCGGCCACCCGGCAACCGGCGACGGTGCCGGTACGGATTCCGGCCGTCCGGCCTTCCGGCGCGGCCGTCCCGAACGTCCGGTCAAGGGGTGGTCGGCGGGGGCCGTGGGATGGCGGAGGTCCGTCATCGGGGGTCACCATCGGCGGGCCGGACGCAAGGCTTGTGGAGGAATCGGGGGCGTGATGTGACCGAATCCTTTCTACCGTTGGTATGGACATGTTCAACTAACGGCAATAACCTGGGACTTGGTCTAGACCGCAGTGCGCGTACGCCCCACAGAACCCCCACGTTCTCCAGGAGTGGCAGCATGCGAAAAAAGATGTACGCGGCCATGCTCGGACTCGCCACCGTCGGAGCTGTCACGCTCTCGTCCGGTGGTGCCAGCAGCCACGGGTACACCGATCAGCCCCTGAGCCGCCAGAAGGCGTGCGGGAACGGCGGCATCGTCAAGGGCTGCGGTTCCATCCAGTACGAGCCGCAGAGCGTCGAGGGCCTCAAGGGCTTCCCGGGCCGCGGCCCGGCCGACGGCAAGATCTGTTCCGCCGGGAACGGCGGCTTCAGCGCCCTCGACCAGCCCAAGCAGCCGAACGGCACCGCGTGGCCCGCCACGCAGCTGTCCGGCGGCCAGAGCTACAACTTCCGCTGGCAGTTCACGGCCGCGCACGCCACGGCCGACTTCAAGTACTACATCACCAAGAACGGCTGGAACCAGAACGCTCCGCTGACGCGGGCCGCCCTGGAGTCCACCCCGTTCCTGACGGTGCCGTACAACGGTCAGCGCCCGCCGTGGACCCTGTCGCACTCCGGCCAGGTCCCCTCCGGCAAGACCGGGAACCATGTGGTCCTCGCGGTGTGGACGGTCGCCGACACCCCGAACGCCTTCTACGCCTGCTCCGACGTCAAGTTCTGATCTGACCCCAGGTCCGAACCGCTCCGAAGTCTCCGCGTGACCCCCCACAGGCACGGTCATCGCGCGCACGCCACCCGTGGCCGCGTGGCGTGTGCGGCCGGCCGCACACGGGGAGACCTCAGGGGACGCGAGAGGCCCCCCGCTTGCGCGAGGGGCCTCTGCTGTCTGTGCGCCGCCAGGGACTCGAACCCCGGACCCGCTGATTAAGAGTCAGCTGCTCTAACCAACTGAGCTAGCGGCGCCTGCCGACACCCGAAATAATACCCGCTCCGGAACCCCCCGGGGACCCACCCGGGTAACCCGCGGTAACCCCGGTCAGCCCGGGTCGGCGGTGCCCCGACCTGTGTAGAAGGCCACCGTGAGGTCCTTGACGAGGGCCTTGCGCTCGTAGTCGTCCAGCTCCACGAGCCCCCGCACGGTCAGCCGGGTCACCGTGTCCTCGACGGAGTCCACCACCGAGGTCAGCACCGAGTCCCGGTGCTGCGCGTCCAGCGCCGCGATCCGCCGCCGCTGCATCGCCGCGGCGACCTCCGGCGCGTACTCGATCCGCGTCGGCTGCGCCGAGAACACCTCCAGCCCCACCGGCCGGGTGTCCGCCGCGATCCGCCGCGTCAGCGCGTCCCCGACCGCCTCCGCGTTGCGCAGCGTGGGCGCGTCCTCGTGGAAGGCGTCCGCCGGCAACTGCGACAGCACCCGCGCCATCGCCGCCTCCACGCACTCCCGCAGATACTCCTGATGGTCCTCGACCGTCAGCGTCGCCTTCGCGGAGTCCCTGATCCGCCACACCACGAGCACCACCACCCGCAGCGCCACCCCGTGCGCGTCCACCGCGGGCATCGGCTCGCTGCGCCAGTGCCGCAGCCGTACGTCGACCCGGCGGCGCAGCAGCAGCGGGTTCACCCACACCAGGCCGGTGCGCCGCACACTCCCCCGGTACCGTCCGAAGAGGGTGAGCACCCAGGCCTGGCCGACCCGGCCGCGGGCCAGCCCGCCGAAGCCGAAGAGCGCGAGCGTCCCGGTCACCGCGAGCAGCGCCCAGTGGCCGATGCCCAGCGGTACCGCCCCGGCCGCGGTGATCCCGGAACGGGAGGTGATCCCGTCGAGTGCGACGCCCATGGGTCCGGCGTCGGCCCCGTACGCGGGGAGCCCCAGGAGCTCGACGGCGGCCGTCGGCAGCGCGCCCGTCCACCACAGCGCGACGACCAGGCCCGCGAGCCCGAGGAACCCGGCGGCCACCCCGGCCGTGCCGGGCAGCGCCCGCCCCAGCCGCTCGACGAGCTCGGGGTCGGTGACCGGCAGCGGCCGTCCCCCTGCTCGAAGGCCCGCTCGCGGCGCTCGGCGGCGGCGCCGGGCCGCTCCTGGAAGTCACCCGCCGCGGCGCGCCCGTCGCGCCGGGGGCCGCGCCCGCCGGACGGTGTCCTCGGCTGCTCGCCCGATGCCTGGCGGCGCCGCACCACGGCGGGCTCGGCCGGGACCGGGGTGCCGGAGGCGTCCTCGCGGAACAGCAGATGCACCGGGATCTCGGTGGTGGACTCGTTGTGGATCAGCCGCGACGGGCGCTGACCGCCCGGTTCGTCCACGCGCGGGCTCCTCGGCCGCTGTCCGGACGGTTCCGGGGCCGGGGCCTGCGGTGAGCGGGAGATCCGGGGCGCCGTCCGGGGGGTACGGGCGGGGAGCGGGGCTTTCGCGGACGGCGAAGGCTGGGGCGGGTGGGGGGACTGCGGTGACTGGGGTGTCACTGGGCTCATCCGTGCCTCCGTCATGAGAAGAGCCGCCGCCAGGTCTCAGGGCCCGGGTAACCGTCGGCCGCTCCGCCGCGCCAGCCCTGCGCGCGCTGGAACGCCTCCAGATTGCGCCGGTCGCTCTCGCCCCAGCGCGGTCCGGGACCCTGTGTGTAGTACTTGCCGAATCCTTTCCGTACGAGCTGCTTCCCGAGCTGGGTGACGTACGAGTTGCTCTGTCCGGGGCGGAAGTACCCCCGTCCGGGGAAGTCGGCCTCGGCCGGTGCGCCGGGGCTGCCGGTGGAGCCGCCCGGCCGGGAGCCGCCGCCCGGGGTGCCGGGGGCGGGGATGTCGCGGCCCCGGCCCTTGACCAGGTGGTCCCAGGTCTTGGGGCCGGGAATGCCGTCGGCGGCGCTCCCCTTCCAGCCCTGGGCCTTCTGGAACGCCTCGGTGGCCCGGCGGTCGGCGTCGCTCCAGCGCGGGCCGGGGCCGCTGCGGTAGTAGCGGGAGCCGCCGCGTTCGGCGAGCATCCGGCCCAGCTCCGTGACGTGCTGGTTATTGGCGCCGGGCCCGAACTTCGAGGCGCCGGGGAACGCGGTCCCGGTGGGCCCGGCGCTGCCCGTACCGGTACCCGGAGCCGTACCGGTGTCCGTGCCGCCGCCCGTGCCGGCCTTCACCCCGCGGTAGCGGTAGGGCACGTAGCTGCTCGCGTTGGACCAGTACCCGTACGGGGTGGCCTGCTTGCGGGACTTCGGCGGGGCCTGCTCGTAGGCGACGTAGTACTGACGCGTGTAATCGGTCCAGCCGCCGAAGATCGTGACGTGCGAGCCCTTGTTCGGGTCGGACGGGTTGTGGAACAGCAGCATGTCGCCGGGCTGGAGCTCGTTCTTGGTGATCCGGACGCCGAACCGGGCGAGGCTGCCCGTCCATTCGTTGCCGGGGAGTCCCCAGGCCATCGAGATGAAGCCCGAGCAGTCCTGGCGGTAACCGTCCGACCAGTACTTCGACATGCTGTAAGGGACCTTGGCGTTGATCCAGGTCTTGGCCCGGTTGATGATCTCCGCCCGGGTGGTGGCCGGAAAGCCTGTGGAGACCGGGGTCGCGCTCGTGGACGGGCTCGCGCCGTGCAGGGGGCTCGTGGCGCCCTGGGGGGTGGCCGTTCCGTCGCCCAGGACGTCCGGCCCGGCCCCGCCGACCGGCGGGACGAATCCGGGGGTGTGCACCGCCGCGCCGCCGGTGAGCGCCATCACACCCTCCCCGGCCGTGGTGAACCCCTGGCCCGGCGGACGGACCTCGGCGGCGACGGCCGCCGGTGCGTTCGTGCTGCTCAGGACCGTGCCGGCCGCCGCCGCGAGAACCAGTGCGTGACGGCGGGCGCCGTGCGCCGCGGGGTTGCCGCCGAGCCGTACCGGCAGACCGCGGGCCTGGGTCCGCCTGCGGTCCGCACAACCGGGACAGGCGCAGTCGCTCGCGGGTGCCACGTCTTCGAATACGGGAGTGTCCATTCGATTCCCCTCACAGACCGGATCGGCCTCTCCGCGCGTCTGCACAGGCGTCAGTTTCCCAACTGTCCGGACATATCGCATGTTGACCATTCAAATGATGGACAGTCAGACATGCAATGCTTCAACCCCATGAGGGTACGTCAGATTTCAGCCCACCCCTTGATCGGGCTTCCGTTCACACAAGGGTCAAACGTCACCTTCCGGCAGGGTTGATCCAGAAGGGGCAAGTGTGATCAAGTGGTTACGGATCTGGCAGCACCTTCCGGCCAATTCCGGACTCCCCCGTCCGGCGCCGGGACCCGTGCTCCGTCCACCGGCACCCGGACGCCCCCGTCCGGGGCCGGGCCCGCGGCCCTCCGGGGACCGGACATCCCCCCCGTCCGGCGCCCCATCCCCCGGCCGCGGGCCCGGCGCCGCCGGCCAGGGGTCCCACCCCCCGCCATGGGCCGCCGCACGTGACCCGTATCACTCGCCCCATACCGCTGTGACCAGCGGAAAGACCCCATTCCCGGGTGGCCCCGGAAGCGGTTTCGAGCATCCGCCGGCGTCGGGTAGAGTTCTCCACGTCAGACAGGCGCCGCTAGCTCAGTTGGTTAGAGCAGCTGACTCTTAATCAGCGGGTCCGGGGTTCGAGTCCCTGGCGGCGCACAGACACCGAAGGCCCCCCGTTGAGAACGGGGGGCCTTTCGTCTCCCCCTTGCCCGGTCGCCTTCGCTTGCGCTCCCTGGGTCTGTCCGGCGGGGCGCACTCGGTTCCCGTGCCGTCGCTTGGTGGATTCGCGCAGTTCCCCGCGGGTCGCCTTCGCTCGCGCTTTCGAGGTCTGTCCGGCTGAGCGCACTTGTCCCTGTGCGGGTCGGACGGGGTCGCGCAGTTCCCCGCGCCCCTGGGTCTCCTGTGCTGGGCGTACTTGTTCCCGTGCGGGTACGTCCGTGGGTGCGCAGTTCCCCGCGCCCCTGAAGGGGCACCCCTCTCCTCCCGCAGTCGCTCGGCTACGGGAGGGGGTGGGCGGGAATCTCTGCTCGCAGACTCCGATGCTCTTCAGTAGGACCACTGGACGTGTTACCGAGCGTGTCGGATCGAGGACGGAGAATCCCGACCGGCACCGACCCGAAGAACCGGCCGGATGCGCCCCAAAGGGGCGCGGGGAACTGCGCGAACCCACCGAACGACGGCACAGGAACAACCGCCCCCACCCGGACAGACCCCGGAAGCGCAAGCGAAGGCGACCCGCGGGGAACTGCGCACCCACCAAGCGACGGCACAGGAACGGAGTGCGTCCAGCCCAGGAAACCCAGGGGGCCGCAACCCGCGAGCGACCCGCAGAGGGACGGGTGCGGCCCGGAGCGAGGGCTCGAAAGCGCAAGCGAAGGCGTTCCGCGTGCCCCACCCCCACAACGGCGGATGCCCTTCGTTGGGGACCCCAGTACACAAGCGGGGTCCGGGGGAGGCATCATGCAACCGGAAGCCACTGTTCGCTGTCTAAGGTGAGAGTGGCTCGCCACTTGTGCGCCCGGGACGGTCAGGGGAACCGAGGAGGGCGATAGGGAACGACGAAACACGCGCGTCGTACGCGTGTTTGGGGGGATGACTCATGACGTCGCCGCCTTCCGGCGCCGGGCAGAACTTCGATCCGACGGAGACCACGCAACTTCGCGTGCCGTCGCACCGGACCGGTGGCCTGCGCCGAATACAGAAGACCCTGCCGCGCTACGACTACGAGCACTACAGCCGTCTCGCCGGGCCTCTCACCCAACCCGATCCGAACGAGCCGTACAAGGTCCGGTACCGGTCGCTGCTGTCGCAGGAACCGCACCGCATCCGGGCCGCCCTGATGCTGGGCGCGGCCCCCCTGCTCTCCCTCGTGCTGCTGTTCTGGCTGCTCCAGCCCGCGCACTGGACCGAGCGGGACCACCCCGCGTACGACTTCCTGCCCGCTCTCGACGTGGTCATGCTTGTCTCGATCGGCCTGATCGAGTTCTTCCGCTGTATGAACGTGCTGTCGAACGCGCACGCCACGATCGTCGCCCGTGACCCGATCCCGGTGGTCCCGGAGACCGGTACCCGGGTCGCCTTCCTCACCTCCTTCGTGCCCGGCAAGGAGCCGCTGGAGATGGTGACGAAGACCCTGGAGGCGGCCGTCAAGATCCGCCACCGCGGGGTGATGCACGTCTGGCTGCTGGACGAGGGCGACGACGCGGACGTCAAGGCCGTCTGCGAGCGGCTCGGGGTGCGCCACTTCTCCCGTAAGGGCATCGCGAAGTGGAACACCGACAAGGGTCCGCACCGGGCGAAGACCAAGCACGGCAACTACAACGCGTGGCTGGACGCGCACGGTGACGGCTACGACTACTTCGCCTCCGTCGACACGGACCACATCCCGCTGCCCAACTACCTGGAGCGGATGCTCGGCTTCTTCCGGGACCCGGACGTCGGCTTCGTCATCGGCCCGCAGGTGTACGGCAACTACGACGACTTCGTCACCAAGGCCGCCGAGTCCCAGCAGTTCCTCTTCCACGCGCTGATCCAGCGCGCGGGCAACGCGTACGGCTCCCCGATGTTCGTCGGTACGTCCAACGCGGTGCGGATCAGGGCGCTGAAGCAGATCGGCGGGCTGTACGACTCGATCACCGAGGACATGGCGACCGGGTTCGAGATCCACCGGGCGAAGAACCCGGCCACCGGCAACAAGTGGCGGTCCGTGTACACCCCGGACGTGCTCGCCGTCGGTGAGGGACCCAACGCCTGGACGGACTTCTTCACCCAGCAGCTCCGCTGGTCGCGCGGCACCTACGAGACGATCCTCAAGCAGTACTGGAAGGGCTTCTACTCCCTGCCCCCGGGCAAGCTCTTCAACTACACGATGATGATCATCTTCTATCCGATGTCCGCGCTGAACTGGATCCTCGCCGCCCTGAGCTGTGTCCTGTTCCTCGGTCTCGGCGCCTCGGGTGTGAGCATCGACCCGACGATCTGGCTGATGCTGTACGGCAACGCCTCGGCCCTCCAGATCGGGCTGTACGTCTGGAACCGCCGCCACAACGTCTCGCCGCACGAGCCCGAGGGCTCCGGCGGGGTCGCGGGCATGGCGATGTCCGCGCTGTCCGCGCCGATCTACGCGCGCTCACTCATGGACGCCGTGCTGCGCCGCAAGAGCAAGTTCGTGGTGACGCCGAAGGGCGACTCGGCGAGCCCCGACACGCTGTTGGGGACGTTCCGCATCCATCTGTTCTTCATCGCGGTGTTCGGCGCCTCGGTCGTCGCGTCGTTCATCTTCGGGCACAACCACCCGGCCATGATCATCTGGGCGTCGTTCGCGCTGCTGATCACCGCGGCACCGATCATCATCTGGCGCTGGCAGATGCGGCAGGACGCCAAGAAGCCGCCCGCGCCCGGCGCGCCCGCTCCGGTGCCCGGACCCGTCCCGGTCACCGCCTCCGGTCCGGACGCCGGCGCCCCGGGCGCTCCCGTGGTCCCGGCGCAGGCCCCCCGCGGACGGCACTCCGCTCCCGGCGCCCATGTCCCGCAGCAGCGGCCCACCTGGACCCCGGGCGACGACCAGACCCTCCAGATCCCGCTCGCGCGCCGGTCCTCCGGCCCCGACGCGCCCGGGTTCCCCGCCCGACCGGGCGACGGCCCCTCCGCCGCGCCCTCCGCACCGTCGAACCACTACCAGCCGTATCGGGGTAAGCCGTGAAAGACCGTTCCAGCCGCCGCCGCGCCCGTCGGATCGCGATAGGCACGGCGGTGGTGGTCGCGCTGGCCGGGATGAACGGGCCCGCGCTCTACCGGTTCGGGTCCGAGCAGTATCACGAGTACACGATCAACAAGCAGGAGTACAAAGCCGAGAACGGCCACTGGAAGATCATGGAGTTCCCGGAGGAGTACCGGCAGAACACCATCCACGCGGCCGTGCTGCGGACCGGCAAGGTGCTGCTGGTCGCGGGCTCCGGGAACGTCCAGGAGAACTTCGACCGCAAGCAGTTCGACACCCGGCTGTGGGACCCCGAGACCGACAAGATCAAGAAGATCGACACCCCGACGGACCTGTTCTGCACCGGCCACACCCAGCTCGGCAACGGCAATCTGCTGATCGCGGGCGGCACCAAGCGGTACGAGAAGCTGGAGGGGGACGTCACCAAGGCCGGCGGGCTGATGGTCGTCCACAACGAGAACCCGGACAAGCCGATCACGCTGCCCGCGGGCACCCGTTTCACCGGCAAGACCAACGGCAAGTCGTTCATCTCCAAGGACCCCGTGGTCGTGGAGCGCGCGAAGAAGGTCTTCGACAAGGTGACCGGACGGTTCCTGCGCAACGACCCCGGGCTGGGCCGGATCTACGTCGAGGCCGCGCAGAGCGGCGCCAAGCACGAGACGGGCGCCCAGGACAACTACAAGGTCGAGGGTCTCAAGCCCGCCGACACCCGCAACACGTACGGCATGGCGGAGAAGCTCGCCCTCGACAAGAAGGACTTCCAGGGCATCAGGGACGCCTTCGAGTTCGACCCCGTGGCGGAGAAGTACATCCGGGTCGACCCGATGAAGGAGGCCCGCTGGTACCCGACGCTGACCACCCTCAGCGACGGCAAGGTCCTCAGCCTCTCCGGGCTCGACGAGATCGGCCAGCTGGTCCCCGGCAAGAACGAGGTGTACGACCCCGAGACCAAGGAGTGGGAGTACACCGAGGGCATCCGCCAGTTCCCCACGTATCCGGCGGTCTCGCTGATGCAGGACGGCCGGCTCTTCTACTCCGGCTCCAACGCCGGGTACGGTCCGGCCGACGAGGGCCGCGAGCCGGGCGTCTGGGACCTGGAGAGCAACAAGTTCACCAAGGTCCCCGGACTGAGCGACCCCAAGCTGATGGAGACCTCCGGGACGGTGCTGTTGCCGCCCGCGCAGGACGAGAAGTACATGGTCATCGGCGGTGGCGGCGTCGGTGAGTCGGACGAGGCCAGCAAGCGGACCCGGATCGTGGACCTGCTGGCCGACAAGCCCCGGTTCGAGGACGGCCCCGAGATGGAGAAGGGCACCCGCTATCCGCAGGCGTCGATCCTGCCCGACGACTCGGTGCTGGTCTCCGGCGGCTCCGAGGACTACCGGGGCCGCGGCGGCTCGGACATCCTCCAGGCCCGGCTCTACGACACCGGGGCCAACTCGTTCAAGCGGGTGGCCGATCCGCTGGTGGGCCGCAACTACCACTCCGGTTCGCTGCTGCTGCCGGACGGCCGGGTGATGTTCTTCGGCTCCGACTCGCTGTACGCCGACAAGGCCAACACCAAGCCCGGCAAGTTCGAGCAGCGGGTGGAGATCTACACCCCGCCGTACCTCTTCCGGGACTCCCGGCCCTCCCTCGCGGGCGGCCCCAAGAAGATCGAGCGCGGCGGTTCGGCGACCTTCACCACCCGGGACAGCGCGTCGGTGAAGTCGGCCCGGCTGATGCGGCCCAGCGCGTCCACGCATGTCACCGACATCGACCAGAAGTCCATCGCCCTGAAGATGACGAAGACCGCCGACGGCGTCACGGTCACCGTCCCGGAGAGCCGCAACCTCGTCCAGTCCGGCTGGTACATGCTCTTCGTCACCGACGACAAGGGCACCCCGAGCAAGGCCCAGTGGGTGAACGTGCCGTAGGACCCCCCGGCACCGGTCTCTCACGTCAGCTCCAGGAACCTTTCCTGGAGCTGACGTGCGGTGGGGCCGTGCTTGCAGGTCGGCAGACGGGCCCGGGGGCCGGGGTCGGCTCAGGTGGAGGCCGCCCCGGTCGGGCGGGTGAACGCCACCCACACGTTCTTGCCCTCGGCGGTGTGCTCCGCGCCCCAGGTGTCGGCGTTGGCGCCGAGCAGCCACATGCCGCGCCCGTTCTCGCTGCACCAGTCGGGCTGACGGACCACCGGCAGCACCGGACTCCTGTCGCTCACGACGATCCGCAGCTCGGACGGTGTGGCGCGCAGTATCAGGACGCAGTCGGGGGAACCGGCGTGGTCCCGGACATTCGCCAGCATCTCCGTCACACACATGACAGCCGGGCCGACGTGATCGGTCCAGCCCCAGTACCGGATGTGGGCGGTGACGGTGCGACGGATGAGAGCGAAGGCACGCGGGTCGGCGGTGAGTTCCTGCCGGTACTGCCGCGCCCCTTCTTCCGCCATGACGACCATGGCTCCTCCAACGAGTCAGCGCAGATCAAACGAGGGTGACGCCCTGTGGCGCAGCCAGCGCCATCAGTGACGTCGACCAGAATGAGCCCACGCCATACCGGTTCGCAACTTGTTCATCTCCAAAGTTGCAGATTCGCTGAATGTGGAATAACTCGCTGGCATATGCTGCGAGTTGGAGGAAACGGGGTCGGCTGCGACAGACTGTCGGCCAAGCCGTGCAGAAAGGGGAATCCGTTGTCCAGCCACCCTCGTCCGACCGTGCGTCGCCGCAGACTTGGCGGCAAGCTCAGGCAACTCCGCGAAGCCGCCGGGATCACGGCGGATCAGGCCGCCGAACGCATCGGCGGTGACAAATCGAAGATCTCGCGGCAGGAGAACGGCCGCCAAGGCGTCAGCAAGCTGGAGTTGGAGGCGCTGTTCGTCCTCTACGGCGTCGAGGACGAGAAGCTCATGACGGCGCTCAGCACTCTGGCCCGCGAAGGACGGCGCAAGAGCTGGTGGGCGCAGTACGGCGACCTGCTCGCGGAACCCTTCCAGGAACGGATGAGCATCGAGTCGGACGCGGTCCGCATCTTCCTGTTCCAGCCCTTGCTCGTCCCCGGACTGTTCCAGACACGTGAGTACGCCGAGGAGTCCATCCGCGGAGTGGAGAAGTCGGCCACCGACGAGCAGATCGACTCGTACGTCGCCGTTCGGATGACTCGGCAGGACATACTGCGGGAGAAGGGACCGCAAGTGGTCTGCGTACTCGACGAAGCGGTGTTGCGCCGCACGGTCGGAGGACCGAGGACCATGGCGAGCCAACTTCAGAAGCTCATCGAGCTGAACAACCCGCCGCAGCTCACGATCCAGGTCATTCCGTTCGGTCAGGGCTGGCACGCGGGTCTCGATGGCGCGTTCAGCATCTTCAGATATCCCGACCCGATGGACCTGGACGTGGTGAGCCTCGCGTACCTCGACGGGCTGCTGTATCTGGAGGAAGATGGTCCCGTTGAGCGGTACAAGCTGGCTTTCGACCAGTTGCGGGCGTCGGCGCTGTCGTCTCAGCAGTCCATGGACCTGATCACGCGCGTCATGCGGGATCTGAACAAGACCTAGAGGTAGACACCAGATGATGCGGTACGACCTCCCCGAGCACGGCTGGCGGAAGTCCTCCTACAGTCCTGACAACGGGGGCAACTGCGTTGAGCGACAGCTGACCGCCGATGGGGAGGTCGCCGTCGGTGACAGCAAGTGCCGGGCGCTCGGGGCGCACGCGTTCGCCCCGGCGGCCTGGCAGAAGTTCGTCACCGCCGTCGCACACGGCGAGCTGTGAGGTAGGGGCCGAGCCGGCCGGGTTCGGCGCCACGGTCCTCACGCGGCAGGCAGCCCGTCCCGGCGGCAGTGGGCGAAGCGGTCCCGCTTCGAGTGATCACCGGCTTCGGGCCGACCGACGCACTCGTCCGGTCGGCCCGAAGCCCGCAAGGCTCAGTTCTTGCTGGACTTCGCCAGCTCCAGGGCGTATTCGGGCCACCAGGCGCCGGCCTTGGGGCCGCCCTTGCACTCGCCGTCCGACTCGCCGGGGCGCTTGACCCACAGGAAGGCGTGCACCAGCGGGTCGCCCGTCTTCGTGGTGGGCGTCTCACCGAGCGCGCGGCCCGGCGGGTTGCACCAGCGTTCGTCCGGGTTGCCGCCGGTGAAGGGGCCGTTGCCGTTGCGGCTGGTGTCGATGACGAAGGGGCGTCCGCCGACCTTCGCGGAGAGTTCCTTGCCGTACTCGACGCTGTCGGCGGTGGAGTAGAAGTTGGAGACGTTGACGGAGAACCCGTCCGCCTTCTCCACGCCCGCCCGCTTCAGGGGCTCGAAGATCTGGTCGGGCTTGCCCCAGCCCGCGTTGCCCGCGTCGACGTACACCTTGGTGTTCTCCGACGACTTCAGCTTCTCGACCGCACCCCACAGCAGGTGGTAGCGCTCCTCGTGGAACTGCTTCGGGGTGCAGCCGTCCACCAGGTGCAGAACCGCGTCCGGCTCCAGGACGACCGTCGTGGGACGGTCCCCGATGCCCTTGACCACCCCGTCGATCCAGGCCCGGTACGCGTCGCCGTCGGCGGCGCCGCCGCCCGAGTACTGGCCGCAGTCGCGGTGCGGGATGTTGTAGAGGACGAGCAGGGCGTCCCGGTCGGCCTTCTGCGCGGCCTGGGTGATGCCCCGCGTCTCCTCCTCCGGGTTCTCCACGCCGATCCAGTCCGCCGTGGGCTGGGCGGCTATCTTCCGGATCTGCTCGGCTTCCCGGTCCTTGCCGTCGTTCTCGTACGCGGCGACCTGATCGGCCGCGTACCCTTCCGGGTTGACCCAGTACGGGTCCTTGTCCTTGGGCTGCTGCTTCATCGGTTCCGGCTTGTCCCCGCCGGAGTCGCTCCCACCGGAGGAACACCCCATCAGCAGCAGCACCGCCCCCGCGACCGCCGCCGACGCCCGCACCTTGCCGTACATCCATTCCCCCTTGGGCACCGTCCGAAGTTCAATCCTGACATACGTGATCTCCGAATCCGTGGTTCAGGTACGGGCACCCGTCAGATACGCGGACACCACGGTGTTCGCGCTGTACGTGCCGCTCGCCCGGTCGAACGTCCCGGCGCAGGTCAGCAGCCGGAGTTCGGCCCGGCCCCGCTCGTGCGGCCCGTACACCCGCGCGGCGTCGAAACGGTGGCGGTCCACGGTCTCGACGTCCTCGACGGTGAACTCCGCGACCGTGGCGTCGGTGCGGACCACCCGGATCGTGTCGCCCGGCCGGAGAGCGCCGATCCGGTGGAACACGGCGGGCCGGGTGTCGGTGTCGGTGTGCCCGACCAGCAGGGCCGCGCCGGGTGCCCCCGGGCGGGTTCCGTCGCCGTACCAGCCGACGATGCCGGGCTGGTCGAACGGGGGCGGGGCCACGGCGCCCGCCCGGTCCAGGCCCCGGCGGACGACCGGTGCCTGCACCCCGATCGCCGGGATGTCGACGCGGGTCGGCGCCGACGGGGCGAGCGGGCGGATCGGGGCGGGCGGTCCGTCGCCCAGCGGGCGGCCCACGGCGGCCACGTCCCCGGTCGTCGGGGCGGTCGTTCCACCGGGTACGGAGGTGAGTTCACGCCCCCAGAGCCACAGGCCCAGCAGGAGGACGGCCCACGCGGCGCCGATCGCCGGCCGTCCGCTACCGGAGGTACGGGGTCCGGTCACGGCGCCCTGCCTGTGCCGCGTTCCGGGGCGGTGCGGAGCCTCATGGTGTGCCGTCCCGGTCGGGGCGCGGGCGGCGGGGACGGGTGCGGGTGCGCAGGGAGACGGCGAGGGCCGCGGTCGCCGCGAGCAGCAGGCCGACGACGGCCTGGCGTAGACCGGGACCGGTGCCCGTCACGCCGTCGCCTCGCGGGCCGGCCGCCCCGCCGCCGCCCGCGCTGACCGGGGCCGTCGGGGACGGGGCCGGTTCCGTCCCCCGGGCGGTCACCGTGACCGTGACGGGGCGGGCCGCGCGGTGGCCCTCGCAGGTGGCCGTGACGCCGTGCGGGCCGGGGGACGCACCGGTGCGGAGTCTGGCCTCGCCGTGCAGATCCGGGCCGTCGGGGGCAGGGGCGAGGGTCGCGGGGGCGACAAAGGCGGGGGAGGCGGCTTGCGCCACGGCCGCGGGGCAGCCGGTCAGACGCAGTTCCACCTCGGTACCGGGGGGTGCGTGGGCGGGGTGCAGGGTGAGGGTCGTGGGCGGGTCGGTGGGGGCGGGAGCGGAGGCCGCGGCGACCAGTGGGAGGACTGCGAGGATGCCTGCGGCACGCTTGGAAAGCGTGTTGGGGGCAACCCCTCACGAGTTCGAATCTCGTATCCTCCGCCAGTGCCTCACCGGGCACTAACGTCGAAGGCCCCCATCGCGAGATGGGGGCCTTCGACGTTCGCAGTCTCATCCACAGTCTCAACGAGACTCTTGGGAGCCTTCCGGCTCGCTCTCGTCCGGGTCCTTGGCCACTTCCCAAATGAGGCCCCCGACCCGCTGCGCCACATCGGCGAGGATGCCGCCCGTCACATGCTGGTACCGGGCCGCCATCGCCGTTGACGACCACCCCATGATCTGCATCACGACCCGTTCGGGAACCCCGAGGATGAGCAGAACCGTCGCTGCGGTGTGCCGGGCATCGTGCAAGCGCCCGTCCCGAACCTCCGCAGCGGCCAGAAGCCGCTTCCAAGCGTCGTAGTCCGTGCTCGGCACCAGAGGCTCGCCCATGGGTGAGGTGAAGACGAACCCGGATTCGCTCCAGTCCTTCCCAGCAATGCCCCGCTCACGTTCCTGCTCTACGCGATGGAGCTCCAACAGCCTGACCAGTTCGTCCGGCACACCGATGACTCGACGGCCGGCACGAGACTTCGTGTTGGCCGTGTCCTCGTTCTTCCTGACACGCTTCTTGCAGTAGCCAGGCTTCGCGCCGCATTCGCCACCGCACCCATGCAGGTACTTCGGCCTCAGACGGTTCTTCCTGACACGCAGGACCCCGCTGTCAGTGTCGAGGTCAGCCCACCGCAGCCCGAGCGCTTCCCCCTGCCGCAGTCCCAACGCGAGCGCGATGGACCAGCGGGCGCTATTCCGAATCTTGGAAGCTTCGGAGAGAAGTCGCTGAACCTCCTCGATGTCGTACGGCTCGACTTCCTCGTCCTCAACCCGGGGCGGGACAGCCAGTGTGGCTACGTTCCGGGTGACGTGACCGCGCCGCAAGGCATGGTTGAGCGCCGTCCGGATCGTGCGATGAGCTTGGTGGGCAGTGGCGGGCTTGCTGCCATTGCCGAGCATCTTCGCGTAGAAGCGTTCCAGGTGTTCTGGCTCCAGCTTGTCCAGTCGGTGAGCACCGATACCGGGGACCAGATGCACCCTGACGGCGACCTCGTATCCGGCGTATGTGTTCTCCCGCACCGAGGGCTTGGCGATCTCTTCCACCCAGTGCTGGAGCCAGGCCGTCACGGTCCACGGCCGACCCGGCTTCCGGACCTTCCCCGAATCCCTCTGCTTCTCCAGCTCCCGAACCTTCTTGATCACCTCACCTTCACTGACCTTGCTCATGACGTGACGGCGGTCGGACCGACCATCGTCGCGGACCCCGACCGTGACCCGGCCGTGCCAGTAGCCGTCCTTGCCGAAGTAGATGGACGAGGCTCCGTCGGGGCGCTTGGCGCGTTTCTTCATGGTTCTCCCTACGCGGCCAAGGACTGGCCTTGCGGCTGCATGCGTGCGGTGAGGTAGTCGCTGAGGGCCTGTACAGGCACGCGCCGAAGTCGGCCGATGGGAACGGTCCGAACGGCGCCATCGCGAATGAGGGCGTACATGGTGGTGCGTCCGACGCTGAGGCGGCGCGCCGCTTCCTCGACCGTGAGCGCGAGGAGTGTGGGGTCGAACTCGACTTCACTCGCACCGCTAACCGATGCGAGCGTGGCGGTGGTCGTCATGGAGGAACCTCCTGCACGAAGTCCGGGGCTCGCAGCCCCTTCCTGACAGGTCCGCTACTGCCGCTACCTCCGCTACCGCCCTGGTCAGGGGCGTGATGGTGGTAGCGGATGGGGTAGCGGTAGCGGATGTGCCCGGCCCCTTGCCGAGTGCGTGGCGGGGGCCGGGTCCGGGAACTCAGCTGCGGGCGGTGGCCGGTTCGGTAGCCGCTACCGGGAGCGCGTCCGCTACCGGGGCAGGGGTGGTGACCTGCGGGGTAGCGGAGGTAGCGGCAGTAGCGGATTGCGGGGAGCCGGGCGGGCAGTACCTCAGCCAGGCGTCCGCGAGGTCGGATGCGTAGTAGCCCTTGGAGACCGTCCGTGGCCCGGTCTTGATGTTGCGGGAGCGGATGGGCTCGTTGTCGGCGGTGACGTAGTCACCGAGCAACCGGGCGAGGGTGCGCGGGGTGAGCGGCTTCCCGTCGAGGTCGGCCCACGGGGCGTCGTCCAGGGCGGTGAGCCGGTCCACCAGGTCGGCGCTCAGCAGACGCTCGGCGTCACCGAACGCGTCCCGGAGGTCGGCCAGCAGCCGGATACCGACGCTGGCCTTGTCCCCGTCGTTGGCGGCGGCGACCAGCGCGAGGCAGGCCGCGCGGGCCCGGGCGGGCCAGTCGCCACCGGCCGCATCCGCCACCGCGAGCAGTGGTTCCCACACGTCGGCGGGCCGGTCCGTGATCCCCGCAGGCATCTCCGGCCACGCCCCGTCGACCCGGTCCCGGACGGTGTCCGCCCACTCGGCGAGCCGGTCACGGAGCGCGTGCCCCTCGGCCTTGTGGATGCGCTCCCTGAACGGCTCGACCTTCTCGTTGGGGGCCCGCCGACGCATCCGGATGACCACGGACCGGGTCATGATCGTGTCGGGCAGATATCCCAGCCCGCCGATGGCCAGGGCGGCGTAGACAGGGAACCTCTGCACGGTCTGGGCGCCACCGTCCCCGACACACCGGTAGACGACACCTGACCTGCGGTGGCCCGCGTTGATCAGGCCGCGCAGATCCTCGTTCCCGGCGGCGCGGGGACCGAAGATCGTGTCGATCTCGTCAAAGAGGACGGTCGGCCGGTCCTCCGCGTCGCACACAGAACGGAAGAGCGCGGCCGGACTGATGTCGGTAGTGATCATCGGGCGCGGCGTCAGGGTCTCGATGATCTCCAGCGCCCGCGTCTTCCCGGAACCCGGCTCCGGGGACAGGAACGCAACCCTAGGGGTCGACTCGAAGCAGTCGAGGAGGTGGGTGTGGGCGTCCCAGAGAACAACAGCGGTGAACGCGGCCTCACTCGGGAAGACGTTGAAGCGCCGGTGGAAGGCTTCCACCTGGTCGAGGAGCGCGGCCCCGTCGATGGGCTGCTCCGGGGTGCTCTGGCTGGGCGGGGTCATGCTGCTGTCCCTTCCTGTGTGGTGCGGCGGGGGCAGGTGTCGCGGTGGGCGGTGTGGTCGCTGACCAGCGCGGTGACCTTGGTGTGGCCGATGGCGCTGCGGTCGCGTCCGCACACGCACCGGGAGGTGGCGGTGGGGACGGTGCCGCGGCCGGGCGCGGTGATGTGGAGCCAGGCGACGGGGTGGCGTCCGTCGCCCGGGTGCGGGTCCGGACGAAGGACAGATACGACGCCCTGTCGGGCGACGGCCTTCGGGCCGTCAGGGTCGGCCGGGGGCAGGGGTGCGTCGGTCTGCCGGTTGTTCCTGGTGGGGGTTGGGCATTCCAGGCGGGGGGAGGGGTGGTGGTTCACACCGCCTCCCGGGGCCGGGCTGTGCGCTGGGACCAGTCGAGGGCGCTGCGGATGGTCGTGCGGCACTCGGCGGACGGCAGTCCCACTGACTCCCCCGCCCCCTGGAATGCGTCTTCCACCACGTGCCGGGGGATGTCGCCCCACGCGACGAACCGCCCTACCCTGCATGCGGACTTGTACAGCGCGGAGTTTCGTCCGCCCTCTCCGGTGGCGCTGACCTGGGCGCATTCCCGGGTGAGCGCGACCACGGCGACCCGTGCTCCGTCCAGGACGGGCGCAACGACCGGCAGGGGTGCAGCGGGGGCGGGGGTGTCCTTGAGCAGCCCGAGCAGCCAGGCGGGGAGCGGTGCGGGCGGTACCGGGTCGGTGACCTCATACGCGCCGGTCGCGGTGCTGCTGCCCGGGGCGACGACGTATCCGCCCCAGCCGCGGGTGTCGATCCGGCGGGCGAGCTGCCCGGCGGTGGACCGGAACCGGATGTCAGCGGGGGTGGTGAAGTAGAGGTGGTATCCGCCGGAGGGTGTCCGCACGCGGCGGGTGGCCGGGGCGGTCTGTCCGGCGCGCTCGCAGAGCGCTGCGAAGGATGCCGCCCCGTCAGGGGCGTCCTTCCCGTCTTCGGGCTTGAGCGTGTCCAGGTCCACGACGAGCAGTCCGGCCGGGCCCGTCGCCACACCGATGTTGTAGGGGCGGTGTGTCCAGGCGGCCCGGATGAGGCCGGGGTCGGTGGTAGCGCGCTGCTCGGGGGTGAGATGACCGCTGGTGCAGCGGCCGGTACCGGGGCAGTTCCGTTCGGGGTGGCCGACGGGGCGCTTCCCGGCGGGCCGCAGCGGGATGACCGGCCAGCCGAGGGCGGCAGCGTCAAGTGCTGCGGTCAGCAGCGCAGGACGGGGGTCAGGTGTCATGCTGAGACCTCCACTGTTCAGTTGGGTGGATGAGGGCGGCCCCGGATCTGTGGTGGAGAGGGGGCCGCCCTTGCTGTGTGCTGGGTCAGGTGCGGGGCGGTAGGGCGATGACGATGGCGGTGGCGTCGTCGCGGTAGCCGTCGGTGTCGGGCTGTGCGGCGGTGACGATGGCGTCGGCAAGAGCCTGCGGGGCGTGCGCGTGGTCGCGGACGAGCGTCTCCAGGGCTGCGGGTGGGATCTGGCCGTGGGCTCCGTCGCTGGTGAGGATGACCAGGGGGTCGGAGATGTAGCAGATGGGCACGGTGGCGATGGAGCACCGTGCCAGAGCCGCGCGTGCCAGGTCGTCGAGTACGCGGGCGGCGTCCTCTGTCGGGACAGTCGTGTCGGGGCTGTGAGAGGGGTGAAGGGTGACGGCGGTGCCGCCCCAGGCCCTCAGCCAGGTGCCCATGGTCTGGTCGGTGGATCGCTGGACAAGGCGGCTTCCGGTCCAGCCGTAGATGCGTGAATCCCCGGTCCAGGCGATGGCGGTGGTCGAGGAGTCGGCGCTGGCGACAGCGGCGACGGCCACCCCGTCCTCGACCTGGACGCCGGGGGGTGCGGTGGCCATCTCGGCGGCGGCGAGGATGCCGAGGAGGGGGCCCCGGCGGGCACCGACCCGTGCGGCGACCTCGGCGGCGGTGCGCGCGAACGTCACCACGTCGGCCGTGTTGCCGATGCCGTCCACGATCGCGGCGGCCACCATCGGCGTGCCCGGAAGGCGGTGCACGGTGGCGGCATCGGCGTTGTGCGAGCGGGTGCCCTGGCGGGTGGCCACGGCGGTGATCACAGGGGTTGTCACGACGGCTCCTCAGTGGTGGTTGATGGTGCCGTTGGCGCGGCCGAACATGCCGGTGGCGGTGATGTTCTGGGTGATGTGGGCCGGGTTCGCTGTGCGGCGGCGGGCGGTGCCCCGGATGACGGGGACGGCGATGGTTCCGGCGGCGATGAGGGCGGCGGTGGCCCAGAGTGCGTGGGTCATGGCGATGAGTCCCGGGGCGGCGTAGGAGAGTCCGGCTCCGGCGGCGGCGATGCCCCCGCCGATGGTCGGGGTGAGGAGTGCGGTGGTGCGGGCCCAGGTCGGGATCGGCCGGGCGGGCGGTGCCGGGTGGGCGTTCGGGGTGGTGGGCTGGGTGTAGGCGAGGGTGCGGATGCCGCCGGGCAGGGTGACGACCTGGACCCCCGGGGGGAGGTCGGCGGGGAGGATCACGGCGTCGTGGCGAGGGCCGTTTCCGGGGCCCGGGTGGGAGTTCAGGGTGGTGATCTCGTACGGGGTTTCATGCACGACGGGGCTCCTTCAGCAGCGCGGGTGACGGCCCCGGTTGGGTGGGGTGTCACCCGCGCTGACTTGTCGTGTCGCTTGTCGTCCGGCTTGTCGTGGGCCTTGTCGCTTGTCTTGTCTTGTCGCTTGTCGCCTTGCAGGTCACAGCCCGTTTCCGGCCCCTACAGAGCCACCCGGGGGCCCTTCCCGGGCTGGTGACGACAAGCGACAAGCGGTCACTCCTCGGCGGGGTGGCGGGGGGTGTGATCGCGGTGGACGTAGCGGGCTTTGGTGCCGGTCCCGACGCGGACCGCGGTGCCGTCTTCGGACCAGGTCTTGAGCCAGCCGACGACTGTCTGCCGTGTCGTGCGGTGCTCCTCGGCGAGCGCGCGGGCGATGGCGGATGCGCCGGTTCCGTCGGGGCCCGCGTCGAGGAGGAGCCGGAGTGCGGCCTGACGGGCGTCGGGCTGGTCGGCCTTGTCGAGGTCGCGGCCGGTGGTCCAGGTGCCGGGGTCGGACCAGTCAGTTCCGCCGTCGGTACCCCTGTCCGGGCCGGTGCCGGGGTCGCGGGTGGCGGCGGGGAGCTGGAAAAGAGCCTCCAGTTCGTCGGCGCCGGGGGTGTCCACGTCGGGTGCGGGCCGGGGCTGGTCCCATCCGGCGGTCGCGCGCCACTGCGGCCCCGACACCCCCGCCTGCCCCTGCCCGGTCTGGCCAGCCGGTCCGGTGGGGCCGGTGGTGGTGAGGGCGTGGGTCCACAGGTGTGCGCACCGCTCGGTGGTCCACCGTTCGGTGTAGGCGGCCCCGGCCGCGTCGATCGAGGGTCGGTCGAGGGCGGGGCGGCGGTGGGCGGTCGTGATGCAGACGGCTTCGATGTCTGAGGGGGTGATGCGCCACTGCTGGGCGGTCTTGGGCTGTTTGCCCTCAGTACCGACGAGCATCGAGCCAGGGCCGGAGAAACTGTTCTCTGCGGAGAGGGCCCGCCAGCCGAAGACATGCCCCAACTCGGCGTCCTCGGTGGCACCGGTGCAGACCCGGTTGGATGCCATCTTCCGCACCATCGGGTCGGGGAGGACATCCTGGGTGACGCGGAGGACGGAGACGACGGCCCGGATCGCCATGGCCCGGGCGATCCGGATGACCTCCGCGATCCCCGCCATCACCGCCCGCGCCTCACGCGTCGCGGACACCTCCGCACCCTCGTCCACGACGATCACGATCTCGGGAACGCCCGGGGAGACGGGGAGTTTGTCGTCGTTCTCGTCGCGCATGTGCTGCTGGTAGGCGACCTTGCGGGTCTTCGCGATCCGCACCGCCGCTTCCAGCATCAGCTTCGCCTCAGCCGGGGTCGAGGCGAGCCAGTCGACGCCCGGCACCGGCACCGCGCCCGCGTTCCCGCTGGTCTGGGCCTGGTGCCAGGCGTGGAGCCAGGGCAGTCCGAGGGAGCCGCCGTTGAGGTCGATGGCCCAGATCAGGGTGTCGTTGGTCTGGTTCAGGCGGGCGATCAGGGTGTGGAGCCAGTTGGTCTTGCCCGTCCCGGTGGCCCCGGTGACGATGGTCGACGCCTGCCGCATGTCCAGTTCCGACCGCCCCCCGTCCGCCAGCAGCGCGACCGGTGCCGGGTTGTTGACCGTGGTGGTCTCCGCGATCTCGTCCAGCGGGAACGGGATCTCGCGGCCCTGGTAGGACTTGGTGGCAACCTCGATCAGGACGCGGCGGCGGGAGACGCCGGGGAGGACCTGGAGTCCGCAGCCGTCGGGGAGGTCGAGGTCGGAGGCCAGCGCGTCGGCCCGGTCCGCGATCGCCCGGCGGGTCGTGCCGCCCTCGGGGAGTTCGAGTTCGACGGTGTAGCCCATGCCGGAGGGCCAGTGCTCGATGGCGGGGATGGTGACGTTCTCGACGCGGCAGACCCGGGCGATCCGGTCGGTCCACTCGGCGGCGAGCGCCCGGCGCATTCCGATGGACAGCAGGGTGCGGCGCCGGGCCTGTTCGGTCTCCTCGTGCGCGGCGAACCCCGCCGCGAGGGTCCCCGCGGTGATGCCGCCCACGGTCAGCGCTCCGACGGCGGCGAGGGTCAGGGGGCCGCCGGTGCCCAGCGCCCAGGCGGACCAGGTCCCGGCCGCGGCCCAGCATCCGGCCCGGAAGGTGATCGTGGCCGCGGTCACGTTCCGGCGCAGTCCGGTCGCGGTCATGCCCACGGCCCCGGCCGCTCCCGCGGCGAGTGCCCACCCGGCAGGCATCGTGCTGGTGTGGGCGAGCGCGGTGGCGACGAAGGTGCCGGTGGTGGCGTTGAGGGTGCCGGTCAGCAGACCGTGACCGGCCCGCCAGTCCACCCGCACACGACCGCCCTTCCCGCCGTTGTCGTTCTTGCTCTTCATGTGGTGCCTCCTCGGAGAACAGGGAAGGGCCGGTCCCCGCCATGTGCGGGGACCGGCCCGGTATCCGGGTGCGGGCGGGGTCAGCCGACGTTCCAGCGGCGTTCACCGTCGAGGCCGTTGCGGGGGTTCTCGTTGCGCTCGATGTCCTCGGCGTGGACGCGGCGGTAGACGGTGCCGACGTCTTCGAGGGCGTCGATGACCTTGCTCATCGCGCGGTAGCCCTCCCCGATCTCCTCCACCACCCGCGAGTCGACGGGAAGCTTCTCGTCGGACAGTTCGGCCAGCACCCGCAGCGTTTCCTGCACCGTGCCCATGGCGTCGGGGAGGTCGTCCACGAGGGTCTGGAACTCGGTCATGTGCTCGGGGTCGAACGTGGACGCGGCCTGGAGCATGACTTCGGCCGCTTCGGACAGGCGGGTAAAACCCGGGGCGGTGGCGTCGGACACGGTTCCTCCAGAGTGATCGGTTCTGCCCAGCGAGATGAGCGCCCCGACTCGCCCGCGGAGCACGGGGACCTTCGGGCGGGGCGTGGTGCGGCGGGGGTTGTTCACGGTCGAATCCGGCACCCGGGTGCGGCCCTTGGGGGTGGTGCCGAGGGTCGCGGCGTCCCGTGCGGCCCGGACGCGGCGGGCCCGTGAGGCGAGGCGGTGCCATACGGCCCGCATGTGTCCGAACGCCTTGCCGGGGCGCTTGATGTTCCACAGCCCGTACAACAGCCCTGCTCCGGCGGCCACGGCGGCCGACCCGGTCATCCGGGCCGCATGCCGCACCGCCGACCGCCGCAACGCACGCTTCTGCGCCGCACTGCCCTGCGAGGTCAGGGGCTTGGCCCTGGTGCCGGTGGGGTCGAGGCCGGATTGACGGCGGGCCTTGGCGACGCCCTTGGTCTCCCGCCGCAGACTCCGCGCGGCCGTCTTCTCCGCACGGGCCGCGGCACCGGCCGCGAGCCGGGAACCGGCACGGCCTGCCGCACCGGCGGCGGCACGGCCAGCCGACTGCACCCGACCCGCACCCGCACCCGCCTTCGGCTTCGCAGGGGCTGACAGTCCGGCGGACGGCGACACCGACCGCACCCCGGCCGCACCCGAACGGCCGGCGGGACCAGCGGAAGGCGCGGACGTGGTCACCCCTCGGCCGGGGGTGGTGGTGCGGGGGCCCGGGCCGCTGGCCGAAGTCTGCGGGGCGCGCGTCGGGGAGGTACGGGGCGGGGGCGGTGAGACCGGGGTGCGGTCCGTGCGGGCGGCGGACCGCAGGCCGCTTGCCGACGGCCGGGGCGCGCGGGCCCCGGTGCCAGCGGCCCGCAGACCGCCCGTAGGGGCCGACTTGGGTTTGGCGGGCGCTGGTTTCGTGCCGGTCTTGCTGGTGGGGCGGGGCGGGGTTTTGCCCTTGCCGGGGGGCTTGGGGCGGTTGCGGGTGATGCGGCGGGCCAGTCCGGCCGTGGCGGCCACCCCGACCACGGCACCGGCCGCTGCCAGGCCGACCGGTCCGGCGACGGCCATCGACCCGGCGGCGACCGCGCCGAGCGCGTTCGCCCCGGCGACCGCGATCGGCACACCCGGCAACGGCGCCGGAGCGGGCACAGCAGCGGCGGGAGAAGGGGAAGGCGGGGGAGCGGGGGGATGTGGCGCGGATGGCACCACTTCGATGACGGTGTCGGTCATGCTGGTGGTACTCCCTTCGGGAGTGTCAGCAGTCCCCGGGCGCGGCCGTCCAAAGCGTGCGCCCGGGGGCTGTGCGGTGGTCGGTCAGGTGTGCGCGGGCCCCGTGCGGCCATGAGCGACGGGCCGCGCCGGTGGTGCAGCAAGGCGCACCGGTGCCGGTTCCGTGTCCTGCGCGCGGTGACCGAGTGGCTCGCCAGCCTCTAGGCGGCCGTGCGTGCAGTGGTGCCGGCCGAGCGGGCGAGCAGGGCCCGCAGTGCGTGGGCGGCCTGTTGGGGGACGACGCCGTTGCCGAGTGCGCGGAGTTGTGCGGTGCGGGACAGGCCGGGGACGGCGGTGACGTGTCCGGCGGGGAGGCCCATGAGCCATTCCACGAACGGGGGGTTCAGGCGTCCCAGAGGGTCAGTTGGCCGGGGGGCGGGGCGGGTGAGGGCTTCCCACCGTGCGATCGCCGGGTGGTACCGGCCCCAACGCTGCGGGCCGCGTCCGTCAGTGTCTGCCCGTGTCCCCAGGCCGGGTTCGCCCCGCTGCTCGCCTTCGCGTCCGTCGCGGTCGGGGTGGGCAGCAGCGCCCCGCGCAGTGTCGGGTTGCCCCGCCCGAACGTCGCGCTGGTCCGTTCGCCGTCCGCCGCGGTCGGGGTGGGCAGGAGTGAGCAGACCTCCGCTGCCAGGGACAGGCCGTGTGTCCCGGCTTCCTGGGACGGGGTGCGCCGGGTCTGCCGGTTCTCGTTCGCTGACGCGCGCGGGGTGGGGAGCAGGGCCACCTGGGCGCGGAGGGTGTCCGAGGGGAGTCCGTCGGGGTAGCCGATGCCCTTCGCGTCCCTCGCCCTGGGTGTGGGCAGCGCGGGCGAGGGCGAAGAGGCGCTTGCGCTGGTGGGGTGCACCGACCGCGTCCGCACGTACAACATCCCATTCCGCATCGAACCCGAGGCCGGCAAGGTCGCACAGGACGTCGGAGAATCCGAGGGAAAGGTGCCCTGCGACGTTCTCAAGGACCGCGTAGCGGGGTCGTAGAACGCGAAGGGCACGGGCGATGTGGGGCCAGATGTGCCGGTCATCGGCGGTGCCCTTCCTGTGTCCGGCGGTGGAGAACGGCTGGCACGGGTAGCCGGCGGCGACGATGTCCACCGGCTCGACGGCGGACCAGTCGGTTGTGGTGAGGTCCCCGAGGTTGTGGACCTGCGGATGGTGGTGGGCGAGGATGCGGGCGGCACCCGGATCGGGGTCCGCCACCCACGCCAGCGACCCCCCGAACACCTCCGTCACGGCCATGTCCAGCCCGCCGTACCCGGAGCACAGCGAACCGATCCGCAGCGGGGCGGCATCGTCCAGTGGCGCCTGGCCTGGCACCGGGACCGGCGGCGGCGCGTCGAGGAGCCGACGGGCCGCCGCCAGCCGTGCCACGCCGCTCATACCGCCGCTCCTGCGGTGTGGAGTGCTGCGCGGCGGACACGGCGGCCGTAGGCGTCGCTGGTTCCGAGCCGGGTTCCGATCGCGGTTCCGGTCAGTTCCGGTTCTTCCCGGAGCCAGTTCCGGACCTCCCCGACCTGACGGCCGAACACGGTGTCGTCCCTGACCTCGGAACCCGAACCGGTGGTACCGGAACCGGGGTCCGGAACCGGCGGAACCACGCTCGGTTCCGGCGGTTCCGGCGTCGGTTCCGCCCCAAGGCCCGTCCCGTCCTGCTCGGCGGGGATGTACAGGTCAGGGCCGGTTCCGGTGCCGGTTCCGCCGGTTCCGCCGGTGAGTTCCGCCACCGGTGTCCACGGCCCCAGCACAGGCACATCCGTGGCCGGTTCCACCGGCACGGGCATGCTCCGCCCGGCCACCGGAACCGATGCCGGTTCCGCCGGTTCCGGCATCGGTTCCGGTGCGGGTGCGGGCCGGTGGTCGAGGATCTTGGCGACGAGGTCGGAGCCGAAGTAGATCGCTCCGACCGGCAGGGAGGTGGCCAGCAGGACGAGGGCATAGTTGGCGGGGTCCCAGTCGGCCAGCCTGCCCCAGTCGACCGAGTCGCCGTGGAGTCCGGGGACAAGCCCGTGGACGTAGTTCAGGACCAGGGAGGCGAGGGTGTAGGTGCCGAGCACCCGCAGCGCGAAGGTGCGGTCCGGGCCGACGAGGACGAGGGTGGCGACGAGGGCGAGTGCCATGAGGCCGTCGACCACGACCGGGTAGAGCGTCGCCGCGGTGTCGTCGGCGCCGATCGCGCGGGCCACGTCGCGCAGCGCGTTCCACGAGACGCGGAACGCCATCGCGACGACCGTGACCAGGGCCAGGACCAGGAGGGCCTTTCCCTTACGGTCCAGCGTCATACCGCACCCCTCATCACCGGTGCCGGGACGGGCGGAACGTCGGCGTAGGCGGTCAGCTCCACGGTGGCGCCCGCGTACTCGCCCCGTGCCTTCAGCACCCACGTCCGACCGTCGCTCTGGAAGTGACCGTCCACCGTGCTGTCGGGAACCCCGAGTGCGGCCCGCCATACCTCGAACGCGGCCAGCGACGGGACCGTGTCGGACATGCTGTGGAAGCTCAGGTGCAGCCGCTCCGGGTAGATCGGGCACACGTCCAGGTTCGGAGCGGGCAGGTCCGGGTGGTCGGCACAGATCAGACGCAGTGCCCGCAGGGGGGCCGACAGATCGGCGAGGGTGCTCACAGCGCACCCCCGACCACGATCACGACGGCCACGGCCAGCAGCACACCCGCCGCACAGGTCAGATCGACCGCGGTGCGGAGCCGGGTGAACTTGGCGACGGCGAGGCGGGACAGGCCCACGACGTCGGCGCTCAGGTCGACCGGCAGGGCCTCGTACAGCTGCTGCGGGGACAGGGTCGCCCACAGCGGGAACCCGTGCCCACCGCGCAGGTTCGGGCGGACCGCCGACAGCAGCAGACCGGCCGCCCCGACCAGTAGCGCCATCCCCGCACCGCCCACCACGTATGCGGCGGGATTCATGGGGAGGTCACGGCCGGCGGTCCAGGCGGCGACCAGGGCCGCCCCGACGAACGCCAGCAGCAACGCGGTCTTGGTGTCAGTGCGGGCGATCTCCGCCCTGACCTCGGCATGAGCGGAGGCCAGGGTCTCATCCAGCGCACTCATGCCGCTTCCTCCTTCCGGAACCGGCGGACACGGCGGATGGGGCGCTGGGGCAGGGGGGTGATGTTGAACAGGTCGGGGGCGTGGTCGTCGATGACCCGGGCGGCCAGGCGGAGGGTGTCGTCAGCGAGGTGCGGTGCGTCGGCGAGGATGTCACGGGCGGCGTCCAGTCGCGCCTCCCGCTCCTCCGGCGACTCGCCCTCGACACCCAGCCACAAGTCCAGCGGGGTACCGAGGGCGAGTTCGATGAACTCGGTCGTGCTGGCGGCCACGTGACCGGCCACAATGTGCTTCACGGGTTGTTCCTCTCAGAGGGAACGGCTCGTGGCGGCCCCGGTGTTTGCCCACCGGGGCCGCGCCGTTCAGGAGGGGGTCCGCCACGCGAATGCGGGCGGCAGAAGGGCCGCAGAGGGCGGCCGGTGAGGCGGGCCGCGTCCTCGTAGGCGTCGCGGATCATGTCCTGCTGCCAGGCGCGTTCGGCCGGGGCGGGCGGCGGGTCCATCGAACGCGGCGGGGCCGCCCACCCGTCGGCGCGCTGCTCCAGCAGACGCGCGGTGCGCTCGTCGTCGGCCATCAGCGCGCCTCCGGCTGCGCCGTGTGCGCAGCAGCATTCCCGGCCGCATTGCGGTACGCGGCCTGGTAGTGCTCCAGGCTGTTCCTCATCGGGTGCGACAACGCCGCAGCGATCTCGTCGCACCGGCGGGCAAGGCCGTCGGCCCGCGCCTGCTCTTCCGCGGCGAACGCCTCGGACGGACCCTGGTCCTTGCGTCCCCAGCCCATCGTGTTCACCGCCCGCCGCGAACACGCGCGGCGTCCTGGCTGCGCTTGTTCGCCTCGGCGTTCTTGCGGGCCAGTGTGGCCCTTTCTTCTTCTGTCAGACTCGTTCCCACAGGTGCCTCCATCACAGGTGCCCGTGCGCGGCACCCGGGGGGCAACCCGGGTGCCGCACCTTGTGGGTCGGATCACTCCCGACTCCCCGCACCCCTGCCCGTACGGCCACCGCACGAGGTGCGGCGCCGGACGGGCAGAAGAGGCAGTCGGCCGCTCGCAGACGGAGCGGACAGGTATGCGCGGTCTTTCACCCGCGCGGCCGTCACTTACAGGGGAGACGGCTCAGAAACCCGCACACTGTTCAATTCTCAACGAACAGACGCTTCCTTAGACCCCCTTGCGAAGGGCTTCCGGGCGCTTTCGAAGCAGCCCAAAGAGAGCCACTCCCGTTCCGCTGTCCTAGGACTGCGGCCCGTGAGAGAACAATGACGCACAGTCCCAGGACTGTCAACAGTCCTGGGACTGTGTTTGACTGGAGCCGTCGAGAGGAGTTCCCCATGGCGCCGAAGTGGCGAGAGCTGGCGGACAAGCTGGCCCAGAGCATCAAGAGCGGCGAGTACGAGCCGGGCACGCGGCTCCCGCACATTAGGGACCTTGTGGAGGCGGGCGAGGGCTCCAAGTCCACGGTCCACGCGGCCTACAAGGCTCTTGAGGCTGAGGGCCTAGTGACCTCATCGCGGGGGCACGGCACCGTGGTGCGGCAGCAGACCCCGCTCAAGCGGCTCGGCATCGCGCGGTACGACAAGGCCAAGTGGCGCGACGGTGACGAGGTGGCGTTCATTGCCGATCGCGTCGCCTCTGGCCGCGCGTACCGCCGCGGCGAGCAGACTCAGACCGTGAGCCGGGTCGCCGCGCCCCCGGCTGTCGCTGCGGCTCATGGCCTGCCGGCGGGTTCTGAGGTCTACGCCCGAGCGCGCCTGGTGAAGGAAGGCGAGCAGCCGACGCACACCCTGACCAGCTACTACCGGCCCGAGCACGTCGAGGGGACCAGGATCGTCAACCCGGCACCCGGTCCCGCAGGCCGAGGCGGCGGCTTTCGCGTGCTGTACGACGCGGGGTACGAGATCGACCACATGAAGGAGGAGCTGTCCGCGCGCGTCCCCACGTCCGAGGAAGTGAAGCTGCTCCAGCTCCCGCCGGGCGAACCCGTGGTCGAGCTACATCGGACCGCGTACACAGCAGATGGCACAGTGGTGGAATTCGCCATCGGTGTCCACGCCGCCACGCGCTTCGCGTGGGAGTACGACTTCAAGGTCCCCGACTCCACTCGCGACCCGAAGACCGAGAAAAGAGGGCCCAGTGCCGAGTGAAGGAAAGCCTCAGCCGATCGACACGGCGGTCATCACGGCTCCCGGCGACATTCCCACCACCGATCTGTGGCTGTTGGCGGCCCGCCGGGAGCGCCACACCGCAGGTGGCACGAGCAGGGACAGACGCGACCCCGCGTCGAATGCGCTCGCCGCACTCGCCCTCGGCGCTGCGATCCGCCGCGTCCTTGATGACCAGGAGCAGCACTTGGTCCGCGAGGGCCTGAGGCACGGAACGACGTGGGGGCAGCTCGCCGCGGCGCGCGGCCTAGCAGATCCGGAACAGTCTCGGGCAGCGTTCCTGACGTGGTCCCAGCAGCTCCCCGACGTCGAGGCAGCCGAAGCGGTACGCCTAGCGGCAGATGGGCGGAATCAGTGATCTCAGTACAGGTGTGGGAGGACGCGCGTCTCATCTGGGACTACCACCAGATGCACCACGCCCCGAAACCCTGCTCCGTCGCGATCGGCCTCGGCAGCCATGACTTGAGCGTCGCCACCACAGTAGTCGAAGCGCTCGAGGCTGGCTTGGTCCCCCTGATCGTGTTCACCGGAGCCAACAGCCCGACTACGCGGGCGCGCTTCCCCGATGGCGAGGCAGTCGCCTACCGGGAACACGCGCTCAGCCTCGGGGCGCCGGCCGCCGCGATACTCGTAGAGCCGACCGCCACGAACACCGGTCAGAACATCACGCGCTCACGGAAGCTCCTGGAGACCGCAGGCATCGATGTCTCGTCGGTCCTGCTCGTCTCCAAGCCCTACGAGCAGCGTCGGGCGCATGCGACCGCTCGTAAGCTCTGGCCCGGCGTCGAGTTCGTATGCGCTTCGGCTCCCATGGAGCTCCCCGAGTACGTCGACAGCATCGGTGACGGCCGACTCGTGATCGACATGCTCGTCGGCGCACTCCAGCGGCTCTTGATCTACCCCGAGCAGGGATTCATGATCAAGCAGGACGTGCCCGAGAACGTAATGGCGGCGTACGAGCGACTGTGCCGAGACGGCTTCACGAGTCGCCTCATGCCGACGGCCACTCGCCGCTGAACGCAGTCTCATCCGTAGTCTCGTCCGCCCTCGTTCAGGCTGGTTCAACCACCCAGCGTCCGGGACCAGCGTCAGGGCTTTGAACGGGCATGAACGGTGGCGGACTGGGACCGACAGAGTTGGTGATCGGGCGGGTGCGCATCGTGAACCTCCTGGTAGACACCAGGGTCACGCGCGGGGGGCCCGGGCGCGCCTCCGGACCCGGTGCGGTACTCCGTTCGGGGGCCTTTCGGTGTACGGGTCGCCTTCGCTTGCGCTTGTGAGGTCTGTCCGGCTGGGCGTACTTCGTTGCTGTGTCGTCGCTCGGTGGGTGCGCGGTTCCCCCGCGGGTCGCCTTCGCTTGCGCTTCCTAGGTTTGTCCGGCTGGGCGTACTTGTTTCCCGTGCCGTCGCCCGGTGGTTTTGCGCAGTTCCCCGCGGGTCGCCTTCGCTTGCGCTTCCTAGGTCTGTCCGGCTGGGCGCACTTCGTCCCTGTGCCGTCGCTCGGTGGGTGCGCAGTTCCTCGCGCCCCTGGGGTTCCCCACCTGGGCGTACCTGTTCCCGTGCGGGTGGTCCGGGGGTGCGCGGTTCCCCGCGCCCCTGGGGTTCCCCACCTGGGCGTACCTGTTCCCGTGCGGGTGGTCCGGGGGTGCGCGGTTCCCCGCGCCCCTGGGGTTCCCCACCTGGGCGTACCTGTTCCCGTGCGGGTAGTCCGGGGGTGCGCAGTTCCTCGCGCCCCTGGGGTTCCCCACCTGGACGTACCTGTTCCCGTGCCGTCGCTCCGGGGGTGCGCAGTTCCCCGCGCCCCTGGGGTTCCACCTCTGGACGTACTTGTTCCTGTGCGGGTGGTCCGGGGTGCGCGGTTCCTCGCGTCCCTGGGGTCATCCCCTCTGGGCGTACTTGGTTCTGTGCGGTGTGCTGCGGGCTGCTTGCAGGAGGGTGGGGGCCGCTGGGCTCATACGGCGCTTTCGGAGGTCCAGGACGGGGGACGGGTTCGAGAGGCCCTGGGACGCCAGCAGGTTCATCAGGGACCAGATGGTCTCGGAGCGGCCCGTCACCGGGATCTCCTCGCCGTCGGGGGCGATGACCGTGGCCGCGGCGAGGCCCGCCAGCAGGCTGGTACGGCTCCAGTCGATCATGTACGTCGTGCCGCCCGGGTTGACGCTGAGGACGACATCCGTGGTGCGGTGCAGGACGGCCAGGTAGTCCATCGGCACCGTCAGCCGGCGGGCGGCGTCGAACGGGGGCGTGCCGTCCACGGGGTACACACGCAGCACGATGTCCAGGACCGGACCGTGGTCCTGGAAAACGTCCGTGCCGCCCATGTGCAGGAACCGTCCGAGTGCCAGGACTCCCCCGCGGCGCGACCACCGGCGGCCGACGGAGCCGAACCCGGCCCGCTCTCCCGGCAGGTCGTCCACGATCCACCGGGCCTCCTCGCCCGGTTCGGTCGACGGCGCGCGGTCCTCGGGGTGGGCCTCCGCCCATTCGGCCAGTTCCGTGTACCGCGCCGCGAGCCGCGATTCCAGGCGCCGGACGTCGATCGTGTCCCCGTTCATCGCGACGCCACCCGCGGCACGCGAGATCCGCATCTGCCGCAGCTGGCGGCCGACGCGCCGGGTCACCTCCGTCGTACGGCCGTCGAGGCCGATGACGCGGCAGGTCCTCGTGCCCGCGAGCAGCGTGCTGCGCGGCCATTGCGGGACGACCCGGCTCTGCCCCGGCGCCGCGGCGGGCTCGACGAGGACGACCAGACGTCCGACGGTGACCGCCGAGAGGCAGAGGGACGGTATCCGCCACTCGTCCGTGATCTCGAAACCGTCGGCGCCGTCGGTGTCCTCCGCGCCGTGCACCCGCAGCCTCAGTCTGATCAACGGCGTGAACTCGTCGGGCGTGTACTCCCGCCAGTAGGACGTGAAGGTCGCCTCGCCCTCGGGGCTGTACCGGACCAGGGACGCCTCCAGGACGTCCGCACGTACCAACTCCGCGGCCGGTGTGCCGTTCGCGGAGTGAGGGGCCCACATCACGAAGGTGTTGTCCCCGTAGGAGACCTTCGTGACCTTCAGACGGTTCTTGCGGGTGACCAGGGGGAGCTCTTTGTACGTGGTCCGCCTCGCCATGAGGACGATACCGAGCACGCCCACGAATCCGAGGGTGAAGGCGATCCAGGCCCAGTCGTCGCCCTCGGACCAGGCGATGCATCCCACGAGCAAGGCCAAGGGGACGGGCAGCAGACAGACCGTGGTGAAGAGGCAGTTGCCGACGAACACACGGGTGTAACTACGCATGACCCCACCTCGGTTCGACCCGTCCCCGGCCCCCATGGTCCCGTCACACCCCCCGAAGGCGCCAGCCGCCTTCGCTCGCGCCTTCGGGGTTCCACACCTGGCCGTACCTGTCCCTGTGCGGGTCGTGCGGACACCGGTTGCGTCCCGAAGGGGCGCGGGGAACTGCGCAAAACCACCGAGCGACGGCACAGGAACAAGTACGTCTACCCGGGAGGACCCAACCCGGGGATCAGATCCGGTCGACCAGGTCCGCGATCGAGTCGACCACCCAGGACGGCCGGAACGGGAACTTCTCGATCTGCTGACGCGTGGTGAGCCCCGTCAGCACCAGGAACGTCTCCATCCCCGCCTCCAGTCCGGCAAGGACATCCGTGTCCATCCGGTCCCCGATCATCGCGCTCGTCTCCGAGTGCGCCCCGATCGCGTTGAGCCCCGTCCGCATCATCAGCGGATTCGGCTTGCCCGCGAAGTACGGGTCCTTCCCGGTGGCCTTGGTGATCAGCGCGGCGACGGAACCGGTGGCGGGCAGCGGGCCCTCCGCGGAGGGGCCGGTCTCGTCGGGGTTGGTGCAGATGAACCGGGCGCCGTCGTTGATGAGCCGGACGGCCTTGGTCATCGCCTCGAAGGAGTACGTACGGGTCTCGCCGAGCACGACGTAGTCGGGGTCGTGGTCCGTGAGGACGTACCCGATGTCGTGCAGCGCGGTGGTCAGCCCCGCCTCACCGATGACGTACGCGGTGCCCCCCGGCCGCTGGTCCTCCAGGAACTGCGCGGTGGCGAGCGCCGAGGTCCAGATGTTCTCGACGGGCACGTCGAGCCCCATCCGCGCGAGCCGTGCGTGCAGGTCCCGCGCGGTGTAGATGGAGTTGTTCGTCAGCACGAGGAAGGGCCGCTCGGACTCCCTCAGCTTCTTGATGAACGCGTCGGCGCCGGGAATCGGCACACCTTCGTGGATGAGGACCCCGTCCATGTCGGTGAGCCAGGATTCGATGGGCTTGCGCTCTGCCATGTGCCGGTCTCCTGAAGATCCATGGTGCGGTGCTGATGTGGCGCCGGAACGACTCCGTACCGACGCCACCCAGGGTAGTCAGCGTGGCCGGATACCGACCCCGCAGGCCGTCCCCCACGCCCGCCCGCCCCGGCGGGCACCCGACCGCCACCGCACCGGTGTTCAGCGGCGCCCCCGCAGCTTGCCCAGCAGCCGCTGCGCCTGGGCCCGGCGGCGCGGGTCGGACGCGGCCCGACGCACCTCGGACACCGCGCGCTGCCCCTGCGGGCTCCGCACGAACTGCTTGATCCTGTTCACCAGTCCAGCCATTTTCTGCTCCTCATGACGCTGTACCCGCTCAACACCGGTGAAGCCCGGTCGATTCCGTCGCCCGATCCGGTCGCCGCTCCCCTACCCAGGTACGGGCCGACCGCACATCTGTACGGAAACCGGCACCGGACCGTGGCGGACCCGTGAAGAACCAGGGAAGTGGCCGGTCAAGACACGGCGCCCCACCGTACGACGAGTACCCGGGCCACTCCCACACCGGTACAAGTGCCTAGCCGCACCCGCGACCGGACCCCGTGGCCGAACCCGTACCGCCGCACCCGTACCGCCGCACCCGTACCGCCGACCCCCTACCGCCGGAACCCGCGCCCGCGCGCCCCCGCGCCCCCGCCCCGCCCCCTTGGAGACAGTGCCTTGATGACCAGTCGACCGACCGACCGCGCCGGACGGCGGCAATGGGCGGGGCTCGCCGTACTCGCCCTGCCCACGCTCCTCATCTCGATGGACGTGACCGTCCTGTATTTGGCGGTGCCGCAGCTGAGCGCCGATCTGGGGCCGTCCTCGACCGAGCTCCTGTGGATCATGGATGTGTACGGCTTCCTGATCGCGGGCGCGCTGGTGCCGATGGGCGTGGCCGGTGATCTGTTCGGCCGGCGGCGGCTCCTGCTGCTGGGGGCCGTCCTGTTCGGTGTGGCGTCGGTGCTCGCCGCGTACGCCGACAGCGCGACGACCCTGATCGCGGCGCGGGCCCTGCTCGGGATCGCGGGCGCCACCCTGATGCCGTCGACGCTCTCACTCGTGCGGGTGATGTTCCCCGACCCGGCGCAGCGCGGGGTGGCGGTCGCCGTGGTGATGACGAGTTTCTCGGTGGGCACCACCATCGGGCCGCTGCTCGGCGGACTGCTGCTGGAGTTCTTCTGGTGGGGCTCGGTGTTCCTGATGGGCGTGCCCGTGATGCTGCTCCTGCTCGTCCTCGGGCCGCTGCTGCTGCCGGAGTACCGCGATCCGGCCGGGGGGCGGGTCGATCCGCTGAGCGCGGGACTGTCGGTCGCCGCGATGATCGGCGTCGTCTACGCGGTCAAGGAGGCCGCCGCGCACGGCCCGAACGGCACGGCGCTGCTGGTGGGCTCGCTGGGGCTGGTGCTCGGCACGCTGTTCGTACGGCGTCAGCTCACCCTGGCCCACCCGCTGCTGGATCTGTCGCTGCTGCGGAACCGGGTCATCAACACCTCGCTCCTCACCTATCTGCTGGGGATGTTCGCGATGGGCGGGACGCAGGTGTTCATCGCCCTGTACCTCCAGGAGGTGCTGGGGCTGTCGCCGCTGCTGGCGGGGGTGTGGATGGTCCCCGCGTCGCTGGGGACGGTCGCGGGTTCGCTGATGGCGCCGGTACTGGCGCGGCGGTGGCGGCCCGCGACGGTCATCACGGGGGGCATGGTGCTGGCGTCCGCCGGTTTCGTGCTGCTGGCGCTGACGGGCGTGGACGACCTGCCGACCCTGATCGTCGGATATCTGCTGGTGGCGCTGGGCCTGAGCCCGATGATCACCCTGTGCACGGACCTGGTGATCAGTACGGCGCCGTCCCGGCGGGCGGGCGCGGCGTCCGCGCTGTCGGAGTCCGGCGGGGAACTGGGGGTCGCGCTGGGGGTCGCCGTGCTGGGCAGCCTCGGCACCGCCGTGTACCGGTCCCGGATCGACGGCGAGCTGCCCGAGGGACTGCCCGCGAAGGCGACGGAATCGGTGCGCGACACCCTGGGCGGGGCGGGACGGATCGCCGCGGACCTGCCCGGTGACCTCGCGGACGCCCTGCTCACGGCGGCACGCGGAGCGCTGACCCTGGGGCTGAACCTGACCTCGGCGACCGCCGCGGCCGTGGCCCTGGCGACAGCGGTCTGGGCGGGCGTCCGGCTGCGCCACGTCCCGTCCACGCCCACGACCGCGCCGGGGCGCGCGGAGGGTGACGGGAAGGGCGGCGGGAAGGGCGAGACGTCGGACACGGCCCTGGCGGACCGTGACTGAGCGGGGACCTCGTGGACGCGCGGACGCGATCAGCGGTGGTCGCGCGGCGGGGTGAAGCGGCGGACCGCCAGATAGAGGGCGATGCCCCCGAGGACGAGGGTGAGCGCGGCGGCGACCAAGGCGGTGGCCTGGGCGCCCGTCACGGCGAGTTCACGCGGCAGCGGACCGGGCGTGACCGGGGCGCCGGACCGGACGGTACCGGGATCGGAGGCGCGGGGCGGGCCGGTCGTCGTGGTGGCCGGGGCGGCGGGCCCGGTGCGCACGTCGAAGGTGTACGGGCCGGACTCGCCGACCCATTCACCGTCGTCGCCCCGGCGCTGGACCAGCGCGGCGGTGGCCGTGACCTCGCCCGGGGCCGCGTCCCGCGTGACCGCGAGCCTGACCCGGACGGGCACGGTCCGGTGGGCGGGGACCGTGAACCCGTCGCCGTCGAAGACGCCCACGGTCTCGTCCCGGCCCGTGCGGGTCGTGCGCGCGGCCCGCCATCCGGAGCCGTCGTGGAACTCCAGCCGTACCTGTTCGGGCCGCAGCGTCCGGTCCTCGTCCACGAGGACGACGACCGGGTGGACACCCCGGTACCCGGTCCCCGTGGTGTTGACCAGGCCGAGGGTCCAGGACTCGGGGGGCGCGCCGGGCCGGTAGACATCGGGGGCGCCCTCGATCCGGGTGGTCAGGGGGAACGTACCGGCGCGCGGGGTGCCGGGCACGGGCGCGGGCGGGTACGGGGGGACGGGGACCGCGGCGGAGTACGGGGAATCCGCGGCGGAGTACGGGGGCGCCGGGGGGTGCGCGGGGCCCCAGGGCCGGGCGGGAGCCGCGTGCGGACCGGACGACACCGCAGGGCCGGCGGAAGCGGCGGGGGCGGCACCGGGGGCGAGGACCAATTCCGACGCCAGGGCCGACGCCGGGGCCGGTGCCAGTGCCAGGGCGAGGGCCAGGGCGGCGGCTGCTCCGGCGAGCAGTCGACGGATGCCGCGTCCGGCGGGCGATCCGCGGAAAGGGCGGCATCCGGCGGGCAGCGCGGGGACACGTCGTCCGGCGGGCAGCTCGCGAACAGACCGTCCGGTGAACAACTGGCGGACACGGCGGGCGGCGGGCGGTCGGCGGACACGGCGGGGCTGGGGCATGGGCGCGCCTTCGGGTCGTGGACGCACGAGGTCTTCCGGGCGCCCGCGCCCGGCGAACGGTACGGCGGCGAACCCCACCCGATCAGCGCCCGGATGTCGCCTGAACACCAGCCCCTTCCCCGCACGGCGGGAGTTCTCGCGCGAACACCGGAACCGTCACCCGTCCGTGCCGTACCTGTGTCACCGCCCGATCCCCGTCCGGACCGCGCCCCAGCCCCGTCAGGTCCCGCACCCGGTCCGGTCGGGACGAGCACCCCATCAGGACCCCGCCCCCGTCCCGGCCCGAACCCCGTCACGACCCGCACCCGAACCCCGTATGTCTCATACCGGGACCCCGTGGGCGTCCCGCACCCGAGCCCCATCAGCCTCTCGTCCGGGCCCCGTTGGCTGTTTCCCGCCACCCGCCGGACCGGAGTCAACTCCGGTCCGCCCGCTTCGGTCCTGCGGAGGAGGAGGCCCCTGTTCTTCCGGGGCCGGGAGCAGGACCGAACGCAAGGAGGACCACCTTGATCCGTGTCTCGCGCAAGGGTGCCGCCGCCGTCGCGATGCTCGCGCTGGCGGCCGGGGCCCCGGAGCTGGCGTACGCGTCACCAGGAGCGGCGCCCACGCCCGGCACCGCCGGAGCAGCAGGGGCAGCAAGAGCAGCCGGAGCAGCAGGAGCAGCCGGGGACAGCGTCGGCGCCCCGCTGCCGCCGGGCTGGCGCGTATCGGGGGCGGGCGCCGGCCGGGAGCTCATATGGACGCCGTCCGAAGCGCTGCCCATCGGTGACGCCCGGGTCGAGTTCCACTCGGGCGGGCGGCTGCTGGGTGTGCCCGTGCCCGACCGGCGGCAGGAGACGTTCCGGCTGCGGGTCGGGACCGCGCGGATCGGTCCGGGGGACGAACTGCGGGTGTCGGCGGGCGGACGGTCGCTGGACGCGGCGGGCAGGCCGGTGGGTGTCCCGTCGTCCCGGGAGTCCGCGAGACCCCGGGCGGTGAATCCGGCGCCCGCGCCCGTGAACCCGGTCGACCCGGGGGTGAAGGGCCGGTACGGGACCGTCAGCGGCGAGTACAGCCTGGCGTCGCTGAAGCTGCCGGGCATACCGCGCGAGGTCGAGATGAAGGCCGTGGTCGTCGGCCCGCGGAACGCGCCCGGCAAACGGCCGGTCGCCCTGTTCCTGCACGGCAGGCACGTCACCTGTTACGACACCACGTCCGACACCGCGATGGACTGGCCCTGCGCGGACGGCTACCGGCAGATACCGAGCTACCGGGGCTATCTGCACGACCAGAGGCTGCTCGCCTCGCAGGGCTATGTGACGGTGTCGGTCTCCGCGAACGGGATCAACGCGCAGGACAGCAGGCTGGACGACTCCGGGGCGCAAGCGCGTTCGTCGCTCGTGCGGCAGCATCTCGCCCGGCTCGCGGGCTGGTCCGCGAACCCCGCGAGCGCTCCGGCGGCCGTCCGCGCGCTGCCCAGGGCCGATCTGGACAAGGTGCTCCTCGTCGGGCACTCCCGGGGCGGCGAGGGCGTCAACCGCGCCGCGCTGGACAGTCTGTACCGGCCGCCCGCCGACCAGGAAGGCCATCCGGGGCCGGTCCGCTGGAAGATCCGCGGCACGGTCCTCATCGGCCCGACCGCCTTCGGCCAGAACCCGGCGCCCGATGTCCCGTCGATGACGATCCTGCCGGGCTGCGACGGCGATGTGTACGACCTCCAGGGCCAGATGTACGCGGACCGTACGCGCGGGATCAGCCGGGGCAGGGCGCTGCACAGCTCGGTGTACATGGTCGGCGCCAACCACAACTTCTTCAACACCGAGTGGACGCCCGGCCAGGCCGTCGCCCCGGCCACCGACGACTTCCGGCGGACCGACGACGCGGTCTGCTCGCCGGGGACGGCGACCCGGCTGAGCGCGGAGCGGCAGCAGCGGGCGGGTTCCACGTACATCGCCGCCGCCGCGCGGCTGTTCGTCGCGGGTGACGACAAGGTGCGCCCGCTGCTCGACGGCAGCCACCGCAGGGCGCCGTCCGCGGGTCCCGTCCGCGCGCCGGCCCAGGCCGTCGGCGGCAACCGCACCGTCGCGGTGCTGCCCTCGGCCGCCACGAAGGTGGCGGGCGGGCGGATCTGCGAGCACCTCACCGGCGACCGGGCGAAGGTGTGTCTGCCGCGCCGGGGCGGGACGGAGTCACCGCACTTCGCGCACTGGATGCTCGGGACGGAGCCCGGACGGCACTCGGTCACGGCGAAGTGGAGCCGGTCCGGTGTCCCGGTGCGGGTGACGCCCGCCCGGTCCTTCTCCCTCGCGGGCTCGCAGTCGCTCGCGCTGCGGATGTTCGTACCGCCCAACACCACCGGTACCAAGCTGGATGTCGCTGTCACCGACACCTCGGGCAAGCGGGCCCGGCTGGGCCGGGTCACGGTCGACGGACTGCCGGGCACCGACATGACGACGTCCGCGTGGGGCCGGGAACTGCGTGTCCCGGTGAAGGCCGCGGTCGCCGCCGGGCTGGACCTGAAGAGGATCAAGAGCCTGGAGCTGACGCCGCGGACCGGTTCCGGCAAGCTCTGGCTGGTCGACGCGTGGGGCTGGCGCCCCGGTACCCCGGCCGTGGGCGCGGTGGCGGAGCTGCCGCGGGTCGACCTGGGACAGGCGTCCGTCAAGGAGGGCGACTCCGGGGTGCGGACCCTCTCGATCCCGGCCCGGGTACGCGGCCGGGGCGAGGGCGAGGTACGGGTGTTCCTCCCCGACTCCACCGGGGAACGGCCGGTTACCCGGACCGTGACCGTCAAGCCGGGGAGCGGGCAGCGCATCGAGCTGCCGGTCGAGGTCGAGGGCAACACCCGCTGGAGCCACGACATCGAGCACCGGGCCTACGTCAAGGCCGTCCGGGGCGCGGTGATCGGCTCGTACGAGGGCACGCTGACCGTACGGAACGACGACCCGATGCCGAGGGTCACCCTGACCACGGTCGCGGACGACGTCACCGAGGGGCGGAGCCTGACCTGGCGGGTGACCCTGTCCGAGGCCGTGGACACGGACTTCAGCCACGCGGGGCTCGTACTGCGGCCGGTGACCTCCGGCAGGGAACTGGACACGGACGACGTCGACCGGCAGTGGGTCGAGACCCAGTTCGGGACGGTCCCGGACCCGGCGCTACCCCTGTCGGGGCTGTACGACCCTCCGTACGCGCCGTATCTGTGGGCCGACATCCAGCCGGGCCGGTCCAGCGCCGACATCTCCGTGCCGGTCACCAAGGACACGGTGACCGAGCCGGAGGAGTACCTGCGAGCGCAGCTCGTCGTCACCCCGGAGGACGGCGGTGAGCCGAGTTACGGTCCGGAGTTCACCGGTACGGTGCGGGACGCCCCGTAGCGGTAGCGGTTAGCTGTCCCCCCGGGGTTCCGGGGTTCCCGGGGTTCCCGGGGTTCCCGGGTTCCCGGGTTCCCGGGTTCCCGGGTTCCCGGGTCCCCGGGTCCCCGGGTCCCCGGGTCCCGGGGTTCCGGGGTTCCCGGGTTCCGGGGTTCCGGGGTTCCCGGGTCCCCGGGTCCCGGGGTTCCGGGGTTCCCGGGTCCCCGGGTCCCCGGGGATCAGGGGGCGGCGGGGATCACGGGGCCACGGGGGGCGCGCCGCCGGGGGCCGCGGCGCCCTTGCGGTCCCCGGGGAACCCGACCGTGCCGCCCGGTGCGGACGGCGCACTTGGGGCCGCGCTCGCCCAAGGCGTCCGGCGCACCCGGAGCCGTCCGC
Organism: Streptomyces uncialis; assembly: GCF_036250755.1. Lineage (NCBI taxonomy): Bacteria > Bacillati > Actinomycetota > Actinomycetes > Kitasatosporales > Streptomycetaceae > Streptomyces > Streptomyces uncialis. The sequence continues at coordinate 6,040,675 of NZ_CP109583.1, read as the reverse complement.
CCCCGTAGCGTCCGTCGGGCTCGTGCGGCGGCTCTCTCATCCGCCGCGGCCGAAGAGCGGTGCCAGCAGCAGTTGGGCCGCGCCCTCGGCGACGAGCCGGTCCCCGCCGGGCACCGTGCGGACCGGCACGTCATCGGGGTCGCCCGTGCGCGCGGCCCGTGCGCCGAGCGCTTCGCGCACGCCCCTGACGTACACCCCGGGGGCGTCCCGTACGGCGCGCCCGCCGAGCACCACCGCACGTACGCCGAGCAGTCCCGCCAGGTTGGCCGCCCCCGTGCCGAGCACGCGCGCGGCCCCGGCCGTGTCCCCGCGTGCCAGCGCGGCCAGGCACACCGCCTCCAGACAGCCCCGGTCGCCGCATCCGCAGGGCGGGCCGTCGAGCTGGACCACCTGGTGGCCGAACTCGCCCGCGCCCCGGAGCACCCGGCCGTCGAGGACGAGGCCCGCGCCGAGTCCGGTGCCGAGGTGCAGATACGCGAACGACGTGCCGTCCGCCCCGGCGAGGGCCAGCCCGAGGGCGGCGGCGTCGGTGTCCTTGCCGACCACGACCGGTGTGCCCAGCCGCCGTCGCAGTGCCGTGCGCAGCGGGAAGCCGTCCCACTCGGGGAAGCCGGTGATCCGGCGCGGCACGCCGGTGCGGTGGTCGAGGGGGCCGGGCAGGGCCACCCCGGCGCCGAGCGGCGCGGCGGCGGCGGGGGCGAGGCGGGCGCGCAGCGTGGTGACGGTGTCCGTCACCGCGTCGAGGACGGCTTCCGTGCCCGCGCCGAGGTCCAGCGGGGTACGGCGTTCGGCGACCACCGTGCCGTACAGGTCGACGAGGACGGCGGTCAGCCCGTCACGCTCCATATGGACGCCGACGGCGTGCGCGGCGCCGGGGACGAGCCGCAGCGGGGTCGAGGGTTTGCCGCCGGTGGAGGGGCGCCGGGCGGTCTCGGCGACCAGGCCCTCGGTGCGCAGCCGGGCGGCGATCTTGCTGATGGCCTGGGGGGTGAGTCCGCTGGCCGCGGCGAGTTCGCGGCGGCCGGTGCCGTCCGGGCCGGCCGTCCTCAGCAGGCCGAGCAGCAGCGCGGTGTTGTGGCCGCGCAGCACGGGCAGGTTGGCGCCGCCGCCACCGCCGGCGCCCGCGAGTGCGTGGCGGGGGCCCGCGGCCCTGTCCTCGCCGTCGCGGTCGTCCTCGCCGCTGTCCGTGCCGTCGCCCGTGTCCACCCGGTCATTGTCCCTTGTGCTTGCACTTAGGCAACAGCGTTGCTTAAGTGAGACCATGACCACAGCCGGAAACTCTCCCCTCCGTGTCGCACTCATCGGGTACGGGACGGCGGGCTCCGTGTTCCACGCCCCGCTGATCGCCGCGGCGGACGGCCTCGTCCTGGACACCGTCGTCACGGCCAACCCCGAGCGGCAGGAACGGGTGCGCGCCACGTACCCGGGGGTCCGGATCGCCGACGGCACCGATGAGCTGTGGTCCCGTACGGGCGAGCTCGGGCTCGTCGTCGTCGCGTCCCCCAACCGGACCCATGTACCGCTGGCCACCGCCGCGCTGCGGGCCGGACTGCCGGTGGTGGTGGACAAGCCGGTGGCCGGCACGGCCGCGGAGGCGCGGGAGCTGGACGCGCTCGCCGAGTCCCGCGGGCTGCTGCTGTCCGTCTTCCAGAACCGCCGCTGGGACAACGACTTCCTCACCCTGCGGCGGCTGCTCGCGGGCGGTGAGCTGGGGGAGGTACGGCGGTTCGAGTCCCGCTTCGAGCGGTGGCGTCCGCAGCTCAAGGGCGGCTGGCGGGAGTCCGGGGACCCGGAGGAGATCGGCGGCCTGCTGTACGACCTCGGCAGCCATGTCGTCGACCAGGCGCTGGTCCTGTTCGGCCCGGTGGACACGGTGTACGCGGAGGTGGACGTACGGCGTCCCGGCGCCGAGGCCGACGACGACACGTTCCTCGCGCTCACGCACACCAGCGGGGTCCGTTCGCATCTGTACGTCTCCGCGACGGCCGCGCAGCTCGGGCCCCGCTTCCGGGTGCTCGGCTCCAGCGCCGGTTACGTCAAGTACGGCCTCGATCCGCAGGAGTCGGCGTTGCGCGAAGGCGCGAGGCCCGGGGCGGGCGGGGACGGCGGGTGGGGTGTCGAGCCCGAGTCGCTGTGGGGCCGGGTGGGCTCGGGCGAGTCCCCGCTGACGGGTGGGGGGCGGCCGGAGCCGACCCTGGCGGGTGACTATCCGGCGTTCTACGCGGCCGTGGCGGACGCGGTGCGGGGGGTGGGGGCGAATCCCGTGCGGGCGCGGGAGGCCGCGGGGACGCTGGAGGTGCTGGCCGCGGCTCGGCGGTCCGCGGAGGAGGGGGCGGCGGTACGGATTCCCGTGTGACGCGGAGGCCTGTCCGGCTGGGCGTACTTGTTTCCTGCGCCGTCGCTCGTCGGGTTTCTTGTGCGGGGCGCACTTCGTTGCTGTGCCGTCGTTCGGTGGTTTTGCGCAGTTCCCCGCGGGTCGCCTTCGCTTGCGCTTCCCAGGTCTGTCCGGCCTTGCGCACTTGTTCCTGTGCCGTCGCTCGTCGTTTTCGCGCAGTTCCCCGCGCCCCTTTGGGGCGCGTCCGGTCGGTTCTTCGGGTCGGTGCCGGTCGGGATTCTCCGTCCTCGATCCGACACGCTCGGTACGACGTGCAGCGACCCGACTGAAGAGCATCGGAGTCTGCGAGCAGAGATTCCCGCCCACCCCCTCCCGCAGCAGCGCGACTGCGCGAGGAGGGGGGTGCCCCTTCAGGGGCGCGGGGAACTGCGCGAAAACGAGGGCCGACCCGCACCCGGCGAACAACCCGAAGGGGCAGCATCCAGGGGCGCGGGGAACTGCGCACCCCCGGACGACCCGCACAGGAACAAGTACGCCCAGGCGGGGAACCCCAGGGGCGCGGGGAACTGCGCAAAAGACGAGGGCGGACCCGCACCCGAGAAGCGACCGCAAGGGGGCAGCATCCAGGGGCGCGGGGAACTGCGCACCCACGAACGCACCACACGGGAACAAGTACGTCCAGGTGGGGAACCCCGAAGCGCCGGCGAAGGCGGTCAGGCGGGGAGGGGCGACGGCGCGGCGCCGCGGTACAGGGTGGCGCGTTCGGCCGCGCTCCACGCCGTACTCGTCACCACGTACAGCGCCGCCGCCAACGGCACCACGGCAACCGTGACCAACGTCAGGAACGACACCAGAGGCATCACCCGAGCCATCGTGTCCATCCCCGGCAGCGGCTGCCCGCCCGCCCCGGCGGGCAGTTCCGCCGCGGCCATCTGCGTCTTCGCCAGACGGTAGCTGAACGTCGCGACCCCGGCGACGACGGCGAACAGCACGAGGTACACGAGCCCCGCGCTCCCGAACACCCCGCCGTCGGCCCAGGTGTCGGCCCAGCGTCCGCCCAGCGGCGCCGCGCCGAGCGAGTGCCCGAGCAGGGCGTTCGCCTCGCCGCCGATGCTGGTGCTGGAGAACAGGTGGTAGAGCAGGAAGAACGCGGGCACCTGGAGCAGGCTCGGCAGACAGCCGGACAGCGGCGACACCTTCTCCGCCGCGTGCAGTTCGAGCACGGCCCGCTGGAGCCGCTCGGGGTTCTTGCGGTGCTTGACCCGCAGCTGTGCGACGCGCGGGGCCAGCGCGGCCTTCGCCTTCTGCCCGCGGGCGGCGGCCCGGGACAGGGGATGGACGAGCAACCGTACGCACGCGGTGAACAACACGATCGCCGCGGCGGTGGCGGAACCGGCGAACAGGGGGTCGAGCAGGTCGGCGAGACGCGCGACGAGATCGGCGAAGACGGACATGGCGCGGGGGCCCTTCCGGGAGAGGTCGTGCCGGGAGACGGACGCGAGGGGGCGCGGACATGGGTCCTCGCCCCGGCGTGACGGCATGGCGCGCGCCGGCACCCATGGCAGCCCGTTCCGTACCGGGGGCGGTGCCCTCACGGTGGGAAGTGCTCCCGGCCAGGGGCCGGGCCCCGGACCGCCCGGACGCACGCTCCCGTACGGGGCGGACCTCCCGTACGAGGACGGGGGCCGGCCCGGACAGGGCGGGCGGGGGTGCGGTCAGGGACGCCGGGCACAAGGGCCGGGCGGGAGGCTGCGGGTGTCGGTCAGACGGCCGTCAGGGCGGGGAGTCCCGGGGCCCTGGGGCGGGGGCGGCCCGCGGCGTCGGGGTCGCGTTGCGGCAGGAAGGCGGTGCGCCGTTCCCGGTCGCGGATGGCGGTGCGCACCCGGGTCCGCGGTACGGCGGGGACCCGCCGCGCGGCCATGAGCGAGCCGACCGCGAAGGCGGTGGCGGCCGTGGTCGCCGCGAGGGCGACGGCGGCGGCGAGACCGCCGGTGTCGGCGAGCAGGAGCAGCAGCGGTTCGAGGAGGAGGGTGAGCAGCAGGAGCGCGTGGCGCGCGGACGGCGCGCCGGAGCGGCCGGACCGCCCGGTCCGTGCCGCCGTGCTCCTCGTCCCGCCCGCGCGGTCCACGTACTGCCTCCCGGCCGAAGTCCGTCTCTTCCCGCCGTTATACCCGATGCGGGCCCGCCGGGTCATCGCCCCTGGGGAGGAGCCCGCTCCCGCCCCGGTGAAGGAGCCCGCTCCCCCACCCCCGCCCACCGGCCGCAGTACGGTGTCATCCATGCGCCCCGACACGCCTGCCGAACACGCCGATTCCGCCGACCACGTCGCAGAAGCCGACCGCCTGGAGCGCACAGCCGGGCGATACCCCGAGGACGCCGAGCAACTGCTGTCCCAGGCCGCCGCACATCTGGAACTCGCGGGCGAACGGGAGCGCGCGAGCGCCCTCTACGACCGCCTGCTGTCACCGGACCTGGCGGCCCCGCTGGAGAACCCGGCCCTGGTGCGGGCCCTGAAGGCCGCGAACCTGTGGGAGTACGGGCACGAGGCCGAGGCCCGCGCGATCATCGACGGCGTCCGGGCGGCGGCGCCGCCGCACCCCGCGCCCTGGGTGATCGTCGCGGAGGCCCTGGAGTCCCACGACGAACTCCAGGCCGCGCACGACACGTTCACCGAGGCGGCGGCGCTGCTGGTGGAACCGGGGGCCGAGCGGCCACCGGCCGAGGTGCGTCCCGTGCTGTACGGGCGGCACCGGGTGCGGCGCATGCTGGGCGAGCCGCATGACGCGTGGGACACCCTGGCGGACGGTCTGCACACCGGGGCGGTGTCGCTGGACGAGCTGCACGACCCGAAGCGGGTGTGGTCGCTGGGGTCGGACAACCCGGCGGAGCTGAAGGCCGAGATCTCCCGGCTGCGGGCCGAACTCGGCGCCTACCGGGCGGCCCTGTCCCGGCCGTTCCCGGTGGCCGTCCTGCACTGGCCGGCCGGCGAACTCGCCGAGCTGGTCGAGGCGTACCCGTCGCTGGCCGAGGAGTACCCCTCCCACGAGGAGCACCTGGCGACCATAGAGTCCTCCCTGCGGGAACTCGCCGCGTCCGGCACCCCGAACCTCGGCATCGTCACCGCCACGGTCCCCTCGTACGAGGCGTTCGCCGCCTCCGAGGCCGCCTCCCCCACGGACACCTCGCTCCTCCCCCAGTACACCACCACCCTCGCGGCCCGAGGCCGAGCCGAACCCTGGCCCCCGCCCCCCACCGCCCCGTGCTGGTGCGGCTCGGGCCGGGGGTACGGGGAGTGCCACGGGGCGGGGTGACGGCCCTCCCCCCGGCCCCGGCGTACATCCTGATATCTGGAGAGTGAAGGCACTGACCGTGATGCCCCTGCCCGAAGACCCCGCTGTCCCCGGAGTTCCGGCCATACCGGATGACAGCGCGCCTGACCTGGAGATCTCCGCGGTACGGGAGGACATCCTCCAGCTGGACCCCACGGGGGACAGATTCAGCGCCGTACTGCGCGAGACCATCGATCAGCTGCTCGACGGGGAAACCACCGGCCGGTACGACTGGAAGACCCTCCTCAAGACGGAGAAGACCCACGCCGGCACTCTCGTCGAGATCAATCTCCAGCGCCGGTTCCGGTTCGGGGACGGCGTGAGCATGGACTACCGGATCGCCGGTGTCGATGTGGACTGCAAGTTCTCACAGCAGTTCGGCGGGTGGATGATCCCTCCGGAGGCCCTGGGCCATATCTGTCTGCTGGTGTGGGCGGATGACAGCCGGTCGCTCTGGAGCGCCGGCCTGCTGCGCGTACGGCGTGAGTGGCTGAACGGCGGCAATAACCGCGACCTCAAGCTGACTCTCAGCGCCAAGCACCGTGACAAGATCCACTGGCTGTGGCAGCGCGGCCCGGGACAGCCGGGCACCGCGGCGCACCACCTGGATCTCCCCGAGAACGTCCTGCTCCATATGGACCCGGCCGACCGCGCGGCCGTCTTCGCCCCGGCGTCGGGCCAGGCCCGGCTGAACGAGCTGTTCCGCCGGGCCCGCGGCCGCCGGATAGGACGGAACGTCGTGCGCACCGTGGCTCAGCAGAAGGACTATATGAAGCGGGTGCGGGGCAACGGCGGGTCCCGGTCGGCCCTGCGCGCGGAGGGCATCCTGATCATGGGCGATTACGCGAGCCACCAGCGCATCGCGTCGGAACTCGGTGTCCCGGTCCCCCGGGAAGGCGAGTTCGTGAGCGCGCGGGTCGTCACGGCGAACGCCCGGCACGCCAGCCGGCCACGGGTGGATCTGGACGGTGCGGCCTGGGTACTCGCCGGGCCGGAAGATCCGCACGAGCCGGGCCCGCTGCTGCCGAAGACGAGTAGCGCGGCACAGCCGTCAGCACTGTGACCACATCCACCCGGGCGAAGGAATCCCCTCATGCAAGGGCCGGAGAACGAACTCCCCCTGATCAGGCAGTACCAGGACTGGCTTCGTGCGGACACCGCGGGGAGCGGGCCTGACCGGTCCGCGTTCTTCACCGACGCGCTGATCGTCCTCGACACCAATGTGCTGCTGAGTCTCTACGAGTACACACCAGCGGCACGCGAGCAGGTGCTGGACGCGCTGAGCAGCGTACGGGACCGGCTCTGGCTGCCCCATCAGGTGGGGCTGGAGTTCGTCCAGGGCCGTCACCGTGTCATCGCGGAGCGGCGGAAGGCACTCAATGACGCCCCGGGCAATGTCAACAGGCGGCTCGGCGAGGCCAACAAGGCCATTCTCGCGGCGAGGGAACTGGTCCAGGGCCTGCTCGTCAAATACGCGCGGGACGCCGAGGCCAGCGAACAGCTCGCCTCGGAGATCTCCAGCCAGGCTGTCGACACACTGCTAGGAGAGTGGAAGACGGCCCTTATCGACCAGGTCAAGGCGCTGAAGCAGGACCATGACCTGGCACCCGGGTCTGTCGATACCGAGGACCCCGTACTGCCGCGAGTGGCCGCGCTGTTCGGTGAGAACATCGCGGACCCTCCCAGTCCGCCAGTTGTCCACCAGCGCGTGACAGAGGCTGTCTCCTACCGCTTTCCCAACCAGATACCGCCGGGCTTCAAAGACGCCGGAAAGGGCACACCGCTGTCGGCTGCGGGCGACTATCTGCTGTGGGAAGAGGTCATCGACCGTCTGACCATGCCGGACGGCCGGAAACGGCTGCTGTTCGTCTCCGCGGATATGAAGGACGACTGGTACCAGCCCGCTGAGCACGGGCGGGCCGCACGGCCCTGGCCGTCGCTGATGAGCGAACTGAGGAACCGCACGGGAGCGGAGCTGCGCATCGAGACACCCGGGCACTTCTACCGGGGTGTGGACGGCTTCCTGCACGCGGAGATCGCCGCGGCCACCTATGACGAGATCGACCGCGCGGCCATACCTCCGGCGCGGATCGAGATCACGGAGGAGGAAGCCCCTCTCACACCGCACCCCCCGGAACTGGCGGAGGCCGCCAGCAAGGCGGCAGGTCTCGACGGCTATGCCGCCGCTCTGCTGGATCACCTCTTTGTCTGGTGGCTGATCGGAGTCACGGTTCAGCTCGGGCGGCGCGAGCCCCAGGAAGACGAGCCGCTGGTCTCCATCGCGGCCGCCGCGTGGTCGGCCGACGCAGAGCCGGGCTGGATACCCGGGGACGCACTGCGGCTGGGCGAGTGGCCCTACCGGAGCTCCACGCGGATCGCTCCGTGGTTCGTCCGCTCCCTGGGGCTGCTGCCACTGGAGCAGCGCCGGGCCGTGCAGCGGCTTGCCGCACAGCAGCTGGACCGCGCCCCGCGGGCAGAACCGTAGGCTGACCCGCCCCATCGCAATGTGTACGTCAGGAGAGGACCGCACCCGTGACAGAAGAGCAGCCGCCCGGCGGAGAGTGGCGGAAGCTGAAGCCGGACGCCGAGCACGCGCTGCGGAGCCTGCTGGAGAAGGTGGACTCCCACGCCAGCCCCATGGAGCTCTTCGAGAGCTACGCCTACACCAAGGAAGTCACGGCGAGGGCTGTCCAGGCCAGGATGGAGATGTATCTCCCCGATTCCGACGCGGCTTTCCACCACGTGCGCGGGGTCATTCTCCGGGAGCTGACCGCGCGCTACGGTCACGCGATTCCGGAGTCCATACTGCGGGTGCCGTACGGCAGTTCCGTGCATGAGCGGATCTTCGCCCTGCTTCACGAACAGCTGGCAAGACCGGTGCCAGCCGCCATTATCCGGATCGTCACGGCGGACAATGTGCATACCGAGCGCAGGATCCGGGAACTGCGCGAGCTGGGTCTTGATGTACACCCCACCGGCAGCGGGAACGAACAGGGCGGATACGAACTGCGTTCCCTTGAGGTCGATCTCGGCAAGCTGCCCTCCATCGCCCGGAATATCATCAGGAGTAAGAAGTCGCTGCCGGCGGACCGGAGGGCGCAGATGCTCCGTGACGCGGGAATCTCCGGCGATGAATGATCCGGAAACCTGGGAACGGCCAGCGGGGTCCTGGGCTTCGTCCGCCGCACGGCGGCGGAATATGCAGGCCATCCGCAGCCGGGACACCCAGCCGGAGTGGCTGATCCGCCGGCTCGTGCACGCGCGGGGGCTGCGGTACCGGGTCTCGGCGAAGCCGCTTCCGGGGCTCCGGCGGACCGCCGACCTGGTCTTCCGGCCGTCGAAGGTCGCGGTCTTCGTGGACGGCTGCTACTGGCACGGCTGCCCGGAGCACTATGTGCGGCCGAAGACGAACGAGGAGTACTGGTCCGGCAAGGTCGCCGTCAATGTGACACGCGACCGGGACACCGACACCCGGCTTGCCGAGGCCGGGTGGCTCGTACTCCGCTTCTGGGAGCACGAGCCACCCGAGGACTGCGCCGTCAGGATCGCGGCGGAGGTCGAGCGGCGGCGGCCCGCACCGGGCTGAGCGGGCCCCCGCCCAGGCGGGGTCAGCCCCGCCGGGGTGCGCCCTTGCCTGACTGGTCACGCTCGCGCGCGGCTTCCAGCACCTGGATGATCGAGGCGCCGACAGCGGCGGCCACCGGCGGGGGGAACGCGTTGCCGACCTGCCGGTAGCGCGCTGTCTTACCGCCGGTGAACTCCCACTCGGGCGGGAACCCCTGGATGATCGCGGCCTGCTGCACGGTGAGCATCGGACCGTCGGCGCCAAACAGGTCGCGGTCTTCCGTTTCCTTCGCCCGGCACACCTTGGGGTCGTTGGCGACGCCCAGGCCACTCACGCCGAGCTGCTTCCAGGCCGCCTTCGCCCGGCTGGGTCCGAGATCCGCGCCGCCGTGCTTCTTCGATCCGCCGACGAGGGTGGGCGCGATACCGCCGCCCTTGCCAAGCAGGTCGCGGTGCCGTTTTCCCGCCCAGTCGATCCAGCGCTCATGGGCAGCGCGGGCCCGCTCCGCCTCCGGCCCCTCCGCGTACGCCTCGTAGCGCTCCTTCATCGTGGCGGCCAGGGCCTCCACCACGGGTACGACCTCGTCATGGGTAGGGCTGGGCCACTCGTACTTCAGGTCCTTGATGACATCACTGCGGAAAGCGACGAGGATCGCGCGCGGACGGAGCTGCGGAACACCGAACTTGCTGGCTTCGAGCACATCCCACTCGCCCACCGTGTAGCGGGGGCCGCGCGGGATGCCCTTGTCGTCCGGGAAGCCGTTCTCCAGCTCGCCGGTGATCCATTCCCGGTACTCGTCGAACTTGGGGTCCATGATGCCGCGGACGTTCTCGATCATCACGGCCCGGGGCTGGAGTTCCCGCGCGAGCCTGAGCATCTCCGGGAAGAGGTCGCGCTCGTCCGCTTTGCCCAGCTGCTTGCCCGCGTGGGAGAAGGGGGGGCATGGGACCCCGCCCGCCAGCAGATCAAGCTCTTGGCCCCGCCAGACCGCGCTCTTGTTCAGATCGTGCTTCGGGTCGAAGTCCTTGACGTCCCCGCGTACGACATCGCAGTACTTCTTCTCCCACGCCCAGTCCGGCTGGATGCGGATGTTCTCCTCAAGTGTGTTCCCGGCGTGCGGATCGATCTCCACGAGCGCGAGATGCCGGAATCCGGCCTTGTGCAGACCGATGGCCTGGCCTCCCGCGCCCGCGCAGATCTCAATCGACGTGAACTCCGGCTTGTCCTCCAGGACACGGTCCGTACCGTGCTCCTCAGTGCCTGTCATGCACCCTCCTTTGACCCATTCCCCGCTGACGCCTCACAGCGCCCTCATCACAGAGGGTGACAGACCCCACTGACAACGCGACCTTCCACAGTCTGCGCCATACGCGCACCGGCTTCCGCCACAGCGCGCGGATCGCACAGCAATCAACACCACGACGATATTGCCCCATGGGAAACCCGGGCGGACCGGGTTCCCCCGCACGCTGGCAGCCCGGCGGGACAGCGCCGCCGTCACTTTCCGTGCCGGCGCGTCCTCACAGCTCCGCCGGAGCATCCCCCCGCAGAGCCGTCAGGTCCAGGGCCCCGGCCATGCGGGCGTAGCCCGCGTCGCTGGGGTGGAGGTGGTCGCCCGAGTCGTAGTGGGGGTGGAGGGCTCGGGGGTGGCGGGGGTCGCGGAGGGCGTGGTCGAAGTCGGCGACCATGTCGAAGACCGTGCCGGAGCGGATCTCCGCGTTCACCGCCTGGCGGACCTCTTCGAGGGCGGGGCGGTAGCCGCGGTGGCCGTGGAAGGGCATCAGCGTGGCGCCGGCGACCCGCAGTCCGCGGGCCTGGGCCCGGCGGGTCAGGTCCCGCAGCCCCTCGGTGATGTGCCGCGGGTCGGTGACGTGCGGGGTGCGCAGGATGTCGTTGATACCCAGGGCGACCAACACCACCCGGGCGCCGGTCCGGTCGAGGACGTCCCGCTCGAAGCGGGACCATCCGCTCGGGTTGCCCGGCGGGCGTCCCGCGCCGTCCGACAGCAGACGGTTGCCGCTGATCCCCAGGTTCGCGACCCCGTACCGGGGCCCGTCCCGCCGCTGCGCGAGCCGGTCCGCGAGGACGTCCGGCCAGCGGCGGTCCGCCCCGACCGTGGCCGTCACCCCGTCGGTCAGCGAGTCGCCGAACGCCACGACCGTGCCCTCGGCCCCGCCACCGCGCACGTCCAGCGCCGTCACGTACCGCCACACCTGGGCACCGCGCGCGTACCCGGCGCCGCCCACCGAACCTGCCTGGTCGCCCGGCGCGACGTACGACACCTGGCGCGCCCTCGGGTGGTACGTCACCGGACCCGACGGCGTCGGCGAGTACGTGCTGATCAGCATGTCCGTGTCGGCCGGCACCCGCAGCGCCACCGCGTCCGAGACGATCTGCGCCCCGGGCGCCACCACCACGGACGGGCGCCCCGCGAACAGCAGCCTGCGCAGCGTCCCCGGCTCCGCCGCCGCCGAACCCGGTGCCGCCGCCACGGCGAGCGACGCGTGTGTGATGTTCAGCGGCGCGGCCCCGTACAGATTGGACAGGGTCACCCGGGCGCCGGTGCCGCCGGCGCTGGTGTGCACGACATTGCGCAGCGAGCGGTTCGCCCACCCGTCGGCCCCCGTCCGCGGCTCGGCACCCACCGGCGCGGTCGCCCAGGTCGCCGCCCAGCCGCCCGCCGACGCGGAGTCCGCCCGCGCGGACCCCCGGGCCGGGTTCCCCGCGGCCTTCCCGGGCCCGGCACCGCCCTGGACAGCGCGGACACCGTCCTCGTCCGGCCCGCCCGGGACAACGCTGTGGACGCCGGCGGAGACCAGCACCGCCACGGAGAGCACGGCGGCCAGCAGGGTCCCACCTCGGCGGGGCGTCCCCGGGTCCCTGTCGTGACGCTCGGTCATGCGGTCGTTCGCTCCTCGGGCAGGGAGCCCGGGGCTCCGGTGTGATGACCTCATCCTCATGATGCGGTACGGGACGGACAGGTCCCGGGGGCGGGTTCCTCCGCCGGCACGGATACCCGTACCGGCACCGCCGCACCCCTCCTTCAAGACGCCGGGAACTCGTACGCCGTTCCAGGAGTAGGGGAGGGAGAGGGCGCGGCACGATCAGGGGTGAAGAGGTCGAAAGGCCGAGAAGTTGAGAAGGTGAGGGGACAGCGGGCCGACACCCCCGCCCCAGCCGGCGCCCACGCACGACCGGCATTCAGGACGGACCACGGAGGATGGAGCGGATGGAACGCGCGGAGCAGGCCGGTTCGACCGGCGGGCGGGAGAGTACGCCCGCCTGGGCTGCCCTGCCCGCGCCCGGCACGACCGGCCCGGACACGGCCCCGGACGACGACGGCGAACCGCCCCCCGGCGGAGGGAACGGAACCCGCCCCGGGAACGGCAACGGTGACGGTGACGGCGGTACGAGTGGCGCCAACGGTACGAGTGGGGTCGGCGGTACGAGTGGGGTCGGCGGTAGCGGCGGTAGCGGCGGTATGAACGGGTCCGGCTCCGGTCGGGCGGGCGGCTCCGGGGGCTCGAAGGGGTCCGGCGGGGCCGGGGGGCCGCTCGGGCGTGGGGGGTTCACGTTCAGCGCGGCGGACGCCGAGCGGCAGCGCGGGGTCCGGCGGATGAAGATGTTCGCGACCGGGCTGCTCGTCTTCGTCGCCGTCGTGTACGTCCTCGCCAAGTGGGCGCAGAACTCCGGCGCGGGCGCCTGGGCGGGGTATGTGGCCGCCGCGGCCGAGGCCGGGATGGTCGGCGCGCTCGCGGACTGGTTCGCGGTCACCGCGCTGTTCCGGCGTCCGCTCGGGCTGCCGATCCCGCACACGGCGATCATCCCGACCAAGAAGGACCAGCTGGGGGTCTCCCTCGGCGAGTTCGTCGGGGAGAACTTCCTGTCGCAGGAGGTCGTCCGCGGGCGGCTGCGGTCCGTCGGGATCGGGCACCGGCTCGGCGCGTGGCTCGCGGAGCCCGACCACGCCGACCGGGTCACCGCCGAGCTGGCGACGGCCCTGCGCGGGGCGCTCACCGTGCTGCGGGACTCCGATGTGCAGGCGATCGTCGGGGAGGCGATCACCCGGCGGGCCGACGCGCACGAGATCGCGCCCGGGATGGGCAAGCTGCTGGAGAAGGTCGTCGAGGACGGCGGTCACCGCCGGATCGTGGACCTGGTGTGCGTACGGGCCCATGACTGGCTCGTGGAGCACGGGGACTCCGTGATGGACGCGGTGCAGGGCGGGGCGCCCGGCTGGACGCCCCGGTTCGTGGACCGCAAGGTCGGGGAGCGGGTCTACAAGGAGCTGCTCCGCTTCGTCACCGAGATGCGTGACATGCCGGAGCACCCCGCGCGCGGGGCGGTCGACCGCTTCCTCGCGGACTTCGCGTCCGACCTCCAGTCCGACACGGACACCCGTGCGCGGGTCGAGCGGCTGAAGCGGGAGGTGCTCGCGCGCGGTGAGGTGCAGGACGTCATCGCCTCGGCGTGGTCCTCGATACGGGCGATGATCGTCGCGGCGGCGGAGGACGAGCGCAGCGAGCTGCGGCTGCGGGTGCGCACGTCCCTGCTGTCGCTGGGGGCGCGGATGTCGACGGACGCGCGGTTGCAGGCGAAGGTCGACGGCTGGGTCGAGGGCGCGGCGGTGTACGTCGTGACCACCTACCGGGACGAGATCACCTCGCTGATCACGGACACGGTCGCGGGCTGGGACGCGGAGCACACGTCACGGAAGATCGAGGCCCATATCGGCCGCGACCTCCAGTTCATCCGGATCAACGGCACGGTCGTCGGCTCCCTCGCGGGCCTGCTCATCTACGCCGTGTCCCACGGGGTGTGGTCATGACGGCCCCTACCCTTCCGGGGGCTTGAGCCCGGGCCCTTCCCTGGGCCTGAGCCACGGCTTCGGAGGGGGCGGGGGGCGCTTCGGGAGGGGCGGCCGGTCGCAGGGCGGCGGGCGGGTCATGGGAGATGTCGTCCCGTGACCCGCCCGCCGCCCTGCGGCCGTACCGGGACAGGTTCCCGTACCCGTACCGCGGTGGGTCAGGAGGAGTCCGGCGGGTTCTTGAGCTGGCGGCGGGCGGCCCTGCGCTCCAGCTTGAGCCGTTCGCGTTCCGCCTTCACCCGCTCCCGCTCCGCCTTGGTGAGCTTGCGGCGGACATCGACACCGCCCCAGAACGCCAGGCCCGTGACGATCACCCGGGGCGCGCCCGGGTCGTGCAGGGCGCCGTCGTCCTTGGGCTGGTCGAAGCCGCCCATGATGCTGATGCCGCGCACCACGACCTCGACCCCGGGCGGGACGATCACATCGATACCGCCCATGACGGCGAAGCAGTTGACCACGATCTCGCGGTCCGCGAAGTTCGCCTCCCGCAGATCGATGTCACCCCCGCCCATCAGGGCGAACGCGTTGAACCTGCGGGGCGCGGTCCACCGGCCCCGGCGGCTGAACCCGCTCATCACGGCCACCCCCAGCGACGAGGTGGGCTCGCCCCCGATGCGGTGCTGCCAGTCGACGGACACCTCACCGGGGCGCGCCGCCTTCGCCAGGGACGCGGCGGGCGCGGAACCGAGGGCGGGCAGGTCCTGGGTGATCGGCTCCAGTTCGCCGTACGTACGGGCCGCGTACGTGGCCTCCAGCCGCTCCTCGAACTCCGTCATGTCGAGACGGCCCTCCGCCACGGCGTCCCGGAGGATCTCCGCGACCCGTTCGCGGTCGGCGTCCGCGGCGCGCAGCTCCGACGGGGTCAGGTCCGTCGAGGGCCGCTTCGCGGGCCGGCGTTCGGGGTCGGCGGGGGAAGGTTCTGCGTCCGTCATATGAGAAGCCTACGAGTTCGGTGCGGTTCGCACTACGAGGCTCCCCGCCGACGGAGGGGCGGACCAGGGCTCAGACGCCCGGCCGGCCCGCGTACATCCGCGCGATCACCGCCTCGATGTCCGGCTCGCGGACCGAGAGGTCGGCCAGCGGGTACTCCGCGGCGATCCGCGCGACCAGCGGGGCGGCCGAGCCGCGCGCGGGGAACGCGAGCCACTGGCGCGGCCCTTCGACCTTGACGACCCGGGCCGCGTCACCGAGGTCGATCGGCGGGAGTTCGCGCTCCAGGTCGACCACCAGGGTCCGTTCGCTCTCGCCCACCTCGTGCAGCCCCGTCAGCGGGCCGTCGTAGACCAGCCGTCCGTGGTCGATGACCATGACCCGGCGGCACAACTGCTCGATGTCCGTGAGGTCATGGGTGGTGAGCAGGACCGTGGTGCCCCGCTCGGCGTTGAGGTCCCGCAGGAACTCCCGTACCCGGGCCTTGGAGACCACGTCGAGACCGATCGTCGGCTCGTCCAGGTAGAGCACCTCGGGGTCGTGCAGCAGGGCCGCCGCGATGTCGCCGCGCATCCGCTGGCCGAGGGAGAGCTGACGGACGGGTACGTCGAGGAGTTCGCCGAGCTGGAGGAGTTCGACGCAGCGGTCGAGGTTCTCCCGGTAGCGCGCGTCGGGGATGCGGTACATACGGTGCGCCAGCCGGTACGAGTCGATCAGCGGCAGGTCCCACCACAGGGTGGTGCGCTGGCCGAAGACGACGCCGATCCGGCGGGCCAGCCGGGTGCGTTCGCCGGACGGGTCGATGCCCGCGACGCGGATACGGCCGGCGCTGGGGGTGAGGATGCCCGTCAGCATCTTGATCGTGGTCGACTTCCCGGCGCCGTTGGGCCCGATGTAGCCGACGATCTCGCCGCGCGGCACGGTGAAGGTCAGCGAGTCGACCGCGCGGACCTCCCGGGTCTCCCGGCGCAGGAAGCCCGTACGGCGGCGGACGTCGAAGACCTTCTCGACCCCGTCGAGGCTGATGAGCACATCCCCGGTGACGGGTCCGGGTCCGGTGACGGGTCCGGTGCCTGTGCTTGTACCTGTGCCGACACCCGTACCCGTACCCGTGTCGGTGCCGGTGGCGGTGCCGGTGGCGCCCACGCGGTCCCCGGCGGTCGTCGTTCGCCGCGCCTCGGCGGCTTCAGCGGTCTCGGCGGTCTCGGCGGTCTCAGAGGCTTCGGCGGTCTCGTCCATGGTTCTGCGGTCCTTCCCAGTTCCTCGCGTCCGGTCGGCGGGTGTCCGGGGCGGGCGGGCCCCGGACGGGTGCGGCTAGCTGCCCGTGCTGCGGTAGGCGCGCAGTCCCGCCCGCCAGACGAGTCCGGCGGCGGCGCAGGCCGCTATCGCGACCAGCGGGGCGGTGAACGGCACCCAGGGCGGCAGGTCCACCGGGTACGGGCGGCCCAGGACGTACAGCGCGGGCAGCCAGTTGACGAAGGCCAGCGGGAGGACGAACGTCACCCCGCGCACCAGGTCCAGGGCGAACACGGCCGGCGGGTACTGGAGCATCGTGACCCCGCCGTACGTGAACGCGCTCTGCACCTCGGCGGCGTCCTTCGCCAGGAACTGGAACGCCGCGCCCCCCACGAACACCGCCGCGAAGATCCCGGCCCCGCTCAGCACCATCAGCGGCATGATCAGGACCTTCAGCGGGGTCCACTCGATGTCGAGGGTGACGAGCGCGTACCCCAGGATCAGCGCGCCCTGGACGATCCGGCCGAGCCTGCGCAGCGCGAAGCGGTCGGCGGCGACCTGTGCGAGCACCGGCGCCGGGCGGACCAGCAGCGTGTCGAGGGTGCCGTCCCGGACCCGGCGCCCCAGCCGGTCCACCGAGCCGAGCGCGAGGTCGACCAGTCCGAAGGACGTACCGGCGGCCCCGTACAGCAGCGCGATCTCGGGGAGCGTGTAGCCGCCGAGCGAGTCGACCTGCGAGAACATCAGCAGGATCGCCACGAAGTCGAACGAGGTGACGACGAGGTTGGCGAACAGGCTCATCGCGAACGACGCGCGGTAGGTCATCGTGGAACGGATCCACATCACGGTGATCAGCCGGTAGGCGCGCAGCCCGTCCCGCAGCCGTGTCCAGGGCCCCTCCCGCTCACCGAAGCCGGACACCGCGGCGGAGCCGGGTACGGACGCGGTGCCGTCACCGGGTGCGGATGAGGTGCCCGGTACCGCTGCGGTCCCGGGTACCGAGCCGGGTGCGGACGGGGTCCCGGGTACGGAGCCGGGTGCGGACGTCGTGCGGAGTTCGTCAGCCACCCTGGACCACCACCCTGCGGGTCGCCGCGCCCTGGAGCAGCCGTCCGGTCAGCAGCAGGGCGAGGGCCCATCCGGCCTGGAAGGCGTAAGCCCCGAGCAGGTCCGTGCCGGTGCTCTTGCCGAGGAACACATCGGCGGGCACCTGGATCATCGCGGACCAGGGCAGCGCGCGGGCGATCTCCCCGAGCGTCCCGGGGAAGACCGCGAGCGGCAGCAGCATCCCGGAGAAGAAGACGCCCGCGAGAAATGCGATCTGCGCCACACCCGCGCCGTCCATCAGCCAGAACGCGGACAGCGCGACGACGAACCGGATCGCGAAGCTGACGACGGTGCCGAGCAGGACGGCCAGCAGGAAGGCGAGCCAGGTGAAGGGGTCGGCGGGCAGGGTGAGCGTGAAGCAGAGCGCGCCGACCGCCATCGGGACGACACCCCTGCCGAGCAGCTGGAACGCGGCCCGGCCGAGGTCCCCGGCCAGCCACCACAGTTGCAGATCGGCGGGCCGGTACAGGTCGACGGCGATGTCGCCGGTGCGGATACGGTCCATCAGCTCGTCCTCGAACCCGCCGCCCAGCACGGAGGCGACGGCGAGCAGACCCTGGCTGATCCAGACGAAGGTGAGGGCGTCGGCCTGGTCGTAGCCCCCGAGACCGGGCCGCTCGTCCCAGAGGGCGATGTAGGTGTAGGCGAGAATGAAGCCGAAGACGGTGTTGGTGAACACCCCCGCGGCGGTGGCTGTGCGGTATGTGGCGTAGCGCCGGAATCCACCGGCGGCGACGGTCGCGTACAACCGGCCGGTGTGCACGTACAACCCCTTCCCCGTTTACGTCGTCTCCTGTTACGGGCCGAAGCGCCGAACCCTAGCGTCCGGGGACGTGCGGTACCACGGTATTTCCGTGCCCGACGCGTGCCACGCCCGTGGCTTTCGAGCGGGGGTGCGAAAGTTATGGGTGGGGGCGCCTAGGTTTAGCGGGCGGATCATCCCGTATGCCCCCGCATGCCCCTGTATGGCCCGTACGGGACCTGTGAGCCCGTCATGTCGGACCCGTTCGGTGCGACCGGCCCGGCAGTACCCGCGGGAGCGACAGCAGTACCGCACGACCCAGCATCAGATGTATCCGGCGCACAACGTGAATCGGGAGTTCCGCGAACCATGAGCGACGAGCCGCAGCAGCACGATGAGGGCACGCCGGGCAGGGAGCCCGAGCGCCCCGCGGACGCCGCACCGCCGCCGTCCGCCGAGGGCGACCGGTCCGCCGGCCGTCCGGCGGACCCTGACGCACGCCCGCCCCGGCGCCCGGCCACCGGGCCCGCCGGCGGGGCGTCCGACGCCCCGGGCCCGGCCGCCCGGCCCTCCGGTACGCCGGGCGGTCGCCCGGCCGACGACAAGGGCCGTTCCGCCCCGCCCGCCTAGCACCCCCCGAAGGGCCCGGCCCGGTCCGGCGGAGGCTTCTTCGGCTCACCCCCGTCCGGTGCGCCCGGCGCCTCCGGTGGGGACTCCGCGAGGCCGAGCGGGCCGGGCGCGGGCTCCTCGGGGCCGGGCGGCCCCGGCGGACCGGGCACCTCCCGCCCCACCGGCGCCTCCCGTCCCACCGGCTCCACCGCCTCCGGCGGCGGCACCTCGAACCCCGGCAAGCCCGGGAACCCCGGGAATCCCGGCAAGCCCGGCTCGCCCGGCCCCGCGGCCACCGGCAGCCCCTCCGGAGCGCCCGGCAAGGCCGCTCGTGACAGCGGCGCCCGTGACAGCGGCGGGACCCGGCCCCAGGGCGGTTCCCCCGAGCGCCCCGGCACCCCCGCGGGCCCCACCAGCGGCACCGGCGCCCCCACCGGCCCCCGCACCCCCCGTGGCTCCGGCCCGGCGGCGGGCGCGGCCACCACCGGCGGCCCCCGCACCCCCGGGAGCACCCCCGGGAACGCCCCCACGAGCGCGCCCGGGACCCCCGCCGCGCACCGCACCCCCGGGACCCCGGACACCCGCAAGACACCCCGTACCCCCGGCGCACCGGGCACCCCCGGAGCCCAGGGCGCACCGGGCGCGTCCCGTACGTCCGGCGGACCGGGCGGCAAGAGCGCGCCGGGCACCCAGGGCGGCACCGGAACCGGCAAGCCCGGCACCCCGGGTGCGCCCACCGGGCCCGGCCGCCCCGGCACGGCCGAGCGGACCGGGCAAACCCGGAGGAACCCCCGGAGCGCCCAGCGCATCCGGCCGCCCCGGCACGACGGGCGCGCCCGGCAAGCCCGGTGCCACGGCCGCCTCCGGCGGCCCCCGTACGCCGAAGGACGGGACGCCCGGCTGGGCGGCCGACGAAGGGCCCGCCGCGCGCTCCGCCCGGCTCGGGGCCGCCCGTGCGGGCCTGACCCAGGGCGAGTCGCCCGCCGAGTCCACCACCCAGCTGCGCAAGCACACCCCGAAAGCCGCGGCGGCGGGCGCGGCGGGGACGACCTCCGCGTTCGCCGCGACCGGCGGACCGACCGCACCCGGCGGCCCCGGTGGGTCGGGTGGCGGCCCGAGCGGACCCGGCGGACCGACCGGACCCGGCGGCGGACCCGCCGGATCAGGCCCCGGCGACACCGGCGGGAAGAAGGGCGGCAAGGCGGGCAAGGGCGCCAAGGGGAAGAAGGCCAAGCGTCCCAAGCGCAAGGGATGGCGCCGTCTCGTGCCGACCTGGCGGTTCACGCTCGGCTCGGCCCTCGCGCTGCTGCTCCTCGCCGTGGGCGCGTTCATGACCGGGTACCTCCTCGTGGAGATCCCGGCGGCGAACGCCGCGGCGACCGCGCAGAGCAATGTGTACCTCTACGCCGACGGCTCGCAGCTCGCCCGGGACGGCGAGGTCAACCGGGAGAACGTGCAGCTCTCGCAGATCCCCGAGGACGTCCAGCGGACCGTGCTGGCGGCCGAGGACCGGGACTTCCACTCCCAGTCGGCCGTCGACCCCAAGGCGATGCTCCGCGCCGGGTGGAACACCGCCACCGGCAAGGGCAAGCAGTCGGGTTCGACGATCACCCAGCAGTACGTGAAGAACTACTACCTGGCGCAGGAGCAGACCGTCTCCCGCAAGGCGAAGGAGTTCTTCATCGCGATCAAGCTGGACCGCGAGGAGACCAAGGAGGACATCCTTGAGGGCTACCTCAACACCAGCTTCTTCGGCCGCAACGCCTACGGCATCCAGTCCGCCGCGCAGGCGTACTACGGCGTCGACGTCGAGAAGCTGACCATCGAGCAGGGCGCGTACCTCGCGTCGCTGCTCAACGCCCCGAGCGCGTACGACGTGGTGGCCTACCCGCAGAACAAGGGGCAGGTGGTGTCCCGCTGGAACTACGTGCTCGACGGGATGGTCAAGGAGGGCTGGCTGGCCTCCGAGAAGCGCGAGGCGATGAAGTTCCCGATGCCGATCGAGGCGAAGGGCCCGTCCGGGATGTCCGGTCAGCGCGGGTATCTCGTGCAGGCCGTCAAGGACTACCTCTTCGAGCACGACATCATCAGCGAGGAGATGCTGAACGTCGGCGGCCACCGGATCACCACCACGCTCCAGAAGCCGAAGCAGGACGCCTTCGTGAAGGCGGTCGACGACCAGCTGATGGCCCGGGTCGACAAGGAGGCCCGCAAGGTGGACCGCAACGTCCGCGCGGGCGGGGCGTCCATCGACCCGGCGACGGGTCACGTCGTCGCGATGTACGGCGGTATCGACTACACCAAGCAGTACGTGAACAACGCGACCCGCCGGGACTACCAGGTGGGCTCGACGTTCAAGCCGTTCGTGTTCACCACCGCCGCCGAGCACGACTCGGTGACCCAGGACGGCCGTCCGGTCACCCCGAACACCGTGTACGACGGCACCAGCGAGCGTCCGGTCGTCGGCTGGAACGGCGGACGGTACGCGCCGCAGAACCAGGACCAGGTCAGCTACGGCCCGGTCACCGTCCAGGAGGCCACCGACAAGTCCGTCAACTCGGTGTATGTGCAGATGGCCGTGGACGTGGGCTCAGACAAGGTCAAGCAGACCGCGATCGACCTGGGGATGCCGAAGGACACCAGGGACCTGCACCCGACCCCGTCGGTCGCGCTGGGCACCGCCACCGCGAGCGTCCTGGACATGGCCGAGACGTATGCGACGCTCGCCAACCACGGCAAGCACGGCGACCCCGTCATGGTCATGAAGCTGACCAAGGACGGCAAGGAGATCGCGCTGCCGAAGCGGCAGACCAAGCAGGTCATCAGCCGGGAGGCGGCCGACACCACCACGTCGGTGCTGCGGAACGTCGTCGAGAACGGTTCGGGACGGGCGGCCCTGGCGGCCGAGCGGCCCGCGGCGGGCAAGACGGGTACCGCCGAGCAGGACAAGGCGGCCTGGTTCGCGGCGTACACCCCCGAGCTGGCGACCGTGGTCTCGGTGATGGGGCAGGACCCGGACTCCGGCAAGCAGCAGCCGCTGTTCGGGGCGCTCGGCGAGCCGCGGATCAGCGGCAGCGGGCCGCCGGCGGAGATCTGGGCGCAGTACACGAAGGCCGCGCTCGCGGGCACCGAGACCCAGGAGTTCGAGCTGCGGGTGCAGGACGGTTCCGACCGGCGGCTGGAGCTGCCCGGTACGGAGCCCAGCGGTACGCCCGACAGCACGGACGGTTCGCCCGACCCGGGCAGCAGCAGCCCGAGCGGCGACGACGGGGAGCAGGAGCAGCCCGGCGGTTCCGACACCCCGAGCACGACCACCGGCTCCGGTTCGTCCGGCGGCGGCCAGTCGCCGGGGCAGGGGCAGTCGCCCGACCCCGGTGAGGGCGGCGCGGAAGGCACGGTCGAAGGGCAGAGCGGCGGTACCCCGGGCCCGGGTGCCACGGAGGGCACCAGCGGTGACTCCTCCGGGGGCGGCCCCGGCCCCGGCGAGGGCGGTGAGACCGGCGGCGAGGAGACCGGCGGCACGGGCGAGACCACCGGCGAGACCACCGGCACCCCCACCGGCGGAGCCAGCCCCGGCCTCCCCACCACCCAGTAACCCAACAGCACGCAAACCGGTTCCCCGCGCCCCGAAAGGCCCGCGGGGAACCGGCCCAGAAACAAGCACACCCAGCACCAAGTACCCAGGGGCGCAAGGAACCGCGCAACGAGAGCGACCCGCGCCCGAAGAGCGAACCGTAATGGGGCAGCATCCAGGGGCGCGAGGAACCGCGCGAGCAACCAAGGACCACCCGCACCCGAACGGAACCCGCAAGGGGCGCAACCCAAGGGGCGCGAGGAACCGCGCACCCCACGAGCGACCGCACAGGAACAAGCACGCCCAGCCCAGCGAACCCAAGGGCGCGAGGAACCGCGCAACGAGAGCGACCCGCACCCGAAGAGCGAACCGTAATGGGGCACCACCCAGGGGCGCGAGGAACCGCGCGAGCAACCAAGGACAACCCGCACCCGAACAGGAACCGCGAGAGGCGCAACCCAAGGGGCGCGAGGAACCGCGCACCCCACGAACGACCGCACAGGAACAAGCACGCCCAGCCCAGCGAACCCGCAGGCGCAGGCGAAGGCACCCCCCGCAAACCGAAGAGCCCCTGTGCTGAACGGAGAACGTCCAGCCCAGGAGCTCGAAAGCGCAAGCGAAGGCGGTCAGTGGCCGGACGTGGCCTTCAGACCGACGACCGCGACCAGCAACAGCGCGATGAAGAAGATCCGCGCGGCGGTCGCGGGCTCACCCAGCACCAGCATGCCGAGGATCGCCGCCCCACCCGCGCCGATACCGACCCACACCCCGTAGGCCGTCCCGATGGGAAGGGTCTTCGCCGCCTGCGCCAGCAGGACCATGCTCGCGGCGATCCCGATGATGGTGAACACACTGGGCCACAGCTTCGTGAAGCCCTCGGTGTACTTCATCCCGATCGCCCAGCCGACTTCGAGCACGCCGGCGATGATGAGCAGAATCCAGGCCATGATCGGCACCTCCGTGGTTTCCATGACGGATAAACAGGGGGTGCGTCGTCTTTCCGTGTCCCGGTACGGCGCGTCTCGTCGGGGTGGTTGCCACCGTAGCAAAGAACGGGAAAGAGGCTGGTGACAGGGGTCACCAGCCTCTTTGCCACCGAAAGGTTTCCGCACCGGACACCGCGGCCAGCAGGGGCCACGGGTTACAGGTAGAGCCCGGTCGAGTCCTCGGAGCCCTCGAAACGGTCGGCGGCGACGGCGTGCAGATCGCGCTCGCGCATCAGGACGTACGCCACACCCCGTACCTCGACCTCGGCGCGGTCCTCCGGGTCGTACAGCACCCGGTCACCGGGCTCGACGGAACGGACGTTCTGTCCGACCGCGACGACACCGGCCCACGCCAGCCGCCGTCCGACGGCCGCGGTCGCGGGGATCAGGATGCCCCCGCCGGAGCGCCGCTCGCCCTCGGCCGTGTCCTGCCGTACGAGCACCCGGTCGTGCAGCATCCGGATCGGAAGCTTGTCGGGCGAGGTGTTGAAGTCCTTGTTGGCGCTCACGCCCTGAACCTACCTGCCCGTGCCCCGGGTACGCCGGTGGGGTGGCCCGTACGTCCGTACGGGCACTCACGCCCGTCCGGGTGACGCCGGACGCCGGGCCGCCCCGCCGCGGCGGTCAGTCGCCCCGCCGGCGCGAACCGCTGTACGCCATCAGTCCCACGAGACCGATGACGACGAGGGCCACCGGGACGACGCGCTCCAGCCGGGGCGCGCCCTCGTCGGAGACCAGCTGGCCCTTGGCCCGGGAGAGCACCCGGTTGGCGCCGACGTAGACGCGTCCGAGGGTGTTGTCGACGCTCGCCGCGACCTTGGCCTTGGCGTCCCCGACGATCGTCTTCGGGTGCACCCGTACGCCGATCTCGTCCAGCGTCTCGGCGAGGCGCTGGCGGCGGCGCTCGATGTCCGCCTCGATCTGCGCCGGGGTCCTGGTATCCGATGTCTCCGGCACCGTGCTGCCTCCGTGCTCGTGTCAGGCGTGGGGCGGACGGGGTGCCGCCGCGGTGCTGGCCCGCCGGGCGCCTCGTCCGTGCTTGCGTGATTCCGTGTTTCCGTCCGGTCGACAGTCTGTCAGCTTCCCGCGCGACCTACCCCACGGCACCCCCATTACGCTCCCTTGTGTAATCGGCCCCGGGCGCGACCGGCCCGCGGCCCCGCACCCCCGTGAGGAGACCGGCGATGAGTGAGCGACTCCAGCCCGGCGACACCGCCCCCGCCTTCACCCTGTCCGACGCCGATGGCAACGAGGTCTCGCTGGCCGACCGCAAGGGCCGCAAGGTCATCGTGTACTTCTACCCGGCCGCGCTCACCCCGGGCTGCACCAAGCAGGCGTGCGACTTCACCGACAACCTCGACTTCCTCGCCGGGCACGGCTACGACGTGATCGGTGTCTCGCCGGACAAGCCGGAGAAGCTGGCGAAGTTCCGTGACCAGGAGGAGCTGCGGGTCACCCTGCTGGCCGACCCGGACCGTTCGGTGCTGGAGGCGTACGGGGCGTTCGGGGAGAAGAAGCTGTACGGCAAGACGGTGACGGGGGTCATCCGCTCCACGGTGATCGTCGACGAGGACGGCAAGGTCGAGCGGGCCCTGTACAACGTGAAGGCGACGGGACACGTGGCCAAAATCATCAAGGACCTCGGTCTGTGACGTCCCCTGTCCCCTCCGGCGCGCGGCCCGGGGCCATTACGATGGGCGCGCGGACGCGGCCGTGGTGGAACTGGCAGTCACGCTGGGTTTAGGTCCCAGTGGGGTAACACCCGTGAGGGTTCGAGTCCCTCCGGCCGCACCGGACGAAGGCCCGGCCTCCCGATCGAGCACCAGGGAGGCCGGGCCTTCCGGCTGCCGGGGCCCGGCGCGGACCGGGGGTGTCGCGGGGCCCGGACCGTCGCGGTGGCGGCTCCCGCCTCCCGCCTCCCGCCCTACGGCAGCAGTTCGCGCAGGACGGGGACCAGCGCGCGGAACGCCTTGCCGCGGTGGCTGATGGCGTTCTTCTCGTCCGCGCTCAGCTCGGCGGTGGTGCGGGTGTCGCCGTCGGGCTGGAGGACCGGGTCGTAGCCGAAGCCGCCCGATCCGGCGGGGACATGGCGCAGGGTGCCCCGCAGCCGTCCCTCGACCACGCGCTCGGTGCCGTCGGGCAGGGCGAGGGCCGCGGCGCAGGTGAAGTGGGCGGCGCGGTGCGGGGCGTCGATGTCGGAGAGCTGGGCGAGCAGCAGATCGAGGTTGGCGCGGTCGTCGCCGTGCCGTCCGGCCCAGCGGGCGGAGAAGATGCCGGGGGCGCCGCCGAGTACGTCCACACAGAGGCCGGAGTCGTCGGCGACGGCGGGCAGTCCGGTGGCGCGGGCCAGGGCGTGTGCCTTCAGCAGGGCGTTCTCGGCGAAGGTGACGCCGGTTTCCTTGACGTCGGGGATGTCCGGGTAGGCGTCGGCGCCGACGAGGTCGTGGCCGAGACCTGCGTCGGCGAGGATCGCCCGCAGCTCGGTGAGTTTGCCGGCGTTGCGGGTGGCGAGGATCAGGCGCGTCATACCGGGGATTATCCCTGGTGGGACGGTCGCCGCCGGGCGGGGGTGGAGCGGTCCGCGCCGGGCGGGTGCGAGACGGTCCGCCGCCGGGCGGGGATGGCCCGCCCGCGCCGGGGGGCCGCCGGTCCGGCGGCCCCGGGCGCGTCCGTCGTTACGGGGTGCAGACCTTGGTCAGTTCGCCCGCGGCGTCCGTGACGGGGCTGATGTCGGGAGTGCTGTCGCCGCTCTCGACGGCCTTGCTGACGTTGTCGACGGCCTGGGTGAGGTCGTCGACGGCCTTGCCGAGGTCGGCGTTGTCGGTGGTGTCGCCGATCTTGTCGAGGTTCTTCTCGATCGAGTCGAGCGACTCCGCGGCCTGCGTCGGGTCGTTCGCGGCGTTCTCGACGGCCTGCTGGAGGTCGGTGACGCTCTCGGCGATCGTGTCGGCGGTCTGGACGCAGTCCAGGGCCTTGTCCACGGCGCTGCATCCGACGGCGAGCGGAGCGAACAGCGCCGCTCCGGCGAGAGCGAGTGCGGTGACGGTGCGGCGACGGCGCGCGGCCATGTGGAGGTCCCTCCCGAGAGTCCAGGTACGGGCGCGCGGTGCTGTCCGCCCGCCCGTACTACTAGATACGCGCACGGCCGCCGGTTGGTTGCCCCGTCACGGCAAGACCTGCGGTACGGGCCCGGCGGACCGGCGGGTCCATCGCCGCTCCGGGCCCTTGGCGGGGACCGGGTCCGCCGCTGCCCCGGGACCCCGAACGGGGCCCCGGCTCACCGCTGTTCCCGGCTCCCGGCCGGGAACCGGCTCACTGCTCTTCCAGGACCTTGCGCTGGAGGGCGGCGAGCTCGTCGCAGCCGCTGACGGCCAGGTCGAGGAGGCCGTTCAGCTCGGTGCGGTCGAAGGGCTCGGCCTCGGCGGT
This sequence comes from Streptomyces uncialis, assembly GCF_036250755.1. Taxonomy (NCBI): domain Bacteria; kingdom Bacillati; phylum Actinomycetota; class Actinomycetes; order Kitasatosporales; family Streptomycetaceae; genus Streptomyces; species Streptomyces uncialis. The sequence goes on along the minus strand of NZ_CP109583.1, from coordinate 6,013,969 downwards.
GCCCTGCACCTCGACGAAGCGGCCGTCGCCGGTGCAGACGACGTTCATGTCGGTGTCGGCGGTGACGTCCTCCTCGTAGCGGAGGTCGAGGAGGGGAACGCCGCCGACGATACCGACGGACACGGCGGAGACCGTGCCGGTCAGCGGCTGGCGTCCGGCGCGTACCAGCTTGCGGCCCTTGGCCCAGGTGACCGCGTCCGCGAGGGCGACGTACGCGCCGGTGATCGCGGCGGTACGGGTGCCTCCGTCGGCCTGGAGGACATCGCAGTCCAGCACGATGGTGTTCTCGCCGAGGGCCTTGCAGTCCACGACGGCACGCAGGGAGCGGCCGATGAGCCGGGAGATCTCATGGGTGCGGCCACCGATCCGGCCCCGGACGGACTCGCGGTCGCCGCGGGTGTTGGTGGAGCGCGGGAGCATCGAGTACTCGGCGGTCACCCAGCCCTCGCCGCTGCCCTTGCGCCAGCGGGGCACGCCCTCGGTGACGGAGGCGGTGCAGAAGACCTTGGTGTCGCCGAAGGAGACGAGGACGGAGCCCTCGGCGTGCTTGCTCCATCCGCGTTCGATGGTGACGGGGCGGAGCTGTTCGGGGGTGCGGCCGTCGATACGAGACATGCGCCCGACCCTATCGCCCGGCCCATGGCCCCCCGGTCCCGCGTCCACACGGACCACCCCGCCCGGGACCGGGGGCGGGAGGCGGGTCCGGGGGCGGGCCGGGGCGGGGAGCCACCACGGGAACCGGGTCAGGAACCGTGGCGGGAGCCGGGTCAGCAACCGTGGCGGGGGGCCGCCGGGCGCGGGGTCACATCATGTCCTCGATGTCCGCGGCGATCGGGTCCGCGTCCGTGCCGATGACGACCTGGATCGCGGTGCCCATCTTGACCACCCCGTGCGCGCCCGCGGCCTTGAGCGCGGCGTCGTCCACCTTGGACGGGTCGATCACCTCGGTGCGCAGCCGGGTGATGCACCCCTCGACCTCCTCGATGTTCTCGATCCCGCCGAGCCCGGCGACGATCTTCTCAGCCTTGGTGGCCATGGTGTCTCCCTGCGGTCAGTGAGGAACGGGGACGGACGGGGCGGGCGGGGGCACGACGACCTGCCACCGCCATCCGCTTTGTCACGGTAACCCACTGTTGGCCCAACTTCGCGAGCGGTCACTGTGAGCGTGCCGAAGGATGACGATCACGATGTGCCACCCGACCAGGTGGCACACGGCATCCCGGGAGGACGCCCATGAGCGCGGACAGCGCGGCAGCACCCACCCGTACGCGCTGGAACGGACTGTTCCAGGGGTTGCAGAAGATGGGCCGCAGTCTTCAGCTGCCCATCGCCGTACTGCCTGCCGCGGGCATCCTCAACCGCCTCGGCCAGCCGGACGTGTTCGGCGTCGACGGCCTGGGCTGGACGGACATCGCCACGGTCTTCGCCGCGGCCGGCGGCGCCCTGATCGACTCCAATCTGGGTCTGCCCCTGCTGTTCTGCATCGGTGTCGCGATCGGTATGGCCAAGAAGTCCGACGGCTCCACCGCGCTCGCCGCGGTCGCCGGCTTCCTCGTGTACTACGCGGTGCTGCGCGCCTTCCCGGAGGACTGCCCCGAGGAGGCCGACTTCCTCGGGGCCGGGATGTGGAGCGGGCTGTGCGTCGCCGAGGACGGCACCTCCGCACTGGCCGCGTACCAGAATCCCGGGGTGTTCGGCGGCATCGTGATGGGTCTGATCACCGCGTACATCTGGCAGCGGTTCCACCGGACGAAGCTGGTCGACTGGCTCGGCTTCTTCAACGGACGGCGCCTCGTACCGATCATCATGGCTTTCATCGGGCTCGTCTTCGCCGCGCTCTGCGTCTGGATCTGGCCGCCGATCGGTGACGCGCTCACCAGCTTCTCGCAGTGGCTGGTCGACCTCGGCTCCTGGGGTTCGGGCATCTTCGGTGTCGCCAACCGGGCGCTGCTCACCATCGGGCTGCACCAGTTCCTGAACACGTTCGTGTGGTTCCAGTTCGGCGACTACACCAAGCCGGACGGCTCGGTCGTGCACGGTGACATCAACCGGTTCCTGGCGGGCGATCCGACGGCCGGGCAGTTCACCACCGGCTTCTTCCCGATCATGATGTTCGCCCTGCCCGCGGCGGCCCTCGCGATCACGCACTGCGCCCGTCCCGAACGCCGCAAGATCGTCGGCGGGCTGATGCTGTCGGTCGCGCTGACGTCGTTCGTCACCGGGATCACCGAGCCGATCGAGTACTCGTTCCTGTTCATCGCCCCGCTGCTGTACGCGATCCACGCGGTGCTGACCGGTGTCTCCATGGCGGTGACCTGGGCACTGGGCATCAAGGACGGCTTCAGCTTCTCGGCGGGCCTGATCGACTACGTGATCAACTGGAGTCTCGCCACCAAACCCTGGCTGATCATCCTGGTGGGGCTCGGGTTCGGGGTGCTGTACTACGCGATCTTCCGGTTCGCGATCATCAAGTTCGACCTCAAGACCCCCGGGCGCGAACCCGAGGAGGAGTCGGAGGCGGAGGACCGCGAGAACGTGAAGTGACCCCGGTGGGCCGATGACACCGGGCGGTTGATCACGCGAGGCCCCCGCCGGCGGTCCGGCGGGGGCCTCGCGCGTCGTCGCTCAGACCGTGTACGTGCGTCCCGCGACGGCCAGTTCGGCGGGACCGCGGAACACCTCACGGGCGTCCTGGAGGTTGATGTCCGGGTCCGTCCACGGCGGGATGTGGGTGAGCAGCAGCCGGCCGACCCCGGCGCGGCGGGCGACCCCGCCGGCCTCCCGGCCGTTGAGATGCAGATCGGGGATCTCCTCCTTGCCGGCCGTGAACGCGGCCTCGCAGAGGAAGAGATCCGCTCCGGCGGCCAGCTCGTCCAGCTGTACGCACACGCCGGTGTCGCCGGAGTACGTGAGCGTCCGGCCGCCGTGCTCGACGCGGATGCCGTACGCCTCGACGGGGTGCGCGACGCGTTCCGTGCGGACGGTGAACGGGCCGATGTCGAAGGTCGCGGGCTTCACCGTGTGGAAGTCGAAGACCTCGCTCATCGAGGAGGCGGAGGGGGTGTCCGCGTAGGCCGTGGTGAGCCGGTGCTCGGTGCCCTCCGGGCCGTACACCGGCATCGGCGCGCAGCGGCCGCCGTCGTGCCGGTAGTAGCGGGCGACGAAGTATCCGCACATGTCGATGCAGTGGTCCGCGTGCAGATGGCTGAGGAAGATCGCGTCGAGATCGTAGAGACCGCAGTGGCGCTGCAACTCGCCCAGGGCGCCGTTGCCCATGTCGAGGAGCAGCCGGAAGCCGTCGGCCTCGACGAGGTAGCTCGAACAGGCCGAGTCCACGGAGGGAAACGACCCCGAGCAGCCGACGACGGTGAGCTTCATGGAGCTGGAACCTCCGCGCTGACAGGAGACTGGCAGGATGTCCGACCGTCCGGCGGGGCCGGTGTCCCGGCTGAGGGGATCGGGGTTCTTGCGGTCTGTCGAGCGTATGCCGCGGAGGGGTTGGGCGCTCCCCCGTCACTGACCGTTGTGGGCGAACTCACCCGGTCGCCTTCGCTTGGGCTTCCGAGGTCTGTCCGGCTGGACGCGCTTGTCCCTGTGCCGTCACTCGGTGGTTTCGCGCAGTTCCCCGCGGGTCGCCTTCGCTTGCGCTCCCGAGGTCTCTCCGGCTGGACGCGCTTGTCCCTGTGCCGTCACTCGTGGGTTTCGCGCAGTTCCCCGCGCCCCTTTGGGGCGCGTCCGGTCGGTTCTTCAGGTCGGTGCCGGTCGGGATTCTCCGTCCTCGATCCGACGCGCTCGGTACGACGTACCCGTACCCGACTGAAGAGCATCGGAGTCTGCGGGCAGAGATTCCCGCCCACCCCCTTCGGCAGCAGAGCGAGTCCGCGAGGAGGATGGTTCAACCCCGACCCCGGTTGCTGACAGCCCGCACCCTGACGACAGCCCCAGGTAGGCGCCCCTTCAGGGGCGCGGGGAACTGCGCGAAAACGAGGACGGCCCCGCACCCGAAGAGCGACCGCCATGGGGCAGCGCCTCAGGGGCGCGGGGAACTGCGCACCCCCGTCCGACCCGCACCGGGAACAAGTACGCCCAGGGGTGGAACCCCAGGGGCGCGGGGAACTGCGCGAGGACGGCCCGCGCCCGGGGGGCAACAGGTCGGGGCAGCATCCAGGGGCGCGGGGAACTGCGCACCCACCGAGTACCTGTGCTGGAACAAGTACGCCCAGCACAGGAACCCAGAGGCGCAAGCGAAGGCGACCCGCACAGGAAACTCGGAAGCGCTAGCGAAGGCGCTATGCGTTATGCCCAGAGTTGGCCGTGGAGGCGGGCGACGGCCTCTTCCGTGGTGGCGGCCGTGTACACCCCCGTGGAGAGGTACTTCCAGCCCCCGTCGGCGACGACGAACGCGATGTCCGCGCTCTCCCCCGCCTGGAGGGCCTTCCGTCCGACCCCGATCGCGGCATGCAGCGCCGCCCCCGTGGACACCCCCGCGAAGATCCCCTCCTGCTGGAGCAGCTCCCGTGTCCGCGCCACCGCGTCGGCGGAGCCGACGGAGAACCGCGTGGTCAGCACGGACGCGTCGTACAGCTCCGGCACGAACCCCTCGTCGAGGTTCCGCAGCCCGTAGACGAGGTCGTCGTACCGCGGCTCGGCGGCGACGATCCGTACGTCCGGCTTGTGCTCACGCAGATAGCGGCCGACGCCCATGAGCGTCCCCGTGGTCCCGAGCCCGGCGACGAAGTGCGTGATCGACGGCAGGTCGGCGAGGATCTCCGGCCCGGTGGTGGCGTAGTGCGCGCCCGAGTTCCCCGGGTTCCCGTACTGGTAGAGCATCACCCAGTCGGGGTGCTGCTCCGCCAGTTCCTTGGCGATCCGCACCGCCGTGTTGGAACCGCCCGCCGCGGGCGACGGGATGATCTCGGCGCCCCACATGGCGAGCAGGTCCCGCCGCTCCTGCGAGGTGTTCTCGGGCATCACGCACACGATCCGGTAGCCCTTGAGCCGGGCGGCCATCGCGAGGGAGATCCCGGTGTTGCCGGAGGTCGGTTCGAGGATGGTGCAGCCCTCGGTCAGTCGGCCGTCCTTCTCCGCCTGCTCGATCATATGGAGCGCGGGCCGGTCCTTGATCGAGCCGGTCGGGTTGCGGTCCTCCAGCTTCGCCCAGATCCGTACGTCGTCGGAGGGCGACAGGCGCGGCAGCCGGACGAGCGGTGTGTTGCCGACCGCGTCGAGCGGGGAGTCGTACCGCATGCCGGTCAGGCCATCCCGCCGGCCACGGCGGGCAGGATCGTGACGCTGTCGCCGTCGTTGAGCTTGGTGTTGATGCCGTCGAGGAAGCGGACGTCCTCGTCGTTGAGGTAGACGTTCACGAACCGGCGCAGCTCGTCGCCCTTGTCGGCGTCGACGAGCCGGGCGCGGATGCCCGGGTGACGGCTCTCCAGGTCGGCGAAGAGGGCGGCGACGGTGTCCCCGCTGCCCGGGACGGCCTTCGCCCCGTCGGTGTACTGGCGGAGGATGGTCGGGATGCGGACCTCGATGGCCATGGCGGTGGGCTCCTGTCGGATAAGGGTGGGGAAGTGGTCGGTTCGCTGCGTCCGGCGGCGGGGGGTCCGGGGTGGTCCGCGGGTGTCCGCTCGGGCGGGTCCGGGACCCGGCCGGCGGTCCGCCGGCCGCGGGTCGTTCAGCGCCGCACGGCGGCGGGGGTCAGCTCGGACAGATGGCGCTGTCGGACCGGCACAGGTCGACGTGCAGCCGCGCCACGAGCAGCGTGCCCGGCGTCTTCTCGCTCACGTCTTGGGGAACCATGCGGTCATCGTATCGATTCCCGGTACGGCTTCCCGAGAGGCATCCCACATGCCGGACGGTTTTCGACCGGTATACGGGATGGGCGAGAGGGCGGAGGGTCCGGTCAGTACGCGGGGACGACGCTGACCTCCTCCTCCGTAACCACCGCGTCCACGATGCGGAACGAACGGAACTGGAAGGGACCGGCGTCGTCCGCGTCGGCGGTGGAGACGAGCACGTAGTGCGCGCCGGGTTCGTTCGCGTAGGTGATGTCCGTGCGGGAGGGGTGCGCCTCGGTCGCGGTGTGCGAGTGGTAGATGATCACGGGCTCCTCGTCCCGGTCGTCCATCTCGCGGTACAGCTTGAGGAGGTCCCCCGAGTCGAACTCGTAGAACGTGGGCGAGCGGGCGGCGTTGAGCATCGGGATGAACCGCTCCGGCCGCCCGGACCCGGCGGGCCCGGCGACGACCCCGCACGCCTCGTCCGGGTGGTCCGCGCGGGCGTGGTCCACGATCCGGTCGTACAGGTCCTGGGTGATGGTCAGCATGCGCCCAGGATAAGCAGCGGACCCCCGCGTACCAGGGGGCGGTACACGGGGGTCCGGATGCTGGACGGGGCGGCCGCCGGAGCGGGGTCGCGGCCCGGTGGGACGGGCTACTCGCGCCCGGAGTCCACCGGGTCGGCGGGGGCCGTGCCCGGGGCCGGGCCGGTCCGCTTGCGCACATTGAACGCGGCGGCGTCCGGGTCGCGCCGCTTCAGCGCCAGGTACGAGACACCGAGCAGCAGTCCCCAGACCGGGGCGCAGTACAGCGAGATACGGGCGTCCCGGTCGATCGCCATCATGGTGATCACCACACCGATGAACCCGAGGGCGAACCAGCTGGTGAACGGGGCGCCGGGGGCCTTGAACGAGGACTGCGGGAGTTCACCGCGGTCGGCGAGGGCGCGGTAGCGGATCTGGCTGACCAGGATCATGATCCAGGCCCACATACCGGAGATGGTCGCGAAGGACACGACGTAGTTGAACGCCTCGCCGGGCCAGCGGTAGTTGATCCAGACGCCGACGAGCATCAGCGCGGCGGAGAACGTCGTCCCGACGAGCGGGGTGCCGCGGGTGGTGAGCCGGGTGAAGATCCGCGGGCCCTGGCTGTTGAGGGCGAGGTCGCGCAGCATTCGGCCGGTGGAGTACATCCCGGAGTTGCAGGAGGACAGCGCGGCGGTCAGTACGACGAAGTTGACGATCGCGGCGCCCGCGGCGAGGCCCATCTCCTCGAAGGCGGCGACGAACGGGCTGACGCCGGGCTTGAACTCGGTCCACGGCACCACCGAGAGGATCATGATCAGCGCGCCGACGTAGAAGACGGCGATACGCCACGGGACGGTGTTGATGGCCTTGGGGAGGGTCTTCCGGGGGTCCTTGGACTCCCCCGCGGTGACCCCGACGAGTTCCACGGCGAGGAACGCGAACATCACGATCTGAAGGGTCATCAGGGTGCCGCCGATGCCCTTGGGGAAGAACCCGCCCTCGGACCACAGATGGCCGACGGTGGCGGTGTCGCCCGCGTCGGAGAAGCCGAGGGTGAGGATTCCGGCGCAGATCAGGATCATGCCGATGATGGCGGTGACCTTGATCATCGAGAACCAGAACTCCAGTTCACCGAAGAGCTTCACGGAGATCAGGTTCGCGCAGTACAGGATGACGGTGAACACCAGTGCGGACAGCCATTGGGGGATGTCCCACCAGTACGTCATATAGGTCGCGGCGGCGGTGACCTCGGTGATGCCGGTGACCACCCAGAAGAGCCAGTACGTCCAGCCGGTCACGAACCCCGCGAAGGGGCCGACGAACTCCCGCGCGTACTCCGAGAAGGAGCCCGACACGGGGCGGTACATGAGGAGTTCGCCGAGGGCCCGCATGATGAAGAAGATCACGAGGCCCGCGACGGCGTACGCCAGGATGAGACTGGGTCCGGCCTTGGAGATGGCCTTGCCCGCGCCGAGGAAGAGTCCGGTGCCGATGGCGCCGCCGATGGCGATCATCTGGATCTGCCGGGCGCCGAGCGCGCGCTGATACCCCTCCCCGTGGCCGTCCGCCTGGGGTTGCGCGGTCAGGGGAGCGCCGTGATCGCCTGTGCCGTCCTTGCCGACCTGCGTCGAGGTCATAGGTGAAACCTTTCGCCGGTTCAGGGGTGGGGCCCCGTCGGGTGCCGCAGATGTATCACGTGCCCGGCGAAGACCGAATGAGGCGCATGTGATGCAGGTCACGGGAAGAACCGGACGAAATTCCCCTCGCACAGCAAAGGACACGAGGGTGGTGACGCGATCGTTATCCGGATTTGAGCGTCCTCTGAGCGAACACCCGGGGTGTTCCGGGGGAGGGCGGCGGCACCGGCGGGGATCCGACGTGGGCCGGGCGAGGGCCTGGCGCGGACCGGGCGCGGGTCCGCCGGAGGGCCGGGCGCGGGGGCCTCACCCGGACGGCGGCCGTCCGGGTGAGGGGGCGTTGCGGCCCCGGATCACCCGCACGGCGGCGTCCGGGGGCATCCGGCGACGTCCCGTTCAGCGGCCGAGGGCGTCAGGACATCCGGCGGCTGAGAGTGGCACCGGGTCACGAGGTCAGGACGCCCGGCGGCCGAGGACGTCACGGCTCACGGCTCACGGCTCACGGCTCACGGCTCACGGCATCAGTGCGGTGACCAGGGTTTCCTGGAGTCCGCCGAGCCAGAGGTACGCCATCACCATCGGTTTGCGGGGGTCGGTGTCCGGCAGCCGGTAGAGCAGATCCGCGTCGTCCTCGTCGCTGATCTCCAGCCGGGTGCCGATCGCGAGCCGCAGGTCGTTGAGCGCGCCGAGCCAGCGGCGGCCGTCCTCGGCGGTCAGCCTCAGCCCGGCCGTGCCGTCGCCGTCGGGGCTCAGCCCGTCGAGGGTACGGATCAGGGCGAGCGCGTCCTCGCGCTTGCGGGCGCGCAGGTCGTTCTCCGTGAAGCGGCGGAACTCCGAGGAGCGGGCCGTGCGTTCGGCGGCCTCCTGCGCGGAGCCGGAGGACGCGCCGGGTCCCTCGTACGCGTCGGGGAGCAGCCGGCGCAGCACCGGGTCGGCGGGCGGTTCGGTGGGGCCGTCGGTGAAGAGTTCGGCGAGCGGATCGGTGGAGGCGTCGGCCTCCCCGCCGGGGCCCGGTCCGACCAGTTCGAGGAGCTGCACCGCGAGGGAGCGGATGATGGAGATCTCGACCTCGTCGAGCGCTACGGCCGCGCCGCCGCCCGGGATCGGTTCGAAGTGTCCTGGCATGAGGTTGGTCGCTACTTCCGGTCCTGCTGGAGCGTCGCCCACAGCCCGTAGCCGTGCATCGCCTGCACGTCGCGTTCCATCTCCTCGCGGGATCCGCTGGAGACGACGGCGCGGCCCTTGTGATGGACGTCCAGCATCAGTTTCGTGGCCTTGTCCTTGGAGTACCCGAAGTACGCCTGGAAGACGTAGGTCACGTAGCTCATCAGATTGACCGGGTCATTGTGGACAAGCGTGATCCAGGGAACGTCCGGCTCGGGTTCGGCGAACACCTCTTGTGCCGAATCGGGTTTCTCGGTCTCTAGGGGAGCGGGAGCCGTCACACCGCCCATGCTGCCACCCGACGCCCCGCAGCGCATAAACGGGGCCGGTGCGGCGGGGTGGGCGAGGCTCCGCGCGGGCCGCCTCCGGGCCCGCCCCGGCCCCGCTCCGGGATCCCCTGAGGACCCCCTGCGGACCCGCTCGCGAGCCTGCGGAAACAGAAATCGTCAAAGTGACGAGATTGGGGGTAGCATCCTGGTCATGAACACTGCGGACCTAGGGCTGCCGGTGGATGTGCCGTCGACCGCGCTCTTCACGGATCACTACGAACTGACCATGCTCCAGGCCGCGCTCGCCGCGGGCACCGCCGAGCGGCGTTCCGTCTTCGAGGTCTTCACCCGCCGGCTGCCCGAGGGGCGCCGGTACGGGGTCGTCGCGGGCACCGGGCGGGTCCTGGACGCCGTGGAGAACTTCCGTTTCGACGAGCCCGTGATCCGCTTCCTGCGGGAGCGGCGGATCGTGGACGAGCGGACCCTGGCGTGGCTCGCGGACTACCGGTTCACCGGGGACGTGTGGGGCTATCCGGAGGGCGAGGTGTACTTCCCGGGCTCCCCCGTCCTGCGGGTCGAGGGCTCGTTCGCGGAGTGCGTCCTGCTGGAGACGGTGATCCTGTCGATCCTCAACCACGACTCCGCGATCGCCGCCGCCGCGTCCCGGATGGCCTCCGCCGCCGGGGACCGCCCGCTGATCGAGATGGGTGCCCGGCGCACCCATGAGCTGGCGGCCGTGGCGTCCTCCCGGGCCGCGTACATCGGCGGCTTCGCCACCACGTCCGACCTCGCGGCGGGCTTCCGCTACGACATCCCGACCGTCGGTACCTCCGCGCACGCGTTCACCCTGCTCCACGACAGCGAGCGGGACGCCTTCCGCGCGCAGGTGGACTCGCTGGGCGCGGGGACGACGCTGCTGGTCGACACGTACGACGTCGCCGAGGCGGTACGGGCCGCCGTCGACATCGCGGGGCCCGGTCTCGGGGCGGTGCGCATCGACTCCGGCGATCTGCTGCTCGTCGCCCACCGGGTGCGCCAGCAGCTGGACGAGCTGGGGGCCACGGGCACCCGGATCGTGGTGACCTCCGACCTGGACGAGTACGCCATCGCCTCGCTCGCGGCGGCGCCCGTCGACGCGTACGGGGTGGGCACCCAGCTCGTCACCGGCTCCGGACACCCCACGTGTTCGATGGTCTACAAACTGGTGGCACGTGCCACCAGCGCCGATCCCGCCGAGCCGCTGGTACCGGTCGCCAAGCGGTCGACCGGCGGGAAGACCTCCATCGGGGGCCGCAAGTGGGCCGCGCGGCGCAAGGACGGGCAGGGCGTCGCGGAGGCCGAGGTGATCGGTACGGGACCGGTGCCCGCCGCGCTGGCCGGCGAACAGCTGCTCGTGGAGCTGATCAAGGGCGGTTCGGTGCTCTCCCGGGAGTCCCTGGACGTGGTCCGGGACCGGCACGCGGCGGCCCGCGCGGGGCTGCCCCTGTCCGCCACCCAGCTGTCGCGCGGGGACGCCGTGATCCCCACCGAGTACCTCTGAGGTGCGGCCGGCCGGGCCCGGCGGGGTTCGGCCGGTGCCACCGGGGTACGTGCGCAGGCATGGACCACGTGTGACAAGGCAGGTGACACCTCTCCCGGGACCGCCCGGCGGCCCCCGCGTCCGGCCGCCCGGCCGGAACCGTTCCGCCCCGCCCCATCCCACCTGACAAGGACCCCGACATGCGCCGCGCACTCATCGTCGTCGATGTGCAGAACGACTTCTGCGAAGGCGGCAGCCTCGCCGTCACCGGAGGCGCCGATGTGGCCGCCGGTGTCACGGAACTGATCGGCCAGGCGCCCGCCGGTTACCGCCATGTGGTGGCGACCCGTGACAGCCATGTCGACCCCGGTGACCACTTCTCCGACCACCCCGACTACGAGACCTCGTGGCCCGTGCACTGTGTCGCGGGGACCGAGGGCGTCGGCTTCCACCCGAACTTCGCCCCGGCGGTCGCCTCCGGCGCGGTGGAGGCCGTGTTCGACAAGGGCGCGTACGCCGCCGCGTACAGCGGCTTCGAGGGCGCCGACGAGAACGGCGTCACCCTCGCGCAGTGGCTGCGCGCGCGGGACGTCACCGAGGTGGACGTCGTCGGGATCGCCACGGACCACTGTGTGCGGGCCACGGCCCTGGACGCGGTCCGCGAGGGCTTCCGCACCCACGTCCTGCTGGACCTCACGGCGGGCGTCTCGGCCACCCGCACCGACCACACCCTCACGGAACTCCGCGAAGCGGGCGTGCACCTCACCGGCAAACCGGTCGTGTCCTGACCTGGCCGAGTCCTGCTCCGGCGGCCAATGGCTCGGCCTCTACGTCTCGGTGTACGGCTCACGCAGTGCCCGGGGTTCCAGCACTCCCCTGACCGCGTCCTCGGGGACGCCGGCACCGACGACGTAGTAACGGCCCTGGGCCTCACCCCGGGGCGCCAGCCAGTCCGCCCGGACCAGTTCGCGGAGGTCGCGCAGGGCCTGCTGCGTGCTGAGTCCGGCGTCGGCCTGGTAGGTCGCCCGGCGCACCCGGTTGCCCATCACCGCCGGGTAGAGGGCGTACAGGGTGCGGTCGGCCCAGCCCTGGCGCTCCACCGCCTCCTCCAGCACGGACCAGACCGTGCGGGTGGTCTCCACCTGGCGCTCCACCGCCTGCGCCTGCTGGTGGTGGGCCCGCAGACAGAACCGGAGCCATGGCCTGGTGTCCCGGCCGGGCGTCCACACCGGGCCGCCGACCTCGGCGAGGACGTCGTAGTAGCGGTAGGTGTTACGGGCCCGTCCCAGCCACTCCTCGATGCTGGAGAACTCCGGCGCGACGATGCCCTCCCGGGCCAGCACCAGGGTCTGGAGGGCACGGGACATCCGGCCGTTGCCATCGGCCCAAGGATGGATCGCCACGAGGTTCAGATGGGCCATCGCGGCCCGGACGAGGACCGGGGCGTCCGGATCGCCCTCGTTGAGCCAGTCCACCAGCTCACCGGTGAGTTCCGGCAGCCGCTCGGCGTCCGGCGCGGTGTACGCGGCGATCGTGGGGTCGTCCGGCGAGGTCACATGGACGGGCCCGCTCCGCCACCAGCCGGGCCGCTTCAGCGGATGATGCCCCTGCATCATGAAGTGCAGGGCGTTCAGCAGCCCTTTGCCGTACGCGAAGTCCGGGCCCGCGTCGGCGAGCCGCTGGATGTACGTCATCGACTGCCGGTATCCCTCGATCTCGGCGGTGACCGTCCCACTCGCCTCGATCGGTGCCTCGTCGAGCATGATGTCCTCGACATCGGCGACACTCGCCGCATAACCCTCGATGGTGTTCGAGCCCGCAATGGCACGCGCGGTCAGATTGCGGCGGAGCTGCCCCTCCCACCTGCGCGGGGTACGCAGCTGGAGCCTCAGCCGCTCCCTCATCCCGTCGATCTCCGCGAGCACATGACGATCACGGTCGTCCAGGTCAGGCAGTCCATACAGCATGACTACATGACACCATCATCCTGTCATCAACGCAAAGACACTCGGGCACCCCTACCCCACCCCGGCGCGGCGGGGGTGCCCGCGGTCGGTCAGCCCGAGGTGTCGCGTACCGCTGTTTCGATGAAGTCGGTGATCTCGGTGGGGCGGGAGGCGAGGGACGCGTGGCTCGCGGGGAGTTCGAGGGTGTCGCGGGGGGACATCCGGGCCGCCATCTTGCGTTCGTTCTCCGGGTTGATCATCCGGTCGTCCGTGGAGATCTGGTACCAGGTGGGCTTCTTCGCCCAGGCGGGGGCCGTGATGTTGTCGCCGAAGGTGCTGGCCAGCGGGGCCTTCTGGGTGACGGCCAGGACGTACGCCTCGTCCTCGGGGAGGTCCTGGCAGAAGCTCTCGCGGTACTTGTCCTGCTTGACCCAGAGGTAGCCGTCCGAGTCGGGGGCGATGTTCTCGAAGGCGGCCGGCGGGAGCTCCTGGCTGATCCCGCCGGGGCTCTCGCCCGCGTCGGGGGCGAACGCCGCGACGTAGACCAGGCCGGTCACATTGGGCAGGTCGCCCATCTCCGTGATCACCGCGCCGCCGTACGAGTGGCCCACCAGGAGCACGGGGCCGTCGATCTGCTTGACCATCTTGCGGGTGCGCTCGGCGTCCTCCGCGAGGGAGGTGAGCGGGTTCTCGACGGCGTGCAGGGAGCGGTAGTCGCGGCGCTTCAGTTCCAGGATGACCTTGCTCCAGTGGGCGGCGCCGCCCCAGAAGCCGTGGACGAGAACGATCGCGGGCTTGTCGGCCATGTCTGCGTGCCTTTCGGAAGGTGGTCCTGGCGGCCCCCCTGGACACCGTAGGACCGCCTCCCGGGGCCCGCCACCGCTGGCCGGAGCCCTTCGCGCACCGCTGGGGTCAGGCCGCCGGGGTCCGGCGCAGCAGGCTGCGGATCGGGTGCCAGAGTTCCGCCGCGTCGTCGGGCGCGGTGCGCCAGACGAGGCCGTCCGGGTGGTGCAGGACCGCCGTGATCTCGTCCGGGGTGGGCGGCTGGACGTTTCCGCGCAGATAGACCGAGCGCAGTCCGAGGTTGCGCAGCCGGGTCAGGGCGCGCGCCCGGTTCGCGGCGACGACCAGGACCCGTACCCGGGCCGGGCCGTCGGCCGGGGTGGCCGGGACGGGACCGTGGACGCCCGGCGCGGGCCCCGGGTCGGCGGGGCTCGGCAGATTCAGGGCGACGACGACCTTCCCGTTCGGCAGTTTGCAGAACCCTCCTGCGGTCATTCCGTCACACCCCCGTGAGACTTCGTGTCAATAAGGACCGTACGGACGCACCTAAGCACGAGCGGCCGCCACCCCGCTAGGGGGTAGCGGCCGATCATGACCTGACCTGCGAGAACGCTGTTCAGCGGGTGGAGCGACCCACCTCGACGGTGATCGTCGAGCCGTCCCTGGGCTGCTTGACGATCTTGATGCGGGTGTTGGTGTCAGTGACCTTCACACTCGCGGTCGGGTTGGCCGCGTCCCAGTAGGTGCCCTTGCGGTCGTCGAAGACCGGGACACCGGCGTGCGACCTGATCCGCAGCGGGACGTCCGCGCTGTGGAGCGTGAAGTCCTCCGAGCGGTACTTGCTGAAGGTCGAGTCGAACGCCTGGATGCGGTTGCGGGCGGTGCTGCCGTTGGTCCACTTCAGCGGCGCCGGGCTGGCGTCGATCGGGAGGATCAGGCCGCTGCCGTGGTGGCGGCTGGTGTTGTTGTCCTTCTGGGAGGTGTCCCAGAGCCAGACCAGCAGCCCCTTCTGGTAGCTGTAGTGCTCGACCCAGTCCGGACGGGTCGTCGAGAAGCCGAAGTTGTACGGGCCGACCTCAAGGGTCTTGTCGTACGACACGTACTGCCGGTTCTCGGCGATGTAGTACTGCTCGTACTGGTTGGTGAAGGACTCACCGATCCGGGAGAAGCCCTTGGTCGCCCAGCCGGCCGTCTCCGTCTCGGCGTTGTCGGTGAACACCGGGGCGCCGTCGGCGGTGACCGTGATCGCGTCACCGGCGAAGCCGAGTCCGCCGGTGCCGCCGTCGGTGGCGTAGCGGAAGCGCAGCCCGATCTGGCGGCCCGCGTACGCGTCCAGCGGGTAGACCAGCTTCTTGTGGGCGCCGGAGACACCGCTCAGCCCGGGGCGGTCGGCGCCGTCACGGGCGAGGGGGCCGCCGTCGGCGGTGCCTTCCAGGGCGGTCCAGTTGGCGCCGCCGTCCGTGGTGACCTCGGCGTAGAGGTAGTCGTAGTTCTCCTCGATGTCCCACCAGCCCTGGAGGGACAGTTCGGCCGAGGTGCGGCCGGTGAGGTCGACGTTCCGGGTCAGGGTGTTCTGGAGGTCGTCGCCCTGGCCGCTCCACCACTGCCGGGTGCCCTCGGCGGGCTTCACGACATTCGTGGTGACGGGCTTCTGCGGCAGCTGGACGATCAGCGCCTGCGGGTTCTTCGTGTTGTACGCGGAGACCCCGAGCTTGTGCGTCGAACGGGTCGCCGCGCGGGCCAGGTCGTAGTCGAGCCAGCCCAGCTGGAGCTTGTCCCAGGCGGTCATGTCACCGGGCAGGTCACCGATGGAGTCCTTGCCGCGGCCGAGCCAGGAACCGCTGGACATCAGCGACCAGAAGCCGGTGGAGTTCTCACCGCCGCCGGAGGTGTCGTAGAGGTCGGGGAGCCCGAGGTCGTGACCGTACTCATGGGCGAAGACACCGAGGCCGCCGTTCTCCGGCTGCATGGTGTAGTCGCCCACCCATATACCGGTGTCACCGATCTGGGTGCCGCCCGCGCGGTTGTTCGCGGGGCCGTTGCGCCCGGCGTCGCTCCCGTACGCGTACCAGCGGTGCGCCCACAGGGCGTTGGGGCCCTCGGCGCCGCCGCCCGCGGACTCGTCCTCGCCCGCGTGGACGATCTGGAAGTGGTCGATGTAGCCGTCGGCCTCGTTGAAGTTGCCGTCCTGGTCGAAGTCGTAACGGTCCCAGGAGTCGTACGGGGCGAGGCCCGCCTTGATCTGCGCGTCGGTGCGGCCGGCGGCCTTCTGGTCGCGGACCCACGCGGTCACGCCGTCGCGGACCGTGTCCCAGACGTTGACGCAGTTGGACGAGCCGCAGTAGTTGGAGCCGTACCGGGCCTCGTTGTAGTCGACCTTGACCCAGTCGGAGACCTCGCCCTCGACCGAGTAGCGCCCGGAGGACGCCTTCTCGTAGTAGGTCTTGAGGGACTCCTTCTTCTGGCCGAACTGGTCCCGGCCGGTCCCGAAGTAGAGGTCCTCGAAGTGCTTGCGGTCGTAATCGGCCTGCCAGGCGGTCGAGTTGTCCTTGGCGCGGTCCGGCTTCGCGATCTTGTTGTGCGCCGGGCCGGGGGTGCCGCCGTACTTCGTCACGGGCGGCTTCGGCCCGTCGGGGCCGTCCGGGTCGTGCTGGGTGGTGCTGTCGACCTTGTCGCCGAACTCCACCAGGATCGTGAAGATCTTGTCGGTCTTCTCCCGGCCGAGCTCCACGTACTTCCGGTCGTCGAGCTTGACGACCTTCGAGGCGCCGCGCTGCTGCACGGTCGCCTCACCCGCGAGGACCTGCTCCAGGGCGGACTCGCGCTGTGCGGCGCGCGCTTCACTGAAGGGGCCTTCCAGGTCGTGGTCGACGTGCTCCTTGGCCGGGGCCGGGTCGTGCCGGTCGACGGCCGGGGCCGGCGCGGCCACGGGGTCCGGAGCGGCCAGGGCGGGGCCCGCGAACGCGGCGGTGGCCGCGGCGAACGCCGCGACCACCGCGGTCGCCCTGGTCGTCCGTTGTCTTCTGCTCACGTGAAGGTGTCCTCCCCTGCGCGCCGCGTCCCACGGCCATTGGGGGGTTTCCCGAACTCAGGAGGGGCCGCTCGCGGCATGCGCGTCACAAGTGCCGTCATTCGATCGGAGTTGAGGAAGAAAAGACAGACCTTGATTTGGACACCTCAAAGTACTATGCAGGGTCCGGGGTCCGATAACCGGACACCCCGTACGGACCGGGACCCCAGGTGACCCGGGACCGACCGGCGCGTCGGCCGTCCACTGGATGGAATCGGTGAATCCGTGCGCCCCCCGTGCACCGGGACCGTGGGCGACGTCACGCTTACCGGATGGACCAAAGGGGCATGCACGCGGTGGAGTTGCCTCATGGCGTGCCCGCGCACCGCGTGATCGCGCGCCGGGACGGCACCGCCGCGCTCCCCCGACCCCACTCCCGATAGTCCCGAGGACTGATACGCCATGCCTCGTCCGACTGCCGCACAGATCGCATACGGAACCGCCACCGTCGTTTGTTCGACGCTCGCCATGCTGCTGCTCTCCCAGACGAGTTCGGGCATCGCCGTCGCGGTCATCGCCCTCGCCGCACTCGGGCTCGGTCTGCTGGTCGCCGTCACGGTCCCGCTGCCGGCCAGGTCCGCGCAGATCACCGCCGCGCGCGCCGCCGATCTCTCCCGGCCGCGCATCCCCGGCCAGCGGGTCGCGGCGCGGACGCCCGCCGAGGGCGGCGGCGCCCCGGCCCGGACACCGGTGCGCGAGAACGTGACGGGCCGGGCCCCCGCCCGACCGGTGCGGGGTCACGCGCGGCCGTAGCGTTCACCGGCCGACGCCGGAGACGGCCCGGCGGCGCTCAGTGGGTTCCCTCCCCCGCGCGCCTCGGACCGTCCGGCCCCGCCGCTGATGGTGCTGTTCGTACTGGTGCCGCTGGGATCGCTGGTTCTGCTGTTCCCGCTGGTTCTGCCGGTTTCGCTGGTTCTGCCGGTCCCGCTGCTGCCGCTGGTGTCGCCTGTATCGGTTGGGTCGCTCGTGTCGCTGCTGGTCCCGATGGTCCCCGGCGGGCTGTCCGACGCTTCCGGCGCGGGGTTCACGCCGTGCTGACCTCGACCGTCTTGGCGGCCTTGTCGTGCAGGCCCTGCTTGTACGGCTTGTCGAAGAAGCTCCAGCCGCCGGCGATCGCCGTCCAGATGCAGGCGCAGCAGAACGCGAACGGCAGCCACAGTACGGCCGCGCGGATCAGTGAGGTCTGCACGGACGGGGTCGCGCCGTTGTCGAGGTTCGCCACCCGCAGCTTCAGCAGCCGCTTCCCGACGGTCTGGCCGGTCCGGGAGATCATGATCGTGTCGTAGCCGATGTAGAGGACCGCCGCGAGGAGCGAACGTCCGAACGACTTGCCGTACTCGACCTTGTCCGGGTCCACGGAGTAGTCCGCGGTACCGAACGCCCAGGACAGCAGCCAGACGACGACCCCGACGATGATCATGTCGATGATCCGGGCCAGGACCCGCTTGCCGCTGTCGGCCAGCGGCGGCATCCCGGCCAGCGGATCGGGACCGCCGTAGGCTCCGCCGCCGCCTTGACCGCCCCCGCCGTACGGACCGCCTCCGCCGCCCGGGTCGTCACCGTACGGCGAGCCGCCGCCGGGAGGCGGGGCACCGTAGGGCGAACCGCCACCGGGTGGGGGTGTGCCGCCGCCGGGGGGCGGGGCGTTCCAGGACGGTCCGCCGCCGGAGGGGGCGGCGGACCGCCGCCGGGCGGGGGTCCGCCCCCCGGTGGCGGGGCGCCCCAGCCGGGTTCGCCGCCGCCCTGGCCGGGAGGTCCCTGCGCGGGGCCGGGCGGCGGATCGTAGGGGGAACCGCCCTGCGGGGCGTCCCCCGACGACGGGGGCTGCTTGCTGAACGGATCGTCTTCCGGCTGACCGGGGCCGGGCCGCGGCGGTTCGCTGCTCATGGCCCGAGTGGACCCCGAACCCCCCTCCCCCGCATCCGGCACGCGCCCGTCCGGGGGACCACCCGGACGGGTTACCGCGCGACGAACGTACGCGCCGCCTTGTCGTGCCAGCACTGACGCCACGGCCGGTCCACGACGCACCACAGCACGCCGATCACCCCGACCACCAGCAACGACGGGACGAGCAGGACGAGATATCTGTTCAGCGCCCCGGCGAAGCCGGGCGGCTGGTGCCCCTCGATGTCCTGGACCGTCAGACCGAACAGCCGCTTGCCCGGGGTGCGGCCCCACTTGGCGGTCGGCAGCACCTCGTACAGCACACCGGTGAGCAGCAGCACCGCGAGGACGGCCGCGAGACAGGTGGCGGTCGTCCCGTCCAGCAGCCAGACCGTCACCGTCTCGCCGGACAGCTTCGCCGCGTCGAGCTTCCCGTCGATGTGGTCCAGCGCGCGGATGCCGAGCGGTACGGCCGCCGCGGCGGTCACCGCGCCCATGACCACGGTGTCCACGAGCCTCGCCAGCAGCCGCCGTCCGAGCCCGGCGGGCCGGGAAGCGGCCTGGGCCCGCGCGGCGGCGGCGAACACGTCCTCGGTCGGCGGCTTCCACGGGACGACGGGCGGTTCGCCTCCCGGGGCCGCCGCGTCGGGCCGCGCGAGCTGGTGCACCTGCTGCGCCCAGGAGTGCCCGCCGCCGTCCGGACCGGGGGCGACCGGGGAGGACGGGACCTGCGGCGGGACCGGGGAGGACGGGCCTTGCGGGGCGTTCGGTGCGGCCGGGGCGGCCGGGTGTACGGGGGCGGGCTGGGCGGTGCCCGACCGGGGCGGGGCGGGGGCCACCGGGTGCGCGGGCGGCGCCGCGGCGGGTGCCGGGGCCGGGGGCGGGGTGGCTCGGTGAGCGGGCGCCGGGGCGGGAGCGGGTGCCGGGGCGGGCTGTTGAGCGGGGGTCGGGGCGGCGGGCGGCAGGGGCTGCGGGGCGGCCGGGGCCTGGTGCGGGTGGTGGCCGGGCTGGTAGGCGGCAGGGGCCTGGTGTTCCGGCTGGTGGGCGGCCGGAGGCTGGTGTCCCTGCTGGTAGGGGGCGGGCGGGAACGGGCCGGCCGGAGGGGTGCCCTGCCGGGGGACCTGCGCGGACGGGGCCGGGGCGCCCGGGGTACGGGGTTCCTGGCCGGGTACGGGCGCGGCACCGCCCTGCGCGGGGACACCGGAGGGACCCGGGCCCGACGGACGGCGGAACGTCATCGTGCCCTTGTCCGGCGCGCCGCCCTGGGCACCGGCACCGGAGAAGGTGGGGCCCGAGGGAGCGCCCGAGGAGCCGTCGTCGGGCGCGGGTTCGGCGGGGGCCGCGGGGACGGGCGGGGCGGGGTCGGGCGCCGGGGCGGTCCGGGGGTCGGGGCCCGTGGGGGCGGGTCCGCCCCAGGACACCTTGCGGTCCTGCTCGCCGCCGAAGCCGGACTGCTGGGACGTGTCGGCACCCCACGCGGAGGCGGGTTCGGGCCGGACGCCGTGCGCGGACGACTGGGCGGGGATCTCCGGCTGCGGCTCCTCGTCGAAGAAGACGGGACCGGTCTCCTCCACGGGGGCGGACCCGGCGGCCGGGTGGCCGGAGGTGTTCGGGGTGCCGGGGGTGTGCGGGGCGGCCGGGGTCGCGGGGGCCTCGGGGGCCTGCTGGACGGACGCTTCGGGTGCGGTGGACGCAACAGGCGTCGCGGGGGCGGCGGGTGCGGCCGGGCCGTGGGGCGAGGCGCCGTCCGTGGGGGCGGGACGACTCGTACCGGGCACCCAGGCGGCACCGTTCCAGTACCGGACGTAGCCCGGGATGGACGGGTCCGGGTAGTAGCCCTCGCGTGGGCGGTCGTCGCCGGGTGCCGGGGTTGGGGCGCTCATGTCCGTCGTCCCGTATCTGCTCGGTGGTGGGTTTTGGGGTCCACATCTATCAGAACTGAACCCTCACCTGCGCGGGTCCCGCCGGACACACTCCTTTCGGGCAACTTGTTCTGGCATGGGCGCCTTGACCCGTTGTCGTCCCTCGGGACCACGGTGGCGCGGGCCGGGGCGAACGGGCCCGGCGGGGCGGCGGACCGGGCCGCGCGAGGCGTACCGAAAAAAGTTGGGGAAAGTCGCGTAATGGTCGGGGCCCGGGGGCCTCTCCCCTGTGTGGGCCCGCCCCGGGACCCACCCGGACAGGAGAGGACGTGCGACATGCACACCGTGGTGGAACGTGAACTGGAACTGAAACTGGTGCTTTCCCCCGAGCGGAGCATCCCCGTACCGGCCCGGCTGACATACCGGTCCGACGACCCGTTCGCCGTGCACATCGCCTTTCACATCGGGACCGCGCACCCGGTGAACTGGACCTTCGCCCGGGAACTGCTCGTCGAAGGGGTGTTCCGGCCCTGCGGGCACGGTGACGTACGGGTGTGGCCGACCAAGGTGGACGGCCGCAGTGTGGTGCTGATGGCGCTGACCTCACCGGACGGGGACGCCCTGCTGGAGGCCCCGGCCGCGCCCGTGTCGGCCTGGCTGGAGCGCACCCTGCGGACGGTCCCCCCGGGTTCCGAGATGGACCGGCTCCGCATCGACGACGGTCTCGCCGAGCTGCTCGCCCCCACCCCGGGCCGCGCCCAGGACGAGTTGTGGCTGCGCGACCCCTGGCCGTCGGACGAGTCCAAGGACGGCGAGTGAGACCCCGGCGGTGCGCACGGCCGGGGCGGCCGGGTCAGCCGGGTCAGCCGGGGCGGCCGGGTCAGCCGGGTCAGCCGGGTCAGCCGGGTCAGAGGACCTTGCCGGGGTTGAGGATGCCCAGCGGGTCGAAGGCCCGCTTGACCGCGTGCTGCATCTCCATACCCACCGGCCCCAGTTCACGGGCCAGCCACTCCTTCTTCAGCATGCCGACCCCGTGCTCCCCGGTGATCGTGCCGCCGAGGCGCAGACCGAGGGCCATGATCTCGTCGAAGGACTCCCGGGCGCGCCGGGACTCGTCCGGGTCGGCGGCGTCGAAGCAGACGGTGGGATGGGTGTTGCCGTCGCCCGCGTGGGCGCACACCCCGATCGTGAGGGCGTGCCGCTCGGCGATCCGCTCGACCCCCTCGATCATCTCGCCGAGCTTGGAACGCGGTACGCACACGTCGTCGATCATCGTGGTGCCCTTGACCGCCTCCAGGGCGTTGAGCGCGAGCCGCCGGGCCTGGAGCAGCAGTTCGGACTCGGCCTCGTCGTCGGCGGGGACCACCTCGGTGGCGCCCGCCGCCTCGCACAGCGCGCCGACCGCGGCGAGGTCGGCGGCCGGGTCGGGCGTGTCGAAGGCGATGAGCAGCAGCGCCTCCGTCTCCTCCGGGAGTCCCATCCGGGCCAGCGCGTTGACGGCCCGGACCGTCGTCCGGTCCATGAGTTCGAGGAGTGAGGGCACATGACCGTCGCGCATGATCCGGCAGACCGCGTCGCACGCGGCGGCGGCCGACGGGAACTCGGCGGCGAGCACGAGCCGCGCGGGCGGCTTCGGCCGCAGTGCGAGGACCGCGCCGACAACGATGCCGAGGCTGCCCTCGGAGCCGACGAACAGCCGGGTCAGGTCGTATCCGGCGACGCCCTTCGCGGTGCGCCGCCCGGTGCGCAGCAGCCGGCCGTCCGCGAGGACGACGTCGAGGCCGAGGACGTACTCGGCGGTGACCCCGTACTTGACGCAGCACAGTCCGCCGGACGCGGTGCCGATGTTGCCGCCGATCGTGCAGGTCTCCCAGCTCGACGGGTCGGGCGGGTAGACGAGACCGTGCGGGGCGACGGCACGCGCCAGCGCGGCGTTGACGACACCCGGTTCCACCACGGCGATCCGGTCGACCGGGTCGATCTCCAGGACCCGGTCCATCCGGACGAGGGACAGCACCACACAGCCGTCGACGGCGTTGGCCGCGCCCGACAGGCCGGTACGGGCGCCCTGCGGGACGACCGGGACCCGCAGCGCGGTCGCCGTGCGCATCACGTGCTGGACCTGTTCGACGGTGCGCGGCAGGACGACGGCCGCCGGGACGCCCGCCTCGCAGAAGCCGGCCATGTCCCGGGAGTAGGAGGCGGTGATGTCGGGGTCCGTGAGGACGGCCTCGGCCGGCAGTCCTTCGCGCAGGAGATCGACCAGTGCGGTGCTCATGATCCCAGCGTCGCACCCGGGGCCATCGGTGTGAACCCGTACGCGATCCATCTCACCTGCCGGGGCGGGGGCCGCGCGCCGCGCGACAGTGAGCGCCATGAAGGCCACGACGACAAGTGCGATCAGGGCCCTGGAGTGCCCGGAGGAGGCCGCGGCAGCGGCGGCGGCCTCCCCGGCGGCCGTGCGGTGGCGGCGGGCGCGGCGGGCGCTGACGGTGACGGCCGTGCTCGGGCTGGTCGCCGGGGGCGCGGCGGCCCTCGTGATGTGGCCGCAGCCGCGTACGGCGGTGCCGCCCGCGCCGGGGCCCGGGGCGCGGGCCCTGAGCGCGGTGGAGACGGGCACCCCGGCCGCGTCCGCCGATCTGACGGCGCTGATCGCGGAGCGGGTACGGCATCTGCGGGCGCATCCCCGGGACGACGAGTCCTGGGCGGTGCTCGGTGCCGCGTACGCGGAGCGGGGGACGCGCACCGGGGACTCCGCCGACTTCCCCCGGGCCCAGCGGGCGCTGGAGTCGTCGCTCGCGGCCCGGCCCGAGGGCAACGCGCGGGCCCTGACCGCGTCCGCGCAGCTCGCGCTGGCCCGCCAGGACCCGAGGGCGGCGGCCGGGCAGGCGGAGCGGGCGGTGCGGATCGCGCCCGAGCGGTGGCCGGGGTATCCGCCGCTGATCGACGCGTACCGGGGGCTCGGGGACGACAAGGCCGCCGGGAAGGCCCTGGAGACGCTGCGGGGGCTGCGGGCCCCCGAGGTGGTGGTGCGGTTCGCGGCGGCGCGGCTGTACCGGGACCGGGGGTGGCGGGAGGACGCCGCCGCGAACCTGGGCGACGTGGTGGCGGCGGCGCGCAGCGCCACGGAGGAGGCCGACGCGCGCCGTCTCCTCGGGGAGCTGGCGGCGGAACGCGGTGAGCCGGAGCGGGCGCTGGGCTGGTTCGACGGGGCGCTGCGGGTGGGGCCCGACCGGTACGAGGCCCTTGCCGGGCGGGCCCGCGCGCTGGCGGCCCTCGGCCGGTCCGGGGAGGCGGTACGGGTGTACCGGGAGGCCTACGCGGGACGGCCCGTGCCCGAGTACGCGCTGGAGCTCGGTGAGTTGCACGAGTCGCTGGGCGCGGGGCGGGAGGCACGGGAGCGGTACGACGTGGTGCGGGAACGGGTGCGGGCCCGGGACGCGCACGGGGTGCGCGGGGGGCTGCTGCTGGGCACGCTGGACGCGGACCACGGGGACGCCGACGCGGTCGGCTCGGCGGTGTCGCTGCTGCGGGACGAGACGGAGGCGCGGGGCGCGTCTCCCGTGGCGCTCGACGCGTATGCGTGGGCGCTGTTCCGGGCGGGGGAGGTCTCGGCGGCGGACGCGTTGTACCGGGAGGTTCGGCAGAAGGGTGGGCGGGGGGCGTTGTTCGCCTACCACCGGGCGGAGGTGGCGCTCTCCCTCGGGGACCCGGGGAGTGCGCGGCGGGGGTTCGGGGAGGTGCTTCGGGTGAATCCGTTCGTCTCGCCGTTGGTGGGGGTGCGGGTGCGGGGCGCTCTCGCGGAGCTGGGTGAGCCTTCCCCGGGCGGGCCCGAGGTGACCCACGGCCCCGCCCAGCCGATGACGTCCCCGTCGCCCTCCCCGTCCCCGTCCCCGTCCTGACGGTGCGCCTTCGCTTGCGCGGCTGAGGTCTGTCCGGGTGGGCGTACTTCGTTCCGGTGCCGTCGCTCGTGGGTTGTGCGCAGTTCCCCGCGCCCCTTTGGGGCGCATCCGGTCGGTTCTTCGGGTCGGTGCCGGTCGGGATTCTCCGTCCTCGATCCGACACGCTCGGTACGACGTCCCCCTTGCCCTACTGAAGAGCATCGGAGTCTGCGGGCAGAGATTCCCGCCCACCCCCTTCGGTAGCCGAGCGACTGCACGAGGAGGGTGGTTCAACCCCGCCCCGGGCTGACGCCGGCCCGCAGACGAACGGCAGCCCCAGGGGGGCGCCCCTTCAGGGGCGCGGGGAACTGCGCGAGCAACCAAGGACCATCCGCACCCGAACGGGAACCGCAAGGGGCGCAACCTAAGGGGCGCGGGGAACTGCGCACCCACGGACGACCCGCACAGGGACAAGCGCGCCCGGCACAGGTGACCCGGGGGCAGGTCCCCAGGGGCGGCGGGGCAAACTGCTACAGGTTGCCCCGGCGGTCCTGTTCGCGTTCGATCGCCTCGAACAGCGCCTTGAAGTTGCCCTTGCCGAACCCCATGGACCCATGGCGTTCGATGATCTCGAAGAACACGGTCGGGCGGTCCTGGACCGGCTTCGTGAAGATCTGGAGCAGGTACCCGTCCTCGTCCCGGTCCGCGAGGATCTTCAGTTCGCGCAGTGTCCCGACGGGGACCCGGGTGTCACCGACCCACTCCCCGAGCGTGTCGTAGTACGAGTCGGGGGTGTCGAGGAACTGGACGCCCGCCGCGCGCATGGTGCGTACCGTCGCGACGATGTCGTTGGAGGCGAGGGCGATGTGCTGGACCCCCGCGCCCCCGTAGAACTCCAGGTACTCGTCGATCTGGGACTTCTTCTTCGCGACGGCGGGTTCGTTGATGGGGAACTTGACCTTGAGGGTGCCGTCGGCGACGACCTTCGACATGAGGGCGGAGTACTCGGTGGCGATGTCGTCGCCCACGAACTCCTTCATGTTGGTGAAGCCCATGACCTTGTTGTAGAAGGCGACCCACTCGTTCATCCGGCCGAGTTCCACATTGCCGACACAGTGGTCGATCGCCTGGAAGGTCCGCTTCGCGGGCGGTTCCACGATCGGCGCGGCGGCGGTGTAGCCGGGCAGATAGGGGCCCTCGTAGGCGCCGCGCTCGACCAGGGTGTGCCGGGTGCGCCCGTAGGTGGCGATGGCCGCGAGGACCACCTTGCCGTGCTCGTCCTCGACCTCATGGGGCTCGACCAGCCCGCGCGCCCCGTGCTCCGTGGCGTAGGCGTAGGCCGCACGGGCGTCGGGGACCTCGATGGCGAGGTCGACGACCCCGTCACCGTGCTGGGCGACATGGTCGGCGAGGAAGTGCCCGTGCTCGGTGCCCGCCTTGATGACGGACGTGAGGACGAACCGGGCGGAGCCGTTCTCCAGGACGTAGGAGGCGGTCTCGCGGTTGCCGTTCTCCGGGCCCGAGTAGGCGACAAGCCGCATACCGAAGGCGGTCGAGTAGTAGTGCGCGGCCTGTTTGGCGTTGCCCACGGCGAAGACGACCGCGTCCATCCCCTTCACC
Source organism: Streptomyces uncialis (assembly GCF_036250755.1). Taxonomy (NCBI): domain Bacteria; kingdom Bacillati; phylum Actinomycetota; class Actinomycetes; order Kitasatosporales; family Streptomycetaceae; genus Streptomyces; species Streptomyces uncialis. Next base: position 5,988,027 of record NZ_CP109583.1, on the reverse strand, counting down.
GGGAAGGGGTCGGCCTCACGCGCGGTGGTGGGGGCTGGACTGGTGTGCGCAGAAGTAGCTGCCATGTCCGCAGGCTCCCCCCGTTCCACAAGGTGCGCAATAGTTTGCGTGTTCAGTGGGCACAATGACCAGCCGGCGGCCGGTGCGGCCGGTCGTTCTGTACAGGATGACCATCTGAGGAGCGCCATGTCGATCGATCATCTGGACGGCAGGCTGATCGTGCTGCTCGCCGAGGAGCCCCGGATAGGGGTGCTGGAGATGTCCCGGCGCCTCGGGGTCGCCCGGGGCACCGCGCAGGCCCGGCTGGACCGGCTTCAGTCGAACGGAGTCATCCGGGGGTTCGGGCCCCAGGTCGATCCGGCGGCCCTCGGATACCCGGTCACGGCGTTCGCCACGCTGGAGATCCGGCAGGGCCAAGGCGCCGATGTGCGGGCCCATTTGGCGGGTGTGCCGGAGGTGCTGGAGCTGCACACCACGACGGGCAGCGGGGACATGCTGTGCCGTCTGGTGGCCCGTTCGAACGCCGATCTCCAGCGGGTCATCGACCGGGTCGTGGGTTTTGATGGCATCGTCCGGGCCGCCACGGCTATCGTCATGGAGAACCCCGTACCGCTGCGGATCATCCCGCTGGTGGAGCAGGCGTCCCAGGACGGCTGACCCCGGTGGAGCGGCGGCCCGGCACCCGACGGCGAGGAGGGTGAACGGATGTGAACTTCTGGGAGTACGTGGGCAGCCGTCATCAACAGTTGCTGACCGACGCCTACCAGCACGCGTCGGCGGTGTTCCAGTGCATGGTCGTCGCCACGCTCGTCGGAGTGCTGATCGGGGTGGCCACCTACCGCAGCGAATGGGCGGGGAACCTCGCGACGACGACCACGGCGACCCTGCTGACCATTCCGTCGCTGGCCATGATCGGTCTGCTGATCCCGATCGTCGGCCTGGGCGTCGCGCCCACCGTGATCGCGCTGACCCTGTACGGGCTGCTGCCCATCGTGCGGAACGCGATCGTGGGGCTGCGCGGGGTCGACGCGACACTGGTGGACGCGGCGAAGGGCATCGGGATGTCCCGCTGGACCCGGCTGCTGCGCGTCGAACTGCCGCTGGCGTGGCCGCCGATCCTGACCGGCATCCGGGTGTCCACCCAGATGCTGATGGGTATCGCCGCGATCGCCGCGTACGCCTCCGGCCCGGGTCTCGGCAACGAGATCTTCCGGGGGATCGCCTCGCTGGGCAGCAGGAACGCGCTGAACCAGGTGCTCTCGGGCACCCTCGGCATCGTGGTGCTCGCCCTGCTGTTCGACGCCGCTTACGTCCTGCTCGGCCGGCTGACCATCCCGAGGGGTATCCGTGTCTGAGGCCCGGTCCGAAACCGATGGTCCCGCCCGGTCCGGGAGCGAGGGCCCCGACGGGTACGGGGACGACGGTCCCGCCGGTTCCGGAGGGACCGGCCAGGCGAAGTCCTCCGGCGGCTCGGGCACCTCCGGGGCGCCGATCGAGCTGGAGAACCTGACCAAGCGGTACGCGGGCAGCGCCGTCCCGGCCGTCGACGACGTCACCATGGAGATCAAGGCGGGTGAGACGGTCGTCTTCGTCGGCCCCTCCGGCGGCGGGAAGACCACCCTGCTCAAGATGATCAACCGGCTGATCGAGCCGACCAGCGGGCGCATCCGGATCGGCGGCGAGGACGTCACCGACATGGACCCGGTGAAGCTGCGCCGGGGCATCGGGTACGCGATCCAGTCCTCGGGACTGTTCCCGCACATGACCGTCGCGCAGAACATCGCCCTGGTCCCCCGGATGACGGGCTGGTCCACCTCCCGGACCAAGGCCCGGGTGGAGGAGATGCTGGATCTCGTCGGACTCGATCCCGGGGAGTTCCGGGACCGCTACCCACGCCAGCTCTCCGGCGGGCAGCAGCAGCGGGTGGGGGTGGCGCGGGCGCTCGCCGCCGATCCGCCGGTACTGCTGATGGACGAGCCGTTCGGCGCGGTCGACCCGATCACCCGCGACCATCTCCAGGACGAACTGATCCGGCTCCAGCACGAGTTGCACAAGACGATCGTGTTCGTCACCCATGACTTCGACGAGGCCATCAAGATCGGCGACCGGATCGTGGTGCTGCGGGAACGCTCGCAGATCGCGCAGTTCGACACCCCCGAGGCCATCCTCACCAACCCCGCCGACGACTTCGTCTCCGGATTCGTCGGCGCGGGCGCCGCGCTCAAACGGCTCAACCTCACCCGGGTGCGGGACGTGGAGATCCGTGCGTACCCGACGGTCACCGTGGACGACCCGCTCCAGCGGATCTTCGATCTGCTCCAGGTCAGCGGCACCAACGAGATCCTGCTCCTCGACCAGCGCCGCCGCCCCTACAAGTGGCTGCGGCGCGGCGATCTGATGCGCGCCCGGGGCTCACTGGCCCGCGCGGGCACCCTCGTGCACGACACGGTCACCCGGGACGCGACCCTGCGCGACGCCCTGGAGGCCGTCCTCACCGACAACGCGGGCCGGGTCGCGGTCACCGGGCGGCGCGGCGAGTACATCGGCGTGGTCGACATGGAGACGCTGATGAACTCCGTCCATGAACTCCTGGAGGCCGACCGGCTGGAGGCCCTGGAGCATCAGCACGAGCTGGCGGAACAGCACTCCGGCCGCACCCACGAGGAACAGGAAGGCGCGGGCGGAACGGGGACCGGCGGTACGGGGGCGGCGCCGTGAACGGGCCGGCCGCCGGGCTGCCGGGTCCCGGGCAGAGCCGTCCGCCCGAGAAGCCGTCCGGCGAGCGGCTGCCCGGCTCCCACGAGGTCAAGGGGGTCGCGTTCCGCGACGCGGGCGAGGCCGAGCAGGAGGCGCCGCCCTCCGCCACCGCCGGCAACTCCCGTACGCCCGCCCGGATCACCTGGCGCAAGCTGGTGTTCCTGCCGTCGGTCATCGCGCTGGTGCTGCTGGCGACGTGGATCTGGTTCCAGCAGGCGTCGCTCGACTCGGTGAGCCGCAACGCGCTCGCCGGGGACGTCGTCCGGCTGCGGCTGTGGGAGCACATCCAGCTGACCGCGATCTCCACCTTCTTCGTGCTGATCATCGCGATCCCGCTGGGCATCCTGCTGACCCGCCGGCGGCTGCGCCCGGCGACCCCGTTCGCGATGGCCCTCGCCAACATCGGCCAGGCGACCCCCGCGATCGGGCTGCTGGCGCTGCTCGTGATCTGGCTGGGCATCGGCCCCCGGACCGCGCTGATCGGGATCATCGCCTACGCGCTGCTGCCGGTGCTGTCCAACACCATCGCGGGGCTGAACGCCAACGATCCGACGCTGCTGGAGGCGGCGCGCGGGATCGGGATGTCGTCGACGGGTGTTCTGCGCAAGGTCGAACTGCCCCTCGCCGTACCGCTGATCCTCGCGGGGGTGCGCACGGCGCTGGTGCTGAACGTCGGCACCGCGACCCTCGCCACCTTCGGCGGGGGCGGCGGCCTCGGTGATCTGATCACCGCCGGGATCACCAACCAGCGGATGCCGGTCCTGGTACTGGGCTCGGTCCTGACGGTGTCCCTGGCCCTGTTCGTCGACTGGCTCGCGTCCCTCGCGGAACTGCTGCTGCGCCCCCGGGGCCTGGAGGTGGGTCGATGACGACCGGGTGGACGCGACGGGGGGCGCTCGCGGTGGTGACCGTCGGGGCGCTGCTCGCCGGGTGCGGGCTGACCAGTGGTTCCCCGATGGTGGACGACGTGGGGCCGGGGTCGATCGGCCGGGGCGAGCCGCTGAAGGGCGCGAGCCTGACGGTGACGTCGAAGGAGTTCACGGAGCAGCTGATCCTCGGCGCGATCATGGGCATCGCCTTCGAGGCGGCGGGCGCGCAGGTCCTGGACCGTACGGGCATCCAGGGGTCGATCGGCGCCCGCGAGGCCGTGAAGAGCGGTGAGGCGGACGGGATGTACGAGTACACCGGCACCGCCTGGATCACGTACCAGGGCAACTCCCGGCCGATCACGGACCCGGCGAAGCAGTGGGAGGCGGTCCGAGACGCCGATCTCGACAACGGCATCACCTGGCTGGCACCGGCCGAGCTCAACAACACGTACGCCCTGGCCACCAATCAGGCGAACGAGAAGAAGTACGGCACCCGGAACCTGTCCGAGGTGGCCGCGCTGTCGCGGTCGGACCCGCGCGCGGTGTCGCTGTGCGTGGAGAGCGAGTTCGCGTCGCGGGACGACGGGCTGGTCGGTATGAAGAAGGCGTACGGGATGGACATCCCCGGCTCGCAGGTCATCCGGATGGACACCGGGATCATCTACACCCAGACCGCGAAGGGCGCGTGCACCTTCGGCGAGGTCTTCACCACGGACGGCCGGATCAAGGCGATGAAGCTGGTGGTGATGGCCGACGACAAGCACTTCTTCCCCAACTACAACGTCGCCCCGGAGATCAACACCAAGGCCCTGGAGAAGCACCCGGAGATCAAGGACATCCTCGACCCGATCACGGCGAAGCTCGACAACTCGGTGGCCCGGACCCTGAACGCCAAGGTGGACGTGGACGGGGACGACCCGCACGAGGTGGCGCTGGACTGGCTGGTCTCCGAGGGGTTCATCACGCGCGACTGACACCCTCCACGCGATGCAGAGAATTCTTTGCACGCATCTCTTTGCAAGGGAGTCTTTGCAGAGGTACCTTTGCATGCATGGACGAGAACCTGCCCGGCGCGCCCGGCACCACCGCTCCGGCGACCACCGAGCGCAAGATCCGGCAGCTGGACGCCCGGTCCCTGCGCGGACTCGCGCACCCGCTGCGCATGGAGCTGCTGACCGCCCTGCGGCGCGGCGGACCCGCGACCGCCTCGCAACTCGCCTCCCGGCTCGGCGAGTCGAGCGGGTCGACCAGCTATCACCTGCGCCAGCTCGCCGAGTACGGCTTCGTCGAGGACGCGCCCGAGCAGGGCAAGGGGCGGGAGCGCTGGTGGCGGTCCACGCACGAGGGCACCGACTTCGGTCATGAACTGATGGGTCACCAGGACCCGGAGGTGCGGGGCGCCGTCGATGTGTTCCTGCACTGGGACGCGCACCACCACAACCGGGAACTCACCACCTGGATCGCCACCCGGGCCGACTGGTCCGAGGAGTGGGTCAGCGCGTCCGACATGAGCGACTTCACCCTGCGGCTGACCCCCGAGCAGGGCGGGGAGCTGTCCCGGCGGGTGCACGAACTGATCGAAAGCTACCGGCGGTCGGCGCCGCCGGTGGACGGGGACGCGGAGACGGCACAGATGCGCATCCATCTGCACGCGTTCCCGCAGCCGGAGAGCTGATCCCGTACCCGCATCCGTACACCCGGGTCCGTGCCCGAGAGGAGCGATCCGTCATGCATCCCGAGGTTCATCTGCTGCTGCACGAACAGCGCGCCGCCGCACTGCGGCGGGAGGCCGCCATGTCCGGCGCGGTCGCGACGCGGGACCCGGAGCGGGCGCCGCTGCGCAACCGTCTGGGCTGGACACTCGTCGAGCTGGGGCTGCGGCTGGCGACCACGCCGGCCGTGCGGGGGCGGCGGCCCGCGCCCGGTATGTGAGCGGATTCCGGCAGCGCCGGGTGACGGGTCACAGGGTCGCCGGGCTCAGCAGCTCGGGACCTTGCCGCCCTTCTCCAGGGCGCGCAGCGAATCGACCGCGCCCTTCAGATCCGTGACGGGGATCAGCCGCAGCCCTGCGGGGGCCTCGGCCTCGGCGTCGCCGCATTCCGCCGCCGGGACGAGGAAAACCGTCGCCCCGTCCCGTTCGGCGGCCTGGGTCTTGAGGGAGACCCCGCCCACCGGACCCACCGTGCCGTCGGTGTCGATGGTGCCCGTGCCGGCCACGATCCGGCCGCCGGTGAGGTCACCGCCGCTGCCGTCGCCCTGAAGTTTGTCGATGACGCCCAGCGAGAAGAAGAGTCCGGCGCTCGGACCGCCCACATCGGCGAGCTCCAGGGTGACCTTCACCTCGTCCGGGCTCTTGCCCAGGTAGTTGAGGGCCGCCTGGGCCGCGGTGTGCTGCGACCGCACCATCTCCCGTGTGTTGTGCTTCTCGATCTCCCCGGTGCTGTCGCCCTCGGGGTAGACCGCGTCCCGCGGCATCACGGCCCGGTCCCCCTGGAACCAGCTGTCCCACAGGGTGTCCAGCCGCACACTGCTGTCCGGACCCGTCGCCTCGATCGTCGTCATCCGCAGCTGGCCCTCGGTCTTCCGGACGGGCGCCCCCTCGATCGTGATGACGGGGGTGCCCTCGTTCTTCCCGAGGACGTTCGCCGTCAGGCCAGGCTGGGCGATCACGAAGGGCAGCGGGGCGAACGCGGCGGTGGCCACCAGGGCGACGGCCGGTACCGCGCAGAGGGCCGCGGCCTGGAGACGAGTGAGACGAGAGAGCACCCCGCAACCTTACGGGCACCGGGTGTCCCGCGCCGAGTTCCGGGCCGGGTTCAGGCGCGGGGTCCGGCCTGGGTCCGGCCTGGGTCCGGCCCGGGGTCCGGCCCGGGTTCAGCGCGAGGTCCGGCCTGGGTTCAGCCCCGGTATCCGGCCCGGGGTCCGGCCCGACGCACGTGCTCCGTACGGGAGCGCTGTGCGGCGGGCGTCGTACGCGGGGTGGTGCTGCCGTACCCGGGCGCACCGTACCGGGACCGCCGTACCGGGGGTCCGCCGTATCGGGGCCGCGGTTTCGGGGCGCCCGTATCGGGGCCGCGGTACCGGGCCGTCGTACCGGGGCCGCGGTTTCGGCGCGCCGTATCGGGGCCGCCGTACCGGGGCGGCTCAGCGCAGGGCGTCCGCGACCTCGCGGGCCGCGTCCACCACCCGCTGCCCCACCCGCTCCGGCACCGAGTCGGAGAGCATCACGACCCCGACGCTCCCCTCCACCCCGGTGACCCCGCGCAGCGGAGCCGCCGCGCCGCTCGCCCCGGCCTCCAGCTCGCCGTGCGTGAGGGTGTAGCCGGGGTCCACCAGCAGGCCCTGACGTGCGGCGAGTATGGCCTTCCCGGCGGCGCCCCGGTCCAGCGGATGCCGGAACCCGGTGCGGTACGCCACGTGGTAGTCGGTCCAGGTGGGTTCGACGACCGCGACCGCGAGGGCCTCGCTGCCGTCGACCAGGGTGAGATGCGCGGTCGCGCCGATGTCCTCGGCCAGGGCGCGCAGCGCGGGCAGCGCGGCCTCCCGGACCAGGGGGTGCACCTGGCGGCCGAGCCGCAGCACCCCGAGCCCGACCCGGGCCCGGCCGCCGAGGTCACGGCGGACCAGGGCGTGCTGTTCCAGCGTGGCCAGCAGCCGGTAGACGACGGTACGGTTCACGCCGAGCTTGGTGGACAGTTCGGTCACGGTCAGACCGTGGTCGGTGTCGGCGAGCAGCTTGAGGACCCGTAGTCCTCGGTCGAGCGTCTGAGAAGTCTCCGCGGTCACGACGCCCACTCCTTCGGTGATGAGGGGTCGCGGCGTCCTCCACGGTCCGCGGCGCCCGTCCCTGGGCGACACCTGCCGGAGGCTGCCGGTAGCCAAGGCGACCCGGGGCCTGCGGGCGCAGTGCCCCCGGCACACCGGCTGCGCTCCGCGGCGACGCTGCCACGGGGCGTGTGCGTTGCCGGGACAGTAGCGATCCGGTCCGCTCAGCGGAAGACTCCGTCCAGAATCCGGTCATGGACCCGCGAGTAGCGTCCGGTTGCTCCCGATTCGCACGAGGGCACGCGTAACCCGCGTTGCACGGGGCGCCCACCGGGGCGGCCGGGAGTGGCCGGGACGGACGGGGTGCCGATGGCCGGTGTCCGGTGGCTGCCGGTGCCCGGTGGCTGGTGTTCGGCAGTCGGTGCCCGGCGTCCGGCACCCCGGCACCGGGCATCCGGCATCCGGCGTCCGGCGCCGAGCAGGGCCCGGGGGACGGGCGGCGGGCGGCCGACGGCCGGCGGCCGGACGGGGCGACGCGCGGGTCAGCGCATCCGGGTGGCCCACTCCCGGACCTTGTCGACGCGCTGGCGGAGCTGGCCGGCCGTGGCCTCCGCGCTGGGCGGGCCGCCGCAGACCCGGCGCAGCTCGGTGTGGATCACCCCGTGCGGCTTGCCGCTCTGGTGGACGTACGCGCCGACGAGGGTGTTGAGCTGTTTGCGCAGCTCCAGCAGCTCCTTGTGGGAGACCACCGGACGCCGTTCGGCGGGCAGTTCCAGCAGGTCGGCCTCGGTGTCCGGCTTCTTGCGGGAGTGCGCGATCTGGCGGGCCTGCCGCTTCTGGAGCAGCATCTGCACCTGGTCGGGTTCGAGGAGTCCCGGGATACCGAGGTAGTCCTGCTCCTCCTCGCTGCCCGGGTGGGCCTGCATCCCGAACTCGGCGCCGTCGAAGAGGACCCGGTCGAAGACGGCGTCGGACTCCAGCGCCTCGAAGGGCAGCGAGTCCTGCTCGCCGGTGTCCTCGTCCTGCTCCTTGTTCGCCTCCTCCATCTCCTTCTCGGATTCGGCGTACGGGTCCTCCTCGCCGTGCTTCTTCGGCTTGTCGAGGACGTGGTCGCGCTCGACCTCCATCTCGTTGGCGAAACCGAGGAGGTCGGGGACGGTCGGCAGGAACACGGACGCGGTCTCCCCGCGCCGCCGGGACCGCACGAAGCGGCCGACCGCCTGCGCGAAGAACAGGGGCGTGGAGATGGTCGTCGCGTAGACGCCGACGGCCAGCCGGGGTACGTCGACCCCCTCGGACACCATGCGCACCGCGACCATCCAGCGGTCGTCACCCTGGCTGAAGTCGTCGATACGGTTCGAGGCGCCGGTGTCGTCCGACAGGACCAGCGTCGCCTTGTCGCCGGTGATCTCCCGGATCAGTTTGGCGTAGGCGCGGGCCGAGTCCTGGTCGGTGGCGATGACCAGTCCACCGGCGTCGGGGATGGACTTGCGGACCTCGTTCAGGCGCCGGTCCGCGGCGCGCAGCACGTTCGGCATCCAGTCGCCGCGCGGGTCCAGCGCCGTGCGCCACGCCTGCGAGATCGCGTCCTTGGTCATCGGCTCGCCGAGCCGGGCCGCGATCTCGTCACCGGCCTTGGTACGCCAGCGCATGTTGCCGCTGTACGAGAGGAAGATGACGGGCCGCACGACCCCGTCCCCGAGGGCGCTGCCGTAGCCGTACGTGTAGTCCGCGGAGGAACGCCGGATGCCGTCGTTGCCCTCCTCGTACGCCACGAAGGGGATCGGGTTGGTGTCCGACCGGAACGGTGTACCGGTGAGCGCGAGGCGCCGGGTCGCGGGCTCGAACGCCTCCAGGCACGCCTCGCCCCAGGACTTGGAGTCACCGGCGTGATGGATCTCGTCGAGGATCACCAGGGTCTTGCGCTGCTCGACACGGTTGCGGTGCAGCATCGGACGGACGCCGATCCCCGCGTACGTCACGGCGACGCCCTGGTACTCACGGCTGAGCGGGCCCGCGCTGTACTCGGGATCGAGCTTGATCCCTATCCGGGCCGCCGCCTCCGCCCACTGCTTCTTGAGGTGCTCGGTCGGCGCGACCACCGTGACCTGCTGCACGACATGGTGGTGGAGCAGCCAGGACGCGAGGGTGAGCGCGAAGGTCGTCTTCCCGGCGCCCGGGGTCGCCACGGCGAGGAAGTCACGCGGCTGGTCCTGGAGGTACTTCTCCATCGCCCCGTGCTGCCAGGCGCGCAGCTTGCCGGCCGTGCCCCAGGGCGCACGGTTGGGGAAGGCGGGTGACAGGTGATGGGAGGTGGTGGTAGTCACGGTCTCCGGTCTTGGTCGGCCTCGGCTACGTATGACAACCGGGCCACCCTACCGGTGCGGCCGGCGCTCCTTCGGCCGAACGGGGCGCGGCCGGGCCCCAGTGCGAGAGACCTCACACCGGTCGGGGAACCGGCCACGGACCGTCCCGGGAGCGGTACCGGCCCTCGCTCCCGGGACGCCCGTCCTCGTACGCCCGCCACGTTCCGTCAGCGCGCGAAGAGCGGCAGCCGTGCGGCGGTCTTGGGCACGTCCAGCGCCCCCTGGCAGACGTCCAGTACGAACCGCTCGGCCTCGTCCACGTCGAAGGCCGGGTCCAGCGGATGTCCGTTCAGATGCAGGAAGACCCAGGTCGCGTACCAGGCGAGCCGCTTGTTGCCGTCGACGAGCCCATGGTTGCGAGCGACGGACTCCATGAGCGCGGCGGCCTTATGCCAGACGTCCGGGTAGGCGTCCTGTCCGAACACACTGGACTGGGGGCGGGCCAGCGCGGAGTCGAGCAGACCGTAGTCCCGGACCTCGGGGGTGCCCAGACGTTCCGCGAGACGCATCAGCTCGGGAAGCGTGAGGTACTGCATCTCAGGCCAGCCTCCTGTTCAGCTCCTCGCTGACGGCCAGCACATGATCGGCAGCCTCGTTGAACAGCCGGGCGTGCTCGTTGATCGCCTTGACCACCGCGTCATGGACGAAGGACTGCATGCTTCTGCCCTCGGCTTCGGCTCGCTCACGCAGGGAGTCCAGCTCCTCGTCCGTGAACCTGACATTCAGACCAGCCATACTGCGAACGGTACAGCGTGGTACCAGGTGGTGTCAGGCCGGTTTCGAGGTCCGTATCCGGGTCGCCACCCACACCCCGACGACCGCCACCACGGCCATCGGCACGAACACCGCGACGAACGCGCCCGCGTTCGCCCCGGCCGCCGCCTGGGACGTGGCGGCCGCCCCGTGACCCGCCCCGATCTGCCCGCCGCCCAGCGCGGCGAACGCCGCGCCGCCGATCGCGAGCAGCATCACGTTCGACAGCCCGTCGGACATCTGGAGCGCGGCGGAGTTGCTGCCCGCCTCGTGCGGCGCCGACAGCTCCAGCAGCAGCACACTCGTGGACGAGATCACCAGCCCCATCCCGAAGCACCCGAACGCCCACGCCACCGCCACGATCCACACCGGCACCGACTCGATCAGCACCGTCGGCGCGGTCGCGATCGACGCCGCCACCAGCGCCATCCCGAACGACATCAGCCGGTGCCGGTACGGGACCACCCGGGGCCGCGACTGCACGAAGCTGCCTAGCGCCCAGGTCGCCCCGCCCACGGCCAGCGAGAGGCCCGCCATCATCGGTGACAGTCCGCGCTGGGTGACCAGCATCAGCGGGACGAACGACTCCGCCGCGATGAACGACCCCGCCGCCACCCCGCGCAGCAGCACCACGGACGGCAACCCGCGCGCCGCCCGGTACGTACCGCGCGGCAGCAGCCCGAGGGCGGCCGGCACGAGCAGCGCCGCGCCCAGCACCCCCGGGATCAGCGACAGCCAGCGCAGATCCTGCGCCGCGTACTGCAACAGGCCCGCCCCGAGCGAGATCCCGAACGCCAGCCTGATCCGCCGCCCCGGCACCACACCCCGGCCGCCACCCGCCCAGCGCTCCGTACGGCCCCGGCCCTTCGTTCGACCTGCGGTACGGCCCGGGACGCGACCTGAGGTTCGGCCCTTCGTACGGTCCGCGTCAGTAAGGTCCGCGTCAGTACGGTCCGTGTCAGGACCCTTCCCGGCCACGGCCACGGCAGCTGTCGCGGCCACCGACACCGACGCCGGATCCGGGGCGGGTACGGGTGCGGGGTCCGGGGCGGACTCGGGGGCGGCCTCCGCCGGGCCCGACGCGCGGCTGCGTATCTGGGGCAGGGCGAGGGCCAGCGGCACCAGCACCAGCGCCGGGATGCCCAGGAACACCCACCGCCAGCCCAGATGCTCGGTCACCAGGCCGGACACCAGCGGCCCCACCACCGACGGGATCACCCAGCTCGCCGCGAACGCCGCCATGATCGACGGCCGCAGCCGCTCCGGGTACGCCCTGCTGACCACCACGTACAGCGCGACGATCACCAGTCCGCCGCCCAGCCCCTGGACCGCCCGGCCCAGGATGAACAGCCACATCGCCCCGGCCGTCCCGGACAGCGCGAGCCCGGCCCCGAAGGCGACGATGCCCGTGGCGAGCGGCCCCAGCGGTCCCCGGCGGTCGGCCCACTGCCCGGACAGCACCATGCCGAACAGGCTGGTGGTGAAGTACCCGGAGAACGCGAACGCGTACAGCGACACCCCGTCCAGCTCCCGTGCCGCCACGGGCATCGCGGTCCCCACGGCCGTCGCCTCGAACGCGATCAGCAGCACGACCGAGACGATCCCGACACTCAGCGCCCGGTACGTCCGCCCGAGCACCCCGCCCTCGTCGTCCGGCAGATCGCGGCCGGTCCCGGGGCGCGTACCGGCCACCGGCCCGTCACCGTCCACCGCCCTTACGGCGTCGGCGGCCGGTACGTCGTCGGCGACCCGCGCCGTACTTGCGGGAGCGGGCTTCGTGGTGGGCTTCGTGGCGGCGGCACCCGGGCCTGAGCCCCTGGTACGGGCGGTGGAACGTTCGGCGGCGGTGCCGTCGGGGTCGCTGGGGTCGAAGGGGCTCATCTTCGCAGAGTAAGGGGCGACAGGGCCCTTGAACCCTGTCGGGGGTCGCTGCCCGGCTCCGCCCTTGGTCGTACGTCTCCCCCGCCGCCCCTCCCTCACTCGCCCGGACCCCGTACCCGGTACGGACCTCCCACGAACGGGCTGACCTGTGCGCGTGCCATGCGGAACGCCGCCGCCCGGCCCGCACCGAAATCCGATGATCCGCTGGGAACCCGGCTGCTAGGGTGACCGGCGTACCGCACCTCATGGCGGCCTCCCCTTCTCCCTCTGCCCGGAGGCTTTCGTCATGCCCTCGTCCCTGACTGTGCGTACCTTCCGCCGCGAGGACCGGGACCAGCTCACCGATCTGGTCAACTCCCATGTCGCCGCGGTCGTCCCCGGCGCCGGCGTCTCGGTCAACACCGTGATCAGCAGCCTTGAGCGACGCCCCGACGAGTACGTCACCGACCCGTGGGTCGCCGAACGCGTCACGCTCGTCGTCGAGCACCACCGCCGGATCGTCGCCGCCGCGCATCTGCTGCGCTACCGCGACGACTCCGAGGTCGGTGCCGACTACCGCGACACCGGCCACCTCGCCTGGTCCGTCCACCTCCCCACCACCGACACCGCCGATACCCCCGACACCCACACCGTGTCCGCCGCAGCCGCTGCCGCCGATGGCGCGGGCTCCCCCGACGTGCACTCGGCCGACGCGGTCATGGACTCCCCGCCGTACGACGGGTCCGACCCGGCCGCCGGGCTGCTGATGTCCGCGTCCCTCGCCCAGCTCGACCGCTGGCGGGTCCGGGCCCGTCTCGCCGACGGGCAGCTGCCCGCCCCCGGTGTCTACGGCGTCCCCGAGCAGTGGCCCCATATCCGCGCGGCCCTGGAGCGGGCGGGCTTCGTCCACACCGGCGGCACCGAGATCCTGCTCCTCGCCCCGCTCCACGACCTCCCCGACCCGGGACGCGCCGCACCCCTGCCCGGCCTCACCACGCACCGCACCCTCGGAGCGCACGGCACCCGGCTCACCGCCCGGCTCGGTTCCGACGAGCTGGGGTACGTCGAGCTCGACACCACCCTCGACCGGCCCGAACGGCACGCCCGCTCGGGGCGCACCGCCGACCTCGCCGACTTCGACGTGCGCGAGGACGCCCACCCGGAGCTCTTCCCCTGGCTGCTCGGCCGGGCCCGCGCCTGGCTGGCCCTCTGCGGCACCGACCAGCTGCTGACCTATGTCACACCCGACGAGACCGACGATCTGGCGGCGCTCACCGCGGTCGGGTTCCATGAGCTCACCCGCACGGCCCGGGGCTGGGAGCACCGCCCGTCCTGACCGCCCGCTCCGGGTCGGCCCCGGGTGGGACCCCATCGTCGGTCACGGGGTCCCACCCGCCCGGATCCGCCCCGACACGGGCCGGACTCAGTCACCGCCCCCGCCGCCACCACCGCTGGAGCCGTGGTCCGGGCCGTCGCTCCCACCCGCGCCATGGTCCGAGTCCAGAGCCCTGCCCATCCGGGCCAGGGCCCGCCCCAGGCCCGACGGAAGCGACGCGTTGTCGAGGGTCCGGGCCAGTCTTCTGTCCTTGAGCGCCGTGGAACCCTCGAAGACATGGGCGGGCCAGATCCCTCGCGCCTGGGCCCCCGCCAACCGTCGGCGGCCCAGGGCGGTGACACGGTGACGGAAGCAGGTCAGCGACCCGTCGGACATCAGCTGAGCCCGTACCGGTGACCGCCGTTCGTACACTTCGCCCGTCCGTTCCCACCGGTCAGGGGTTCTGGAACTTCACCTCCGGGTTCGCGGCGGTCGGTCCGGCGAGCACGGCACGCGGGGTGCCGCGCAGATGCTGGTCGAAGAACGCGGAGACATAGGTCCGGGTGATCGCGATCGCCCTGGCGGCCGGGTACGGCTCACCGGGCAGACCGAAGTGCTCGCCGATCACGGGGGTGTCGGAGAAGGTCCCGTGGTTCGACCCGGAGACGGTGAGCCAGCGCTTCCAGCCGTTCAGGCCGGGCCATGTCTCGTCCCAGGTCCGGTCGGTGCCGCCGGGCCTGTGGACCTCGTCGTCGGTGCCGAGGAGCATGAACGGCCGGCCCTTCAGACCGCCCGCGGGCAGCTTCTCCCAGAAGGCGCCGTCCATGTTGATCCCCGCGCGGACCCGGTGGTCGCCCACCATCGCGGTGGCGGCGGACGCGCCGCCGATGGAGTGTCCGGCCATGCCCACACGCCGCTTGTCTATCACCCCGGAGTGCCGCCAGACGGGGTCCGGGCCCGTGAGCCGGTCGAGGACGAACGACACATCCTTGGCCCGGGTCGTGGTGACCACACTCAGCGGTACCCCGCCCTGGTCCACCGCGTGGCAGGAGACGCAGGTCAGGGTACGGCCGCCGGGGACGGAGGTGCCGTACGACTCGTAGGCGTGGTCCAGGGAGGCCACGACATAGCCCCGGCTGGCCAGATCCTCGGCGAGATTGGTCTGGGTCCAGCGCGCGGCGCCGAACCCGGGCGACAGGATGACCAGGGGGTAACGGCCCTTGGACACCGGGGCGTCGGGCTTGCTGTGGGTACGCATCCCGCTCAGGCGGTCGGCCGGGACGGCGCCCGACATCTCGAAGCCCTCCGCCATCAGCCGCGCCTCGTCGAGTGTGGCGTACCGGGCGGTCCCGGTCCCGCCCTTGCCGGGACGGGCCGCCGGGTAGTGGAGGCTGACCATCAGCTCACGGCCGTCGGCGGTGGGGACCCAGGGGTCCCCACGGTCACGGTCCACCAGGTGCAGCACCTTGCTGCCCACTCCGTACTTACCGGTGGGCGCGGGGAGTTGAGGGAACGCGGCGGACGCCGCCGGGGCCGGCGCGCCGGACGCCGACGTGTCCTGAGCTGCGGCCGTGCCCACCATGCCGAGCGGCAGGGCGAGCGACATCGTGAGGGCGGCGGCGGTGGCCGCCCGACTCATTCGGATCATGCGCTCAAGGTAGGCCGAGAGGCATGGAGACCACATCACACTCCGGTAGCCATTCCGCGATCCGGAAAGTCAGACCGTGGGGCTACGGCGACGTAGCTCTCAGGTATCCCCGGCATCCCGAAAGACAGCCCGCGCACGCCAACGGCGCTTTGTGAACGGCGGATTGCAGTCACATGGCATGGGTGTCCGATGTCTTGAGCCATGGCCCGGACCGCTCCTACGGTGATCACATCCGGTGACACCCGGCCGTGTGCCCGAGTGGTTGAGGGACTCGCCTGCAAAGCGAGTTACGTGGGTTCGATTCCCGCCACGGCCTCCAGAGCTGGTCCGACGGGGGCCAGCAGGGCAGAGCGGTCGGCGGGGCGGCGCGCGCCGCCGCCCCGCCACCGCTCGCCTTCCGGCACCGGAACCGGCCCGGGCCGAAGGCGGTCACGCTCCCCGGCGCCCGACGCGGGCCGGGTTCCTCAGGCACCATTCCCCTCCGCCCCCGGGTTCGGCCGCCTCACGCGGGCGAACCCGGGTGACCTTCCCCGCGGACGGGGCGAAGCTCCTTCTCCGGGTGACCAGCGTGCGAGAAGCGCCCAGAAGCACGGTCGGGGGACAGGGCGTCCGCGTGTCAGCCGAGGAGTTCGGCCGCCTTCGTCATCGGTCCTCCCGCGTCACCGGTGTTGAGCGTTCCCGTCGGCTCGAACAACAGGATCGCGGTCTCCTCGTCCGCCATCGGGCAGTGTTCGACCCCCCGGGGAACGACGAACAACTCGCCGGGTTCCAGCACCACATCAGCGCCCCTGAGCTGGATGGTGAGCCGCCCGCTGATGACCAGGAACAGCTCATCGGTGTCCTCGTGCGTGTGCCAGACGAACTCCCCCTTCAGTTTGGCCAGCTTGACCTCGTAGTCGTTGAGCACGGCCACCTTCTTCTGCGACCACAGCTCGCTGAACCGCGACAGCTTGTCGGCGAGGTTGACAGGAGCAACGGGCTCGGACATGCGGCATCCCTCCATGAGGCCGGGCAACCGGGAGCGGCCTCTCAGGCCCCCCGGCCGGCGTCATGAGCCTCCCGCGCACGGACTCCACCGGTCTTGTACGTTCCTGGCATGGCCTCCGACCGACCCCGTACGTCCATCAGCGCCTGGCGGCCGTCGGTACCCGGGATCGCGGAGGTCTTCCACGCGCACTTCACCGACCACGCGTACCCGGCCCACACCCACGACACTTGGGACCTGATGATCCTCGACGACGGCTCGGTGGACTTCGCACTCGACCGCCGCCGCCATGGGGCGACCGGTTCCACCAGCGTCCTGCTGCTGCCGCCCGGCGTCCCCCACGACGGCCGGACCGTCACGGCGTCAGGCTTCCGCAAGCGCAACCTCTACCTGGACGAGACCGTGCTCCCGCAGCGTCTGGCCGGACGCGCGGTGGACGCTCCCGTCCTCAGCGACGGACCGCTGCGCCATCGGATCCACCGCCTGCACACCGCTCTCGTCCATGCCGGGGACGGGTTCGAAGCCGAATGCCGCCTCTCGTTCATCCGTGAACGGCTCCACCTGCACCTCGACGCGCTCCGGCCCCGCGAACCGGGGCGTGAGGCAAGCCGCCTCGCCACCGGGCTGCGGGAGCTGCTGGACTCACGGATCCGCGCCGGTGTGTCCCTGAGTGAGGCCGCCGCCGTCCTGCACGCCCACCCCACCCACCTGATCCGCTGCTTCAAGCAGACCTACGGCCTGCCGCCGCACCGTTACCTGACCGGCAAGCGCGTCGATCAGGCACGGCGGCTTCTCCTCGACGGCCACCGGCCCGCCGGGGTCGCCGCCGACGTGGGGTTCCATGACCAAGCGCATCTGTCCCGGCACTTCACCCGCCATGTGGGCACCACACCCGCGCGATACCAGCGCACCCGCACCGGCTGCGCCCCGATCCCCACCTGACCCGGCGTCGGTTCCCCCCATCGCCTCGCCCCGAGCACCGGCCCGGCGAACCCGCGCGGACGAGGCGCTACCTCGCGCACTCCACCGGGACCGTCGTCAGCAGGGGCCAGGGGCGCCAGTGGGCGGCCGGGCCGTCCGTGTCCGTGGGGGTGTGCAGGGCGGCCGGATGGTCGGTGGTTCTCAGGACCGCGCGGACGGCCTCGGCCAGCCGGCCGGGCGCCCGCGCGGTGAGGTACCCGTCGTGGGCCTCGTCCAGGACGCGTTCACGGCGCAGCAGCCAGGTGGTGAACGCCAGCGCCGACACATCGGAGTTCAGCGGGGACAGCCGGCCGGTGGACCGGTGCCAGGACAGGATCTCGCCGGTGGCGCCGTCGACCACGATGTCCGTGCCGTCCGCGAGATGGCCGACGGGGACCAGCCGGGTGGCGTGCGGCGGCAGTCCGGCCCAGCCGCCGTGGTGCTCGGTGAGGGTGCGCAGGGGAAGCCCCGGGAAGACATAGCTGTCGTCCTCCTCGGGGAGGCCGATGTCCTTCAGGAAGCGGCGCGTCGGCTCATGGGTGAGGGCGGCGGGCAGGTCGGCGTCCTCGCAGCGGGTGACGTGTCCGGCGCCGAACTCCTCGTCCAGCAGCCGCCCCGGGAGGTCGAGCCGGAGCTGGATGCCGGGGGTGGGGACCCGGGCCAGCGGGAGGATCAGGGCGGCGGTCCACCAGAAGGCGGGCAGCTCCGCGCCGCGCGTACCGCCCTGGAAGAGGGCCAGCAGCTCGTCGGTGGCGCCGGAGGCGGCGGCGCGGCCGTAGCGGCCCTCGTAGGCGGCGAAACGGCCCCGGGTCCGCTCCAGGTCGGCGACGGCCGACTCGAAGCCGAGCAGGGTCCGCGTGTCGGGCGCCAGCGGGTCACCGGGGAGATCGGGATCGGCCCGGCCGGTCAGGAACAGCGCGCCGGTGCGGCCGTCGAGCGTCACCCAGGTGCCGGAACCGGGCGCCGAGAGCTCGCCGAGCACGAAGAGGTCGCATGGCGCGGCAGGCACCCCCGCGAGGCTCGCGTACGTCCGCAGGCCCTGCTCGCGGAGCACCGTGAAGCGGAACAACGGGCCCTCCCGCGCGGGCAGTCCGGCCCTGGTGAGGAACCGCCGGGTGCCCGCGTGGGTGAGCGACGGCGGCAGCCCGTGCTCGGTGAGCCTGATCGTCTCGGTCGTGGCCATGGAACCCCCCGTGGCAGGTCAACGAACGGTCGGCGGGACGCCGGACACACCCGTCACGGTGCACGGCCCCCACTGCTCACGACGGTAGGTGCCGCCACTGACAACCGGCCGCGAGGCGGTGCGGGTACGACCCCGCTCCGGAGGCCGCGAAGGACCGGCAGCGGCACCCGTACGGGCACCGGCACCGGCGGCGGGGACGGTCAGGCCGTGGTGGTGACGACCGCTGCCTGGGGGCGGATCGGGAGGCGGGTGACCGGGCGGCCGGTCGCCGCGCGGACGGCCGACGCGATGGCCGCGGGGCATGTCACCACGGGAACCGCGCTGGCCGCCTTCGCCCCGAACGGAGCGACCACATCACGTTCCTCGACCAGCTTGACGATCCGGATGTCGGGTGCGTCGAGGGACGTGGGCAGGGCGTAGCCGGTGAGGTCGGGGTGGCGGATCAGCCCGCGCGGGGTGCGCAGGTTCTCGGTGAGGGCGGCGCCGAGCCCCTGGGTGACCCCGGCCTCGATACGGGCGTTGAGCTGGGCCGGGTTGAGGATGCGGCCGACGTCCTGGGCGACGGCGAGTTCCACGACGCGTACGGAGCCGAGTTCGATGTCGACGTCGACCACCGCGCGGATGGCGCAGAACGCGAGGCCCACGAAGGCGTCGCCCTGGCCGTCCTCGTCCAGGGGCTCGGTGGGGTGCGGGCGGCACTGCGCGGTGGCCCAGAGTTCCTTGCCGTCGAGCGCCTCGCTGACGGTGGTCGACAGGACGCCGTCGTAGGAGGTGATCTTCCCGTCGGTGATCTGGAGGAGTTCGGTGGACATGCCGAACTTGTGGGCCAGCGGCTGGAGGAGCTGGGTGCGGACCATCTTCGCGGCCCGCTCGACGGCTCCGCCGGACACCCAGGTGTGGCGGCCCCGGCAGGCGGCGCCCGCGGGGGGCTGGTCCGTGTCGACGGGGGCGATGTGCACCTCGTCCACGCCCAGGGTGTCCTGGACGATCTGCCGGGCGAGGGTGCTGAAGCCCTGGCCGGTCTCGACGGCGGCGCAGATGACGGTGGCGACCCCGTCGTGGACCTTGACGGTGGCGGTGGACACCTCGTCGGTGCCCTCGGCACCGAGCATATGGACCATGCCGAGGCCGTAGCCGACGCCCCGGCGGATCGCGGAGGGATCCCCCGCGCCCTCGGGGCCGCCGGGCAGCAGCCATTCGTCCTCGGGGGTGTCCTTGGGCAGGGCGGGCAGCGGGAAGTCGCGTACCGCGCCGAGGAGCTCCGCGACGGGCGCGGGGCAGGTGACGGTCTGCCCCGTCGGCAGGACGTCGCCGGTGGCGAGGACGTTGCGCAGCCGTACGTCGGCGGGGTCGGCGCCGAGCTTGCGGGCGAGCTTGTCCATCTGCGCCTCGTAGGCGGCGCACACCTGGAGGGCGCCCTCGCCGCGCATGTGCCCGGAGGGCGGGTTGTTGGTGCGTACGGCCCAGCCCTCGACGAAGGCGTGGGGCACGACGTAGGGGCCGCAGGCGAACGACACGGCGGCGGCGAGCGCCTCGGCGGAGGTGTCGGCGTAGGCGCCCGCGTCGAGGAGCACCTGTGCCTCGACCTTGACCAGGCGGCCGTCCGCGTCGGCGTGGTGGCGGTAGCGCAGCAGGGTGGGGTGGCGGTGCGCGTGCCCGAGGAAGGACTCCTCGCGCGTGGCGGTGAGTTTGACGGGGCAGCCCGTCTTGAGGGCGAGCAGTCCGAGCGGGAGCTGGAAGCCGGGGTCCTCGCGGTCGGCGGTGGCGCCGGGCACGCCGGTGACGACGACCTTGACGCGCTCGGGGTCGAGTCCGTAGCAGGCGGCGGCGAGGTCCCGGTCGTTGTGCGGGTCGGTGGAGGCCACGTACAGCTCCACACCGCCGTCGGGGCGCGGTACGGCCAGTCCGGCCTCGGCGCCGATGGGGGCGGGGTCCTGGCGGCCGATGCGGTAGACGCCCTCCACGACGACCTCGCCGGTGACGTCGGGGTCGCCGTGGCGCAGCGGGATGTGGCGGATGAGGTTGCCGTCGGGGTGGAGGGGTTCGGCGGAGAACGCCTTCTCCGGGTCGATGACGGGTTCCAGCACCTCGTACTCGACGATGACGGCGGCGGCGGCCATCCGGGCGGTGTCGGGGTGGTCGGCGGCGACGGCGGCGATGGGCTCGCCGTGGTGGCGGACGACCTCGGAGGCGAAGACGGGACGGTCCTTGACGCGGCGGCCGTGGACGGTCGTCCCGGGAACGTCCTCATGGGTGATGACGGCGCGGACGCCGGGCATCACCCGCGCGTGGGAGGTGTCGATGGACACGATGCGCGCGTGGGGGTGCGGTGAGCGCAGGACGGCGGCCCACAGCAGTCCCTCGGCCCACAGGTCGGCGGCGTAGGGGAAGGTGCCCTCGGTCTTCGCGCGCGCGTGGGGTGACGGCAGCGAGGTGCCGAGTCCGTGCGGCAGGGGGTCGGGGGCGGGGGTCGCGGAACCGGCCGTGCCCCCTGCTTCGTTGCTCACGCGGGGGCTCCGTCCTGGCCGTACGGACCGTGGTTCTCGTGCGCCGTGGGGTGGACGCCGCCCGCGCCGGGTCCTGCCTGGTGCGGGATGCGGCCCTCGGCGGTGTGTTCGTCGGGGTGTTCGGGTTCGGTGGCCGCGGCGGACGCCTCGCGTTCGGAGACGACCTCGCGGACCGCTTCGAGGACGCCGCGGTAGCCGGAGCAGCGGCAGAGGTTGCCGCAGAGCGCCTGGCGGGCCTCCAGTTCGGAGGGCGCGGGGTTGCCCTCCAGCAGGTCGTGGACGGTCATCGCCATCCCGGGGACGCAGAATCCGCACTGGACGGCCCCGCAGCGGGCGAGGGCCCGCTGGACGTCGGAGGGGCGTCCGTCGGCGGCGAGGCCCTCGACGGTGCGGATCTCGCTGCCCGCGGTGGTGGCCGCGGGCACCAGGCAGGAGGCGACGAGTCTGCCGTCGACCTGGACGTTGCACGCGCCGCACTCGCCCTGGGAGCAGCCGTCCTTGGCGCCCGCGAGGCCGAGGCGTTCGCGCAGCACGTAGAGCAGTGATTCACCGATCCACGCGTCGGTGACGGGCCGGTCCACGCCGTTGACCCGCAGGGAGTATGAGATCAGGGGGTGTTCGTCGTGGTGGACGGGCGGGGTGTCGTCGAGGGGGTGCTCGGGGGCCGCGGTGGCCTCGTCGGGGGCGGGGTCCGCCGCCCGGTCCGGTTCGTCGGCGGTGGGTCCGGGTACGCCGGGCGCCGAACCCGCTGGTTCGTCGGGGGCGGGGTGTTCGTGCGGGGCCGGGTGGCCGGGGTGTTCGGGGTGCTCCGGAGCGAGGTCGTCCGCGCGCGCGGGGGACGGGTCCCCTTCGGGGTGTTCACGGGTGACCGCGGCTGCGGCGTCCGGGCCGTGGGCGTCGCGCGGGTGCGGGACGGCGGGCGCGGACGTGGAGCCGTCGGCGGTGGCCGGGGTGTCGGGGCCGGCCGTCGTGCGCCCGGCGGTGACGCCGTCGCCGGGGCCCGTGCCGGTGACGGGCGGGCCGTCGGTGTGGTCGTGGGCGGAACGGTGGGGGCCGTCGTCGGACCCGGGCGCGGCCTCGTGGCGGACGCCGTGCGGAAGGCTGTGGCCGGGGTCGTGGGCGGGGTCGTGGTCCGGTTCGGGGCCGGATTCGTGGGCCGGGTCGCCGGGTTCGTGCTCGGCGGCGGGGTCGATGCCGTGCCCCACCTCGTGGCCTGCCGCGTGGTCCACGTCGTGGCCTGCCGCGTGGCCGACCTCGTGGCCCGCCCCGTGCCCCACCTCGTACCGGGCCTCGTGGCCTGCCTCGTCACCCGCCGGGTGCCCCACCTCGTACCGGGCCGCGCGCCCCGCCTCGCCGCCCGGCGCGTCCGCGAGGGCCTGGGAGGCCGTCTGCGCGGCTTCCGGGCCGCCGGTGACCTCCTGGCCGTCCGCGGGGCCCGCGGGGCCGTGGACGGCCTCCCCGGCGTCGTGGACGGGGTGCTCGCCGGGGGCGGCCGGGTCGGTGCCGGGCGGGTACGTGACCGGATCGGCGGGACCGGACCCGAAGGAACGGGTGTCGGTGCCGTAGGCCGGGGTCGCGGACGGGACGGTGAACGGCATGCCCTCGGTGTCCTGGCCGCCGTCGTGGCCGGTGAGGTGGGCGCCGTCGTGGACGGTGTCGGGGCCGGGGGCCGTCGTCCAGTCGTGGGCGCCGGTGGCCCAGGGCGCCGCGGCGCCGCCGGGCAGCGTCGCGGGCGGGTTGCCGCCCCACTGGGAGGCCAGGGTGGACGTGGTGAACTCGCCCGAGTCGTCCGGGACGTCGGTGTCGGCGAGCGGGATCGACCACTGGCCGGTCGCGCCGGTGCCCGGGGCGGGCGGCGCGGCGTCCGGGAAGGACCACTGTCCGGACGCCTGCGGGTCGTAGCCGCCCGGCGCCGGGTGGCCGTGCTCCGGGGCGTACCCGGGCCCGGCCGGGTGCGGGTGGCCGCCGGTGGGATCGGTCGGTTCGGGCCACGCGGGCGCCTGCGCGGGCGCTCCGGGGCCGTGCGGGGCCGGCCAGGCGCCGGGGCCGGTGGCCTCACCGGCGGCCGGGGCGGCCGTGATCCGGGGCGGCACATAGCCGTGGCCGGGCGCGGCCAGGGGGCTGTCCGCGTGCGGTTCCAGACCGCCCTCGGGCAGCTGGACGAAGGCGGTGGCCTCGCTGCCGTCCTGGTCGTGCTCGCCCTGCGGGATCGGCCGCCAGCCGCCCCCGCCGCTGTGTTCGTCGCTCACGACAGCGCCCTCCCCAGTGCCCGTCGGGCCAGCACGGCGACGGTGCGCCGCAGATGCAGTACGGCGGGCGGCAGCGGCTGCGGCGCGCCGCCCTCGGTGGGGGCGGCGTCGGGGATGCAGGCCGCGGCGACGTACTCGCCGAAGGCCGTCAGGGCCTCGGGGACCACCGTACGGCTTCCGTCCCAGTCGATGAGCCGGCCGATCCACTGTTCGGCGTCCAGCGGGCGCAGCGGCATCGGCGCGACGGCGCCCACCGCGCAGCGCACCCCGCGCCGGGCGGGGTCGAGGACCAGCGCGATCGACGCGGTGGCGCGGCCGGGGCCGGTGCGGCCGGTGGCCTTCAGGAAGACCTGGGGGGCGTGCAGGATCGGCACGCGCACGTAGCCGATGAGTTCACCGGCGGCGAGCATCTCCATCCCGGCGAGCAGGTGCGAGACGGGGATCTCCCGCCGGGAGCCGCCGGGTCCGGCGAGGACGACGGTGGCTTCGAGGGCGGCGAGCACGGGCAGGGCGTCGCCGGTCGGGGCGCCGGTGGCGATGTTGCCGCCGAGGGTGCCCGCGTTGCGGATCTGCGGGGGGCCCGCGGCGCGCGCGGCGGCGGCGAGCGCGGGGATCAGCGCGGCGAAGTCGGGCCGCCCCATGCGCGCGTGGGTGAGGCCCGCGCCGAGGAGCGCGTGGCCGTCCTGGTACTGCCAGCCGCGGATCTCGCTGATCCGGCTGAGTCCGACCAGGGCGGCGGGCCGCAACTGACCGGAGTTGACCGAGGTCATCAGATCCGTACCGCCCGCGACGGGCACGGCCGCGGGCGTCGCGGCGAGAACCGCGACCGCCTCGTCCAGTGAGCCCGGCAGTGTCACGGATCGCGCCGCCTGCGGTGCGTGCGTGGTCAAACCGGCTGCCCCTTCCCGCTGTCCCACCTGGTCGTCCTGTGGGCCGTACGGTACGTGCTCACAGGCCGGACGTGGCAACTCTGGCACATCTTCGCCGGGGGCAGGCGCGGGGGTCCGTCAGGCGGTGTTCGCCCCCGCTTAGCAGGGATGGTCCGCTTCGTACCGCCCTTGGCGGTGCGCAGGAATTGCCACTCTTTCGGTGTCCGTTGTACGACTTTTCCCTCGCTTCGCGACGGACCGGCACAGCTCGCCTCGCGCGGACCGACGCGGCTCGCGGCGGACGGACCCGCACCGCTCGCGGCGGTGTCCGGGCACACGGGCGGGCCCGTCCGCGGTGGTGCGCGCGGACGGGCCCGGAGGGGGCGGGACGGGCGGAGGGTGCGTCCGTCCCACGGGGTCAGACGTTCGGCGGGGCGCCGTCGATCGGGCGGCCCAGCAGCCCGGGACGCCGCTGCCAGGGCAGCGGGCCCGTGGGCGGCCGGTACTGGACGCCGAGGGCGTCGAGCCGCCGGTAGT
Source organism: Streptomyces uncialis (assembly GCF_036250755.1). Lineage (NCBI taxonomy): Bacteria > Bacillati > Actinomycetota > Actinomycetes > Kitasatosporales > Streptomycetaceae > Streptomyces > Streptomyces uncialis. The sequence continues at coordinate 5,963,404 of NZ_CP109583.1, read as the reverse complement.
GCTCGGTCATCCGTGCCTCGAAGCCGTCGAAGTCCCGGTCGGCGGAGGCGGGCAGCGCGCTCCAGGCGACCTCGGCGAACGCGGCCAGCCGCGGGTAGACCTGGTAGTCCACGCGCGCGGGGCCCTCCATCACCTCGGTCCACACATTGGCCTGGGTGCCCAGCACATGACGGGCCTCCTCGGGGGTGAGCTCCGGCGGCACCGGCTCGAAGCGGTACACGTCCTCCAGGGTGCGCACGAACCCGATCGGGACCGGCTCGTCGGCGCCGCCGCTCTGCCGGTGGTCCAGGTACACCTGCTGCTCCGGGCACATGATGACGTCGTGGCCCGCGCGCGCGGCCGTGATGCCGCCGCCGTAGCCGCGCCAGGAGGAGACCACCGCGCCGGGCGCGAGACCGCCTTCCAGGATCTCGTCCCAGCCGATGAGACGGCGTCCGCGCGCGGAGAGCCAGGTGTCGAAGTGCCGGATGAACCAGGACTGGAGTTCGTCCTCGTCCCTCAGGCCGAGTTCCTTGATGCGGGCCTGCGCCGCCGGGGACTCCTTCCACTGGTCCTTGGGGCACTCGTCGCCGCCCATGTGGATGAACGGCGTGTGGTCCGCGGGGAAGAGTTCGAGGACTTCCTCCAGCACACCCTCGAAGAAGCGGAGGGTGTTGTCGGTGGGGGCGAGTACGTTGGGACTGACGCCCCAGTTGTCCCAGACGGAGAGGGAGGCCGTGTCCACGACATCGGTGTTGCCGAGTTCCGGGTACGCGGTGATGGCGGCCTGCGAGTGCCCGGGTACGTCGATCTCCGGGATGACACGGATATGGCGTTCGGCCGCGTAGGCCACGATCTCCCGGATGTCTTCCTGGGTGTAGAAGCCACCATGGGGCTTGTCGTCCCACAGCGGGGACGCCCGGTGGCCCCATTTGGTGCGGGAGCGCCAGGCGCCGTCCTGGGTGAGCTTCGGGTAGCGCTTGATCTCGACGCGCCAGCCCTGGTCGTCGGTGAGATGGAAATGGAAGACGTTCAGCTTGTGCGCGGCCAGCAGGTCGAGATGGCGGAGCACCCCGTCCTTCGGGGTGAAGTGGCGTGACACGTCGAGCATCATGCCGCGCCAGCCGAAGCGCGGCGCGTCCTCGACGGTGAGCCGGGGCAGCGTCCAGGTCCGGTCGCGGTCCAGGGGCGCGCGGCGGTAGGCGTCGGCGCCGAGCAGCTGACGCAGGCTCTGGGCGCCGTAGAAGACACCGGCGGCGCTGCCGCCCTCGATCCGGGCCGCCGGGGCGGCCACGGTGAGCCGGTAGCCCTCCCGGGGCAGTCCGGGGTCGACGGCCAGGGCCAGCCGGTCCAGCCGGTCCGGCGCCGAGGGGTCCGCGACCGGGGCGGTGGAGTCCGCGGGGGCCTCGCCGAGGGGCAGTCCGGTGGCGGCTCCCAGGTGGGCGCGCAGCCAGCGGGCGACCCCCTCCGTACCGGGTCCGGTCACCAGCAGGGTGCCGTCGTGCAGGGCCACGGGGACCTCGCCCGTGCGCTCCAGCCGCAGCGGCGCGGGCAGCAGCGCCCCGTCCGGCGCGGCGCTCCCGGCGGCCCCGGCCCCGGTCCCGCTCGTGTCCGTCACTGTGTCACCCGTCATCTCGTCACCCGTCCCGTGTCCGTCGTGTCCGTCGTGGTCGTCCGTCGTGGTGCCAGTCATGTCACTCGCGTCACTCGTGTCATTGGTGGTCCGTCCCGGCCGTCACAGCGGCGTCAGTCCCTTCCGGTGCCCCCGAGGGGCCCGTCTCGTGTGCGGTCCCGCCGGGGCGGCGGGACCTTCGCGTCGGCCTTCCGGCGGCCTTCCCGGCGGCCTCGGTCCTGTCAGTCCTTGACCGCGCCGCCGAGCCCGGACACCAGGCGGCGCTGCACCAGGACGAAGAAGATCAGTACCGGAATGGTCATCACTGTAGAGGCCGCCATGATTCCGCCCCAGTCGTTCTCGTCCGGTTTGAAGAAGACGAGCAGGGCCATCGGCAGCGTGGATTGCGAAGTGTCGCTGATGATGAAGGACTTGGCGAAGAGGAAGTCGTTCCACGCGGAGATGAACGAGAACACACTCGTCGCCACGAGTCCCGGGAAGACCAGCGGGAAGAGGATCTGCCAGAGGAATCGGGTGCGGCTCGCCCCGTCGAGTGCGGCGGCCTCCTCCAGGGCTTCCGGTACGGCCTTCACGAATCCTCTGAGCATCCAGATCGCGAACGGCAGCGAGAAGGCGATGTGCGGCAGGATCAGGGCACCCAGGGTGTTCAGCTGGCCGAGGTCCCGCATCTGGAAGAACAGCGGAATGGCGAGGGCCTCCATCGGCACCATCTGGGCGATGAGGAACATGATGAGCAGCGTGGTGCGGAACTTGAACTTGAACCGTGTGACGGCGGTCGCCGCCAGGAATGCGATGACCGAGGAAATGAGCACCACGGATACCGCGACGACCACACTGTTGAGGAAGTAGCGGCCGAATTCCTCCTGCTGGAACAGCCGCCGGAAGGAGTCCAGCGACGGGCTCAGCGTCCAGGGCCGGGGATTCGTGGACTCGATCTCCCCGGCGGGCTTGAACGCGGAGAGCACCATCCAGTAGAGCGGGAACGCGACCACCACGGCGATCACGAGCGCGGCGAGTTCCGCCGCCAGCCGCCACGGCCTGCGGACCAGTCCGCCGAGGCGCGAGGTCCCCGCGGCGCGTCCCGCGCCTTTCGTGCCGTCCGTGCTGGGACCGCCTCCGTGCACCGCCGTCCCGCTCACAGTTCCTCCCCCTGCCGCCGCAGCAGCCGCAGATAGACGAGCGTGACCGCGAGCAGGATCAGCAGCATGACGATGCCGATGGCGGCACCCAGGCTGTACTGCGAGGACGCGAACGCCTTTTGATACGCGTACACATTGAGGACGAGGTTCTGGCCGGCGATACCGCCGCCGCCCGTCATCACATAGATCTGGGTGAAGACCTTGAAGTCCCAGATGATGGACTGGATGGTGACGACCACCAGGATCGGGCGCAGCATCGGCGCGAGCACCGACCGCCAGATCCGCCACTGCGAGGCGCCGTCCAGGGACGCCGCCTCCAGGACCTCGCTGGGCACCGCGCGGATTCCCGCGTACACGGTGACCATCACGAACGGGAACGAGCACCAGACCACTTCGAACAGGACGAGCGCGAAGGCGCTGTACCGGTCGTAGGTCCAGGAGTGGTCGCCCAGCCCGAGGAGTTTGTTGACGGGGCCGAAGTCCTGGTCGAAGAGGAACATCCACACCGTGGAGCCGGTGATCGCGGGGGTCGCCCAGGCGCCGAGCGAGGCCATCATCAGGATGAGCCTCGGCACCGCGCGGATACGGGTCAGCAGGACGGCGAGCGCGCAGCCGACGGCGAGGGTGGAGATCACACAGGCGGCGGCGAAGACGACCGTGGCGGTCAGGACCTGCCAGAACTGCTCGTCGCGGAAGAGCTCCGCGTAGTTGCCGAAGCCTTTGAAGGTGGTGGGTTCACCACCGCTGACCTGGGCCTGGGTGTACTCCAGGAAGGAGATCAGGCCGAGCTGGTAGATGGGGTAGGCGAGCAGTGCGGCCAGGACGACCAGGGCGGGCGCGAGGTAGAGCCAGGGGGTCCAGGCCGGACCGCGGCGCCCGGGGGGCCGCTTGCGGACCCGGCGGGGGCCCGGCGCGGACCCGCCGGGCCCGCGCCCCGCCGCGGTGGGCCCGTCGGGCTTGCTGAGTGTGATGTCGTGCGTCATCGGTCGGCGGTCCGGTTCAGCCCGCGGTACCGAAGGCGTCGTCCATCTTCTTCGCCGCGTCCTTGGCGGCGGCGGCGACGTCCTTGCGGCCGCTGACGACCTCCTGGAACATCGTCGGCAGCACCAGCGAGGCGTCGATCTGGCCCCAGGCGGGCGAGGCGGGGACGAACTTGGCGCCCGAGGCGAGGGTGTCGATGAACGGCTTGATGAAGGGCTTGTTCTTCGCGGCGTCCTCACGGACGTCGGTGTAGGTGGGCAGGAAGCCCATCGCGTCGAAGAGTTCGCCCTGCGTCTTCTTGTCCGCGAGCTCCTTCATCAGCTCCACGGCCAGGGTGCGGCGCGGGGTGCTCTTGAGGACGCCGACGTTGTTGCCGCCCGCGAAGGCGGGGGCGATGTCGCCCTCCTTGACGCCCGGCAGCGGGACGACGGCGTAGTTGCCCTTGACCTTGCCCGCCTCGACGGCGGCGTGGCTGAAGTCGCCGCCTATCGCCATACCGGCCTTGCCGGACGCGAAGGCGGTGACGGTGTCGTTGCCGCCCATGCCCGCGCACTTGGAGGCCGGACAGTTGTCGTCGCCGAAGAGCGAGGTGTACGCCTTGATGCCCTTCTGGGCGGCGGCGCTGTCGATGGCCGAGCGGTACGTGCCGCCGGACTCGGTGGCGATGTTGCCGTCGTGGGACCAGAGGAAGGGCATCGCGCCGTAGGTGTAGGCGCCGCCGACCGCGAGACCGTACAGCTCGGGCTTCTCCGCGCGGATCTTCTTGGCGGTGCTGATGAGCTCGGCCTGGGTCTTCGGGACGTCGAGGCCGAGGTCCTTGAAGATGTCGGTGCGGTAGTAGAGGGCGCGCACACCGACGAAGTAGGGGGCGCCGTACACCTTGCCGTCGACGGTGACCGACTCACGGGCGGTGGGGTCGGTGTCCTTGGACTCGGTCCACTCGCCGAACTCCTTCGTGATGTCGGCGAGTCCGCCGTCCTTCACATAGCCGGCGGTGTCGGTGTTGCCGTACTCGATGATGTCGGGGGCGCTCTTGGGGTCGTTGAACGCGGCCTTGATCTTCTCGGCGCGGGTCTCCACCGGGATGTACTCGACCTTGACGTCGGCGCCGTCGTTGGCCTTCTTGAAGTCGGCCACCGCGCGGTCGACGACCTCCTGCTTCGGCTTGTTGTTGACCTCCTGGAAGAGCCAGACCCGCAGCGTGCCGGTCTTCTCGTCCTTGTCGGAACCGCTGTCGGAGGTCTGCGGAGCGCAGGCCGTCGCCGTCAGACCGGCCACGAGCAGCGCGGCGACGGCCGCGCGGCGGGCGTGGGAGGTGGAGCTGCGGGGCGTGGTGGGCGTCGCCCGGTGCACGAACTTCAGTGAGACCTTCATCGAGCGATCCTCCGAGTCACGTTGCAATATGCGCAACGGGTGTTTCGCGGTGCACAACATGACGGAGGCTAAGGGGACATCAGGGGTCCGACAAGTGGTCTCAACCAGTCCGTGACCGAAGAAAGCATCCCGCGCAACGGCGAAGGTGATTTGCCGGGGTTTGTCGACCGATAGGTCTGGACCACCGCAGGTAAAGGGCGGACCACGCGGGTTTAGAACCGGACAGTGCGGGTTTCAGGACAGGCAGACGCGGGTCCGGGGCGGCGCGGGTCCGGGGCGGCGCGGGTCCGGGGCGAACGCAAGGTCCGGGGCGAACGCAAGGCCCAAGGCGGTGCGGTCCCGGCGGCGCAGGCCCCGGGACAGCGCGGGTTCACGGCGAACGCAACGCCCAGGGCGGCGCGGACCCAGGGCGAGCGCACGGGCTCAGGGCGAACGCGAGGGCTCAGGGCGAACGCAAGGGCTCAGGGCGAACGCAAGGGCTCAGGTCCGGGACGGGGTTCCCCCGCGCCCGCGAAGGCGCGGTGCCGGGTTCCGGACAGACCGACGGGCCCCGGGGGCGGCCACCTGTGCGCGGTGGTCGCCCCCGGGGCCCGTCGGCCCCACGCCCGCGGTCCCGCCCGGGGGACGGGGCGGAAACGCGCCCCCGCGAGGGGGCGCCGGGGCTACTTCTTGTCCTTGCCGTTCTTGTCGTTCTTGCCGCCGCCGATGCCCATGGACTCGTAGATCTCCTTGCACATCGGGCACACCGGGTACTTCTTCGGGTCGCGGCCCGGCACCCACACCTTGCCGCAGAGCGCGACGACGGGCGTGCCGTCGAGCGCGCTCGCCATGATCTTGTCCTTCTGGACGTAGTGGGCGAAGCGCTCGTGATCACCGTCACCGTGCGAAGTCCGCGGCGTCGGCTCGACGAGGGTTCCCGTACCAGTCCCGCGCTCGGGCTCGGGCTCAAGAGTGCTCATAGCAGCCAAGGGTACTGAAGCGCGCGGCCTTCCGATCCCCCGCCCGCCGGTCACCGGCCGGGCGGTGGCCGGCGGGCGGGCACCGTCAGTTCAGCGACGGATCGTCCGGGTATGTCGCCACCATCGCCAGCTCACCGCGCTGGCGGCGCAGCACCTCGCGCCACAGCCGCTCCGGGACCGGCGAGGAGACGTCCCCCGGTTCCGACTCGACCACGTACCAGGCGCCGTCGCCCAGTTCGGCCTCCAGCTGGCCCGGTCCCCAGCCCGCGTACCCGGCGAAGATCCGCAGCGAGCCCAGCGCCGCGGCCAGCAGCTCGGGCGGGGCCTCCAGATCGACCAGGCCGATCGCGCCGTGCACCCGCCGCCAGCCGAGCGGCGCCCGCTCCGCCGAGGCGCCGCCGGGGATGACGGCGACACCGAGCGCGGAGTCGAGGGAGACGGGACCGCCCTGGAAGACGACGCCCGGCTCACCGGCCAGCTCGCCCCAGCCCTCCAGGATGTCGCCGACGCCCACGGGCGTGGGCCGGTTGAGGACCACGCCGAGCGAGCCCTCCTCGTCGTGGTCGAGGAGCAGCACCACCGCGCGGTCGAAGTTCGGGTCCGCCAGGGCGGGCGTGGCCACGAGCAACCGCCCTGTGAGCGAGGACACCTCGGTCATGGATGACATGATCCCGCATCTTCCCCGTACACGGGGAGCCAACTCCCGTACCCGGGTGAACATGGGCCGGCGCGCACACCCCGTAGCCAGGTGGACGCGGCACGGGCGGCCGTCCCGTACCCGGCCGGAAGCGGCCCGGGGGGCGCCGCGGCGGCCGGGCGCGCGACCTCCGGAAGGTCACGGGGGGTGGCCGGTGGTGAGCGTTCCGTGTTGTGGCCAAGTCATGACGCCCTTGGACCCCCCATGGGCTTACAGAAGGGGGGTACACGGCCATTACGCTTGCTGCTCGGCCCCCTGCCCGTCTCACCCGGAACGCGAGATACATGACCGTCACCGACGATGTCCTGCTTGTCCATGGCGGAACCCCGCTGGAGGGCGAGATCCGTGTCCGCGGCGCGAAGAACCTCGTGCCGAAGGCCATGGTCGCCGCGCTGCTCGGCAGCGGCCCCAGCAGACTGCGCAACGTTCCGGACATCCGTGATGTCAGGGTCGTCCGCGGTCTGCTCCAGCTCCACGGCGTGACGGTCCGCCCCGGTGAGGAACCGGGCGAACTGGTCCTCGACCCGACCCATGTGGAGAGCGCGAACGTCGCCGACATCGACGCCCACGCGGGTTCGTCGCGCATCCCCATCCTGTTCTGCGGCCCGCTGCTGCACCGGCTGGGCCACGCGTTCATCCCCGGTCTCGGCGGCTGCGACATCGGTGGCCGCCCCATCGACTTCCACTTCGACGTGCTGCGCCAGTTCGGCGCGCGGATCGAGAAGCGGGACGACGGCCAGTACCTGGAGGCCCCGCAGCGGCTGCGCGGCACCAAGATCCGGCTGCCGTACCCGTCCGTGGGCGCCACCGAGCAGGTGCTGCTGACGGCGGTGCTCGCCGAGGGCGTCACGGAGCTCTCGAACGCGGCCGTGGAGCCGGAGATCGAGGACCTGATCTGCGTGCTCCAGAAGATGGGCGCGATCATCGCCATGGACACGGACCGCACGATCCGTGTCACCGGTGTGGACGAGCTCGGCGGATACAACCACGCGGCCCTCTCGGACCGGCTGGAGGCCGCCTCCTGGGCGTCCGCCGCGCTGGCCACGGAGGGGAACGTCTATGTCAAGGGCGCGCAGCAGCGGTCCATGATGACGTTCCTGAACACCTACCGGAAGGTGGGCGGTGCCTTCGAGATCGATGACGAGGGCATCCGGTTCTGGCACCCGGGCGGCACGCTCGACGCCATCGCGCTGGAGACCGATGTGCACCCCGGTTTCCAGACGGACTGGCAGCAGCCGCTGGTGGTCGCGCTGACCCAGGCGACGGGTCTGTCGATCATCCACGAGACGGTGTACGAGTCGCGGCTCGGTTTCACCTCGGCGCTCAACCAGATGGGTGCGCACATCCAGCTGTACCGGGAGTGCCTGGGCGGTTCCGACTGCCGGTTCGGGCAGCGCAACTTCCTGCACTCGGCGGTCGTGTCGGGGCCCACCCGGCTCCAGGGCGCGGATCTCGTCATCCCGGACCTGCGGGGCGGTTTCTCGTACCTGATCGCCGCGCTCGCCGCGCAGGGCACGTCCCGGGTGCACGGGATCGAGCTGATCAACCGGGGTTACGAGAACTTCATGGCCAAGCTCAACGACCTCGGCGCGAAGGTGGAGCTGCCGGGCCGGACGACGGCGGACTGAGCCCCGCGCGGACCGGGCCGGGCCACTTGGGCCCGGTCGGCGCGGTCGGCCCGCAGGCGGCCCGCTGAGGCCGTTGTACGGGCCATCCGGCGCGTGGCCCCGGCCTGTGGGCCGGGTACGCCCGGAAGAAGTCCGGCGGGAACGGCGGGAACAACGACGGGGCGGCACCCGGTACCGGGTGCCGCCCCTTCACCGTTCAAGGTGAGGATGCCTCGGGGCTCACTTGCCCTTGGCGGCTTCCTTCAGCTTGGACCCGGCGGAGACCTTCACGCTGTAGCCGGCGGGGATGTTGATCGGCTCACCGGTCTGCGGGTTGCGGGCGGTGCGAGCGGCACGGTGGGTGCGCTCGAAGGTCAGGAAGCCGGGGATGGTGACCTTCTCGTCGCCCTTGGCGACGATCTCGCCGACAGTCTCGGCGAACGCGGCCAGCACGGCGTCGGCGTCCTTGCGGGTCACCTCGGCGCGGTCGGCCAGCGCGGCCACCAGCTCACTGCGGTTCATGTTTGTACTCCCGTGTTCATCTTGCCGTTGAGGCGTGAGATCGAAGCCGATGCTGCCAGGGTCCTCGGTCGGGCCCCGGACCCGGGTCCGTAGCCAGACCCTCGCGCCCAGAGAGGCATCCTGCCCCCACCTGCGGCGGGAACGCCAATCCGGCACCCCTGGGAGTCACACGAAAAGCGCCACTGCCTCGAAATGGTGACGCTCCGTTCGCTCCCGGCAGCGGAACGCAGGGGGCTCCGGGTACGGGGGTACCCCCCTGGCTGCCCGCCACCCTAAGCGGGTGGTCCGTCCCGGTGATCGCCGACGCGCCGTCGGAATGCCGGGCGTGGTGCCCGTCACAGGTGGCCTGGCGCGGCCCGCGCCCCTGGGTACGTCCTCGTGGACGTACCTCGCCCGGTGCGGGTCGTTCGTGGGGCGCGGTTCCCCGCGCCCCTTTGCTGCGTCCACCTGGGCGTGTTTGTTCCTGTGCCGTCGTTCGTGGGTGCGCAGTTCCCCGCGCCCCTTCGGGTACGCCCTCGTGGGCCGACTTGTTCCCGTGCGGGGCGTTCGCGGGACGCGGTTCCCCGCGCCCCTTTGCTGCGTCCACCTGGGCCCGCTTGGTGCTGCGTGGTCGTACGGGGGTGTAGGGCCCCCGTACAGCCTGTGTCCGGTGGGGTCAGGCGTTGACGCCCGAGGCGGCGACCGCGGCGGCCTTCGCCGCCTCGCGGACCGCGCCCGCCACCGCTCCGGCGACCTTGTCGTTGAAGACGCTGGGCACGATGTAGTTCGCGTTCAGCTCGTCCTCGGTGACGACACCGGCGAGGGCCTGGGCCGCGGCCAGCATCATGTCGGTGTTGACGGTCCGGGACTGGGCGTCCAGCAGACCGCGGAAGACACCCGGGAAGACCAGCACGTTGTTGATCTGGTTGGGGAAGTCGGAGCGGCCGGTGGCGACGACCGCGGCGCTCTGACGGGCGATCGTGGGGTCGACCTCGGGGTCCGGGTTGGCCAGCGCGAAGACGATCGCGTCCTCGGTCATGGCGGCCACGTCCTCACCGCCGAGGACGTTCGGGGCGGAGACGCCGATGAAGACGTCGGCGCCGCGCACGGCCTCCTTGAGGGTGCCGGACAGGCCCTCCGGGTTGGTGTTGTCCGCGATCCAGCGCAGCGGCGAGTCGCCGGCGGCGTCGACGAGGTCCGCGCGGCCGGTGTGGACGACGCCGTGGATGTCGGCGACGACGGCGTTCTTGACGCCCGCGGCCAGCAGCAGCTTCAGGATGGCCGTACCGGCTGCGCCCGCGCCGGACATCACGACGCGGACGTCACCGATGCCCTTGCCGACCACGCGCAGCGCGTTGGTCAGCGCGGCGAGGACGACGATGGCGGTGCCGTGCTGGTCGTCGTGGAAGACGGGGATGTCGAGGGCCTCACGCAGCCGGGCCTCGATCTCGAAGCAGCGGGGCGCGGAGATGTCCTCCAGGTTGATCCCCGCGAAGCCGGGCGCGATGGCCTTGACGATCTCGACGATCGCGTCGGTGTCCTGGGTGTCCAGGCACAGCGGCCAGGCGTCGATCCCGGCGAACCGCTTGAAGAGGGCCGCCTTGCCCTCCATCACGGGCAGCGCGGCCTTGGGGCCGATGTTGCCGAGGCCGAGGACCGCGGAGCCGTCGGTGACCACGGCCACCGAGTTGCGCTTGATGGTGAGGCGGCGGGCGTCCTCGGGGTTCTCGGCGATGGCCATGCAGACACGTGCCACTCCGGGCGTGTAGATCATGGAGAGATCGTCACGGTTGCGGATGGGGTGCTTGGACTGCATCTCGATCTTGCCGCCGAGGTGCATCAGGAACGTACGGTCGGAGACCTTGCCGAGGACGACGCCCTCGATGGTGCGCAGCTTGCCGACGATCTCCTCGGCGTGCGCGGTGGAGGTCGCGGCGATCGTGACGTCGATCCGCAGCTTCTCGTGGCCGGAGGCCGTGACGTCCAGGCCGGTCACCGAGCCGCCGGAGGACTCGACCGCGGTCGTGAGCTGCGATACCGCTGTTCCGCTGGCGGGCACCTCAAGGCGGACCGTCATCGAGTAGGAGACGCTGGGCGCCGTTGCCATGACCGACTTCCTCTTCTTCCCTCTGTGTCGCGTGCACGCCTTCGTGCCACGTGCGCGCCGCCCGGCGGGGCCGGACAGCGCCTTCCGATGGTCGCACCTACCGCCGGGTACGTGTTAGCCGCCCCGGATTGCGAACGTTTTGTTCATCACACCCGCGCGCACCGGAACCCTTTCGGCGGAAAAGTTTTTCCACCATACGAGATCGGCGGGGCAACGGGAAGAGGCCCGCGTCACAGGGACGCGGGCCTCTCCGGAACGTTTAGGTGACACCGACCCGCCATGCTCGCCTCGCGGCAAGTGGTCGCTCGAAGCGACGAAGGTTGGGCCCGGGGGCTTGGATCGGGCCGGTGTCACATCCAAGGTAACAAACGATCCCCGCAAGGCAATTCCCCCGGCACCATCGGGTTCCGTATCCGGCCGGATGGAGGGCATGCGCCACCCGCCGGACGGGGCGCGCGGCGGGGGCCCGGCGGTCTCGCCGGTCCCCCGCTCCCGGGCCGGGCCGTCAGTCCCGCAGCAGGTCGGGGACCCCGTCGGCGTCCGGTTCGTCACGCGGTCCGGAGACCACGGTGAGCTGCCGGGTCGCCCGGGTCAGCGCCACGTACAGCACCCGCAGTCCGGCGGGCGACTCGTCCGCGATCTCGGCCGGGGAGACCACCACCGTGGCGTCGTACTCCAGCCCCTTGGCCTCCAGGCTGCCGAGGGCGACCACCCGGTCCCCCAGCCCGGCGAGCCAGCGGGCGGCCTCCGCGCGGCGGTTCATCGCGACGACCACCCCGACCGTGCCGTCGACCTCACCCAGCAGCCGCTCCGCCTCCGCCCGTACGGTGCTCCCCCAGCCGTCCCCGGCGAGCGCCGCGTAGCGGGGAAGCAGCCCGGTGGAGCGCACGGCCGACGGGGAGGCGGCGCCCGGCATCGCCAGGGCGAGGACCTTCGCGGCCAGCTCGGCGATCTCGGCCGGGTTGCGGTAGTTCACGGTGAGCGTGAAGCGGCGCCGCGGGCGGGTGCCCAGCGCCTCGTCACGGGCCTCGGCGGCCTCGTCCGGGTCCGACCACGACGACTGCGCCGGGTCCCCGACGACCGTCCAGGTGGCGTGCCGTCCCCGGCGGCCGACCACCCGCCACTGCATGGGCGTGAGGTCCTGCGCCTCGTCGACGATGACGTGGGCGTACTCCACCCGTTCGGCCGCGAGCCGGTCCGCCCGCTCCCGGCGGCTCTCCTCACGGACGGGCATCAGCTCCTCCAGTCCGGTGAGCTGGTCCAGCGGGTCCAGCTCACGCCGCTTGCGGGGCTTGGCCGGGGCGCCGAGGATCGCGTGCAGCTCGTCCAGCAGGGCCACGTCGTGGACGGAGAGCGCGTCGCGCTTGAGCGAACGGGCCACCCGGCGCACCTCACCGCCCGCGAGCACCCGGCGCGACCAGCGGGCGAGGCGCCGCTCGTCACCCATCGCGGCGAGCACCCGGCGCGGGGTCAGCTCCGGCCACCAGGCGTCGAGGAAGTGCAGGAACGAGTCCTCGGTGGTGACGTCCTCGTCGAAGGAGGACCGCAGTTCCGCGGACAGCTGCGGATCGGAGTGCCGGGACCCGGAGCCCGACAGCTCCCACAGGGCGTCCAGCAGCAGTCTGCGGGCTCTCGGGCGCAGCAGGTTCACCGGGGCGGTGCCGCTGAGGGCCACCTCGCGGATACGGGCCAGCCGGTCGGCGTCCAGTTCGATCCGGCGGCCGTGGACGACGACCCGCAGCCGGTTCGTGGCCTCGGGCGGGACGCCCTCGGGCCGCTGGTCCAGCGCGCCGCGCGCGGCCTTGCGCAGCACCGGCAGCATCCGCGACGAGCCCTTGACCCGGGCGGTCGCCGGGGTGTCGTACACGGTGGCCTCGGCGCCGTCGACCAGCGAGCCGAGGGCCCGGATGGCGACCTGGCCCTCCTCGCCGAGCGAGGGCAGCACGCCCTCCGTGTACGCGACGAGCAGCGGGGTCGGGGAGATGATCAGGATGCCGCCGGAGTAGCGGCGCCGGTCCTGGTAGAGCAGATACGCGGCGCGGTGCAGGGCGACCGCGGTCTTGCCGGTGCCGGGGCCGCCCTCGACCAGGGTGACCGAGGCGGCGGGCGCGCGGATGACGAGGTCCTGCTCGGCCTGGATGGACGCGACGATGTCCCGCATGGTGTGGCTGCGGGCCTGGCCGAGCGCGGCCATCAGGGCGCCGTCGCCGATGACGGGCAGTTCCTCGCCGCCCAGGCGCGCGGTCAGCTCGGGACGCATCAAGTCGTCCTCGACACCGAGCACCCGGCGGCCCTTGGAGCGGATCACCCGGCGGCGCACCACCCGTCCCGGGTCGACGGGCGTGGAGCGGTAGAACGGCGCGGCGGCGGGCGCCCGCCAGTCGATGACCAGCGGCGCGTAGTCCGTGTCGAGGACACCGATCCGGCCGATGTGCAGGGTCTCCGCGATGTCCGCGAGCTTGCGGTCCGGGTCCTGCGGGTCGGTTCGGACCGCCCCGTCGGCGGGCTCGACGGAGGTGTAGGCCCCGTCCGGGCCCTTCTCGCCGTCCTTGCCCGGGAGCAGGTCGATCCGTCCGAAGAGGAAGTCCTCGAACTCGTTGTTGAGCCGGTTGAGATGGATACCGGCGCGGAAGACCTGGGCGTCCCGTTCGGCGAGCGCGCCGGGGGTGCCGACCTGGCCCCGCTGGGCCGCGTCGCGCATCAGGAACTCGGCGTCCTGGATCTTCTCCTCAAGGCGTCGGTAGACCTGGTCGAGATGGCTCTGTTCGACACCGATCTCGCGTGCGCGGACCGATTCGAGAGCGGCGTGCGCGGCTTGCTGAGCGGCCACCAGGCCCCCTTCTGACGTGCATGACAGCCGTCCACCGTACGCGACGGGAGCCCGGGGGCGCCACGCGTGGGGTCCACCGGACGGCGGGTCGGCCCACACGGAACATGATCCCTGGCCCGGCGGGGGCACTCCGGACCGGGGTCACCGGTGGCGCGGCGGCCGGGTCCGGCGGGCCGGGAGAAGGTCACGGCCGGGGCAGGTGGGGCGGGTGTGGCGCCCCGGGACCGCGGCGGACAAGGGGCCCCGCACGACAAGACGCCCGGACGGGACCCCGTGGAGCGGGCTGCGGGGCGTACGGGCGTGCGGGGCGCTGAGCGCTGGGCCGGGCGAGGGAACCCGGCCGTCCTGATGCGGCGGTGCGGGTCAGGCTCTGACCCGCACCAGTTGCCGTCCGTCCAGGGTGCGGACCTCGAAGTGGTCGATGTCGTCACGGGAGAGTGCCGCGCCGCCGTGCACATACAGCGGCTTACGGGCCTCCACGCGCGTGGCCCCGGGGATGCCGTATCCCCAGGCCGGCACCGACCAGGTGGTGACCGTCTCGCGTTCGCCGTTCTTGCCCACGGCGATCAGGCTGCACTTCTCGGGGCCCTTGAGGTTCTTCAGCTCCAGCACGGTGTGGGTGCCCCACGCCTTCCTCTCCAGCCCGACGGTGGCGGTGATCCTCGTACCGGTGTCGGTCGCCTCGATCTTCTCCTCCATATGGTGGAAGAAGGCGTCCTCGGCCGGGCTGGTGGGATGGGCCGCCACCTCCTTGCCGCCGCTGTCGTCGCCCCGGCCCAGCGAGACGACCGCCACGGGACCGCCGATGATCAGCACCGCGGCGGCGGCCACCAGGGAGAGACTGCGGCGGCGGCTCAGCGCCCGCTGGGACGTGACCTCGTCCACGAGCCGGTCGGCGAGCCGGGGGCTCGGGCGGGCCGTCAGATGCCGGGCGATGTCCGGGGTGCCGATCTGCATGCCCGGCGCGCCCGGCAGATCAGCGAGTGCGGCCAGCATGGGTTCCATGCCGGCCAGTTCCTCCAGTTCCCTGGTGCACCAGTCGCAGCCCGCGAGATGGTTCTCGAAGGCGGTCGCCTCGCGGTCGTCCAGGATTCCGAGGGCGTAGGCGCCCACCGTCTCGTGGACGTCATTCGCCTCGTTCGGTGTCATGCCGTCACCCCCCGCTCCTCCAGCGCCAGCTTCATCGAGCGAAGGGCGTAGAACACCCGTGACCGCACCGTACCGCTGGGTATGCCGAGTGTCTCGGCCGCCTCGTTGACCGTACGGCCCTTGAAGTACGTCTCGACAAGGACCTCCCGGTGGGCCGGCGTCAGGTCGTCGAGGGCGTCCGAAAGTGTCATCAGCCACAGCGCCTTGTCGATCTCGTCCTCCGCGGGGATGACCTCCAGAGGTGACGGTTCGACCTCCTGCGGCCGGGCCTGCCGGCTGCGGTGGCCGTCGATCACGATACGGCGGGCGACCGTCACCAGCCAGGGCCGTACCGAACCCGTGGCCCTGCCCAGCTGACCGGCGTTCTTCCAGGCGCGGATCAGGGTCTCCTGCACCACGTCCTCGGCCCGCTGCCGGTCCCCCGCGACCAGACGCAGCACGTACGCGAGCAGCGGTCCGGCGTGCTCGTGGTACAGCGCGCGCATCAGCTCCTCGTCCGGCTCGGACTTGGGCTGGACCATACGATGTCGGGCCCTTGGCGGGCGTTCATCGGCCACGGCGGAATCCTTGCGCACGCCAACCTCCGGTGTCCCCGATTCGACCGGGCAGGCCCGGCCCCTCGCTGTCGCCTGGGGATACGCGTGACGCGCGTCAACTGTTCAGCGGGGCCGCTAAGTGGGCATGAATTACCGGTAGTTGCGTCGCAAAGACGCCCCCCGTAAGCCGACGGACCACCGAATGTCCCCTTATACCCGACGGGCCGCCTTCGCTTGCGCTTTTGAGGTCTGTCCGGCTGGCCGTACTTGTCCCTGTGCCGTCGCTCGTGGGGTGCGCAGTTCCCCGCGCCCCTGGATGCTGCCCCCTTACGATCGCTCTCCGGGTGCGGGTCCGCCCTCGTTTTTGCGCAGTTCCCCGCGCCCCTTAAGGGGCACTCCTCTCCTCGTGCAGTCGCTCGGCTACCGAAGGGGGTGGGCGGGAATCTCTGCTCGCAGACTCCGATGCTCTTCAGTCGGGTACGGGTACGTCGTACCGAGCGTGTCGGATCGAGGACGGAGAATCCCGACCGGCACCGACCCAAAGAACCGGCAGAACGCGCCCCAAAGGGGCGCGGGGAACTGCGCACCCCACGAGCGACGGCACAGGAAACAAGCGCGTCCACCCGGACAGACCTGGGAAGCGCAAGCGAAGGCGACCCGCGGGGAACTGCGCGAAACCACCGAGCGACGGCACAGGAACGAAGTGCGTCCCGCCGGACAGACCTCGAAGGCGTGAGCGAAAGCGTCACCGGGTACGGCGCCGGTGGCGGGCGACCCGCTCGCGGTTGCCGCAGACCTCGCTGGAGCACCACCGCCGCCGCCCACCCCGGGACGTGTCCAGGTAGATCCGCGGACAGCGGCCCCCCGCACACTGCCGCAGCCGCCCCCGCGCGACCGGGTCCGTGAGCAGATCGACGGCGTCCCGCGCGACCGCCGAGAGCAGGGCGTCCCGCTCGGGCGCCACGTCCAGCGCCCGCGCCAGACTCCCGTCGGACGCGCGCACGGCCCGGGGAGCGGGCGGCGCCGGACGGGCCACCGCGTTGACCCGGTCGAGCGCGGCGGGCACCGGCCGCCCCGCCAGTTCCCCCCGGACGAGTACGGCGAGCTGCCCGCGCAGATCACGGAACGCGATGAGCCACCGGCGGTCCGCGGCGTCCAGCGGCGTCCCGTCCGGGACCAGCCCCGCGGCGACGCACCAGACCCGCAGCGAGTCGACCGTGCCGAGCAGGTCCCGGGGATGCGCGGTCCCCAGCAGGTCCAGGCAGACGCGGCCCGGGGCGAAGCGGGTGTCGTCCGCGTGCGGGGCCATGGGTGTCGCCGCCTCTCACGGTGCCGTGGGTGTGCGGTGGTCCTACAGTGCCTGTCGCACGGCCCGCACGGAACCCCCCGTCGGGACGGACGTCAGCGCTTGGCGCGCCGCGGCCGCGACCGCTGCCGCTCCGGACCCGTGGGCCACAGCCGCAGCCGCCGCCCGGCCGCCAGGTCCTCGACCCAGCCGACCGCCAGGATCATCAGCGCGATCAGGGGCCAGACAAGGATCAGCATCCACAGCTGGAACGTCGCGGTGAGCACCCGCATCGACCCCTCGTCCATGAACGGCAGGTCGTAGAACTTGTCGATGATCAGGATCGTCCCCATGATCAGCGTGTTGTGCCAGAGGTAGATCGTCACCGCCCGGTTGTTGAAGAGCGTGATCACCTTGTCGAAGCGGGCGAGCCGGCCCGGCAGCCGCTGCCAGGACGGCGCGTACACCAGGAGGATCGCGACCGCGCCGAACGACCAGGTCGCCTGGGCCAGCGGGATCTCGTTGAGGTCCATGCCGTTGTCGGTGGGGTGGCCGGACGCCCACCACAGGCCGAAGGACATGATCAGCGCCGCCACGGACACGGTGATGTAGCGCGGGAGCCGTGCCAGCACCCCGTCCTGATGGGCGAAGCCGAGGACCCAGCATCCGGCGAAGACGGCGAAGTCCCGCACTGCGTAGCCCGTGGAGCCGGGGATGTCGACCAGGCCCGTACCGACGACGGCCGTCAGCGCGAGCGGCGCGAGCAGCGTGACCCAGGGCGCGCGGCGGAACGCCCACAGCAGCAGCGGCGACGCGATGACGAACCACAGATAGGCGCGCAGGTACCACAGCGGCCCCGCGGCCTGCATGGCCCATGTGACGTCCAGGAGCCCGTTCTCGTGGCCGAGGCTCATCGGGAAGACGGGTGTGCCGAAGGGCACGAACCAGTTGAGGAGCTTGATCCAGCCCCAGTCGCCGACCTGGTTGGGGTCGTCGCCCGGGTTCCAGCCCGCGAGGAACATCAGCGGGACGATCACCGCGCCGAACACCCACAGCGGGGGCAGCAGACGCCGCAGCCGACCCTTGATCACGCCCCACGCAGACCGCTTGAGCGAGCGGGCCATGAGCGCGCCCGCGAGCGCGAACATCACCCCCATCGAGGGGAACACGATGGTCAGCCAGGCCCAGCCGTAGATGTGGTAGACGACCACCCGGCCGAGCGCGAGCGTGCGCAGCAGATCGAGGTAGCGGTCACGGCCGGGGGCCCGGGCGGCGGGCGCGGTGTCCGGCGCCTCGGGCGGGACGGGACCGGCGCGGTGGGTGCCGCGCCCTTCGGCGACCCAATCGGGCGTGCCGGTGGCGGGGCCGGGTCCGGGCCCCCGCGGGGTGTACGTCATCCCACCGGCCTCCGCTCCGCGTCGGGGGCCGGACGGGCGCCGCCGGGCGCGGAGCCCACGACACCGGTACGGCGCAGCTTCTGCCAGCGCAGCCGGCCGCCGGTCAGCGCGGTGATCCAGGACTGGAGCAGCACCACGTACATCAACTGCCGGTACAGGATCTGCTGGAGGGGCAGCGAGATGAGGTGGGTCATCTTCTCGCGGTCCAGCCGGAACGCGTACGCGGCGCAGGCGAGCTGGATCGCCAGGACGCCGAGCCACGCGCCGACCGTCCTGGCCGTCGGCCCGAACACCAGCCCGTACAGCAGGAACACGTCGATCAGCGGGGCGAGCAGCGGTCCGAGGACCATGAACAGCGAGACCAGCGGCAGTCCGACCCGGCCGAAGCGGCCGGAGGGGCCGCGGTCCACCAGGGCCCGGCGGTGCTTCCAGATGGCCTGCATGGTCCCGTACGACCAGCGGTAGCGCTGGGACCACAGCTGCTGGACGGACTCGGGGGCCTCGGTCCAGGCGCGGGCCTTCTCCGCGTAGACGACCTTCCAGCCGTCGCGGTGCATGGCCATGGTGATGTCGGTGTCCTCGGCGAGCGTGTCGTCGCTCATCCCGCCGACGCGTTCCAGCGCGGAGCGGCGGAACGCGCCGACCGCGCCGGGGATGGTCGGCATGCAGCGCAGCAGGTCGTACATCCGGCGGTCGAGGTTGAAGCCCATCACGTACTCGATGTGCTGCCAGGCGCCGATGAGGGAGTCCCGGTTGCCGACCTTGGCGTTGCCCGCGACCGCGCCGATCCCCGGGTCGCCGAAGGGCTGCACCAGTTCCCGGACGGTGGACGGCTCGAACACGGTGTCGCCGTCCATCATGACGATGATCTCGTACCGGGCGTTGGCGATGCCCCGGTTGAGCGCGGCGGGCTTGCCCGCGTTGAGCTGGCGCACCACCCGGACGTTCGGCAGCCGCAGGTCCTCGACGATCCTGGCGGTGCCGTCGGACGAGCCGTCGTCGATGACGATGATCTCGATCGGGTGGTCGCTGTCCATCAGCGAACGCACGGTGTTCTCGATGCACTTCGCCTCGTTGTACGCGGGCACCAGCACGGACACCGGTCCGGTGACGGGCGGGCCCCAGGAGAAGCCGCGGCGGCGGACCTTGCGGGCGTGCAGGAACGACAGCAGCAGCATCAGCCCGAACCGGGTGATGACGAGGAACCCGATCACGGCGAGACCGGCGGCGAGCACCACGGTGATGGTGTCGGCGGCCTGCACCAGGACGATCCACGCCTGGCCCTTCCAGCGGTCGAGCCCGGTCACCGGCGTGTGCGCGCTCGGTGTCCCGAGGGCCTCGCTGAGGTTGGTGAACCGGTAGCCCTTGGCCGCGAGGTCGGGGATGAACCGGTCGAGCGCGGCGACGGTCTGCGAGCGGTCGCCGCCCGAGTCGTGCATGAGGACGATGGCGCCCTTGCCGTCCTTCGGCATGGACCGGCGGATGATCTCGTCGACGCCGGGCTTCTTCCAGTCCTGGCTGTCGGTGTTGTTGACGACGGTCAGGTAGCCGCGGCTGCCGATGTACTCGGTGACGGGCCAGGACCGGTTGTCGAAGGCGTGCGAGAACGACGAGTACGGCGGCCGGAACAGCGAGGTCCGGATCTGCGCGGCGCCCGCGAGCGCGAGCTGGTTCTGCGACAGCTCCCAGTCGATACGGCGGGTGGACTGGAGGGACAGGTCGGGGTGGTTGAACGTGTGCAGCCCCACCTCGTGGCCCTCGTCCACCATCCGCCGGACCAGGTCCGGATGACGGGACGCCATCGTGCCGGTCACGAAGAACACGGCGTGCGCCCGGTGCTTCTTGAGGATGTCGAGAACCTTCGGGGTCCACTCGGGGTCGGGCCCGTCGTCGAAGGTGAGCACGACCCGGTCGTCCGGTACGCCGACGGTGTTCAGCCCGCCGCCACGGACGTCGATCACCGGGCCGCCCTTGCGGACCTCGTCCGGGACCTTGTCGTTGTGGGTGGACCCGGCGATGCGGTGGTCCGCGAGGATCTCGCTGTGCACATAGCCGCGCAGCATCAGCATCGCGAACAGTGCCGCGAGCAGCACGCTCGGCAGCAGATAGCGCAGGGGAAGTCTGCGGCGCCGGGGTCCTGCCCTGCGGCGGCCGCTCTTACGGGAGCTCATTACGGCGCGTCCTCCGGTGCCGCGATGGGCCGGCCGCCCTCACCGGCCGGCTGCTCCGGCTCGGCGGGCAGATCGATCGTGGTGGTGGCGGAGGCCGTGGGCGCGGGGGTGGTGCCACCGGTCGCGCCGGTACCGCCGCTGCCGCCCTCGGTACCGCCGTCGGTGCCGCCCTGCGCCGGGCTGCCGCTGGTGCCGGTGCCCGGCCGGGTGGTGGCGGCGCCGGTACGGGATGCCGCGGGCGTCGGGTCCGTGGTGGCGGCGGGCGCCTCGGACGCGGTCTCCTCGTCGGCGATCACCGACTTCGGGGACGGCTGGGCGGGCCGGCCGGTGCTGATGGCCGGGGCGGTGGTGCCCGCCTCGGTGGCGGTCGCCGCCTCGGACGGGGCGCTGCTCCTCGTCGCGGACGGTTCGACGGGGGCGGCCGGCCTGGGTGTGGTCCTGACCTTCCCTGCGGGCTCGGCCTGCGGATTGGGCAGCGGCAGCCAGGGCGCGCTGGAGTTGCCGGAGACGACCGTCGCCACGATGACGCACGCGTAGACCGCGCATCCGATGGCGAGGGTCATACCTATGCGCCGGAACCGCCGGACCCGGCGGCCCGTCTCGTCCACGAACACCGGACCGTCGGGTTCGGCGGCCGCCGCCCTGCGCTCCGCGATGAGGTCGCCGAGCTCACGGCCGACGCCGTCCATCTGGACGGTGACCTCGTTCGGATCATGCGTATGCCCAGGTTGGGCGTCTTCTCGCCAGTTTTCCATGCGTGTGCGCATCCCCCCACACGAACATCGCGGGTGCGCTGACGGCGGTGAGCACACGCCGTTCGGCCAGGCCCCCACCTGGCCTGAGCGCCCCCACTGCCACGATGTGCTCAGGCGAAGAATGTAGCGCACGTGGCCGGTTCCGGCGGTTTCATAGCCAAAACATGGACATGATCACCGGAACTCCCCTGTCTCAAAACCTCTCCGGGGGCGGGACGGTCTGCGCAAGTCGCCTTCGCTTGCGCCTCTGAGCCTGTCCGACTCGCCGCACTTGTCCCTGCGAGGGTCGTTTCCGCTTGCGCCTCTGAGCCTGTCCGACTCGCCGCACTTGTCCCTGCGAGGGTCGTTTCCGCTTGCGCTTCTGAGGTCTGTCCGGCCTTGCGCACTTGTTCCTGTGCCGTCGCTCGGTGGATTTGCGCAGTTCCCCGCAGGTCGCCTTCGCTTGCGCTTCTGAGGTCTGTCCGGGTGGACGTACTTCGATCCTGTGCCGTCGCTCGGTGGTTTCGCGCAGTTCCCCGCGCCCCTTTGGGGCGCGTTCTGTTTGTTCTTCGGGTCGGTGCCGGTCGGGATTCTCCGTCCTCGATCCGACACGCTCGGTACGACGTCCAGTGGATCTACTGAAGAGCATCGGAGTCTGCGAGCAGAGATTCCCGCCCACCCCCTCCCGCAGCAGCGCGAGTCCGCGAGGAGGGTGGTTCCGCAAGCGAAGGTCCTGCACCCGGACGACAGCCCCAGGTGGGCGCCCCCAAAGGGGCGCGGGGAACTGCGCAAAAGACGAGAACCGGCCCGCACCCGAAGAGCGACCGCAAGGGGGCAGCATCCAGGGGCGCGGGGAACTGCGCAAAACCACCGAGCGACCCGCACAGAAACACGTACGGCCAGCCGGACAGACCCAGGGGCGCGGGGAACTGCGCACCCGACGAGCGACCCGCACGGGGACAAGTGCGCCCAGCACAAGAAACCCGGGAGCGCGAGCGAAGGCGACCTGCGGGGAACTGCGCACCCGACGAGCGACCCGCACGGGGACAAGTGCGCTCAGCACAGGAAAGCCAGGGGGGCCGGGGGCGGGAACGACGACGGCGCCCTTCCCGGGAGGGAAAGGCGCCGTGACGATGGGGTGAACAGTGGTCGCACCAGGTGCAACCGCCTGTGGAGATGGCGGGAATCGAACCCGCGTCCAACGGTGCGGAACCAGGGCTTCTCCGTGTGCAGTCCGCTACGAGTTTCTCAGCCCCGAAGATCACGCGGACAAGTCTCCGACGGGCTCAGTCACTGTTTGATTTCCTCCCGGACCCCGTGACCGGGCCTAGGAGTTTAGTTCCCTAGCTGATGCCAGGATCCGGGTCGGGAACACCCCCGGGCTGACACTTCGCAAGTCGCTACTTAGGCAGCGAGGGCGAAGGAATCGCGCTTGGAATCGGCGATTATTGGTTGCGACATATGGTTAACGAGATCATTGCCGCTTCCTCGACACGCTTCCCCTGCTTCGACATCCGCTGTCGAAACCGATCATCCCCATGTGTTTTTTTCAAGGTGCACACCCGTCGCTCTCGCGGTGGGTGCGTTCACCATCGTACGGGAACAGCGCGTGCCGGTGCCAGCCTATTCCCGCGGCGCGGCCGGAGCGGTGCCGCCGGAGGCCGGTCAGCCCCGCTCACGCCTGCGGACCGCGGAGATCGCGCGGTCCGTCTCACGGCGGTCCTGCTTCTCCCGGAGGGTCTGCCGCTTGTCGTACTCCTTCTTGCCGCGGGCCAGCGCGATCTCGACCTTCGCACGGCCCTCCTTGAAGTACAGGGCCAGCGGCACGATCGTGTGCCCGGTCTCCTGGGACTTCGCGGCCAGCTTGTCGATCTCCTCGCGGTGCAGCAGCAGCTTCCGCTTGCGCCGGGCCGAGTGATTGGTCCAGGTGCCCTGGGTGTACTCCGGTACGTGCACGTTGTGCAGCCACGCCTCGTTGCCGTCGAGCTGCACGAAACCGTCCGCGAGGGAGGCCCGCCCCTGGCGCAGCGACTTCACCTCGGTGCCCGTGAGGACGAGACCGGCCTCGTAGGTGTCGATGACGTGGTAGTCGTGCCGCGCCTTCTTGTTCTGCGCGATCAGCTTGCGCCCTTTTTCCTTTGCCATAGTGCGGACATTTTCGCACCACCGAGGGGGTCGGGGGCCAGTCGATTTGCCGGACGGTCCGGTTCGGGGCCGCGGACGGGGTCGGTTCAGGGCTCCGGGTGGTCGCCCAGACCGCTCAGCACCTTCTCGGCCTGGCGTTCCACGGGGTCGGCCGGCGGGGCGGGCGGCGGGGTGCGGGCGGGGTCGGGCGCGGACGCGGGCTCCGGGGGCGCGGCGGTGTCCTTGGGGGGCGCCTCGGGGGTCTCCAGGTCCGGGGTGATGCCCGTCCCGTCGAGCGCGCGGCCCGACGGGGTGCGGTAGTGGCCCACGGTGAGTTCCGCGACCGAGCCGTCGGGCAGGGTGCTCGGCATCTGGACGGCGCCCTTGCCGAAGGTCCGGCTGCCGACGACGACCGAGCGGCCCCGGTCCTGGAGCGCGCCGGTCAGCAGTTCCGCCGCGCTCATGGTGCCGCTGTCGACCAGGGTGACCACGGGCCGGCGGGTGTCGCCGCCGGTGCGGGCGTGCAGGGCGCGCTCCTCCCCGCGTACGTCGTAGGTGGCGACCAGGCCGCCGTCCAGGAACGCGGACGCGGCCTCGGCGGCCTCGCTGACCAGACCGCCGCTGTTGCCCCGCAGATCGAGCAGGACGCCCGCGCCGGGCGGGGCGGAGCGGACCGCCGAGCGTACCTCCGCGCCGCTGCCCCGGGTGAACGCGGCGACCTTGATCAGGACGGCCCGCGGGTCGGCGGCCCGGCCGACACGTTCGACGGTGACGGGGTCGGTGGTGAGGACCGCGCGCCGCAGTTCCTCGTCCCAGAGCCGTTCGCCGCGCTGGAGCCGCAGCCGGACGGGCGTACCGCTGGCGGCGGGTCCGGACGCCGCCGTGCTGTCGCCGCGCAGCCGCGCCACGACCTCCGTGACGGGGCGTTCGTCGGCCCGGGTGCCGTCGATGTCCCGCACCAGGTCGCCCGCGCGGACCCCGGCCCGGTCGGCGGGGCCCCCGGGCCGTACCCGGGTGACCTCGATCCGGCCGTCGGCCGTGCGCCGGACCCACAGCCCGACGCCGGTGTACTCACCGTCCAGGGCCTGGGCGAACTCCGCGTAGTCGGCCTCGGAGTAGACGGCGCCCCAGCGGTCCCCGCTGCGGCTGACCGCGCGTTCGGCGGCCTCCACGGGCGACTTGCCGTCGGCCATCGCGTCGGCCGCGGCGGCGCTGATGTCCTCCTGGTACGCGGCGGCGGGGCCGGTGCGGGCCAGGGGTCTGGCGAGGCCGTCCGGGGGCGGGCCGCTCCAGGAACCGGCGGCGGCACCGGTGATGAGAACGCTGGTGAACACCAATGTCAGAGCCGCCCCGCGGCGGACACGGCGGGGGTCTGGGAACAGGTCGGGGCCTGACATGCCGGTGAGTCTAGGACAACGCCGAGCGCCGTACGGCAGGTTGGCCGTACGGCGCTCGGGGCGTATCTCACACCGTGGGGCACGGGCCGCCCATGGACGTACGCCCGCGCTCATGTGCACGACCCGGGACGCGGGAACCGCTCGCGGTCCGGGGGCGGGAGCGGGCGCGTCCGGGGACGGGCGCTACACCTTCAGGTACTTGCGCAGCACGACGGACGCGGCGAGTGCCGGCATCAGCACACCGATCGTGAGGACGAGCGGCAGGGTCTTGATGACGGCGTCCCAGCCGATGAAGTTGATCAGCGGCAGCTTCTCGGCGAGTCCGAGTCCGTGGTCGATCATGAAGTACCTGCCGACGAGCAGGAATCCGCAGGCCACTATCCCGCCGATGAGTCCCGCGACCGCGGCCTCCATGATGAACGGCGCCTGGATGTAGAACCCGGAGGCGCCGACGAGCCGCATGATCCCGGTCTCACGCCGACGGCTGAACGCCGAGACCCGCACCGTGTTGACGATCAGCATCAGCGCCACGACGAGCATCAGGCCCATCACGGCGAGCGCGGTCACCCGCATCCCGTCGAGGAGTTCGAACAGCGAGTTCAGATACTCCTTCTGGTCCTCCACCGAGTGCACGCCGTCCCGCCCGGAGAACGCGGTGGCGACGACCTCGTACTTCTCCGGGTCCTTCAGCTTGACCCGGTACGACTCCTGCATCTGGTCCGGGGTCAGCGAACTCGCCAGCGGGGAGTTCGCGTACTGCTCCTTGTAGAGCTTGTACGCCTGGTCGGGCGACTCGTAAAGCACCTCGTCGACGACCGGCAGCTTCTCCAGATCGGCCTTGATCCGGTCCTTCTGCGCACCGGTGACCGCGCCCTTCGCGCACGCGGGATCGGTCTCGGCGTCGCTCTTGTTGCACAGGTAGATCGAGACGTTGACCTTGTCGTACCAGTAGCCCTTCATCGAGCTGACCTGGTCCTGCATCAGCAGGGACCCGCCGAACAGGGCGAGCGAGAGGGCAACCGAGACGACGACCGCGAAGGTCATCGTCAGATTGCGACGGAGACCGACGCCGATCTCCGACAGGACGAACTGGGCGCGCATCGCGTGCTTTCTGCCTTTCGGTACGTCGTGTCAGTGCTGGTAGCCGTAGACGCCGCGCGCCTGGTCACGCACCAGACGGCCCTGATCCAGCTCGATGACGCGCTTGCGCATCTGGTCCACGATGTTCTGGTCGTGGGTCGCCATGACGACGGTCGTGCCCGTGCGGTTGATGCGGTCCAGCAGTTTCATGATGCCGACCGAGGTCTGCGGGTCGAGGTTGCCGGTCGGCTCGTCCGCGATCAGCAGCTTGGGCCGGTTGACGAAGGCGCGGGCGATGGCGACGCGCTGCTGCTCACCGCCGGACAGCTCACCGGGCATCCGGCTCTGCTTCTCCCCGAGGCCGACGAGGTCGAGGACCTGCGGCACCGACTTGCGGATCTCCCCGCGGGAGCGGCCGATGACCTCCTGCGCGAAGGCGACGTTCTCGCCGACCGTCTTGTTCGGCAGCAGCCGGAAGTCCTGGAAGACCGTCCCGAGCTGGCGGCGCATGTGCGGCACCTTCCAGTTGGACAGCCGCGCGAGGTCCTTGCCGAGCACATGGACCTGCCCGTGGCTGGCGCGCTCCTCGCGCAGGATCAGCCGCAGGAAGGTGGACTTTCCGGAGCCGGATGACCCCACGAGGAAGATGAACTCGCCACGTTCGACCTCCAGGGTGACATCCCTGAGGGCCGGGCGGTTCTGCTTGGGGTAGGTCTTGGAGACGTTGTCGAATCGGATCACGAATGCACCACGGGTCGCCGGGGGTAGGTGTCCGTGACCATACGCGAATGCGGGGGACGAGCGCAGTCGGCGTCCGTCGTTCGCGCGCGCCGGTGCCGGGGTTCGACGGGTTTGTCGCACAAGCGGAACGTGATGGTTCGCGCCAGAGGTGTCCGTTCCCGGCCGGAACGGGCGGGTCCGGAACGGGGACGACGGGCGGGCCGCGCCGAAATCCGCGGGAGCTGGCACAGTGGTAAGGGGAACGTCGGCGTTCCCGTGAGCGTTGTGCGGAGTGACAGTCGGTGGGCAGGCTCCGCCGCGCGGGAGGAGGAGGGCGCATGACGTATGACCGATTGGTGTGCGCGAACTGCGCGTCCCCGGTCAGTGAGGGCCGCTGTCGCGTCTGCCGGGCCAGCCGGGAGCGCTTCCAGCAGAACAATTTCTGGTCCGGGATGAACCAGGCGACCCTGATAGGCCTGCTCGCGATCCTGATCATGGCGCTGGCGCTGCTGGCGCACCAGTCGGCCTGACGCGGCACGCCTGTCGTACGGCCGTGCCCGGCGCGGGTGAGCCGGGCGGGGCGGCACCCGAGCACAAGGAAGGCCCGGAGCGACGCTCCGGGCCTTCCCGCGTGTCTGTCACCCCTGGAGTGACGGTCGGTCGCCGTGAAGCCGCCGGGCGTCACGGACGGTGACCGTCAGGCGGGTGGGTCAGGCCGTACGGCCACCGGCCGCGAGGCGGGGCAGCAGGCGGAAGCCGATACCGCCGGCGATCATCGTCGCGGCGCCGATCAGCAGGAACGTGGTCTCCATGGCGCCGGTCTCGGCCAGCTCGTCCTTGGCCTTGCCCTGCTGGACCGGCTGGGAGCCGGTGTCGGTCAGACCGTCCTTGGCCTGGCCCTGCTGGACCGGCTGGGAGCCGCTGTCCGGGTCGGCGACATTGCCGCCGGTGCCGCCCGCGTTACCGCCGGTGGAGGCGGAGCCGCCGTCGTCGCCGCCGCTCGCACCGCCGTCCTCGCCGCCGGTACCGCCGCTGTTACCACCGGTGCCACCGGTGCCACCGGTGTTGCCGCCCGAGTTACCGCCGGTGTTGCCACCGGTGTTCCCTCCGGAGTTACCGCCGGGGGTGGTCGGCGTGCTGGTGGGCGCGGTGGTCGGCGCCGTGGTGGGAGCCGTGGTCGGCGGCGTCGTGGGCGGAGTGGTGGGCGCCGTGGTGGGAGCCGTGGTGGGCGGAGTCGTCGGCGCCGTGGTGGGCGGGGTCGTGGGAGGCGTCGTCGGCGGAGTGTTCGTCGGCTGGGGAATCTCGGTCGGCGGCGGGGTGGTGGGCGCGTCGTCCGCGACGTCGACGCCGACGCCGATCCCCACATCCAGGGCCGAAGCGGCGCCCGCAGCGGTGAGGGACGCCCCGGCGGCGATCAGCGCGCCGGCCGCGATCCGTGCGATACGGACCCGGGTCTTCTTGGTCATCTGCTTGCTACCCCCAGTAGCTCATCGTCATTGGAGCAGCGCCGGGGCCGTGGACTCCAGAGGGAGGTGGCATGCGTGGTCGTACTGTCACGCCGCGTACCGTCGCCCCGTTCACACGCGCCCCAGAGATGCGCATGCCGCGTTAACCCTTCCGACTTATCGCGAAGGCGTCAAGGTCGTTGCGTACGCGATGCCCGAATTACGGGCAGTTGGGCGCAGCACATTCTTGTGACGGTACGGTGAAAAGCCGACACATACGACAACTGCCGCCCCGTGGGCGGCAGTCCGGCGCGCGGCACCGGGAGATCATCGGTCGACCTTACGGGTTCCGGCGCTTCCCGGAACACCTTCTTGTCGACAAAGCAGCAAAGGAATTCCCGTTGCCGGGACCGGCTACTTCTCCTGCTGCTTGCGCCAGCGGATCCCGGCCTCCAGGAAGCCGTCGATCTCGCCGTCGAGCACGGCCTGCGGGTTGCCGACCTCGAAGTCGGTCCGCAGGTCCTTGACCATCTGGTACGGGTGGAGGACATAGGAGCGCATCTGGTTGCCCCAGGAGTTCCCGCCGTCGCCCTTGAGCGCGTCCATCTTCGCCTGCTCCTCCTGGCGGCGGCGTTCAAGGAGCTTCGCCTGGAGGACGTTCATCGCGGTCGCCTTGTTCTGGATCTGCGAGCGCTCGTTCTGACAGGAGACGACGATGCCGGTCGCCAGGTGGGTGATGCGGACCGCGGAGTCGGTGGTGTTGACGCCCTGGCCGCCGGGGCCCGAGGAGCGGTACACGTCGATACGCAGCTCGGACTCGTCGATCTCGACATGGTCGGACTGCTCGACCACCGGGAGCACCTCGACGCCCGCGAACGAGGTCTGGCGGCGGCCCTGGTTGTCGAACGGGGAGATCCGTACGAGGCGGTGCGTGCCCTGCTCCACGGACAGGGTGCCGTAGGCGTAGGGCACCTGGACGGCGAAGGTGGTCGACTTGATGCCGGCCTCCTCCGCGTAGGAGGTCTCGTACACCTCGGCCTTGTAGCCGTGGCGCTCGGCCCAGCGCAGGTACATGCGCTGGAGCTGCTCGGCGAAGTCCGCGGCGTCGACGCCGCCGGCCTCCGCGCGGATGTTGACCAGGGCCTCCCGCGAGTCGTACTCGCCGGACAGGAGGGTGCGGACCTCCATCTCGTCCAGCGCCTTGCGGACCGAGGTCAGCTCGGCGTCGGCCTCGGTACGGGTGTCCGCGTCGTCCTCGGCCTCGGCCAGTTCGAACAGGACGGAGAGGTCGTCGATCCGGCCGCGGAGGGCCTCGGCCTTGCGGACCTCGGCCTGGAGGTGCGACAGCTTGCTGGTGATCTTCTGGGCCGCGTCCGGGTCGTCCCAGAGGGAGGGGGCCGCCGCCTGGTCCTCCAGCGCGGCGATGTCCGCCCTCATCGTGTCGAGGTCCAGGACGGCCTCGATCGACTCCATGGTCGAGGAGAGGGACTTGAGCTCTTCGGATACATCGACGACTGCCACGGGTCCAGCGTAACCGGTAGGTCGCCTTCGCTTGCGCCTCCGGGTACCGCGGGACGCCTTCGCTTGCGCTTCCCAGGTCTGTCCGGCCTTGCGTACTTGTTCCTGTGCCGTCGCTCGGTGGGTGCGCAGTTCCCCGCGGGTCGCCTTCGCTCGGGCTTCCTAGGTCTGTCCGGCCGGACGCACTTCGTTCCTGTGCCGTCGCTCGGTGGGTGCGCAGTTCCCCGCGCCCCTGGATGCTGCCCCTGTTCGTCGCTCTTCGGGTGCGGGCCTGTTCTCGTCTTCGCGCAGTTCCCCGCGCCCCTTTGGGGCGCGTCCGGCCGGTTCTTCGGGGCGGGGCCGGTCGGGATTCTCCGTCCTCGATCCGACACGCTCGGTACGACGTTCATGTGGTCCGACTGAAGAGCATCGGAGTCTGCGGGCAGAGATTCCCGCCCACCCCCTCCCGCAGCCGGGCGTCTGCACGAGGAGGGGGGTTGAACCCCGGCTCCGGTTGCTGACAGCCCGCACCCGAGGGACAGCCCCAGGTGGGCGCCCCTTCAGGGGCGCGGGGAACTGCGCGAGCGGCCAAGGGCCATCCGCAGCCGAACGGGAACCGTAAGAGGCGCGACCTCAGGGGCGCGGGGAACTGCGCACCCCCGTCCGACCCGCGCAGGGACAAGTGCGTCCGGCCGGACAGACCTGGGAAGCCCGAGCGAAGGCGGCCCGCGGGGGTCAGGGGGTGGTGGAGGTGCTGGGGGGGGTGGGGGGGTCGTCCGTGGTGGCCCAGGTGGCTACGCCGGCCGCGGCGGCGAGGACGGCCGCGGCGGTCGCGAGGGTGATGCGGCGGCGCCGGACGGCGCCGCGGTTGCGCGCGGAGCCGGGGCGAGGCGCCCCCGCGGCCCGCGGCGCCCGCGCGGTGCCGTGCGCGCCGCCGTCCAGCTCGTCGGGCCCGGGCACCCGCATGCTCGTATGGGTGTCCCGGTTGGAGTCGGGGGCATGACCGGGGACCAGCGGGACCGCACCCCGCCGCACCGGGGACCCGGTCCCCGCGGCGGAGCCGTCGGCGCCGCCCTCCGAGGCCCCGGGCTCGTCCGCGGACTCCGTGAGGACCGCCTCGGGCTCGTCCACGTCCAGCGGGGGCATCCCCGCCAGCAGCGGCAGCTGCTCCCGCAGCCGCCCGCCCAGCTCGGAGGCGCGCAGCCGCGACGCGGGCGCCTTGGCCAGGCACTGGACGATCAGCTGCCAGAGCTCCTCGGGAATCCCGGGCAGCGGTACGACCGTCTCGGTCACATGGCGGCGCAGCACCGCGCCGGGGTGGCCGCCGCCGAACGGCGTGAACCCGGCGAGCAGCTCGTACAGCACGGTCGCCAGGGCGTAGATGTCGACGGCCGCGCGCGGCGGGAGGCCCTCGACGATCTCGGGCGCCAGATAGTCCGGGGTGCCGATGATCTTCGTGGCCTTGGTGCGGCGCGGTGAGTCGATGAGCTTCGCCACACCGAAGTCGGTGAGCAGGGCGCGGTGGGAGCCGCCGGGGCCGAGCGGGCCCTGCATGTCGAGGAGGACGTTCTCGGGCTTGACGTCCCGGTGGACGACACCGGCCTTGTGCGCGGCGGCCAGCCCGTCGGCGACGTCCGCGACGATGGCGACGGCGGCCTCGGGCGCGAGTCTTCGTTCCCGGTCGAGGCGGGTGCGCAGATCGGTGCCGCGCACGAGGTCCATGACCAGGGCGAGGTCGTCGCCGTCGACGACGAGGTCCCGCACGGCGACCACGTTCGGGTGGTCGAGGCCGAGCAGGGCGGTGCGTTCCTGGACGAAACGGCCGACCAGCTCCTGGTCGGCCGCGAGGTCCTCACGCAGCAGTTTCACGGCGACGGGACCCTCGGGACCCTCGCCCAGCCACACCGTGCCGGCACTGCCGCGGCCCAGGATCTGGTTCGCGGTGTACCGGCTGCCGATCTTCCGTGCCAAGGCTGCTCCTACGGACGCGTGTTGCCGACAAAGCTACGCGCCACCGGCGGCCGCCTTCACCCCGGCCGGGGAAATCACCCTCCGGATGTCGACAAGTCTCCTGGGCGGGTGTCCGCCGCCGTACGGCGGCGGGCTCAGGCGCCCGAGCCGCCGCCGCCGAGTTCCCCGAGCCAGCCGGTGACCGTACCGAACCAGTCGCTGAGCTGTTCCCAGTACCCCTTGCCGGTGCCGATCCAGCCCTGGAGCGGGCTCAGCTCCCAGACCAGCCAGCCCGCCACGAAGAGGATGAGCACGCTGAAGAGGCAGCCCTTGAGGCAGCCGAGGCCGGGGATGCGCATCCGGTTGGCGCTGCGCTGCCTCGGCTCACGGGCCGGACGCGGCTCGCGGGGCGCGCGCGGGGCGGGCTCGCGGGGCGGCGAGTAGTGCTGGGGCTGCCGGTCGGGGACCGGCGCGGGGGCGTACCGCTGCGGCTGCTGCTGTTGCGGGGCGTACTGCTGCGGCGGCGGGGGCTGGTGCTGCTGCTGCGGCGCGTACTGGGGAGGCTGCTGCGGCTGCTGCTGCCGGGGCTGGTGCGACTGCTGGGGCTGGTGGTGCGGGGCCTGCTGCGGCGGCTGCTGCGGGCGCGGGGCCACCTGGCGCTGGGGACGGCGGCGCAGCGGGTCCTCGTCCGGGTTCAGGTACTGGACCTGGGTCTGCTCGTTGCGGTCGCGGGCGGCCCGGAGCTGGTTCTGCCAGGGGTGCGGGTCGTCGGGGCCACCGGGGGCGGCGCCCTGCGGGTGGTGGCCCGGGACCGGCGGCATCACGGAGGTGGGATCGGCGTCCCGGGGGCCGGTGCTCGGCAGCACGGCCGTCGGGTCGGCCGCGCCGGGGGCACCGGGGGCGCCCGCGGTGTGCGGGAGGTAGCTGGTGGCGGCGTTCGCGTCGTAGCGGCCCGCGTCGAACAGACCGGGGGGCCCGGTGTTCGGCAGGACGGTGGTGGGGTCGGCCGCGCCGGGCACGGCCGTGGGCGCCGGGTCCGGCGCGAGCAGCACGCCCACGTTCTCGGCGGCGGCGATCTGCGCCGAGGTGGCGTGCACCCCGATGCCCTGGGCGACGGCGCGCAGGCCCCGGGCGAGGTTCTCGGCGCTGGGCCGCTCGTCCGGGTTCTTGCGCAGGCAGCGCTCTATCACCGTCCACAGCGGCTCGGGCACGGTGGACGGGCGGCGCGGCTCGGCGCTCAGATGCTGGTGCAGCACTTCGAGCGCGGACCCGCCGGAGAACGGCGGACGGCCGGTGAGCAGCTCGTAGAGCAGGATCCCGGCGCCGTAGATGTCGACGGCGCTGGTCTGCGGGCGGCCCTCGGCGGACTCCGGCGCGACATACGCGGGGGTGCCGACGAACTCATGGGTCCGGGTCAGCCCCGGGGAGTCGGCGAGCCGCGCGATGCCGAAGTCCGTCAGCAGCGGGTGCATCTCGCCGTTGTCCTGGCGCAGCAGGACGTTCGCGGGCTTCAGATCGCGGTGCACCACACCGTCGGCGTGGCTGGCGGCGAGCGCGTCCGCGACCTGCGCGGTCAGCAGGGAACCCGCGACCGGCGAGAACGGGCCGTTCTCGCGGAGGTAGCGGTGCAGGTCGGGACCCTCGACGAGGTCCATCACCAGGGCCAGCAGATCGCCCTCGACGACCAGGTCACGGACCCGGACGATGTTCGGGTGGGTGAGCCGCAGCAGCACCGAGCGCTCGCGCAGGAACCGCATCACGACATCGGAGTCGTTGGCCAGCTCCTCCTTGAGGACCTTGATCGCCACGGTCTCGCCGGGCTGCCCCGGCACGGCCGCCTCGGCGCCCGCCCGTTCCCGCTGCTGCGCCCGCCAGACGGTGCCCGTGGCACCACGTCCGAGCGGCTCCTCCAGGAGGTACTTGCTTCCTACCGGCCGCACGTCATGCGCTCCCTGCTTGCTTCGGGGCCTGCTCAGCCTCGCTCCGGCCCGATCCGGGTTCGGTCGGACTGTTCCGGGGGGTGGTCCGGGCGTGATCGTCGGTGACCGCGCTCTCTTCGGTTACCCGCGCCCGCCCCCGGTCATCCGGACCGCTCGGCGTGCTCGGGGTGGTGCCACCCGCTCCGTGCCCCGGTTCCGCGGGAGGTGCTCCGCGGGTCCGGGGCGAGGGACCAGGGCGTGATGCTTGCGGCCCACTGTAGTGCCGCCCGCCCGGGCCACCCGGTTTCCCGGGGACCGCGTACCGGCCCGGGCGCCCCGGTTCCCCGGTCGCGCCCGCGTCCCTCCGGGTCCGGGTGTCCGGGGGAGACCAGGGTTCCCCCGACCGCTCCCGGACACCGCCCCGGCACCCCGTACCGGCCGGGACCGGCCCGTATCCGTGTTCGGCGGTAAGACGCGCGGCCGGGGGCGTTGGTTGCCGGGAGCGCCCGCGCGGGCGCCGGGCGGGCACTTTTGCGGGCAGAGCCGATCATTCAAGATCACGAACAGATGGCGGCCGGGCGTGTTGTCGGTGGCGGATGCGAGGATGCCCCCGTACTGGTCGACGTGCCCGGAGTGCGGTGGGGGGAATCACAGCACGGCCCCCGGTGGCCTCGTTCTGGGCGCATCCGCAGAAGGGACCGCTGACGGCGATGCAGATCCGGCTGACCGTCCTCGGGCCGCGCCCCGACGCCACGAGCCGCGTCATGGCGCGGGACGTCCTCGTCACCGCGCCCGCCGGGACCCCGCTGGCGGCGGTGGCGTCGGACCTCGCGTCGGCGGTGGCGGGCGGTGACGGACCCGTGGTCGTGTACCGGGGCCCGGAGCGCCTCGACCTCCAGCGCCGGGTCCTCGGCGAGCCGCCGCTGATCGACGGCGCGGTGCTGTCCCTCGGCGCTCCCGCGGACCCCGGTCCCGGACCGGCCGACGCGGCGGCGCAGCTCCAGGTCGTCGGCGGGCCCGACGCGGGCGGGGTGCATCTGCTGCACGGCGGCCGGGTCCTCGTCGGCCGGTCCGCCGAGGCCGGGGTCCCCCTCGACGACCCGGACGTGTCCCGGCTGCACTGCGAGATCACCGTCACCGAGGACGGTCTGGTGACCGTCGCGGACCTCGGCTCCACCAACGGCACCCGGCTCTACGGCGCGGCCGTCGGGCGGGCGCCGATGCCGCTGGAGCCGGGCGCGCTGCTGCGGCTCGGCGAGTCCACGCTGCGGCTCGCCTCCTCCCGGGAACTGCCGCCGCCGCTGCCCACCACGCCGGACGGCGAGGGCTTCGTCCGCGTACCCGGGCACGGCGACGACCCGGCAGCGGGACCCGACGCCGGTGAAGGCGACGGCGTTCCCGGCCCGGCGGGCCTCGGACCCGGGGTGCCCAGGGCACGCCAGGCCGGTGCGGCCACCCACCCGGGAGCCGCGGTCACCCATGGGGCGGGGCAGTCGTACGGCTCCCCCGGCCCGGACCGCGCGGACCCGCGGTCGTACGGCTCCGCCGCCGCGTACCGCGCGGAGCCCGGGCGGGACGCGCAGGCCCACGCGGGCGTGCGCGGGGGCGCGGGGACCAGCGCGCACCCCCTCACCGCTCCGGGGACGACGGCTCCCACGGCTTCGGGCACGACGGCAGGGGATACGACGACGGCCCCCGGTGGGCGGACGAGGCCGCGGGGCGGGACCCGCACGGCGGCGGGCACCCGTACCCGGACGACGGCCCGTCGGAGCGGGACCACGAGGACGACGGGCCGTCCCGGCCGGGCGCGCGGCGGCGGGGCGGGCTGACCGCCTGGGCCCGCCGCCTCACGGGCGGTCGCGGGACGCGGCCCGAGTGGGACCCGTACGAGGACGACGACCCGTCCGCCGACGGACACGGGCACCTGGACGAGGACGCCGGGCCGGACCCGGCGGCGACACCCGAGCTGTGGCCCGATCCCGCGTCGCTGCTGCTCACCGCGCTCGGCCCCGGGCCCCGGCTGTGGGAGCGGGACGGCGCGCACCGGGAGGCCCTGACGGTCCGGCTCGGCACCACGGACCGCGCCGACCCGGCGGGCAGCGGGGTACTGGCGGGCGTCCCGGTGACGGTCGGGCTGCGCGAGGCCGGCGGGCTGGGGCTGACCGGGCCCGGGGCGCGGCTGGCCGGGGTGGCCCGGTCGGTGGTGGCGCAGCTCGCCGCGCTGCACTCGCCGGACACCCTGGAGATCGTGCTGCTGAGCGCGGACCGGGCGCGGCCGATGGAGGAGCGGGTCGCCCGCTGGAGCTGGCTCGGCTGGCTGCCGCACACCCGCCCGGGACACGGCCAGGACTGCCGGCTGCTGCTCGCGTACGACCGGGAGCAGGCCATGGCGCGGACGGCGGAGCTGATCCGGGTACTGGAGGAGCGCGGCGGCGGGGCGCCCGCGGGCGGGGACGTGTTCGGCGGGAACGGGGCGGGCGCCGTCCGCGGCGGCGGGACGTCCTGGGCGCTGGGTTCGGAGGGTGAGGCCGGGGTGTTCGCCCGGACGGCGGCCGGGGGCACCGGGCAGCCCGCCCCGGCGGCCGGGAACGACGGATCGCTCACCGTGCTGATCGTGGACGGCGACCCGGGGTCCGCCCCGCTGCGGGACGCGGTGGCGCGGCTGTGCGCGTTCGGGCCGGGCGCCGGTATCCATGTGGTGTGTCTCGCGGAGACGGCGGCGGTGCCCGGCGACGGCGGGGCGGCCGTGGCCGAGGTGTACGAGGACGCGTGCGCGGCGAGCCCGCCGCTGCGGGAGTGCGGGGCGGTCGCGCTGCTCAGCGGGGACGTGGCGACGGAGGTCCGGCTGGTCCGGGTCGCCGCCGGGCGGGTCGCCGGGCAGGGCACGGCCGGTGCGGTGGACGCGGTGTCGGGGGCGTGGGCCGAGCGGTTCGCGCGGGCGCTGGCGCCGTTGCGCACGGAGGGCGGCGCGGGCGACCGGGCGCCCCGGGTCGCGGCTCCGCTGCCCCGGGTCGCGCGGCTGCTGGACGAGCTGGGGCTGGCGCGGGCGACACCCGCGTCGCTGATGGCCCGCTGGGCCGCCGCGTCCGACGACGCGCGGGCCGTCGGCGGGCGGGCCTGGACGGTGCTCGGTGCCGGGCCGCGCGGGCCGGTGGGCGTGGACCTCGCGCACGAGGGCACCCATCTGCTGATCGAGGGGCCGCCGGGCAGCGGCCGCACCGAACTGCTGCGCGCGGTCACCGCGTCGCTGGCGGCCGCCGAACGCCCCGACCGGCTGGCGATGGTCCTGGTCGACGGCCGGGACGTCACGGGTGGCGCGCCGCCCGGCCGGGACGGCGCGGGCGGGCTCGCGGTCTGCACGGAACTGCCCCATGTGACGACGTATCTGGCCGCCGGGGACCCGCTGCGGATGCGGGAGTTCGCGCAGGCGCTCAGCGCGGAACTGAAGCGGCGGGCCGAGCTGCTGGGCCTGCTCGACTTCACGGGGTGGCACAGCCGCGAGGAGGTACCGGACCGGGTCGTCGCCCAGCGGGGTCCGCTGCGGGGGAACCGGGTGTCCGGGGTGGTCCGCCAGGGCGGGGAGCCGCGCCCCTCGGCGGTTCCGGGTGACGGGGCGGGGGATCTCGACACGCCGCCGAGTTCCACGATGCGGCTGCGGCCCGTGCGGCGCGGTGATCCGGGGCCGCCGCTGCCCCGGCTGGTCGTCGTGGTCGACGACCTCGACGCGCTGCTGTCGCCGCCGCTCGGCTCGACCGGCCGGCCCGCCGCGGGGTCCGTCGTCCGGGCGCTGGAGGCGGTGGCTCGTGAGGGCGAGCGGCTCGGTGTGCACCTGGTCGCGGGCGCGGCGAGCGGGACCCGGGTCGTGGACAGCGAGGCCGCGCGCCGCGCGGGGGTACGGGTCGTGCTGGACGCGGTACGGGGCGGGGCCGACGAGCCGGGGCCCGGGCGGGGCACCCTGCGGGGGGCCGACGGGCGGGTCACCGGGTTCCAGGGCGGGCGGGTCACGGGGCGGATTCCGCGGACGGCGACGTCCCGGCCGCGGGTCGTGGTGGTGGAGTGGGAGCGGATGGGGGATCCGCCCGTCCGTCGGTCCGTGCGGGAGTTGGGGAACGGGCCCACGGATCTGGCGTTGCTGGCCAGTGCGGTGGAGCGGGCTACGCGGTCGATATCCGCGGTAGCGGTCCCGTCCCTGCTGTGACGGTGGCCGTCCGGCCCTCGCGACGGCGCCCGTACCTGGGCCCCGTGGGGGTTGCCTTGGCTTGCGCTTGTGAGGTCTGTCCGGGTGGACGCGCTTGTTCCTGTGCCGTCGCTCGGTGGGTTTGCGCAGTTCCCCGCGGGTCGCCTTCGCTTGCGCTTCCTAGGTCTGTCCGGCTGGACGCGCTTGTTCCTGTGCCGTCGCTCGGTGGTTTCGCGCAGTTCCCCGCGCCCCTGGATGCTGCCCCTGTTCGTCGCTGTTCGGGTGCGGGCCGGTTCTCGTTCTTGCGCAGTTCCCCGCGCCCCTTTGGGGCGCGTTCTGTCGGTTCTTCGGGTCGGTGCCGGTCGGGATTCTCCGTCCTCGCTCCAACGCGCTCGGTCGGACATCCCCCTTGCCCGACTGAAGAGCATCGGAGTCTGCGGGCAGAGATTCCCGCCCACCCCCTCCCGCAGCCATGCGACTGCGAGAGGAGGGGGTTGAACCCCAGCCGAGCTGACGCCGGCCTGCTGTCTGACCCCACCCGCAGACTGAGAACAGCCCCAGGTGGGCGCCCCAAAGGGGCGCGGGGAACTGCGCACCCCACGAACGACGGCACAGGGAACAAGTACGCCTACCCGGACAGACCTCGGGGCGCAAGCGAAGGCGACCCGCGGGGAACTGCGCAAAAGACGAGGACGGACCCGCACCCGAAGAACGATCGCAAGGGGGCACCACCCAGGGGCGCGGGGAACTGCGCACCCCCGGACGTAGCCGCACAGGGAACAAGTACGCCCAGCCGGACAGACCTCGCGGCGCGAGCGAAGGCGACCCGTGGGGAACTGCGCACCCCCGGACGTACCCGTACAGGGAACAAGTACGCCCAGCCGGACGGACCTCGGAAGCGCGAGCGAAGGCGACCCGCACGGGAAACCCAGGGGCGGGGGCGGGAAGTCACGAGGGTGACACGATCGGGTAGTTGGGCGGGGCGGTTCCCTTGTCGGGCCGAACCCCACGGGCGTACACCAGGTCCCACGGACCAGCGTTCGCAAGCACGCGAGCCAGACGCGTCAAGAGGACGGGGCAGCGATGCGCACCACCAACCCGCACGGAAATCCGAACGGAACCAGCAGGACCACGAGCCGCCGGCACCGGCATCCGGTCAGGGCCCTCGCGGTCACCACCGCCCTCGCCCTGAGCCTGGCGGCCTGCGGTGACGACGGCGGCGACAGCGACGGCGACGGGGCGAACAACGCGACGGGCACCGCCACCGCGCCCAGCGGCTCCGGACTCCAACTGCCCAAGCTGGACGGGCAGAAGCTGGAGGTCGCCGCCGTATGGACGGGACCGGAGCAGGAGAACTTCAAGAAGGTGCTCGCCGAGTTCGAGAAGCGGACGGGCGCGAAGGTCACGTTCGTCCCCGCACAGGACCCGATCATCAACTTCCTCGGTTCGAAGATCGCGGGCGGCGCCCCGCCGGACGTGGCGATGCTCCCGCAGGTCGGCGCCGTGAAGCAGGCCGTCGACAACAAGTGGGCCAAGCCGGTCGGCGCGGACGCGAAGGAGCAGTTGACGAAGAACTTCGCCCGGGGCTGGCAGGACCTGGGGAAGGTGGACGGCGAGCAGTACGGCGTGTACTTCAAGGCCGCCAACAAGTCGCTGGTCTGGTACAACACGACCGTCTTCGAGAACGCGGGGGCGAAGGAGCCGAAGACCTGGGACGAGTTCATGGCGACGGCGCGGACGGTGTACGACTCGGGGGTGACCCCGATGTCGGTCGGCGGCGCCGACGGCTGGGTGCTCACCGACTGGTTCGAGAACGTCTATCTGTCGCAGGCCGGGCCGGAGAAGTACGACCAGCTCGCCAAGCACGAGATCAAGTGGACGGACCCGTCCGTGAAGAAGGCCCTGACCACCCTCGGGGAGCTCTTCGGCAAGGACGACTATCTGGCGGGCGGCGCGGACGGCGCGCTCCAGACGGAGTTCCCGCGCTCGGTGGAGCAGACGTTCACCGGCGGCGACCAGCCGGAGGCGGGCATGGTCTTCGAGGGGGACTTCGTCGGGATCAATGTCGCCCAGGCGAACGCGAAGATCGGCACGGACGCGAAGGTGTTCCCGTTCCCCGCGGTGGGCGGCGAGGCGCCCGTGGTCAGCGGCGGTGACGCGGCGGTGCTGCTGAAGGAGTCGAAGGCGGGCCAGGCACTGCTCACCTTCCTCGCGTCGCCGGACGCGGCGGCGGTCTGGGCGAAGCTCGGCGGCTATCTCTCGCCGAACAAGAGCCTGGATCTCGCGTCGTACCCGAACGACGTCCAGCGGGACATCGCGAAGGCGCTGGTCGGCGCGGGCGACGACTTCCGCTTCGATATGTCGGACCAGGCTCCGCAGGCGTTCGGCGGCACCCCCGGCAAGGGCGAGTGGAAGGTGCTCCAGGACTTCCTGAAGGATCCGAAGGACGTGGCGGGGGCCCAGCAGAAGCTGGAGGCCGCCGCGGCCAAGGCGTACAAGGACTGATCCGGCGATGACGTCGGCAACGGCGGGGGGCACCGGCAGCGGCCCGGTGTCCCCCAGGTCCCCACGGCGCAAGAGTGTGACGGGTACCCGCAAGGCGGTGGTGGTGCTGTTCCTGCTGCCCGCCGTGATGCTGCTCGGCGCACTCGTGGTCTACCCGATCGGGTACTCGCTGATCCGCAGTTTCGTCAGCGACACCGGCGGCGGTTTCGCCGGGATCGACAACTACCGGGAACTCTTCACGGACGACGGCATCAGGACCGCGTTCCGCAACAACGTGATCTGGATCGTCCTCGCGCCGACCCTGGCGACGGCCCTCGGGCTGATCTTCGCGGTGCTGACCGAACGGGTCAGCTGGGGCACGGCGTTCAAGCTGGTCGTCTTCATGCCGATGGCGATCTCGATGCTGGCGGCGGGCATCATCTTCCGGCTGGTCTACGACCAGGACCCGGACCGGGGTGTCGCCAACGCGGTGTGGGTGGGGGTGCACGACACGTTCGCCGAGTCGTCGGCGTTCCCGAAGGCCCACCCGGGCCGTGATTCGCCGCTGCGCGCGGCGGGCGGCGGGGCGTTCGTCACCAAGGATCCGGTGCGCGTAGGTGAG
This sequence comes from Streptomyces uncialis, assembly GCF_036250755.1. Taxonomy (NCBI): domain Bacteria; kingdom Bacillati; phylum Actinomycetota; class Actinomycetes; order Kitasatosporales; family Streptomycetaceae; genus Streptomyces; species Streptomyces uncialis. Next base: position 5,922,910 of record NZ_CP109583.1, on the reverse strand, counting down.
CCGGTCGTACTGCCGCTGGTCGGGGTGGCGCCGGACCTGATGCCGGACGGGGCGAAGGCCGCGAAGGCCGCGTCCGCCGATCCGGGGAAGGTGACGGGCACGACCTGGCAGGACTTCACCCGGGGCAAGGGCGTGGGCACCCTCGGCGGGGTCGACAGCGCGGAGCTCGGATATCCGGGGATGCGGATCGAGGCCGTGCGGGACGGGACGGTCGTCGAACGGACGACCGCCGCCGCCGACGGGACGTTCACCCTGTCGGACAAGGCGGACGGGGCGCTGCTGCGGCTGCCGGAGGCCAACTTCCGGGAGGCGTACAACGGGGTGGACTGGCTCGGGCCGGGGCTGGTGACCCCGGCGGTGATCGTGTCGTACATCTGGATGTGGGCGGGCTTCGCGATGGTGCTGATCGCGGCGGGGCTCGCGAGTGTGCCCCGGGAGCTGATGGAGGCGGCCCGGGTCGACGGGGCGAACGAGTGGCAGGTGTTCCGCAGGATCACCGTGCCGCTGCTGGCGCCCGTGCTCGCGGTCGTCCTGGTGACGCTGATGATCAACGTCCTGAAGATCTTCGACCTGGTGTACATCATCGCCCCCGGCTCGTCGCAGGACGACGCGAACGTGCTGGCGCTCCAGCTCTACCGGTCGGCGTTCAGCGACGGCAGACCAGGGGTAGCGAGCGCGATCTCGGTGCTGCTGCTGCTGCTCGTGATCCCGGTGATGCTGTTCAACATCCGGCGGCTGCGGCGGGAGGCACGGCGATGACCGCGCACGGTGGAACGGCCGCCCCGGCGGCCACGGCGAAGACCGGGGGGACGGCCCCGGCGAAACCCTCGCTCGGGGCACGGCTGGCGGGTGTGGTCAGCGGTGGGCTGGTACGGGTGCTGCTGGTCGTCGTGGGGGTGTTCTGGCTGGTCCCCACGTTCGGACTGCTCCTGTCGTCGCTGCGCACCCCCCGCGATCTCGCGGACAGCGGCTGGTGGACCGTCCTCACGGAACCCGCGCAGCTGACGTTCGGCAACTACAGCAAGCTGCTGGACAACCCCGCGATCACCGACTCGCTGTGGAACACGGTCCTCATCGCCGTACCCACGACGGTGCTGGTGGTGGTGATCGGCGCGCTCGCCGGGTACGCCTTCGCATGGCTGGAGTTCCCCGGGCGGGACTGGTGGTTCCTCGGGGTCGTGGGGCTGCTGGTGGTGCCGGTGCAGGTGGCGCTGCTGCCGATCGCCCGGCTGTTCGGGGATCTCGGGCTGTTCGGGTCGATCCTGGGCGTGGTGCTGTTCCATGTCGGCTTCGGGCTGCCGTTCGCGGTGTTCCTGCTGCGGAACTTCTTCGCGGAGATCCCCCGGGAGCTGCTGGAGGCCGCGCGGCTGGACGGCGCGGGTGAGCTGCGGCTGTTCCTGCGGGTGGTGCTGCCGCTCGGCGGTCCCGCGGTCGCGAGCCTCGGGATCTTCCAGTTCCTGTGGGTCTGGAACGACATGCTGGTGGCCCTGATCTTCACGGACGCGGCGAACCAGCCGATCACCGTGGCGCTCCAGACCCAGGTCCGCCAGTTCGGCAACAACATCGATGTGCTGGCGCCCGGGGCGTTCATCTCGATGGTGATCCCGCTGGCCGTGTTCTTCGCGTTCCAGCGGCAGTTCGTCTCGGGGGTGATGGCGGGCGCGGTGAAGTAGCCGCTCGTGGAGCACAGCCGCTCGTGGTGTCCCGGTGGTCCGATCCGGTGCGGGGGGCCGGTGCGGTCCTCCGGTGAGCGGGTTCGGGGGTCCGGTGAGGGGGTGCGGGGTCCGGTGGGCGGGGTGCCGCTCGCCGGGCCCCGTCTCAGGTCAGCATGAGTTCACGGACCACCCGTTCCGCCGCGTGGCCGTCGTCGTAGGGACAGAAGCGGGTGCGGAACGCCGCGCGGAGGCGGTCCGTCGCGGGGGTGTCCCAGCGGCCCGAGCGGAACAGTTCGATCAGTTCGTCCTCCACGGTGGCGACGGCACCCGGGGTGTCGCCGGGGCGGCCGGACAGCAGGTCGAAGTAGGTGCCGCGGGCCAGCCGGTACGCCTGCCAGTCGGGGGCGTAGGTGATGATCGGGCGGTCCAGGCATGCGTAGTCGAACATCAGTGACGAGTAGTCGGTGATCAGCGCGTCGGCGGCGAGGCACAGTTCCTCGACCCGGTGGTGGGCGGTCACGTCGAGGACGCGGGGGTGCCGGGGGACCTCCGCGCCGGGTCCGCAGCGGTAGTGGGCGCGGACCAGCACCACGTACCGGGGGCCCAGCGCGCGGACGAAGCGTTCCAGGTCGAGCCGGGGCAGGAAGCCGGGCTGGTGGTCCCGGTGGGTGGGCGCGTAGAGCAGGGCCGTGCGGCCGGGCGGGACGCCGAGCGCGGCACGCAGCCGTCCGACCTCGTCGGGTCCGGTGCGGAAGTAGACGTCGTTGCGGGGGTAGCCCAGTTCCAGGGCGCGGTACGCGGTGGAGGGGTAGCCGCGTTCCCAGACCTCGGTGGAGTGGGGGTTGGCCGAGAGGCTGAGGTCCCACTGGTCGGCGTGGGCGAGGACCGCGCTGAAGCTGATGCCGTGCGTCCCGGCGGGATAGCGGCGCTGATCGAGGCCCATCCTCTTGAGCGGGGTGCCGTGGTGGGTCTGGAGGTAGGTCTGGCCGGGGCGTTTGGTGAATCCGCCGGGGAAGCCGGAGTTGCTGACGAGGTAGGTGGCGCGGGCCATGGTCCGCCAGTAGCGGCGGGTGCCCTCGACGACGTACTCGACGCCGTCCGGGACATGGTGGCGGTGCTCGGCGGCGACCACCCACACCCCACGGATGTGCGGGGCGAGTTCCCGGGCCTTGGCGTACACGGCGGCGGGATTGCAGGAGACACCGCGGTTCCAGTAGGCGCTGTAGACGGCCAGCCGGGGGTCGAGTCCGCGGCGCAGGTCGGCGCGGTAGGCGGCCCGCATGAGCCTGCCGCGCAGCCCGGCCCGTCCGCGGTTCAGTCCCGCGGCGAGGCGTCGGCGCCGGGTGCCGGCCTTGCGCAGCTTGTCGTAGGCGAGGGAGGAACCGGCGGCGACCGCGCGTTCCTCCGCGGTCCGCGGGACGTGTCCGGCGGGCGCGTGGGCGCGGTGCAGCCGGGCGGTCTCCCGGAAGAAGTCCCGGCGGTCGGCGGACCTGATCCGGCCGGGATCGGTGAGCACGGCGAGCGCGCGGGGGGTGAGGTACGGGAAGACCCGGGCGCGCTCGTCCGGTGCGAGGCCGCCGAGCAGGGTGTCGTAGCGGGCGAGGAACGCGAGGTGCGCGGGGCCGGGGGTGGTGGAGACGCTGCCGCCGCGCCGTTCGCGCCAGCGCACACAGACCCGGTCGAGCACGGTGGCCCGCTCGCCCGCCAGCAGGACGGCCCGGTGGGCGGGGATCACGTCCTCGTAGGGGGCCTCGTCGGTGAACCCCAGCGCGTGGGCGTGCCAGAACTCGCGTCGTACGACCCGGTTCCAGGCGACGGGGGCGAGGGCGAGGGGGTCGCCGGTCAGGTCCTCGTCGACCGGCCGGACGGTCTCCCACCAGTCGATCGTGTCGTGTCCGAACAGCAGGACCTCGGGGTCGCCCGCGTGGGTGAGGGCCCGGTCGAGGGCGGTGAGGGCCCCCGGCAGCAGCAGGTCGTCACCGTCCAGGAAGAAGAGGTACTCGCCCCGGGCGCGGGCGGCTCCCGCGTTGCGGGCCGCGCCCGCGCCGGTGTGCCGGTCCAGTCGGATCAGCCGGACCCGGGGGTCCCGGGCCGCGTACTCGGCGGCGATCGCGGCGCTCGCGTCGGGGGACGCGTCGTCCACGACGATGAGTTCGAGGGTGGGGGGACGGCTGGGGGTGGGGCGGTCGACGGTGAGCGCGGCGGGGGCGGCGAGGTGGTGGGGGGCGCGGCGGCTGGGGGCGCGGCGGCTGGGGGTGGGGCGGTCGGGGGTGCGGTCGCCCGGGGTGGAGGGGTCGGGGGTGGGCGCGGCGGGGGCGTCGGGCGTGGGGGTGACGGGGGCGGGGTCGGGGGTGCCGTCGGGGGGAGGGGTCTGTCCCAGGACCGACTCCAGGCACTCCCGTAGGTAGCCCTGAATGCGATATACGGGGACGACTACGGAGAATCGGGGCATAACTCTCGACGGTAGTCAGGTCGGCCCAGCCTGTCGAAGACCGTTCGTCACTCGATGGGGTGATCAACGGCGCGGGCGATGACGGGAATCGGCAAAGGCGACGAACCCTCCCCTTTGCTGAGAGGTCACGCGTCTCACGCTTTCCCGTCGAAAGGCGGCGCCACGTGCAGCTCCCGCCCAGCCCCGTCCTGCCCGGCAGCCACGCGGAACGCCGCACGGCGGCATGCCGCCAGCGCCGGCAGGAGCTCGGCCGGCGGTCCGGCACGTCCTCCCCCAGGGGCGGGGATTCCCCGCCCCGGCCGCACCACCACCGATCGCGGGGCTCCGACATGACCATCGACACCGCACGACACGGAGGCGCACGATGAGCGCCGATCTCCTGACCCGTACCCGGGCCCGGGGCGCTACCGCGCTTCGCGGACACCGCCGGCGCCCCACTCCGTTCATGGTGTTCGGCGGGCTGTTCTGGCTGGTGATGTCCCTCGCGTACTGGCGGGTGCCGATGTGCTGCGACTTCGGGCAGCACGCGGCCGTGGTGGAACGTCTCACGGCGGATCTGCTGTCACCCCGGCACCCGATGGCCGACCTGCCGGGCGACGGCAGCCCCTACTACACGCCGTACGCGGTGACGCAGGCGCTGTTCGCGAAGCTCACGGGTCTCGCGGGCTGGGAGGTCGTCAAACTCTCCGGCCCGGTGAACCTGCTGGTCCTGCTCACCGGTGTCGCCCGGTTCACCCGCGCGGTCTCCCGCCCCACGACCGGGCCGTGGGCACCGGTGTTCGCGCTGGCCGCGATGCTGCTGCTGTGGGGCACGCTCGGCACCTGGTGGTCCGGGTTCCTCGGGCTGATGTCGATGACGGGGAACCTCGGGTACCCGTCCACGTTCGCGATCGGCCTGACCTTCTGGGCATGGGCGTGGACGGCGTCGCTGATCCGGGACTCCGCGCCCCGGTGGCGGGGGCACGCGGGACTGGGCGCGCTGCTCGGGCTGATCCTGCTCGTCCACCCGATCACCGTGATCGCGGCGGCCGTCGGCGTCGCGGCGTTCGTCGTCCCCGCGCACGGGCGGCAGTGGCTGTCACGCGCGGCGTGGCGCCGGTACGGGGTCGGGCTGCCGTGGCTGCTCGCCGTGCTCGCGGCGTGCGCGGTGGCGGCGATGTGGCCGTATTTCTCGGTGTTCTCACTGGCGGGCGACTCCAGCGTGGACGCCATCCACGCACGGCTCTACCGGAACACCCGTGAGCGCTTCTGGCTCGGGGCGCTGGGGCTGCCCGCGCTGTGGGCCAGATGGCGGCGCGACGGCGGCCGGGACCCGCTGGTGCTGATGTTCGGCCTGGACCTGCTGGTCATCGCGTACGGCTGGTTCACCGGGCACTACACCTACGGACGGGTGATGGGTATGGCCCTGGTCCCGCTGCACTTCGCCCTCGCGGTGGAGCTGGCCACGCCCCGGCCCTGGTCACGGCGGCGGCGGGCACTCGGCGTGGCGGCCGTGGCGGCGGCGCTGACCGGCTTCCTCACGGTGCACGCGGGGGCGGTGGTGCCCCGCTCGCTGGACCCGGTCGGGTTCAAGCAGCCGCCGCGGTGGCCCACGTACGCGTGGGTGACGCAGCATGTCGGGCGCGGCGAGGTGATCCTCGCGGACGGGTACCGGCCTGCCCGGTCACTGCCGGGGTACGGGCTGAACCTGGTGGCGCCGCCGTGGCCCGATCCCGCGCTGGAGGAACGCGAGCGGAGCCGCCGGTGGTCGGCGGTGCACACCTATCTCGCGCCGAACTCCTCGCCCACGCGGCGGGCGGAGATCGTGAAGCGCTACGGGGTGCGGTGGCTGCTGCTGTCGCCCCGGCAGACGGCTCCGCCGGAGGCGGTCGTCGTCGCGTGGGACCCGCGCAGCGGGGAGGTGCTCGCCCGGGTGCGGGGCGCCTGACCAGGGCACCCCGTACGCGGGTGACGGGCGTCTGACCAGGACGCCGGGGTGCGCCGGGCGGGCCCGGCGCACGATCGGGGGGCGAGGATGCGCGGGGCCGCTGGTGGGGGGGGATACCAGCGGCCCCGCCACACCCTCTGTGGTGTCTGACGAGCGGGGCGGGGGGATTGTTCCCCTCGGGTCGCCTTCACTTGCGCTTCCTGGGTCTGTCCGGCGGGGGGTACTTCGTTCCTGTGCCGTCGCTCGTGGGTTTGCGCAGTTCCCCGCGCCCCTGGGTGGGTGCCTCTTGCTGTCGCTCTTCGGGTGCGGGGCTGCCCTCGTCTTTTGCGCAGTTCCCCGCGCCCCTTTGGGGCGCCCCTTCGGGTTGTTCTTCGAGTGCGGGGCGGTCCTCGTTTTTGCGCGGTTCCCCGCGGGTCGCCTTCACTTGCGCTTCCTGGGTCTGTCCGGCGGGGGGTACTTCATTCCTGTGCCGTCGCTCGTGGGTTTGCGCAGTTCCCCGCGCCCCTTTGGGGGCGCTGGCTGGCTGATGATGTCCTTCGGGTGCGGGGCTGTTCCTGTGGACTGGGGGTTAATGGGTCGCGGGGGGTGTGGGGGTGTTGGTAGGTAGGGGGGATGACGGATGGGGCGGGTGTTTTCGGTGCGGGGGTTCGGTTGCGGGCCGCGGGGGCGGGGGACGGGGGGTTTCTGGGGGAGGTGCTGCTCGCGGCGTTCAACTGGGACGGGCCCCGGTTCACCCTTGACGAGGCCCTGGGGACGCCGGACATCGCGCACTACGTCACGGGGTGGCCCCGGCCGGGAGACTTCGGCGTGGTGGCCGAGGACGACGCCGGGCGGCCTGTGGGTGCTGCCTGGGCGCGGGTCTTCCCGGCCGACGAACCCGGGTACGGCCATGTCGGCCCGCAGGTGCCGGAGCTGACCATCGGTGTTCTGCCCGCATATCGGGGACGTGGTGTCGGGAGTGCCCTGCTGGACGAACTGGTGAGGCTGGCGGAGCGGTCCGGCGCCGACGGGCTGAGCCTCAGCGTGGAGGACGGGAACCCGGCCGTCCGTCTCTATGCCGCCCGTGGCTTCACCGCCGTGGGACGTGAGGGGGCGTCGGACACGATGCTGCTCCCGTTCCACGGCGCGTCCACAGCCACAGGCCGGTGACCACGGCGCCGGCCAGGGTGACGGCGCCCGCCACGACGAAGGCGCTGCTGAGGGCTGCCTCGAAGGAGGCGCCGCCGGACTGCCGGGTGCGGACGACCGCTCCGAGGACCGCCACCCCGAGCACCGCGCCGATCTGCCGGGTGGTGCTGATGACACCCGACGCGAGTCCGCTCTCGTGCGTGCCGACGGCCTGGATGGCGGCTCCGGTCAGCGGGGACATGGCCAGGGCGAATCCGACGCCGGTGACGGCCAGTCGCCACCAGACGTGCGCGTAGGCGGTGTCGGCCTGGACGAAGCCCAGTGCCAGCAGCCCCGGTCCGGCCAGGGCGAGGCCGGTGGTGACCACGATCCGGAAGCCGTACCTGACGGCGAGACGGCCCGCGTACGGGCTGACGACGACCATGGCGAGGGTGACGGGCAGGGTCTGGAGGCCCGCGCGCAGGATCGAACTGCCCTGGACGTGGACGAAGAACTGGGAGAAGAAGAAGGACGACCCCATGAGCGCGAAACCGACGACGGCCATCGCGGTGCTGGAGACGGTGAACAGCCGCTGCCGGAACAGCCGCAGCGGCAGCATCGGTGCCGGAGCGCGCTGTTCGACGGCGACGAAGGCGGCGAGGGTCACCACCGCGGCGGCGAAGCTGCCGAGGATCACCGGCGAGGTCCAGCCGCGGGAACCGCCCTCGATCAGTCCGAAGGACAGCGCCCCCACACCGAGGACGGACAGGGCCGCGCCCGGGATGTCGATCGCCGGTGCGGCCGGGTCGCTGGACTCGGTCAGGACGTACAGAGCGGCCACGAGCAGGACGGCGCCGATGGGTACGTTGACGAGGAAGATGGCCGGCCAGCCGAACGCGTCCACCAGGACCCCGCCGGCGGCCGGTCCGGCGGCCAGGCCGATCCCGCTGAGTCCGGCCCACAGCCCGATGGCCTTGACGCGGTCCTGCGGCACGGGGTGGGCGGCGGCGAGCAGAGCCAGCGAGGCGGGGCTCAGCGCGGCGGCCCCGATGCCCTGGAGCGCGCGTCCAGCGATCAGCCATCCCGGCGAGGGGGCGGCGGCGCACAGCACCGAGGCGAGGGTGAACACCGTCGCACCGGCCAGGAACACGCGTTTGCGGCCGAGACGGTCGGCGAGGACACCGCCGGAGAGCAGCAGCATGGCGACGAGCAGCACATAGGAGTCGACGATCCATTGCAGGCCGTCCAGCCGGAGGTGCAGGCGCTGCTGCATATCGGGCAGCGCCGCGCCGACGATCGTGCTGTCGAGCAGCACCATGAACTGCCCCATACAGGTCACGGTGAGCAGGAGCGCTGTCCGCTTCGGCCGCCTGTCCACTGCCTCGGGTGCCTCGGCCTTCGGTAAGTCCTGGTGTGCGGTCAACGCCGTTCCCTTCTGCGACGCGGATGCCCCTGAGGGCGTCGAAGAACTTCCAGGATAGTTCCATAATCCCGAACTATCGAACTGAATGTTAGGATCGGGCCATGCGACCACTGCCCCAGCCCTCGACCGAGTCGTTGACGCTCGCACCGGTGCTGCACGCGCTCGGCGATCCGGTACGTCTGGAGCTGGTGCGGCGAGCCATGGGAAGCCCGGACTCGACCTGTTCCGCGCTCGCCGAAGGGCTGACCGTGCCGCTGTCGACGCTGTCCAACCACTGGCGGATCCTGCGCGAGGCCGGTCTGATCAGCATGACCGTCGACGGTCGGCACCGGCGCATCCGGCTGCGCGCCGACGATCTCGGCGCCCGCTTCCCGGACCTGCTCGGGCCGATCCTGCGCCTCGCCGCGACCGAGTCGCCGAGCGGTACGCCATGAGGACACACGACGGGCGGCCCCGCGCGGCAGTTCGCCGGCCCTCCCGCGCGCAGCGGGCCGCGAGGCAGGTCTTGAGCAGCATGCGGGCGATTTTCTGGTCATACGGTGGCGCCTGGGCGTATTAGGCGGGGTCTCGTCCGTTGTGCGGCATACGCTCCCGCTGATGACCCCTCAGACACTCGTCCCGGGCAGCGCGTCCGCACGCCGTACCCGGCCCCTCGGCGGCGGACCGCTCGCCCTGGCGGCCGGATGGCTCGCCACGCGCGCGGGGATGCTGTTCCTGCTCACGCACAGCGGTTCCGTCCTGCTCGGTTCCGGTGGGGTGTCCCGCGAGGTGCACCATCTGTACGCGCGCTGGGCGGGGCAACTGGGCGACGGGACCTTCCCGGTGGGCGACGCGCTGTGGCAGTACCCACCGGGCGCGGGACCCGTGCTGCTCGCGCCCGCGCTGGTGCCCTGGCTGACCTATTTCGAGGCGTTCGTCGCACTGACCCTGCTCGCGGACGCCATCGTCACCGCGGCCCTCACGCGCGCGGGGCTGCGGCCCGGCCGCACCCTGGGCGGCGCCGCGCTGTGGGTGTGCGCACTCCCCCTGCTGCTGCATCTGCCGCTCGCGCGCTACGACGTACAGGTGACCGCCTTCGCCGTGGCCGGGCTGCTGGTCGCGGAGCGGTCCGCGCGCGCGGGAGGGGTGTGCGCGGCGCTCGGGGCCGCGGTGAAGCTGTGGCCCGCGCTGATCCTGCTGGGCACACCCCGGGGCCGCCCCACCCGCCGGGCGTGGACGGCGGCGGCCGTCACGGGCGGGCTGCTGTTGATCCTGCTGGCCGTCGCGTTCCGCAACCCGCAGGGCTTCCTGCGCGAGCAAGGCGCGCGCGGGGTGCAGATCGAGTCGCTGGGCGGCACCCTGCTGGGCCTCGCCCGGCACGCGGGATGGCCCGGGACGGTGCGGTACCGGTACGGCGCGATGGAGTTCGTCGGCCCCCAGGTGGACACCGTCGCCGCCGTGTCGCTGGCGCTGACCGCCGCCGCCGGGGTGCTGCTGCTGGTGTGGCGCGCGGGGGCCCGCCGCTGGACCGAGGCCACGCCCTACGACGCGGCCCTGTGCGCGGTGCTGCTGTTCACGACGACGAGCCGGGTCATCAGCCCGCAGTACCTGGTGTGGCTGCTGGGGCTCGCCGCCGTGTGCCTCACCTCGCACCGCACCAGCCAGCGGCCGGTGGCGGCGCTGGTGGTGCTGGCCACGGCGGTCAGCACGGTCGTCTACCCGCTGCTGTACGCGGAGGTGGTCGCTTCGAGCTGGACGGGCTGTCTGCTGCTGCTGACACGCAACGGACTACTGGTCGCCGCGACCGCGCTGTCCGCGCGGCGGCTGTGGCGCGCGACCCGGCCGCCCGGCGCCCGCCGCCCGCCGCCGCCCGCCCCCGACGCGCACGAGACCCCGAGGAGTGTTCCGTGGAACTCCCGCGCCACGCCCAGGTGAGCGTGATCGTGATCGGCCACGACGACGCGACGCACGTGGCCGACGCGGTGCGCTCCGCCCTGGCCCAAGGGCCGGTGGTCCGGGAGGTGATCGCCGTGGACGACGGCTCCACCGACGGCAGCCGGGAAGTACTGGCCGCCCTCGCGGACGGCGAACCCCGGCTGCGGGTCCTGCCCCGCACCGGCAACAGCGGCGGCTGCGGCACCCCCCGCAACGACGGTCTGGCGGCCTGCACGGCCCCGTACGTGATGTTCCTCGACAGCGACGACCTCCTGCCGCCCCGGGCCGCCGAACGGCTCCTCACGGCCGCCCAGGAGCACCGTGCCCAGGTCGCCGCGGGGCTCTGCGTACGCCGCGAACTCCCCCACGGCCCCGACACCCCCTGGCAGCCCCGGCTGTACACCCCGCGCCCCACCGGGCCCGGTGATCCGGCGCTCCCCCCGCCCCCGTCGGCACCACCGGACGCGCCGGACCCGCCGGACCCGGTGAACCCGGTGAACCCGGCGGAGGACCCGCTGGACCTGGTGGATCTGTCGGACCCCTGGAAACCGGCCGACCCCGCCGAACCCTTCGACCCGGCCGGGGCCGCCCCACGCCCCCCGGCCGTCCCGGAAAGCGGCCCGGCCGGACCCGTCGGAGCACCCACCGGGCTGCCCGTCGTGGAGCACCCGGCCGATCTCCCGGCGCTCGCGCGGGACACCCTGTGCGTCAACAAGCTCTACCGCACGGACTTCCTGCGCGGCCACGGCATCCGGTTCCCCGACGGCCGCTTCCCCTACGAGGACTTCGTGTTCACCGCCCGGGTGCTCGCCGCCGGGCCCCGGATCGCCCGCGTGCCGGACCCCGTCTATGTGTGGCATGTGCGGCGCGGGGCGTCCCGGCTGTCGATCTCGCTGGACCGCGCGGGCGTCGACAACTGGCGGGCCCGCACCCGCGCCCACGGACAGGCCGTCGACATCCTCCGCGCGGCGGGCGCGAAGTCCCTCGCGCGCGCGAGCCGGGCCGCGTTCCTCGACCTCTCGCTGCGCATGTACGCGAAGGAGCTCGTCCGCCGCTCCCCCGAGTACCGGCGACTGTGGTGGGCCGACGCCCGCGCCCATCTGGCCGGATTCGACAGCGCCGACCTGGAACCCGCCGACAGTCCGGGACGCCTCGTCGCGCGCGTGCTGCTCGTCTCACCCGAACCCAGGGACCTCGTACGGCTGCGGGAACTCGCCGCCCGTCCCGCCCGGCTGCTGCCGCCCTACGCGCGCGATCCGGACGGCACCCCCGTGTGGTCCGCCGAGCTGCCCGGGGCCACCCTGGAGAAGCTCGTCGTCCGGCCCGCCGCGGCCCTGCCGCTGGCCGTCGAGGGCCGGCTGCGCCCCCGCGCGCGCGGGACACTGCTGCGGCTCCGGCTGCACGAGCTGTACGGGCGGGTGGCCGCGGCGGGACCTGTGACGGCCGTCGCGGAGTTCGCGGAACGGCGGTCGGGACGGGTGGGATGGGCGCACGCCGTGGAATTCACCGCCGGGCGGCACGACGGCACCTGGACCGCCGAGGCCGCCGTGCCGCTGCGGGAGCTGGGCGCCGGGACATGGGACCTGCGGGTGCGGCTGCGGTTCGCCGACGGCACCGGGCGCCGGGTCACCGCGCACGCCGCGGAGGGACCCGGGGACCTGCGGCGCCACGCCGTCCCCGACCCCCGGCACGGCTTCCTGCTGGCGCAGCCCTACGCCACCCACTCGGGGGCGCTCGCGCTGCGGATCGCCCTCGGGCCACGCGGGGCGCTCGGGGTCGCACGACGGCGGCTGGTCCGGCTGCTGCGCCCCGGCGGACGGCGGCCCTCCCCGTAGCACCGGCGCACGACACTGCACCTCGTCGCGGAAGATCACCCAAAGGGGTTACTTGCGCCCACTGTTGACGGGAAGTCAGAATTCCTCTTGGTTGCGTCGCAGCTCAGCGCGGGGGCGGTGGGCTCTGACAGACTGCGCCCGTACGGGCGATCCCTCTTCGCGCGTCCGTGCGACCACCGCATGACACGCTTCAGCGCGCGCCGCCAGACGCGCGCCCATACGACAGGACAGGGTGAACAACGACCATGACCTGGCTGATCACCGGCGGTGCCGGCTACATCGGGGCCCATGTCGTCCGCGCGATGCGCGCGGCGGGCGAGCGGACCGTGGTCTACGACGACCTCTCCACCGGCGACGCCGACCGGGTGCCCGACGGCGTACCCCTGGTGGTGGGATCGACCCTGGACCCGAAGCTGGTCGCCCGCGCGCTGTCCGGGCACGAGATCACCGGGGTCGTGCATCTGGCGGGCCGCAAACGGGTCGACGAGTCCGTGGAACTCCCGCTGCGCTACTACCACGAGAACGTCGAGGGCCTGCGGGTCCTCCTCGACGCGGTGACGGCGGCCGAGGTGTCCTCGTTCGTCTTCTCGTCGTCGGCGGCCGTCTACGGCGCGCCGGACACCCGGCTGGTCACGGAGGACACCCCGTGCGTGCCGGTGAACCCGTACGGCGAGACCAAGCTCGTCGGTGAGTGGCTGGTCAGGGCCGCCGGGCGCGCCCATGGGCTGTCGACGGCGTCGCTGCGCTACTTCAACGTCGCGGGGGCCGCCTCACCCGAACTCGCGGACAGCGGCAAGTTCAACCTTGTCCCCATGGTCCTGGAGCGGCTGACCGCGAACCGGCCGCCGCGTATCTTCGGCACCGACCACGCGACGCCGGACGGCACCTGTGTACGTGACTACATCCATGTCGCGGACCTGGCCGAGGCGCATGTGGCCGCCGCGCGGCATCTGCGGGAGCGGGGTCCGGGCGCCGAACTGACCCTCAACATCGGGCGGGGCGAGGGGGTCTCCGTGCGCGAGATGATCAGCGAGATCACGGCCGCCACGGGCAGTCGTCTCCCGCCGGAGGTCGCGCCGCGGCGGGCGGGGGACCCCGCGCGGGTCGTCGCCTGTGCCGATCGGGCCGCGCGGGTGCTCGGGTGGAAGCCGCAGCGGGATGTGCGCGACATGGTCACGTCGGCTTGGCTGGGCTGGCAGCGCGCCCAGTCCCGCCCGGCGCCCCGCCGCTGACACGTTCCACGGCTCCCCGTCGCGCCTGGGGTTCCAGCTGGGCGCACTTGTTCCCTGTGCCGTCGCTCGTGGGGTGCGCAGTTCCCCGCGGGTCGCCTTCGCTTGCGCTTCCCAGGTCCGTCCGGCGGGACGTACTTCGTTCCTGTGCCGTCGCTCGGTGGTTTCGCGCAGTTCCCCGCGCCCCTGGATGCTGCCCCTTCTGGTCGCTCTTCGGGTGCGGGGCGGTTCTCGTCTTCGCGCAGTTCCCCGCGGGTCGCCTTCGCTTGCGCTTCCGAGGTCCGTCCGGCTGGGCGCCCTTCGTTCCTGTGCCGTCGCTCGGTGGTTTCGCGCAGTTCCCCGCGCCCCTTTGGGGCGCATCCGGCCGGTTCTTCGGGTCGGGGCCGGTCGGGATTCTCCGTCCTCGCTCCAACGCGCTCGGTCGGACATCCCCCTTACCCGACTGAAGAGCATCGGAGTCTGCGGGCAGAGATTCCCGCCCACCCCCTCCCGCAGCCATGCGACTGCGCGAGGAGGGGGGTTCCGCAGAAGACGGACAGCCCCAGCAACCCGAGGCGCCCCCAAAGGGGCGCGGGGAACTGCGCAAACGAGGACCGGCCCGCACCCGAAGAGCGACCGTAATGGGGCAGCACCTCAGGGGCGCGGGGAACTGCGCACCCACGGACAACCCGCACAGGAACAGATGCGTTCAGGTAGGCGAACCCAGGGGCGCGGGGAACCGCGCAAAAACGAGGACGGCCCCGCACCCGAAGAACGACCGCAAGAGGGCAGCACCTCAGGGGCGCGAGGAACTGCGCACCCACGGACAACCCGCACAGGAACAGATGCGTTCAGGTGGACGACCCCAGGGGCGCAGGGAACCGCGCAAAAACGAGGACGGCCCCGCACCCGAAGAACGACCGCAAAAGGGCAGCACCTCAGGGGCGCGAGCAACTGCGCACCCACGGACAACCCGCACAGGAACAGATGCGTTCAGGTAGGCGAACCCAGGGGCGCAGGGAACCGCGCAAAAACGAGGACGGCCCCGCACCCGAAGAACGACCGCAAAAGGGCAGCACCTCAGGGGCGCGAGGAACTGCGCACCCCCGGACAACCCGCACAGGAACAGATGCGTTCAGGTAGGCGAACCCAGGGGCGCGGGGAACCGCGCAAAAACGAGGACCGGCCCGCACCCGAAGAACGACCGCAAAAGGGCAGCACCTCAGGGGCGCGAGGAACTGCGCACCCCCGGACAACCCGCACAGGAACAGATGCGTTCAGGTGGACGAACCCGGGGGCGCGGGGAACCGCGCAAGAACGAGGACGGCCCCGCACCCGAAGAACAACCGCAAAAGGGCAGCACCTCAGGGGCGCGAGGAACTGCGCACCCCCGGACAGCCCGCACAGGAACAGATGCGTTCAGGTGGACGAACCCGGGGGCGCGGGGAACCGCGCAAGAACGAGGACCGGCCCGCACCCGAAGAACAACCGCAAAAGGGCAGCACCTCAGGGGCGCGGGGAACTGCGCACCCCCGGACAACCTGTACAGGAACAAGTACGCCCACCCGGACAGACCTGGGAAGCGCAAGCGAAGGCGACCCGCGGGGAACCGCGCACCCGACGAGCGACGGCACAGGGAACAAATACGTCCAGCCGGACAGACCTCGGAAGCGCAAGCCAAAGGCGAGCCGTCCAGCTCAGCGACGGGGGCGGCCCCCACCTCGAAGCCCGGCCCGCAGGGCCCCCGCTCGGGCCACCTGGAAGACGCGCGCGGGCAGCCCCTTGGGGGCCCACCGGATCTGGAGCCGCCCCGCACCCTGCGGCTCCGGCTCCACCGTGATGTCGTGCGGCGCGAGCCCCCCGTGGTAACCGACCCGGGTACTCATCGCGGGGAACCCGAGGGGCGCCAGCAGCGGCCCCGTGTTCCGCAGGCCGTCCTGGGTGAGGACGACGACGGGATGCCGTGCGCCCACGAACCCGCGCACCGGGACCGGGGCCTGCGCGAGGTCCAGCCGCACCTGCCCCTCGAACACCCCGGGCCGCACCGGGTCGAGGCGGAAGGGGACTTCGAGCCGCCGCCGGCCCGGCGCGATGGCCAGCAGCGCGGACTGCGGGCCGACCGCCAGCCGCAGCCCGGGGTCGTAGCTGCGCACCACGAGGTCGACGACGGCGCCGGGGCCCTGGGCGACGGACAGGATCTCGTGCCGGAACAGCTTGCCGGAGAACGGTCCGCTGTCCACCCGCTCGTCCGCGAGGTCCAGTTCCCGGCGTCCGGCCGAGGTGGCCGGCACCCGGTCGCCCCAGTACAGCCGTCCGTCGGTGCCCGCGCTGACGGTCCGGGGCGCGACCTCCTGCGCGAGGCCGCGCGCGGCGATCCGTGCCTCGTCGAGCCGCCCGTCCCGTACCAGTTGGAGCACCACCCGCTCGGGGCGCGTCAGCCGGGCGTACGCGGCGGGGGCGAGCGTCGCGAGGTACGGGTTCACCAGCTCGGCGAACCCGGCGAGCCACGCGTCGTCGCGGTGGGGGAGGTCACCCGCGTACATCCGGAAGTCGTGCTTGAGGAACTTGTGGTCCTTGTCGGGGCGCAGGTCCGTGTGTCCGGTCTCCACGAGGAACTCGTCGATGAGGCGCTGGACGTGGACGCGGTCGCGGACGTTGCCGAGTTTGTGGCGCTGGTTGGAGATCGAAGCGGCCCCGGCGGCGGCGAGCGGCGCGATGTACCAGCGGTAGACACGGTCCGGGACGACGGTGAACGCCTCGGCGAGGCAGTACGCCTGGGCGGAGAACAGCTGGTCCTCGTAGTGGATGCCCTCGGGGAAGCGCAGCCGGTGCCGGTCCAGGAATTCCGTGCGGTACATCTTGCTGGTCGCCAGGTGTTCGAACAGCAGCCCGGGTTCCGACCCGATTCCGCGTACGGTCCGCCGCTCGGCCACCAGGTGCGGCATCCAGGTCGAGGTGCGGCCGGTGTCGACGCGGACGCGTTCGACGGCGCCCATCACGAAGTCGACGCGCTGCTCCCGGTGCGCGGCGAGCAGCGACTCGACCGCGCGGGGCGGCAGTTCGTCGTCGCTGTCGAGGAACATCACGTACGGCGCGCGGGCGATGTCCAGGGCGCGGTTGCGGGGGACGCTGCATCCGCCGCTGTTCTCGGGCAGCCGCAGGACGGTGATGCGGTCGTCGAGGTCGGCGAGGGCGCGGGCCACGCGCGGGGTGTCGTCGGTGGAGTGGTCGTCGCTGATGATGATCTCGATGGCGCGGTGCGTCTGCGCGCGCAGCGACTCGACGGCGCGCGGCAGCCGTTCGGCGTCGTTGTGGACGATGACCGTGACGGTCACATCGGGTTCGCCGACCGCCTGGGCGGACCGGACGACCAGCGAGGAGCGGTCGGGGCGGTCGACGCGCGGCGGGACGGCCGCCTCGGGGGATGTCATGTGTCGTCCGCCTCCTGCGGGGTCGGGACCGGGGGCCTTTCGCCGACGGGGACCACCGTCGGCAGGGTGTCCCCGGTCTCCCCGAGGAAGACCCGGCGTACGACGCGTTCTGCGGCGTGGCCGTCATCGTATCCGCAGAACCGCAGGCGGAACGCGGCGCGGGTGCGGGCGGCCTCGGCGTCCCGCCAGGCGCCCGAGCGGATGATGTCGGTGAGCTCGTCCTGGGTGCGGGCGAGCCGCCCGGGCGGCTGGGCCGTCAGGTCGAAGTAGACGCCGCGGGTGGTCGCGTACGTCTCCCAGTCGTCGGCGTAGATCACGATGGGCCGGTCGAGGCCCGCGTAGTCGAACATGATGGACGAGTAGTCGGTGATCAGTCCGTCGGCGGCGAGCAGCAGGTCCTCGACGGGGTCGTACGAGGACACGTCGACGACCCGGCCGCTGCGGCGCAGCGCGGCGAGCGCGGGCGGGGCGACCCCGTAGAAGTAGTGGCCGCGGACCAGGATCACGGTGTCGTCGCTGAGCTGTCCGGCGAGTTCGGCGAGGTCGAGCCGGGGTGTCCAGCGCGCCTCGTAGTCCCGGTGGGTGGGCGCGTAGAGGAACGCGGTGCGGCCGCGGGCGATGCCGAGGCGTTCGCGGATCGCGCGGATGCGGGCGGGTGTCGCGCGGTGCAGGACGTCGTTGCGGGGGTAGCCGTGGTCGAGGGAGACATAGCGGGCGGGGTAGGCGCGTTCCCAGGTCTCGGTGGAGTGGGCGTTCGCGGAGACGCTGTAGTCCCATTTGTCGACGCGGGCGAGCAGGGCGCGGAAGTTGAGGCCCTTGGCGGCGGCGGGGTGGTCGAGCTGGTCCAGTCCCATGCGTTTGAGCGGGGTGCCGTGATGGGTCTGGAGGTGGATCGCGTCCGGGCGTTTGACGACGGCGCCGGGGAAGTTGACGTTGTTGACGAGGTACCGGGCGCGGGCCATGACCTCCCAGTAGCGGCGGGTGCCGGGGACGACATGGTCGGTGCCGGGCGGCAGCAGGGGCACCTTGTCCCTGGCGACGACCCACACCCGGTGGATGTGCGGGGCGAGGTCGCCGAGGGTGCGGGCGATCGCGGCCGGGTTGCAGGTGACGCCCCGGTCCCAGTAGGCGGAGAACACCGCGAGGTGCGGGTCCACGGGCTGTTCCAGGGCGCGCCGGTAGTGGTGGTCGCGCAGCTTCGCGGCGGCCCGGCGGCCCCGGCGCCGCAGCTCCCGCTGGACCTCGCGGCGCTTGTGGTTGACGCTCTGCACGGCCCGGTAGCGGGGGTACGCGTCCTGTTCGAGGAGCCGGTACCTGATCCCGTCGAGGCCGTCGGGCCGGGGGTGTCCGGCGGGGCGCCAGCGGTTCGCGGCGCGGGCGGCGCGGTGGAAGAACTCCCGGGCGACCGGTCGGGGCAGGTCGCCGCGCGCGATGATCCGCAGCCACTCATGGACCATCACGTCGTACAGCGCCGCCCGCAGCGGGGCGGGGGTGCCGAGTTCCGCCATGAGTTCCTGCACGGCCTCGTACCGTCCGACGGCCGCGTAGCGGTCCTCGGGGGTGGGGGGCGGCAGGCTCGCGGGGCGCAGCCGACGTTCGTCGAGGGCGACCTGGTCGAGGGCGGCCACCCGTCCGGCGCGCAGCAGGGCCGTATAGGACACGACGAGGTCATCGGGGTGTTCGCCCAGGTCGGGGTGGGCGCGCCAGAAGGCGGTGCGCACGAGCCGGGCGCCGAGCAGCGGGGTGACACGCAGCAGGTCGGGGAAGTCGGCGAGGGCCAGCGGTGCCCGGCCGGCGCGGGCGAGGAGGGTGCCGTCGGGGGACGGGCGGGCCTGGGAGTACCAGGTCGAGGTGACGTGGTCCAGGGCGATGACGTCGACCTCGGGCGGCTGGTCGGCGGTGAGGCCGGCGAGGACGCGCGGGGCGTCCGCGGGGAGGCGGTCCTTCGCGGGGACGAAGTGCAGCCAGGGGCCGCGGGCCCGGTCGGCGGCGAGGGCCCGCGCGCGGACGTCGGGGGTCCCCTCGGGCAGCGGCAGCGGGACGATACGGGGGTCCCGCAGCGCGTAGCCCTCGGCCAGCCGGTGGGCGGCGGGTCCGGTCGTCGCGACGATCACCTCCGTGTCGGCGCCGGGGGCGGTGACGATCCCCTCCAGACAGTCCGCCAGCCTGCCCTGCACGTTCCTGCCGTACACCACAACACTCAAGCGGGGCCGCACGACCGCTCCTCCCTGCCTCGGCCCGGACATGTCCGGGCATTTCCCACCGTCTCATGAAGCCACCGCCCCGCCGTCGGACGAGTGTCCGCCGGGGCGGCCCGTCCCGGTCAGCCGCCTCCCCCCGCCGCCCCGGGCACCGGCACCCCGTACAGCCGGTGCCCGCCGGGGCCCCGCGCGGTCTCCCGCAGTCCGTCCCCCGGCGTACGCGGACCGTCCAGGACCCAGCGGACCTGGTAGGTCCGCAGGATGCGCGCGCGTTCGGCGGGGGCGGTGCCGCGCGCGTAGTAGCGGTCCATGGCGGCGGTGCGCTGCCGCGCGTCGGGCAGCAGCACGTCCGGGTAGCCGGGCGCCACGGTGTACGGGCCGTGCGCGGGGATCTGCCGCGCGGGGAGCACCTTCGCCATCACCACGTCCCCGTACCGGGTCCACGGGACGATCCAGCGGTACCCCTCCCACGGCTCCCGCGCCTTCGCCGCGACCGGGCCGGGCAGCTCGCGCGGCGGGACCACGTACCCGACCGTGCCGATCTGCGCCCACGCCCCGGCGAGCAGCGCGGCGCCGAGCGCTCCCCCGTACAGCGCCCGCCAGCGGGGGCGCCCCCGGTCGAAGACCTCGATGCCCGCCGCGAGCTGCGCGGGCACCAGGGCGGCGGGCAGTGCCCGGCCCCACGCGTGATGCCCGGTGAGCTGCCCGAGGACGACGGCGAGCAGGCCCAGCCCGAAGAAGAGGACCAGCGGATCACGCCGGTCCCGGGTCCAGCGCGCCCCGAGGGCCACCACCCCGACGGCGGCCAGCCCGAACCGGACCACGGTGTCCTGGTACAGCGCCCGGTGGATCGCGTCGAGCCCGCCGGCCCCGAGCAGCGCGAAGAAGTCGTAGTACGGCCACACCCCGACCAGCAGCAGCCCGAGGAGCGCCCCGGCGGCGAGCCGCGCCCACACCACCCGGGCGGGCCACGGCCGCGCCCCGAGCACCAGGGCCACGGCGCCCAGCGCGGCGACCACCCCGGTGAACTGATGCACCAGCAGTGCCGTCCCCCACAGCAGTCCCAGCCCCAGGAACACCGCCCAGGACGCCCCGGCGGCCAGTGCCCGGCGCAGCCACGCCCACAGATGGAACGCGAGTCCCAGCGCGAGGGTGCTGGGGTACGAGACGGTCAGCGCCAGTGAGCCGAGGCCCGTGAACCCGCTCCACGCGAAGACCTGGGTCCCCCACAGCAGCGTCAGGCACAGCAGGGTCACGGGGACGGCGGCGGTCCGCGGGGTGAACGTCCGTACGAACCGCCACACCCCGCCGAGCAGCACCGCGAGCGCGATCACCGCGCCGGTGCGCAGCACCCCGAACGTGGGCACCCCGCCGAGCACCGCGAACAGCCCGAGCAGCACGGTCCACGGCGAGTAGTAGGGGCTGGGGGTGTCCTCGGCGACCAGCGGGTTGCCCGGGTGGGCGAGGTCGTGGCGCAGCCGTTCGACGGTCGCGGCGTGCATCCCGAGGTCACCGATCCACGGCAGCGGGACGATCACCAGCGCCAGCAGGACGACCAGGAGCAGGGCGGCGCCCCACACGGCGTACGGGGCCGTCGAGCGGGCCGCGGCCAGGGCCCGGGAGCGGGCGGGGGGACGGGGCGCCGAGGGTGCCGTCGGCCGCGCCCGGTCGAGGGTCATCGCCGCGCGCGGGCCGCGCGGTCCGGCGCCCGCCGGGCGTCGGGCAGGGTGTCGTGTCCGCAGGGGTGGCCGGCGCGGTGGCCGCTCTTCCTGCGGTTGCGGTGGGGGCCACGGCGGCCACGGGGCTGGCCGCTCTCCTGCCCGTGTCCGCAGGAGTGACCGCTTTCCCGGTTCCCGGCGGGGGCGCCGCCGTCCGGCTGGAAGACCCAGGTCCGGTAGACCAGGAACCGGAACGCGGAGGCGAGGCCGATGGACAGGGCCTTCGCGAGGTTCGACGCCAGCGGGCCGGTCAGTCCCGCGCCGTGGTACGCGGCGTAGAACAGCACGCTCTCCATGAGGACACCGAGTCCGCTGAAGACGAAGAACAGCATGATCTGGCGCTGGGTGCGCGAGGCCCGGTCGCGGTAGGCGTAGAAGCGGAAGCCGAGGTAGTTGCCCGCCATGGCGAGCGAGCTGGCGAGGACCGTCGCGGTCATGGGGCCGGTGCCCAGCGCGTGCAGCAGCACGTTGAAGACGGCGAAGTTGACCGCGACGCCGGTGCCGCCGACGATCCCGAACTTCACGATCTCCAGCGCCAGCCCGCGCAGCCGGGCCGGGGCGGGCGGGAACGCGGGCGCGGACGGTGGTCGCTGTGGGCGGGCGGAGACATTCACGGTCACGAAGCGGCACCCCTCGGTGTGACAATCGGGTCCACCATAGACGGAATGTCACCTATTGCCCGTATTACCCGATACACCCTGTCGGTGGACCCCCGCACCCGAACACCCACAGCAGGAGGCCCCCCAAAG
This sequence comes from Streptomyces uncialis, assembly GCF_036250755.1. NCBI lineage: Bacteria > Bacillati > Actinomycetota > Actinomycetes > Kitasatosporales > Streptomycetaceae > Streptomyces > Streptomyces uncialis. The sequence goes on along the minus strand of NZ_CP109583.1, from coordinate 5,901,290 downwards.
GGGCGCGGGGAACCGCGCGAAAACGAGAACCGCCCCGCACCCGAAGAGCGACCGCAAGAGGCACCCACCCAGGGGCGCGGGGAACTGCGCGAAACCACCGAGCGACAGCACAGGAACAAGTGCGCCCAGCACCGAGTACCCAGGGGCGCGAGGAACCGCGCACCCACGAACGGCCCGCACAGGAACAAGCACGCCCAGGTGCACGAACCCAGGGGCGCGAGGAACCGCGCACCCACCGAGCGACGGCACAGGGAACAAGCACGCCCACCCGGACAAACCTCGAAAGCCCAAGCGAAGGCGCCCCGCGGAACCGGCAAAAAAGGGAGGCGCCCCGTACCTCACCAGGTACGGGGCGCCCCTGCGCACTTCGTGGGCGGACCGAAACGGCCCGCCCACGTACCACCGCTCAGGTATGCGTACGCAGCAGCGTCCGCATGGTCCGCATCGCCACCGACAGATTCGCCAGGTCGAAGTCCTCCGACACCTGGATCTCCTCCAGCGTCGACCGGGCCCGCCCGAGGATCGCCGCGTTCTTCTCCTCCCACGCCTTGAACCGCTGCTCCGGCGACGACTCGCCGTCACCCACCGCGAGGACGTCCGCCGTCAGCGCCGCGTGCGCCGCGTACAGGTCCTCACGGATGGACGCGCGGGCCATCGACTGCCAGCGGTCCGCCCGCGGCAGCTCGATGATCCGGTCCATCAGCTGGGTGATCCGCAGCCGGTCCGCGAGGTCGTAGTACACCTCGGCGACCGCCATCGGATCCTTCTTCACCCGGTCCGCGATCGCGACGATGTCCAGCGCCGGGAACGCCGACGAGAACCCGGCGACCCGGGAGGCCAGCTCGTCGGGCACCCCCGCCCCGGTCAGCTCGTCGCAGATCCGCTGGTACCACTCCGAGTCCGCGCCGCGCAGCAGCTTCGGCAGCTCGGCCCAGACCTGACGGACCCCGTCGCTGAAGAAGCCGATGGTCTCCGCCAGTTCCAGCGGCTGGTGCCGGTTGTTGAGGAGCCAGCGCGTGCCGCGCTCCACCAGCCGCCGCGAATGCAGCCTGACCTGGGTGAGGACATCCGCCGCGACGACGGTGTCCAGCGCCTCGACGGCGTCCCACACCGCGTTCAGACCGAAGATCTCCCGTGCGGCGAGCTGCGCCCGCACGATCTCCTCCAGGGACGCCCCGGACTCCTCGCGCAGCCGGTGCAGGAACGTCGAACCGCCGGTGTTCACCGTGTCGTTGACGAGGATCGTGGTGATGATCTCGCGGCGCAGCGCGTGGGTGTCGATCTGCTCCGGGAACCGCTCGCGCAGGGCCGCCGGGAAATAGGCCAGCAGCAGCTTGCGCAGATACGGCTCGTCGGGCAGCCCGGTGCCGATCAGCTCCTCGGCGGCCGTGATCTTGGTGTAGGCCATCAGGACGGCGAGTTCCGGCTGGGTGAGGCCGCGGCCCGCGCCGAGCCGCTCCCGGATCTGCCGGTCGGTCGGCAGGAACTCCAGGGCCCGGTCGAGGTCGCCGTCCTTGGTGAGCTTGCGCATGAACCGCTGGTGCGCGTGGAGCAGCGACGAGGACTGCGCGACGGCGTTGGAGAGGGCGACGTTCTGCGCGTAGTTGCTGCGCAGCACCAGCCGGCCGACCTCGTCGGTCATCTGCGCGAGCAGCTTGTTGCGCTGCTTGACGGTCATGTCGCCGTCCGCGACGACCGCGTTGAGCAGGATCTTGATGTTCACCTCGTGGTCGGAGGTGTCGACGCCCGCGCTGTTGTCGATGGCGTCGGTGTTGACCCGGCCGCCCTTCTCGGCGAACTCGATCCGGCCGAGCTGGGTCAGCCCGAGGTTGCCGCCCTCGCCGACGACCTTGGCCCGCAGTTCGGCGCCGTCCACGCGGATGGCGTCGTTGGCCTTGTCACCGACGTCCGCGTTGGACTCGGCGGACGACTTGACGTACGTCCCGATGCCGCCGTTCCACAGCAGGTCGACCGGGGCCTGGAGGACGGCCCGCATCAGGTCGGCGGGCGTCATCTTGGCGATGGCCGGGTCGATGCCGAGGGCCTCCCGGATATGGCTGTTGAGCTGGACGGCCTTGGCGGTACGGGGGAAGATCCCGCCGCCGGGCGACAGCAGCGCCTTGTCGTAGTCGGCCCACGAGGAACGCGGCAGTTCGAACAGCCGGCGCCGCTCGGCGTAGGACACGGCCGAGTCGGGGCTGGGGTCGATGAAGATATGCCGGTGGTCGAACGCGGCGACGAGCCGGATGTGCTCGGACAGCAGCATGCCGTTGCCGAACACGTCGCCGGACATGTCACCGACGCCGACGGCGGTGAAGTCCTGGCGCTGGGAGTCGTGGCCCAGCTCCCGGAAGTGCCGCTTCACGGACTCCCAGGCGCCGCGGGCGGTGATGCCCATGCCCTTGTGGTCGTAGCCCGCGCTGCCGCCGGAGGCGAAGGCGTCCCCGAGCCAGAAGCGGTAGTCCTCCGCGACCTTGTTCGCGATGTCGGAGAAGGTCGCGGTGCCCTTGTCGGCGGCGACGACGAGATAGGTGTCGTCCTCGTCGTGCCGGACGACGCCCTGCGGCGGCACGACCTCCCCGCCGACCAGGTTGTCGGTGATGTCGAGGAGCGCGGAGATGAACGTCTTGTACGAGGCGACGCCCTCGGCGAGCCACGCGTCGCGGTCCTCGGCCGGGTCGGGCAGCTGCTTGGCGACGAATCCGCCCTTCGCGCCGACCGGCACGATCACGGTGTTCTTCACCATCTGCGCCTTGACCAGCCCGAGGATCTCGGTACGGAAGTCCTCACGCCGGTCGGACCAGCGCAGACCGCCGCGCGCGACCTTCCCGAACCGCAGATGGACGCCCTCGACCTTCGGGGAGTACACCCAGATCTCGTACGCGGGCCGGGGCGCCGGGAGGTCCGGGATGGCCTGCGGGTCGAACTTCATCGACACGTAGGCGTGGTACCCGCCGTTGTCGGTGTGCTGGAAGAAGTTGGTGCGCAGGGTCGCCTTGATGACGGTGAGGAACGAGCGCAGGATGCGGTCCTCGTCCAGGGACGCGACCTGGTCCAGGGCGCCCTCCAGTTCCTCCAGCAGGCCGTCCGTCAGCTCCGTCCCGGCGCGCTGGCGCTCCGGTGACATCCGCGCCTCGAACAGGGAGACCAGCAGCCGGGTGGTGTGGACGTTGTTGCGGAGGGTGTCCTCCATGTAGTCCTGGCTGAAGGTGGAACCGGCCTGCCGCAGATACTTCGCGTACGCGCGCAGCACCGTCGCCTCGCGCCAGGTGAGCCCGGCGCTCAGGACGAGTTCGTTGAAGCCGTCGTTCTCGGCGGCGCCGGTCCAGGTAGCGGAGAACGCCTCCTGGAACCGCTCGCGGCCGTCCTCGCCGAGGTAGTCGCCGTTGCCGCCGCTCACGTACTTCGGCAGCCGCAACCCGAAGTCGTAGATCCACACGGTCGTCCGGTCGGCACAGCGCAGCTCGTAGGGCCGCTCGTCGATGACCTCGACGCCGAGCCGGCTGAGGACCGGGAGCACCGCGGACAGGGAGACCGGCTCACCCGTGCGGTAGATCTTGAAGCGGCGCTCCTCGGGGGCGCTGCCGACCGGCTCGTACAGGCTGAGCGAGAAGTCGTGCGGGGAGTGCTTGAGGGCGTCGAGATGTCCGAGGTCGGCGACGGCGGCCCGCGGCGAGTGGTCGGCCTTGTAGCCCTCGGGGAACGCGTGGCCGTAGTTGCGCAGCAGTTCGGCGGCGCGCTCCTCACCGCACTCGGCGTTGAGGGCTTCCCCGAAGCCGTCGGCCCAGGACCGGGCGGCCTCGACCAGCCGGGCCTCGATGCGGTCCTTGTCGGCGTCGCTGAGCAGCGGCAGTTCGGTGCCCGGGGCGACCCGGACGACGAAGTGCAGCCGGGACAGGATCGACTCGGTGTTCCACGCGGTGAAGTCGACGCTGGTCCCCGACAGCTCCTCCTTGAGGATGTCGATGATCCGCAGCCGCACCCCGGTCGTGTAGCGGTCGCGGGGCAGGTAGACCAGAGCGGAGTAGTAGCGCCCGTACTCGTCCTTGCGCAGGTAGAGCCGCAGCCGGCGGCGTTCCTGGAGGTAGAGGACGCTGGTGACGATGGCGCGCAGCTCGTCGGCCGGGGTCTGGAACAGCTCGTCGCGCGGGTACGTCTCCAGGATCTGGAGCAGGTCGCGGCCGTCGTGGCTGTTGGGCGAGAAGCCCGCGCACTGGAGGACCTCCGCGACCTTGCGCCGCACGACGGGCACCCGGCGCACGGACTCCGTGTAGGCGGCGGACGAGAACAGTCCGAGGAAGCGGCGTTCCCCGACGACGTTGCCGTCGGCGTCGAACTTCTTCACCCCGACGTAGTCGAGGTAGGACGGCCGGTGCACGGTGGAGCGGCTGTTGGCCTTGGTGAGGACGAGGAGCCGGTGCTCACGGGCCTTGGCGCGGGCGTCGGCGGGCAGCCGGTTGAACGACGGGCTGACCGGGTGGTGGTCGTCGCCCTCGAGCGGCGGGTCGGAGCGGAGGATCCCGAGACCGGTGCCGGGGACGGCCGCCAGCGAGTCGTCGTCCCGCAGGTCGTACTCGCGGTAGCCGAGGAAGGTGAAGTGGTCGGCGGCGAGCCAGCGCAGCAGCTCGCGGGCCTCCTCGACCTCCTGGTCCCGCAGATCGTCGGCGGTCGGCTCGGAGGGCAGGTCGTCGGCGATACGCAGCGCCGCGTCCCGCATCTTCTCCCAGTCCTCGACGGCCTCCCGGGCGTCGGAGAGGACCCGCAGCAGATCGGCGGTGATCTGCTTGAGGTCGGCGCGGTCGGTCTCGCGGTCGATCTCCACATGGATCCACGACTCGACGAGCGTGTCGTGCGGAAGGTCCTTGCGGCCGCCGGAGGCCCGCTCGCCGGGAAGGATCTCCAGGAGCTTGCCGGTGACGTCGCGGCGCACCACGAGCTGCGGGTGGATCACCAGATGGATGCCGCGGTTCTGCCGGGACAGTTCATTGGTGACGGAGTCGACGAGGAACGGCATGTCGTCGGTGACGACCTCCACCACGGAGTGGCTGCTCGTCCAGCCGTTCTCCTCGACGGTGGGGGTGTGCACCCGGACGTTCGCCGTGCCCTGGGGGCGCGTCTCGGCGAGCCGGTGATGGGAGTAGGCGGCCCCGAACACGTCGACCGGGTCACGGTCGGCGAGGTCCTCGGCCGCGGTGTGCAGGTAGTAGCGCTGGAGGAACGCGAGCAGGGTGTCCCGGTCGGGGGCTCCCTCGCCCGTCGTCCCGGTCGGCAGTGTGCCCCCGACCGGACTGTTCTCAGCTACCCGGGCGGCCCGTGCGAGCAGCTCGGCCTTGGCTTCGTCCAGCTTGGTCTGCATTGTCCTCTGGCTCCTGTCGCGCGCCGTTGCGTGACGTAGAAAAAGGTGAAGAGACGTAACGCCACGACACGGGGTGTCCGGTCGTTGGTGACGCTATGCCGCGATGCGCGCAGCCCGGGGCGGATTCAGCCAAGTACCGGCCGTCGCCCTGTGCGCGAGGACCAGCGACCGCCCGGGCACGGATTTCCTCCGCGTGCACCGGGCGCAGGGCAGGGGCTACGACGCCCCCGCGGGATATCGCGCTGATCACGGGTCAAGGCTATCGCTCCCCCCTGGGGAGCCGTCATGAGCCGTATGTGTACAAATCCAGCGGTCAAACTTTGACAGTCTGCACACCTCGTTCCTGAGCAGGTGTGATGCATGGCGGGCGGTGTGACGAAGGCGACAGGGGACCGGGCGCGGGGCGGCCCTCCGCACGGGTGACCGCACCGCTCGGGCACGGGCCCGCCGGGGCCCGCGCACCGGGAGCGGGTTCCGGCCGACGGCGGCCTGCCCGCGTGTCCCGGGGCCCGCCGGGGCGTTCCCCTGGTGTCGTCCGCGCCCTCTCGGCAGGGGTTCCCGGCGGACGGCACGGTGAGCACCGGGGGCGGCGCGTGAGCGCTGCGGGAACCCGCGGGCGCGCACGGGCGCTGCCCGCTGGACCCAGGACGGAGTGAGGACGGCGATGTCGGCGAAGGTCCTGATCGTGACCGGTGACGCGGCGGAATCCCTGGAGGTGCTGTACCCGTACCAGCGGCTGCGCGAGGAAGGGTACGAGGTGCATATCGCGGCCCCGACCCGCAAGACACTCCGGTTCGTCGTCCATGACTTCGAGCCCGGCTTCGACACGTACACCGAGAAGCCCGGCTACACCTGGCCCGCGGACCTCGCGTTCGCCGAGGTCGACCCGGGCGACTACGTCGCGCTGGTGATCCCCGGCGGCCGGGCACCGGAGTATCTGCGCGGCGACGCGGAACTGCGCAAGATCCTCAAGGCGTTCTTCGACGCGGACAAGCCGGTGGCCCAGATCTGCCACGGGCCCCTGCTGACCGCCGCCATCGGCTCCCTGCGCGGACGCCGGGTCACCGCGTACCCGGCGCTGGAGCCGGACATGGAGATCAACGGCGCGGAGTTCCAGGACGCGGAGGCCGTGGTCGACGGCACCCTCGTGTCGTCCCGCGCGTGGCCCGACCATCCCGCGTGGATGCGGGAGTTCCTGAAGATCCTGCGCGCGGCCCACCCGGTGGACCCGTCGGACGGCTAGCCGTACCTCCCGTACGGTGCGGCGTCCGCCCCCGCCGGGGCGGACGCCACCCGGCGGCCACCCTGCGCCCCCTGCGTCACCATGCAACGGCCCTGCGACGGCCCTGCGACCGCCCGACGGTCAACGGCGGCGCAGCGGCTGTCCGGCCAGCTCCTCCGCGACCGCGACCGCCTCGGCCAGCGAGTCCACGACGGGCACCCCGGCGCCCTCCAGAGCGGCTCTGCTGTGCGAACCACCGGTGTACAGCACCGCGCCCGCGCCGACGGACCGCGCGGCCACGGCGTCGTCCACCGCGTCACCGATCACCAGGACCCGGGACACGTCGAGCACACCGAGCGCCGCCACATGCCGCGCCATCGCCTCCGCCTTGGTACCGCCACTGGGCCCGGTCCGGCCCTCGACCAGCGTGAACGACGCGTCGATACCGAAGGCGCGGACCAGCGGCACCAGCTCCTCGTGCCCGAACATGCTGAGCAGCGACTGGCTCCGCCCGGCGCCCCGCCAGCCGGCGAGCAGCGCCTCCACCCCGTCCGTCAGCCCGCAGCCGACCCGGTGCGCCGTGTAATGCCGCTGGAAGGCCGCGTCCATGACCAGCCACTCGCTCTCCGTGGGCAGCCGGCCCAGCCGCCGCTCGTAGAACCTGGGCACCGGCACGCAGTACAGCTCCCGGTACTGCTCCACGGTGACCGGCCCCAGACCGATCTCGGCGAACGCGGCGTTGCTGGCGCCGACCACGGCGTCGATGTCGTGGAACAGCGTGCCGTTCCAGTCCCAGACGATGTGCGTTCCCTGCTTCCCCATACGGAAGAACGTACCCGCCACCACCGACAGCGCCCCGGGGGCTCAGTCGCCGAGGCCCACCAGCTGCGGGATCTCCTGCGTCGCGTACCAGAGCAGCTCATGGTCCTCGGCGCCGTCGACCACGAACTGCGCGTCACCGTCGCCCTGGTCCGCCGCGCCCAGCGCACTCGCCGCCGCGGAGACGTCCGCGTCGGCCTCGTCCGAGTCCACATGCACGGCGGCGGCCCTGGCCAGCGCCACGGGACGGGCGATCCGCACCTCGCCGAGCGCACCGGGGTCGAGCCCGCGGTCCGGGTCGGGGACCGCGTCGGCGTCGGGGACCTCGACCGCGACGACGACCCGGCGGCGCGGACACCCCGGGTCCACCGCGAGCAGCCGCAGCGAGGCCGCGGCGGCCCTGTTCAGCGCCGCGTACTCCAGCTCCTCGATGTCGTCGGAGACGTACCACTCGCGCAGCGCCGGGGTGACCGCGTACGCCGTGAGAGGGCCGGGTCCCAGCTCACCCGCCTTGTGCGCCTCTGCGAGACCGGGAAGGGTCAGGGGGACGTACACGCGCATGACGGGCCGCTTTCTGGGACGGGCCTGCCTCGGGGGGCTCCCGGAAGGCCGACGAGGACGGTTCCCGGGAGGCTGACCTCCCGGGTACCGGTTGACCCAGGATACGTGCGCGTGTCCCCGATCGGGGCGGCGTACCCGCATCGGAATCGCCCTTCCGCACCCCGGGGTTCACCTCCCCGACCCCGCTCCCACCGGCGCGAAGACGCCCGGCGTCACCCTGATAGGTGAATCCCCGGCCCCCGCCCCCGAGGCCATCGGGACGTTGCGCCGCCCTCCCCCGGTACGTACAAGATCCACCACAAGCTACTGCCGGGTAGCAGAGCGGCCCGGCGATCGGGGGACCCCCATGCACAAGGTCATGACCCGCGCCGCGGCCCACACGGCGGCCGGCGGGACGGCGGGCACCGGGACGGGCGGCGCGGACGGTTCCGTGGCGGGCGGCGGCGCGGACGGTTCCGTGGCGGGCGGCGGCGCGGACGGTTCCGTGGCGGGCGGCGGCGCGGACGCTGGTACGGGCGGCGGGGCCGACGGCCGTACGGGTGGCGGGGCAAGCAGGGGTACGGGTGGCGGGGCGGGTGGCGGGACTCGTGACGGCGCACCGCGCGACCCGGGCCCTGGTTCCGGCGGCGGGCACTCACGCGTCCCGGGCCAGGACGTCGGCGCACCGCACCGGCCCGCCGGCCGGTCCGCGGCCTCGCGCCCGCCCGCCCGGCGCGACCCCCGCCGTCCGGGAGGTCCCCGCGGGGCGCCGTACCCCGTCAGGGCGGCGCACGTGGCCCGGCGGGCCACCCGGCACCCGGCCACCTCGCGGGCGGCCCCCGGACGCCCCCAGGCGCCGCCAGGCGCCCCGCGGCGCCCGACAGCGGCCCGCCGCGCCCCACCGACCTCTTCGCCGACCGCCTCCTCGCCGTCCTCACCGGCCGCCGGCCCGTCCACTCGATGCTGCGCCACACCGCGGGCAGCGCGTACGACGAACTCGCCCGGCTCGCGGAACACGGTCCGCTGCGCACCCGGGGACCGGCCCCCGTGGTCCGCGACGTCGGCTACTGCGTACCCCGCAACGGCGCCGTCGAGGTCTTCGCCCGTATCGCCACCGGGGACCGGCTCAGCGCGATGGCGTTCCGGCTGGAACGCGGCCAGGACCTCCGCTGGCGTTGCACGGCCATCGACCTGGGCCCCGGAACCTGACCCGACGACCGCCGCCCACCGGGACGGGATACCGGGCCCCGGGGGGCGGGGTACCGGGCCCCGGGCAACGGGAAGGGCCGGGCTCCCTGAGGAACCCGGCCCGTCACCGGCACGACCGAACGGCTGCGGCTGCGGCTGCGGCTGCGGCTGCGGCTGCCACCCAACGGCGGCTGCCGCTACCGCTACCACTCACCGAACAGCGGCTACCTACTCCACGTCGGCCACTACTTCTTGCGGCGCCGACCGCCACGCTGCTGCTTACGGCGCTCCGCGCGCGTAAGGCCGTCGGCCTCCGAACGGACCTCGCCCTCACCCGTCTCGAAGTCACCCTCCACGACACCGCCCTCACCGTCGACGGTGGGCGCGGAGAAGTGCAGCCGGTCCGGCCGCTGCGGAGCGCCCAGGCCCTTGGCCCGGATCTCGGGACGGCCACCCGCGGGCGCCCCGTCCTGCTTCTCCAGCGACGTGGGCGACGCGTCCTTGACCTCGACCTCCTCGACCTGCTGCTCCACCTGGACCTCCAGGTTGAACAGATAGCCGACGGACTCCTCCTTGATGCCGTCCATCATCGCGGTGAACATGTCGAAGCCCTCGCGCTGGTACTCCACCAGGGGGTCCTTCTGCGCCATCGCGCGCAGACCGATGCCCTCCTGGAGGTAGTCCATCTCGTACAGGTGCTCACGCCACTTGCGGTCCAGCACCGACAGCACGACCCGCCGCTCCAGCTCCCGCATGATCTCGGAGCCGAGCTGCTTCTCCCGCGCCTCGTACTGCTCGTGGATGTCGTCCTTGACGGACTCCGAGATGAACTCCGCGGTCAGCCCCGCGCGGTCCCCCGCGGTCTCCTCCAGCTCCTCCACGGTGACCTTCACCGGGTACAGCTGCTTGAAGGCGCCCCACAGCCGGTCCAGGTCCCACTCCTCCGCGAAGCCCTCCGCGGTCTCCGCCTGGATGTAGGCGTCGATGGTGTCGTCCGTGAAGTGCTGGATCTGCTCCTCGAGGTCCTCGCCCTCCAGGACCCGGCGGCGCTCACCGTAGATGACCTCGCGCTGCCGGTTGAGGACCTCGTCGTACTTGAGGACGTTCTTACGCGTCTCGAAGTTCTGCTGCTCCACCTGCGACTGCGCGGACGCGATCGCGCGGGTGACCATCTTGTTCTCGATGGGGACGTCGTCGGGGACGTTCGCCATGGCCATCACCCGCTCGACCATCTGCGCCTTGAACAGCCGCATCAGATCGTCACCGAGGGACAGGTAGAACCGGGACTCGCCCGGGTCGCCCTGACGGCCGCTACGACCGCGCAGCTGGTTGTCGATACGGCGCGACTCATGCCGCTCGGTGCCCAGGACGTAGAGCCCGCCGAGGTCCTTGACCTCCTCGAACTCCGCCTTCACGGCCTCCTCGGCCCGCTCCAGGGCGGCGGGCAGCGCGGCGGCCCACTCCTCGACGTGCTCCACCGGGTCCAGACCGCGCTGGCGCAGCTCCGCCTCGGCGAGGTCGTCCGGGTTGCCGCCGAGCTTGATGTCGGTGCCACGGCCGGCCATGTTCGTCGCGACCGTCACCGCGCCCTTGCGGCCCGCCTGGGCGACGATCGTCGCCTCCCGGTCGTGCTGCTTGGCGTTGAGCACCTCGTGCTGCACACCGCGCTTGGAGAGCTGCTGCGAGAGGTACTCCGACTTCTCGACGGAGGTCGTGCCGACGAGGATCGGCTGACCCTTCTCGTGCTTCTCCGCGATGTCGTCGACGACGGCCGCGAACTTCGCGACCTCCGTGCGGTAGATCAGGTCGGACTGGTCCTTGCGGACCATCGGCCGGTTCGTCGGGATCGGGACGACACCCAGCTTGTAGATCTGGTGGAACTCGGCGGCCTCGGTCATCGCCGTACCGGTCATGCCCGAGAGCTTGCCGTACAGCCGGAAGAAGTTCTGGAGGGTGATCGTGGCAAGGGTCTGGTTCTCGTCCTTGATGTCCACCCCTTCCTTCGCCTCGATCGCCTGGTGCATGCCCTCGTTGTAACGGCGGCCCGCGAGGATACGGCCCGTGTGCTCGTCGACGATCATGACCTCGCCGTCGATGACGACGTAGTCCTTGTCGTTCTTGAACAGCTCCTTCGCCTTGATGGCGTTGTTCAGGTAGCCGACAAGGGGGGTGTTCACGGACTCGTAGAGATTGTCGATACCGAGCCAGTCCTCGACCTTGGCGACGCCCGGCTCGTGGATGGCGACGGTGCGCTTCTTCTCGTCGACCTCGTAGTCGCCGGTCTCCTCGATGCCCTTGAGGGTGTTGCCCGGCTCACCGCGCTTCAGGCGGTTGACGAGCTTCGCGAAGTCGCTGTACCACTTGGTGGCCTGGTCGGCCGGACCGGAGATGATCAGCGGCGTACGCGCCTCGTCCACGAGGATCGAGTCGACCTCGTCCACCACGGCGAAGTTGTGGCCGCGCTGGACCAGCTCGTCCTGCGACCACGCCATGTTGTCGCGCAGGTAGTCGAAGCCGAACTCGTTGTTCGTGCCGTACGTGATGTCGCACTGGTACTGCTCGCGACGCTGCGACGGCGTCATGTTCGCGAGGATGCAGCCGACGCTGAGACCGAGGAACTTGTGGACGCGGCCCATCATCTCCGAGTCGCGCTCCGCGAGGTAGTCGTTCACCGTGATCAGGTGGACGCCCTTGTCGGACAACGCGTTCAGATAGGTGGGCAGGGTGCCCACCAGGGTCTTGCCCTCACCGGTCTTCATCTCGGCGACATAACCGAGGTGCAGCGCGGCGCCGCCCATGATCTGGACGTCGTAGTGCCGCTGGCCGAGCACGCGCTTGGCGGCCTCGCGCACCGTGGCGAACGCCTCGGGCAGCAGGTCGTCCAGCGAGTCGCCGTCGACATACCGCTGTTTGTACTCGTCGGTGAGGGCCCGCAGCTCGGCGTCGGAGAGGGCGACGAAGTCCTCTTCGATGGAGTTGACCTGGTCCGCGATGCGGTGCAGCTTGCGCAGGATCTTGCCTTCGCCTGCACGCATGATCTTCTGGAGGACGGACACGGGGGTAGATCTCCTTGCCGGTCGGGCCTGGCACGGTCGGATTCCGTTGAGCAACGGCCATCGTATGCGAGGACCGCGCCACGTCGGGAGGTCCGCACCTACGAGAGCCATCAGGACAACGGACCAGCGCCACGGAAGGTGCCGCGCTCCCGCACGAATTGTGATCGGTCGCTCACATCCGCCCGGCGAATCCAGTGGCATCCCGCCCGCGCGCACCCGCAGAATCAGTCGATGGAGCACGTCACCCTGACCACCGAACGCCTGCTGCTGCGGCCGTTCGCCCCCGCCGACACCGACGAGGTGTCCGCCGCCTGCCAGGACCCCGGCATCCAGCGGTGGACGACGGTCCCCTCGCCGTACACCCGCGAGGACGCCGCCCTGTTCGTCGGCCGTATCGCCCCGGGCACCTGGCGTGACGGCACGGAGTACTCCTTCGCCGTGCGCCTGCGCGACCCCGACGGCGGGGCAGGCCCGCTCGTCGGCGCCGCCAGCCTGCACCACCCGAGCTCGGGCACCTGGGAGATCGGCTACTGGACCGCCGCCGGGCACCGCGGCCGCGGCTACACCACCGAGACCGTCCGGGCGCTGGCCCGCTGGGGCTTCGGCTCCCTCGCCTGCACCCGCCTCGAATGGCGCGCCGAGGTCGGCAACACCGCGTCACGGGCCGTCGCCGAGCGCAGCGGCTTCACCATGGAGGGCGTCCTGCGCGCGGGCATCCTCAACAAGGGCACGCTCCGCGACTGCTGGGTGGGCTCCCTCCTCCCCCACGACCTGGGCATGCCGAGCCGCGACACCTACCTCCCCGCGCGCGGCACCCCGACCCCGCACGACACCCCGGCCTGACACCCCGGCCCGTACGGCACCCCCGGCCCGTACGACATTCCGGCCCGTCCCGCACGACATCCCAGGCCCGTACGACACCCCGGCCTGACACCTTCGGGCCCGCACGACATCCCGGCCTGAAGGGAGCCGCGGAGTCGGGAAATGCGCGGTCCGCGGCCGTCGCCAGGCGAGCCCCGTCCCGGCCGGAACCAGGGGCCCGGAGTGTCAGTGGGGGCGTCTATCGTTCGGGATATGACCACCCTGCCGCGGCCCGCCGCCGCACTCTCCGCCGACGAGGCCCGCCGTATCGCGCTGCGCGCGCAGGGGTTCCTCGGAGCGCCGGACCGCAGGGGCGGGGTCCGGGGCGTGCTGCGGCACCTCGGCGCGGTCCAGCTCGACACCATCTCCGTACTGGCCCGCTCCCATGAGCTCATCCCGTACGCGCGCCTGGGCGCCGTGGGCCGCCCGGCGGTCGACCGCGCGTACTGGACGCCCACGGCCGGCGGCGCCCCCCACGCCTTCGAGTACTGGTCGCACGCCGCGTGCATCCTGCCCGTCGAGGAGTGGCCGCACTTCGCGTTCCGCCGCCGCGCCTACCGCGCCCGCCCGCACTGGGGCCACGACCTGCCGGACGGCTCCTACGACCAGGTCGTCGAGCAGCTCCGCGCCGAAGGCCCCCTGACGGCCACGGAGCTGGGCGGCGCGAAGAACGGCGGCGAGTGGTGGGACTGGTCCGCGTCGAAGGTCGCCGTCGAGCGCGCCCTGATGTACGGCGAGGTGGTGTGCACCGAGCGGCGCGGCTGGAAGCGGGTGTACGACCTCGCGGAGCGGGCCATCCCCGCCGGCCTCCTCCATGACGAGCTGGACGACCGCGAGTGCCTGCGGCGGCTGGTCGCCCTCGCCGGCCGCTCACTGGGCGTCGGCACCCGCGCGGACCTCGCCGACTACCACCGGCTCAAGGGCGAGCAGGTCGACACGGTCATCGCCGACTCCGGTCTCGTACCGGTGTCGGTCGAGGGCTGGGACCGGCCCGCGTGGGCGGACCCCGCGGCCCTTGGGAGCGTCCCGCGCGGACGGCACCGCACGACGCTGCTGTCCCCGTTCGACTCCCTGATCTGGGAACGCGCCCGTACGGAGCGGATCTTCGGCTTCACGCACCGGCTGGAGGCGTACGTCCCCAAGCCCAAGCGGATCCACGGCTACTTCGCGATGCCCCTGCTCTCCGGCGGCAGGCTCCTGGGCCGGGTCGACCCCGCGCGCGACGGCCGCACGCTGGTCGCCCGTCAGGTGTCCCTCGACTCCCCGAAGGCGGTCGCCCCCATGGCCCAGGCCCTCAGGGAGGCCGCGGAGTGGGTCGGCTGCGACACGGTACGGGTGGAGCGGGTCACCCCGGCCCCGCTGGCCGCCCCCTTGGCCGCGGCGCTCGTCTGAACCGGTCCCCGCGCCCGAGCAGCGAGCAAGTGCCCCGAAGGGGCGCGGGATACCCACGAGAGCCCCGTACGGGGACGAGCGCGCCCAGCCCGGAGAACCCGGGAGGCCTTGGGGACCCGGGAGACCCTGGAGACCCTGGAGACGCAAGCGAAGGCGCCCCGCGGAGGCCCTACCGGATCTCCAGGATCTTCTCCCGCATCGCGTACACCACCGCCTCCATCCGGGAGTGCAGCTGAAGCTTCTCCAGGATGTTGCGGACATGGTTCTTCACGGTGTTCTCGCTGATGAACAGTTCCTTGGCGATGTCCCGGTTGTTCATCCCGGTCGCCACCAGCTTCAGCACCTCCAGCTCACGATGGGTGAGCCGGGGCGCGGGCACCAGCCTGCGCTCGTCGGTGCGCTGGATCATCGACTTGAACTCGGTGAGCAGCTTCGACGCCATCGAAGGGCTGATCTGCGACTGACCGTCCGCGACCGCGCGGATCGCCGTCGCGACCTCGTCCGTGGAGATCTCCTTGAGCAGATACCCGGTGGCCCCCGCCTTGATCGCGTCGTAGAGGTCGGCCTCCTCGTCGCTGATCGTCAGCATGATGATCTTCGCGCTCGGGGCCACCTCCTTGATCGAGGTGCATGCCTCGATCCCCCCGCGTTTGGGCATCCGGACATCCATCAGAACGATGTCGGGCAGCAGGTCCGCCGCCTTGTCGACCGCCTCCGCGCCGTCGCCCGCCTCCCCTACGACCAGGATGTCCTCCTCGTCGTGGAGCACGATCTCCAGCCCTCGGCGGAACAGCGCGTGGTCGTCGACCACCAGGACCCGGATGGGCTCCGCACGGGAGGAACCACCGGCCGGTCCCATGCCGACGGCGCCGTCGGCGCCCACGTCACGCATCGGTCCGAAGCTGTCCGCCATCGTTCCTCCCCCTGAAGGCCGTGGCCCGTCTGGGTGCCGCCCGACCGGTGCGCCGCCAACCCGGGGCGGCAGCAACCCGGTTGACGTGTCCGACATGATTTCATGCCCGGACCCTTCCGGGGCGACAGCCACGTGCTCCGGCCGGTCGCACACGGGTGCCCCCGGGGGCGTACGCGCTCCCGGGGGCACACATTGTCCGTCGGTGGACGGCGGTCACCCGCCGAGTGCGCCGCCCGCGCCCGCCGACTCGACCCGGCTGACCATGGGGTCCGTCGTCAGATGGATGACACCGTAGTCGTAGGCGTGGCGCCGGTAGACCACACTGGGCTCCTTCGTCTCGGAGTCGACGAAGAGATAGAAGTCGTGCCCGACCAGCTCCATCTCGTAGAGCGCCTGGTCAAGGCTCATCGGGGCGGCCACATGCGTCTTCTCCCGGACGACGAGAGGGCCGTCGCCCTTCACCTCCAGCGAGCCGATCCGCTTCGTCGGGATCTCGTCACCCGCGGGCTCGGGGTCCTTGGCGATGCTGCCGTCACCGTTCAGATGCGCGGCGTCGGGGACCCGGTCGGCGACCTCGGCGGCCGGGATACGGCCGGTGCCGCGGCGGGTGCGCCGCTTGTCGTGCTCCTTGCGAAGCCGCGCCTCAAGCTTGTCCGTCGCCAGGTCGAGCGCCGCGTACGGGTCGCTGGCCGCCGCCTCGGCCCGGATCACCGGGCCACGGGAGCGGAGCGTGATCTCCACCCGGTCGGCACGGTCGGCCTGCCGGGGGTTGGGCTCCTTGGACACCTCGACGTCCAGGCTGATCACCTTGCCGTCGAGCTTCTGGATCTTGTCCAGCTTCAGCTTCTCGGCCACGTGCTTGCGGAACCGCTCGGGCACCTCGGTCTTGCGGCCCTTGACGACGATGTCCACGCAGAACTCCGTTCCCGGATGGCTCCGCCCGATCGACGGAGCGTCTCCCTTTTGCACCAGGCCCCGGTGACTCCCGAGGCCACGGACTCGGTGGCTTTCACCTCCTCCTCCCCCGGGGACAAGATCCTCACCCCACCGTCTCGGATGATGATGAAAAAAGCCGAGGCAAGGCATTCCCTATCCACGGGATCGGCTGCCCGCCTTTCCCACAACTGAACATATCCCGCCGGGGCCGATGGCGTCACCCTCTCTTGCCCGACACCTCCGTTCAAGCGAATTGAACCCCTCACGAGCTGCAACGACGCAACTTCTCGCTCAGTTCCGGTTTATTTCGAAGGAATCCGGAGATGCAGCTACTACGGCCGCCGTCAGCGTTATTCCGCTGCCCGCGGCACGTAATGCGCGGGCCGCTTCCGTCAATGACGCGCCCGTCGTCATCACATCGTCCACGATCACCACACGAACGTCTTCCGCCAGCAATGTGTCACCTCCTGTGACCACCCGCAACGCCCCGTCGAGATTGGCCCTGCGTTCCTGCGGACCGAGCCCCACCTGATCCCGCACACCCCGCCGCTGACGCAGCACCGGGGCCACCCCGGCCGGCCATCCCGCCCGCCGCAGCACCGACGCCGCGGCCAGCGCCATCCGCCGCGTCGGATCGTGCCCCCGGGCCCGCGTGGCACCCCGGGAGGAGGGAACGGGGACGAGGAGGAGAGAGGGACGGCGGTTCGTGGTGGACGGGTTCCGGGGGGCTCCCCCCACCCCCACCCCTCCCCCCACCGCCCCCGCCAGTGCCTCGCCCAGCGGCTTCGCGAGGTTCAGCGCGCCGCGCTCCTTGTGGGCGAGCAGCACCTCACGTACCGAGTCGCGGTACGGCGCCGCCGCGTGGACGACCGGCAGCCCCGACGGCTCGGGCAGCGGCCGTACCCGGCGCGGCGCCCGTCCGGTCAGTCCCGTACGGCATCGCGCGCACAACGCCGTACGAGGAGTGCCGCAACCGCCGCATCCGGTCGGCAGTACCAAGTCGGTGAAGTCCTGCCACCAGCCCCGCATGAGTCCACTGTGCCAAGGGTCGGGGGAGTCGGCCACCCCTGTGGACAACGGCCTGTGGAAAACCCGGCGGACCCCGCCCGACCAGCGGGTACGCGCCTGGCCGAGGTACGCCCGGGAGAGGTGTCACGTCGGATGTCAGCCACCCCCGGGACAGCCGGGCTCCCCGGGGCCGACCGGGCCGGACAGCCGGACAGCCGGGCAAAGCCTGCCGTGGCGGTCGTGGCGCCCAGGGAGACCGTCAGCCCGGGTAGCCCGGTGTCAGCCCGGGTACCGGCGTCAGCCCGGGTGGACCGGTGTGAACACAGGCAGCCCGGTGTCAGCCCGGGTAGACCGGCGAGGTGCCGTTCTTCAGTACCGTCCGCCAGGGCTCGCCCGGGGGCATCCGGACGATGCCGTCGTCGGAGTGGGCGACCAGCGGCAGCCGGTCGTCGTTGCTCGCGGCGATCTCCTGCACCCCGGTCAGTCCGGGGAGCACCCCGCTCGCGGGGGTGGAGCCGTCCGTCTGGACATAGCGGATCTGCTGGACCCCGCCGCTCTCCCGGCCGACCACCACCAGCCGGCTGCCGCCCGCCCAGGACATGGCGGTGACCTCCTCCAGCTGCGGGGCCACGGCGCGGGCCTCCACGACGGCGACATCGCTGCGGCTGTCGAGACCGGGGAGGTAGCCGTGGACGGGTGAGCGGTCCTCGACGCCCTGGCGTTCGACGCGGCCGATCCGCAGGGTCCGCTTGCCGTCGCGTTCCACGATCAGCGCGATACGCACACCGTCGGCGGCGACCCGTACCGCTTCGATGTGACTGTCCTCCAGGCCCGGCGTCCGCACCACGACGGGGTCACCCGTGCCCTGGCGCAGCATGAACAGCCGGGGGTCGCGGGGGTCCTTGTCCGCGATCCACAGGTCGCCCCGGCCGTCCCAGCTGGGGGTGGTCAGCCGGTCGGTCTCCGCCTTGGCGGTGCTGCGCAGCACCGGGTCGCCGACGGAGGCACCGTCGCGGAAGGAGGCGACGTACAGGGAGCGGCCGTCCCGGGAGACCCCGGCGGCGAGGTCCTCGTCACGGGAGACGGCGGCGGTGCTGAGTTGCTGCGCTCCGGTGCCGAGCGGGCCGGGGACCGGTTCGGGGTCGGCGGCGGTGCTGACGCCGGGCAGCCGGACGAGGCGCTTCTTCAGGTCGAGGAAGTACTGGTAGTCGGGGCGTCCGGCGGTGCGGTGGGGTGCGACGGTCTCGGCGCGGTCGGCGGTGAGCTGGCACAGCGGTGAGCCGTCGGAGCGCTGGATCTCGACCTGTTCGATGCCGTTGGCCGGCCAGTCCTGGAGGGTGAAGATCAGCTGTGCGGCCATCTCGGTGCACTGGGTCTGTCCGACGCCGTTGGCGGCACTGCTGAGCGGCACCTTGAGGGTGTCGTGGCTGTCGGGAGTAAGGGTCTGGGTGCCGCTCTTCAGCAGGGTGCGGGTCGGGAAGCTGGAGCGTACGACCGGGTCCAGCCACCGGGTCGGCCCATCGAGCAGCAGCCGTACGGTCTGGGTGACGGGGTCGATCCGCTGGCGTACGTAGACGGGGTCCGCGACGAGACGTTCCTGGCCGTGCCGGGACGAGGAGCCGTCGACGGCGAAGTAGTACTTGTTGACGGGTTCGTAGATGCGCAGGAAGTCGGTCTCGCCGAGGACGACACCGCGGGGTGGGCGGTTGATCCGCCATTCGTTCCCGGCGCCGCCGTCCTTGATGAGGTGGACGGGCTGCTGGTAGGTGCCGTTCGCGGGTTTGTAGGCGTGCTGTGCGTCGACGGTGGCGACCCGGCTGCCGTTCAGGGTGTAGACCTTGCCGTCGCGGTCGCCGTCGTTGTCGCCGGGGCGCTGGGCGGAGGTGGTGGGGCCGTCGGCGAGGACGGTGGTGGCCACTTCGGGGCGCCACTCCTTGGACGCGTCCTCGGTGAGGTATTTGCGGGCCATCTCGAACTGTGGGTCGTCGCTGGTCAGGGCCTCCAGGAAACCCTGGACTATCTCGGCGGGCTGGGCGCCCTCCCGGGGCGGCATCGCGAAGACGCGGACCTGGGAGTCGGGCAGTTCGGACGCGTCCACGTCACGCAGGTCCCCGTTGTCGGGCATGGTCGCGCAGCCCGCGAGCAGGACGGCGCAGCACCCCAGTACGAGGCCGCCTCCCGGTCGTGTGACGGCCCGTGACCTGCCGCCGAGCCCGGCGGCCGGCGGGTCTGCGGGGCGGCCGTCGCCGACACCGCCGTCGGGCCCGCCGGACGAGCGGTCGGCGCGGCCGGGTGTACCGGGGACCGAAGGCGCCGGAGCGACGCCACCGCCCCCGAGCCCAGGCCCGCCACCGACCCCATGGCCGTGCCCGAGCCCGTGCGCAGGACCGGGCACCCGCCCGCCCCGCTCACGCCAACCACTCAACCCACGCAACCCACGCAACCGTCCGAGCAGTCCTCCGGACTCACCCACGGGGCTCCTCCCGCTCGTTCCCCGGCCGGTCGCCGGTCGTGCCCGTCAGTGCCGCCGATGTCCCGGGGGCACCCGTACGGTCACCGGCACCGCCCGTACCGCGATCGCCGCCCGCGCTCCGGTCGCCGCCCCGGTAGCGGTCGGCGTCCACGCGCCCACCCACGTCCCGGCGCCCGCCAACATGCCCGTCGCCGCCGCCGTCATCACGTCCGTCCACGTCCTCGCCCACGTCCCCGTCGACATCCCCGGCACCGCGTCCGGCACCGCGTCCGGCACCGCGTCCGTCATCCCGTCCGTCGCCGTGCCCTTTGCGCACGCCACGCCCGTCGCGCGCGCCGGTGTCCGGGGCGGCGGCCGGTCCCGTCCCGTTGCCCGGGGTGTGCGGTCGTCTCGCGCCGGACGTGGTGCCGGGGCCGCACAACGTCGTGACGTCCTCGGTGGCTTCGCCGTGCGTGGCCGACGCCGGTCCGGTGCCGTCGCGGCGGGGGACGACCCGGGAGCCGTTGCTCGGCAGTGCCGCCGGGTCGACGACGGGTGTGGTGCCCGTGGTCGACCCGCCTTGCTGGGGCAGCGGGCTCCGGCCGGGGCCGCCCGCGCGCGGGGGCACGGTGGACGCGGCGGAGCGCGGTGCCCCCGTGCGCGAGTGGTGCCCGGCGGCCGGGTCGCGGGGTCCGGTGGCCGGTGCGGGGACGGCGCGGGCCGCGGCGGAGAGCTGGGCCGGGACGGTCGCCGCCGAGCCGCCGGCGGGCGGGGGCGGGGGCCCCTGGGCCGCGTCCCGGTTGCGCCGCGAGTCCTCGGGTTCCAGTGGTATCGGGGAGCCGCGCAGTGCCTCGTCCGCGGTGCGCGGGAGGGTGAGGCGGAACTGTGAGCCGCCGCCGGGTTCGCCCCATGCCTGGAGCCAGCCGCCGTGCAGCCGCGCGTCCTCCAGGGCGATCGACAGTCCGAGGCCGGTGCCGCCGGTGGTGCGCGCGCGGGCGGGGTCGGCGCGCCAGAAGCGGCTGAAGACGCGGGTGGCCTCGCCGGGCTTGAGTCCGACGCCGTAGTCGCGGACGGCGACGGCGACGGCGCCACCGGCCGTGGCGAGCCGGACGACGACGTCCCGGCCCTCGCCGTGTTCGACGGCGTTGACGACGAGGTTGCGCAGGACCCGTTCGACGCGGCGGGTGTCGGCCTCCGCGATGACGGGCTGCTCGTCCCCGACGACGCGTATCCGGGTGCCCTTGCGTTCCGCGAGGGGTTCCGCGCCGCCGACGACCCGGCGGACGACCTCGCGCAGGTCTATCGGTTCGGCCTCCAGCGCGGCGGCGCCCGCGTCGAACCTGCTGATCTCCAGCAGGTCGGCGAGCAGCGACTCGAAGCGGTCGAGCTGGTCGGCGAGGAGTTCGGCGGAGCGCGCGGTGACGGGGTCGAAGTCCACGCGTGCCTCGTGGATGACGTCGGCCGCCATACGCACGGTGGTGAGGGGGGTGCGCAGTTCGTGGGAGACGTCGGAGACGAACCGGCGCTGCATCCGGGACAGCGCCTCCAGCTGCTGGATCTTCAGCTGGAGGTTCTGCGCCATCTTGTTGAAGGCTTCGCCGAGGCGCGCGATGTCGTCCTCGCCGGTGACCTTCATCCGTTCCTGGAGGCGGCCGGCGGAGAGGCGTTCGGCGATGCCCGCGGCCATCCGTACGGGGGTGACGACCTGGCGTACGACGAGCCAGGCGATGGCGCCGAGGAGGACGACGACGAACAGTCCGGCGGTGGCGAGGGTGGTCTTGACGATGCTGAGGGACTTCTCCTCCTGGGCCAGCGGGAAGAGGTAGTACAGCTCGTACCGGTCGCTCTGGGGGGTGCTGAGCTGTGTGCCGATGGCGAGGCCGGGCTGGGAGGGGCGGCCGTCGCTGTAGATGATGCGGGTGTAGCTGCGGGAGGGGCCCGTGTTGTCGTCGACGCCTTCGCGCAGGGTCAGGGGGATGCTGGCGGGCGCGTCGACGTTGCCGGAGCCGCGGGGGGCGCGGGCGCTGACGTTGCCGCCCTCGCCGGGTGGGTTCAGGGTGACGACGTGGAAGGCGCCCTGGCCACTGGCGGACATCTGCTGGACGAGGTCGTTGAGCCAGATCGCGGAGTTCTGCCGGGGCAGTCCGTCGCGGGCGTTGCCGTCGGAGGTACTCTCGCCGGCGGACCTGGCGAGGGTGTCGGCGACCTGGAAGCCGCCGGTGGCCTGGCTCTCGGCGCCCGTGACCTTGGCGTCGAGGAGGCCGTTGCGGACCTGTCCGATGACGACGAATCCGAGCAGCAGGACGACACCGAGCGACATCAGCAGGGTCGTCGCGACGACCTTGAGCTGGATGTTGCGTCGCCACAGGCGTACGGCGGGCAGCAGCGGGCGGCGCACCCAGCGGGCGAACAGCCGCAGCACGGGGCTGCCCTGCACACCGCCCTGGAGCAGCAGTCCGCCGTCGATGAGGCGCCGCACGCGCCGCCGTACCGCGCTCCGGCCGACAGGCCGCCCCGCCCCCGCGCCCGGAGTCCCGGGTGCCGTGGCCGAGACGGCACTGTCGTCCCCGGGCATGTCAGCTCGGTCCGGCCTTGTATCCGACGCCCCGCACGGTCACCACGATCTCCGGGCGCTCGGGGTCCTTCTCGACCTTGGAGCGCAGCCGCTGGACGTGGACGTTGACGAGCCGGGTGTCGGCGGCGTGCCGGTAGCCCCAGACCTGCTCCAGCAGGACCTCGCGGGTGAACACCTGCCACGGTTTGCGGGCGAGCGCGACCAGCAGGTCGAACTCCAGGGGGGTCAGCGCGATGGACTGACCGTCCCGTTTCACCGAGTGGCCGGCGACGTCGATGACGAGGTCACCGATCGCGAGCTGCTCGGGCGCGGGCTCCTCGGAGCGCCGGAGCCGGGCCCTGATCCGTGCGACCAGTTCCTTCGGCTTGAACGGCTTGACGATGTAGTCGTCGGCGCCGGACTCCAGGCCCACGACCACGTCGACCGTGTCGCTCTTCGCCGTAAGCATGACGATCGGTACCCCGGACTCCGCCCTGATCAGACGGCACACCTCGATACCGTCGCGGCCCGGCAGCATCAGGTCGAGAAGCACCAGATCGGGCTTGCTCTCCCGGAAGGCGGCCAGCGCCTTGTCGCCGTCCGCGACGAACGACGGTTCAAAACCTTCACCACGCAGCACGATGCCGAGCATCTCGGCCAGTGCCGTGTCGTCGTCGACGACAAGGACTCGTCCCTTCATAAACGACATCATCCCATTAGCTAATCGTTACCTGGCGTGACCTGGCACACAGCCCGGCGATCGCCGGGGCTGTCACGGGCGAAACGGCGCCCATTTCGGTGACGACGGCGGTCACCAGTTCCGGTGGCGTCACGTCGAACGCGGGGTTGTACGCCTGGGTTCCCAGGGGTGCCACCGGAACCCCGCCTCCCGCTCCCGCCGCGGTGTGCGGCATCCGGACCTCCGTCACCTCGCGTCCGGACCGCTGCTCCACCTCGATGGACGCCCCGCTGGGCGTGTCGAGGTCGATGGTGGTCACCGGGGCGACCACGACGAACGGCACATGGTGGTACCGCGCGAGCACGGCGAGCGGATAGCTCCCCACCTTGTTGGCCACCGAACCGTCGGCGGCGATCCGGTCGGCCCCTATCAGTACCGCGTCCACCTCTCCCGCCGCGAACAGGGATCCCGCGGCGCTGTCCGTGAGCAGTGTGTACGGCATGCCGTGCCGGGCCGCCTCGTAGGCCGTGAGCCGCGCACCCTGCCACAGGGGACGGGTCTCGTCCACCCACAGCCGCCGCAGCCGTCCTTCCCGGTGGGCGGCGAGCGCCACCGCGAAGGCGGTGCCCTCCCCGCCGGACACGAGCGCCCCGGTGTTGCAGTGGGTGAGGACCCGGTGCCGGCCGCCGGGCAGCAGCTCGTCGAGGAGGGCGAGGCCGTGCCGGGCCATCGCCGCGCTGGCGTCGGCGTCCCGCGCGTGCAGGGCACGCGCCGCCGCCAGCGCGGCCCGCGCGGCCCCTGCGCGGTCCCCTGCGCCCACGGGGGAGGCCCCGGGCGCACCTGGGCCACCGGTACCGCCGGTGGCCGTCGTGCCGCCGCTGAGCGCCGCGCGGTAGGCCGCCTGGGCCAGCCGGACCCCGCGCGCGAGGTTGACGGCGGTGGGGCGGGCCGCGGCGAGCGCGTCGGCCGCCTCGTCCACGTCGGCGCCACGGGCCGCGGCCAGCGCCACCCCGTACGCGCCCGCCAGGCCGAGCAGCGGCGCTCCCCGGACGGCGAGCGTCAAGATCGCCTCCACCAGCGACGCGGCGTCCGCGCACACCAGCTCCGCCTCCTCCGCCGGGAGCCGCGTCTGGTCGAGAAGCACCAGTACAGGGCCTTCGGGAGGTTCGTCCCAACGGATCGCGGGAGTCCGCCCGCGCCGCGCTCCGTCACCTGGACGCCCGTACTGATCAGCCATTCGTCCAGTCTGCCCCGGACCGGTGCGACAAATGAAGGCCCGCCGGTGACGGAGCGTCCGGTCCACCCGGTCCGTCCGGCGACCCGTCGTGGCACGATGGCTGCCGTAGCGCCGCCGCGACCGCGGACCGGCACCGAGAAGGAGCCACGATGAACGACACTCCGGGCTGGGCCTCGCCCGGACGGTCCGCCCCCTCCGACGGCGACGGTCAGGGCGTACCCCGCCCCGCCGAGCCCGCGGACGGCCCGACGGACGCCCCCGGCCCCACCTCGAAGTGGTCGAAGGAGCAGCCCCCCGCCGACGACTGGTCCGCCCCCGCGGGCCCGCCACCGGCCCGTACCCCGCAGGCCCCGCCCCCCGGCTGGGGCGGTCAGGCCCCGGGCCCCGGCTGGGGTCAGGCGCCGGGCGGTCCGGGCTGGGGTCCCCAGGGCCCCGGCGGACCGGGCTGGGGTGCCTGGCAGGGCAGGCCGCAGGCCGCCAAGCCCGGGGTGATCCCGCTGCGCCCGCTCGGCGTCGGCGAGATCCTCGACGGCGCCGTGTCCACGATGCGCGCCCACTGGCGCACGGTCCTCGGGATCTCCCTGGCCGTCGCCGTCGTCACCCAGATCATGACCGTGCTGCTCCAGGGCCTCGTCCTCACCGACATCGACACCACCGCCCTGAACGACCCGGGCGCCTCGCTCGACGAACTCGGTGACGCCCTCGGCAACTCCCTGCTCGTCACGGGCGTGATCCTCGCGATCACCCTGCTCGGCACGATCGTCGCGACAGCCCTGCTGACGACGGTCACCAGCCGCGCGGTCCTCGGCAAGCCCGTGTCGACCGCCCAGGCATGGGCCGACGCCCGCGCCCAGCTCCCGAAGCTGTTCGGTCTGACGGCGCTGATAGCGCTGATCTCCGGCGGGATCGTCGGCATCAGCCTCGTCCCCGGCCTGCTGGCCGGGGACAGCGACGGCGCCCCCGGACTGCTCGCGATCGGCGCGATCGCGGGACTCTGCGTCGCGGTGTGGCTCGTCGTCCGGCTGTCGCTGGCCTCGCCCGCGCTGATGCTGGAGAAGCAGGGCATAGGCAAGGCCATGAGCCGGTCCCTGAAGCTGGTCCGGGGCGCCTGGTGGCGGATCTTCGGCATCGGCCTGCTCGCCGCGGTGATCGCCAACATCCTCGCGTCGATCATCGTGATCCCCTTCAGCATGATCGCGAGCGTCGCCGCCGGGGACGGCCCGTCCGGCTTCCTCACCGGCACGAGCGGCGTCGGCTGGACGTTCCTCGTCATCAGCGGTGTCGGCTCCGTCATCGCGTCGATGCTGACGCTCCCGGTCACCGCGGGCGTCACCGTGCTCCTGTACATCGACCAGCGCATCCGCCGCGAGGCCCTCGACCTCGACCTGGCACGCGCCGCCGGGGTCCCCGGCCAGGGCACCGGCACCCCCGGTCCCGTACCGGGGAGCTGACCGGGTGGGTGCCGCGGGGGGCGCGCCCGCCACGGCGGCGGGCGCGATCGCGGGTGCGCCGGCCGGCGCAGCCGCCGGTGACGACGCGCCACCGCTCACGATCCCCCGTGACCCCGCGCGGGAGGCCGCCGAACGCGAGCTGTCCCGGCCGATGTACCACGAGAACGACCCGGGCCTGTTCCAGCGCGCGCTCGACGCGTTCCTGGGATGGGTGGACGACGTCTTCTCCGCCGCCTCCGGCGCGTCACCCGGCGGCGTCGTCGGACTGACGGTGATCGTCCTCGCGGCGGCCGCCCTGATCGGCGCGCTGTGGTGGCGCCTGGGCAGCCCGACCCGTACACCGCGCGGCTCCGCGCCCCTCTTCGGCGACCTGCCGCGCAGCGCCGCCGAACACCGGGCCACCGCCGACACCCACGCCGCCCAGGGCCACTGGACCCCGGCCCTCCAGGAACGCGTACGGGCCCTCGTCCGCGCCCTGGAGGAACGCGCCCTGCTCGACGCCCGCCCCGGCCGCACCGCCGACGAGGCCGCCGCCGAGGCGGGCCGCCCCCTGCCCGGCCACGCCGACCGGCTGCGGGCCGCCGCGTACGCCTTCGACGACGTCACATACGGCGGGCGCACCGCAGACCGCGACACATACCAGCGGGTCACCGCCCTCGACCACGACCTCCAGCGCGCCAAACCGGTCCTCACCGCACCCGCCCCCCACAGCGACCCCCACCCGACCGGCGACACGACCACCCGCACCACGACCGCGACCAGCACCAGCACAGGCACAGGCACAGGCACCAGCCAGCGCTCCGGCTCCGGCTCCGGCTCCGGCACCGGCACCGGCACCGGCACCGGCACGGGAACCGCCGACACCCCCGGTCCCGCACAGGCACCCGACCGCACCCGAGGGGACGCCGAATGACCCACGCGCCCCTCCTCCCGTCCACCTCGGCCTCGCCGACCGCCCGTCAGGTGTGGACCCGCGCGCGCGGACCGCTGATCGCCCTGGTGATCGTCCTCGTCGGCGCCGTCGCCATCGCCGCCGTACGCTCCGGCGCCGAACGCGGCCGTCTCGACCCGCGCTCCGCCGAACCCCTCGGCAGCCGCGCCGTCAGCGAACTCCTCGCCGACCGCGGCGTCGACACCCGCGTCGTCACCACCACCGAGGAGGCGGCGGCCGCGGCCGGCCCCGGCACCACCCTCCTCGTCGCCGCCCCCGACCTGCTCACCGACGGCCAGTGGACACGGCTGCGCACGGCCACCGCCGAGTCCGGCGGCCGGACCGTCCTCGTCGCCCCCGGGCCCGCGTCCGACCGGCTCGTCCCCGGAGTCACCGCCGACCAGGCACCCAGCGCGGAACGCACCCTCGGCCCCGACTGCGCCCTGCCCGCCGCGAACCGCGCGGGCGACGCCGACACCGGCGGCTACCGCTACCACGTGAGCGCGCCGCGCGCGGAGAGCTGCTACCCGAGCGGCGGACTGCCCACCCTCGTCCGCGTCCCGGCCGGCCCCGACGCGACAGCGACCGCCGCGAACGGCGACACCGTCGTGATCGGCTCCCCCGGCCCCCTGTACAACGACCGCCTCGACGAGCACGGCAACGCCTCCCTCGCCCTGCAACTCCTCGGCTCCCGACCGCAGCTGGTCTGGTACCTCCCCTCGCTGTCCGACGACGCCCTCGACGGCGCCGACCGCGAGTTCACCGACCTGATCCCCTCCGGCTGGCTCTGGGCCACCCTGCAACTCGGCATCGCCTTCGTCCTCACCGCCCTGTGGCGGGCACGCCGACTGGGCCCCCTGGTCCCCGAACGTCTCCCCGTCGCCATCCGCGCCTCCGAGACCGCCGAAGGCCGCGCCCGCCTCTACCGCAAGGCGAACGCGCGCGACCGCGCCGCCGACGCTCTCCGCACCGCCACCCGCACCCGGCTCGCCCCCCTCGTCGGTGTCTCCCCCACGCAAGCGCACGCACCCGAGGCGCTGCTGCCCGCGCTCGCCGCCCGGCTCCGCACCCCGGAGCACGGCGGCGGTCTGCCGACCCTCCTCTTCGGACCGCCACCGGGCGACGACGCGGCCCTGACCGCCCTCGCCGACCAACTCGACACCCTCGAAAGAGAGGTACGCACTTCATGACGGACCCGACCACTGACACTGCCGGTGCCCCCGGGGACGCGCACGCCTCACGCGCCTCCCTGGAGGCCCTGCGCGCCGAGATCGCGAAGGCCGTGGTCGGTCAGGACCCCGCCGTCACCGGCCTCGTGGTGGCCCTGCTCTGCCGCGGTCACGTCCTGCTCGAAGGCGTCCCCGGTGTCGCCAAGACCCTGCTGGTGCGCGCCCTCGCCGCCTCCCTCGAACTCGACACCAAACGCGTCCAGTTCACCCCCGACCTGATGCCCGGCGACATCACCGGCTCCCTCGTGTACGACGCCCGCACCGCCGAGTTCTCCTTCCAGCCGGGCCCCGTCTTCACCAATCTCCTCCTCGCCGACGAGATCAACCGCACCCCGCCCAAGACCCAGTCGTCCCTCCTCGAAGCGATGGAGGAACGCCAGGTCACCGTCGACGGCACCCCCCGCAAGCTCCCGGAACCGTTCCTCGTCGCCGCCACCCAGAACCCCGTCGAGTACGAAGGCACCTACCCGCTGCCCGAGGCCCAACTGGACCGGTTCCTGCTGAAGCTGACGGTCCCTCTGCCGGACCGCGAGGACGAGATCGACGTCCTGCGCCGCCACGCCGACGGCTTCGACCCCCGAGATCTGCGCGCCGCCGGAGTACGCCCCGTCGCCGGACCCGCCGACCTGGAGGCCGCGCGCGCCGCCGTCGCCAAGACCTCCGTCTCCCCGGAGATCACCGGCTACGTCGTCGACATCTGCCGCGCCACCCGCGACTCGCCGTCCTTCTCCCTCGGGGTCTCCCCGCGCGGCGCCACCGCACTGCTGTCGACCGCCCGCGCGTGGGCCTGGCTCACCGGCCGCGACTACGTCACCCCGGACGATGTGAAGGCCCTGGCCCTGCCCACCCTGCGGCACCGCGTCCAGCTCCGCCCCGAGGCCGAGATGGAAGGCGTCACCGCCGACTCCGTCATCACCGCGATCCTCGCCCACGTCCCCGTACCCCGCTGAGCCGAGGACCCATGGCACTCACCGGACGCGCCGCGCTCCTCGCGGCCCTCGGCACCCTGCCCGTCGGCCTGTGGGAACCCGGGCTGACGGGCATCCTCGCCGTCAACGCCCCGCTGGCCCTGGCCTGCGCCTGCGACTTCGCCCTCGCCGCCCCCGTACGCCGACTGCGTCTGACGCGCTCCGGAGACACCTCGGTCCGCCTCGGCGACCCCGCGGACGTCACCCTCACCGTCACCAACCCCACGGGCCGCCCGCTGCGCGCCCGGCTGCGCGACGCCTGGCCGCCCAGCGCGTGGACACCCGGCACCGAGATCGAGGCGTCCCGCCACCGGCTCACGATCCCGCCCGGCGAACGCCGCCGCGTCACCACCCGGCTGCTTCCCACCCGCCGCGGCGACCGGCAGGCCGACCGCGTCACCATCCGCTCCTACGGCCCCCTCGGTCTGTTCGCCCGCCAGGGCACCCACCAGGTGCCGTGGACGGTACGCGTCCTGCCCCCGTTCCACAGCCGCAAGCACCTGCCGTCGAAACTGGCCCGGCTGCGTGAACTCGACGGCCGCACCAGCGTCCTGACCCGCGGTGAGGGCACCGAGTTCGACAGCCTCCGCGAGTACGTCCCCGGCGACGACACCCGTTCCATCGACTGGCGCGCCACCGCCCGCCGGTCCGCCGTCGCCGTCCGCACCTGGCGCCCGGAACGCGACCGCCACATCCTGCTCGTCCTCGACACCGGACGGACCTCCGCCGGCCGGGTCGGTGACGCCCCCCGGCTGGACGCCGCGATGGACGCGGCCCTGCTCCTGGCCGCCCTCGCGTCCCGCGCCGGGGACCGCGTCGACCTGCTCGCCTACGACCGCCGGGTACGCGCCCTGGTCCAGGGCCGCACCGCCGGCCAGCTGCTGCCCGCCTTCGTCAACGCGATGGCCCCCCTGGAACCGGAACTCCTCGAAACGGACGCCCGGGGACTGACGGCGACAGCGCTCCGTTCAGCGCCCCGCCGTTCCCTGATCGTGCTGCTGACCGGCCTGGACGCGGCCCCCGTCGAAGAAGGCCTGCTCCCGCTCCTCCCCCAGCTCACCCGGCGCCACACGGTCCTCGTCGCCGCGGTGGCGGACCCTCATATCGAGACCATGTCGAAGTCCCGTGGCACCCCGGACGCGGTCTACGAAGCCGCCGCGGCGGCCCGGGCCCAGGCCGAACGCCACCGCACGGCGGAACAACTCCGCCGCCACGGGGTCACCGTCGTGGACGCGACCCCGGCAGCCCTTCCCCCGGCCCTGGCGGACGCCTACCTCGCCCTCAAAGCAGCAGGACGCCTCTGACAAGTCTTGTCGGCCCGGTAGCACCGGGCCGACAAGAGAAGACCAGAACATTCGGAAAGCAGAACGCAACGGGTCCGAAAGCGAAGAATTACCCGGGAACGCAAAGAAGGCCGTGGTCTTCAAGAGAAACAAGTTCTCTTGAAGACCACAGCCTTCATATAAAGTTAGTTCGGCGGTGTCCTACTCTCCCACAGGGTCCCCCCTGCAGTACCATCGGCGCTGTAAGGCTTAGCTTCCGGGTTCGGAATGTAACCGGGCGTTTCCCTCACGCTATGACCACCGAAACACTACGAAACACACCCCGCACACCCCCGCCGGCCCACACAACCCAATATTTGGGTCGGGGCAGGGGGGTGTTGGTTGTTCGTGGTTTCAGAACCAACACAGTGGACGCGAGCAACTGAGGACAAGCCCTCGGCCTATTAGTACCAGTCAACTCCACCGGTCACCCGGCTTCCATATCTGGCCTATCAACCCAGTCGTCTACTGGGAGCCTTACCCCATCAAGTGGGTGGGAGTCCTCATCTCGAAGCAGGCTTCCCGCTTAGATGCTTTCAGCGGTTATCCCTCCCGAACGTAGCCAACCAGCCATGCCCTTGGCAGGACAACTGGCACACCAGAGGTTCGTCCGTCCCGGTCCTCTCGTACTAGGGACAGCCCTTCTCAAGACTCCTGCGCGCGCAGCGGATAGGGACCGAACTGTCTCACGACGTTCTAAACCCAGCTCGCGTACCGCTTTAATGGGCGAACAGCCCAACCCTTGGGACCGACTCCAGCCCCAGGATGCGACGAGCCGACATCGAGGTGCCAAACCATCCCGTCGATATGGACTCTTGGGGAAGATCAGCCTGTTATCCCCGGGGTACCTTTTATCCGTTGAGCGACGGCGCTTCCACAAGCCACCGCCGGATCACTAGTCCCGACTTTCGTCCCTGCTCGACCCGTCGGTCTCACAGTCAAGCTCCCTTGTGCACTTACACTCAACACCTGATTACCAACCAGGCTGAGGGAACCTTTGGGCGCCTCCGTTACTCTTTAGGAGGCAACCGCCCCAGTTAAACTACCCATCAGACACTGTCCCTGATCCGGATCACGGACCCAGGTTAGACATCCAGCACGACCAGAGTGGTATTTCAACAGCGACTCCACAACCACTGGCGTGGCCGCTTCAAAGTCTCCCACCTATCCTACACAAGCCGAACCGAACACCAATATCAAACTATAGTAAAGGTCCCGGGGTCTTTCCGTCCTGCTGCGCGAAACGAGCATCTTTACTCGTAGTGCAATTTCACCGGGCCTATGGTTGAGACAGTCGAGAAGTCGTTACGCCATTCGTGCAGGTCGGAACTTACCCGACAAGGAATTTCGCTACCTTAGGATGGTTATAGTTACCACCGCCGTTTACTGGCGCTTAAGTTCTCAGCCTCGCCCACCCGAAAGTGAGCTAACCGGTCCCCTTAACGTTCCAGCACCGGGCAGGCGTCAGTCCGTATACATCGCCTTACGGCTTCGCACGGACCTGTGTTTTTAGTAAACAGTCGCTTCTCGCTGGTCTCTGCGGCCACCCCCAGCTCAAGCAGCAAGTGCTATCACCAGAAATGGCCCCCCTTCTCCCGAAGTTACGGGGGCATTTTGCCGAGTTCCTTAACCATAGTTCACCCGAACGCCTCGGTATTCTCTACCTGACCACCTGAGTCGGTTTAGGGTACGGGCCGCCATGAAACTCGCTAGAGGCTTTTCTCGACAGCATAGGATCATCCACTTCACCACAATCGGCTCGGCATCAGGTCTCAGCCTTGATGAGCGGCGGATTTACCTGCCACTCGGCCTACACCCTTACCCCGGGACAACCACCGCCCGGGATGGACTACCTTCCTGCGTCACCCCATCACTCACCTACTACAAGTCCGGGTCACCGGCTCCACCACTTTCCTTTCCCCGAAGGGTCCGGAACGGCTTCACGGGCTTAGCATCGCCTGATTCGATGTTTGACGCTTCACAGCGGGTACCGGAATATCAACCGGTTATCCATCGACTACGCCTGTCGGCCTCGCCTTAGGTCCCGACTTACCCTGGGCAGATCAGCTTGACCCAGGAACCCTTAGTCAATCGGCGCACACGTTTCCCACGTGTGTATCGCTACTCATGCCTGCATTCTCACTCGTGAACCGTCCACCACTGCCTTACGGCGCGGCTTCACCCGGCACACGACGCTCCCCTACCCATCACAGCGGGCGTTGGCCCTCATGCTGCAATGACACGACTTCGGCGGTACGCTTGAGCCCCGCTACATTGTCGGCGCGGAATCACTAGACCAGTGAGCTATTACGCACTCTTTCAAGGGTGGCTGCTTCTAAGCCAACCTCCTGGTTGTCTGTGCGACTCCACATCCTTTCCCACTTAGCGTACGCTTAGGGGCCTTAGTCGATGCTCTGGGCTGTTTCCCTCTCGACCATGGAGCTTATCCCCCACAGTCTCACTGCCGCGCTCTCACTTACCGGCATTCGGAGTTTGGCTAAGGTCAGTAACCCGGTAGGGCCCATCGCCTATCCAGTGCTCTACCTCCGGCAAGAAACACACGACGCTGCACCTAAATGCATTTCGGGGAGAACCAGCTATCACGGAGTTTGATTGGCCTTTCACCCCTAACCACAGGTCATCCCCCAGGTTTTCAACCCTGGTGGGTTCGGTCCTCCACGACCTCTTACAGCCGCTTCAACCTGCCCATGGCTAGATCACTCCGCTTCGGGTCTTGAGCGCGCTACTATATCGCCCTGTTCGGACTCGCTTTCGCTACGGCTTCCCCACACGGGTTAACCTCGCAACACACCGCAAACTCGCAGGCTCATTCTTCAAAAGGCACGCAGTCACGACATGCAAGCAAGCTTGCATGCGACGCTCCCACGGCTTGTAGGCACACGGTTTCAGGTACTATTTCACTCCCCTCCCGGGGTACTTTTCACCATTCCCTCACGGTACTATCCGCTATCGGTCACCAGGGAATATTTAGGCTTAGCGGGTGGTCCCGCCAGATTCACACGGGATTTCTCGGGCCCCGTGCTACTTGGGTGTCTCTTCCAACGAGCCGTTGACGTTTCAGCTACGGGGGTCTTACCCTCTACGCCGGGCCTTTCGCATGCCCTTCGCCTACACCAACGGTTTATAACTCGCCGACCGGCCGGCAGACCGATCCAAAGAGATCCCACAACCCCCTGCATGCAACCCCTGCCGGGTCTCACACATACAGGGTTTAGCCTCATCCGGTTTCGCTCGCCACTACTCCCGGAATCACGGTTGTTTTCTCTTCCTGCGGGTACTGAGATGTTTCACTTCCCCGCGTTCCCTCCACATGCCCTATGTGTTCAGGCATGGGTGACAGCCCATGACGACTGCCGGGTTTCCCCATTCGGAAACCCCCGGATCAAAGCCTGGTTGACGGCTCCCCGGGGACTATCGTGGCCTCCCACGTCCTTCATCGGTTCCTGGTACCAAGGCATCCACCGTGCGCCCTTAAAAACTTGGCCACAGATGCTCGCGTCCACTGTGCAGTTCTCAAACAACGACCAACCACCCGTCACAGCCCGCCGAAGCAGACTTTCACCGGGGCCGGCAACCGAAGACACAAGCCAGTACGGCCGTGCCCTCAGACACCCAACAGCGCGCCCGACCCGACCCCGCCCGGAGATCATGCTTT